>NZ_JBIOOM010000001.1:797500-2300000 GCF_051712205.1 Enterococcus sp. DIV1375a
GGCCCGTTGGTCAAGCGGTTAAGACACCGCCCTTTCACGGCGGTAACACGGGTTCGAGTCCCGTACGGGTCATTTATTTTAATAGTAACATTCCTTTTTGGAGGTTTAGCTCAGCTGGGAGAGCACCTGCCTTACAAGCAGGGGGTCAGCGGTTCGATCCCGTTAACCTCCATTACTCGGTTGGTTCCGTGGTGTAGGGGTTAACATGCCTGCCTGTCACGCAGGAGATCGCGGGTTCAAATCCCGTCGGAACCGCCATTTAATGTTGTTACTTGAAAATTATTTGAACAAGCTTTTGTTTTAGGCGTGGTAGCTCAGTTGGTAGAGCAACGGATTGAAGCTCCGTGTGTCGGCAGTTCGACTCTGTCTCACGCCATTTATGGAGGAATAGCGAAGTGGCTAAACGCGACGGACTGTAAATCCGTTCCTTAGGGTTCAGTGGTTCGAATCCACTTTCCTCCATTTTAGGGGCATAGTTTAAAGGTAGAACAACGGTCTCCAAAACCGTTGGTGTGGGTTCAATTCCTGCTGCCCCTGCCATTTAATTATTTAATAGATACACTTTTTAAGATTACGGCGATCGTGGTGAAGTGGTTAACACACCAGATTGTGGCTCTGGCATTCGTGGGTTCGATTCCCATCGGTCGCCCTTTGTAATTTTATTGGGGTATAGCCAAGCGGTAAGGCAACGGACTTTGACTCCGTCATGCGTTGGTTCGAATCCAGCTACCCCAGTTTTTTTGTAACAAAAATGGAATATGGCGGTATAGCCAAGTGGTAAGGCAGAGGTCTGCAAAACCTTCATCACCGGTTCAAATCCGGTTACCGCCTTCCAAAATATCTTGCCGGCGTGGCGGAATTGGCAGACGCGCTGGACTCAAAATCCAGTTCCTTCACGGGAGTGCCGGTTCGACCCCGGCCGCCGGTATACTAAAGACTGTTAAATCATTGATTTAACAGTCTTTTTTGTTTATTATTTTCTAGAATACATAAAAAAACCATCTCAAAAAAATGAGATGGAAAGTTAAGTGAGTGAGTGATAAGTATAGTGCGAATAAATACAAGGGTTACAGAAGAATGTGGGGGTTCTGCATCATCGTCATTAAATGTTCCTGCAGTGGGAATATGAATTTCTGTCATATTATATTCAATAACTTGAACTGTGATGATTGCAACAGTTCCAATGATTGCTAACATAGTAGTCATACTTTCACTCCTCTCTTAATTTTAAATAAAAGTACTTACTTAACTGATTGACTAGAGACTAAAAATATATATCAACATGAACGTTGAGCTTTAGCACTATACAACGTAAAGATCACTCTTAGCTATTTTGAGAAAAGCCTTCTTCTCGACCAGTCTTGTTCTACTCATTGGTGTCTCTCGACATTTCTGAGCAATAGCCTATGTTTGTATAGGAGCCTCACCTAACTTATTACAAAGAAATAATAGTCTTTTAAGTAACTCTTTGTCAAGACATAAGCAGAAGTCAAAACAGTTCTATTTACAAATGAATGCGACGAACCATTTCTTCTGTTATTTGTTCTACAATATCAATGGTTGTTTTTGGCGAACGTTGATTTCTGGGGATATCGATTGAGTAAATTTTGGCAATACGACCAGGATTTGCATCCATTAATACAACCCGATCAGAAAGTTGAACTGCTTGTTGAACATCATGCGTGATCATCACAATTGATTTAGTCGCAATTTGATTGTTTAGCCAAATTTCTAATAAATCGTTAGATAATTGGCTGGCTGTAATGATATCTAAAGCTGAAAAAGGTTCGTCTAAGAGCAATAAGCTAGGTTCGATGGCTAAAGCACGAGCAAAGCCTACACGCTGTTTCATTCCACCAGATAACTCTCTGGGATAAGCTTTTTCAAAACCAGTTAAACCAATCATTTCAATGAGATTACTGACTCTTTTATTTATTTGTTCACGGGAAATTTCTTTACGGTTTTCTAAGCCAAAGCTGATATTTTTTTCAACTGTCAACCAAGGAAAAAGGGCAAAATGTTGAAAAACCATGCCGATATTGGCATCAGGCTCATTAATGATTTTATCTTCAAAAGTAATTTCACCTCTAGTTGTACGAAGAAGTCCAGCGATACTTCTGAGCAACGTTGATTTTCCTGTTCCTGATTGTCCGATAATACTTAAAAATTCATTCGTTTTAACTGTTAAATCAATATTTTCAAGGACTTTTAAATGTTCTGAATGTCCTTCAATTTCAAATTCTTTATATACTGATTTTATGCTTAATAATTCTTTATTTTCCATCGTCTTATTAGATAGGTCAAGGTAAATCACCTATCGTTCTCCTCTCTAGTTTATCTTAAAAATTTAGTCGAGTTGAGTCGTCCAGCTATTAATAGTGAAATTTTTGTTTTGCTGCTCGATATAAAGGTTGCCAAACAAAGGCGATACATAAACCAACAACGAAACACATCGCTAAGGTTCCTAAGGCAGATTTATCTTTTACGCCATCGTTTGCCGCAATATATTGTCCTAGGCCAGTAACATCTATTGATTTTTTGCCCCATTGAATGCTTTCTGCTGCGATATCAGCGTTCCAAGCAGCACCAGCAGCGTTAATAATTGCTGTAATGAGGTAAGGTAAAATAGAAGGGATCAAAAATTTTGTCCACCATTGCCATTTAGATAATTTAAAAAGTTTGGTCACGTCACGAATATCATCAGGGATGGCTAAGTAGCCAGCAATTACATTAAAGAAAAAATACCATTGGCAACCAACCATGATGAGTGGTAGAATCCACCATTCTAATTTGTTGAAGCCCATACTAATAATCAACACAATGAATGGAGTATAAACATTTGACGGAATGGAGCCTAAAATTTGTCCAATCGGCTGAACGATACTTAAGCGCCGATTATCATTCGCAACCCAAATTGCTAAGGGAGTAAAGATAATGCCAGCAACGACCATGGCCAAGGTAACCCGTAGCGTAGTATAAAGTGTTAATCTAGGAATCATGCTGAAATCTTGATGGGGCAAGAAATGATAGAGCTTAATAGAACAATAAACCCCAATAATGGTTAAGCTGACATACCATAATGTTTTGAAGAAATGGCGTAATTTTGCTAGTAATCGATAGAGATAGTCTAGCTTGAAAAAGTACCAAACTTTTGGTAAATCGTAAATCCAAAAATGACTGAATTTCACAAAAGCTTTTGAAAAGTATTTCGTTAAAGTTGCTTTTTTTAATAAATGATAAATGATGGATTTAGGTGGCGTCGTACTTTCGACATCTGTTTCATATTTAAAATAATAAGTGGCTCGAACTAAAGGTTGAAAAACTAAAAAGTTTAAAATCACCACATTGATTAATAAGGCAAAAACAGCCCATAAACAGGATTTAAAGTCGGCTCGATTTAATGCTACTTGGATATAAGAACCAATTCCTGGTAAATAAAGGTTGGTTTCTTTAGGAAAGGCAACAGAAGCTTGCTCGCTGGCCACCAAGGCAAACCAAGCCGCAGTTTGAGAAATAATAACGTTCCAAAGTAAGCCAGGAATTGAGTAAACAAATTCAAGACGCCAAAATTTTTCCCAAGCATTGTACTTGAACTGATCGGTCACATTGACTAGATCTGAAGGAATAACTTCCATTATTTGATAAAGAGTCAACATGATGTTCCAAGCTTGACCTGTGAAGATGGCAAAAATAGCAACCGCTTCTGCGCCCATCACATTTCCTGGAAATAAACCAAGTAACCAAGCAGTTGTAAAGGTCAAAAAGCCTAGTAATGGAACGGATTCAAGGAAATTAACTAATGGTAAAATGACTCTTCGTGCCGTTTTATATTTTACGGCTAAAATACCAAAAACAAAGGAAAACAGGAAGGACCAAGCCATACCCACAATCATTCGAAACATGGTTCGAATTGAAAAGTAAAAAAGATTTGATGGAGATAAGAAATCATCTGTTTTACTTGGTGTTGCGAGGAATTCTTCTGAGGGAAGGGTGTGAAGAGGGCGATTCATTTTTAGCCAAGAGAAGACGATGATAAAAATGAAAATGCCTAAAATGATGAGCAAGGTAAGATTCCCGATACTTTTAGCAAGTAGGGTATTTTTCTTAGATGATGCAGTGACAGCTTTCAATTTAAAAACCTCCAATTAATCATATTAAAGAGGTCGCCGAATAAAAGAAGAAGATTATAGGGTAATCACAATAATTGAGCTTTGGCTTTCTGAGACGTAAGAAAAAAATTCTAGTTATCTTAGGAAAGCCTTAATTCGACAATCCCTGCTTTACTCGTTACTGTCTCTCGACATTTCCGAGCGATAACCTGTGTTCTTCAGAGTAACCTCACCTAATATGATTCTATTTGATTTACATGCTTATCATACTCGTGACTAAAAATAAAACAATTTCTAGCTAGTTATACCTGAATTACTGTTTGTTGTTATTCTATTCAATGATTCTTAAAAAGATTGCCCATATTCTGTTTTTTTAGGGGGAAATTATCAGATGAGTATGTTATGTAATGCAAGGTGAATAGTATAGGGTGTTGTATTTTTAGTTTGTCTCGTTTACTGTTAAAGATGTAAGTAGTAACTATACGTGAATGGATAAAATTTTGGGAGGTAGTGTATTGAAAACAAAAGTGATAGTAATTAGCGGTGTGACAGCAAGTGGAAAAACGACACTCATTAATGTTTTATCTGATACTGTTGAAAATGCTTATGTACTTTCATTCGATGATTATAGTATTGATGCTTTGCCATCGGCACCATCCCATGCTTTTTTATTAAAAAATTTCAACGTTGCAGTCAATTTATTCGATATTACCCAGTTAATGAAAGACTTTTTTTCTGTGAATGCTCAAGGCAAATTTAACTATATTTTTATAGACTTTCCATTTGGCTATTTACACGATGATTTGAAGCCTTTTATTGATATTGTGATCTACCTGAAAACGCCATTAGATGTTTGTTTTGCTCGCCAAGTGATTAGAGATTATTCTTATTCTCAAGGAGAAAGTATTATTAAGTGGGCCCATAACTATTTAAATAATGTTAGACCACTATTTATAGAACATGAAAAAAAAGTATCAGCAAGTTCAGACTATCTTTTAGATGGCACATATAGCGTAGATGAACAAATAAAAAAGATAAAAAAATTAAAAGTAATCTAGCACCTAAATTAAGCAACAAAGAAATTTGTTCAGAAGAAAGGAAATTATGATGATTATTTGGTTAAACGGTGCGTTTGGAGCCGGAAAAACGACCATTGCACATGAGTTACAACAAAAACTTCCCAATGCAATCATTTATGATCCAGAAATTATTGGTAGTGCATTGATGGAGTTAGTTCCCGAAGAAATGAAAGAAAATGATTTTCAAGAGTATCAGGAATGGCGTTGCTGGAATGCTCATTTATTAAAACGAATGTCCAAAGAGTCTGGACGGCCGATTATTGTTCCAATGACCCTTTATAAAAAGGAATATGAAGAAGAGCTGATTGGATATCTGAGACGAGCAGGCATTGACGTTTACCATTTTTTGTTAGCGGTCGAGAAAGAAGAAATTTTACAAAGATTATTGAAAAGAAATGATGGAACTTTTGAATGGGGGAAAAATAAGTTGCCCGAAGTACTTGAAGGTTTTCGTCAGATTCAGTTTACCGAGATTTTTAGAAATCATTCAGCTGACACGACAGAAATTGTAGCAACCATTCTTAATAGAGTAACCGAATAAAAACAAAATAAGGGACCTAAGCTGAAATGACTTAGGTCCCTTATTTTCTACTTCTTAAGATAATCAACTACTAGCTATCCTAATTTCTTCAAACTTTAAGATCGCACATTTACGACAACCTATTTTTACACTGACAAAATTTTCTTTCAAGTCTTGCATTTTGTTATTTTTAGCAGTATATTTTAGGTGTACCTAAAATATATTAGAGGTTAACCTTCTAACGGGAAGGGCCTTTTAAAATTATTGCAAAACGAAAGAAGGAATTGAATTGAAAAATTCAGAAGAACATGAACCAAAGCAAAGACATCATTTGATTGAATATGCAAATGGTCCTTCGCTTGAAGAAATTAATGGCACCATCTACGTGCCTAAAAATATGAGTTTTTGGAAAACGTTATTTGCTTACTCAGGTCCAGGAGCATTGGTAGCAGTGGGGTATATGGATCCAGGAAACTGGTCTACTTCAATTACTGGGGGACAAAATTTTCAATATTTATTGATGTCGATTATTTTAATTTCCAGTTTGATTGCAATGTTGCTCCAATATATGGCTGCTAAATTAGGCATTGTTTCACAGATGGATTTAGCACAAGCAATCCGTGCTAGAACTAGTAAGACGTTAGGTATTGTATTATGGATTTTAACAGAGTTAGCAATTATGGCTACAGATATCGCTGAAGTTATCGGGGGCGCAATTGCCTTATATTTATTATTTCATATTCCTTTAGGTCTGGCTGTCTTCATTACGGTATTTGATGTTTTACTTTTGTTGTTATTGACAAAAATTGGTTTTAGAAAAATTGAAGCTATTGTTGTTGCTTTAATTGTTGTAATTTTTGTAATTTTTGCTTATCAAGTGGCATTGTCAAATCCAGTATGGGGAGATGTAATTAAAGGGCTGGTTCCTAGCGCAGAAGCTTTTTCTACATCACATGCGGTGAATGGGCAAACGCCACTGACAGGTGCATTGGGGATTATTGGTGCAACAGTGATGCCTCATAATTTGTATTTACATTCTTCTGTTGTACAAAGTCGTAAAATTGATCGTAAAGATAAAACCGATATTCAACGCGCTTTACGCTTTTCAACTTGGGATTCTAATATTCAATTAACGATGGCATTTTTTGTTAACTCTTTGTTATTGATTATGGGTGTGGCCGTTTTTAAATCCGGCAGTGTCAAAGATCCTTCATTCTTTGGTTTGTTTGATGCTTTATCAAATCCAGCGGTTATGAGTAATTCTATTTTAGCGCATATTGCAGGTTCTGGGATTTTATCGATTTTATTTGCGGTAGCCTTATTGGCATCAGGACAAAATTCAACAATTACAGGAACGTTAACTGGTCAAATCATTATGGAAGGCTTTATTCATATGCGCGTGCCAATTTGGTTACGTCGGATGGTCACACGTTTGTTATCTGTTATTCCTGTCTTAATCTGTGTTTTAATGACCAGCGGGAAAAGTACAGTGGAAGAGCATATCGCGATTAATAATTTAATGAACAATTCACAAGTTTTTCTAGCATTTGCTTTGCCATTTTCGATGTTGCCTTTACTGATGTTTACAGATAGCCGTGTTGAAATGGGTGAACATTTTAAAAACTCGTGGTTAATTAAATTATTAGGCTGGGTTTCTGTCATTGGCTTAATTTACCTCAATATGAAAGGCTTACCTGATCAAATTGAAGGATTCTTCGGTGATAATCCGACAGCGAGTCAAATTACGTTAGCCGATAATATTGCTTATGTCATCATAGCACTCGTCATCCTCTTGTTAGTTTGGACGGTTGTAGAATTATATAAAGGTGATAAACGATACGCACAGCAGCTTGCAGCTATGGAGCGACAAGTAGAGGAGGTTAAATAATGAAATTTTCAAAAATTATGGTTGGTGTTGAAGAGTCGCCAGATGCGTTAAAAGCATTTCATTATGCTATCCAAAAATCAAAAGAAGAACAAGCTGAATTGGTTATTGTTTCGATTTTAGAAGAGAAAGAGATTAATGTTTACCAATCGTTAGATAAAAATTATTGGCAAGAACAGTTGGCGAAATTAGAGAAACAAACGGAAAAATATCAACAAGAAGCGTTAGCGAATGGCATCGATAAAGTAAGTGTAATTGTCAATGAAGGGAACCCAGGGGAATTAATTATTAATAAGCTTATTCCTTTGAATAAACCAGATTTGTTAATTATTGGCTCCAAGTCAACTAGCAAATTAAAAAGCTTTTTTGGTAGCCAAGCAGCTTATATGGCTCGATATGCCCCAATTTCTGTAATGATTATTCGCTAGCAAAATTGAAACAGTTAAAAAAGCCGCCACGATTTACTATTCGTGGTGGCTTTTTTATAGTAATTTTTGTTTATATAAATAAACAGCCAAACTTAGTTGTAGCGAACTATCAGGAAATTCTAAAGTTAAGTGAAGAATCTCTTCTATTTTTTTTAAGCGGTAAATAATTGTATTACGATGTACATACATATTTGTGGCAGTCAACGAAATATTTTTATTCGATTGAAAGTAGGTATTGATGGTTTCTAGTAGGGAACTTTCATGTTTTTGATCTTCTTTTTCTAATGGTTCAATCAATCGTTGATATATTTTTTGTTTGGCTTGTTTGGTCAGGGTTTCGATCATTAAACGATAAAAAAAGAGGTCGTCATAATTCAAAATAGTTCGTTGTTGTAATTCTTGACTTGCTTGTGCTAAGTGGAATGTTTCTTGTGCTAATTTATAAGAATCACACAGATTGGTGATTTTCTTGACAGTTGGACCAATCGCTAATTTAAATGATAATTTTGGATTCAGTTTCATTAGTTGCTCTAGTAAATTCTTGGCAAGATGAGTGGTTTGTGCAAGGTAGGTGGCTTCCTCTTGTGCTGGATTTTCTAGTAATAAAATAAAGCCAGTTTGTGTAGGAAAGGCAGTAATTTTTTGTCGATATCCTTCTAAAATATGATTCAATTGATGGCCAATGCTATTCATTTGAATAGTCGGATTAAACAGTTGTTCCAATTGTTCAATGGCTACAAGCAAGAGACTAAATGTATCTTTTTCATTTAATTGCAGATAATTACTAAATTCTTGCCAAGCTTGAGGATTGGTATTTTTTTCTTGGATAAGGTCTTGAAACAGCGCCCCAATCTTTTGCCTCGTTGTTAAATTTTCCGAAGATTCTAATTGAAGTTGTGGTAAAAGGTAGTGAGCACAGACCTCCACAGATAATAAATCAATCGTCTGTAATTTTTTGGTAGTTTGCCAAATCACTAAGTAAGATAAGCTGAGATTTTTCTTTTTGATGGGTAAAATTCGCAAAGATAACTGATGGTTCGCTAAGGAAAATTCAACAGTCAATGGTTCTTTATAAAATAATAGTAGCTCATTGTTCTGGGCTTTTAAAGCTGTCTCAAACTGTTTTTTGAGAGTCGCGTTGTTTAAAATACTGGTGATTCTTGTTGGTGCATCAGGTAAATCAAAATGATTCATAATCTGAAAACGCTCGTCTAAAAGCATTACAGGCGCTTGAATCGCGGCACTTAATACTTCCAGTAATTGGGTACTTTTTCCGCCAGCTTTGATAATTGTATAAAATTTATTATGCATATGAACAGAATGTTGGCTAATCGTTTCGTCAGGTTGATTGACTCGGCGATTGACCAATGAAATAATTTGAGAAAAGTTGTAATTATAAGGGATTGAGAGAATTGGTAATCCGACGTCATTCGCTAATTGGATCATCTCTTGTGGAACTTCATTGAAATAACGTTGGACTTTAAAGCCTAGAGCAGCGCAGTTCATATTTGCTAGTTCTTGAATAAGACGTTTTTGCAAGCAAGGCTGATCTTTGAAAATATAGCCGGTAGTTAATAAAATTTCTCCTGGCGTTAACCAGTCAAAAGCATCAGGATTTTCTAAAATATTTGCTTGTAGAATTGGCGCATCTAAATTGGTCTCGTGCGTCAATAAGGTTAAACCAGGTAGTTCTTCTGCATGGAGTAGATCATTGACCGTCATCATTAGCAAGGCCTCCTTTTGTATGAATTATCTAAAAATTAAGTGTATTTATTGTAAGATGTTACAAAACTATTTTAGGGAAAATAAGGTATCCTTATACTAATAGAAAAAAGTTCCAAGTCATCACGTGATTGGTAGTCACAAGTGACCAAATAAGAACAATCAGCGCTTACAACCTATAGAAACGCATCGTTTAAAGATATAGCAATAGTATACTTAATTTTTAATGCTTTTACTATTGTTTCAGCTACTTTAAATTTCTCAAGTATTTCTATAATCTGTAAGTTTTTTGAGACTCTTATCAGATATGCTTCTTTTTCTATATTTTATCAGAAAATTCTGGTAAATTTGAAGGTTATAGTTTGTAAAATGGAGGGATCGGTATGAAGAAATTAAAAATGTTAGGATGCGTCGGTTTGCTTTTAGCTTTAACGGCTTGTCAGGCGGGAACGGGAAACTCGGCTGATAGTAACAAAGCAGCGGAACAAAAAATTGCAATTAGTTCTGAAGCGGCTATTTCGACAATGGAACCACACACAGCGGGGGATACGACCTCGACTTTAGTCATGAATCAAGTTTATGAAGGACTCTATGTTTTAGGTAAAGAAGATGAATTAGAGTTGGGGGTCGCTGCCGAAGAACCAGCGATTTCTGAAGATGAAACCGTTTATACATTTAAGATTAGAGAAGATGCCAAATGGTCGAATGATGATCCAGTAACAGCAAATGACTTTGTTTATGCATGGCAACAAGTTGCTTCCCCTAAATCAGGGTCGATTCATCAAGCTTTATTTTTTGATGTCATTAAAAATGCTAAGGAAATTGCTTTAGAAGGCGCAGATGTGAATACTCTTGGGGTTAAGGCGCTAGATGATAAAACGTTAGAAATAACTTTAGAGCGGCCTACCCCTTATTTGAAATCATTACTTTCGTTTCCTGTTTTGTTTCCACAAAATGAAAAATATATCAAAGAACAAGGGGATAAATATGCCACTGATGCAGAACATTTGATTTATAATGGTCCTTTTAAATTGAAAGAATGGGATAATGCCTCTTCCGATGACTGGACCTACGAAAAAAATGATACGTATTGGGATGCTGAAAAAGTTAAATTAACAGAAGCGAAAGTTTCAGTAATTAAGAGCCCAACGACAGCGGTGAATTTGTTTGACTCGAATGAATTGGATGTAGTGAATAAGCTAAGTGGTGAATTTATTCCTGGTTATGTTGATAATCCAGCCTTTCTTTCAATTCCTCAATTCGTCACATACTTTTTAAAAATGAACAGCGTTCGTGATGGAAAAGAAAATCCGGCTTTAGCGAACAACAATATTCGTAAAGCGTTGGCACAAGCTTTTGATAAAGAAAGTTTTGTAAAAGAAGTCTTGCAAGATCAATCAACGGCTACAGATCAAGTAATTCCGCCAGGACAAACGATTGCGCCAGATAGAACAGATTTCACAAAACTAGCTGCTAAGAAAAATAACTACTTAACCTACGATACAGCGAAAGCAAAAGAATTCTGGGAAAAAGGGAAAAAAGAAATTGGGCTGGATAAAATCAAATTAGAATTTTTAACAGATGATACAGACAGCGCCAAAAAAGCTGCTGAGTTTTTCCAATTTCAATTGGAAGAAAATCTAGACGGATTAGAAGTGAATGTTACTCAAGTTCCTTTTACTATTCGTGTTGATCGTGATCAAACGAGAGACTATGATTTAGAATTATCTGGTTGGGGAACCGATTATCGTGATCTATTATTATGAGTTTTAAATGCACTTATATCAGCGTTTGATATTAATAAATTGGAGTTTGAATACCATCTTGAATACCATATTTATGAATTCATAAAATTTAAAAATTTGTTTGCCACATCTTTTTCAGCGTTTTTAGTTACATGTGTATAGATATCTAATGTAGTACTTACGTTACTGTGTCCTAATCTTTCTTGTACCTGCTTAATTGAAGCTCCTGATTCAAACAATAGAGAGGCATGTGTATGTCTGAAACCATGTGGAGATATATTAAATTGAGGATATTTTTTCAATTTTTTCCATAAAATGTTGGCTGGCATAATTTGATTGCTTATATTACTAAAAACTAATTGCTTTTTATCTTCTTCAACTCTTATGCCTCTAGCCAAGAGTTCTTTTTTTTGTTCTAATTTCCATTTTTTTAAAATATTTAAAGTTGTAGAATCAATTGAAATAGTACGATCAGAAGAACTTGTTTTAGTAGTTGATATTGTTCTGTTATTAGCCGTGTATGAGACATTTTTACTGATATTAATTGTTTCGTTGTTCCAATCAATATCTGACCAATTTAAAGCAGCTAATTCACTTTTTCTCATACCAGTAAAGGCTAGCAAATGAAAAATAGTGTAGTATTGTATAGGTTCTTTTTGTTTGATAAGATTTAAAAATGTTTGGAGCTCATGTCTATCTAAAAAGTTTTGGTTCTCTTTTGTTTTAATTTCTCGTTGTCGTTTAGGCATAATAATTCGTTTCATTGGGTTTATTGACAGTAAATTTTGTGCAATTGCGAATTCAAATATTTTTGATGCGTACATTTTCATAGAATCAAAACGTTTATATTTTTTGCTCCATTCATTGACTACTTTTTGACAATAAGAAGAAGTAATTTTAGCTAATTTTAGTTCACCGAAAGCAGGTAAAATTTGTTTTTCAAAATATATTTTTACTCTTTCAGCAGAAGATGGTTTGACAGTGTTTACATATTGAGCATACCAGAGTTCGTAAACATCCTTAAATAAGCTATAATCTTGTTTTACAAATTTTCCACGGTCAATTTCTATCTGTAACTGAGCAAGAGCAAGTTTTGCTTCTTTTTGAGTTTTAAAGCCACGCCTAGTTGTGCGTTTGGATTTTCCCGTTAATGGATCAATGCCTAAATATGCATTGAACATATAGGCAGTTGAACCATCTTTTTTTGTATATTTTTTTATTGTAGCCATATTAATCAACTCCCATAATTTCTTCTGGATGTTCTAGCAGATATAATGCAAGCTGTTTCCCAATATGAAACATAGAAAGATTAGGGGGCATAGATAAATCTACAAGAATTTCTTTTTTTCCATCATCATGGATGATATACATTGCTGGAGATCCTAAAGGAACTATATGATTAATTTCGAATCCATAAATTTTTGCTAGAAGTAAAGGATTGTTTGTTTTATGATAACTTATTATGTGTTCAGCTAGTTCTTTTCCAGACCATTTTTTCATTCAAAAAACTCCATTTCGTTTATTCCATCAGAAAACATTTCTAAAAACTCATATTCATTCATGAAATCTATCCAAATTTGTGTACCGTTATATTTGGGAACGCCTTTTTTAGCTTTGATTTGTTCGTAAGCATTATCTATAAGTTTATCTAACATTTGATTAACAGCACGCTGAATTTGGACTTCATTCCATCGTTTGTCTTTTTTTCTATTTTTATTTTTCTCTTCTTGGTATTCTGTGGCTTTTTCAATAAATAAATCAAGTGATTGTTTAGCGTGAGTTTCTAAATACTCTCTAAATTCGTAATATAGCATAATAGTTTTCTTCCTTTCTCGAATGTATGTTCTTATTTCTGCAAAAGAAAAGCCCGAAGGCTTTTTATAATTACTGCTTAAATAGCTGAATGTGTATTTATTTTTATATTTTATAAGATATGCTTTTATTAATGGTTAACATTGATATCGAATGTAGCTACTTTTTTATCACTAGGTACAAAATCAATTTCCATATGATTGAACTGTGAGCCTTCGACAGGAAGTTCCCAGAAAAGTTGAGTTTTTCCAGTTCTACCCATGGAAACAGCATCTTGTCCATTTTGTTGATTAACTTGTTCTAGTTTTTGTCCATCATCTGAGAACGCTTGGAAATAGCTTGAGTATGGTAGGAAATTATCATCCATTGCTACATTGGTGTATTCGATTGTGACAGCCACCATTTTTGTAGTATCATAGTTATCCAAACTAATCATATGTTCTGGAAAAGCTGATTGATTGGTAGTAGCTTCAATCACTTTAATTTCAGCTTGTTTTTTTTCATCTCCTAGTTCCAAAGTTTGATTTAAAGATAATTTTGTTGCTGATTGATTTTCTGTTTTTGACGTTTCAGTAGATGAAGAAGATTCGTCTGTTTTTAGTAAGCTTTCATAAAACTTGATTTTTTTATTCATATTTGAATTTTCTGTTTTTAAACTATCAATTGTTTTTTGTGCATCTGAATTAGTAGAACTTGTTGTATTTCCGCAAGCACCTAATAACAAACTACTGAAAATTAATCCAATAACTATTTTTTTCATACCAATAATTCCTCGTTTCTTAAAAATATTTATATAAAAATCATCTACAAAACTGATTTTTATTTTTACAAATATATTCCCATTTCTAATGGTAATCCATAGTAATTTAAAATATCTAATTTAGTAGGATAGTATAGTTCGTTTAAATGTGAACCATCTATTAAAAGGTGTGTAGCACCGCAATTTGCTTGAGCTTCTATTTTAGAAGTAGAAGAAAAACTGTCTGCAGTCATTTGTGCTGTATTGTCATTTGGATGAAAAATAGCATGAGACAGTTCATGGCCACAAACAAAAAGCATTTTTTGATAAGGTAATTCTGCATTTAAATGGATAAATTTACATCGATGATTTTTGGTGTAAAAACCATATACTTCATCACCAAAATAGCCATATAGAATAGTAATGCCTCTCTTTTCAGCTATTTTGAATGGATCATTGGTCCCATATTGTTTTTTTAGTTTCTCAATTTTATACGGCACTTCTGATAAAAGCATATGAAAATCCTCCTGTTTGTTACTGTTGATTACCACGATATTTTTTAGGAGTGAACTTCTTCTTGGCAAGAGCTTTTCCAATACGTAAAGATTCTTCAATTGAAGAAAGAATTGCAGCACGTGCTTCGGGAGAAAGTTCTTCTGTATCTTTAGAGAAAGCAATTGCTTCAGAATTTTTCATATCTTCAATAATCAATTCTAATTCTCTTTGGATATCTTTTTCATCTTTTTCTGTTAAATCATAATATCGGCGTTTATCTGTACGACCTAGGAGATAATCTGCGCTGACATCAAAAAAATCAGCTACTTTTTGCAATCTTTCGCTAGAAGGAGATTGTTTTGACCACTTACTTATACTTCCCTGTGCAAAATTTAATTTTCTTTCTAACTCGGCAACGGTCATTTTTTTCTCGTTTGCCAATAACTTAACTCTATCTAATAGCATGATATCAGACCTTTCGGCTTTAAAACAAAGAAATTGACAATTGTACAAATAATTCGTTGACAAATTGATAATAGTCAATTATACTATGTTTTGTAAGCAAGTAATTTATGGCATACAAAAAGCGAAACAAAAACTGAATTGTCTCCCCAGACATAAGTAAAGCTCACTTTTTGTGTGCTGTATTTCTTATGCTTACATTATGTACTATTGTCAATTGACTGTCAATAGATTTGACAAAAATAATTGAATATTATCAATTGAGTAGTAGGAGGAGGTGGCTACTAATGACTTTAAAACAACAAGTACAAATTGCCCTTATTGAAAAGAAATGGAGCCAACGAGAATTGGCACGTCGAATGAAAATTTCAATGGCTTATCTACAAGATATTTTAAATGAACATCGTAAACCGATTGAGAGACTAAAACAAATTGAAGAGATTTTGGGTATTAATTTAGAAATAGAAAAGTAACAAAGTGATTATAAGGAAAAACCATCCCTATAAAATATAGGAATGGATTAAAGAATTATTTACCAAGTACGTAGATAAGTGGAGCAGCTTCCATATTAGTCGTTCTAATCATATGGTTTGGATAGTAAGTATTAACTGACAATAATTTCCAACCTTCTTTTAGAAGTTTATTAACTTTATCTACATCTTTTAATTCTTTAATTTCAGTAATATTTTCCATTAAAATCACCACCTTATCAGTTATTTCAGTGGACTACTCACTGATAAGGAAATTTTATCAAAAGGAATGAATAAAAATCAACCAACGTAGGAGGTGTAGGCATGAGTGTTAAAGAGGAATTAGCAAATGTCATAGAAAAAATGGTAGAAGAACAAGTGTCAGAGCAAATGAGAATCATTGAAGAAAAATACTTTGCTAAGTCAAAACAAACACGATTTACTCAAGCAGAACTTGCTGAAAAATGGGGTTGTTCCAAAGGCTATGTTTGGATAGATGTCAATAAAGTAGACACAAAAAGAGAAGATACTTAAAGACATTCAAAGTAAAGAGCCTCCTTTTCATTTGGTGTAAGCATATCTAATGTTCCGTGAGGACGTTTGGTGTTATAGAATCCTTCAATGTAAGCGAAACAAGCCAAACGTACTTCTTCGATTGAATGGAATGAACGGCGATTTAATTCTTCTTTTTTCATATATTTAAAAAAAGCTTCGGTAACGGCGTTATCCCACGGATAACCTGGTTTTGAAAGAGAATGGACAATCGGATGATGCTCTATAAACTTTCTAAATTCAAAAGAGGTATATTGAGACCCTTGATCTGTATGAAAAAGAACAGGATTCATTAATTTTCGAGAATGAAGTGCTTTTTCTAATGTTTGAATGGCTAGTTTTGTATCAATCGTTGATCCTACGGTCCAAGCAATTACTTTTCTAGAAAACAAATCTAAAACGACACACAAATACGCAAATGTTTTCTTCCCGATGGGGATATAAGAAAAATCACTTGTCCAAACTTGATTTGGTGCAGGTGGATTGAACGCTTGGTTTAGATGATTTGGCCGTGTTAAAGAAACCTTGTTTTTCCTTTTTTTGAAAACAGGCTTTACTGTAGACATTTTTGGGAGGTCCATTGCTTTCATCAAGCGATAAACACGACCAATACTAATCGAAATGCCATAATCACGCAAAAGAATCTGGCGGATTTTTGCAGCGCCAAGACGTTTTTGAGAAGAAGTATAAATTTCTAAAATCACTTTTCTTAGGTGTTGATTTTCTTTTGTTCTTGGGGCTACTTTTCCAGAAAAGCGTTTGTAATAAGTGGAACGATTGACTTTGAGTACACGACAGAGTGTAACAATACTGTGTTCATATCGAAGAATGTGTATGGCTTTTAATCGTTCGTCAAGCGAGGCGTGAATATGGCAATCGCTTTTTTTAGGATTAAATTTTCCTCCTCGAGTTGCGCATTTCGTTTTTGTAGCTGTTTGATTTGACGGGCCGTAAGGATCGTGTCATCGTCAATTTTTACTTCGGAATATTGTTTGACCCAACGAGCAATTGAAGAAAGAGCAATGCCGTACTCCTTAGCTAAAGCATTTTGAGTTTTACCACTTTCGTGAAGTTTTACAATGGATTTTTTAAACTCTTCGTCAAATTTACGTGGTGATTTTCTGTTATTTACCATATTAAAAATTCCTTTCAAAATTTCTGTCTATTTATTTAATAGTATACCAAAAAATGTGTCTACTTTATTAGGATACATGCACAGACATTCTTTATTACAAACGAGACCCTACAATTAGCCAGATGCAAACGCAAATTCAGCAGTTGTGGGATAAAGTATTTAATAATTAGGAGGAATTTTTATGAACGAAAATATGAAAGTGGTGTACAAAGTCATTGGCCAAACCTATGAAATCTGGCTAGCACCAAAAGATTCAATCACTTCACGACCATTTACAGAGGTTGAGCCACCAAAAGGGCCAGACGTGATGATTGCAGGTTTTGACTGGGAAACAAATCAATGGATTTGGGTGCGTGGTGTGCCTTATGACTTATATGTACGCTCGAATCAAATTGCAGCGAATACAATGAAAGAAGTGACTAAATTAAGAAGTTTAGTTGAACGTATTCAAGACGTTGTTTTTCCAAAAGAAGATGTCGTAATTACAGAGGGAGGCGTGCCAGATGTATCCAACTAAGGAAGATATTCAATTTTTCTACGAAATGGGCATTTACACCAAGTCCGATATTGAAAGTTTTGTCCAACAAGGTTGTTTAACCGAAAAAGAAGCGAAAGAAATTGTCGGAAAGTAGGTAAGTAGCAATGATTGAAGAGTTTGTGAGAGGTTTATTAACGAATCCAGAGCAAGTAACGTTTACTACTCTATTTGTTGGTTTATTTATTTGGGTGATGAAACAAAATAGTGATCGCGAACGTAATTATCAAGAAACAATTGGAAAGCTTGCGGACTCGTTAAAAGATGTTGAGGACATCAAGACGACAGTAGAAAAAATTCATGAAAAATTAAATTGAGGTATGGCTCTAAGCCATGCCTTTTTATTATTAATTTTAGGAAGGTGTTTTTATGAAAAAAACTGTTAAATTATTAGTAGCTGGCGCAATGACCTTAGGTTTGATGTTACCAGTTGGCGTAGATGCTTATCAAATTGAACAAGACCCAATCAATTTTAGCGGTTATTTTCCTGGCTATGCAACCAATGAATTAATTGTGTTACATGAGTCAGGAAATGGAAATAATGTCGGTCCAAATAGTTTAGACAATGAAGTGGCATATATGAAACGAAATTGGCAAAATGCGTATGTTTCCTATTTTGTTGGTTCTGGTGGACGCGTGAAACAATTAGCCCCAGCAGGACAAATTCAATGGGGCGCAGGACCAACAGCGAATGCAAAAGCCTATGCACAAATTGAATTAGCTCGGACGAATAACAAAGAAACGTTCAAGAAAGACTATGCAGCCTATGTTAATTTGATTCGTGATTTAGCAACTCAAATTGGGGCAACATTTGATTTAGACGATGGAACAGGTTATGGAATCGTAACGCATGATTGGGTTACCAAAACTTGGTGGGGCGATCATACCGACCCATATGGTTATTTAGCAAGTTGGGGAATTAGCAAAGCACAATTAGCACAAGATTTACAAACTGGACTTCCAGAAGATGGTCACGATGTTATTGTAAACCCTGGCAAACCAAACAAGCCTAAATATAAAGTAGGGCAGAATGTTCGTTTTACAACAATCTACAAAACTCCAGATGCGCCAATCGAGCAACATATCAATGCAAATACTTTATGGACACAAGTTGGTACAATCACACAGAAATTAGATGGTCGTAAAAACCTATATCGGATTGAAAATAGCGGTAAATTATTAGGTTATGCAAACGATGGAGATATTGCGGAGCTTTGGGAAAATAGCAAACCTCAACCAGCTAAAGTTTTTACTATCGGTGTAAATGAAGGGATTGTGTTACGTACTGGCTCACCTAGTCTGTATGCGCCAGTATATGGTATCTGGCCAAAAGGCGCACAATTCCGATATGATTCTGTTCACGTGGCAGACGGCTATGTTTGGCTAGGTGGAACAGATTCAAACGGAACAAGAATTTATATTCCTGTTGGTCCAAATGATGGTGACCCAAGCAATACATGGGGAACAGGATATTAAGCAAAAAAAGTATTGAAAAATCTCTCAAAATTTTTTATAATATCCTTACATTTGGTACATTATTAAATTTCTCGTTCACACTCTATCGATGATTGATAGGGTGCTTTTTATTGTTGAAATTTAGAATAAATAGGTTTAAAATATAGTTACCTTTTGATATTTCCATATTTGACCTTCTTTTATGAGAGTAAAAGAAGGGTGCACCTATCTTTTTCCAAGTCCTAAGATAGGTGCATTTTTTTATTGAAATATTTCTAAAGCTTGTATAAAATAGTAATAGGCCTTTTTGGTAAAGGTTGCATGGTTTTCTCAATTGTAACGGAGCTCTCTATGTTTTATAGAGAGCTCTCTTTTTTTGTTGAAATTCAAAAAAGAAAGCGGTAAAATGTATTCACCAAACAATTTTATTTTTCATTTTATTACTACCTCTTGCCGCCTTTCCCAAACGAGGCGGCAACTTTTTACATAAAAAATATTGAACTCAAAAAACAGATATTGTAAAATATTTGTACATATTTAAACTCTTATTTTTTCACGCAGACCGCCTTTTCTCAATAAGACGGTCGTTTTTTTGTTGAAAATTGAAAATCAGTAAAGTAAAATTATTATATATCAAGCTATAACCAGTAAGAACTATTTTATCCCCAATAAGGTGGTTCTTACTTGGACCATTAGCTCAGCTGGTTAGAGCAAACGGCTCATAACCGTTCGGTCGATGGTTCGAATCCATCATGGTCCATAATTAAAGGCTTACTTCTCGTTTGAGAGGTAAGCCTTTTTTGTTTCGTTAATTAAATTTTCTAATTGATAGGGAATATTACTACGACCATGAACTATATAAAACATATTTTCTTTCCAAAAATCATGTTGCAGACTTTTGTTTGTTAGTTCAGATAATTTTTGTTTTAATTGAAAATCAATAACAGTGTTTAGTTTGGAAAACTCAGGCATTTCTTTTTTAGGTTCAAAAATTTTTGCTGCACCATAAACGCTGTATTTTTCGTAAATAGTATTAACTACAGGCCCATATCTCCAAACGAAAAAATTAGCATCATATTGTTCACTTAACCATTCCGCATCTATTATTTTTTGTTTCAAGCCTTCAATCAACGTGAAGTAAAGTACTTTTTGAAGTTGTAAATTAGTAATTCCTAATTTTGTATTTTGTGCACGAGCAATTATGTGGTTTGCTAAATCATTCATTGCCATTTTTTTATCCTCCGCTTAGCCATTTTACAAAAATTTAGCTAATTAAATTTTTGTGGTGTATTTTCCGCACACACATTTTCACCACAACTAGTTGCCTTTTTTGATTATACCTACCATAAACAGCAAGTTCTGTGCCATCAGGTAACATGAGTAATTCATCCGCCAATTCTTTTTTAGAAATAATGCAGTTGATAGTCTCTTTTTGAGTCTGCAAAGAAAAGCGGACTAACATTTCTGGATAAGTAGTTAATACCTTAACTTTATGAATTGTTCCTACATAATTTGGTTTCATAGAAATCAACTCCTTGATAGTAGTTAACTATATTATAGTAAGATTGTTTTTATTCGTCTAGGTATGAAATTGACTACCATTTGACTACCAAATTAGTGGTATTCAGAGGTTTTGAAGATAGTAATAAAATAATGAAAAAGCCTATTTAATAAGGTTTTTACATACAAAATTATTCAGTTTCACGGAGTAAAAAGATTATCGTGATCCATTAACAGTTATGCGCATCTTTACTTCGGATAGTACCTTGGGCGGCGTAACGTTCAAGAGTGATACGTATGATCAATTAATTCAAGAAACTAGAACAACACATGCGGCTGATCAAGAGGCTCGTTTAAATGACTTTGCTCAAGCACAAGATATTTTGGTGAATCAGGAAACGGTTTTAGCACCAATCTACAATCGAAGCATTTCTGTATTAGCTAATCAAAAAATCAAGGATCTGTATTGGCATTCATTTGGACCTACGTACAGTTTAAAATGGGCTTATGTTAACTAATTGAATGAAGGTAGGAAGGGGTTTGTCATGCTTTTAAAAAACTGTAAATTAGAAACAGGATTTTCTACTGTGAATCAGCGAATTGTTGCGACAGAAACAGCTAGCTATGATATTCGAATTGAAAACGAGGTCTGTACTGCGGTCGCACCGCAGTTAAGGCCTTTAGAGAACGAAACAGTTATCGATGTGAATCAGCAACTCGTTTTACCTGCTCTAAGAGAAATGCATATTCATATTGATAAAACGTATTTTGGGGGACCTTGGAAGGCCTGTCGTCCACTAACGGAAGGAATTTTAACACGTATTGAAGAAGAAACTTGGCTGTTACCTGAACAATTACCAACTAGTTTAGAACGTGCTTGCCAAGTTATTGAGCAGTATATTCAACAAGGCCATTATCATATTCGCAGTCATTGTAATGTAGATCCATCTATTGGAACGAAACATATTGAAATCACTAAAGAAGCATTTAGTCGATATGAACAATACATTACTCATGAAATTGTGGCTTTTCCTCAACACGGATTACTCCGCTCACAAGTCGAACCTTTGATGCGCGAAGCCTTACGCATGGGGGCAACTCATGTCGGTGGCGTTGATCCAGCCCTTGTGGATCGTCATGTGGATCATTCAATCGCAAAAATATTTGAATTAGCTACCACATTTAATAAAAAAATTGATGTTCATTTACACGCCCGTGATACTTTGGGACTTTATGAATTTAATAAATTTGTTGATTATACAGAACAAGCAAAGATGTTTGGCGAAGTCACTTTAAGTCATGCTTTAGCCTTAGGGAGCTTAGAAGAAGCAGCAATTAGAGACATTGCGCAAAAATTCATCGAAACAGGTATTGATTTGACTTCGACTGTACCAATTGGAATGCCCACCATGCCGATTCCAACCTTGGTTGAACAAGGTGTTAAGATTTCCGTTGCTCATGACAGTTTGACGGATCATTGGTCGCCTTTTGGCAGTGGCAATACAATAGAAAAATTAAATACAGCCGCTCAAAGATTTAAAATTAGCGATGAGTATCGCTTGAATCGTTTATGGGGCTTAGCGAGTAATTTTGTAACCCCTCTTGATCCTAACGGGCAGCAAGTTTGGCCTAACGTCGGCGATTCTGCAGATTTCCTACTATTTAATGCTGAGAGCACTGCTCACGTGATTGCACGCCAACAGCCAATCCAACAACTGATACTAAAAGGACAACTGGTTGAAGCCGTTCAAAAGGGGGAAAAAGAATGACAGCATCCATTGTTTATTTGAATAATGTTCGTTTAGAAACTGGTTTTGCTAAAGACCACCACGAATTAACGTATACTAAAACCGCACGCTATACTTTAGCGATTCAAGAAGGCAAAATCCAAGCGATTATTCCGCAAAATCAAGTCACTGAAAAGCAACAAGGCACTGATTTAAACGGACAACTGGCTATTCCCGCTTTTCAAGAGAGCCATAATCACTTAGATAAAACCTACCTTTCATTAGGCTGGCGTGCTAGCCAACCTGTTAAAAATTTAAAAGAGCGTTTAGCAGACGAAGCCAGTGAACTTAAATTGTTAGCTCCGTCAACAGAACAACGAGCGACGGCCATGATTGAAAAATTGATTGGTTATGGAGCCTCTTATATTCGGACACATGTCAACATTGATCCTTATGTAGAACTAGAAAACTTCTGGGGCGTCAAAAGAGCCTTAGAAAAATATGCGCATGTGATTGATTATGATATTGTTGTCTTTCCACAGCATGGATTATTAAAAAATCCCCAAACGGTTTTACTCATGAGAGAAGCCCTAAAAAATGGTGGAACAATGGTTGGCGGTTTAGATCCTGCAGGCATTGATTATGCAATTGAAGAATCTTTAGAAACTATTTTCGATCTGGCAGAAGAATTTCAAGTAGGAATCGATATCCACTTGCATGATACGGGGGAAGTTGGCGTTTATACAATTGATAAATTTTTAGACATTTTGGAAGAACGAAAATTTACCGCTATCAGTCACGCCTTTGCGCTGCTAGATGTACGACCAGCAGAAAAAGAAAAACTATACCAACGCTTGGCAACGCATCAAACGGCGATTATGTCTACAATTCCCTATGATCCTCGTTATTTATTGCCACCAATTGATGTGTTACGCCAAGCTGGTGTATCGGTTCATTTAGGTAGTGATGGCTTTTTTGACTCTTGGAGTTCTAATGTTTCAGGTGATTTATTTGAAAAATTACGTAATTTTTGTGAAATGACAGGAAAGATTACAGAAGAGCAACTTACTCAAGCTTACGTCCATGGCTGTGGCAAAGTAGCACCTTTTTCATTTGAAGAAGAACGCCTTTGGTTTACAGAAGGCGACGAAGCAAACTTTATCTTTACAGAAGCAGCTTCTACAGCAGAAGTGATTGCTAGAAAACCGCAGAAACGCAAGATTATGTTGAAAGGACAATGGGTTTAACTTGCTTTAAAATTAGGTAGAAATAGAATGCTAAAAAGCCAAACAGAGGAAACAGGGTTCAGCTCTGAGCAACGCATAGTGTCAGTCCAGCGGTTACTCGTCACAGTTTAATCCTTATAAAGTGCTTCTGCTCACAACGTGGATCAGCGTTTCAAGTTTGTTTGACTCACTTTAACATAGCACTTTTGCGTATCTTCCTTTATAATAAGACAAAATGAAGGAGATGAACCAAGCATGACTGAACAAACGAGAGAAAACAAAAAAGCAGCCTACGAATTGTGCTTACAACAATTGAGCGGTTTGTTAGAAATAGAAACGGATGCTATTGCAAATTTAGCAAACTCGTCCGCGTTACTTGCACAAACATTACCAGATACCGTTTTTGCTGGGTATTATTTATATAAAGATGAAGAATTAGTTTTGGGGCCTTTTCAAGGGAAAGTCTCTTGTACCAGAATTAAAATGGGCAAAGGTGTTTGTGGTGAGTCCGCGGAAAAACAAGCTACATTGATTGTTGATAACGTGAAGACACACGCCAATTATATTTCTTGTGACTCAGCTGCGATGTCTGAAATCGTTGTACCAATGGTAAAAAATCATCAATTGGTCGGTGTTTTAGATATTGATAGTGGTGTAACAAATAGCTATGATGCGGTTGACCAACTGTATTTGGAAAAATTTGTTACCTTGTTACTAGAAAAATCAGATTTTTAAGCAGACTATTTTTGCTTTCTGACAAATCATGAGAAAATAAAGTATAAAATTTGATCATGAAAGAAGGTGAGTCATTTGTTAGAGCTGTATATAAATTTTAAAGGTGAAGCAAAAGAAGCAATTGCGTTCTATGAAGATGTTTTTGATACAAAATGTCAAAATTTAATGACTTTTGGCGAAGCACCTGAGGATCCTGAGCATCCTATAAACGACGAGATAAAGGATTTAGTGATGAACGCAAGTATCATTATTGAAGGAACCTATGTAATGATTTCAGATGTTCCTGATATGTTTGGTTTTGAAGTTACGGAAGGAAATAACCTTTCGCTCGTGGTTAGCACAGATGATGATGAAAAAATTGATCGCTTATTTAAACGATTATCTGAAGGTGGCACTGTTACAATGCCATTATCTGAAACTTTTTGGTCCAAAAAATATGGTTCCCTAAAAGATCAGTTTGGCATCCATTGGATGTTTAATTATTATGAAGAAAATTAAAATAAAAAATCCCCAATCCGTTATTTTCATTGGATTGGGGATTTTTTATTCATGAAAGAATTGCTTCTTAGCGATTTGATACTGCCGTTGCTTTTCTGTCCAAAATTGCTGATCGTTTTCATCAATTTTGCGAATGACTTTTGCTGGATTACCTCCAACAATCGTGTTGGCAGGAACGTCTTTTGTAACCACAGCACCAGCAGCGACAATAGCATTTTTTCCAATTGTAACGCCAGGTAAAATGGTGGCACTTCCGCCAATCCACACGTTATCTTCAACAATAATTGGCGTCCCGAATTCTAATTCTGCAGTTCGAATCGTTGGATCAATTGGATGGCCGGCAGTATAAAAACTAGCACGAGGGCCAACCATGACATTATCACCGAAGATGATTTTGTTTACATCTAAAAAAATGCAATCCATATTTGCATAAAAATTTTCTCCTACCTCAATATGGCGACCGTAATCTACATAGAGGGGTGGGGTGATATATAACTCATTGCCAGTTTTTCCTAATAATTCTTTTTCTAGGGCCACAATTTCTTTCACATTATCGATAGGAAGTTGATTGATTTTTTGAGCTAACACCTTGCCTTTTGTTGATTTGTTTTCGGGTAAAATGGTGGGGGCGTAATATAATTCACCTTTTAACATTTGCATATAATCAAAGTCATTTTGTTTCATGTAAGCGCTCCTTTAGGCTTTTTCTCTATTGTATCAAATCAATACAATAAGTCGAGGAATATGTAAAATAAAAAAGGATAGATAGCAAAATAGCCTTGCTTATCTATCCTTTACCTAAGGTTATCCAATTTTTTTAACTCTCCCGCCAATTTTATCTGCTAATTTTTGTGCTTCTTTTTCAGAGTGGTAAACTAAACAACCTGATTTATCTCGCGTACGTTTACCATCTGCAGTTAAATAGCCATGAAAAAATTTGATTGCATACATAGACATCACCACCTTTCTAATTGAAAATAGTGTAAATGGAGCGATTAAAAATGTCAAATAATAGAAGTGCTCTTAACCATTCTTATCTTTTTTAGTTCGAAGATAAGCTTGGTTAAGAGCACCATTTCACTTAATAAATTAGTTTGAAACGGGTCGTTGAGTGAAATTCCTGTTCAGGTGAGAGGGTGATAGAACCGAACAACGGAAATCTTTCAGCACCAGGACAGACTTGGGTTTCAAATGTGAGCGCTCCGTGATTGACTAATTTTTGCCCTTGAATATCAGGACCGTTATCAGCAAAATTTGCTGAAAAAATAACAACTGAAGGTTGATCAGTGAACATCTCTAAGGTGATATCTTTAGTAGGACTTTTTAAGATAACATCCGGGTTAATTAAATCATGATTGGTTAAGATGAAAGGGTGATCGAAGCCGTTCATCTTTTGAATTTGTTCATCGGTACTTGAAAAAACCTCAGCTAATTTTTTAGGTTTTTGTAAATCAAAAGCTGTCTGGTCGACGGAAGCTAATTCTCCAAGCGGTAAAACTCTTTCATCAAGCGGGACAAACTTTTGGGCATTTATTTGTAACTCATGCGCATCAATGGGGATTGTAGGATTTCCAGTTAAATTAAAGTAGACATGATTGGTTGGATTAAAAAGTGTTTGTTCATCTGTAGTTGCCTGATACTCAATTTGCCATTCATTTTCTTCAGTCAATGTATACGTGACTGAAACAGTGAGATTTCCAGGAAAACCATTTTCACCAGCAGGACTCTCTAGCCAAAATTTCACAGAAGGATTCGCTTGTGCCTCTTGGATTTCGCTGTGCCATTTTTTACTTTCAAACCCAGGTGTGCCACCGTGAAGTGTTGTTTGAGTAGGAGTATTAATCATCGTTTGATACTTTTTACCCGCTAGTTCAAAGGAGCCATCGGCAATTCGGCCAGCTGTTCGACCAATTGTTGCACCAAAATATAAGTCTTTAGACAAATATTCATCTGCTGAGGGAAAGCCTAGCACGAGTGATCGGGATTCATTTTTTGTAAGAGGAACGTCGAGCGCAACAATTCGCGCACCAAAATCTGTTGCTTTTAAAGTCACACCATTTTTATTCGTCAGTGTGTAAAGAAGCATTCCTTGTCCAAATGATTCAGTTGAAATAGTCAAAATAATCAATCCTTCCTTCAAGTAAATATTTAGTAAATTTAATTTTGTTTTTTAGATTATTTAAATAGTCGAAAAGAAACGCTAAGAAAATAGATCTTTATTTAATTGTATTGTACACGTTTTCAATTGAAATGACAATTAAGAAAATATTAAGTAAACATTTGCAAAAGTTTAGTAAATATTATACAATTTGTTTACTAGTGAAAGGAGCGATTAGTGATGGAAGAACTGTTAATGAATCGATTTGTAGAAATATTTGGTGAGAAAGGGACAGCCTGTTATTTTGCCCCTGGAAGAATTAATTTGATTGGTGAACATACAGATTACAATGGCGGTCATGTTTTCCCGGCGGCTATTACGTTAGGGACATTTGGCGTGGCAAGAAAAAGAGACGACCAAAAAATTCGAATGTTTTCTGATAATTTTAAAGAGGTTGGTCTCATCGAATTTTCATTAGAAGATTTAACCTATTCAGATTCAGATGATTGGGCAAATTATCCTAAAGGCGTTTTAAATTACTTGATTGAAAGCGGACACAATATTGATTCTGGCTTAGATGTGCTCTTCTACGGTACGATTCCTAATGGTGCTGGCTTGTCTTCTTCTGCTTCTATTGAACTTTTAATGGGAACGATCTGTAATGATTTATATGCCTTACACTGTCCAATGCTTGAATTGGTGCAAATCGGTAAAAAAGTGGAGAATGAATTTATTGGCGTTAATTCAGGAATTATGGACCAATTTGCCGTAGGGATGGGAGAAAAAGATCAAGCTATTCTACTAGATACCAATAATATGCACTATGAAATGGTTCCCGCCAAATTAGGTGAGTATACGATTGTCATTATGAATACTAACAAACGCCGTGAATTAGCAGATTCAAAATATAATGAACGTCGTGCAGAATGCGAAGAAGCCGTTCGTTTGCTTCAAAAAGAGTTATCTATTGAATTTTTAGGTGAATTAGACAGCGAGACATTTGAACAATATCAAGCATTGATTGGAGATCCAGCGTTGATTAAACGAGCGCGTCATGCCGTCACAGAAAATGAACGAACTTTATTGGCAAAACAAGCGCTAACTGAAGGGGATTTGGAAGAATTTGGCTTATTATTAAATGCCTCACATCGTTCGCTAAAAGAAGATTACGAAGTAACTGGCATTGAGTTAGATACCTTAGTGGCTTGTGCGCAAGAACAACCAGGCGTTTTGGGCGCACGGATGACTGGTGCAGGGTTTGGCGGTTGTAGTATTGCTTTGGTACCAAAGCAAAATATAGATGCATTTATTGAAGCTGTTGGCCAGAGTTATCAAGATAAAATTGGCTATGCTGCTGATTTTTATCCTGCATCAATTGATGATGGTGCCAGAAAGTTATTTTAGAAAGGAAGGCTTTAAATGTCTATTTTAGTATTAGGTGGCGCAGGCTACATTGGCTCACATGCCGTCGATCAATTAATTTCAAAAGGATATGCCGTTGTTGTTGTTGATAATTTATTAACGGGGCATCGTTCAGCAGTTCATGAACAAGCGGCTTTCTATGAAGGCGATATTCGTGATAAAGCTTTTTTACGTAGTGTCTTTGAAAAAGAATCAATTGAAGGGGTGTTGCACTTTGCGGCCAATTCTTTAGTAGGAGAATCCGTGGAGAAACCGTTAATGTATTTCAATAACAATGTTCACGGCACTCAAATTGCCTTGGAAGTCATGCAAGAATTCGGAGTGAAACATATTGTTTTTTCTTCCACAGCGGCCACTTATGGCGAACCAAAAGCAATGCCTATTACAGAAGAAACCCCAACGAATCCTAAAAACCCGTATGGGGAAAGTAAATTAATGATGGAAAAAATCATGAAATGGTGCGACAACGCTTATGGAATGAAATATGTTGCTTTGCGTTATTTTAATGTTGCGGGAGCAAAAAAAGATGCCTCAATTGGTGAGGATCACACGCCAGAAACGCATATTGTGCCAATTATTTTACAAGTGGCATTAGGCCAACGAGCAGAGCTAAGTATTTTTGGGGATGATTATGATACACCAGATGGCACGTGCATTCGAGATTATGTTTATATTGAAGACTTGATTGCAGCACATATTTTGGCTTTAGAATATTTGAAAAATGGCGGCGAAAGTGACGTCTTTAACCTGGGAAGCAACAACGGCTATTCTGTTAAAGAAATGTTAGATGCTGCTCGCGAAGTGACAGGCCAAGAAATTCCTGCGACAATCGCGCCACGCCGAGCAGGGGATCCTAGTACATTAATTGCTTCTAGTGAAAAAGCCAAACGAGTTTTAGGCTGGCAACCAGAAGTAACTGAGGTCAAGGACATTATCGCCACCGCTTGGCAATGGCATGTGAAACATCCTCAAGGCTATAATGAATAGGAGAACATCAGATGATGAAAGAAAGTAGTAAATGGATTGCTGCATTTGTAGAGATAATCATAGAAAATGGCGATTGGACGGAAACAGACCGCTATTATTTGACGAATCGGATTGCCAAACTAGTTGGCTGTGATTTTTTTGAACAACCAGAAGCGGTTGCTTGTGAGCAAGAACCGTTGCGTGTGGTGGAACATCTTTTAAATATTGCACAAGCCAATCACCAAATCGATGACTCAATTACGGAAGCAGAACAACTAGAAGCGGAGTTAATGGATTTTATTACGCCGACCCCAACCACTATTAATCAGAAGTTTATGGACTATTATCAAGAGTCTCCACGAAAAGCAACGGATTATTTTTATCAGTTATGTAAAACGAATAACTACATTAAAACGAAAGCAATCGCCAAAAATATTATTTTCCCAATGGACTCACCCTATGGTAAACTAGAAATTACCATTAACTTATCGAAGCCAGAAAAGGATGCTCGAAAAATTTTGGCTGAAAAGAAAATGAGTCAAAAAAAATATCCAGCGTGTATGTTATGTATGGAGAATGAAGGTTATTATGGTCGTGTGAATTATCCAGCACGGACAAACCATCGGATTATCCGACTAAATTTAGAGGACGAAGCTTGGGGCTTTCAATATTCGCCATATGCTTACTATAATGAGCATGCGATTTTCTTGGACCAACAACATCGAGAAATGAAAATCGAGAAAAAAACGTTCCAGCGGCTCCTTAAAATTACGGAGTTATTCCCTGAATATTTTGTGGGCTCTAATGCAGATTTACCAATTGTTGGTGGTTCTATTTTATCTCATGATCATTACCAAGCAGGACGTCATACATTTCCAATGGATTTAGCACCAATGGAAACAAGATTTTCTTTGAAAAAATATCCTGCGATAACTGCGGGTATTTTAAAATGGCCGATGTCTGTGATTCGTCTTCAAAGTAATCATCAAGAGGAACTCGTTGAGGCGGCCGAATTAATTTTGACCAAATGGCGCAATTATTCTGATGAACGAGTCTCAGTTCGGGCCTATTCAGAAGATGGCACACCGCATCATACGATTACGCCAATTGCTCGACGCAAAGGGTCATTATTTGAATTGGATTTAGTTTTACGAGATAATAATGTTTCGGAGGAATTTCCAGATGGCATTTTTCATCCACATCCAGAAGTACAACATATTAAGCAAGAAAATATTGGCTTAATTGAAGTAATGGGACTAGCTATTTTGCCACCAAGGCTGGCACAAGAATTAAGAGAAGTCGAAAAGTATTTATTAAAGCAACCCAATCAAATTGCTGAAAGTCATCGAGCTTGGGCGGATGAACTCAGTCAGCAAACCATCACTGAAGCCAATGTCAAAGAAGTGATCCAACAAGGAATTGGGACAATTTTTGTTCAAATTTTAACAGATGCCGGCGTCTTTAAACGTGATGAAGAAGGCCGTCGTGCTTTTGAACGATTTATTCAATGTATTGAAAATGATTAATTTGAGGTGAGGAACATCGTAACCATTAAAGATATAGCAGAGCAAGTCGGTGTTTCTTCAGCGACAGTTTCGAGAGTTTTGAACTATGATGAAACATTATCAGTTAGTGATGAAACGAAGAAGAAAATATTTGAAACAGCAGAAACGTTAAATTATAAAAAGCGAGCCAAAAAAAAACAAGCAGGCAAAAAGAAAATTCGGTTTGTCCAATGGTTCAGCGATCCAGAAGAACTGGATGATATTTACTATTTATCGATTCGTTTAGGTGTTGAAAAGCGGGCAGAGGAATTGGGTTTTCTTTTAGTCAAAGAATCTCTGACAAACCTGTCTCAAAAAAGATTTGATGGGACAATTGCCCTAGGAAAATTTGATGAAAAGCAAGTGGCGGCCTTAGCCGCCTTAGGCGCACCTCTTCTATTTGTAGACTTTGATGCAATGGCTTTTGGCCAAAACTCCATTGTTGTTGATTTTGCTGGAAGTGTTAAAACAATTGTGCAAGAATTTTTGGCGCAAGGGCATCAGAAAATCGGTATGCTTTCTGGACAAGAATATACGAAAGAGTCCCGCGTGGCATTGGTTGATCCACGTTTTGTCGCTTTTAAAGAAACCTTAAAAGATCTGGACCTTTATCATCAAGAATGGGTTGTCGAAGCAGCTTTTTCTGTTGAAGAAGGCTATCAAGCGATGAAAGACTTTATTGAAAAAGCGGACACTCGTCCAACCGCTTTTTTCGCTGCAAGTGATACATTGGCGATTGGTGCAATGCGGGCGTTACAAGAAGCAGCCATTCGTGTGCCAGAAGATATTTCTATCATTGGTTTTAATGATATTAGTGTCGCAAAATATGTTTCACCCACATTAACAACAGTCAAAGTTCATACTGAATGGATGGGTGAGCTAGCCGTTGAGACAATGAAAGAGTTATGCTTGAATACCCCACCAGTTCCTAGAAAAATTATTGTCGGAACGGAATTCATTCAGCGAGATTCAACGAAACATTCATCAAAATAACAGCAAAACTTGGAGAGTTTTTTCCAAGTTTTTTGCTCTTTTCTGCTTGTTTTCAACAATCAAGAAAATGGAGGGAAACAGATGCAACCGAAATTAATTATTTTACGTGGTAATTCTGGTAGTGGTAAAACAACGATAGATAAAGCGCTTCATCAGTGTCTTAAAGAACAATCGTTATTGATTTCTCAAGATGTGGTGCGCAGAGAAATGCTTCGTGTTAAAGATGAAACAGGTAATCTAAGTATTGCTTTGTTAAAACAGTTGGTAGCTTTTGGTTATCAAGAATGCCAGTATGTGATTGTTGAAGGGATTTTTCAAAAAGCCATTTATCATTCCTTTTTTCAGGAAATAATTCATCTCTTTGAAGGAAACGTTCAGGTTTATTATTTTGATATTTCTTTTGAAGAAACACTGAAAAGACATAGCCAGAGAAACAAGAATTTGGTGTCGTGGAAATGAAACGTTGGTGGCTACCAGAAGATTATTTAGGGCTTCCGGGAGAACAGCGGTTATCTGAACAACTGTCTGAAAAGCAGATTATCAGGCAAATTTTAGCAGATATTCAGTAGTGAGTGCTGCGCTTTTTAGAGAAATGGATGTTGTGGTATGATAAAAAAGAAGGAGTGGTTTCAATGGATTACCAAGAACGATTAAAAAATTTACCACCTGAAGTCATGACAGCTTTTTCAGAATCATTTATTTTTTTAATCAGTAACGATAAAGTTCAACATTTTCCTGCACGAGACTTAACGCAAGCTGAAATGATTCAACGAGTGAAAGAGAAATTAGGTGAAACGGTGACGTGGTCCTTATGGCAAGGGTTCGTTATTGCTGTTAATTCAGAAAAAACATGTGTTGCTGTTTTGCCCAAATATCATCAACTCGATGGTTTTTGAAAATGAATAAGGGAGCGAAGAATTATTCGCTTCGTTTTATAAAATGAAAACGCTTTTCGGGAGGAAATGCTAATGTCTGAGCTAGTGGTTATTAGAGAAATGCAAGAGAAAGATATCTTAGCGCTAGATACTCAATTTGTCCAACAAGGTTGGCCAAGTCGCCAAGAGATTTTAATGAACTATTTAGAAGAACAATTAGTCAAGCAACGAACGGTTTTTGTAGCGGAGAAAAAGGCAACGCTGTTAGGTTATGTGACGTTACTGCCATTAGCTAAGGAAGGACCTTTTAAAAATTTATATCCTGAAATAGCTGATTTCAATGTATTCTTGCCATTTCAAAAACAAGGAGTGGGGCGGTTATTATTAAATCGTGCAGAAAATGTTGCCAAAAGTTATGCAGATACTGTTTCTTTGGGAGTAGGCCTGCATCCTGGTTATGGTGCAGCGCAAAGATTATATATCAAACAAGGATATGTGCCAGATGGTTCAGGAGTCTGGTTTCAAAATAAGCAGCTGAAACCAAACGAACGGTGTGTTAATGATGATGAGTTAGTTCTTTATTTATCGAAAAAACTATAGAGTAGCTAAAGTAATACTCTATAAATATCATTTAGGAGGTTGTTACCCTTGATTAGAAAAATGAAGCCAACAGATGCAGCGGCGTTAACTATCATTAATAAAGAACAATTGGGCTATGAAGTTCCCGTTGACGTGACCTGTAAACAGATTGAGAAATTACTACTAGCCAGTGACAGAGAGTTTTTATATGTTTATGAAGAAACGAAGACAGGCAAGATTTTAGGCTATGTGCATGCGCAACTGTATGAAACAATTTATTCCCAAACGTTATTGAACGTTCTGGGATTAGCAGTGGCAAAAGAAGCAGAAGGCCGTGGAATTGGCAAACAATTAATGATGAACCTAGAAACGGAAGCTAAAAAGTATAACTTGTCTGCGATTCGCTTAAATTCAGGGGAACAGCGTACAGCAGCACATCAATTTTATGAACACATTGGCTATGTTTCTGATAAAAAACAAAAGCGATTCATTAAATACTTGGATACTTAAGTTATGTCTTTAAAAAATAACAATTTCCTTTAAAAAAATAAGTAAAAACTAGTGAAATTTTCAGTGAATTAGTGTAAAATGTATCTCAATGACTCAACGAGTGTTTCAGCCGAAACACTGTCAAAGAAAGTACATACAAAGAAACAGAAATAGCCATTTTTGATGGCTGTTTTTTTATGGAGGAGGCAAATTATGACGAAAAAAAATAGTATGATGTACTTAGCAATTTCTAACTTATTTCTTGTTTTTCTAGGCGTAGGCCTAGTCATTCCCGTAATTCCCCAATTAAAAGAAGAAATGCATTTTTCTGGTACCACAATGGGAATGATGATTTCTATTTTTGCGATTGCCCAATTAATCACATCGCCAATCGCAGGTGTCCTTTCGGATAAAATTGGTCGGAAAAAAATGATTGCGACGGGCATGTTGGTTTTTTCAATTTCTGAGTTATTATTTGGTTTAGCCCAAGCGAAAAGCGGTTTTTATATTTCTCGTGGTTTAGGTGGGATTGCCGCCGCTTTATTAATGCCGTCAGTGACAGCCTTTGTGGCAGATATGACCACGATTTCTGAACGTCCGAAAGCGATGGGACTTGTGTCAGCCGCAATTAGTGGTGGTTTTATTATCGGACCAGGAGTTGGTGGTTTTATTGCTTATTTAGGTATTCGCGCTCCATTTTTTGCGGCCGCATTTTTAGCGTTTATTGGTTTTATTTTGACATTAACTGTTTTGAAGGAGCCAGAGAAACGAATTTTAGCCGCTGTTGAAGCGAAAAAAGGTTCATTTATGGATATTTTAAGAAATCCAATGTTTACCTCATTATTTGTGATTATCTTAATTTCCTCTTTTGGCCTGCAAGCGTTCGAATCTATTTATAGTATTATGGCGACTATTAATTTTGGCTTTACCACAAGTGAAATAGCAATCGTGATTACGGTTAGTGGTATTTTAGCGTTGATTTGTCAGTTGTTTTTCTTTGATGCAATCGTCCAAAAAATAGGTGAAATGGGTTTAATCCAATTAACCTTTTTTGCAAGTGCCATTTTTATTGCCGTGATTGCCTTTACAAAAAATAATTTAGTTGTTGTATTTTCAACGTTTATTGTCTTTTTAGCGTTTGACTTGTTTAGACCAGCAGTAACTACTTATTTATCCAAACATGCTGGAGATCAACAAGGAACCATCAACGGTCTAAATTCGACATTTACAAGTTTTGGTAATATTTTAGGACCAATGGCAGCAGGAGCTTTATTTGATATCAATCACTTTTTCCCTTATTATGTTTCAGCAGTAATTCTGTTAGGAACGGGCTTTTTATCGTTATTTTTAAATCGAAATAAGACGTAAAAAGTGATAATAGGGTGTTACGGCGTCAAAAAGTTAGATGAATATTCTAACTTTTGATGCCGTTATTTATTTTTTTATAGGCAGAATATGCTATAAAAAAAGTATGATATAGATATGTTATTAGTAGTTTTGATAGCGGTTTCTGGAATTGTGTGTTATGCTTTTCCTGATTACTTTGATGTTAGAGCGACGCACACACAAACTTGGAAAGGCTAATCTTAGTAATTTAATAGAAAGTAGGTCTGGTTATGAATCTCCTTAAATATATTAGTAGCTTTATTTGGATGCTGTGCTCTTTGGGGATTATATATGCTATTCTTCGAATGATAACTAGTGTGAGCAAGACGGATTTTTCAGGAAATGGAACAAAAATCTATCTTATTTTGATAGTACTGTACACACTAGGAACGATAGGATTAGGTATGCTAGTTTCTAAAAAATGGTTCTATTTTTTGATTATTTTTATTTCTCTATGTGTATTATCACCTATAATATTGATTTTGATATTAAACTACACCAATCTATTAAAATAATCATGTTTTAGATAGTATTTATTCAAGTTTATCCTCTATGTATTAATCTGAATACACTGTTATTTTATTGGAGAGTTCTTTTTCAAATATATGTAAATAGTCTAACAATAGGGTTCTGTTTATTGTTGGACTATTTTTTTTTGATCACCGACCGTTCTTGAAAAAAACAAAAAAATAAACAGTGTTCGCTTGATTAACCAAACATTTGTTCGTATAATGGTTTTGCAAGTGAGGTGATGTTTATGAAATTTGATTATGAAAAAGAACCTAGTCGCGATATTCTTTGTATTGATTGCAAAAGTTTTTACGCTAGTGTAGAATGCGCAGAACGTGGGTTAGATCCGTTGAAAACGATGTTGGTAGTGATGAGTAATGCCGAAAATGCGGGGGGATTAGTTTTATCAGCATCGCCAATGGCAAAAAAAGTTTTAGGTGTTTCAAATGTTACGCGTAAAAATCAAGTGCCCGCTCATCCTGATTTATATGTGGTTCCGCCACGAATGAATTTGTACATGAAAAAAAATCAAGAAATTAATAATTTATATAAAAAGTTTGTCGCAGATGAAGATCACTCTGTGTTTAGTGTAGATGAATCATTTCTTGATGTAACGGCTTCTTTAAGTTATTTTCATTGTGAAACTGCCTATAAAATGGCTCGGATTATCCAAAGAGTCGTTTATAATCATGTGGGTATTTATGTGACCGTTGGGATAGGGGACAATCCGTTACTGGCTAAATTGGCGTTGGACAATGGCGCCAAACATTCGCCAGATTTTATTGCAGAATGGCGGTATGATCGTGTACCAGATACTGTCTGGCAGTTGCCTTCTTTGACAGATTTTTGTGGGATTGGTCGCAGAATGGCTAAACGACTGAATCGTTTAGGAATTGATTCTGTATATGAGTTAGCGCAAGCGAATCCGCATCTTTTACAAGAAACATTTGGCGTGATGGGGCTTCAATTGTATGCTCATTCATGGGGGATTGATCGTACCTTTTTAGGGAAAAAAGCGCAACATAAAGCTGAAAAATCATTTGGGAATAGTCAGATTTTACCGAGAGATTATGCGCGAAGAGATCAGATTGAACTAGTCTTAAAGGAACTGACAGAACAAGTGGCTGCTCGTTTAAGAAAAGCGCATTGTCAAACGGAATGTATCACAGTCTACGTTGGTTATTCCAAAGGTCAAATTGACCGTGAAGGACGAACTGGTTGGCGAAAACAACAAACGATTCCTGCAACAAACAATACAAAAGTTTTGATTACCTATGTATTAGCCCTTTTTAGAGAACATTATCTAGCGGGAACCGATGTCCGGCAATTAGGGCTTTCATATGGAAAATTAGTTTGGAATGAATCTTTACAATTAGATTTATTTTCGGAACCAGAAGAGCAAATTAGTGAAATGGAGTTAAACTATCTGATTGATAAAATCCGACAAAAATTTGGCTTTCAAGCTTTAATTCACGCCTCTTCTTTGTTGGAAGGCGCGACGGCAATTCATCGTTCAGGATTAGTCGGTGGACATGCTGGAGGAAATGTCGGTTTAGGAGGATAACATCATGAAACGAACAAAAAAAGAATTTACACCTTATAATGAGTACCATGATCGTCCCTTTGAACTGAAATGGGCGACCGCTTTTGCATTGGGGGAGTTACAAGAAGGAATCGAAGCTTCTGACGAATATTCTAAGAGAGCATTTGAACGCTTACCGCAACAGACAACAGAAGAAATTGAAGAATACTTAGAGCAGTCTTTAAAAAATAACCAAGTTTTAGAAATCCAATTGAATACTTTGGATGATTTTGGCCGTGTTCAACCGCCAATTGTTGGTGTTTTTGAAGGGATGAGTTCAATGGAGTATGCAAAAGTTGGACGTACACATATTTTATTTGAAGAGATTCGTCATATTAAAAGTCATGAGTTTACAAAGTGGTCGAGCCTTGATTAAAAAACTATTGTTATACGTGCGTTTTGTGAAAACATATAAGATAATGTTCATAGGTAATAGAAATAAAAATTATGGAGGTGGCTAGGATGGGACATCATTTAAAAGGACACCATGGCAAAAAAAAAAACGCAAATGGCGGCTTTTTAACAAAGTTATTGGCAGGCGGCGCCTTAGTGGGCGTAGGAAAAAAGTTATACGACAATCGTGAAAAAATTAAAGAGCTGTTAAGTGACGACAAAGAAAAAAGCAACGACACTGAAAACAAATAAAGGACTGGATTGACGGAATGGTAAAAGATGCAGCGTATATTATTGAAGAGATTACCACGATTTTAGAGGGAACCTATTTTGTGATAACCAAGAAAGCGAATAAGCGCCGCATGTGTTTACATGTTTCGGATACCGCGAAAGAATTTTTACGTTGTCGACTGGAGTATGAAACATTCTTAGAGCAACAGTTTGATTATGCCACAATGTTTTTAGAAACATGTACGGAAGATGTTTCTGTTGAAATTCAAACGGGACTACTTGAAGAAACAAATTATCAAGCATTAACCGTGGAAAAATTACAACAGATAGCCACTAAAATGTAACACAGCTGTTGTGTTAGTTTTGATTCTTAATTTGGTTAAGGAGGCGGATAAAATGTCAGTATATCAACATATTTTGGTTGCTCTTGATGGCTCAGATCAATCTGAAAAAGCTTTTCATGAAGCTGTCAGGATTGCCAAAGAGGAACAAGCCACTCTTTATTTAGCTACAATTATTAATGATGCTGAATTTACGACGAGTCCATTTTCTTTTGAAGAATTGTATGATTTAGAAAAACACAAGTCAGAAGAGATGCTCACTGAAAAGGCAAAACAAGCGAGTGAAATTGGTGTAAAAACAGTCAAAAAAATTGTTGAGCTTGGGAGCCCAAAACGTTATCTTGCCAACACGATTTCTGAAAATTATGCCATAGATTTAATTGTGCTAGGTGCCACGGGAAGAGGTGCTATTCAACGAACCTTGATTGGTTCTACTACAGATTATGTGGTTAACCATGCTTTGTGCAATGTCTTAGTCGTTCGCTAATTGTGAGTAAATAATCAAGGGAACAATGTTTTATCGGGACGTTTTTTTAAATTAAACGAGAGGTGAGTTTATGAAAACAAAAATCGGAAAAACAGTTATCTTGTCAGCGTTTTTATTCACAAGTTTCCTTTTACTGAGTGGTTGTACCTCGGCTGGCGAAGAGATGGAAAAAACAATTGATTGACAGAAAGAAAAAGTCGATAAAACGGTCGATAAGCAGAAACATAAAAATGAAAATTCCATGGAAAGTTACGACGAAAAAGTTGACCGTTCTTTAGATAGTCAAGAAGACAAAATCGATACTACTGAGTAACGGGAAAGTTTTCAACTATCGGCTAGTAAATAAATAATATACAAAAGGGAGCATCCACTGCAGTTATTTCTCACAGCGGATCCTCTCTTTTGTGGTTAAAAAGAAAAAGTTAACTGCTCCCCAACAGTTAACTTTTAATCATGTTGCACATAGTTAAAACACTCTATATATCATTTATATCATTTGAAACGGGTGGTGTAAAAAGAAATCTCTTGAAAAGAGTCTCCATTTATAGGGAAGATTTCCCATAAAAAAGAGAAAAGTATAATCACAGAGAGTTAGAGAAAGCAAAGGGAAATAAGTATGTTAAAATAAGAAGCAAGAAAGAATACAAGTATGCAGAAAATAACAACTAATTAGGTGAAAACAATGGAAATACATTTTGAAAAAGTAACAAGCGATAATCGTAAAGCAGTGGAAAACCTACAAGTTTTTGCTGAACAACAAACCTTCATTGAATCAATGGCAGAAAATCTAAAAGAATCAGACCAATTTCCAGAATGGGAATCGGCAGGTATTTATGACAGCAATCAATTAATCGGCTATGCCATGTATGGACGTTGGCAAGATGGGCGCGTTTGGCTAGACCGCTTTTTAATTGATCAACGGTTCCAAGGACAAGGTTATGGGAAAGCAGCCTGTCGACTTTTAATGTTAATGCTAATAGAAAAATACCAAACAAACAAGCTATACTTGAGTGTTTATGATACGAACAGCTCAGCAATTCGGTTGTATCAACAACTTGGTTTTGTATTTAATGGTGAATTAGATACGAATGGTGAGCGGGTAATGGAATGGACACATCAGAATAAGTAGATAGAACAGGTGAGACAAAAGCCATAGCGCATTTTGTTTCATCTTTTTCTTTTAATTGGCTTCATTTGTTTACTTTTAGTAAGTAAAATGGTAAATTTAGTTCAATCTGTTTTGAAAAAAGAGTTACTGGAGGGTAAGGATGAAAATAGAATTTTTCCATGATGTTATTTGTAGTTTTTGTTTTCCAATGTCTGACCGCATGCATGAGATTCAACAAGAATTTCCTGAAATTGAATTGATTCATCGGTCGTTTGCTTTGGGATGGTCAGCAAACGATTTTGAAACAATGTTTGGCTCACGAGCAGTAGTAAAAGAAGAAGTTTTGACGCATTGGGTGCATGCCAATCAAAACGATTCAAAGCATCGTTTTAATATTGAAGGGATGAGGAAGCAACGATTTGATTTTCCAACATCAAAGAATGCATTATTAGCAGCAAAAGCAGCTGGATACATTGGCAACCAAGACACTTATTGGTTACTGTTTGATAAGTTACAAGAAGGTTTATTTATGAGAAGTTTAAATATTGAAGAGCCAGAAGTAATTGAGGAGCTAGTAAAAGAGACAACGATTGATTTTGCTTTATGGAAAGAAGCTGTTGCTTCCGAGGCTGTTTGGACGGCGGTTCAAGAAGATTTCGCGCTAGCTTCTGCTTATGGTTTACAAGGAGTTCCCGCACTAATCATTAATCAAAAATATCTAATTAATGGTGCAGTACCGAAACAGCAAATCAGCCAAACGATTCAAAAAATTCTCGCAGAAGAAAAACAACAGCAACCGTTAGTTTCATTAACTCCTTCTTCTGAAGAGTCCGCTTCGTGTGAGTTTAAGGAAGGCACATGGACGTGTCATTAAGCAGCTTAAAATAACGTTATTCTTTGACAAAACGAAAGACTTCTGTAATAGTTAATGCGGGGGTGATAATATGTTTAACGCGTATAGAGAATACTGGAATAATATTACAACAATGAATGCGTCAGCAACACGAGCACAATATTGGTGGCCACAATTAATTAATTATTTGGTGTTAGGGATTTATTCAGCAATTACGGGCGTTTACAGATATATTGAAGTAACACCCAATGATGGAACAATCATTAAAGAATGGAATACGGTGACCATTATCTTTTTCTTGCTGACTGCTTTAATTTGGTTGGCAAACTTTACTGTTCGAGCAAGAAGATTGCATGATCGCGACCACAGTAACTGGTGGATTTTATTCTATTTACTTCCTTTTATCGGTACTTTAGTGATCTTCATTACATTAATTTTGCCAAGTAAAAGTCACACAAGATGGCCAGTGAATCAATCAGAAATTTAATTTGCTGGTTTAGCTGATTATCTTAAGAGTGAAAATAGGACATAAGTCATTTCGACTTATGTCCTATTTTCTTTTTTATTTCAGAAAAATAAAAATATCTTCTGTATGATGGCACCTCACATTACGCGGTTCTTGATAAAAGGGCTATCTTTTTGGTAGATAGGGAAAACCATTAAGACGTTAAAAGTTTAATAAATCGAGCAATTCTCTTTTGTTAGAAAATAAGATAGCATCATTAATTAAAATACTTGGAACGCTGGTTTCAATAATTGGTTGATTGGTAATAATCAAGTCAAATTCTTCGAGTCGATGGTCACCTAATTGTTCTTCCGTAATTGCTAACGTATTTGAACGAATCCGATGCAAAGCTAAAATATCGTGGACATAGTTTCCAATATATTGACTATGATTCAGGCCCATGTCGCTAATAATCAAAATCTTTTTTGAGTCGAAACTCTGGTTAATTTCTGGAAAAGTATTAAGTAACCAAAAAATATAAGAAGATGAATAGTTTAATAGATTTGTTTCTAAAAGAGCGGAAAAGAAATGCAATTCTGCTTTTAATCGTGCATATAAGTGAAGCTGGGTAAAATGAATTTGTCGAGTGAAAAAGGTGGCCCTTTGTGTCAATTCGGAGGTGTCAAAAGGCACTAATTGAGAAAACAAATAAAGACAGGTTAACAAGTGAACAGCGAAGTCGACGACTTCTTCTGTTAATTGTTCAATCTGTGAAAAAGCATTAAATTTTAAATTTTCACGTATTCTTTGACTGATGACTTCTTGGTCTTCGGAGTAGTATTGCTGAAAAGCGCCTCTTTGAAAATATCGGAGAACTTCCCGATAGGTTTCACGGCTGAGCCCAGTAAAATGACGACTGAGTAAAAGATAATCTTCCATTTTGATTGGACTCTTTTTATCTGTTTTTTTCTGGAAACGTTGTTGAAAGCCTTGATGCTCTCTTAATAAATCAACAATAAAATACATAATAAAGAAATCGTGTTCATAACTGTTATCCATACTAATAATATTTAATTGGCATTGATTACGACGCATTAATTGTTTGATTTCCTGCTTATCTAATTGATAAGGCAATTCATAATGACCATAATACATTAAAAAGAAAAAGGTTGTAAAAATACGTAAAGGCAATTCTTCTGTTTGGCTAGTTAATTGATAGCCTTGATCAACGATAACGCGAAGAGAGTAAGTTTCCAAGAACTGATTACACTGCTTCAATTTTCGAGCAAAAGAAGAGCGACTAATATTGATGGTATCGCAATAATATTCGATGGTTTTGCCAGGATTTTGGATAAACTCATGGAGCAATTGGGTGGTCGTTGACGTTTTTGCCATATCCGTCAGCACGTTTAAATATAAGGACACATTAAAGTTTTCTAAACGATAGCCTAATTTATGCGATGTTTTAATGGTTAAACTTTCGCCCCAACGCTGTTTAATCTCCTCAATATAACGAATAAAAGTAGACTCAGAACTACCAATATATTTTGCAAGTTCTTTTTTAGTCATCCATTTATCAGAAATGGATAAGACACGAATGATTTCTTCCATTTTCCGATAATTTTTTTCTAAAAACCTAATCATATTGTTTCCTCCCAAGTCCTTTACTTTAATGAAACAATCATCGAAACAATAACGCAATTTCAGAAATGAAACCGCTTGGTATGAAAGCTGGTGTGATTTAATGAGCTCCTTCTCTGTATAATAATTATCAGATTAGAATAATGAAATTTTACGTGCTAGGCAATTCTAATTTAACTGTTAATTCATAAAAGAAAGGAGAGAACAGACATTAAATTACTAAAGAAATTTGGGGTTTTCGGCGTAGTCTTTTTACTTGTCTCATCCTATTTCATACCGCTCATTGGCTATGCAGAAACAGCCAAAGAAGTTGAAATTACATCCGCTCAAATGATAACAGATGAGAATGATAAAACGAATATTAATATCGAGTTAAATCTTCTCAACCAAACAGAGCAGCCATTACAACGAGAAATTCAATTGAAAAATGCACAGTTCATGGATACTGCTGTAATTGAAAAAGACGGATATTCTTACCAAGTGACTAATGGTACGCTTTATCTGACTCTGGACGCACAAGTAAAAAAGCCGGTACAGCTTTCGTTAGCTGTTGAGCAAAGTTCGCTTCAAACAGCTCAGCCACCTAAGTTATTGTATGAAAACAACGAATATGATGTTTCAGTTACTTCTGAAAAAATAACAGTAGAGGATTCTGCTAAAGAATCAACTGAACCAGAAAAAATAACTGTACCAGAAAATACGAAAGAAACTAACAAAAATGATTCGGCTCCAGAAAAAACAGAACAGCCGACCGCAACAGAAGAGGTAACCAATCCATTTGCAGAAGCAAGAATGGCGCCAGCTACTTTGAGAGCGAATCTGGCACTGCCTTTAATTGCACCACAATACACGACGGATAATTCTGGGACTTATCCGACAGCTAATTGGCAGCCCACAGGCAATCAAAATGTGCTAAACCATCAAGGGAATAAAGACGGTAGTGCACAATGGGACGGCCAAACGAGTTGGAATGGGGACCCTACTAATCGCACAAATTCTTATATTGAGTATGGCGGTACAGGAGACCAAGCTGATTATGCCATCCGAAAATATGCTAGAGAAACAACAACACCAGGGCTTTTTGATGTATATCTTAATGTGCGTGGGAATGTTCAGAAAGAAATCACGCCATTGGATTTGGTCTTAGTCGTTGACTGGTCCGGTAGTATGAATGAAAACAATCGGATTGGTGAAGTTCAAAAAGGAGTGAACCGTTTTGTTGATACATTGGCAGATAGCGGTATTACCAATAACATCAATATGGGCTATGTTGGCTACTCAAGTGACGGTTATAATAACAACGCTATTCAAATGGGGCCGTTTGATACAGTCAAAAATCCAATTAAAAATATTACGCCAAGCAGCACTAGAGGAGGAACTTTCACTCAAAAAGCATTAAGAGATGCTGGTGATATGTTAGCAACGCCAAATGGACATAAGAAAGTCATTGTACTTTTAACGGATGGCGTCCCAACCTTCTCTTATAAAGTGAGTCGAGTTCAAACAGAGGCGGATGGTCGCTTTTACGGGACACAATTTACGAATCGACAAGATCAACCAGGTAGCACTTCTTATATCTCTGGTAGCTATAATGCGCCAGATCAAAACAATATCAATAAACGAATTAACAGTACGTTTATCGCCACGATAGGTGAGGCAATGGCCTTAAAACAACGTGGGATTGAAATACATGGATTGGGCATTCAATTGCAAAGCGATCCACGAGCTAATTTATCTAAACAACAAGTTGAAGATAAAATGCGTGAGATGGTGTCAGCCGATGAAAATGGAGACCTTTATTATGAATCCGCGGATTATGCACCAGACATTTCTGATTATTTAGCGAAAAAAGCCGTTCAGATTTCAGGAACGGTGGTAAACGGAAAAGTAGTTGATCCAATTGCTGAACCTTTTAAATACGAGCCAAATACATTATCAATGAAAAGTGTGGGTCCTGTTCAGGTTCAAACATTACCAGAAGTGTCGCTAACAGGCGCTACAATTAATAGTAATGAGATTTATTTGGGTAAAGGGCAAGAAATTCAAATTCATTATCAAGTACGTATTCAAACAGAGTCAGAAAACTTCAAACCTGATTTTTGGTATCAAATGAATGGTCGGACAACGTTTCAGCCATTAGCCACGGCCCCTGAAAAAGTTGATTTTGGGGTTCCTTCGGGAAAAGCACCTGGCGTGAAGTTAAACGTGAAAAAAATCTGGGAAGAGTATGATCAAGACCCAACAAGTCGGCCAGATAATGTGATTTATGAAATTAGTAGAAAGCAAGTAACTGACACAGCCAACTGGCAAACTGGGTATATTAAATTATCAAAACCAGAAAATGATACCAGCAATAGTTGGGAGCGCAAAAATGTAACCCAACTTTCCAAAACCGCGGATGAAAGCTATCAAGAAGTTCTTGGGCTTCCCCAATACAACAATCAAGGACAAGCTTTCAATTATCAAACAACCCGTGAATTAGCAGTTCCTGGTTACAGTCAAGAAAAAATCGACGATACTACTTGGAAAAACACGAAGCAATTCAAGCCATTAGATTTAAAAGTAATCAAAAATTCTTCCTCAGGTGAGAAAAACTTAGTGGGAGCCGTTTTTGAATTGAGTGGTAAAAATGTTCAGACAACATTAGTGGACAATAAAGATGGTAGCTATTCCTTGCCAAAAGATGTGCGCCTACAAAAAGGGGAACGCTATATATTAACTGAAGTAAAAGCACCTGCAGGACATGAGTTAGGTAAGAAAACGACTTGGCAAATTGAGGTGAGTGAGCAAGGCAAAGTAAGCATCGATGGACAAGAAGTGACCTCCACAAATCAAGTTATTCCATTGGAAATTGAAAATAAATTTTCTTCTTTGCCAATCAGAATTAGAAAATACACCATGCAAAATGGCAAACAAGTGAACTTAGCAGAGGCGACTTTTGCGTTGCAAAGAAAAAATGCTCAAGGAAGTTACCAAACTGTGGCAACTCAAAAAACAGATACTGCAGGATTGAGCTATTTTAAAATTAGTGAACCTGGTGAGTATCGAATGGTGGAACAATCAGGACCATTAGGCTACGACACTCTTGCTGGAAATTATGAATTTACTGTTGATAAATATGGGAAAATTCACTATGCAGGCAAAAATATTGAAGAAAATGCGCCAGAATGGACACTGACACATCAAAATCATTTGAAACCTTTTGACTTAACGGTTCATAAAAAAGCCGATAATCAGACGCCACTTAAAGGAGCGAAATTCCGTTTAACAGGACCAGATACGGATATTGAATTACCAAAAGATGGCAAAGAAACGGATACTTTTGTTTTTGAAAACTTAAAACCAGGGAAATATGTCCTAACAGAAACCTTTACGCCAGAAGGATATCAGGGGTTAAAAGAACCAATCGAATTAATAATTCGCGAAGATGGTTCAGTCACGATAGATGGGGAAAAAGTAGCAGATGTTTTAATTTCTGGAGAGAAGAATAATCAAATTACTTTAGATGTTACTAACCAAGCAAAGGTTCCTTTACCTGAAACTGGTGGCATAGGACGCTTGTGGTTTTACTTGATAGCGATTAGTACATTCGTGATAGCGGGTGTTTATCTCTTTATTAGACGACCAGAAGGGAGTGTGTAATCGATGAAAAACGCACGTTGGTTAAGTATTTGCGTCATGCTACTCGCTCTTTTCGGGTTTTCACAGCAAGCATTAGCAGAAGCATCGCAAGCAAGCGTTCAAGTTACGTTGCACAAATTATTGTTCCCTGATGGTCAATTACCAGAACAGCAGCAAAACACAGGGGAAGAGGGAACGCTGCTTCAAAATTATCGGGGCTTAAATGACGTCACTTATCAAGTCTATGATGTGACGGATCCGTTTTATCAGCTTCGTTCTGAAGGAAAAACGGTCCAAGAGGCACAGCGTCAATTAGCAGAAATCGGTGCAACAAATAGAAAACCGATCGCAGAAGATAAAACACAGACAATAAATGGAGAAGATGGAGTGGTTTCTTTTTCATTAGCTAGCAAAGATTCGCAGCAACGAGATAAAGCCTATTTATTTGTTGAAGCGGAAGCACCAGAAGTGGTAAAGGAAAAAGCTAGCAACCTAGTAGTGATTTTGCCTGTTCAAGATCCACAAGGGCAATCGTTAACGCATATTCATTTATATCCAAAAAATGAAGAAAATGCCTATGACTTACCACCACTTGAAAAAACGGTACTCGATAAGCAACAAGGCTTTAATCAAGGAGAGCACATTAACTATCAGTTAACGACTCAGATTCCAGCGAATATTTTAGGATATCAGGAATTCCGTTTGTCAGATAAGGCGGATACAACGTTGACACTTTTACCAGAATCAATTGAGGTAAAAGTGGCTGGAAAAACAGTTACTACAGGTTACACATTGACGACGCAAAAGCATGGATTTACGCTTGATTTTTCAATTAAAGACTTACAAAACTTTGCAAATCAAACAATGACTGTGTCGTATCAAATGCGTTTAGAAAAGACCGCTGAGCCTGACACTGCGATTAACAACGAAGGACAATTAGTCACGGACAAGCATACCTTGACTAAAAGAGCCACAGTTCGTACAGGCGGCAAGTCTTTTGTCAAAGTTGATAGTGAAAATGCGAAAATCACCTTGCCAGAGGCTGTTTTTATCATCAAAAATCAAGCGGGGGAATACCTCAATGAAACAGCAAACGGATATCGTTGGCAAAAAGAAAAAGCATTAGCTAAAAAAATCACGTCTAATCAAGCCGGTGAATTTTCAGTTAAAGGTTTAAAAGATGGCCAGTACTTCTTGGAAGAAATCTCTGCACCAAAAGGTTATCTTCTGAATCAAACAGAAATTCCTTTTACGGTGGAAAAAAATTCTTATGCAACGAACGGACAACGAACAGCACCGTTACATGTAATCAATAAAAAAGTAAAAGAGTCAGGCTTCTTACCAAAAACAAATGAAGAACGTTCTATTTGGTTGACGATTGCAGGCCTGCTAATCATTGGGATGGTAGTCATTTGGCTATTTTATCAAAAACAAAAAAGAGGAGAGAGAAAATGAAGCAATTAAAAAAAGTTTGGTACACCGTTAGTACCTTGTTACTAATTTTGCCACTTTTCACGAGTGTATTAGGGACAACAACTGCATTTGCAGAAGAAAATGGGGAGAGCGCACAGCTCGTGATTCACAAAAAGAAAATGACGGATTTACCAGATCCGCTTATTCAAAATAGCGGGAAAGAAATGAGCGAGTTTGATAAATATCAAGGACTGGCAGATGTGACGTTTAGTATTTATAACGTGACGAGCGAATTTTACGAGCAACGAGCGGCAGGCGCAAGCGTCGATGCAGCTAAACAAGCTGTCCAAAGTTTAACTCCTGGGAAACCTGTTGCTCAAGGAACCACCGATGCAAATGGGAATGTCACTGTTCAGTTACCTAAAAAACAAAATGGTAAAGATGCAGTGTATACCATTAAAGAAGAACCAAAAGAGGGTGTAGTTGCTGCTACGAATATGGTGGTGGCGTTCCCAGTTTACGAAATGATCAAGCAAGCAGATGGTTCCTATAAATATGGAACAGAAGAATTAGCGGTTGTTCATATTTATCCTAAAAATGTGGTAGCCAATGATGGTAGTTTACATGTGAAAAAAGTAGGAACTGCTGAAAATGAAGGATTAAATGGCGCAGAATTTGTTATTTCCAAAAGCGAAGGCTCACCAGGCACAGTAAAATATATCCAAGGAGTCAAAGATGGATTATATACATGGACAACGGATAAAGAACAAGCAAAACGCTTTATTACTGGGAAAAGTTATGAAATTGGCGAAAATGATTTCACAGAAGCAGAGAATGGAACGGGAGAATTAACAGTTAAAAATCTTGAGGTTGGTTCGTATATTTTAGAAGAAGTAAAAGCTCCAAATAATGCAGAATTAATTGAAAATCAAACAAAAACACCATTTACAATTGAAGCAAACAATCAAACACCTGTTGAAAAAACAGTCAAAAATGATACCTCTAAAGTTGATAAAACAACACCAAACTTAGATGGTAAAGATGTGGCAATTGGCGAAAAAATTAAATATCAAATTTCTGTAAATATTCCATTGGGGATTGCAGACAAAGAAGGCGACGCTAATAAATACGTCAAATTCAATTTAGTTGATAAACATGATGCAGCCTTAACTTTTGATAACGTGACTTCTGGAGAGTATGCCTATGCGTTATATGATGGGGATACAGTGATTGCTCCTGAAAATTATCAAGTGACTGAACAAGCAAATGGCTTCACTGTCGCCGTTAATCCAGCATATATTCCTACGTTAACGCCAGGCGGCACACTAAAATTCGTTTACTTTATGCATTTAAATGAAAAAGCAGATCCTACGAAAGGCTTTAAAAATGAGGCGAATGTTGATAACGGTCATACCGACGACCAAACACCACCAACTGTTGAAGTTGTGACAGGTGGGAAACGTTTCATTAAAGTCGATGGCGATGTGACAGCGACACAAGCCTTGGCGGGAGCTTCCTTTGTCGTTCGTGATCAAAACAGCGACACAGCAAATTATTTGAAAATCGATGAAACAACGAAAGCAGCAACTTGGGTGAAAACAAAAGCCGAAGCAACTACTTTTACAACAACGGCTGATGGATTAGTTGATATCACAGGGCTTAAATACGGTACCTATTATTTAGAAGAAACTGTAGCTCCTGATGATTATGTCTTGTTAACAAATCGGATTGAATTTGTGGTCAATGAACAATCATATGGCACAACAGAAAACCTAGTTTCACCAGAAAAAGTACCAAACAAACACAAAGGTACCTTACCTTCAACAGGTGGCAAAGGAATCTACGTTTACTTAGGAAGTGGCGCAGTCTTGCTACTTATTGCAGGAGTCTACTTTGCTAGACGTAGAAAAGAAAATGCTTAATTTCTAGCATCACCGAAGAAATTTTTAGAAAAACAAAGAGCCTGGGCCAATCACTGTCCCAGGCTCTCATGCTTTATTTTTAAGGAGGAAGCAATGAAGTCAAAAAAGAAACGTCGTATCATTGATGGTTTTATGATTCTTTTACTGATTATTGGAATAGGTGCATTTGCGTATCCTTTTGTTAGCGATGCATTAAATAACTATCTGGATCAACAAATTATCGCTCATTATCAAGCAAAAGCAAGCCAAGAAAACACCAAAGAAATGGCTGAACTTCAAGAAAAAATGGAAAAGAAAAACCAAGAATTAGCGAAAAAAGGCAGCAATCCTGGATTAGATCCTTTTTCTGAAACGCAAAAAACAACGAAAAAACCAGACAAATCCTATTTTGAAAGTCATACGATTGGTGTTTTAACCATTCCAAAAATAAATGTCCGTTTACCAATTTTTGATAAAACGAATGCATTGCTATTGGAAAAAGGAAGCTCCTTGTTAGAAGGAACCTCCTATCCTACAGGTGGTGCGAATACACATGCGGTCATTTCAGGCCATCGTGGTCTCCCTCAAGCCAAATTATTTACAGATTTGCCAGAATTAAAAAAAGGCGATGAATTTTATATCGAAGTCAATGGGAAGACGCTCGCTTATCAAGTGGATCAAATAAAAACCGTTGAACCAACTGATACAAAAGATTTACACATTGAGTCTGGCCAAGATCTCGTCACTTTATTAACTTGCACACCGTATATGATAAACAGTCATCGGTTATTAGTTCGAGGACATCGTATCCCATATCAACCAGAAAAAGCAGCAGCGGGGATGAAAAAAGTGGCACAACAACAAAATTTACTATTATGGACATTACTTTTAATTGCCTGTGCGTTAATTATTAGCGGCTTCATTATCTGGTACAAGCGGCGGAAAAAGACGACCAGAAAGCCAAAGTAGTATGACGAAAAGGCTAAACATACTAAAAAAAAGAGTAAAAAAATAGCTTTTCAATTTTTAATCCTCCTTATCGTGCATAATTGAACCAGAGAAACAGAAGTATTAACGAAATAACTAAAAGAGCAAGCCCTGAATAAAAAGCGACAAAAGGCCAATCAATCGATTGTTTAAATTCCTGCCAAGTTTGGATTTTTCTGTTTTTTTTCGCGCTATCCTCAAGCGTGAGTAAATAATTCAATAGTAAGAGGAGCAGCAACACCGTGAAATCATTTGTGGTAAAAAGCACATGTAAAAATAGAATGACAAAGACAACACGGGATAACACTCGATTCCGCAAAATTAAAAATAACTTAGCACGCATAATAAACCACCATTTCTTATCAGAGATAATGACTCTGTTTTTGTCTACTCTTTAGTTATATCATAAAATTCTTAATAATGAAAAAATGATTCGAGAAAATAATTGAAAAAATTTTTTTCCTGAATCATTATTTTCGTAAATAAAGAATAAACGTGTTACTCTTGGCTTATCAAATTTGGAAGGAGTGTTAAAAATGAAATATCTGGATATTATTGCTTTAATTTTATTGATTGTCGGAGGTTTAAACTGGTTATTAGTTGGTGCATTTAATTTTGATTTAGTTGCAACAATTAGTGGCGGTGCAACCACACCATTAGCAAAAATTATCTATATTATTGTCGGAATTTGTGCGATTTATTCTATTAAGTTTTTAGCTCCTTTGTTCCGCGAACCATAGGATTGATTTAAAAGATTTAGATAACGTGAAGTTATTTTGACTTAGTAATTGAGAGTTTCCTTGAGAAAGGGGACTCTTTTTTTATTTTCTATATTCGTTTCAGAAGGTTTAGGCAAGCTCAAAAAATATTTCAAGAGAGCAGCGTTGTTTTCAAAATAGAACCTAGCATTACCTCGAACGTACCTCAAATAACCTGTGTCTTTTTTTGAATCATTAGTTCAAATTGATGTGATCACTAGTGAGAAAAATCAGCTCTAGGATATATAGGAAAATATAAGCATCAAATAGGGATTTTGATGATAAATTATCTTTTTCCTTGTTATGATTATAACAAGGAAAAGAAAGTAGGGATTTATTTATGGAATTACAGGTGACAAAAAAGGCTAAATTTTTTTGTTTGGCGATGGCATTACTAATGACATTAGGTATTTTTATCAGCGCTGGTACAAGTGTTTATGCATCTGACCAGCTAGAGGATTCAGAAGTTGAGGCTGTAGCAAAAGGACTGGAAGAAATGTATGCGAATGGAGTGACGGAAGATAACTTTAAAAACTATGTCAAAAATAATTTTGCTCAGCAAGAGATTTCTTCAGTTGAGAAGGAGTTAAATGTAAATATTTCTGATGCTTCAACAGTAGTTCAAGCGCGTTTTAATTGGAATGCATTAGGAAGTTGCGTTGCTAACAAAATCAAAGATGAGTTTTTTGCAATGATTAGTATCAGCGCAATTGTAAAAGCTGCACAAAAGAAAGCCTGGAAAGAATTAGCAGTGACTGTATTACGCTTCGCTAAAGCCAATGGTTTAAAGACGAATGCTATTATTGTAGCTGGACAACTAGCTTTATGGGCAGTTCAATGTGGGCTAAGCTAATGAATTTAAAAGATCATGTTACGGAAATAGTAATTACTTTTATCATCGCTTTTGTGTATACTTGGATAGATTCAGGAAAAATTGAAATCTTAAAAACTCTTTTGATAACAATAATATTTTTAGCCATGTTCTATGCAATACCCAAAATCACCAATAGAAAAAGAAAATGAAGTTGTTTTAGAAAGATAATGTGATAGGAAGTGTAAGAGGAGGTAACGAGCCTTCTCTTGCTTATAGAAAAAAGAGCTAAAACCTTTATTTTATAAGGTTTTAGCTCTTTTTTGTTTTTCTCTACTTTTCTAAAAATGGAGACGGCGGGAGTCGAACCCGCGTCCAAACATGTTGCCACTTAAATCTCTACGTTCATAGACACTCATTTAAAGGTTCGCTTTACAGCGTGCCGAGTGACAGGCATTCTGTATTGCTAGTCTGGTAAGCTCCTCTAAATTTTACAGACGGAAAAATTTAGCGTATCCCACTTCGATTAGGACCCTGACCCGAGCACATGGGCGATGCCGGGAGGATCTTCGCTAGCTGGTTTTTAGGCAGCTAAAGCGAAAGAATTGTTTTCGTTTTTAGCAGTTATATTTAACTGTAACGTTTTAACGTAGCCGTAACCTACGAAACGCAATTCAAGCTCAACTATGCCTGTCGAATCCGTAACGCCCCCGAAATAACATGAGTATCCCTTGATACTTATCAAAGTATAGCATAAATTCCTTGTTTTTTCAAAGAGTAGGATAACACTCTGTTAGATATTCATAAAAAGAGGAAGGATGGACCATAACTCAGTTCATCCTTCCTCTTTTTATGAAAGTGTGTGGGTATGTTTTGTAATCCATTGTTGCAAACGGATATTCAACCAAAAACCATAAATTCCTAAAGTAATTATAGTTAATAAAAGCCATTTAATCCAATGACCGAATAATTGCATAGCTGTACCGTCAAAATAAAGGCGTTTACCATCAATAACGGTATGCTTGATTTTCCAGTTGTACATCATACAAATTCCCCAAGGTGCGCAAATGCCTAATGTAAAGACAGTAATCAAGGTTGCTAAAATTGAAGTCCCGATATACGTTGCTAAACCACCGTCAAAATATGAATTTTTCATTCTTTTCCTCCTTATCTCATAAACTTTATTATAACAAGAATAAATGGCCTGGGAAACAAAATGAGGATGAAATAAGTATTTTTATTCATTATTGATGTGAAATATGTTATTTATGCAACTCAAACTTGGCAGCATGAGATATTTTGTAACAAATGTTATCTAATGTAACTACCATAATAAAACGTTTTCCTTAGGAAGTGAATTAGAAATTTAAAAAAAAGGCTACTTAAATGAGCATTAATATTGTACGAGACATATCTTTTTGCTATTGTCAACTTCTGAAAAAGACCACTAAGTGGAAAAAATAAGAGAAAAGAAGGGTGAATAATTTTTTATGACAAAAAGTGTAAAATTTTTAGTGTTACTGTTGGTAATGATTCTACCAATTGCGGGGGCGTTATTGATTGGTCCAATTTCGTTTGGCGCCGAATTGAGCAAAAGTCCAATCGTTGACAAAGTAGAATTAGATCACACTACTTTATATCAAGGGGAGATGACCTCAATTAAAGTATCTTTTAGTGACAAAGAGAATCAGAAAATAAAACCTGGAGATACTATTACTTTAACTTTACCAAATGCATTAGTTGGAATGACCGAGAACGATGGCTCACCACGAAAAATCAATTTAAATGGTTTAGGGGAAGTTTTTATCTATAAAGATCATGTTGTAGCAACATTTAACGAAAAAGTTGAATCTTTACATAATGTGGATGGGCATTTTTCTTTCGGGATTAAAACGCTTATCACCAATAGTTCGCAACCGAATGTAATAGAAACGGATTTCGGAACAGCAACGGCGACTCAACGTTTGACGATTGAAGGAGTGACTAACACAGAGACTGGCCAAATTGAGCGAGACTATCCGTTTTTTTATAAAGTAGGCGATTTGGCTGGAGAGTCAAATCAAGTACGTTGGTTTTTAAATGTGAACCTCAATAAATCCGATGTCACAGAAGATATTTCAATTGCGGATCGACAAGGAAGTGGTCAACAATTAAATAAAGAGAGTTTTACATTTGATATTGTGAATGACAAAGAAACTAAATATATTTCACTTGCCGAGTTTGAGCAACAAGGTTATGGCAAAATTGACTTCGTAACAGATAATGACTTTAATTTACGTTTTTATCGGGATAAAGCACGCTTTACTTCCTTTATCGTCCGTTACACTTCGACAATCACAGAAGCAGGCCAACATCAAGCAACATTTGAAAATAGTTATGACATCAATTATCAACTAAACAATCAAGACGCAACGAATGAAAAAAATACATCACAGGTTAAAAATGTTTTTGTAGAAGGCGAGGCAAGCGGCAATCAAAATGTGGAAATGCCAACAGAAGAAAGTCTAGACATTCCTTTAGAGACAATAGATGAATGGGAACCAAAGACACCTACTTCGGAACAGGCAACAGAAACAAGTGAAAAGACAGACACAACAGAAACCGCAGAAAGCAGCCAACCAGAAGTTCATGTCTCACCAACAGAAGAAGAAAATCCAGATGAAGGTGAAACACTAGGCACGATTGAGCCAATCATACCTGAAAAACCAAGTGTGACAACTGAAGAGAATGGCACGACAGAAACTGCAGAAAGCAGCCAACCAGAAGTTCATGTCTCACCAACAGAAGAAGAAAATCCAGATGAAAGTGAAACACTAGGCACGATTGAGCCAATCATACCTGAAAAACCAAGTGTGACAACTGAAGAGAACGGCACAACAGAAACCGCAGAAAGCAGTCAACCAGAAGTTCATGTCTCGCCAACAGAAGAAGAAAATCCAGATGAAAGTGAAACGTTAGGTACAATTGAACCAATCATACCTGAAAAACCAAGTGTGACAACTGAAGAGAATGGCACAACAGAAACGGCAGAAAGCAGTCAACCAGAAGTTCATGTCTCACCAACAAAAGAAATTACTACAACTGAGAAAAAACAGCCATCCACAGAAACAACTGTGGAGAAAAATAAAACTATTGCATCAAAAAATCAACCACAAATACTAAACGCTCCATTAAATACATTGAAAAATGAAGGAAGCCCACAGTTGGCTCCCCAACTGCTTAGTGAACCAATTCAAAAATTAAATGAAGCAAACGGGCAACGAGAACTTCCCAAAACAGGCACAACAAAAACACCGTTTATGCTAATAGCAGGAATACTGGCAAGTACATTTGCCGTTTTAGGTGTAAGTTATCTACAAATCAGAAAGAATTAACAATAGAAAAGCCATCCAGCTTTCGCTGGGGGGCTTTTCTATTATCTGGAGATAAATTGCTGATAGGCGCCAATCAAAAACTATGCTACAGTAAGGTATATAATGCTCGAAAAGGAGGGAGTAAATGACTAAAAAAATATGGTCGCACTTTCGGAAACGCTTCACTTGGTACATTTTGATTGGTGTGATTGTTTCATTATGTAGTGCTTTAGCAATTTATTTTTTTCAACAGTTGTTAGATCATTATCAAAAAAGTTTCCAACTAGGGTTGTTAGTAGCGTATGGAACGACAATTATTTTAATTCCGCTATTGTCTTACTGTGAACAGAAACCGAAAGCTTACTTAACTAATGGCATCTATTTCTATTTGAAGAAATTAAGTTTAATAAAAATGAGCAAGATTTCCTATGAAGAATATCTAAAACTGGGAGCGGGAGCTTTACTACAAAAAGTAGAAGTTGGTGCAGCAGCTGGGAGAAATATCCACTTGAATTTTTATGGGCGCTTATTTCGAGAGCTAATTCCAGAGACGTTATTTAATTTGTTTTTCATAGCATTGATTGATAAAAAATTACTGCCAGCAATTCTAATTGGTTATGTGATTGTATTTATTTTAACCAAAACGCTTTTGAAAACGCTACAAAAAATGAAAGAAAAAACACTTATTTCTGAAGAAGCAATGAATGCTACTTTGATACGAGGGATGACCGAACTAGTAACTTTTAGAATTAATCGAAAATATAAAAAAGAGATTGAAAATTACGCGTTAATGGCAGAGGAAAATAGTCAAAATATAACAAAAATGACTATGATCCATGAATTTTTCTTTGGCTTTTTTGCCTTTTTAGTAGCACTAATCAAAGTAAGTATTGTCGTACTTAGTTTTACTAACGTCGTGACGCTAAGTTTAGGTGGACTTGTAGCGATAGTGATGTATATCGATCGAATTTATACGTCGATAGCCATATTTAATGTTTTATTTGTTCAATATAATTTGGATAAAGTAGCCTATCAGCGCTTGGAAGATTTTTATAAAAAAGAAGATGATCCTGATTTAGCGGTTCCAGGCAAAGCGTTACCTGAAATTCAAACAATTTCATTAAAAGATGTGTGTTTTAGCGTAGATAGTCAAACGATTATGTCCCAACAAAATCGACAATTTTCAATGAACAAAACCTATGGCTTGATTGGAAAAAGTGGGACAGGCAAATCTACCCTGATTAAATTGATTTTAGGATTATTGAAACCGACAGAGGGGACAGTTTATGTGAATCAATTTCCTCTAACACAATTCAATTTGGAAGATTATTATGAAAAAGTTTTTTATTTATCGCAAGATGTGCCAATATTTCAAGGAACGTTAAAAGAAAATATTGTATTGAATCAAGAAATTTCTGATGAACAAGTAATTGAAGCTATGTATCGTTTTCAGTTGGGGGAACTTTATGAACGGTTGCCGGAAGGTTTAAACACTATTGTGAGTGAAAAAGGAATGAATTTTTCTGGTGGCGAGAAACAACGGATTGCTTTCACGCGCTTAGCATTTACACAAGCAGAGATCCTTATTTTAGATGAGGCGACTTCTGCATTGGACGAAAAGACCGAAGAAAAAGTGTTACAAGAAGTACAAAAATTTACCCACAATAAGTTGACTATTTTGGTTACTCATCGACCTAAAACCCTGCGATTTGTAGATGAAATTATTGATTTAAATGAGTGAACTGTTAGCTCTTTGGCGCTTCTTTTGCTACACTTTTTATAAGAATTGAGAGAAAGGGGCAACTGTTGATGAATAATAATGAGCAAGAATTAGCGGAATTTTGGGATGAATTTGCAGAAGAATATGAAGAAATTCAACAAGAATCGCCATTTCCAATTGCTCGAGAATTACGTGATTTCTTGGTCCAAGAAGGTCTTTTTCCGTGTCAGACATTTCTGGATATCGCAGGTGGGACGGGACGATATTTACCTTTTTTTCAAGAGCAAGTCACGGAGTATACGCTAGCCGATATTTCTCAGAGAATGTTGAAAATTGCGGAAGCAAAAGCACAAAGCAACGTTGTTTTTCTTCACCAAAGCCAAGAAAGACTGATTGAGACTGGGAAAAAATTTCAAGTCGTTTTTTCAGCCATGAATCCTGCTTTGGATACGCCGGAAAAAATTAATGCATTGTGCCAATTAAGTGAGGAATGGTGTCTTATATTTCGGCTAGTGGAAGAGCAAGATTCGTTATTTTCTCCTTTTGAGCAAGAGAGCAACCCGCAGTTAAATTGGATGGCAAAATACAAAGCATTTCTAAAAAAAGAACAGCGACCTTTTTTCACAAAAAAATTTTTCTTTGAAGCATCAGAAGCTATTTCAAAAGACTTTTTCCGCAACTATTTTGAAGAACAATGGTCAGTTCCAATTTTAGAACAACGCATACAAGAAATTTTTGGTTCTCATGAAATTAAGCAAAATCAGCGTACCATTATTTATGAATTAATTGTTATTCCATGTAAAAAAAACAACCAGCGATGACTAATTATCGCTGGTCGTTTTTCGGTTATTTAATTGTGCGAAAGCTTTTTCTGGAATCTCTTTTTTATCAATTTTGACAGGAGATTTGATGATTCTTTTTTTACTAATGGTTGCTTCTATGTAAGCATTTGGTTCCAAAGGTTGAGGATTTTTGTCTGTCCGTTCGTAGTCCATAACTTGCGTTTTTCCATTACTTTTAACAAAAGTTAGTCGATAGTGTAAAGAATATTGGCCATCTATGCTTTTTTGATTGTCATCTACTGTTTGTTTTCGTTCAGGAATTTCTAGAGGAACTTGTGCATAGGCTTTTTCACTCTTATATGTATCTGCATAATAACGATAGCCTGTATAACCACCAACAATGAATAAGCCAATAAATAAAATAGCGCCGATTTTTTTCATTTTTTCTCCTCCTAACAATTTACAAAAATAGCATAGCAAAAGAAGAAGGAGATGGAACATCGAAAAAACGAACAGTTATCTTACAAAACTGTTCGTTTTTTTTGGTCTATTTAGCTTTCATCAGAGAGTAGAAAGGAATCATTTTTCTTACGATAACTAAAGAAAATAACAAAGTACAGTAGACCTGTTAAAAGAGTGACGCCTAACGAATTTGTAAATAAGATGCCAATAAAGATGAGTCCTAAAATGATTAAAGCAAGGAGATTAATACTTTTTTCAAAGAGAGACCCTCGTTTTAAAGACAGAACAAACGCCGCAGCGCTAATTAAAATCCAAATTAGCAAGACAGTGTAAGAGAGAGAACCGGCTAAGTAACCAAATAATTCATCGCCAACAAAATAAGAAAGAATAACGCCCAGATATAAAACACTTGCGCAGAAGAAAACTGAACGTTGAGGTACTTGGTGCTTGTTTAAAACCGCTAGTTTACTCATGGGTCCTTTTTTATTTTTTAAGCGAAAATATAAAAGGCGAGAAGAGGCGTATACCCCAGAATTAATAGAAGAAAACAAGGCTAAAATAATCACAAAATTTACGATGTCAGCAGCAAAAGGAATATTCATTTTTTCAAAAACCATAACAAATGGACTCACCGTTGTGCTTGCTAATGTATTCCAAGGGAAAATAATCAAAAGTAAGAATAATGGAATGATATAGAAGGAAATAATCCGTCCCATCACACCACGAATCGCTTTAGGAATGGCTTTTTTAGGATCATCTGCTTCACTGACAGTGATCGCGATTAATTCTGAACCGCCATAAGAATAAATAACTACTAATAAAGAATTAACAATACCTTTCATGCCATGTGGGGCGAAGCCACCATGCTTAGTGATGCTTTGTAAAGTAGGGAAGACACCACTGCCTAGCATTTGTTGTCCCACTAGATAAACACCAAAAATAATTAACAAAATGATGACACTAATTTTAGCAAACGCCAACCAATATTCTGTTTCTGCAAATAAACGAACCGAGTAAAGATTAATGAGCGTCGTTAAAATAGCTAAAATAAAAACAAAAAACCAAGCAGGAATATTAGGAAACCAAAGTTGTAAAAAGGAAGCTGCGGCAACCGCTTCTGCGATAATATTAATTGTCCACATGGAATAATAAACCCAATCAATAAAGTCAGCAGAATGTGCACCTAAAAATGGTCGAACTAAGCCAGACAAACCATGATGTGTGTCTCCGCCATCTAAAACGAGTTTTCCTAAACCACTCATGACGATGAAGAGAACAGCACCGCCAATTAGAAAGGCGATTAAAACAGAAGGACCAGCAATACCAATTGCTTCGCCACTTCCTTTAAAAAGACCTGCGCCAATCGCTCCCCCTAAGGCTAACATCGTAATGTGGCGCGAGCTTAATTGTTTTTTTAAGGTTGTTTGTTGTGTTTCACTCATAGGATTCTCCTTTAATTGAAAAAAATAATATGAAAATAACTTTCTTTATTATATACAATTTTCTGACAATTACAACTATTCTGTCAATGAAAATGAAAAAATAAGTGAAAAATATTATGAAAATAAAAAAATCGAGCAATTTAAGTGATTAAAATCGCTCAATTTTTTTATTAATTTTTATTTTTTAATAGAGTCATAATTGTTAATGGAACAGTAATGACTACATAGCCGATGATACTAGCCACTACTAAATAAGCTATAGGACTCGAGAAATTAAATAAGTCCGTTAAAAGTATTGCGACAATCATTGAAATAGCATAACAAATGAATAATTGAATAAACCGCTTTGCAGACAAAAAATCACCTCTTCCTAATTAGTTAAAGTCTCTTTTCAATCATTTAGTATACACCTGAAAAGAAGAATAAACTATCATTAATTAAAAGAAAAAGTGAAACCACTAGCGGATTTTTTGTTCAGCTGATTATCTTAAGAATTAGAAAATGGGACATAAGTCATCTCGACTTATGTCCCATTTTCATTTATGACGTTGGCTTCGTGTAAATTGAGAAGTCTCGTCCTCTCTAGTGGTTGATTGCTGTGTTCGTTGTACGGCTTGCTTTTCTGGCTCGCTCTTTTTTGCAACATCAGTCACAACGTTTGGCTTCTGAGAAGGGGGAACAGTTGTTTTTTTGTTTAAAGTTGGCGTAGTTCTTTTTGTTTCTTTTTATTATTTTTATCATTTCCAGTGACTGTCAAATAGATAATCAGAAAAATCATTAGGATCGTTGCAACAATTAATAGAATAAACATGTTAAATGAAATGAACATGCATGGCCCTCGTTTCTCGTTTTTTCTTAGTTTACCAAAATTTCAAAATTTCGTCACTCTTTTCTTCAGAAAAAACGAATTTCAAAGGGGTTAAAAGAAACTTTTATAAAAAAGCCTCCTTTTTTGTGTGAAAATGCACAAAATTTCTGGAATCGTTTGCTGTTAAAACCAGATACTGGTAAAATAATTATTGTATAAGAATCATTTTAAAAAACGATTTTTGTTACAAATAACGTATTTGTTGAAAAGGCACTGTGAAGTAGTTAGAGACGACAGCCAAGTGACTTTTAATGACAGCCGCCCAATTAATTTCATGGAGCCTTTTCGTAGAAAACGAGGAGGTTATTTTGCGTGAAAGTGAGTATATTTTCGACATGCGTGGTGGATTTACTTTTTCCAAATGTAGGGCAAGCAATGGTAGAGGTTTTGGAACGTTATGGCTGTGAAACGGTTTTACCAACAAGCCAAACGTGTTGTGGTCAGCCAACGTACAATAGTGGCTATGTGACAGAGAGCACGACAACGCTTAAGAATCAAATTGATAGTTTTGACGGTGCCGATTATGTGGTGGGACCTGCGGGGTCTTGTGTCGGCATGATGAAAGAATACCACAAATTTTTAGCAGATGATCCTATTTATGGACCAAAAGCACAACGTTTAGCTGAGCGAACTTATGAGTTTAGTCAGTTTCTTTATCGTGTCTTAGGGGTCAAAGATGTTGGCGCAACGTTACATGGGAAAGCCACTTATCATCGTTCTTGTCATATGACGCGAATTTTAAATGAACGAGAATCACCCTTTGTTTTGTTGGATCATGTGAAAGGATTAGAAATGATTCCTTTAGGACATCTTGAAAATTGTTGCGGATTTGGCGGAACGTTTTCAGTGAAAATGCCAGCTATTTCTGAACAAATGGTGACGGAAAAAATGAACGATGTGATTGATACAGGCGCAGAAATTTTAATTAGTGCGGATATGGGTTGCCTGATGAATATCGGGGGTAAATTCAATCGTGATGGGAAAAAGATTAAGATTATGCATATTGCAGAAGTCCTTAATCACGAAGTGGATGAAGCACGCATGGATCAACCGCAAATCATATCGGTAGGGTAAGGGGGAAGAACTGTGGGATTATCAACGAGCAATAAGCCGTTAAGTGAACGAATTGAAGAAAGTAAAAAAGATGTGTTTATGCAAAAGGCTGTCGCCAAAGCACAAGATGCCCAATGGGAGAAACGAGAAGGTGCGCGGGAAGCTTTAGGCAATTGGCCACAATGGCGTGAACTGGGAGAACAAATTCGCCAACATACAATTCAGTATCTGCCTGACTATTTAGAAGAGTTCAGTGATAACGTTGCCAAACGAGGTGGCAAAGTCTTTTTTGCTCAAACCGCCGAAGAGGCCAATGAATATGTGAAGCAAGTGGTTCTAGAAAAAAAGGCGAAAAAAATTGTGAAATCTAAATCAATGGTGACGACCGAAGTCGATATAGATCCAATGTTATTGGGATTAGACGATGTTAGTGTGATGGAAACAGATTTGGCGGAATTCATTTTACAAATGGATGACTGGGATGAGCCGTCACATATTGTTTTCCCAAGTATTCATAAAAATCGCGAACAGATTCGTCAGGTTTTTGCGAAAAAATTAGGGGTATCAAGGAGATAATGACCCGGTAAATTTGGCACGCTGTGCACGAGAAGTGATGCGCAAATTCTTTTTGGAAGCGGAGATTGGCATTACAGGTTGTAATTTCGCTATTGCGGATAGCGGCTTAATTAACTTAAATACAAATGAAGGAAATGCTGATTTGACCATCAGTATTCCTAAGACACAAATCGTGTTAATGGGGATGGAAAGAATCGTACCAACAATGCGTGAAGCAGAGGTTTTAGATAACCTTTTAGCCAGAAGTGCCGTTGGTCAAAATTTAACAACGTATGTGACGTTTGCCGGGCAAAAAAATGCGGATGAATCCGATGGTCCAGAAGAATTTCACGTGGTCATTTTGGATAACGGACGTTCAAAAGCGTTAGGAACAGCCTTTCAGCCAGTCTTACAGTGTATTCGTTGTGGGTCTTGTCTGAATGTTTGTCCGGTCTATCGCCATATTGGAGGGCACGGTTATGGCTCTATTTATCCAGGACCAATTGGTGCTGTGCTTTCTCCAATTTTAGGTGGATATAAACAGTTTGGGGAATTGCCTTATGCATCTAGTCTTTGTGGGGCATGTACGGAAACGTGTCCTGTGAAAATTCCATTGCACGAATTATTAATTGAACATCGTAAAGTGATGACCGATGATCTGAAAATGAAACATGGATTCGAAGATTTCCAAATGCGTATGGTAGGCAAAGCCACTGGTTCACCAGCAATGTTTAAAGCAGCCATGAAAGTCGATCATGCTGCAGTGGGCATTTTAAGTAAACAAAAAGACATTACTGTTGAAAACATGTACAATCATGGGGGCTACCTTGATAAAGGACCAGGGTTAGTAAAAGGCTGGACCGATGTTCGTGATTTGCCAAGACCACCAAAATCTTCAGAAAACTTCAGAAGTTGGTTCAAAAAACATCAAGAAGGTGAAAAAAATGACTAACGAAGCGATTCAAAATCGAGAACCTTTTTTACAAAATCTACGAGAAAAATTAGGCGTAGAAAAACAGCCTGTTTCGGCCCATCCATTTGAGCCAGTTAATCATTTACCAGAAGAACAGTTGGCAGATAAAACACCAGCAGAGCTATTAACGATTGTGAAGGAGCGTGTGGAAACGATTCACACGAACTTAGTGGAAACCACACAAGAAAATTTACTGACGACGATTCAGCAAATTGTTGCTGAGTTTGGTGGGGGCAATCTTTTATTGCCAACAGATGCACGTTTTGAAGCCTATGGATTAGCTGATTTAGCTAAGTCATTAGAGGCTGTTTCTGTTAAGCAATGGCAACCTGGAAGTGAGCAACGAGAAGCGAATATTCAAACAGCTGCTCAGGCAAATATCGCGATTGCCTTTGCTGAGTTTTTACTAGCTGAATCAGGAACGATTGTGGTGGAGTCCAATGCGGGACAAGGCAGAGCCTTACATTTTTTACCGAAGCATTACATTTCAATTATACCGTTTAGCAAACTCGTTCCACGTTCGACTCAGCCAGCAGCTTTTTATACAGAAAAAATAGAAAAAGGCGAAAAAATTGGCTCAGCGATTCACTTTATTTCAGGGCCTTCTAATTCAGGAGATATTGAAATGCAACTGGTTGTCGGGTTGCATGGTCCTTTAGAAGTTTGTTACGTGGTTGTGATGGATCGCTAAAACGCTAGAAGCATAATCAATTCAGCCCTTTTTAGAATTGATTATGCTTTTTTTATGAGCAGGATCAAAAAAGTAAGAATCAAATTTGAAAGAAATACGTTTTTTTTCTGACCATTTTGTAAAAAAAGCGTACATAAAAATTAATTGGGTGTTAAGCACTATAGGATTGATTTACTTTGTGGTAGAATATGAGACATAAGATAATAAGGTTTTTGGAGGAATGAGTTTGAAATCAAAAGAATTAATTAAAACAGTCGTCTTTTTTGCCTGTTTAGCTTTGGGTCTGTTTTTACTGAGACAATTTGTATTTACGCCTGTCGTAGTGAGAGGTCATTCAATGGATCCAACGTTAGCAGATGGTGAACGGGTAATTACGTTAAAAAACACAGAAATTAATCGTTTCGATATTATTACTTTCCCAGCGCCAGATGAACCAGATAAAAATTATATTAAACGTGTGATTGGTTTACCTGGAGATACAATTGCGTACAAGGATGATACGTTGTACATCAATGGAAAAGAAGTTGACGAACCCTATTTAGATGAATTTAAAAAAGCCTTAACAGATGGTCAACCTTTGACAGGCGATTTTTCATTAAAAGAAAAAGTACCAGCAGATAGCTACTTTGTTTTAGGTGATAATCGACGGAATTCAAAAGACGGTCGTGTCATTGGTTTTATTCATAAAAAAGATATTTTGGGTGAAGTGAAATTTGTGATGTGGCCATTCTCACGGTTTGGTCCAATACCAGAAGTATCAAAACAATAAAAGAGACAATGAGTAAAAGAGAAGGACGGAAATGTGTAAAAACAAACACATGTTTCCGTCCTTCTTTTGTGGTAAAATAAAGGCAGTGCAAAGGAAAAGGATGTGAAACCATGAGTGTGCAGTTTATTAGAGGAACCGCCGTGGCAGACTTAGAAGCGCCACTTATACAGGCGACAAAACAATGGCTAGAGGAAGACGCACAGCATGAAGTATTCTATTTAGTCCCGAACCATATTAAGTTTGAGCAAGAAATTCAAGTCTTGCAAAAGTTACGTCAATTACAGACAACTACGTCTGATTCAATAACCAGTACCCGTCTGCAGGTTTTTAGTTTTTATCGTTTGGCTTGGTACTATTTACAACATACACCTTTTTACTCGGCAGATGTTTTATCTGATGCAGGCGCTGCGATGATTTTCCGCAAAATTTTAGTAGAAGTAGAAGAAGAGTTAAAAATTTTTAGAGGTGAAATTAACAAGCCTGGCTTTATTCAACAACTATTTCAGCTTTATCAAGAAATGCGCGAAGGCAATATTGAGATTGCGGAGCTTTATCCATTTTTAGAAAAACAAACGGAGAACCCTAAAGGGCAAGATTTACAACTTAAGTTTCAAGATTTAACGTTAATTTTTACGCGATTCCAATTGCAAATGAGTCAGTATGGCTATGAATCAGCGGAGATTATTCAACATTTAAGCGAGTATTTACAAACGGTTGATTTGTCGAATGTTCAATTCGTTATTTCAGGCTATCAGCAGTTTACTGCCAGAGAATTAAAGTTGATTGAAGTGCTAATGGCGCAAGCAGGTTCTGTGAAAGTAGCCCTCGTATTGGACAAACAATATCCGCATGACTTACCTGATCCGCGGTCGTTATTTTATGAAGCGGGACAAACCTATCATCAGCTTTATCAACTAGCAAGACAGAAGCAAATCCCGATTCTTTCAGATTATGTGGAAAAGAAAGAGGTATTAATTACAAATCCAGACTTGCAAGGATTAAACGATTATTGGATTCAATCGCAAGAACACCTGCCTCCATTAAGCACAACTGACTGGAGGGGCGATGGCTTATTTCTGTGGCGTGCTGAAAACGTTAAAGAAGAATTAACACATGTTGCAACCGAAATTCGCCGTTTAGTGGTGGAAGAAGGGTATCGGTACAAAGAAATTCAGGTGTTGACTCGTGATTTAGATTGTTATGAAAATTTATTAGAACCGATTTTTGCGGAACACGAGATTCCTGTTTATGTCGACCGAGATATGGCTATGGATCGGCATCCTTTAGTCGAATGGATTGAATCTTTATTTGCTATTCATTCGTACAATTATCGTTATCGTGATGTGCTCCGTTTTTTGAGAACGGAATTATTTATGCCAATGAATCAACACGCTACTTCTGAAGAAAGCTTGACTGATTGGTTAAACCAACGGAACGCTTGGCGCAGAAAAGTTGATATTACCGAAAATGTAGTCCTGGCATACGGCTATGAAGGTTATTATTGGTCACAAGAAAAAGATTGGGAATTTATTCGGTATGATTTTGAAGCGGAAGAGCAAGAAGATGTCGCTACGATGGAAGAAGAGTCAAATGCGATTCGTCAATCGCTTCAACGGCTGCTACCTAGTTACTTTCAAGCAATGATAAGTGCCAAAACTGGTTTGGAAGCAGCGACCGTCTTCTATCACTTTTTACTGCAAAGTGGTGTGGCAACACAATTAAAAATGTGGCGCTTACAAGCTATCGAAGCAGGTCAACTAGAAACAGCTCGTAACCATGAACAGACTTGGGATGCATTGATGTCATTACTAGATGAATACGTCACTGTTTACGGAGAAAGTTCGTTTGATTTTACAACGTTTCAAGAAATATTTGTTAGTGGCTTGGAAGGTTTGCACTATAGTAAAGTGCCGACAGCGATTGACCAAGTACAAGTTCGCGCAATGGATTTAACTCGACCTGGCGCTGCCAAGGTTACTTTTGCTATTGGGATGACGGAAGAAATTTTTCCACAAAAGATTGAAAATAAAACACTATTGTCTGATGAAGAACGTCAGACAATCAATGATACTTTAACGGAAAACCAATATTTACGTGGGACAACTGGGCGCAAAATTGCGCAAGAACCGTTTGTTGCGTATCTCGTCTTTTCTTCAGCGCGAGAACGGTTATATTTAACCTATCCAAGTGTTAAAGACACCGCTCAAGAAGTCAAACCGTCTCCTTATTTTAAAAATATCCAAAAAGATTTAAACTTGCCCGTTTTTGAAAAAAATGAAACAACCATTTTCGATGATGAAACGACCAGTTTAGCCCATATTAGTACGTATCGGACGTTAATCGGTGAATTAACGCGTTTGAAAAGACAACGGAAAGAAACACAAGAAGGATTGTTGCCTTTCTGGTTAAATATGGAAAAAGCGCTAATGAACCAATCAATTGCGCCGCTAGCCAAGCAAGTTTTCGAAAGTTTAACGCATCAAAATATTCCTGAAAAGATTGATGAGGTGTTAGCAGAACCTTTATATGGTAAAGATATTTATACATCCGTTTCTCGGATGGAGAGTTTTTATCGCTGTCAATATCAATACTTTTCTCGCTATGGCTTACGTTTGAAAGAAAGAGATGTCTTTGGGCTTTCGCCAGCAGCTACAGGGGAATTTTTCCATGAAGCATTGGATCAGTTCTTTAAATTATTGATTATGAATCAACGGAACTTATCTGAATTAACCGATCAGGAAGTCAATTTATTGGCGGAGGAAGTACTAAATAGTATTTTAGGGGATGCACGTTTTTCTGTATTAACGACCTCTAGTCGCATGAACTATATTCGCTATCAATTGAGTCAAACAATTAAAAAAGTCAGTTGGGCGCTGAAACGCCAAAGCCAACGAAGTGGCATGACGACTGTTCAAACGGAAGTGTTATTTGGCCAAATTGCCGCTAAAAAAGGAATTTCTGGTTTGGAATTACCATTAAAAAATCAAGGGAAAATTCATGTTCGGGGAAAAATCGACCGGATTGATCAATTGGTTACACCCGAATCAACCTATTTAGGTGTGATTGATTATAAATCGAGTCACCGTAAATTTAATATGACAGAAGCGTATTACGGCTTAGCCATGCAAATGCTGACGTACTTGGATGTGGCTTTAATGGATGCTGTGCAATTAGTTGGTCAAGAAGCTAAACCTGCTGGCTCACTTTATCTGCATGTACACAATCCTACGTTATCTTATGAAGGCAAAGACGACATTGAACAACAAATGCTTAAAAAATATCAGTTTGATGGTCTTTTGATGAAAGACCCAGATTTATTGGATCATTTAGATACGAGTCTGCAAGCTAAACAAAGTTCGTTGCTGTTTCCGATTGAAGAATCCGCCAAAGAACAAATTAAACCTGGTCGTCGCCAAGAAGATAAATTTGTGACAGAACCAGAATTAGGCGCGTTGCTTTCCCATAACCGAAATAAATTTATTGAAGCGGGGAATCAAATTATTGGCGGCGAAGTTCAACTTAATCCCGCTTATCAAGGCAAGGAACGGATTGCTTGTCGCTATTGTCCGTTTCGAAGTGTCTGTGATTTTGATGTGATGTTAAAAGAAAATAATTATCATCGTATTGAGAATTTATCCAAAGAGGAAATTATGGCGCGCTTGTTAAACAAAGATGAGGAAGGAGCAACCGAAGATGAGTAAAACAATTCCACTACGTCCAGCCAATGAGCAATTCACCGACAGTCAATGGCAAGCGGTGTTTGATGGCGATGAAAATATCTTAGTTTCTGCTTCGGCTGGCTCAGGAAAAACCACCGTTTTAGTCCGCCGTGTCATTGAAAAAGTCAAAAGCGGCGTCGATATCGATCGTCTCTTGATTGTGACGTACACTGAAGCCGCCGCCCGTGAGATGAAAGAACGTATCCAAGTGGCTTTACAAAAGGCAATGAATGAAGAACAAGATCCAGAAAGAAGACGGCATTTTTCTCGTCAAATTGCTCTTTTGCCAACAGCCAATATCAGCACGTTACATGCCTTTTGTTTAACTGTTATTCGTCGTTTTTATTATTTAATTGACATAGATCCAGTTTTTCGGATGTTAACAGATGAAACAGAAACATTGTTATTAAAAGAAGATGTTTGGGATGCATTACGTGAACAATTTTATGCGGAAAATCAAGAAGAATTTTACCAATTAACAGCGAATTTTTCCAATGATCGTAGTGATGACGGACTCACTAACTTAATTTTTTCTTTTTATGAATTTGCCAAAGCCAATCCTGATCCAGAGGCGTGGATTAATGGCTTAACACAAGCCTACGAAGTAGGGGATCAGCTAGGCGAATCAACGTTATTTCAGACGTATTTAAAACCGCTAGCCGTTGAGACGTTACAACGAACTCTTCAGCGTTACGAAGAAATGGTGACCTTAACAGAGGGCGAAGAGAAACTTCAAAAGATTTGGTACTTAGCTCAAAATGAAAAGGAACAAACAAAACAATTTTTACAATTTTTAGAGAGAAATGATTTAGAAAGCGCCTATAATTTGACTGAATTGTTAAGCTTTGACCGCTACCCAACAGTTCGTGCCGAAGAGTTGAAACCGACCGCGGAACAAGCCAAACAGTTGCGAGAACAAAATAAAAAAGCGTTAAATGATTTGAAAAAGCAACTGTTTACACTTTCTCCAGATGCCATGAAACAAGTCTTGAAAGAGGCCACGCCCATTGTTCAAGAAATGGCTCACGTGGGGAAAAAATTTATGGAGGCCTATGGCGCAGAAAAACGGCTTAAAAATTTAGTGGATTTTAACGATTTAGAACATTATACGTTAGCTATTTTAGCGAAAAATCAGGCAGATGGCTGGCATGCATCAGAAGCCTCGGTTTACTATCGAGAAAAATTTGATGAAGTGTTAGTCGATGAATACCAAGATATCAATCAATTACAAGAATCTATTTTGTATTGGTTGCGCCGCCCGCTTAGCGCAGAAGGAAACCTTTTTATGGTAGGAGATGTGAAACAGTCTATTTATTCTTTCCGCTTGGCAGATCCTACATTGTTTATTGAAAAATACAATCAGTATGGGCAAGGCAAAGAGGGCAAACGAATTATTCTAGCTGAAAATTTTCGTTCCCGCAAAGACGTTTTAGACTTTACGAATTTAGTATTTAGTCAATTAATGGATGAGCGAGTGGGCCAAATTGCTTACGATGAGTCAGCTGCTTTGGTTCATGGTTTTGATCAATTTTCGGAGGCGGCTGATTATTCAACTGAATTGCTAATTTATGAAAAAAAAGCAACAGAATCAGTTGAATTTCCAGAATTACAATCTCCTGAGTTGTTGATTGAAGATAAGACAGAAGGGGAACTTTACGTTACTGCTTTGAAAATTCGTGAATTAATTGACCAAAATTTCTTAATTTATGATAAAAAGCTGAAAACGGATCGACCGATTACTTATCAAGATATTGTCTTATTAACGCCTACAAAGAAAAATAATTTAACTATTTTAGATGTTTTTAAATCATTAGAAATTCCAGTTCAAGTCAATGATGCTCAAAATTATTTCCAAGCAACGGAAATTCGTACAATGATTGCCTTGCTTCAATTGATTGATAATCCCTATCAAGACATTCCTTTGGCAGCTGTGTTACGTTCACCAATTGTTGGATTAAAAGAAAACGAATTAGTGCTTATTCGTTTGGCTAATAAGGAAACCAGTTACTACGAAGCATTTTTAACGTTTAATCAAAAGATGGAACCAACCATGGAGGAAGCAGTTGTTCAGGAAAAAACTATACGTTTTGCTGAATCATTAGAAAAATGGCGGGAACAGGCTCGACGCAACCAGCTTAGCAACTTGCTGTGGACGATTTATCGGGAAACGGCCTACCTTGATTATGTTGGCGGGTTGCCTGTTGGTAAACAACGCCAAGCCAATTTATATGCGTTGGTCGATCGGGCCGCGGCGTATGAAAAAACAACCTTCCGCGGATTATTTCAATTTGTTCGCTTCATCGAAAAAATGCAAGAAAAAGACAAAGATTTAGCGGAACCAGTCGTTTTAAGTGAAGAGAATGCCGTACGCGTCATGACGATTCACGCTAGTAAAGGGTTAGAATTTCCGGTGGTATTCGTTTTAGATATGACCAAAGAATTTAATGTCAGTGATTTGAATGAACGCTATATCTTTGAAGAAAATTTAGGGGTAGGCATTCGTTATTTACAACCTGAAGAACGAGTTATGTACGATACTTTACCATTTTTGGCGATTAAACAAGTACGATTGAGAAAATTACTATCTGAAGAAATGCGGAAGCTATATGTGGCGTTGACACGTGCAGAACAGAAACTTTTTCTGGTGGGCTCCTATAAAGACCAAGCGGCGATGTGGAAAGAGTGGCTGAAAGTTGGCGATGTAGAAACACTGGTGCTACCAGCTGAAAATCGCTTGCAAAGTAAAAGTAGTTTAATGAATTGGGTTGGGATGACATTGGTACGCCATCAAAAAGCCGATGAATATCAGCAAGAAGTAGTAGTAAGTAACGTTCCGCAAGTCAAAAAGCACCCAGCTAACTTTCATATTCAGTGGTTCAACGAAGAACAACTACGAGCAGCCATTCAGCAATTACAATTGCCAGAAAGACAAGCAGAGGATTTAGCCGAAAAAGCGCAATTATCTGCTGACAAAATCAATCGTGGTCTTGCACGGTTAAGTTTCAATTATCCGTTTGAAGTGGCTACTCGGACCACCAGTTATCAGTCTGTTTCTGAAATCAAGCGAGTATTTGATGACCCCGATAACAAAGAAATTGGTAAAATTGAGGTTCGGGAAGACAATACTATTCAAGCGCAACCGTTGATTGTCAATCGAATGATTGAAGGAGATTTAAGTAAGCCTAAATTTTTAGATACGGTTCAAGCGCCCTCAGCAGCTGAAATTGGGACAGCAACCCATTATTTATTACAACTAATTGATTTAAGTAAGCAACCTTCTTACGAGGAAGTGCGAGCTGTTCAAGAACGCTTAGTGGAAAATAAATTGATTTTACCAGCAATTGCTGAAAAAATGAATCTGGAACAAATCGTGGCCTTCTTTGATACCGCCTTAGGAAAACAATTGATTCAACACCATCAAACCGTTAGAAGGGAACAACCTTTTTCTATGCTGATTGAAGCAGAAGAGCTTATTCAAAATTATCCAGAAACGACACAAGATGATTTATTAATTCATGGGATTATTGATGGCTATATCGAATTAGACAATCAATGCATTTTGTATGACTATAAAACCGATCATGTAAAAGGCACCTCTCCCCAAGCGATTTCTGAAATTGTCGAACGGTATCGCGGACAGATGAATCTTTATCGTAGAGCGCTACAAGAGGCAACGCATAAAGAGGTGTCGCACGTCTATTTAATTTTATTAAATGGAGGAGTAATTATTGACATGCAGACAGGAAATGTTGTAGATTTTATAAAGTAGAAAAAATTAGAAGCAGAAACACTTACATTTTGTAAGGAATGTGCTATACTCATTGAAGAGGTGAGGAAGATGGAAAAAGTAAAAACAGAATCGTTTGTACTTTGTCCCAAATTTGAAAAATCATTTTCAATACTTGGTAAAAAATGGAATGGTTTAATTATTGATGTTTTATTAGAACGAGGTCCTCAACGTTTTGGCGAATTAAAAGAAAAAATTCCAATGTTAAGTGATCGTGTCTTAGTAGAGCGATTGAAGGAACTAGAAGCTGAAGGAATTATCACCAAAGCTGTTCGTTGCGGTGAAGGAAATCGCTTAGAATATTTCCTAACCGAAAAAGGCGAAGACTTGCAATTAGCAATGGAACAAATTCAACATTGGGCAGAAAAATGGGTAAAAGACGAAGAATGCAGTTGACCGCAAGCAAAACTTCTTGTAAACTAAACGTAATTAAATAACTAAAAAAACAGTGATGGAAACAAGTAGTTTGAATTGACGTGTTTTAGGGAGAGTCAGCCAGAGACTGGAAGCTGATTTACACAGTCACCAAGCGAAATTCACTTCCTGAGTTTGTTTGTTTTCAAGAAGAAAGCAAACCGGTAATTGCCGTTAAATGAAATGAGTGCATGACAACAATTTGTTATGAATTAGGATGGTAACACGATAGCTCGTTCCTTTGAAAGGAATGGGTTATCGTTTTTTTTAGTTTAAATAAAAGATAGAGGGGAACGCATAATGACATTACAAGCGCAATTAGAAGCTCTTAGAGACAATACGCTCAAAGAAATCGCACAAGTTGCTACTTTAAAAGAATTAAACCAAATTCGCGTAGAAACATTAGGGAAAAAAGGGCCAATCACCGAAGTATTAAGAGGCATGAAAAACCTTTCACCAGAAGAACGACCAGTGGTGGGGGGCTTTGCAAATGAAATTCGTGATTTATTAACAGAAGCAATTGAAGCGCGCAAAGTTGTTTTAGAAAACGAAGCGTTAAATGCGGCACTAAAAGAAGAAAGTTTAGATGTAACTTTACCTGGAAAACAAATGCCTCAAGGCACACGTCATATTTTGACACAAGTTATGGAAGAGATTGAAGATATTTTCTTAGGCATGGGTTATCAAGTAGTGGAAGGATACGAAGTAGAATCGGATCACTATAATTTCGAACGCATGAATCTACCAAAAGATCATCCGGCACGCGACATGCAAGATACGTTTTATATTTCAGATGAGATGTTAATTCGTACGCATACTTCACCAGTTCAAGCTCGAACAATGGAAAAACACGATTTTTCAAAAGGTGCATTACGAATGATTTCTCCTGGGAAAGTATTCCGTCGTGATACAGATGATGCGACACATAGTCACCAATTCCATCAAATTGAAGGCCTTGTTGTCGATAAAAATGTCACAATGGGTGATTTAAAAGGGACGTTAGAAGTCATGATGAAAAAAATGTTTGGTGAAGATCGTAAAATTCGTTTACGTCCTAGCTATTTCCCTTTTACAGAACCTTCAGTCGAAGTAGATGTTAGCTGTTTTAAATGTGGCGGCGCAGGTTGTAACGTCTGCAAACATACAGGTTGGATTGAAATTTTAGGTGCGGGGATGGTTCATCCAGATGTATTACAAATGTCAGGGATTGATCCAACAGAGTACTCAGGATTTGCCTTTGGCTTAGGACCAGATCGCGTTGCTATGTTACGTTATGGTGTAAATGATATCCGTAATTTTTATCAAAATGATTTACGTTTCTTAAATCAATTCAAGGTAAAGGAGTAGTTGAAAAATGTTAGTTTCTTATAAATGGTTAAATGAATATGTTAATCTTTCAAACGTTACTCCGCAAGAATTAGCGGACAAAATGTCTGTGACAGGTATCGAAGTTGAGGGCGTTGCTGTACCTGAAGAAGGCTTAAAGAAAATTGTTGTCGGTGAAGTAAAAGAATGTGTTCCTCACCCAAACTCTGACCACTTATCAATTTGCCAAGTAGACATCGGTGAAGAAGAATTGTCACAAATTGTTTGTGGAGCACCAAATGTAAAAGCAGGAATTAAAGTCATCGTAGCATTACCTGGTTCAAGAATTGCAGGAAATCAAAAAATTAAAAAAGGTAAAATGCGTGGCGAAGTCTCTAACGGAATGATTTGTTCGTTAGAAGAGCTAGGATATTCAGACAATGTCGTACCAAAAGCCTATGCTGAAGGGATTTATTATTTACCTCAAGAAGCAGTGAATGGGACACCTGTTTTCCCTTATTTAGACATGGATGATGCGATTATTGAATTATCAATTACACCAAACCGTGCAGATGCACTAAGTATGAGAGGGGTAGCCTATGAAGTTGGCGCAATTTATCGTCAAACACCTCAGTTTAATGATCCCGAACTCAAAGAAGATGCTTCAGATAACGTGGAAAATTACGTAACAGTGACTGTTGAAAATTCACAAGATGCGCCAGCGTATCAAATTCGTGTCATTAAAGATGTGACGATTGCAGAAAGTCCTCAGTGGTTGCAAAATCGATTGATGAATGAAGGAATCCGTCCGATTAACAATGTGGTGGACGTGACAAATTATATTTTATTATTATTTGGTCAACCATTGCATGCATTTGATTATCAAAAATTAGATAGCAAAGAAATCTTGGTTCGTCGAGCAACAGCAGCAGAAGAACTAATTACATTAGATGGTGAAACACGTCAATTAACAGAAGAAAATATCGTCATTACGAATGGAAAAACGCCTGTCGGCTTAGCCGGTGTAATGGGTGGGGCTAATTCTGAAATCAGTCAAGAAACAACAACTGTGGCTTTAGAAGCGGCATTGTTCAATCCATTGTCTATTCGCAAAACGTCTAAACAATTCAATTTACGGAGTGAATCTTCAAGTAGATTTGAAAAAGGCATCAACCAAGCGACAGTTGGGCTAGCTTGTGATGTGGCAGCCGCGATGATTGCAGAGTTAGCCAACGGAACAGTGGTCTCAGGCACTGCAGTTGGTTCTGAAGTGGCCGTTAAAGAAGCGCAAGTAGCTGTGACTTTAGAACGAATCAACCAATATTTAGGCACTGCATTAGATGAAGCAACGGTGAATGAAATTTTTGAAGCACTCGGTTTTGCTTATGAAGTAAATCAAGGCGCATATGAAATTACGATTCCACCAAGACGTTGGGATATTGCGATTGAAGCAGATATTATTGAAGAAGTGGCCCGCATTTATGGATATGATCATTTACCTTCAACATTGCCAAGTGGAGAAACAGTTGCTGGAAGTCTAACCAAAGCACAACATGTTACGCGCCAATTAAAGAGCTTACTGGAAGGTCATGGTACGAGTGAAGCCATCAGCTATGCATTGACAACAGAAGAAAAATCCCGTCAATTTATGATGAAAGAAAGTCAAACAACACGTTTGCAATGGCCAATGAGTGAAGAGCGTTCTGTGTTACGTATGAACTTAATTTCTGGTTTATTAGATGATGTCGCATACAATGTGGCACGTAAAAATAATAATATCGCCTTCTACGAAGTAGGACGCGTTTTCTACCAAACAGAAGATCCAACAAAAAATTTACCTACAGAAGAAAATCACTTAGCACTTGCTTTAACTGGTAATACAATGGTTAAAGATTGGCAAACAAAAGCAACAGCCGTTGATTTTTATACAGTAAAAGGCTTAGTGGAAAGTATTGTAGCTGTTTTAGGATTAACAGAAAAAATCAGTTATCAAGCGACAACGGCGATTCCAGAAATGCATCCAGGCCAGACAGCATGGATTTATTTAGAAGATGAAGTGGTTGGTTTTGTCGGACAAGTTCATCCAACGACAGCGAAAGCGTACGATATTCCTGAAACATATGTTGCTGAATTAAACTTGCAACAATTAGTAGCCACAGAAGCAGGCGGGGTTACTTATGAAGCAGTTTCTAAATTCCCAGCAGTTTCTCGAGATATTGCTTTATTAGTCGATGAAACAGTTACCAATCAAGAACTAGTTAAAACTATTTCAGATAACGCAGGTAAATATTTGAAAGAGATTCATTTATTTGATGTATATCAAGGTGAAAAACTAGGTGCTGGCAAAAAATCAATGGCGTATAGTTTAACTTTCGTTAATGCAGAAGCGACATTAGTGGATGAAGAAATTAACCGTTCAATGGAAAAGGTTGAAAAAGCGCTAATTGAAAAACATCAAGTAGAAGTAAGATAAAATAAAAACAGGAAAGTGGGGCATAAGTCGAAATGACTTATGCCCCACTTTCTAAATCTTAAGATAATCAGCTGAACAAAAGCAGCTCCTTCGGAAATAAGCCGAAATTCTCCAAAAATTAAAGAACAATTTTCGGAAATTCCTTCTTATTTCTTGGAGCTAAACACTTTTGTCTCAGCCTCCTGTTTTTAACTACATTAATAACTTTTCGCCCAATTTCGTGATAGCCAACGTGAAAATTGCGAGATACTAAAGTTAATAATGAAATAAATTAGGGCGACGATTCCGTAAATAGTGAATACTTGTCCTGTTTGTGCGTAGCGCCCCATTAAGATATAAGATTTGCCAAAGAGTTCTTGTAAAGCAATTACGGAATACAAGAAACTTGTATCCTTGATGACAGTAACAAACTGAGAAACGATCGCTGGTAAAACATTGCGAATGGCTTGAGGCAAAACAATATGATAAAGAATTTGCCAATTTGAAAAACCTTGAGAACGCGCCGCTTCAATTTGGCCTTTATCGACCCCATTTAAACCACCACGAATAATTTCCGCTAAAGCAGCGGTAGTAAACACAGTAAAACTCACAATTCCAGCAGGTGTGGATTTGATTTTGAAAATCAAAAAAATAACATAAATCCACAATAAGTTTGGAATATTACGCACTACTTCTACATAAATACTGGCAAGTAACTTCAGTGGTCCATTGGTTTGATTTCGCAAAACGGCTAGAATGGTGCCAAAAATCGTACTCAAAATAATTGAGACGAAGGAAATATAGAGCGTCAATTTTAAGCCGTTAAATAGAAATTGAAAATTATTTGCTGTCAGTAATTGACGCATTTCTTCTGAAAAAGGCATCTGTTTTCCTCCTATCTACTATATGCTTTCTTATTTTTTTCTTCCATTTTTCTAGCCAAATTCGCTAATGGGAAGCAAAGAATGAAATATAAGAAACCAGCAAGCGCAAAGGCGGGAATATAGTTCAAGTTGACAGACGACCAACTATTGGCAGCAAACATTACGTCAGCGCCAGAAATAATGGCAACTGTTGACGTATTTTTAATTAGGTTCACTACTTGATTGGTTAAAGGCGGTAACATAATCCGCCATGCTTGTGGTAAAATCACATACCGCATCGTTTGACCGTACGTTAATCCTTGGGAGTAAGCCGCTTCAAATTGCCCTCTTGGGACAGCTCCGATTCCTGAGCGAACCACTTCAGAAATGTAGGCGCCATGATAGAGGCCTACACACAGAATGGCAATCGTAGTAATAGAAAATGAAAGCAGCGGGCTTAGCAGAGGAAAGCCATAATAGACTACGATAAATTGAATCAACAAAGGTGTGTTTTGAAAAAATTCTACATAGACACGACTAATTGCGTGTAAAAGTTTACTTTTGGTCGCTGATAAACTGCCAAAGAAAATGCCTAAAGCAAAGGCAACTAAGATCGCTCCTAAAGAAAGCAGAATAGTATAGAGAAATGCCTGACCAAAAATTCGCCAATCTTGAAATAAAGCCTCCCAACGATATAAGGCAAATGGCCCTTCTTCAAGCCAGGAAATATTGGCTAACAAAAACATAAAAATCCCTCCTAAAATTTTTGATTCTTCAAGTCTTAGGAATGATTAATTTTTTAAGCCCCAGTCTTGATAAATTTTTTCTAGTGTGCCGTCTTTTTCCCATTTTTCAATTAAACCATTTAGATAATCATTTAATTCAGTATTTGCTTTCTTTGTGGTAATTCCATATTCTTGTGGCGAAAAACCATCTTTTAAAATTTCTGTCTTGCCATCCACATAGCCAGATAGGATTGATTTATCCACTGAAAATGCATCAATTCGTTTAGAAGTTAACGCTGTTTTTAATTCTGGATAGGAACCTAATTCTTGATAAGTAAATTTGATTCCTTCCTCTTGCGCTTTTTTCTCTAAGTTTTCTTTTGTCGTAGCAGATTGTGCAACGCCGATTGTTTTTCCGTCTAAATCTTTCATACTTGAGAAGTTATCCTCTTTGCGCACAAGGAAACCAATCTCATCTGTATAATAAGGAGTTGTAAAATTATAAGTCTTTTTACGTTCATCAGTAATTGTAAATGTAGCAATTACCATATCTAGTTCACCATTGTCTAAAAGGGGACCGCGCGTTTTCGCTGTCACGCCCACAAATTCCACATTCTCTTCGCTGCCGGTAATTTCTTTCGCAATCAAGCGTGCAATATCTGGTTCCATTCCTTCATTTTTGTTTGTATCAGGATTCATATAGCCAAAATTAGGAATGTCTTCTTTGACACCTACTTTAATTTTCCCCGCTTTTTTTAATTGTTCTACTGTGACCGTTTTGTTTGATGAAGCACTTTTGGAAGTTGAGTCATTGTTGCCGCTACCACAGCCCACAATGATGCCTGCTAATACAAGTAAGGAGAGTCCAGCCAGCCATTTATTTTGTTTTTTCATTCCTTCATTCCTCCAATTTTTTGTTTTTTATTCATTACCCGTTATGAATAATTTTACTTAGAAATTCTTTTGCACGAGGGTTTTCAGTGCTTGTAAAGAAATGTTCAGGCGTTCCTTGTTCAATAATCTGTCCTTGGTCCATGAAGATTACACGGTCAGCCACTTGGCGAGCAAAGCCCATCTCATGTGTGACACAAACCATGGTAATATTTTGTTTGGAAAGATCGACCATTACATCTAAAACTTCTTGAATCATTTCTGGATCAAGTGCCGAAGTCGGTTCATCAAAAAGGATAATCTCAGGATGCATATTTAAGGCACGAGCAATAGCGACCCGTTGTTGCTGCCCGCCAGAAAGCTGCGAAGGATAAGCAGAAGCTTTATCAGCCAAACCGACTCGTTCTAAATACTCCATGCCAGTACGAACCGCTTCGTCTTTGGAAACGCCCATCACTTTAATCGGTGCTAACGTTAAATTATCAATAATCGTTTTGTGAGCATATAAGTTAAAATTTTGAAAGACCATGGCAACTTTCTGGCGAACCTTTTGAATCGGTGCTTTCGGTTTGGTGATGTCAATGTTATCAATTACGACGGAACCATCATTGACTTTTTCCAATTGGTTCATACACCGAATTAATGTACTTTTGCCAGAGCCAGAGGGTCCGATAATGACAATTTTTTCTCCTTGCTCTACATTCAAAGTAATATCTTTTAAAACGTGATGCTCCCCAAAATACTTATTTACATGTTCTAAAGAAATCATAGGCAGTCTCCTTTGCAATCATTTGGTAGAAAAGATAACAGAGGATTCGGTGAGAAACGTGTTATTTAAATTAAATTAACCAAATGTATTTCTAATTGTATTCTCAATGTTAGGAATTATAACATACAAAAAAATGAATTACTAGTTTTTTAATCGAAAAAGATTTCCTTCAAAAAAAGAAATAAATGAGAGCAAAACAGGAAAAATTGACAATAGTCCTTAAAAAGTAGAAAATAAAGGCAGTGAATAAAAGGCAAAGGTAGGATGAGAATGAGCAATCAAGAAGCCATTGGATTAATTGATTCTGGCGTTGGTGGATTAACTGTTTTAAAGGAAGCGCTAAAACAATTACCAAATGAACGATTAATTTATTTAGGAGATACAGCCCGTTGCCCATATGGTCCACGACCAGCCGAACAAGTCGTTCAGTTTACTTGGGAAATGGCCGATTTTTTATTGAAAAAACGAATAAAAATGCTAGTAATCGCATGTAATACCGCGACGGCTGTCGCATTAGAAGAAATTAAAGCTGCCTTGCCAATTCCAGTTGTCGGTGTTATTTTACCTGGCGCACGAGCAGCCGTTAAAGTCACAAAAAATAACAAGATTGGTGTCATAGGTACGTTAGGGACAATCAAAAGTGCTTCCTATGAAATCGCCATTAAAAGTAAGGCACCAACAATTGAGGTGACTAGTTTAGCTTGCCCTAAATTTGTCCCCATTGTTGAAAGTAATCAATATCGTTCTTCCGTAGCAAAAAAAATTGTGGCAGAAACACTTCAAGCACTACAATTAAAAGGACTTGATACGTTGATTTTAGGTTGTACCCATTACCCGTTGTTACGTCCGGTGATTCAAAATGTGATGGGGAGTCATGTGACATTAATTGACTCAGGAGCCGAAACAGTTGGCGAAGTCAGCATGCTTCTCGATTATTTTGACATTGCCCACACGCCTGAAGCGCCTACACAGCCCCATGAATTTTATACAACTGGTTCTGCAAAAATGTTTGAAGAGATTGCAAGCAGTTGGCTTGGTATAGAGAACTTAAAAGCACAACAGATTCACTTAGGAGGAAACGAAAATGATTAGACATGATAGTCGTGCACCAAAAGAATTGCGAAAGATCACTATTGAAACCAATGTTTTTAAACATCCAGAAGGTTCGGTGGTTATTTCGTTTGGCGATACAAAAGTAATTTGCTCAGCCACTGTCGAAGAAAAGGTTCCCCCATTTTTACGAGGCGGGGGAACAGGTTGGGTAGCAGCTGAATATAGCATGCTCCCTCGCGCGACGAACACAAGAAATATTCGGGAAAGTGCGAAAGGAAAATTAACAGGGCGAACAATGGAGATTCAACGTTTGATTGGGCGGTCATTGCGAGCTGTTGTTGACTTAGAAAAGTTAGGGGAACGGAGCATTGTTGTCGATTGTGATGTGATTCAAGCAGATGGGGGAACCCGTACAGCTAGTATTACAGGCGCTTTTGTTGCTCTACGCTTAGCAGTCAATCATTTATTGATGACTGGTGCACTAGCGGAAGACCCAATTAAAGAGCATTTAGCTGCTGTCAGCGTGGGTATTTTACCCGATGGTTATTGTGTGCTGGACTTAGATTACGCAGAGGACTCGAATGCTGCAGTGGATATGAACATCGTGATGACCGAGTCTGGTGAATTTGTGGAAATTCAAGGAACGGGTGAAGAAGCTACCTTCTCAGGAGATGAGTTAAATGCCATGCTCTTTTATGGAAAAACAGGGATTGAGGAATTAATTGCGTATCAGAAAGAAGCGCTTTATGCTTTAGCCTCTGAAGAAGTCCCTTCGCAAGATTCAGAAGAGAAAGTGATTGTCATTGCGACTAGAAATCCTGGTAAAGCGAAAGAGTTTAGTTCAATTTTTGGTGAAAAAGGATATACAGTTAAGACGTTATTAGATTATCCGAATTTGCCAGATGTAGAAGAAACTGGTCGAACATTTGAAGAAAATGCTCGTCTAAAAGCTGAAACAATTGCAGAAATTTTACAGAAACCAGTACTAGCAGATGATTCAGGATTAATTGTTGATGCCTTAGGAGGAATGCCAGGGATTTATTCTGCTCGTTTTGCTGGTGAGCCAACTAACGATGCTTCAAATAATGCGAAACTACTACATGAGTTAACGGGCGTGCCAAAAGAAAAAAGACAAGCGCGTTTCCATTGTACATTGGTTTTTGCTGAACCAAAGAAAGAAAGTCTGGTGGTCGAAGCTGAATGGCCAGGAGAAGTCGGTACGATTCCTCGTGGTGAAGGAGGCTTTGGGTACGATTCACTTTTCTATGTTCCAGAGCTTGGTAAGACGGCAGCTGAATTGTCTGGAGAAGAGAAAAATAAAGTTAGTCATCGTGGACAAGCAGTGGCAAAATTAAAAGAACAATGGGAAGAATGGCTAAAAAAATAGGAGTTGAAACGTATGAAAATCTTGGTAGTAAGCGATAATCATGGCGACCGTGACTGTTTAGTTGATTTAGTGAATCATTATGAAGGACAAGTCGATGCACTCTTTCACTGTGGTGATTCTGAATTAGAACCGACAGATGAACTTTGGCAAAAATTCATTGTAGTCCAAGGAAATTGTGATTTTTATGATGAATTTCCCAAAACTGTGACTAAAAAAGTGGGGGATCAAGTTATTTATATGACACATGGTCATTTGGCCAATGTTAGAATGGGGCTCACGACACTTGCTTTACAAGCGGAAGAAGCAGGAGCGACAATTGCCTTATTTGGTCACACTCATGTACTCGGCGCAGAGCGACACAATAACATTCTCTTTGTTAATCCGGGAAGTATTCGTTTACCTCGTGGACCAGTTCAAGAGAAAACATATGCCATAATTGAAAGTACACCTGAACAATATCTCGTTCAGTATTATAACAAAGAGCACCAACCGTTGGAACGATTAAAGGCAACGTTTACGAAGTAAGTGAATGTTAAGAAATAAGTGCTACTTTTTTATTTATCAGATTTTGAGCGTAGGACAAAAATCCAAAAGAGATTTTTGTACTACGCTCTTTTTTTAGTCGACTTGGATAACCTTTAAGCCGGTCTTACGAAGTTCTGTAATTAAAGTTGATGAGCAATGTTTGTCTGTAATCAAACAATCAAAAGCGGTAATATCAGCAATTTTAAATTTAGACGTCAAGCCGATTTTTCGATGGTCCGCGACCAGAATTTTTACTTTTGTTGTTTGTTTTATCATAAGCTCATTAATTTTTGCTTCATTGAAAATTTTTGTAGTGACGCCATGTTCTAAACTGACCCCGCTACAGCCAATTACGCAAACATCGGCATGCGTTGCGGTGATTGTGTTAATGGCAATATCTCCTACCAGAACTTCTTTGGGAAAACGTAATTCGCCTCCGGTCAAAATATAATTGTATTGAGAAACATGAGGCTTGGTGGCAATTTTTAAATTATTCGTTACGATGGTCAGATGGTCGGCCTTTAAATAATGGAGAATATTCAAAGCAGTGGAACTTGAATTAATGAAAACGGTATCATAATCACTTAGATAGCTACAAGCAACACGAGCAATGGCTTGTTTTAATAACTCCGGTCCTGATTGATCAAAGTCTTTCTGATTTTGGTCGTTGTAAATACAATACCCATATTTTCGAATGATGTCATTCTTAGTTTCTAAGACATTTAAATCACGACGAATTGTGCTTAAGGAAACATTTAAAGCATCTGCTAATTTATAGGTAGTCATTTGTTTGTTTTTTTGCAGCAGCGCGAGAATATTTTGTTGCCTTTTTTCAATGGTTTCTAATGAACTTTTCAAGTAATACAACCTCCTTTAGTTATTTCTTTGGACACGGTCCCCCATGAAATAGTATAACTCATAGGAAAACAAAACACGTAAAAGAATCATTAAAAGTGCAAACAATCATATAAAAGGGTTTTCATTGTGATTTTTTGCGGCTATGATTTTCTTATAAAGCATAACACAATCATTTGAGAAGAGGAGTGGTAGCATGAGCAAATCGATTCATGAAATTACAAAAGAAAGTTGGTTGAAGGCGACATTTCCAGAATGGGGCACTTATTTAAACGAAGAAATTAATCAGACAAATGTGCTTCAAGGAACGGTTGCACTTTGGTGGCTTGGTTGTACAGGCATTTGGCTGAAAACGCATGAGAACACGAATATTTTATGTGATTTATGGTGTGGAACAGGAAAACAAACGCACGGGAACGGCTTAATGAAAAATGGCCATCAAATGATGCGCATGAGTGGTTGCAAAAAAATGCAACCTAATTTAAGAACACAACCTTTTGTGATTGATCCTTTTGAAATAAAAGAGGTAGATGCTTTAGTTGTCACACATATTCATTCAGACCATTTGGATATTCACACAGCTGCTGCTGTTCATCAAAATTGTCCTAAGGCTCTATTTATTGGTCCAAAAGAAGTAGTGAAAACATGGCAGCGTTGGGGTGTTCCGGCAGAAAAAACACGGGTTATAGAGCCTGGTCAAGAAATAAAAGTGAATGATGTGAATGTAGTGGCCTTGGAAGCTTTTGATCGAACCGCGCTAATTACTTCTGATGATCCTGAAAATACATTTAAAGGTAAAATGCCTCAGGACATGAATGAACTAGCTGTCAATTATCTATTTGAAACCTCAGGTGGTACGGTATATCACGCCGGAGACTCTCATTATTCTAACTTGTTTGCGAAACATGGTAATCAATATGCAATTGATGTTTGCTTAGGAGCATATGGCGAAAATCCTCGCGGTATCACAGATAAAATAACTTCTGTTGATATGTTGAGAATGGCCGAATCTTTAAATGCGAAAGTAGTCATTCCCGTTCATTATGATATTTGGTCTAATTTTATGGCGGATCCAAAAGAAATCATGGAAATTTGGAAATTTAAAAAAGATCGTTTACATTATCAATTTAAACCATATATTTGGCAAGTGGGTGGCAAATTTGTTTATCCAGATGACAAAGACAACTTAGAATTTAACTTTGATCGTGGCTTTGATGATGTTTTTGTTAAAGAAAATGATACACCATTTCCTTCATTCTTGTAAGAAAGGCTGGATGTACAATGTTAACTTATTTTTGGGAGCAAGAGCTTATTCATTACCCTGATAAAGAACCGGTTAGTTGGCAAGAGGCGATTCAGGAAAGTTGTTTGATTTTACTCCAAAAACACATCATCGATCAGAGTTACGTCGATGAGATTATCCAGTGTGTCGAAACGTTTGGACCTTATATCATCATTGCTCCTGAAGTAGCCATGCCACATTCATCAGAGGAAAGCGCAGGTGTTTTTGGAACGGCCATTTCTTTTACAAAATTTAAGCAAGCAGTCACTTTTGCTGGCGATCAAGAAGCAAAAACAGCAACCTTATTTTTTACATTGGCAGCCCAAAATCCCGCCGAACATCTTGAAAATATTCAGCAATTGATGGATTTATTGATGACGGATGGCGTGATTGCTGACTTGTTAGAAACAAATACGCCAATGGATTTTAAAGAAGTTATGGAGAAATATCAATTATAGGGGGAAAAATCAATGGGGGAGTTCTTGTTAAATAGTTGGACTTATTTTGCTACGAACGTTTTAACACAGCCAGCATATTTGATTGGTTTCATCGTGTTATTAGGTTATCTCTTGTTACGGAGGCCCTTTTATGAATGTTTAGCAGGTTTTCTGAAAGCGACAGTTGGTTATTTTATTTTGAGTGTTGGTTCTGGTGGTTTGGTTAATAATTTTCGCCCTATTCTAGTAGGCTTGAAAGAGCGATTTAATTTACAGGCAATGGTTACCGATCCATATTTTGGGCAAAATGCAGTCGATGCCGGATTGATGAAAACCTTTGGACGAACCTTTGGTGATGTGATGATTTTGTTATTGATCGCATTTATTATGAATATTTTGTTGGTTCGTTTTCAAAAATATACAAAATTGAGAGCCGTTTTTACAACAGGGAATGTTCAGATTCAACAAGCAGCTACCGCTTTCTGGATTTTACTCTTTTGTTTTCCTAACTTAGGTAGAATCGAAGTACTAATTTTTATGGGCTTAATTCTTGGGTGTTATTGGGCAGTTGCTTCAAATTTAACGGTAGGGATTACGCAGGAATTAACAGAAGGTGCTGGTTTTGCGGTAGCCCATCAACAAATGTTTGGCATATTTATTTTTGCAAAATTAGCAGAATGGTTGAAAAAACGTGATCAAAAGAAACATCGTTCAGAGAAGGTCGATAAAAAATTGGAAGATATTGAATTACCAGGATTTCTATCCATTTTTAATGAAAATATGGTTGCTACGTCCATTTTGATGCTCTTTTTCTTTGGCATTATCTTGCTTGTTTTGGGACAAGATTATTTAATTCAAGCTAAATTTATGCAAGAAGGGCAGAGTTTCTTCTTTTATATCATGACCACTTCATTAAATTTTGCTGTCTATTTAGCTATCTTACAATTAGGCGTTAGAACCTTTGTCGACGAGTTGACGCAGTCATTCCAAGGGATTTCAAATACCATTTTACCAGGCGCTGTTCCTGGGATTGACGTAGCAGCGACTTTCGGATTTGGCTCGCCCAACGCAGTAACAATTGGGTTTCTCTTTGGCGCATTAGGCCAGTTTTTAATGATTGGCTTACTGATTCTATTAAAGTCTCCGACAATCGTTATTGCGGGTTTTATCCCATTGTTTTTTGATAACGCTGTCATAGCTGTTTATGCAAATAATCGTGGCGGAGTAAAAGCTGCTTGTTTATTCCCATTCCTTTCAGGTTTAATCCAAGTAGGTGGCTCAGCTTTATTTGCTACATGGATTGGATTATCTCAATATGGCGGTTATTTGGGCATGTTCGATTGGGCAACAGCTTGGCCGTTATTTACAATCATTATGAAAGTTCTAGGCTATGTTGGCGTAGCAGTGGTGGTGATTGGGTTACTAATAATTCCGCAACTTCAGTATCGGAAAAATCCAGAAGGTTACTTTATGATTGTCAATGATTATGAACAATATGCTAAAAAATTTCAAGAGAATTAAAGGAGGAATTTAAAATGAGAATACTTGTTTCCTGTGCCAATGGTTCTGGCACGAGTCTAATGATGATGCGTAGTGTTGAAAAAGCAATGAAAGAACTAGGTGTACCGATTACAAAAATTCATCATTGCGCCATTTCAGAAGGAAAAAGCTCTGCTAGCCAATACGACGTTGTTTTTACTCCAGTCAATTTTTTACAAATGTTTCAGCAAGCAGAAAAACGCGGAGTCACAGTGATTGGCATTAAAAATGTAATGTCTGCAAAAGAAATTCAAGAAAAATATATGGCTTCAGATCGTTATCAAAAATCTGAATAAAAGGATGGGAAAGATGAAAAGACCAAACTTACAAATCGCTTTAGATCATAATAGCTTAGAAGACGCTTTAGCAGATTGTATGAAAGTCGGAGAAATTGTCGATATTATCGAAGTTGGCACTATTTTGTGTTTACAAGAAGGCCAAAAAGCAATTCGTTGTTTAAGACGCATGTTTCCTAATAAAACAATTGTTGCTGATACAAAATGTGCTGATGCGGGCGGTACAGTTGCTCGTAATGTCGCACAAGCAGGCGCTGATTTCATGACGGTTATTTGTTGCGCCACCTTGCCAACGATGGCTGCAGCTCAAAAAGAAGTCCGAGAATTACAAGTAGAACTATATGGAGATTGGACAATGCAACAAGCTCGACAATGGCGAGAATTAGGGATTAATCAGGTGATTTATCATCAAAGTAGAGATGCTCTTTTAGCTGGCGGCAGTTGGGGAGAGAAAGATTTGAATAAAGTTCAAGAACTAATTGACTTAGGCTTTGAAGTGTCCGTCACAGGTGGTTTAACTGTCGAAACGCTTGAATTGTTTCGAACAATGGCAGTTGCAACATTTATTGCGGGCCGTGGGATTACTGAATCAAAAAATCCTGAACAAGCAGCCAAAGATTTTCAAAAAAAAATCGATCAGATTTGGAAGTGATAAAATGGCACGAATTGGACTGTATGAAAAAGCACTCCCGCAAAATTTAACTTGGGCAGAACGATTAACATGGGCCAAAAAGTTAGGGTTTGATTTTTTAGAAATGTCAATTGATGAATCCGATGAACGTTTAGCACGATTGGCTTGGACACCAAGCCAGTTACAAGAACTTTCTCAATTAATGGTGAAAGAAGATTTTTTTATCCATTCTTTGTGTTTAAGTGGTCATCGGCGGTTCCCTTTAGGCTCTTTAAATAAAGAAACACGTGAAAAAGGACGGAAAATTTTATCTCAAGCGATTCGTTTGGCTCATCAATTAAACATACGGGTAATTCAAATAGCTGGCTATGACGTCTTTTACGAAGAAAAAACTGCCGAAACAAGGGAATTTTTTCTTCAAGGTCTGAAAAAGGGCGTTGAGGAAGCTGCACAATACGGTGTCATTCTGGCTGTTGAGATTATGGATGACCCTTTTATGAATAGCATACAAAAATTTCTAGAAATTAAGGAACAAATTCCGTCTCCTTTTTTGCATGTTTATCCTGATTTAGGTAATTTGTCTGCTTGGCCGGAAAATAATCCGGCGGTTGAGCTTGAAAAGGGAATTGCTGAAATCGCTGCTATTCACTTAAAAGATACCTTCGCTGTAACAGACACATTTGAAGGGAAGTTTCGGGAAGTTACTTTTGGAGAAGGCTGTGTTGATTTTACAGGCTTATTGAAAACACTCAAGCGGTTAAACTATAGTGGTCCTTTTTTAATTGAAATGTGGAATGAAACGGATTTGAATTTTCAAGAAAAAATTCAAGCCGCGCAGCAGTATCTCTATCCCAAATTAGCAGAGGTGGGTTATTATGAACAATAAAGCGATCATCCAAGCAATGAAACAACGTGTTTATGAAGCGAATCTGGCTTTGCCAAAACTGGGCTTAGTCAAATTAACGTGGGGCAATGTTAGTGAAATCAATCGGTCATTAGGAATTATCGTAATTAAACCAAGCGGCGTCAAATATCAAGAAATGACCAAGGAACAGATGGTAGTGACTGATTTAAAGGGACAACTATTGGAAACCAATGCATTAAAGCCGTCTTCTGATTTACCCACGCATCTTTATCTCTATCAAAAAATGCCAGAAATTGGAGCGATTGCGCACACGCACTCCCTGAATAGTGTTACGTGGGCTCAAGCAGGGCGAGCCTTACCTCCTTACGGTACCACCCATGCGGATGCTTTTTATGGCGCTGTACCTTGCACAAGAGCGCTCTCTGAAAGTGAAATTAAAGAAAACTATGAAGAAGAGACTGGCAAAGTCATTGTTGAAACATTTCATGAACAAGAACTAGATCCTTTAGCAGTTCCAGGAGTGCTAGTTTATGGACATGGCCCATTTACTTGGGGAATGACTCCGGAAAAAGCAGTTGAAAACAGCTTGATTTTAGATGAAATCTGTTCAATGGCCCGTTTGACGGAAACAATTAACCCAGCTGTTGAACCAATTGATCATTTTTTATTGGATAAACACTATCATAGAAAACATGGGATTTCCGCTTATTATGGTCAGTGATGGCTGTGATGAAACGTGTGAAAAAGAAGGATAATTGACTGATTAATTGGTTTTTTATAAAAACTTAGTTGTCTGTTATGGGACAACTAAGTTTTTATTTTTTTAAGAAAGCGTTCTCTTTTTTGGGGGAGAATAGAACAAAACGTTAATTTTCGTTTGTTAAGTTATGAAGAATTTGCGAATTCCAAGACTTTTTCCGCAGAATTAGGTACAATAAGTTACGTGTTAAAGAATTAGAAATGGAGGCAACCCAATCATGATAGGGACTGCTGTAAAAGAATTATTATTAGAAAAACAAGAAACGTTTTTAGTACCCGCCGAAAATGTCGCCAACGTAATGTGTTTAAATCCATTAAGTCATGCGGCATTAGTCTTATCGCAAGTTCGCTATTCCAAGATTCCTGTGTTAGATAAGGGAGATCGCTTTGTTGGCTTAATCGGCTTGACAGACGTTGTAGATAAAATGTTTGATTTGACTTCAGTGGATTTTGAAAAATTGAATGAATTTACTGTGGCCGATGTAATGGAAGTCAATGTTCCTGTAATTGGTGAATCGTGGGATTTAGAAGAAGTGTTACATTTATTAGTAGATGCTTCTTTTTTACCAGTGGTTGATGATAATCAACGCTTTAAAGGTATCATTACACGCAAAGAAATTTTAAAAGCGGTCAATCATATGGCGCATGAGTTAGAAAAACATCATCTTGTTCTGCCTAAATCAGAAGAAGAAATGAAAGTAATTTAAATAAAACGCAAGAAACTCTTTACTTTTTTCTCATAAATGCGTTATTCTGTATGATAACACGAAGTAAAGGAGTGCTGTGATTGGACGCATATGAGATTATTCAGTATATTGGCGATGCCAAAAAGCAAACGCCTGTTAAAGTAACACTGAAAGGGCAATTAAAAGAAGTCACGTTTCCAGAAACAATTAAGGTCTTTAATAATTGTAAAACTGGGACATTGTTTGGTGATTGGGCTGACGTAAAACCTTTTTTAGAAGCAAACAAAGAAAAAATTGAGGATTATGTTGTAGAAAACGATGCACGTAACTCAGCAATTCCTTTTCTTGATCTGAAAGACATTAATGCTCGGATTGAACCAGGTGCTTTGATTCGCGAAAAAGTTGAAATTGGCGATCAAGCGGTGATTATGATGGGGGCTATTCTAAATATTGGCGCCGTCGTTGGTGCAGGGACTATGATTGATATGGGCGCTGTTTTAGGCGGTCGTGCAACTGTAGGAAAACATTGTCATATTGGCGCGGGAACGGTTTTAGCTGGTGTCATTGAACCACCAAGTGCCGCACCTGTAGTTATTGAAAACGAGGTTGTCATTGGAGCGAATGCGGTCGTACTAGAAGGGGTTCGTGTTGGTGAAGGTGCCGTTGTGGCTGCTGGGGCAGTAGTTGTGGAAGACGTTCCAGCGCATACCGTTGTCGCAGGCGTGCCAGCAAAAGTAATTAAACAGATTGATGATAAAACCAAGAGTAAAACAGAGATTTTAGAAGAATTACGTAAACTCTAAAAATAAATTAGTCAGTCGCGATGAAGAAACTTCTTCATGGCGGCTTTCGATTACCCCAAAAATGAAGGAGTGGCTTTTGTGGAGCAAGAAGAATTAATTGCGATTAGACGGCAACTACATCAAATACCTGAAATCGGTTTAGAAGAAAAGGAAACACAAGCCTTTTTACTTAATGAAATTGATAAAATGAAGCAACCTTATCTGCAAGTTCGAACATGGCAAACTGGGATTTTAGTATTCATAGAAGGCAAAAATCCTCAGAAAACCATCGGCTGGCGTGCTGATATTGATGGTTTACCTATTCAAGAGGAAGTGGTTTCTGCTTTTCAATCAAAACGACCAGGGTTTATGCATGCCTGCGGGCACGATTTTCACATGACAATCGGTTTAGGGGTTTTGAAAGAATTAAGTCAACAGCAACCAGACAATAACTTTTTATTTTTATTTCAACCTGCTGAAGAAAATGAAGCAGGGGGAATGATGATGTATGAAGACCACGCGTTTGGTGAGTGGTTACCTGATGAATTTTATGCGCTTCATGTTAATCCTGATTTGCCAGTCGGAACTATTAGTACCAGAGTAGGGCCGTTGTTTGCTGCTACCTGTGAAGTGAACATTACCTTAAAAGGGAAAGGTGGACATGCGGCTTTTCCACATCAAGCAAATGATATGGTCTTGGCGGCCACAAATTTAATTCAGCAAGCGCAAACGATTGTTAGTCGAAATGTTGATCCTGTGGTCGGAGCAGTCGTTACCTTTGGGACTTTTCATGCAGGGACTGCCTGCAATGTGATTGCCGAAGAAGCAACTTTATCTGGTACAATTCGCACATTGACAGCAGAAACGAATGAACAAACGCAGCGAAGAATTCGCGAAATTAGTGAAGGTATTGCGCAATCTTTTCAATGTGAAGTAACTGTTCATCTTGATCAGAAAGGGTATTTACCTGTAGTGAATGAGCCAGCATGTACCACGAATTTTATTGAATACATGAGCAAACAAGCAACAGTTCAATTTCAACAAGCACCGGTTGCAATGACAGGTGAAGATTTTGGCTATCTATTGTCTAAAGTCCCAGGCACGATGTTTTGGTTAGGCGTGGCAAGTCCTTATAGCCTTCATTCTGCCAAGTTTGAACCGAACGAAGAGGCGTTATTGTTTGGAGTGGAGGCAGTTAGTGGGTTTTTAAAATCATTGGACAATTAGAAAAACAGCCACCAGATAACTAATAAGTATCTGGTGGCTGTTTTTTATTTTGCAATAATGGGCGTATTGGGAATCGTAAAGCCGGCCTCTGTTAATGCTTTGATATATTGAGCTAGAAATTCTTCTTTGACCGCAAATTGTTTGCCGTTTAGTACATACATGGTCGTTCGTACCGCAAAGTTGCCATTGCCTAAATCGACCATACCAAAAATATCTGGCCCAGTTTGAATACTTTCGATATACTTTTCTTTTAACGTTTCATTGACTTCTGTAATCACTTCACAAATTTTTTCATAACCTTCTTCAGGATTGATGCGGACATCAATTAACACTTGCATATTGGCACGAGACAGGTTACTGATTGTGGTGATGTTTCGGTTTGGAATAAAATGAACAGTTCCATCAACCGCTTTAATTTGAGTGGTTCGTAATCCGACAGAAGTAACAGTTCCTTCAATATTTAACGCCAATAAGCGAATATAATCGCCTACATCCATTTGTTGTTCTAAAATAATGAAAAATCCGGTAATTAAGTCATTCATGAATCCTTGAGCCCCTAAACCAATGGCAACACCGGCAATTCCCGCTCCGGCTAATAATGAGCCAACAGGCACACCGACAATGGTCAAAAGAGAATAGATGAAGAAAAAGAACAGCGTATATTGAAATGCATTAATAATTAAAGTGTGTAACGTTTTTAAACGGCTTTCACTAAAATGTTGCTTTTTACTATAATTTGCATAGGTGCGATCAATTAAATATTTCCCGATTCGCTGAATGATAAAAAATAGAAAAATTAAAAATAAAATTGATAAACTTTTTTCAATTAAGGTAGCGACAATGGCATCCCAATTAATATTGTTCCAAAAGCGTTGTAGCGCGCTCACTTTTTTTACGGTCGCTTCTGCTAAATCAGGAGCAGAAGAATCGACTGTTTCAGTACTGGCTAAACCAAGTATCAACATAAAAATCCAACTTTCTCTAAAATTTCTTCTTTTAGTATACTAAATCTCTCGGCGAAAGGGGAAGAAAATAGAAAGTTTTTTTTAAGACTTAACATGTTTTTTTAGGAATGTTATAATTTTGTAAATAAATAATATATTTTATAATTTTGTTAAAGGTTGTGAGTGCTGCGTGAAAGTTTCAATTGAATGGGCAAAAAATGATTTACTTTCTAAATTACCTGTAACAATTTTTATTGATGAGCGATGTGCTACTCGCTTGACGGCTGACAAGCGACGAACATTCATCTTCCATAATCCAGTCGCTTTACGATTAGGGAGTCGTTTTTTTAGTAGTCAGATAATCGAAATTGCGGAATCATGTACATTGAAAGTTTCCTTTAATTGGTCCTGTGTTTATCTCTTTTGTATCTGGTTACTTGCAGTTAAACTGTGGATTGGAAGCGTTAGCGGTCGAACAATTGTAGTTGTGGCACTAATCGGAGTGCTGACTTATTGGCGTCGTTATTTATTAAAAATAAAGAAAATGACCTGACAAGTCGTGATTGTTTCGTGAAAGAAGAATGCGTAGTATACTAAAAGTAATGAAAATGAAGGGACTGAAGAAACACATGACTTTGGATAAAACAAAAAAATTAGCAAACGGCAATGAAATGCCACGCCTAGGTTTAGGTGTTTGGCGTGTAGAAGATGGCTCAGAAGCAACAAATTCAGTAAAATGGGCTTTAGAAGCGGGTTATCGCTTGATTGATACAGCAGCCGTTTATAAAAACGAAGTAGGGGTGGGCGAAGGCATTCGTCAATCGGGTATTCCCCGCGAAGAAATTTTCGTGACGACGAAATTATGGAATGAAGATCAAGGCTATGAAAATGCGATTAAAGCGTTTGATAAAAGCTTAGAAAAATTAGGGTTAGACTATGTTGATTTATATTTAATTCACTGGCCTGTTGCTGGTAAATATAAAGAATCATGGAAAGCATTAGAAGAAATTTACGCAAGTGGTCGTGCCAAAGCAATTGGCGTTTCCAATTTTCATCAACATCATTTGGAAGATTTATTAACAGAAGCAAATGTTGTGCCAATGGTGGATCAAATTGAATTACATCCTACGTTAACACAAGAACCGCTACGAAAATATTTAGCCGAAAATAAGATTGCCGTGGAGGCTTGGTCTCCTCTAGGACAAGGTAATTTATTATCTGAACCAGTACTAGTGAAAATTGGTGAAAAATATGGTAAATCAGCGGCCCAAGTGATTATTCGTTGGCACTTACAAAATGATATTATCGTGATTCCCAAATCTGTTCACGAAAAAAGAATTCAGGAAAATTTTGCTGTCTTTGATTTTGAATTAACACCAGAAGAAATAACCGCAATTAATCAGTTAAATAAGGATCATCGTTTTGGTGCAGATCCAGATAATTTTGATTTTTAAGTATGATAGCAAGTAAAAACGGAGGGGCGAAAGACGTCCCTCCGTTTTTACTATAATTTTTGAACAAAGTAGTTAAAGAGTGCTTGGGATTTGGCATCACGTGCGTACATTAGTTCAGGATGCCATTGAACAGCTAATAAAGGCTGCTGTTCATTTGTTGATTCCACTGCTTCTGCAAGGCCATCAGAGGACCAAGCAGTAACGCGTAAATCTTTTCCTAAAGTATGTAGTGCTTGGTGATGGTACGAGTTGACTTGACCAGTTGTACCATATATGTTTGATAATTGACTGTCTGGTTCAACATCAATACGATGCGTCGCAAAGATTGGTTGAGTGGGTTGTTGTCCGTGCTTAACTGACCATTGAGGATACATCGATAAATCTTGATATAATGTGCCACCTAAAGCAACATTGACTAATTGCATTCCACGGCAAACCGCAAAAATAGGTTTGTTTTGTTTTAAGGCTTCTTCAATTAGGGCTAACTCAAACTCGTCACGATCACGATTCGTTTCTTCTAATTTTATATGGGGTTCTTGTCCGTAAAATTCAGGGGCAACATCTTGACCGCCTGCTAAAAGTAGTTTATCAATTTGTTGTATATACGTAGCGGCTAATTCTTTGGGGCCAATTGGCAAAACGAGAGGAACGCCACCTGCGGCTTGAACAGCGCTGACAAAACCTTGTGGGGTGTACGTCACTTGGTTACCGTGAAACACTTCAGCTGCCTGCAAAAGTTGATTGCCAGCGATTCCAATAATTTTTTTTGTCATAATAACATCACATCCTCAATAAATTCATACGTTCTATTGTAGCACTTTTTTTGAAAAAAGTGTTTGAGAAGAAGTCGAGACAAGTTTTGTCTCGGACAGCTCTCAAACACAAAAAGCTCAGTAAGTGAACAAGTGAAACTTTTTAACGTTCACGAATGACTTCGATTTTATAACCATCTGGGTCGACAACAAAGTAATAAGATGGTGCAGTTCCAGGTAAGCCTTTTAAGTCAGTGACAGTAAAGCCAGCCGCTTGATGTTTTTCGTGTAATCCTTCTAAATCATCTGTACTGATGGCGATATGACCATAACCGTTTCCTAAATCGTATGCTTCATGATCATAATTATAAGTTAGTTCTAGTTCGTAGTCGTCTCCTGGTAAAGTTAAATAAACCAAAGTAAATTTATTTTCTGGAAAATCACGACGGCGACTTTCTTCAAAATTGAAGGCTTTTTGATAGAAATCTAATGATGCCTCTAAATCTTTTACACGCACACATGTATGAGCCATTTTCATAGTTAAAAACTCCCTTTCAAACTTAATTATATTTCCAACGTTAATAGTAGCATAGATAAACGTGAAATGTAGAGAAAAACGCTTGGTTTCTGACTTGTTCTAAAGGAATTTCTCAGGTAAAATAGATGAAAAGAGAAGAGGTGCGCCAATGAAAACGCCAACGTTTGGAAAAAGAGAAGAGACATTGACCTATCAAACAAGATATGCTGCATACATTATTGTTTCAAAGCCAGAAAATAACACAATGGTTCTGGTACAAGCGCCAAATGGAGCTTATTTTTTACCAGGAGGCGAAATTGAAGGCACCGAAACGAAAGAAGAAGCGATCCACCGAGAAGTGCTAGAAGAATTAGGAATTAGTGTAGAAATTGGCTGTTATTTAGGGGAAGCTGATGAATATTTTTATTCGAACCATCGCCAAACTGCCTATTATAATCCTGGATATTTTTATGTAGCGAATACTTGGCGGCAACTTAGCGAACCCTTAGAAAGGACCAATACTTTACACTGGGTTGCACCAGAAGAAGCAGTCCGTTTATTAAAAAGAGGAAGCCACCGTTGGGCCGTTGAAAAATGGCTAGCGGCAGCATCATAAAATAACGAATAACCCTCAATCTATGTTGATTAGATTGAGGGTTATTGTTATTGAAAAGAATGTTTAAATTAAAACCATTTTTTCAATAATTTGAGCGACACCATCTTCGTCATTACTAGTGGTATGCACATCGGCAATTGTTTTAACATTTTCTGTCGCATTGCCCATCGCAACACCAATCCCAGCGTAATCAATCATGGATAAGTCATTTTCATTGTCACCAATGGCCATCACTTCGTCTTTATTTAAGCCTAAATGGTCTGCCAATTTTGCTAGAGCATTGCCTTTGCTAGCATTTTTATTCATGATTTCATAGTAAAAAGGCGTACTTTTAACAGTCGTATATTTTTCGGTAAAATGTAATGGTAATTTTGCAATGGCAGGATCTAAAACTTCCGGCTCATCAATCATCATCATTTTAATAATGTTCATCTCTGGTGTCATTTCATCCACCGTACGATATTTTAAAGGCATGTTCACTAAAGATGCTTCGTGAATCGTATATTTACCAATATTGCGATTGGCAGTGTAAATAGCGGAATCATCAATTGTATGCAAGTGAGCGCCGACTTTACGAGAATACATTTCAATTTCTAAAAAATCCTCATAACTCAAGGTATAGCGTGAAATAATCGTATTATCTTTGGTTGCTTGGACAAGCGAACCGTTGTAGGTAATCACGAAATCATTTTCACCATATAAGGCTAATTCATCCAATTGTTCTTTCACGCCTGGCAAAGGACGGCCTGTACATAAAACAATACGAACACCTTGCTCATTTGCTTTTTGGAGCGCTTCTTTGACCCGTGGGGTAATCTTGTGTTGTGAATTTAGCAATGTTCCGTCGATATCAATAGCAACTAACTTAATTGACATAGAATCCTCCTAGAAAACCTATTTTTTTAAAACTAACGCACCATTATGAATGTAACTTGAAAACTCACGATACGTCTCATCAAATAAATCGTAATGTTTTTTATTTCCTTGGTCAAGCATTTCTTTAGGGAAATAGAAACGTTCATCTCCTTGACTCTGACCAGCAAGTGCTGCAACTAGGGGACTGACCGTTGCCAATTCCACTAATGAGCCATCTTTTTGCATCAATTCAATTTGTGTACGATGACGGTCTTTATTTGGACGATAAAAATCGTAAGGTAAATCATAGCTTGAATTAATGGCAGTATAATATTTAGGGTTGAAACCAACTTTTTCAATCAATTCCCTTAAATAAGCAATCGTTGCTGCGCTCTCTTTTTCGTTCGTAAAGGTGGCTGACTTCAGAGGCTTACGCATAAGGAAACGTTTGGCTAAATCACCTAGAATTGAATCAGGCACGTCCATCCATTGTGTAAAGTACGTAGAGAGGACGCCATCATCCAATTTTAAATATTCTTGTAAGGTGAAGTCCCCTTTAAAGAATGGTACAAGCAGAGAGGCTTGTAAATCATAGTCAAATTCAGGGTTTTCAAATAATTCTTTCGCCCGATGCAATAAATGATCAAGAATCACTTCCATCCCACGAGAAACAGGGTGAAAATAGACTTGGACATACATTTGGTAACGACTAACGATATAGTCTTCCACCGCATGCATCCCATTCATAGCAAAGGCAATGCCTCCTTTGTATGGTCGAATCACACGTAAGATTCTAGTTAAATCGAAGGTTCCGTATTCCGTCCCTGTAAAGTAAGCATCACGTAACAGATAGTCCATGCGATCGGCATCAATTTGACTAGAAATCATTTGCACCACTTGAGGATTTGGGTATTGTTTAGTAATAACGCTGGCGACTTTTTCAGGAAAATCTGCCGAAACACGATTTAAAATTTGATAGACTTCCGTTTCTGGTGAGGTGATGATTTGGACCGTGATTGCTTCATGGTTTGTATCAAAAATATGCTCGAATGTATGTGAATAAGGACCATGACCGACATCATGTAATAAAGCTGCGCAAAGTGTAATCAGGCGCTCGTCATCATTCCAGCCGTTTTCACCTAATCGTTCCACAGAGTAGTTACGTTGGAAAATCTCACAAATCCGACGTGTAATTTCGTAAACACCCAAAGAATGGGAAAAACGACTATGTTCGGCACCGTGAAACGTAAAAGAAGAAGTACCTAGTTGCTTAATGCGACGTAATCGTTGCACTTCAGCAGAATTAATAAGGTCTAAAATCACTTGATGTTGGACATGAATATAATTATGGACGGGATCACGAAAAACTTTTTCGATTGGTAATCGTTGCTCTTTATACGGAATCGTCATAAGATCTCTCCTTTAATTAAGGCGTTTCGTTGCGCCATTTTTTCCAGCTGGACAGTTAAATTTGTTTGGAACCATTCTGAGGTTATAATTGGTTCGGTTAAGTTTGGATCAATAGATTTTTCAAATTGTTGAGGTAATGCTTCGATTAAACGGGTTTTTACGGCGTCTATTGTTAATGGAGTCTCAATCAGGGTTTCTAAATTTGCCATCACTGCTGGATCAACGGGTGGATAGCCATTTTCACCAAATTGTTCTTGTAACCCAGCAAGGTAAAAGTCTCGAACCACTTCTCCACGAGCAAGTTGATTGCCGTTAACGCTGATGTAAATCATGACAGAAATACCGTCTTTGACGCGTCGTTGGGCAATCCCTGCAAACTTTTGACCGCCAATACTTAAATCATAAGTACCGGGACAATAGGATGTAGTAATTTCAAAGGCGTCAATCTCTTTCTCCGGAAAACTCTGACGGAGCCAAGCCCACATTAATTCATAAGCCGCATCGATACTTAATTTGTGTTCAGAATTATTTGGTAAAATAAGTGAAACATTTAAAATACCCGAATCGGCAATCACCCCTAAACCGCCGGCATTGCGAACGACTACAGAATAATCGTTTTCTTGCAGAGAAGCGATGCCTTCTTTTAGATGTGGTACACGGGTATCTTTCATGCCAAGAATCATTGCTTGATCCAATTGCCAGAAATGAATGATTGGTTGGTGCTGCATTCCTGAAAAAGTAGTTAAAACATCGGTCAAAGCAAAAGGTAAAAAATAGTCACTGTTTGTTAAACAACCTGAATCAAGGAGCATAAATGATTCGGTGTGAAGGGGAAAAGTTGTGCTCATAAAAAACGTCCTGTCTATTTATAATTACGTCATTTAATACGTTTATTTTCTTACTCTCTCTTATATTATATACAAAAAACGCAAAAAAGCATGTTATATAAACGAATTCTGAAGGAATTCTCTAAAATAGTAAACGGTTTTCTTATTAAATAGATGAAACAAATGCTTGCAACCCGTGAAAAGAGCTTATACAATAAGAAAAGGTACATAAACAAGGAAAAATTGACTTTAGTTGACAAATACATTGAAAAAGTCAACAATAAGAAAGTTATATTTTGGAAAAGGAGTGACCATTATGGATTTATCAACAGGCGTTCCTGTATCGATTCAACTAAAAACGATTGTCCAACAAGGCAACGAACAAAAAGATTTTTTCTTTGACTTAGAAGGTCAATTAGTAAAAATGGGTGATACATTATACATTCGTTACAAAGAAGAATTATTAGAGGATACAGAGCCAACCCCCGTAACCATTAAAATTGAACCAGACGGGCATGTTCAGTTGATTCGTGCCGGTGAATTACGGATGCGTTTAAGATTTGGCTATCAGGAAAAATTAGATACAAGTTATCGAACCCCTTATGGCTTGCTACAGATTAGTACGTTTACACATAATTTGCGTGTTAGTTTAAAAGACCAACCAATGTCTGGTAAGATTTTAGTTGATTATGATTTATACTCTCAAACAGAGCGAATCGGAGAATATCATTTAGAATTAGAATTTACTGCATAAATATTGCAGAATAGAATTGATTTTTTTTCAATGTTTTTGTATGATAAGGAGTAGACTGTGAAAGGACGTGTACCTCTTGGAAATTAATGTATTTGAAGGGTTAAACAAAAAAGAATTATCCATGATTGAAGTAGCACACGCTATTTTAGAACAACATGCAGATGTAATGGATTTTTCTGATTTAGTTAACCAAATCCAAAATTATCTTGGCAAGTCTGATAGTGAAATTCGTGACCAATTAGCACAATTTTATACAGATTTAAACATCGACGGTAGCTTTATCTCATTGGGAGACAATCGTTGGGGCTTACGTTCATGGTATCCAATCGATTCAATCGATGAAGAAGTTACACATGGCTTGGAAGAAGACGAAGAAGATGCACCACGTCGTAGAAAACGTAAAAAAGTAAATGCCTTCATCACTAATCCAAACGATGAAGATGTAATTGACTATAACGATGACGATCCAGAAGATGCTGAATTAACAAATGATGATGAAGAAGACATCTTGTACGATGATGAAGAAGATGAAGATGAAGAAATCAAAGCATACAACTCTGACTTACAAGAGATTGGTGCAGATTCAGACGATGATGAAGAAGACATTCCGCAAATCGAAGAAGATTTAACAATCATTGATGACGATGATGTTGAAGATGAAGACGATTTTGATGACGAATATTCTGAAGAGTAAGAAACCAAAAAGCTTGATTCCTAAGAAGGAGTCAAGCTTTTTAGTTGAATGCTTAAGAAAAATGAGAAAATAGAAAAAATTATTTTCTTGAATAGAAGTACTTGACCTGATGTCCGTTTGCTTGTATTATACTACTTGGGCACCTTTAAGAAGGTCAGAAGTTTGAACGAACTTACAAGCTCCCTATTCGTAATGGATAGGGAGCTTTTCTATTTTTGTTTCTTTTTTATTTGGAGAAACGTAAGAGTCTCAAAGTTGTTTTACTTCTCTCTATAAAATATTATCAAAGAAAGGGTTTTTAACTATTATGACAAAATACATCTTTGTTACAGGTGGCGTGGTTTCTTCTATCGGAAAAGGGATTGTCGCAGCATCTTTAGGACGATTATTAAAAAATCGTGGATTAAAAGTAACGATTCAAAAATTCGATCCATATATTAATGTGGATCCGGGGACAATGAGTCCTTACCAACATGGAGAGGTTTTTGTCACAGATGATGGTGCCGAAACAGATTTGGACTTAGGTCACTATGAACGTTTTATTGATATTAACTTAAATAAATACTCAAACGTAACCACTGGGAAAATTTATTCAGAAGTCTTACGTAAAGAACGTAAAGGGGAATACTTAGGTGCAACAGTGCAAGTTATTCCACACATTACCAATGAAATCAAAGAAAAAATCATGCGTGCAGCGAAAATGACGGATGCCGATGTGATTATCACAGAAGTAGGTGGTACTGTCGGCGACATCGAATCATTACCTTTCCTAGAAGCATTGCGTCAAATGAAAGCTGATATGGGTAGTGACAACGTAATGTACATCCATACAACCTTGATTCCTTACTTAAAAGCGGCTGGCGAAATGAAAACTAAACCAACACAACATAGTGTCAAAGAATTAAGAAGTTTAGGGATTCAACCAAATATTTTAGTGGTTCGTACAGAATTACCTGTTTCTCAAAACACTAAAAACAAATTAGCACAATTCTGTGATGTTAATCCAGAAGCGGTAATTGAATCTCGGGATGTTGAAACATTATACTCCATTCCATTAGCACTTCAAGCACAAAACATGGATCAAATTGTTTGTGATCATTTAAAATTGGACGCACCGGCTGCAGATATGACTGAGTGGCGTGCATTAGAAGAAAAAGTTCTTAACTTGAAAAAGAAAACAAAAATTGCGCTGGTTGGTAAATATGTTGAATTACCAGATGCTTATATTTCTGTTGTAGAAGCATTAAAACATGCTGGATTTGATTTTGATTCAGATATCGAAATTGATTGGGTTGATTCACAAGAATTAACTGCTGAAAATGTCGCTGAAAGAATTGGTTCAGCAGATGGTATTTTGGTTCCTGGTGGTTTTGGTGATCGTGGAATTGAAGGGAAAATTGAAGCGATTCGTTTTGCTCGCGAAAATGACGTACCATTCCTTGGCATTTGCTTAGGTATGCAAATGGCCTGTGTAGAATTTGGTCGTAACGTTGTGGGCTTAGAAGATGCTGGTTCTGCAGAAACTAATCCTGACGTGACAAATAACATTATTGATTTAATGGCAGATCAAGAAAACATCGAGAATTTGGGTGGCACACTACGTTTAGGTTTATATCCATGTAAATTGAAAAAAGGAACGAAAACTGCGGCAGCATACGGAAATGAAGATGTTGTCCAAGAACGTCACCGTCATCGTTATGAATTTAACAACAAATACCGTCAATTATTTGAAGAAAATGGCTTAGTTTTCTCTGGAGTTTCACCAGATAATCGTTTAGTTGAGATTGTTGAAATTCCTGAAAAACAATTCTTTGTGGCTTGTCAATTCCACCCAGAATTAATTTCTCGTCCAAATCGCCCACAACGCTTAATCAAAGGATTTGTTGGTGCAGCTTTGGCAAATAAAGAAAGTAAATAAGCAAAAATGGACGAAGTGATTCAGTTCACTTCGTCCATTTTTAATCTAAAAAAGTACGGGGCTCATCATGAGCCCCGTACTTTTTATGCTGCTTTATTTTCATCTGGTTTAGAACTACTTTCAGGTGGTTGCGGCGGTTCTTGTGAACTAGAACTTGATGGTTCAGGTGGTTGTTCCGATGTTGCCGGTTGCTCTGCTGAGGAAGAGCTTGCCGGTTGTTCGGTTGATGGTGGCGCTTCAGAGGAAGAAGGCGCACTTTCTGAACTAGAACTTGATGAACTTTCCGCTTCTTTTGTGGAAGAGGATTCCATCGTACTGCTAGATTCTGGCTGTGGTGCTGAAGAGGTAGTACTTGGTAAAACTTGTACATTTGGTACCTCATAGGCATCTTTCACGTATAATTCATTACCTACCCGCACAACACTGTCTGGCTGCACCCAGTCATCGTTTGAAACATTTTGAGACAAGTAACTCATTATTTCACGGTAAACATCCGAGGCAATCCCATAGTATTCTTGATAGATTGGTGTATTTCGATCATTGTATCCAATCCAAACGGAAACGGCATAGTGTGTTGTATAACCAACAAAGGTACTATCCGGGGCAATTCCTTTTTCTGTTGTGCCCATTCGCGCTAAATCTTCATCAGTATAGTTAGAAGTCCCTGTTTTGGCCGCTTGGATTAAGCCTGGAATGGCGCCGTTAAATCCTGTTCCGCCGTTTAAAACATCTTTTAACATATCCGTCATCATATAGGCGGTAGAGTCTTTCATCGCACGTTTACCATCAGGTTGATAATCAACGCTAGTTCCATCATTGAAAACGACTTTGTTTACGTAATACGGTTTGTTGTAAATCCCGTTATTGGCGAAAGCCGCATAAGCTGCTGCTAATTTCAATGAGGAAATCCCGTATTTATCGCCATCTACATCGCTTGTGTTACTTGAAATGGCATTCGAGGCTTCTAAGTTTTTATAGTCAATTCCTAGCCCTTTAATGAAAGGCATGATGTTTTCTTTACCAACTTCATCAAACGTCTGGACCGCGGTGGTGTTACGAGAACCCATAATCGCACGGCGCATAGTAATGACGCCTTGATATGTTAAATCAGAGTTGAAGACATCAATGTCGGTACCAGGATATTTCGTTGGTTTATCCACCATGAGGCGACCTGTCGAATAATTTAAATTCTCAATTGCGGGACCATAATCCATGATTGGTTTCACGGTTGAACCAACATCACGTTGGGTGTTAACAGCTAAATTGTTTCCTAATTGCACATCATCAGGAATGTGACGACCACCAATTTGTGCTCGGACCTGTCCAGAGGCAACATCAATAACGGTTGAAGCTACTTGCATTTTATCATCTGGAAACGCAACGTATTGATCACTGTTGACAATATCGTAAAGTTGTTTTTGGGCATTCATATCTAAGTTTGTGTAGATATCTAGTCCGTCTGTGTAAACATTTTTGCCAGTTTTTGCTTTCACTTCATTGATTACTTCTTTGACGTAATTATCTACGACTTTTCGATTGTCATCACTGGCTTTTAATGGCACTAAGCCTTCATCGATTGGGGTAGCTTTGGCTTTTTCGTACTCTGCTTTCGAGATTTTTTTATTGTCGTACATTGTGTAGAGTACGACATCCCGACGTTCTTTAGCAGTATCTGGTTTTGTATAGGGATCGTATGAGTTTGGCGCTTGTGGCATTCCTGCCAGTAGGGCCGTTTGTGGTAAATCAAGTTCAGATAAATGTTTACCATAATAATTTTCAGCCGCTGTTTCCATTCCATAAAAACCATTCGCCATGTAGACTTTGTTAATGTAGTAAGTTAAAATTTCTTCTTTTGATTTTTCACGTTCTAAACGAACAGCCATCCATGCTTCTTGTGCTTTCCGTTTCAAGGTTTGGTCAGATTCTTTTGTAGAGAAGTAGGACAATTTAATTAATTGTTGGGTTAAGGTACTTCCGCCTTGTAATCCACCATTTTTGACATTTGAAAGGGCAGAACCGATAATCCGAATCGGATCCACACCAATGTGTTTATAGAAACGACGGTCTTCGACAGAAACAATGGCATCTTTTAATAATTGAGGCACATCATTTGGTTGAATTAATTCACGCTTTTCTGCGCCTAAATCCTCAAAAATTTCATTATTAATATCGTAAAGCTTCGATGAAACTGTCGCATTCAGTTTGTCATCTTCTAATTTTGGGGCTTGTCGTGCATAGAACCAAAAAAGACCAACGCCTGCTAAAAAAGCGACCATCCCAGCGATAAGTAAGCCAAGAAAGATTTTTAAAACAAGCCGTTTTTTCTTTTTCGGCGGTTGTGTCTTTTTCTTGTAACTCGACTTCGATGAGGTGTTGGATGCATGTCTAGCAGCTCGCGAGCCTGAATTTGCGGTTGGCATAAATAGCAACTCCTTTGTTATACTTTCAAAACTTTATGAATCTAGTGTGTCTGAATATATTGTTCCACTGCGTCGAGATAAGGGATTCGCGGTGCGATTCCAAAAGATAATTCAATTCCTTCTTTCTCGATGAGTGCAAGCGGCATAGATTTTTTTCCAGTAACTGCTTGGTTTTTCCAATGCGTTATTAGATTTTCACCACTAAAAAAGAAGCAGCGTTTTAAGCTTGAAAACCATAATAGCACAAAACAAATCCCTTGTTGTGCTATACATTGTTCCATATGATCAATTTGATGTTGATGAAAATTTTTAAAGGGAAAGGACGTGGTATTTTTCGTTTCTTTCGCTTCAAAATCTATGTAACGGCCTTGATATACACCGTTATAATCAGTCGTTGAAGCTTGTCTAAAGTAGGCCTCCTTAATAACAGCCGCACTTCGTTTGGGATAATCTACTTTAACAATTTGAACAGGAGTTGGTTTCTTATGAACGACTGCTTGCTTATTCAATAGATAATATTGATTGCTTTGATTGATCGCTTCTTCGAAATCCATCCCACGATTACCAAATTCAACGGGGCGTTTCTTTTTTACTTGTTTTTTTGGTGATTGTGCTTCATGATGATTATAAGGTATTCCGTTAGGATAATGGAACGTCACGTTTATCACACTCCTAGCCTGTATTATACCAAAAAAAAGACCTGAAAGAAAAGGGATGACTTATGGAAATGATAAAAACCCTCTATGTCACCGGTTATCGCAGCTTTGAATTGGGGATATTTCAAGGAAAAGACCCGAAAATCACAGTTATTAAAAATGTCTTAAAAAAAGAGTTAGCCAGTTATATTGAAACGGGAGTAGAATGGATTTTGATTTCTGGCAATTTAGGTGTTGAACTTTGGACAGCTGAAGTAGTTGGGGAATTAAAAACGGAATATCCAGAAGTTCAGCTAGGTTTACTTTATCCGTTTAAAGACTTTGGCAATAATTGGAATGAACAAAATCGAGAACTGTTAACGAAAGCGGAAAGTTTGGCTGATTATATCAACTCAGTAAGTCACCAGCCCTATCAATCGCCAGCACAATTAAAAATGCATACAAAATTTCTTTTGGAACATTCTGGGGGCAGCTTACTTATTTATGACAAAGAGTACCCTGGCAAAACGGAGTATTTTTTAAAGGATGCACAACATTTTTCGGAACGAGAACCCTATGATATTCGCTTAATTACAATGGATGATTTACAAAACTCGGTGATTGATTAGAGAATCTGTTTGATTTTCTAGCTATTTTTCGTTACAATAGTATTTGTGGAACTATGAAATTTTCTATCGTAAATAAACAAATGAGGTGTAAACATGGCAAATTTAGTATATAGTCCTAAAGACATTTTACAAAAAGAATTTAAAACGAAAATGATGAACGGGTATGACCCAATTGAAGTAGACGAATTTTTAGACAATGTTATTAAAGACTACGAAGCTTATAATAAAGAATTATTAAGCTTGCAAGAAGAAAACAGCCGCTTAATGGCAAAATTAGACCAATTATCAAAAGCCCAACCAACGCCTCGTGTTGCTCAAGAAGTACCAAAAAGTGCAGCAGTGACCAACTTTGATATTTTAAAACGTTTATCAAACTTAGAGCGTGAAGTTTTTGGTAAAAAGTTAGATGAAACACCTTCAACACCTGTAACGCCTTCTGCACCGTCAATGCCTGCAGAACCAGCGAATCATGATGTTGATAATGCACAAACACGTCAATTTTAACAAGACAATTTAAGTCAAGTTTTCACGAGGAACAAAAAGCATTTATTAGAATAGCGGACACTTGTTGTAGTGTGTAAATTTTTGCTGTTCGTCTAAACAGATTTGTAATTTTCGGGTGATCGCGGTTTGCTTTTGCAAGCTGAGGAAAGTCCATGCTCGCACAAGCTGAGATGCTTGTAGTGTTCGTGCTTAGCGAAATCATAAGCTAAGGTACTCTTTTAGAGTAACGGCAGGAAAAATGACTAAGGTTTCGACTATGTCAAAGTATCCTTGAAAGTGCCACAGTGACGAAGCGATGTGGGAAACTCCATCGGTGGAACGCGGTAAACCCCTCGAGCGAGCAACCCAAACAATGGTAGGGGCGCTCTTCTAAAGGAAATGAACGAGTAGAAGAGGCAGAGTTTACTCTGCAGATAGATGATGACCGTCACCAATTTTTCCTGAAGAATTGGTGATACAGAACATGGCTTATAGAAAATTACAAGTAATTCAGGAAGACCTTCCAACGTAGTTGTGAAGGCTTTTTTTACGAAAAGAATAAAAAAATGTTAAAATAAAGAAACTGAGATAAAAGTAGTAAGCTGTCTGTTCTAAAGAGGCCGGAACAGGACCGTTTAGTTCAGAGAAAGCGGACAATTATAAAAAACAAGCGGAGCAGTAGTCGGCAGGACTGTTAGCTCCAGACAATAAAAAAGAGTCAAGAAGGAGTTTTTATGACGAAAGAAAAAACATTCAAACTTGTTGCAACGGCTGCTAGTGGCTTAGAAGCATTAGTTGGAAAAGAATTGCGTGATTTAGGGATTCCCTGTGAAGTAGAAAATGGCCGGGCCGTCTTTGAAGGAACAGTTGAAACAATTGCTACTGCCAATTTATGGCTACGAACAGCAGATCGGATTAAAATCGTCGTTGGCGAATTTAACGCCTATAGTTTTGATGAATTATTTGAAAAAGTTAAAGCACTTCCTTGGGAAGATTATTTGCCTTTAGATGCAGAATTTCCAGTTGCAGGTAAATCAATTAAGTCAAAATTGTATAGTGTTCCTGATTGCCAAGCCATCACCAAAAAAGCCATTGTTAACCGTTTAAGAGAAGTTTACCATCGTCCAGCGACGGTGCCTTTAACCGAAACAGGAGCTTTGTTTAAATTAGAAGTGGCTCTTCTAAAAGATAAAGTGACGTTGACGTTGGACACGACTGGACCAAGTTTATTTAAACGAGGCTATCGCATTGAAAAGGGGGGCGCACCTCTTAAGGAAAACATGGCAGCTGCTTTAGTGATGTTGACCAATTGGCGCAAAGATCGTCCTTTTTATGATCCAGTTTGTGGTTCTGGAACAATTTGTATTGAAGCAGCATTAATTGGCCATAACATTGCCCCTGGCTTTAATCGTAGTTTCACTTGTGAAACATGGGATTGGGTTGATCCAGCAATTTTTGAAAAAGTACGTAACGAAGCCGAGGCAAAGGCAGACTACGATGTTGAATTAGATATCTGTGGTTCAGATGTTGATGGGCGAATGATTGAAGTCGCACGAGCGAATGCTGAGGAAGTTGGTTTAGGTGATTCAATTACTTTTAAACAATTGGCATTAAAAGATTTTACAACCGAGAAGGAATATGGTGTAATGGTAGCTAACCCGCCTTATGGTGAGCGTTTAGGAGAAGAGGAAAGTGTTCGCCGTTTGTATAAAGAAATGGGCCATGTTTTCCGTCCGTTAACTACTTGGAGCAAGTATATACTGACGAGTGATCTTGCTTTTGAAGAATATTATGGTGCCAAAGCTACTAAAAAACGGAAGCTTTACAACGGAGCCTTACGAACAGATTTATTCCAATACTGGGGAACACGTCCACCAAGAAAACCACGGGAAGACTAAGAAAGCTGGTGTAAAAAAATGAAGGAAGCTGTATTTTTACAAGAAGTGAAAGAAATTCAATTACTAAAAAATGCCTTGACATTATTAGACTGGGATTCATCAACTGGGATGCCAGAAAAAAGTAGTCCTTTTCGAGGAGAAGTAGAAGGGTATTTAACCGGATTATATTTTGAACGAAGTATTGGCCCAGTTATTCAAGAAGCATTGGCCTATTTTGAGACACGCCCTGAAGAATTATCTGAATTAGGGAAACTGGTTTTTGAAAAAGTAAAAGAAGAATATGCTTTGAATAAAAATGTTCCAGCTGAACGTATGCAAGAATATGTTAAAGTATTAAACCAAGCACATACAGATTGGCTAAAAGCACGCGCTGCACAAGATTTCGGCTTGTTAGAAGAAACCTTAACGAAGGTCGTTGCGTTCCAAAAAGAGTTCATTCCTTATTGGCAAAAAGAAGAAAAAACTCCGTATGATGTGTTATTAAATCAATTTGAACCAGGGATGACGGTTGAGAAACTAGACCAAGTATTCGACCAAGTAAAACAAGGGATTCAAGAGATTCGGACCGTTTTAGCAGAAAAAGGTACGCCGCCTAGAACTGACTTTTTATCTAGAAAAATGACCAAAGAACAACAACGCCGTTTTGTGATTGGTGTGGTTGAACAATTAGGCTATGATTTTTCAAAAGGCCGATTAGATGATACAGTTCATCCATTTATGACAGCTCTAAATCGAAATGATGCGCGGATTACTACGCGCTGGGAAGAAAATAATTTCTCAATGGCAACATTTGGTGTGATTCATGAAGCGGGTCATGGGATGTATGAACAAAATTTTGATCCTAAATTTGACTTTACACCACTAAGCGAAGGCGCCTCTATGGGGATTCACGAATCACAATCGCTCTTTAATGAAATTATCATTGGTAGCAACCGAGCTTTTTGGCAAAAACAATACCCGTTTTTCCAAAAATGCGCAGAAGGCACTTTTGATGATATTGCTTTTGAAGATTTCTATGCTTCTTTAAAAGAAACGAAAGCAAGTTTGATACGGATTGATTCCGATAGTCTCACCTATCCTTTGCATATCATTATTCGTTATGAAATTGAAAAAATGTTATTTAATGGTTCTTTGGAAGTCGCTGATTTGCCAAAAGTGTGGAACGAAAAATACCAAGAGTACTTAGGCGTATCACCTGAAAATGATTTAGAAGGTGTCCTTCAAGATGTTCATTGGTCTGGAGGTAGCTTTGGTTATTTCCCATCTTATGCCTTGGGTTATATGTACGCCGCGCAACTATTTCACGCAATGAAACAAGAATTATCTGTTGATGAAATTTTAGCTTCGGAGGATTATTCTGATATCCGTAAATGGTTAACACAACATATTCATCAGTACGGCGCTTCACGTAAACCAAATCAATTAATTTATGATGCAACGGGAGAAGAATTGAATCCTAGTTATTTAATTGATTATATGAAAGCTATTTATTTTGATGTTTATCAAGTGCAATAAGTGAAACAAGCAAGGGGAAGTGGACAACAACAATGTTATCAATTCGTGAATATTTAGAAGCTGGTGAAACAACAATCTCAAACTTACTATTTGATCATTACCAAAAAATTGGTTTGAAAGATGATGAATTTCTCTTTTTACTGCAACTTTTTCGTTCGCAAAATGCAGGCGATTTATTTCCAGACTTAATGGCGATTGCAGAGACGATGGGTAAAACGCCAGATACGATTTATAAGTTGTTAAATCAATTGGTTTCTCGCGGATTTATTCGAATTGAAACACAACAAAACCAAAAAGGTCAAATGATGGATACGTATGATTTACTGCCTGTTTTTCAAAAGATTCAATTATTTTTACAAACGAGCAAAGAAAAACAAGTTGTCGCAAACCACGAAGATGAAATTAAACAGCTTTACCAAGGCTTTGAAAAAGAATTCGGACGTCCACTTTCACCAATTGAATTAGAAATGATTGGTCAGTGGTTGAACACGGACCATTATTCCCCTGAATTAATCCGGTTAGCGTTGCGAGAAGCTGTTTTAAATCAGGCGTATAGTTTGAAATATATTGATCGTATTTTACTTGCGTGGGAGCGTAAAAATATTACCACCAAAGAACAAGTTGCTGCTGATCAGAAAAAACGAAAAGATTCTATGATTCAAAATGAGATTGAACAACAAGGTCAGACACAAGAATCGTTGCCAAAGGTTACATTACACAATTGGTTAAATCCAGAAGACAGTGAATAAAAAGGAGGTGGGCCATGCTATCAAAAGAGAAAACAATGGAAGCTATTGAAATTATGTATGAGATGTTTCCAAATGCAGAATGTGAATTAAAACATAAGAATCCTTTTGAATTATTAATTGCTGTGATTTTAAGTGCGCAAGCAACCGATGTATCGGTAAATAAAGCGACTCCTGGTTTATTCGCAGCTTTTCCAACACCAGAAGCTTTAGCAGCTGCGCCGGTGGAGGAGATTATTGATAAAATAAAAACCATTGGCTTATATCGCAATAAAGCAAAAAATATTAAAGCGTGCGCACAACAACTTTTAGAACGTTTCAATGGAGAAGTTCCGCAAACCAGAGATGAACTGGTCAGTTTACCTGGCGTGGGGAGAAAAACAGCCAATGTAGTAATGGGAGATGCTTTCGGCGAATCGGCTTTTGCAGTAGATACACACGTGGAACGAGTGTCCAAGCGCCTTAGAATTTGTAAGCTAAATGCGAATGTTACTGAAGTTGAGCAGACATTAATGCGTAAAGTTCCGAAAGAACTCTGGGTGAAAACGCACCATACCATGATTTTCTTTGGGCGTTATCACTGCCTAGCAAGAGCGCCTAAATGTGAAGCCTGTCCGCTACTCTATATGTGTCAAGAAGGCAAAGAACGGATGAAAGGGAAATAACACATTTTTTCCTAAAAAAGCGAGCCACAAGTCCAACCGACTTGTGGCTCGCTTTCTTTTTTGATTTTTAAGAAACGCAACAAATGATTGCGGTTTCTTAAAAATTGATTTAGTATAGACAGTGTGGTATATACTAGAAAATTTATTTTTTTGAAGAAAGATAGGCGATGAAATGACAGAAAATGCACCCAAATTTAAGCAAATTTCTGCAGAAATTGAAAAGAAGATTCGAGACGGTCTGTATGTAAGTGCACAAAAATTACCTTCAGAATATGATTTAGCTAAAGAATATAACTGCAGTCGCTTGACCATCCGTAAAGCGATTGATGATTTGATCCGCAAAAATATTTTGGTAAAACGACATGGTAAAGGTAGTTATGTGATGTCGCAAGCGAAAATTCAAAGTGGCCGCGCTGGCTTACAAGGTTTTACTGAGGCAGCCAAAGCTTACGGGAAAAAAAGCCAGACAGAAGTCATTTCCTTTGAAGAAGTAGTACATCCCGCTGAGAAAATTCGGGAGGCGCTCCAAGTAGGCAAAAATGAGGCAATTTATGAACTGATTCGCCGCCGAATGTTAGACGGCGAACCAATGACAGTTGAAAAAATTTATTTGCCACAGGCATACGTACAAGGCCATACGAAGCAAGACTTCGAGGGCTCTCTTTTCTGCTTAATCGAGAAGAACGTCGAGATTGCTTATTCGCATCAAGAAATTGAAGCAATCTTAGTTGAAGCGGAAATTTCAGAATTATTGAATGTTCCTGTGGGCCAACCACTTTTACAAGTCCACTCTATCACCTATGCGCTTGATGCAACTCCTATTTTATATGATGTCTCTTTATATCGAGCAGATCGGTACACGTTTAAAAACACACTGACCCGCTATAGCCCGTCTGAAAACAACCAAGTGGAGCTAGGAGGTTCTTGGAACGAATGAAGATAAAAGAAGAAATAGCCGCTCAAAAAGATTTATTTTATGAAGACTTAAACAAAATTATGGCGATTCGAAGTGTGAAAGGGTCGCCTAAAAAAGAGGCACCTTTTGGTGAAGGACCGAAAAGAGCCTTGGAAGAAACGCTGAAACTGGCAGAGCGTTATGGCTTTCAAACTGGGATTGTCAATGACGCAGTTGGCTATGCGCAATGGGGAACAGCGGAAGAATATCTGGGAATTATTGGTCATTTAGATGTAGTACCAGAAGGTTCTGGTTGGTCAGTGCCGCCCTTTCAATTAACGAAAAAAAATCAACGTTTGTATGGTAGAGGAATTCTAGATAATAAAGGTCCTATCTTGGCTTGCCTGTATGGAATGAAATTACTGAAAGAACTTGGTTACCAACCAAAGAAAACCATTCGCTTAATGTTTGGCACGGATGAAGAAAGTGGGAGTGGAGATATCCCCTTATATTTAGAGAAGGAAAACGCACCCGTTTTTGGATTTACTCCAGATTGTAAATATCCAGTAGTTTATGGGGAGCGAGGGATTGTTAATTATGAAATCACAACGACCATCCCAGATGATTCAAGTGAACAAATTGGTCAGATTATGGGTGATCAAGCAAAAGACCACGTACCTGATCAATTAAGTGTGGTGATTGCAGGAAAAACAACAGCAATCACGGGAAAACGTGCTCCTTCCAATGCGCCAGAACTAGGCAAGAACGCGATTACTTTATTGGCACAGAAAATTAGCGAGGAACAGTTAGTCAAAGGAAATTTATTACAGTATTTCGACTGGTTAACCGCTAGTTTTCACGAAAAGCACTATGGCGAAGGAGTAGCTCTGGACTTTAAGGATCAGGATAGTGGGCAATTGATTTTAACGCCCTATGCGTTGGAAAAACGAGGACAGCAATTGGTGTTATCATTGGCCGTGCGTTATCCTGTTTCTATTACAGAAAACGAAGTAACCACGCAGCTAACGAAGGCACTATTTCCAGAAAGTGAAGTGACCGTCATCCGCCGCCTCCCTAGTACGCTGTTTCCAAAAGATGAGCGCAATGTTCAAAAATTAACCAAGGTTTATGAACAAATTACTGGCTTAGATGGGACGCCAGTCACAACTACAGGTGCTACGTATGCTCGTTTTATGCCGAATATCGTTGCTTTTGGTCCATCATTTCCTGGTCAAAAAGGCATTGCGCATAACCAAGATGAATATATGGATGAAAAAGATTTACTGCTTAATCTGGAAATCTATATGCAAGCGATGATTGCATTAACAGAAGCATAAAACCAATAGAAGATACACGTATGAGAAGAAGCCAATGTGTTTCGTAGAGGTCGCATACGTGTATCTTCTATTTTTCTGTATAAAATTTCATTTTCAGTATATACAAAACAGTATATACTAGTTTATAATGGTGAAGAAATGTAAGCGTTAACGAAAGGGCGGATGGAAAATGACTTGGGGTGCAATTGCGACATGGCGGATGGCACATGATGGGTTACTAAAAGCTACAGAAGAATTACAACAAGGAGGTGCTGCAGGCACGGCCGTGGAACAATTAATTAAAGAAGTAGAAGACTATCCTTTTTATAAGTCAGTGGGCTACGGCGGTTTACCTAATGAGGAAGGGATTTTAGAAATGGATGCTGCCTATATGGATGGAGACACATTTGCAATTGGTGCTGTGGCAGGAATTACAGATGTTAAAAATCCGATTTCAGTGGCTAAAGCATTAAGTAAAGAGAAGTTTAATAGTTTTCGTGTTGGCGCAGGTGCAACGAAATATTCAATGTTGCACGGTTTTGAAAGAAAGAATATGTTGACAGAACGCGCTAATCAATGGTGGCAAAAGCGTTTAAAAGAAATTCAGGAAAATCAGTTGAACCCCTATGATGGGCATGATACTGTCGGCGCTATTACGTTAGACCAAACAGGATCAATGGCAGCTGGCACTTCCAGTTCGGGACTCTTTATGAAAAAAGCAGGACGTGTTGGTGATTCACCACTGTCAGGTTCTGGTTTTTATGTTGATAGCGAAATTGGTGGTGCTGCGGCTACAGGATTAGGTGAAGATTTAATGAAAGGCTGTCTTTCTTATGAAATCGTTCGTTTAATGGGGGAAGGGCGCTCGCCACAACAAGCATGTGATCAAGCGGTCTATGCTTTTCACGAAAAATTGACCCAACGTTATGGGAAAGCAGGAGCTTTTTCACTGGTGGCCATGAACAAACAGGGAGACTGGGGCGTAGCTACGAATGTGGAATTTACTTTTACGGTTGGTACTGATATGCAGCAACCAGAAATCTATATTGCAAATCCAGGCAAGAATCATACCACAGAGATTCAGCCGATTTCACAAGAATGGTTAGCGGCCTATGAAAAAAGAATCAAAGCACCAATTGAATAAATGAGGAGAGTGAAGGAACATGAGTAAAAAACAAATTTATCTTTTTTGTGATGCAGGAATGTCTACAAGTATTATGGTGAATAAAATGATGGAAGTAGTGGAAAAACATCAAATGCCTTTAATGATTACTGCTTTTCCTATTGCAAGAGCACAGGAAGTGGTTGAAGCAGAGAAGCCTGTTGCTATTTTATTAGGACCACAAGTCCGTTTTTTATTAGAAAAAACAAAAGAACAATTTGCTCCTCAAGGGATTCCTGTCGCTGCAATTGCGCCAGAAATTTATGGCATGATGGATGGCGAAAAAGCATTGAAAGAAGCGCTGCGGTTAATTAAGCAAAATAAAAAATAATAGATAGGAGTGACGACCGTGCAAAAATTTTTGGATTGGTTAGAGCGCGTATTGACCCCTTTGGCAAAAGTGATAGGAGAAAATAAGTATTTAGTAGCGATTCGTGATGGCTTCCTTTTATCAACGCCCTTGTTGATTGTTGGTTCGGTCTTCTTATTAATTGCTAATTTTCCTTTGCCACAATGGGATACTTGGATGTCTCATTTGCTTGGTAAAGACTGGGCGACAATGATGTCTGTTCCAGCTAGTGCTAGTTTTGATGTAATGACTATTCTGGCCGTTGTCGGTATTGCCTATAGTTTAGGAAAACAATTCAATGTGGATGCAATGCAAGCAGGAATTATCGCATTGGTTTCATTTTTTATTGTAACGCCTTATCAAACATTATTTACACCGGAAAATAGTTCAAAGGGTTATGAAGTTACTAGTTTACCTTTAAAATGGATGGGTTCCAGTGGCTTGTTTTTAGGAATGATTGTCGCATTAATTGCGACTCGTTTATTTGTGGCCATTGTTCGTAAAGGGTGGACAATAAAAATGCCAGAAGGAGTGCCACCAACAGTGGTTAAGTCTTTTGAGGCCCTGATTCCGAGTTTTTTAGTTGTTACTCTCATGTTTTTAGTCAATTGGCTGGCTGCTTTAACTCCTTATGGTAATTTACAAGATGTTATTTTTGAATTTCTACAAACGCCCTTATTGAGTCTTGGTAATACCTTAGGTGCGATGAGCATTGCTTATTTATTTTTACACTTCTTTTGGTTCTTTGGCATTAACGGAGGTAGCGTGGTTGGCGCAGTCTTTAATCCTGTTTTGCGGGCATTGTCTGTTGAAAATTTACAAGCATTTAAAGACGGTCATGAAATTCCCAACATCATCACTGGACAATTTCAAGATATGTTTGCAACATTTGGTGGCGCCGGTTCCACACTCTCATTAATCATTGTGATGGTCTTATTCTGTAAAAGTCAACGAATTAAAAAGCTTTCGCAACTTTCACTAATTCCTGGTGTTTTTGGGATTAACGAACCAATCATTTTTGGGTTGCCAATTGTTTTAAATCCAATCCTTTTAATTCCATTTGTATTAGTACCCGCAATTAATATTATTATTGCCTATTTTGCTATGGATTGGGGCTTAGTTCCATTGACGAACGGTATTCAATTGCCGTGGACGACCCCACCAATTATCTCAGGATTTTTAGTCAGCGGTTGGCAAGGATCAATTCTGCAAGCTCTCTTATTGGTACTAGGAATGTTCATTTATTATCCTTTTATTCGAGTTATGGATGACCAATATTTACGTGAAGAATGGAAAGCACAAGAAGAAGAGAGTGAAGAAATTGATTTTGATTCCTTTGACTTCGATGATTTATAAATAAGGAGGAAATAGGCATGAAAAAAATCCTTTTAGTCTTAAACCACAGTTTAGCAGGATTTGGCAGTGATGAACAAGCTCAGCTGAAACCAAGTGGTAAAAAAGCTCCCTTAGGTCCAGGGGTAACATTGCTACCATTTTTACAGAAGCAAGGAGCGGAAATTGTTGCGACACTTTATTGTGGTGACCAATATTATTTGGAAAACGAGGAAGAGGTAGCAAAGAAATTTATTGGCTTTGCAAAAAAGTTTCATGCCAATGCGGTTCTTTGCGGACCTGCCATGCATTATCCTAATTTTGGAGAAATGGCCGCTCATCTAGCTTGTAAGTTTAATGCTGCGGGCATTCCTGCAATTGCAGCGATGGCAGAAGAAAATCCAGCAGTTAGTCACTATTATCAGCAAGTACCGATTGTGAAGATGCCCAAAAAGGGCGGCATTGGTTTAAATAATTCGTTTAAACAAATGGCGCAATTGGTCGTGGCAAAAGCAAATGGAAAAGAAGCCAAACAGTTAGAAGAAACAAGTTGTTTTTAATTGTTGATAATCTAAAGAGAAATCCAGAATGAACGCATGATTGTGTTCGTTTTGGATTTTTTACTTTTGTTTAGCGAATGTATGTTCTATAATAGGGAGGCAGATAGGTGGGATTACGTGAAATCAACGAGAAAAATTGCGGTGCGTCAAGTGGTCGAATTTATTTTAAGGCGGGGAAGTATCGATTCTCGCCATGTGAGTGAACATACACCACAAGAAGGTAGTCGCCTTCATCGAATGTTGCAAAAGGAAGCGGGGAGCCTTTATCAAAAGGAAGTATCTTTAAAAATTGAGGTGCCTTTAAATGGCCATAATTATTGTGTAGAAGGTCGTGCAGACGGCATTTTTGTGAAAGAAACTGGGCAAGTGGTCATTGATGAAATTAAAACATCCGAACCAGCGTTTGAAGAATTGCCGCCAGAAAAGGTCGAATTGTTTTGGTATCAAGCGATGTGTTATGGTCACATGTATTGCCAACAAGAACAACTTTCTGAAATAACGCTTCAACTCACTTATTATCAGACCACCACAAAACAAATCACACGACAAGAACGCCATTTTACAGAAGCTGCATTAGCGGAGTTTTTTACTGATTTGATGAAGCGCTATGAACAGTGGGTAATTTTTAAAGAAGAGTGGCGTATTTTGAGAAATAAATCATTAAAAAATCTTAGTTTTCCTTACGGGGAGTATCGCAAAGGGCAACGAGAATTGGCGGTAGCCGTCTATAAAACAATTCTTAGTAAACAGCGGCTCTTCGTGGAAGCACCAACTGGAACAGGCAAGACAATGTCCACTCTTTTTCCAGCGATGAAAGCAATTGGTGAAGAAGAAGGTGAACGGATTTTTTATTTAACAGCTAAGACCATTACGCGGCAAGTGGCTGAAGATGCCGTCAAAGCGCTGTCCGAAAAACAAGCGCAAACTAAGAGTATTACGTTAACAGCAAAAGATAAAATTTGTTTTTTAACTGAACGAAATTGTACACCAGAATATTGCCCGTTTGCTGACGGCTATTATGATCGTTTAAATGAGGGACTGTGGGATTTATTGCAACATGAAAATCATTTAACGAGAGAGGTTATTGAACGGTATGCACAAAAGCACCAATTGTGTCCATTCGAGTTGTCGCTAGATGCAAGTCTTTGGTGTGATTTAATTATTGGCGATTACAATTATCTATTTGATCCAACGGTTTATTTACGGCGCTTCTTTGAAGAACCCCAAAGTGCAGAAGAGAATATTTTTTTAGTGGATGAAACCCATAATTTGGTTAATCGTTCACGGGAGATGTATTCGGCCGCTATTTCTAGGAATGCGGTTTTGCAAATTCAAAAAAGATTGCAAAAAGAATCTGTTCAATTAAAAAGAGCTTGTCAAAAAGTCTTAACTACGTTTGATGATATTGAAGCAATCTGTGAAGAAAAAGACACGGATTTTTTTGCCCAACGCGCGCCAATTGATTCATTAGTTAAACAGATACATCGATTAACAGAAGTAATTGCAGAATGGTTGCCAGAAAATCAACACATTGAGGAATTGGCGTCGATTCTCAGTTTTTATTTTGATTGTTTAAGTTATCTTCGAATCAGCGAGTATTACGACAACGGCTTTTATACGTCTATTTCTTTGCGAAACTATGACTGCGTTGTGAAACAATTTTGTGTCGATCCGGCTTATTTATTGACACAACGATTAGATAAAGGGAAAGCGAGTATCTTATTTTCGGCAAGTTTAACACCTCTGAATTATTATCAAGAAGTGCTTGGTGGAGGTGAAGAAAGCCTACGTTATCGGATTCCGTATCCTTTTCCAGAAGAAAATCAATTGTTGATGATTGGTAGTCATCTCCAAACAACCTATAAAAACCGTGAAAAAAGTTATCCACAGATTAGTGAACTTTTAGGGAAGTTAAGTGAAACAAAAACAGGTAATTATTTAATTTTCTTCCCTTCTTATGTCTATATGGATGATGTCTATCAAGTATTTAGCCAACGTTACCCGCAAGTAAAAACTCAAATTCAGGGAACGGACTTAAACGAAAAAGAGCGAGAAGCATTTTTAGCTGAATTTAAAGAGAATCCTCAAGAAACTTTCATCGGTTTTTGTGTTTTAGGTGGTATATTTTCAGAAGGAATTGACTTGAAAGGTACCCGATTGATTGGTACGATAATTGTTAGTGTCGGGCTACCACAAATGAACCCGGAGCAAGAACTGATTCGCACTTTTTATCAAGAAGAGCGAGGGCAAGGGTTTCAATTTGCGTATCAAATTCCTGGTATGAATAAAGTCTTGCAAGCGGCTGGACGTGTCATTCGAGATGCGCGAGATAAAGGCTTTGTGTTGTTATTAGACGAACGATTTGAATTACCAAGTGTCCAGCGTTTCTTTCCGCCGCATTGGTTGGCGCATCGAAAGGCAAACACCAATGAACAACTCATTCAACAAGTGAAACAATTTTGGTTAAAAAATAAAGAAAACAAAGGAGGAAACAAATGAAGACCATTTTAGTCCTTCATACAGGTGGGACCATTTCCATGTCAAAAGTAGCAGGAGGAAGTGTTGCCCCGAATGAAAAAAATCCGTTGATGGAACAAGAAGCATTATTTTCTGGCAAGGTTCATTTAGTTGTCGAAGATATTTTTAATATTCCCTCACCACACATGACCTTAGAACGGATGTTTCAATTAAAAGAACGGATTCAAAAAGCTTATTCTGAACCAATTGATGGCGTGGTTATTACGCATGGAACAGATACATTAGAAGAAACAGCTTATTTTTTAGATATAACCTTAGAGAAAAAAATCCCCATTGTTTTAACAGGAGCAATGCGGTCAAGTAACGAAATCGGTAGTGATGGCTTGTATAATTTCATCAGTGCTATTTGGACTGCTTGTTCAGATGAATCGTACGATAAAGGTGTTTTAGTCGTGATGAATGATGAAATTCATACGGCGCGTTATGTGACAAAAACACATACAACGAACGTAGCAACGTTTCGGACGCCAACTTTTGGACCAATTGGAACCATTGCGAAAGAACGTGCTTTTTTTGCGAAAGAGGTCTTACCGCAAGAAGTCTGCGATGTTTCTTCTGTGAAAGGAAATGTTCACGTAGTGAAGGCCTATGCGGGGATGGGTGAACGAATGTTTGAATTATTAAACACCCCAGAAACGGATGGGTTAGTAATTGAAGCGTTAGGTGCGGGTAATTTACCGCCAGAAACGCTCCCAGCATTACAAAAAATGCTAGACAACGGGATTCCAGTCGTTTTAGTTTCTCGTTGTTCCAATGGCATTGCTGAAGATATCTATGATTATGCTGGTGGTGGCGTTGGCTTGAAAAAAATGGGGGTCGTTTTTGCCCGTGGTTTAAACGGACCGAAAGCGCGGATTCGTTTAATTGTTGGTTTAAACAGCGAAAAAAATCCTACAGAGTTAAAAGAATTTTTGGAACAGTAACTAATTTTAAGGAGAAAATAAATGAAGCTGTTTGAACGCATTCATCAAGATACTGAAATTCGACAAATTTATGATGCAATTGGTCAAATAGAAGATGAAGAAGCTGGGTGGGCATACCATAATTGGTTTCATGTAACCAATGTCGTAGCCATGACGGAAATGATTTTGAAACAACTTGCTGTTTCAGAGGAGTATTTAGAGGCGGCAAAAATTGCGGCACTGCTCCATGATGTGGGTGCGCTACAAGGAAAAGCAGGACATGCACTTCGTGGGAAACAATTTGCAGAAGCATATTTTCGTAAGCAAAAGATTTGTTTGTCTTATCAAGAAGAAATTTTATCTTCTATAGAAAATCATAGTAACGGCTTTGATTCGGAAGAGTTAATGACGCTAGCACTAATCATTAGTGATAAATTAGATATTACAACCTCTCGTGTTGCCAAGGCTGGTTATTTCGTGCCGGGAATGCGGCAACTTCAATTTTTAAAGAAAATTGAAATTATGCTTTCAGAACAAGAGGTTTGTGTCTCATTTACGGCAGAAGAAGAACTGGATTTAGAAGAATTAAATGCGTTTTATTTTATGCCAAAGGTTTTTAAAGCAATTGCCGCTTTTTCAGGAAAAATCCAACGCCGACCAATCGTTTTATTGAATAATCAAGAATGGCCGGTACCAAAACAAAAAAATCCTTCAACTGTTCATTAACAGTTGAAGGATTTTTTTAGCGATAATTATTAAACTCAAGAGCCATTGGTAAATCTAATTCTCGTAAAAGAGCCATGACTTTTTGTAAATCATCCCGACTTTTTCCAGTTACCCGAATTTTGTCTTCTTGGATTTGTGACTTAACTTTAATCCCAGAGTTTTTGATAGCTGTGTTGATTTTTTTTGCATTTTCTTTATCAATACCACTGATTAAATCACCATATTGGCGAGCGGTACCGCCTAAGGCTTTTTCACTTTCTGAGAAATGAATATTCTTAATCGGAACATTGCGTTTGACTAATTTTCCAAATAAAATATCCTTCACTTGCTCGACTTTATAATCATCTTCAGCTACGACTACTAATTTATCGTTTTCCAATTTAATATCAGCAATTGACCCTTTAAAGTCAAAACGATTTTTCAATTCTTTCAAGGCAATTTGAATCGCGTTTTTGACTTCCTCCATATTGACCTCTGAAACTACATCAAAACTTGCTTCTTTTGCAGCCATGTAAAAACCTCCTAAAATATTCTTTGCTTCATCATATCATGAAATAGTAAAAAAGGTTAGGCTAGAATCATTTTGAATAGAGAAATAAGAAGATCAGTTTTTAGGGATATCTTCCCGCATTCTTTCATGGAAACGTTGCAAAAAAATTTTTTTCAATGTTCGCTTTTAGCCCCTTTTCTTTTAGGATAGAACCTGTTATTCTAAGTCAGAAGAATAGCGAAGGAGCGAAGAAAAATGAGTCGATTGGTTAGTACTTACCAAAGAAATGAATCGATAAAAAAAATAGCAGTGATGGCGATAACCGCTTTGACTTCTGCGGTCGGTTTGAATTTCTTTTTGATTCCGGCAAAAGTTTTTTCGGCAGGGATGAACGGAATTGCGCAAATCATTGCTACATTATTATATACAAATTTAGGAATCCATATTAATACAGGGATCTTCATTTTATTTTTAAACATTCCCGTCTTCATTCTAGGGTTTGTAAAATTAGGGAAACAATCAACGATTCTTAGTTTCATCAATGTTATTGGCATTTCCGTTGTGACTATGTTTGTGCCAATCGTAACAGTCACTACGAATCCTTTGATGAACGCAATTATGGGTGGTGTCTTAGTCGGCGTTGGTGCAGGGCTTTCATTGAAAATGGGCTTTAACACTGGCGGCATGGACATTATTTCACTGATTCTTTCAAAAACAACAGGGAAAACAGTTGGTAATTTTATGTTCTTATTAAATGGTATTATTGTGCTGTTGGCTGGTTTTGTATTTAACTGGGAAAGTGCGTTGTATACTATTATTTCTATTTATTGTTTGAGTCAGGTGGTCGACATGATTCATACCAGTCACCAAAAAGTCACAGCAATGATTGTTACCACGAGACCAGAAGCCGTTGCCTTAGAAGTTTCTCAACAAATCGCTCGTGGCATGACCTTGTTGCCTTCAATCGGCGGCTATTCAGGTGCAGAAGGTCGGATGATTATGATGGTCATTACTCGCTACGAACTCTATGATTTAGAACAAGCAGTTTACAGTATCGATGAGAATGCCTTTGTAAATATTTTACCAACACAATCGGTTTTAGGGCGTTTTGCCAATGAAGATGAACAACGGATTTTTCATAGTACAGGAACATTTCCTGAGCTTCAATCTTACAAGGTGAAACGTTATCCACCAAAGAAAAAATTAAAATAGCAAGTCGGCCTTCAGATCCCAAAGTGATAACGGGAAAACTGGAGGTTTTTTTATAAAAATGAAGGTTATGTGAAAGAATAGACAAAAATTTTCTGAAAAAGGGAATTTTACTAGAAAAGTGTCAGGAATTCTGCTAAAATAGAACCGTTGGTTAGGGAACACCTAACAAATAAAGTTTTTAAAAACTTAGGAGGAATTTTTTATGCCAGTAGTATCAGGAGCAGAATTCTTAAAAGCAGCACGTAAAGGCGGCTATGCAGTAGGTGGCTATAACACAAATAACTTAGAATGGACACAAGCGATTTTAGAAGCAGCAGAAGCTAAAAAAGCACCAGTTCTAATCCAAACATCAATGGGCGCTGCTAAATACATGGGCGGCTACAAAGTAGCTAAAGACATGATTACTAATTTAGTAGACTCAATGAATATCACAGTTCCAGTAGCAATTCACTTAGACCACGGTGACTACGAAGCTGCTTTAGAATGTATCGAAGTTGGCTATACTTCAATCATGTTTGATGGTTCTCACTTACCATTCGAAGAAAACTTAAAATTAGCGAAAGATGTAGTTGAAAAAGCTCACGCTAAAGGTATTTCTGTTGAATGTGAAGTTGGTTCAATCGGTGGTGAAGAAGACGGAATCATCGGTACTGGCGAATTAGCTGATATCGAAGAATGTAAACAAATGGTTGCTACAGGTATTGACTACTTAGCATGTGGTATCGGTAACATCCATGGTCAATATCCAGAAAACTGGAAAGGTTTAGCATTTGATCACTTACAAGCAATTGCTGAAGCTGTCGGTTCTGATGTACCTCTAGTATTACACGGAGGTTCTGGTATTCCTCAAGAACAAATTGAAAAAGCAATTTCAATGGGTATCTCAAAAGTTAACGTAAATACAGAATTCCAATTATCATTCGCTAAAGCAACGCGCGAATATATTGAAGCTGGTAAAGATTTAGAAGGTAAAGGATTTGACCCTCGTAAATTATTAGCACCAGGTAAAGCTGCAATCATCAAAGATGCAGAAGAACACATTGATTGGTTCGGTTCAGCTAACAAAGCTTAATCAACTAGTTACGTTAAAGACAGCCACAGCACGTGGCTGTCTTTTTTATTTTTTGTTATTTTTTCATTCTATTAAAATACCTGAGAAGTTTTCTTTTTTCTTAAGCTTGATTATGATAGAATGATTGGGTAGTTTATTTAGAAAACGTATATTATAGATAGGTGAGAATATAAATGAAAAAAATCGTAATCAATGGGAATCGTCCATTAAAGGGCGAAGTAACCATTAGCGGCGCCAAAAATAGTGTGGTCGCTTTAATTCCAGCTGCTATTTTAGCAGATTCGCCCGTGACTTTAGATGGCGTTCCTGACATTCAGGATGTTCACTCATTAATTGAAATTTTAGAAATTATGGGTGCTAAAATTACTTTTGAAAATAATACATTAATTATTGACCCAACAGAAGTTGTTTCTGTGCCTATGCCAAAAGGAAAAATCAATAGCTTACGTGCATCCTATTATTTTATGGGCTCACTTCTTGGTCGATTTGGGGAAGGCGTTGTCGGCTTACCTGGCGGTTGTTACTTAGGACCTCGTCCAATTGATTTACATATCAAAGGATTTGAAGCATTAGGCGCTCATGTAACCAACGAACATGGGGCGATGTACTTGAGAACAGACGAAGCTGGCTTACAAGGAACCCGAATTTTTATGGATATGGTATCTATTGGCGCTACAATCAATGTCATGTTAGCCGCAGTTAAAGCCAAAGGCAAAACGATTATTGAAAATGCTGCGCGTGAGCCAGAAATTATTGATATTGCTACATTATTAAATAACATGGGTGCAAAAGTTCGAGGAGCTGGAACGGACGTTATTCGGATTGAAGGTGTCGAAGAATTACATGGCTGTCGTCACTCGATTATTCCAGATCGAATTGAAGCTGGGACTTATTTAGCTATGGCAGCAGCTATGGGTGAAGGAATCAAGGTTCGAAATGTTATTTATGAGCATTTAGAAAGCTTCATTGCGAAATTGCAAGAAATGGGCGTTAAGATGACAATTGAAGAAGACATGATTGAAGTTCATCCGTCACATGATCTGAAAATGACGACGGTGAAAACCTATCCGTATCCTGGTTTTGCCACAGACTTGCAACAACCGTTAACGCCATTACTTTTAAAAGCGCAAGGAACTGGTGAAATTATTGATACGATTTATGCTCAACGAAATAAGCATATCCCTGAGTTAGTGCGGATGGGGGCTGATGCTTCGGTTGAAGGCAATATGATTATTTTAAATGGTCCAAATCAATTGCACGGTGCAGAAGTAGTCGCCTCTGATTTACGGGCAGGCGCTTGCCTAGTCACTGCCGGCTTGATGGCTGAAGGTACGACCACTATTTATAATGTAGAATATATTTTACGTGGGTACGACCACATTATCGAAAAGTTAACTGCTTTAGGCGCTGATATTCAAATGCTAGAAACCGAAGAACAAGAAGGTCCGTTTGAGGTGGATCAATGAGCGACTATTTAACAATGGCTGAATTGGAAAACAGTACGTTAAAAGATATTTATGCGTACGCGAAAGAGTTTAAAATTCCTTATTATAGCCAAATGAACAAAAAAGAATTGTCTTTAGCTGTGATTCGTGCACAAGCTGAGAAGCAAGGGTTTTTCTTCATGGAAGGAATTTTAGATATTGTTTCTCAGGATGGTTATGGCTTTTTGCGGCCAATTAATTATGGACCAAGTGCAGAAGACATTTATATTTCTTCTTCTCAAATTCGTCGTTTCGGATTGAGAAATGGGGACAAAGTAGCTGGCAAGGCGCGTCCGCCAAAGGAATCAGAACGTTACTATGGACTCATGCATGTTGAAAGTGTCAATGGGAAAGATCCTGAAGAAGCGAAAGAGCGGCCACATTTTCCAGCGCTAACACCGTTGTATCCTGAAAAACAATTAACGTTAGAAACAACGGCTGGCAGATTATCAACACGAATGATTGATGTATTTGCCCCAATTGGTTTTGGGCAACGTGGTTTAATTGTAGCGCCGCCAAAAGCGGGGAAAACAAGTGTTTTAAAGGAAATTGCTAATGGGATTACAGAAAATCATCCTGATGTGGAATTGATTCTGTTGTTAATTGACGAGCGTCCTGAAGAAGTGACTGATTTAGAGCGAAGTGTTAAAGGCGATGTGGTTTCTTCAACTTTTGATCAACAACCACAAAATCATACGCGAGTTGCTGAATTGGTTCTGGATCGAGCAATGCGCTTAGTTGAAGACAAACGGGACGTAGTTATTTTAATGGACAGCATCACTCGTTTAGCAAGGGCCTATAATTTAGTGGTCCCGCCTAGTGGTCGAACCTTAAGTGGCGGAATAGATCCAGCTGCGTTTTTCAAACCTAAACGATTTTTTGGTGCTGCCAGAAATATCGAAGAAGGGGGCAGTCTGACTATTTTAGCCACGGCATTGGTGGATACAGGTAGCCGAATGGATGATGTCATCTATGAAGAATTCAAAGGCACAGGCAACATGGAGCTCCATTTATCTCGTGAATTAGCAGAGCGCCGTATTTTCCCAGCAATTGATATTAAAAAATCAAGTACGCGAAAAGAAGAGTTGTTAATGACACCAGAACAACTAGAAGAAACGTGGAAATTGAGAAATAATATGTCAGGAGACTCGCTGGAATATACGGATCAATTCATAAAAATGTTGAAACGGACCCAAAATAATCAACAATTATTTGAAGTTTTCCATGATGTTTCGTTTGGCAAACAAATTAAAAGAAATCCAAAAAGATAATTGCATACCAACTGAAAACATGGTAAGATAGCATTGTTGTATACCGACAAAATAACTCTGATACAGCAAATGGATCAGGGCAAAGGAGCGAAAAAACGTATGAAACAAGATATCCATCCAAATTACCAACCAGTAGTATTCATGGATTCAACAACAGGTTTCAAATTCCTTTCAGGTTCAACTAAAGGATCTTCAGAAACTGTTGAATGGGAAGATGGCAACACTTATCCATTATTACGTGTTGAGGTTACTTCAGACTCACACCCATTCTACACTGGTCGTCAAAAATTCACACAAGCCGACGGACGTGTGGACCGTTTCAACAAAAAATACGGTCTCAAAGACGAAAACGCAAATCCAGACGCATAGTCTTTCAAAACATTGTTATGACAAGGTTTATAGAGGTTTTCCACTGTGGTGGGAAACCTCTATTTTTGTTGGATAGGCAGTTTTAAATTCAGAGAAATTATTTAAATATTATTTTATTTAACTGAAAGTATAGCTAGTCCGTATACCGTATAATTTAAATTATTTGGATAGTATACATATTGTAAAGTGCAATTGTCTTTTTAGAATCTTTAAGGTATAATTTGTTTTAATGAGTTTATATGTAAGCTTTTTCTTTTTAAAGACTTTGATCATATCTTTTTTATAAGAAAACTATTGTTTGTGAAAGGATATAAAAGTGCTAAAACAATTGTACTTAACAGTATTAAGATGGAGACCGTACAAGCATAAAAAAGTAAAAATTGTGTACATAATGAGTTTCCCAAGAAATGATGGACATTTAATTGAACAATTAGAACAACAATATCACGGAATGATAATAGTACTTTATACAAAAAATTGTCAATCATACGCAGCATCCTTAAATCAAAAAGGCATAAAGACGATACTTTTTGATAAGAAAACTTTGTTGATTACAACGGCGATTTCATACTTGAAGTCAGCGCCGTTAATTTTTGTAGATAATTATTTTCCAGAATTGGCAATTTTAAAAAAAAAGCAAGTAGTTATCCAATTATGGCATGCTAATGGGGCTTTAAAACAGTTTGGCTGGGGTGCTTATCACACGAAACATAGAAGTAGCAAGGATCAAATCAGGTTTCAAAAAGTTTACGATAAAATGAATTATTTTATCGTTAATTCACTAAAAATGGAAGCAATTTTTAGAAACAGTTATCGTCTCGAGAATGCTCAATTTTGTCATTTTGGTTCGCCGCGTCTTGCTTATCTTGAAAAATTAGAGGTAGGAGAAACAAATCAGAATAATAAAGTTTTATATGCACCAACTTACCGAGAGGGAATGAATGAAATGATGCTTGTGATAAATCAAGCAATGAAGGCTTTTTCTGCTATGCCAAATTTTCATTTTTATATGAAATTACATCCATCAATCCAGTTAGATGCCATTGAACTACCGAGAAATGTTTCTATTTGGGAAAAGCATATTTTTGAAAGCTTTAGTGAAATAGGCTACTTGATTACTGATTATTCGAGTGTGGTCTTTGAATACATGCATGTTAAAGAGCAACCGAACATTTTATTTTTTTGTCCAGATTTAGAAAAATACGCATTAAATCCTGGAATTGAGCCTGATTTTTTTGAATATTTACCAGGACCGTTAGTTGAAAATGAAAAACAGTTGATTGTGGCATTGTCAAATTTTTCAATAAATAGTTATAAAGATAATATTACTAGAATTAACGAAGAATGGAATCAATATCAGTCAAAAGAGACCATTAATAAAATAGTAGAGTTGGTAGAGAGAATCTTGGGGGGATTTTGTGAAAAGTAAGGTACGCACTGAATATATTGGGGGATTACCAGTTGACGTATTAACACATCAAGAAATTATGGATGACTTAGAAAGTTATCTCAAAGCTAAAGAGAAAATGATTGTAACTAGCGTTAATCCGCAGATTTCATTGTTAGCATTTGAACATCCAGAAGTTAAGTTATATTTGAAAAGAGCAACTCATCGGATTGCAGATGGGATAGGTGTGGTCAAGGCATCGAAGCTAATGGGTGGGTCTATTCGTGAAAGAGTTACAGGAATTGATGTCATGGATAATTTTTTAGAGTATGCAAATCAACATAAGGAACGAATCTTCTTGTATGGTGCAAAGCAAGAAGTAGTTGAAGCAGCAGCTAAAAATATTCAACGACAATATCCAGGGATTGTTATTAGCGGTATTTTACATGGCTATACAAAGAAAAAACAGCAAGAAATTGTGGAACAAATTAACAAAGCTGAACCAAGGTTTGTCTTTGTAGCATTAGGTTCACCGAAACAAGAGATTTTTTTGGAACAAACAATTGATCACCTGACAGCTAATGTATTTTTAGACGTAGGCGGTACTTTTGACGTATTAGCTGGATCAGTAAAAAGAGCGCCAGAATTTTATATAAATCACAATTTGGAATGGTTATATCGTTGTTTGACAATGAAGAGATACGATCGGTTAATGCAAATTCCTAAATATATTTATTTGACTATTAAGTATCGGAACAACAAGTCTAGGGGGCAGTAAATGATTATTTTGTTTATTTGGGAAAATGACTTAGACACAACTTTTTATATCGTGAAAATAGAGAAAGATGAGAAGTTCATTTTACGAGTACCACCTATTCACAAACTAAGTAAATTTGTTCAAAATAATCAATGGAATAGTTTGATAGAAGAATTAAGAAAATTGTCTTCATATGAAGTAGCTGAGTACATAATTATAAAAAAAGCAATGCTTTTTTCGTATCTTTTTGAAGACGATAAAGAAATTGTTATTTCAAATCAAAGTGAGCGGCATCTAATAGATCAAAATGGCAAAGAATGGTTTTTACCAAAAGGAAAAGTTGCTGTAAATCAAGAGGTGCTTTCAGAATATCTTCGTTTTAGTCATTCAGATGCTGAACGTTCATTTGAGCATCAGGAACACATTTTTCGTTTAACGAAAATTAAATTATTAAAAGATAAAAATCCGTTAAAATTGCAAAAGCAGTTAAAGCAATTAAAAAAAGCTACAACAACGTCTTTCTCTATAAAATCTCTGAGTAAGTTATTACTAATTTATACTGCTACAGAAAATAAAAAATTTGATCGAAAAACCATCAAAGTCAATCAAGAGTAGCCTTTTTTCTATTCACAAAAATTGATAATTAACGAAGAAATATCAAAGTACAATGGAGGTTTTTATGAAAAAAATACTTACTTACGGCACATTTGACCTCCTGCACTATGGTCATATTAATTTGTTGAAAAAAGCGAAACAACAAGGGGACTACCTGATTGTTGGACTTTCAACAGATGCTTTTAATTTAGAAAAAAAGAAACAAAGTTATTTTTCATATGAAAAACGTAAACAATTATTAGAGGCAATTCGTTATGTTGATTTAGTTATTCCTGAAACTAGTTGGAAACAAAAAGTTTCCGATATTGCTGAATTTAAAATTGATACGTTAGTCATGGGCGATGATTGGCAAGGGGCTTTTGATTTTCTAGAAGTTGAAACAACCGCAAAGGTTCTTTATTTGCCACGAACGCCAGAAGTATCAACCACACAGATAAAAAAAGAATTATATTATAGTGAATAATAAAAAGTCTCCTTGGTATTTTTCAAGGAGACTTTTTTCAAGATTATCCTTCCCAAAAGTCAAAGATTGATCAGCATTGTTTCGCTGATTTGTTAGACTGGTAGGTACATTCAGCTTTATAAAGGAGATCTTGAAGAAATGAGTAGAAAAAAAGTCGGTGTTTTCTGTCTATTTCTGTTTTTCACATTTTTTATTATTGTTCCAAAAGTAGAAGCTACAGAAGAAATGAAGACTAAATTTACAGTAACGCCTGTTTTACCAGAAAATCAAGTGTCAGGAACATCAAGTTATTATGATTTAATTCTGGCACCAAAGCAATCTTCCACTATTGTCTTAGATATAAAAAATAAGACAGACGAAAAATTGTCCATCGTATTGACTCTAGCAAATGCATCAACAAATGATAACGGGTTGATTGTGTACAATGATTTTGATAAACCACTTGATTCATCGTTAAAGGTTCCGCTGACAGACTTGGTTACTTTAGAAAATGAGGAAGTGAGTGTGCCGCCTCATCAAACAGTATCAGCAAAGATGAAGGTGAAGGGACTTGATCAGCCTATCAAAGGAGTTGTTTTAGGCGGGGTTTATGCGCATCTCAAAGATGAAAAAACAGAGGAAGAGAACCAAACAACGGGATTAACCAGTCGCTACGGGTTTAATGTTGCGATTGCCATGAGGAGTGCTGAGAATGCTCCTTTAACAGAGGTGAACCAACTGAAATTAGCGAAAGTAACACCTACAATTGCTTTAGGGGCCAAATCACTAAAGGCGGTCATTCAAAATCCATATGCTGCTATTTTTCCAGAAGTTCGTTTAGAAGGTCAAGTGATAAAAAAAGAATCCTCTAAAAAAATTGCACAACGGACACTAAAAAATGTTCGCTTTGCCCCAAATAGTTCCATGAATTTTCATCTTGATTTGGGTAAACAACCGCTAGATGCTGGGACTTATATATTTACAGGACGTGCTATTTTACAACAAGATGAACAACAGTCTTGGCCTTTTCAACAAGAATTTACGATTAACACTCGTGAAGCAAAAAAATTGAATCAAGAGGCTACGGTCAAATGGGTCCTACCTACATGGTGGTTACCGACTTTCTACACGTTGTTAGTAATCACAATTGGGGCAATTTATAGTGTCATTTGGCGCAATAATTATCAAAAAACAAGCGAAAAGGAGAGTGAGAATAATGGCTAGTTGGTTTTGGTTGTCTGGCGGTTTAGCGGTCATTTGTTTTATGTTTTTCCTCTTTTCTTTGCTGACTAGTATGAGTTTTATTCAGCATGCAAAAGAACCCAGAAGTATTCTAAAAGAAACGCTTTTAAGTTGGTTAATGCTTTTACTTAGTGGTGGGTGGATTACAATCGGACTATTGTTATATTTTTCGCTAAAGAATCAATAAACAAAAAACGAGCATTCATTGTTAGATAACCGTGAATGCTCGTTTTTTTGTTTTAGGAAAATGCTCTTTAGCAACTTGCCAGATTTCATTGGGCAACCTGACTGAAATTGTTAAATTGTTCTGTCGAAACGACAAAAAAGTGGTAAACTAAACGTGTATGTTAGTTATTTAATCAAAAGTAATGTATCCGCTTACTTATAAAATGGAAACGAAGGAGCATATTGCAATGACAGAAAAACTTTTAGGAAGTATCGAAGCCGGTGGCACAAAATTTGTATGTGGCGTTGGGACAGATGATTTGACCATCGTAGAACGTGTCAGTTTTCCCACAACAACCCCAGAAGAAACAATGAAAAAAGTAATAGAATTTTTCCAACAATATCCTTTAAAAGCGATTGGGATTGGTTCGTTTGGTCCGATTGATATTCACGTTGATTCTCCTACGTATGGTTATATCACTTCTACACCAAAATTAGCTTGGCGTAACTTTGACTTGTTAGGGACTATGAAACAACATTTTGATGTGCCAATGGCTTGGACAACGGATGTGAATGCTGCGGCATATGGTGAGTATGTTGCTGGAAATGGGCAACATACATCTAGTTGTGTATATTATACAATTGGAACTGGTGTTGGCGCTGGAGCGATTCAAAACGGTGAGTTTATTGAAGGCTTTAGCCACCCAGAAATGGGGCATGCGTTAGTCCGTCGTCATCCTGAAGATACGTATGCAGGAAATTGTCCTTATCATGGAGATTGTTTAGAAGGGATTGCAGCAGGACCAGCAGTTGAAGGTCGTTCTGGTAAAAAAGGTCATTTATTGGAAGAGGATCATAAAACTTGGGAACTAGAAGCTTATTATTTAGCACAAGCAGCGTACAATACTACTTTATTATTAGCGCCAGAAGTGATCATTTTAGGTGGCGGCGTCATGAAACAACGCCATTTGATGCCGAAAGTTCGTGAAAAATTTGCTGAATTAGTCAATGGATATGTGGAAACACCGCCTTTAGAAAAATACTTGGTGACGCCTCTTTTAGAAGATAATCCAGGAACAATTGGTTGCTTTGCCTTGGCAAAAAAAGCTTTAATGACTCAAAAATAACCATTTATTCGCAGTTCATGCATTATATTTGAAGGAAATGGCTAAGAATGATACTCTTATTATGTAATTAATTATTTAGGAGGGATTAGCATGGCAGATTTAAAAGGACGTTTTGACGATGCAAAAGATAAAGTAGAAGGTACTGCAAAAGAAGCGCAAGGCAAAGTTACGGATGATAAAGGCAAAGAACTTGAAGGAAAAGCTCAATCAACCTTTGCTGACGTAAAAGACAAAGCACGTGATGCCGGCGACGACCTTAAAGAAGGCGCTGAAAAATTAACTGATAAAGTTAAAGAAGGCTTTGAAGACTTAAAAGACAAATTTAGTAAAGATAAATAAAAATTAACAAAAGAGCGTGGGCTTACGTTGAAATAACGTAAGCCCACGCTCTTTTGTTTAGACATCAAATCCTTGTTTTTGCAAGAAAATTTTTACTTCTGGGCGACGATTATAAGAAAAATAGGACAAAGACTTCTGTGACCAATCCGCTGTTTGGGCGTTACTTGAGCGGCTGGCATAATAATCTTTTAATAATTCATCATATGTGTGCATATCTGTCAATTTGTCTGATTGGTAGTGATTTTCGCTTAAAATATTTTCAAAAGGCATCCGTGGTTTTACACCATTTAACGTTTCTGGTACACCGATTGTTAATCCGAAAAGTGGTACAGTTAATTCAGGCAAAGATAAGCGTTTGGCTACTGTGTCTAAGTCATTTCGAATGCCGCCAATATAACAAATCCCTAAATCCATAGATTCAGCCGCAATGGCCATGTTTTGCGCAGCAATCGTTGTATCAACGGCAGCTACTAATAATGATTCTGGTGTCTTTAAGGGTTCCAATGATTGCCCCTCTTTTGACAAAATCGTTGCATGACGATACAAATCAGCAACAAAAACATAGAACACACCAGTGTTAACGACATAGTCTTCACAATTCGCTAAACGTCCCAATTCTCTGCGTAGCTCAGGATCTTTGATTTCTATAATTGTATAAGCTTGTAAAAAATTGGAGCTTGATCCTGCTTGAGCTGCAGTAATTAACTGTTGTTTCTGCTTGTCCGTTAACGCTTGCTTTTTAAAATGACGAACGGAACGGTGACTTAGTAATTGTTCAATTGTTTGATTCATAAAAAACCTCCGTTTAAATTAAGAAAGAGAACAGAAAAACCCACAGCTTAATAGTGGGTTTCTCTGTCGTTAATTGCTAAAGATTACAGAATACGTTCAAATGGATCTAAACTAATTCCTTGGTCTAAAACGATTTTTGCGTATTCTTTCGCTGCAAATAAAGAATGATCTTTGTAGTTTCCACACTCTTTTGCAGAGACTGCTGGAACAACTTCTGTATTGATTACTTTGTTTAAAACGTTGACTAATGCATCACGGATTTCTTGTGGTGAATGTTGATCCCACATAATCATATAAAAACCAGTGCGGCAACCCATTGGCGAAATGTCAATGATTCCTTTTAATTCATCACGCATGTTAACTGCTAATAAATGTTCCAACGTGTGTAATGCGCCTGTTGGTAGGGCATCTTTGTTTGGTTGTAAGAAACGTAAGTCATATTTTTCGACTAACGCATCACCATTTTGTTCTGTGCCAGCAAGGCGAACATATGGTGCTTTTACTGTGTTGTGATCTAATTCAAAACTTTCTACGCGTGCCATGAAATTTCGCTCCCTTTATAATTAAATTCGTTTTAACTATAACAAATTTAAGTCAAAAGTCAATGGATAGTCCTTTGATGGGTAATAGTTTTAAAATATCATGGGAAAATAAAAAAATCATTTTTTTGACTATGTAGGTTTTTTCAATACTATGGTAAAATAGGACAAGTAGCTTTTACAAGAAGGTAAGAGGGGAGTATGAAAATATGGGAAAAGAATATCATGTTGCCGTGGTAGGAGCAACAGGTGCTGTCGGGACAAGAATGATTGAATTGTTAGCAGAAACAAGTTTGCCAATTGCCAGTGTGAGGTTATTGGCGTCTAAGCGTTCTGCCGGACAAGAGATTCAGTTTAAAGGGCAACCTCTTATCGTGGAAGAATTAGTCCCGGAATCATTTGAAGGAATCGATTTAGCATTATTTAGTGCTGGTGGGAGTATTTCCGAAAAGTTTGCACCAGAAGCAGTTAAGCGCGGAGCTGTTGTTGTTGACAACACTAGCCATTTTAGAATGGCAAAAGATGTTCCTTTAGTTGTTCCAGAAGTGAACCCAGAAGCCTTGAAAAATCATCAGGGAATCATCGCAAATCCCAATTGTTCTACGATTCAAATGATGGTGGCCTTAGAACCAATTCGGCAAGCGTTTGGCTTAGAACGAATCATCGTTTCAACGTATCAAGCTGTGAGTGGCGCAGGTATCCGTGCAATTAATGAGCTAAAAGAACAAGCTGAAGATTTTTTAGAGGGAAAACCTGTCAGTGAATGGTCAGCTGAAATTTTACCAGCTGGCAGTGACGAAAAACATTATCCAATTGCTTTTAATGCGTTGCCTCAAATTGATGTTTTTTCAGAAGCAGGGTATACCTACGAAGAATGGAAAATGATGAATGAAACAAAAAAAATCATGGGAGACAACAAGCTAAAAGTCGTTGCCACCTGTGTCCGTATTCCGGTAATTTCAGGACATTCTGAATCTGTTTATATAGAAGTGAAACAAGCAGATGCATCGGTCTCAGCCATCCAAGAATTAATGGCGCAAGCTCCAGGTGTAATTTTGCAAGATGAGCCAAGTGAACAACTATATCCACAAGCGCTAAATAGCGTCAACCAGAAAGAAACATTTGTCGGCCGTATTCGTCAAGACGTTGACGTGAAGAACGGTTTCCATTTATGGATTGTGTCAGACAACCTATTAAAAGGAGCTGCTTGGAACTCGGTCCAAATTGCTGAAACGCTACACGAAATGAATTTGCTTCGTGTACCTGAAAACGACTAGAAGGTTTGTATTGTATACTCGGGAGGGAATAGGATGGATTTAACGAATGCAACAATTATTACGGCAATGGTTACGCCGTTTCAAGAATCGGGAGAAATAGATTTTGATAAACTACCGCAATTGGTAGACTATTTATTGGCCAATCATACAGAAGGCGTTATTTTAGCAGGAACAACTGGTGAATCACCCACGTTAACTCATGAAGAAGAATTACAATTATTCCAGCGAATGATTGAACTGATCGATGGACGTATTCCGATTATTTGTGGTGTAGGTACGAATGATACACGTGACTCAGTCGCTTTTGTGAAAGAGTTAGCGACAATCGCTGGTATCGATGCTGTTTTGGCGGTTGTTCCTTATTATAATAAACCAAATCAAGAAGGTATGTATCAACATTTTAAAACCATCGCAGAAGCAAGTGAACTACCAATTATTTTGTACAATGTTCCTGGTAGAACGGCTGCATGTCTAGAAGTGGAAACTACTTTGCGCTTAGCACAATTGGAAAAAATTGTGGCGATTAAAGAATGTGCAGGGTTAGATGCAACTACTGAGTTGATTGAAAGAGCGCCAAAAGACTTTCTAGTGTATACTGGAGAAGACGGGTTGGCTTTTGCCACCAAGGCACTTGGCGGACAAGGGGTTATTTCGGTAGCCAGTCATGTCTTCGGTTCGTCAATGTATGAGATGTATCAAGCGCTGGAGCAGGGGAACTTGCCGGAAGCGGCTAAAATTCAACGACAGTTATTACCAAAAATGAACGCCTTGTTTTCAGTGCCTTCGCCGGCACCCGTGAAAGCGGCCTTAAATCATTTAGGTATTCCTGTTGGAAATTTACGTTTACCTCTAGTTGCTTGTACACCAGAAGAAGAGCAAAGAATTATTCGCACGTTAGAGATTTAAAGAACGTGTAATCATAGAGAGGTGAAAAGAGTGAGTACAATAAAAATCGTTCCATTAGGCGGCGTTCGTGAAAATGGAAAAAATATGTACGTTGCTGAAGTGGAAGATGAAATTTTTGTACTGGATTGTGGATTACAATATCCAGAGAACGAACTTTTAGGAATTGACGTCGTCATTCCGGATTTTACGTATTTAGAAGAAAATAGTGAACGAATTGCAGGGGTCTTTTTAACACATGGCCATGCAGATGCAATTGGGGCCTTACCGTATTTGCTTTCAAAAATTCAAGTGCCTGTTTTTGGGACAGAATTAACGATTGAACTAGCAAAACTAAGTGTCAACAGTCATGCGGAAACGAAGAAATTTAAAGATTTCCATGTGATTGACCCGCATACAGAAATTGATTTTGGTCAAGCAACGGTGAGCTTCTTTAAAACAACGCACACCATTCCAGATTCGATTGGTGTTAGTATCAAAACAAAAGAAGGCAACATTGTTTATACTGGTGATTTTAAATTTGATCAAAGTGCGATTGAGATGTATCAAACCGATTATGGCCGCTTGGCTGAAATTGGGAAAGAAGGCGTCTTGGCGCTACTTAGTGATTCATCAAATGCTGAAAACCCAGTCCAAGTTGCTTCCGAAGCCCAAATCGCTGATGAAGTGTTCGACACGATTCGCTATTGGGAAGGACGAATCATCGTGGCATGTGTGGCAAGTAATTTGCAACGGGTCCAACAAGTATTGAATGCAGCGGATCGTTCTGGTCGTAAAGTCGTTTTGACAGGCCAAGATTTTGAACGGATTATTCGGACGGCGATGAAATTGGAAAAATTACAATTGCCAAGCGAAGATCTATTAGTGAAACCAAAAGAAATGAAAAAATATGCACCCGAACAGTTATTAATTTTAGAAACAGGCCGGATGGGAGAACCTATTAAGTCACTTCAAAAAATGGCTAATAATACACATGGTGTCGTTCGAATTGAAGAAGGCGATTTAGTTTATATTACGACAACGCCGACAACGGCCATGGAAACAACGGTTGCCAAAACAGAGGATATTGTCTATCGGGCCGGTGCTACGGTGAAGCAAATTTCCGACAATTTACGTGTGTCTGGTCACGCTAATCCAAATGACTTGCAATTGATGCTGAACTTAATGAAACCAAAATATTTCATTCCTGTCCAAGGTGAATACCGCCAGTTAGCTGCGCATGCGGACTTAGCACATGAAATTGGCATGCCTTATAAAGATATCTTTATTACAGGTCGTGGGGACATTCTAGAGTATACAAAAGGTAGAATGTCGGTAGCTGGCAGCACAACGGCCGAAAATATTATGATTGACGGGATTGGTGTCGGCGATATTGGTAATATCGTTTTACGGGATCGTCGTATTCTTTCCGAAGATGGTATTTTTGTGGCTGTTGTGACAATTAATCGCCGAGAAAAACGAATTGTTTCCCCAGCTAAAATTACTTCTAGAGGTTTTGTTTACGTTAAAACAAGTAAAGACCTAATGAAAGAAAGTAGCAATATTGTTACAGAAATTGTTGAAAAGCATTTAGAAAGTGACGATTTCGAATGGAGCAAACTGAAACAAGAAATCCGCGAAAACTTAAGCCGTTATTTATTTGAACAAACCAAACGTCGTCCAGTGATCTTACCAGTTATCATGGAAGCGACGCAACGCAAGCGTCCCAAAAATAACGCATAGTTCGTCCTGATAAAAGCAGGTGATTTTAGGAGAAATTCTTCTAAAGTCATCTGTTCTTTTTTGTAACTTTCTTCTATAAATATGGTACTATTAATCAGAGCGCTGAATAAAGGAGGCGATTTTAGTGGAAGAGATTGTGTTGTTCCATACCAATGATCTTCATTCTCACTTTGAAAATTGGCCCAAAATACGGCGTCTGGTTAAAGCCAAACGTTCGCTGTACCAAAAAGAGGGCAAAACAGTCGTAACCATTGATTTAGGTGACTTTTCAGATCGGTGTCATCCTTTGACCGAAGCAACAGATGGTCGAGCAAATGTAGCTATAATGAATACATTAGCGTATGATCTGGTTACAATTGGAAATAATGAAGGAATCGGCAATTCAAAGAAACAATTAGAGCATTTATATGATCAGGCAACATTTGAAGTGGTCTTAGCTAATTTAGAAGATCCAAAAACCCAAACGTTACCAGATTTTTGTCAAGCATATAAAATTGTGACAACTAAAGAAGGCACGAAGTTAGGGTTTATTGGCTTAACCGCACCATTTCCTTTAACGTATAATCCCAATGGCTGGACAATCAAACAAGTGGAAGCAGTCCTTCCTCAACTGATTACAGAAGTTGCGCCTCAATGTGATGTTCTCATTTTGCTTAGTCACTTGGGGATAGATACTGATTTTATGATTGCGGCGAATTATCCTGAAATTCAAGTGATTTTAGGTTCCCATACACATCATTTATTTAAAGATGGTGAAAAAATTAATCATGTGCAACTAGCAGCTGCTGGCAAATATGGACAGTATATTGGTGAAGTGCATCTGTTTGTGGATGCCGACACGAAGCAAGTCACAAGTTATGCAAAAACGATTGAAACAGCAAGTTTAGAAGAGCAAGCAACTGATGCCAAGGAAATTGCGGGTTACTTAACGGAAGGTCATCGACTATTGCAAGCGCAGCAAATTGCACAAATCCCTGAAACCTTGTCAACGGACTTACGGCAACCGCATGCCTTTATAACTGTTGCCTTGAAGGCGTTAAAAGAAGCTGGGCAGACCGAAGTGGCTGTGTTAAACAACGGGTTATTTTTAGCAGATTTACCAGAAGGAATAATCAATGCAGACCAATTACATGAGGCTTTGCCTCATCCAATGCATTTAATCAAGGTTACCTTGAAAGGGTCAGACATGAGCCGTTTGATTCGTGAAATGGAAAAAAGTCGTCAATTTCTGCGGAAATTTCCGATTCGCGGGATGGGCTTCCGCGGGAAAATTTTTGGCGAATTATGTTATGATGGGATTCGTTTTGAGCGAAATAGCCAGACCGTTTTTTGGCAAGGGAAACCTATTCAGCCAGAGCAGAAGTATACGTTGACAACAGTGGATCACTTTCAATTTGTTCCGTTTTTCCCAACGATTGAGTTAGTTGGAGAAGTCGAATTTTTATTTCCAGACGTTTTAAGAACTGTCGTGGCGAACTATCTGCATGCCCACTATCCAATCAAATAAAAACAAGGTATAATAAAAACTAGGTGGTGAAAAAATGACAGACAAAAAGACAACCGAAAAAAAAGAAAAAGAAACAGAAACAGAAACTGCTGCAACCTTTACAGAAGAACTAACAGCAGTTCTTGAAGAAATAAAAGAAGAACCTGTAAAAGAAAAGAAAAAAGGGGAAATTGTCACCATTGTGAATGAAACAGATATTCAAATTGGTGAAAGAGAGTACCGAATTGTTAAAAATCATCGTGATGCCTTTGATCCTGAACGCTTAGGTGAACGGTTTAGTGAAGTATTAGCGCGTTATGATTATATCGTAGGAGACTGGGGCTATGAACAGTTACGCTTGCGTGGCTTTTTTGATACTTCTAATCGTCGGGCAGCGCCGGATCAACGCATTGATACACTAGAAGACTATTTGTATGAATATTGTAATTTTGGCTGTGCCTATTTTGTAATTGAACGAACAGGGGAACGTAAAGAAAAAACAACGCATCGTCGTCGTCGCCATAAAAAGAATAATCGTTCTAACGCGTTTGTCGAGGAAAAGAGTGCGCCCGCTAATAAAAATAGCAAGCCAGTGATTCGTACGCGAAAAGAAGAAAATAAAAAAACGACTACACCCAAACAGCCTAGTTCCAAAAAATCTGGCAAAGGCTTTACGATTCGTCAACGTGAGGAGTAAACAGAGTGAAAAAAGACTATCAAGGATATTTAATTGATTTAGATGGAACGATTTATTTAGGAAAAGAACCAATTCCAGCCGGAAAACGTTTTGTCGAGCAGTTACAGGAAAAAGATTTGCCTTTTTTATTTGTAACGAATAATACCACTAAATCTCCTGAAACAGTGGCACAACGTTTAGCAAATGAATTTGATATTCATGTCCCAGCATCCCTTGTTTATACAGCGACTTTAGCGACGATTGATTACATGAAAGAAACCAATCGAGGCAAGAAAGTCTTTGTCATCGGCGAGGCTGGTTTAATTGACTTAATTTTAGAAGCAGGTTTTGAATGGGATGAAACAAATCCTGATTATGTTGTCGTGGGACTTGATACAGAATTATCTTACGAAAAAGTGGTTTTAGCTACCTTAGCCATTCAAAAAGGGGCGTTGTTTATTGGGACCAATCCAGATAAGAACATTCCGACAGAAAGAGGCTTATTACCTGGTGCAGGTTCAGTTGTGACGTTTGTGGAGACAGCTACTCAAACAAAACCAGTTTATATTGGCAAACCAAAAGCGATTATCATGGAACGAGCGATTGCGCATTTAGGCGTGGAAAAAGAGCAAGTAATTATGGTTGGAGATAATTATGAAACCGATATTCAATCAGGGATTCAAAATGGTATTGATAGCTTGTTAGTTACATCAGGTTTTACCCCTAAGTCAGCTGTTCCAACTTTGCCAACGCCGCCAACCTATGTTGTTGATTCCTTAGATGAATGGACTTTTTGAGTATGATGAGGTCGAAATTGCGTTTAAGGGAAACACTTGGACTCATTTGTTTGTTTTTAACGATTGTGGCTTTAAGTATCACGATCACGATTAATTTTCGTCCATTGTATCTTTTTGATATCCAACACTTAAATATTTTAAAAGACGTAGAGGTTGATCGTGTGACCTTGATTAAAAATTACGATCATTTAATGATGTACTTAAACAATCCTTTTGAAAAAACATTAGTATTTCCTGATTTTCCAATGTCTGATAGCGCGGCTTTTCATTTTTATGAAGTGAAAAAATTGTTTTTATTGTGCTATGGCGTATTACTAGTTACGTTGTTGCCTAGTGTCCTTTATTTAAAATATTTGGTGAAAAATCAGCGTTTATGGACATTGATACGGCCATTTCAGTGGGGAATGTTTTTGCCTGTGCTTTTTGGCTTTTTCATGCTAATTGGCTTTGATCAATTTTTTATTGCGTTTCATGGATTATTTTTTAACAACGATGCTTGGTTATTTAATCCGCTGACTGATCCGATTATCAATGCCTTACCTGAAGCCTACTTTATGCATTGTTTTATCTTGTTTTTTGTTTTATTAGAAGGCCTGTTTTTGATAGGTATTTTAATCGGAAAACGTTCTTTAAAAAAATAAAGAGAGAAAAGTGAACAATTCCAAAATTGCTCGCTTTTCTTTTTTATTCAATCTAGTTTTAAAAACTAGATTGAATAATTGTCAAAAGTATGATATTCTTTTTTAGAAATGGTTAGGAGGGTTTTTATGGACGAGATAGAAAAATCACTACAAAATTGGGGCCAACAATTGGAAAACGTTCATTTGCCAAGATGGCATGAGTTACCAGATATTGAATTATATATGGATCAAGTGATTACTCTGATAGAAAAATACTTATCCCCATTGATTACACTGGAAAAACATACTTTGTTAACGTCCTCGATGGTTAATAATTATGTCAAACACGGGTTAATCCCGGCCCCAGTGAAAAAGCGCTACAATCAAAAGCATTTAGCGTTTTTAATTGCGATTACGTTGTTGAAACAAGTGTTAACATTGCCAGAAATTAAGCAAGGCATTTTATTCCAAGGAGCCACGGTTGGTATTCGTGAAGCGTACAATTTATTTTGTCAAGAACAGGAACGAGCGATTTATGTGATTGCTGCTCAAGCGCAAGAAAAAGAAGTTCAGGCCAAATCACAAGAACCTATGGGGATTGAATATTTGGCTGTAAAAGCAGCGACAATGTCTTTTGCTACTAAAATGTTTAGTGAAAAAGTGATTGAATTGGAACAAGAATACTTAAAAGAAATGGATGAGATGACACATGAATAAAGAAAAGATCGCACTACTGGTTGATTCTGGGACAGATGTTCCAGAGGCATTAGTCAAACAATACGGCATGTATGTCTTGCCTTTACAGATTATTTATCCTGAAAAAACCTATACAGATAAGGTAGATATTACACCAGAAGAAGTGTATCAACGTTTAGAGAAAGAAATCCCTAGTACTTCATTACCAGATGGCGCAACAATCCAAGCTATTTTTGACAAAATTAAAGAAGCGGGTTACGAAAAAGTCTTAGCGGTGACTATTTCTAGTGGTTTAAGTGGAACCTATAATGTGGTTCGCTTGCTTGGAGAACAAACCGAAGGACTAGATGTATTTGTTTTAGATACAAAGAACATTGGTATCGGGGCTGGCATTCAGGCGATACGAGCAGCAGAATTAATTGAAACAGGATTAGGCTGGCAAGAATTACAACAAAAATTAACAGAAGAAGTAGCCAACGCAAAAGTATTTTTTAATGTAGCCACTTTAGAATATTTACAAAAAGGTGGACGAATTGGTTTAGTCACTTCTATTTTAGGGAATGCGCTAAAATTAAACCCCATTATTTCTTGTAATGAAGAAGGTATTTACTATACGGTGGCTAAGTCTCGCGGCCGTAAAAAAAGTCTTGATAAAACGTTTGAGTTGGTGACGAACTTTATAGGTGAGGCACCCCGTTTTCGTTTGGCAGTCGCTCACGGTGCGGCAGAGGAAGAAGCAAAAGCAATGATGGAACGCTTGAAAGCGGCTTTTCCACAAGCAGAAGAAATTTACTTTGGAACGATTAGTCCGGCATTAGTTGTTCATACAGGACCAGGACTTTTAGGTGTTGGTATACAGTTATTAAATGATTAATTAAATGAAAAATCTCCTCAAATTTTTTTGAGGGGATTTTTCATTTAAGATTTCTCTTTTTCATAGAAATATCATTTTGCTGAAAAAACAACGAAAATTATATTGAAAATTTCACGAATGTGTTACAATTTGTCTACAAAGGGGGAATTTTTTGTGAAAAAAGCAATAGCAGAATGTTTAGGAACATTTATTCTTGTCTTTTTTGGGACAGGAACAGCCGTTCTAGGAAATGGTATGGAAGGGATTGGAACAACGGGGATTGCCTTAGCATTTGGGTTAACAATCGTTGCTGCTGCCTATAGTATTGGCACAATTTCAGGTGCACATCTAAACCCAGCTGTTTCTATAGGAATGTGGCTTAATAAACGAATGACAACAATGGAACTAATCTACTATGTAGTGGGACAAATTGTTGGTGGCTTGATTGCCTCATTTGCATTATTAAGCATTCTAAAAGGTGCTGGTAAAAGTATTGAGAACTTAGGTCAAAATGGCGTAGGGGAATTAAGTGTTGCTGGTGCATTGATAGTCGAAATTATTTTAACATTTATTTTTGTTTTAGTTGTCATGACAGTTACAAGTGCTAAGAAAGGCAATGCTTCATTAGCAGGAATCGTAATTGGGTTAACACTAACAATGATTCACTTAGTCGGCATTCCTTTGACAGGAACTTCTGTCAACCCAGCTCGTAGCATCGCGCCAGCCGTTTTTGCGGGTGGTTCAGCGTTATCTGAGTTGTGGATTTTTATCGTTGCGCCATTAATTGGTGGATTATTAGCCGCTCTTGTAGCAAAATTCGTCTTAGATACGGAAGAATAGATTAGCGAAAGAAGAATCTTTGATAACAAGCGTCAATTGTTGTCAGAGATTCTTTTTTTGTTATACTAGGAGAACCTAAAGGCGCATTTTTAACCAAAGATGAAAACATCATCAAAATAAGGTATAATAGGAAAGTATCAAATAAGATTAGAAGGAAAAAGAGGTGTCTCTTTGTGAAGAAAATTTTAGTAGTTGATGACGAGAAGCCAATTTCAGAGATCGTTAAATATAATTTGGTTAAAGAAGGATATGAAGTATTTACTGCTTACGATGGAGAAGAAGCACTTGAAAAAGTGGAAGAAGTGGAACCAGACTTAATTATTTTAGACTTAATGCTCCCTAAAATGGATGGCTTAGAAGTCGCGCGAGAAGTGCGCAAAACACATGATATGCCAATCATTATGGTGACTGCCAAAGATTCTGAAATCGATAAGGTTTTAGGATTAGAATTAGGAGCCGATGACTATGTAACGAAACCATTTTCAAATCGTGAATTAGTTGCTCGTGTAAAAGCCAATTTACGGCGAGGTGCAACCAATGCGAAAGAAGCCGAGGTGACAACGCAATCTGAATTAACGATTGGTGATTTAACCATTCATCCTGATGCATACATGGTCTCAAAACGGGGTGAAAAAATTGAATTAACCCACCGTGAATTTGAGTTACTTTATTACTTAGCAAAACATATCGGACAAGTCATGACTCGTGAACATTTATTACAAACCGTTTGGGGTTATGATTATTTTGGTGATGTGCGGACAGTGGACGTAACCGTACGTCGTTTAAGAGAAAAAATTGAAGATAGTCCAAGTCATCCAACGTATTTAGTTACTCGTCGTGGGGTTGGTTATTATCTAAGAAATCCTGAACAGGAGTAATCAGGTATGAAGAAAAAAGTTCACTTTTTTCAATCTGTTAATTTTAAGATTGCTTTATCATTTATTCTGCTGTTACTGATTGCGATTCAAATCATTGGTGGCTATTTCATTCGTGAATTGGAAGCCACTACAATTTCCGATTTTAAGAAAAATATGGATTCTCAGGTTGTCCAATTGTCAAATACGTTAAGTACGCAGATGAGCAACAAAGATCTCGAACGTAGTGACGTTGATGCAAATTTAAAAAAAGCGTTATCTGATTTTTCAAATGCAGACATTTCTGAAGCGAGAATTGTCGATGATAAAGGGATTATTCGGGCAACCAATGATTTAAATCAACAAAATATTATTGGGAAAAAGAATGATTATCGTGATTTAAATGACTTTACGAGTAAAAAATATCAAGCTTTAGATAATGATAAACGCGTGTATGTGAATGTCCAGCCGATTCAATCGCCTACTGGAGAAACAGTGATTGGTGTCCTTTATGTGAAAAGTAATTTAGAAAATAAATACCAAGAAATTACCAACACAGCAAGTATCTTTTTCACTGCTTCTATTATTGCCGCAGCAATCTCGATTATTGTGACCTTACTGATTGCACGATCAATCACGAAGCCGATTGGTGAAATGCGCGAGCAAGCCATTCGAATCGCTCGTGGTGATTACGCTGGAAAAGTAGAAGTCCATGGAAAAGATGAATTAGGCCAATTAGCAGAAACATTTAATCAATTATCAGAACGGATTGAAGAAGCACAAGAAACAATGGAAGCAGAAAGAAATCGTTTAGATAGTGTCTTAACGCATATGACAGATGGTGTCATTGCGACGGATCGCCGCGGAAAGGTGATTACGATTAATGAAATGGCCCTTTCATTATTAAATGTAAAAAATGAAAATGTGATTGGGACCTCGTTATTAGAGTTGTTAGATATTGAAGAAGATTACACATTGCGGAAGCTGTTAGAAGAGCCAGATGAACTGCTGATTGATCGCTCAACGTCTGATCGTGAAGAAGACCAAATGATTATCCGGGTAGACTTTACGATGATTCGTCGGGAATCAGGATTTATTACTGGCTTAGTTTGCGTACTTCATGACGTTACAGAACAGGAAAAAAACGAACGGGAAAGACGGGAATTTGTTTCCAATGTTTCTCATGAGTTGCGAACGCCTTTGACAAGTATGCGTAGTTATATAGAGGCTTTGAGTGAAGGAGCTTGGGAAAACCCTGAGATTGCGCCGAATTTCTTAAAAGTTACGTTAGAAGAAACCGACCGGATGATTCGTATGATTAATGATTTGTTGAATTTATCTCGGATGGACTCTGGGAATACACATCTTCAATTAGAGTATGTGAATTTTAACGAATTGATTAATTTTGTCTTGGATCGCTTTGATATGATGATTGAAAATGAGCAAAAAAATTACAAAATTCGCCGTGAATTTACTAAACGCGATTTATGGGTAGAGTTAGATACAGACAAAGTAATTCAGGTTTTAGACAACATTTTGAACAATGCGATTAAGTATTCGCCAGATGGCGGCGTCATTACCTGCCGACTAGTTGAAACACATAATAATGTCGTCTTTAGTATCTCGGACCAAGGTTTGGGCATCCCTAAAAAAGATCTCGGGAAAGTCTTCGAGCGTTTTTATCGTGTGGATAAAGCCCGTGCGCGAGCACAAGGTGGGACTGGTTTAGGTTTAGCAATTTCTAAAGAAGTAATTCGGGCCCATAACGGGAGTATTTGGGTGGAAAGTACAGAAGGTGAAGGATCGACTTTCTATATTTCACTACCATATGAACCTTATGAAGAGGATTGGTGGGAATGATGAAATTATCAGAATGGATTACAAGAATTGGCTTGATTTTGATGGTCATTTTAAGTATATATTTTTCAGTCAATATCTGGCTGAATTCTGCCAAAAAAATACCAGAAATGAAGTCGGGAAGCCAAGTCACAACAGCTGTCAATGAAAAAGCCATTGGCGATGTCTATTTACCTTTGCAATTGATTCGAATAACTGATGGAAAAGCGATGCAAAGTAATCGTGAAACATTAATTAGTAATGTTCAAAATGATATTAAAATGGCTACGTTTGGTAAATTGACACAAGTTGTGACAAAAAATGCAGAGCAACTTAAGCGCTACAACCAAATGGAACAAGGCATTGAACTTCTTTATCAAGGTCCCTTTTTAATCTCGGACTATGCTTCGATTTATAATCTATCCATTAATTTTACTAACTTTAATGAGTTGACGGACCAGTATTTTACGAAAATTCAATTGGATTTTAACGAAAATAAGATACGTTTTTTAGATTATGACCAAGCCAACGTCTATGAAGCGCCCATGACTGTCAATAAGGCGCGCTTAATGGGAATTATCAATAAAGAGGGATTGCAATATCAAGACGTTTCCGAAAATACGCTAACCAAACAAGGACAATGTTATTTAACCAATGATATGAAGTTGAAAAAGTACAGTTATATTTTAGCTTCGCAACCAGTTACTCGTTTTAGGAATGCTTTTTTCAATGAAACGGAAGATATCCAAACCAATGAAGACAGTCAAGACTTAACCTACACGAGTAAAGAAGAACGATTGTTTGCAGAAGAAAAACTGGGAAAAATCGATTTTAAAGGGACCTTGCCAGAAGAGAATAAACGGGATTCAATCTATAATCAAAGCTTTTCTTATGTAAAACGTTTAGGAACCAATATGGGGAATTTACGTTACTTTGATCGAACGAAAGATAGTGTCAATTATCGGACTTTTGTGGAAGGCTTCCCAGTGTTCAGTAATGATTTAAAAGGCCAAGTGGATATTCGCATCACGAACAACGATGGTGCTGCGCCAAGCGTAACCATTAACACAAGTGTGAATACGATCCAAGTGCCGATTCCTTCAGAAGAAGAAGTGACGCTGGAAAGCACGGAAAAATTGATTAAGCGTTTAGAAACGGCTGGTGCTAAAAAGGAAAAAATCCAATCGGCTGTTATTGGTTATACGTGGCAGACAATTGAAGAAGTCAAACAAGTCGTTGATTTAAGTCCGGAATGGTATGTCCTTTATAACAACAATTGGTACACTGCAACGGACTTGGTAAAACAATTACCAAGCTTGGAGGTGGGCTAATGGATTTTAAACGAATTGAGTGGATTTTCTTCCTAGCGTTTTTAGGATTAAATATTTTTTTATTTGGAATTTATCGGGAAGGTCAACAAGAGGAGAGCAACGTCTCTTCTTCCAGCCAAACAGAATCGATTGAAAGTCGGTTGGAAAAAGATAACATCTCGTATAAAGGGACACTTTCTTCAGAACGATTGGAAGGTTATTATTTAAGTGGCGAACAAACCAATTTTTCGGCTGCTTTAAAAATCCAACGTGAAAAGAATAAAAACTTTTTGAGAAATGGGCTGCAAATTGCGGATAATACTTTAACGAGTGTGCCTAGTAAAAACTATTTTATTGATCCTAAGAAAATTGATAAAGATTTAAGTACCTTTTTAAATGAAAAAAATGCTTTATTATTCGGAGACGAATATCAATACTTACCAGAATTTTCTCATTTAAAAGAGCCGACGGCAGAAATTGTGGCTGCACAATCGTATAAAGGAATTCCCTTTAGAGACGACACGGCAAAATTAAGTATTTTAGCAGATACGTCAGGTGAATTATGGAAAATTAGTAAATATTCGCAAACGCACATTGAAAATATTGAAGAGTTACGGGACAAAACGGATTTATATTCCAATCGTGATGCGATAGACACGCTCTATATGAATAACCGGATTCCTAGTAATTCCAAAATAACATTCATTAAATTGGCCTATTCAAGAATTTATAAAATTCGTGAGAAAAATGTATACGTTCCAGTCTGGTTTGTAGGAATTTCTACTGGTGAAGATTCAGTTGAAATTGAACAGGTGAATGCCGTAAGTAATACCATCATCACAAATAATACTGTGCCAAAGGTGGAAAAACATTAAGGTCCGTTGTATAATGAAACACGTTAATGTTGTAATGTAGAAGGGAAGAGTTTTAAATGGATTCAGAGTTTGCTTTTAATATCAGTGTTCTTGCCAGTGGCAGTACAGGCAATTCCCTTTTTATTGAAACCAACCAAAAGAAAGTATTAGTAGATGCGGGTTTAAGTGGCAAAAAAATCACTTCACTGTTAGCAGAAGTCAATCGTAAACCAGAAGATTTAGATGCGATTTTAGTTACACATGAACATCGGGATCACATTCATGGCGTTGGCGTGTTAGCGCGAAAATATAAGTTAGATGTCTATGCCAATGAAAAAACGTGGCAAGCGATGGATCCCATGATTGGCAAAGTCGATGTCGCTCAAAAACATATTTTTGAAATGGGCAAAGTTTTGACCTTGGGAGATATGGACATTGAAAGTTTTGGTGTCTCACATGATGCGATTGCGCCTCAATTTTATCGTTTTCATCGCAATAATCGTTCCTTTGTTGTTCTAACGGATACAGGTTATTGTAGCGATCATATTCGTGGTACGATTGAAAATGCAGATGCTTATTTAGTCGAAAGCAATCATGAAATTGAAATTTTGCGAGCAGGACCTTATCCATGGAGTCTTAAACAACGGATTTTAGGAGATAAAGGCCATTTATCCAATGATGATGGTGCTCTTGTGATGGCGGATGTATTAGGTGATAAAACAAAACGCATTTATTTAGGTCATCTTAGCAAAGAAAATAATACGAAACTTCATGCGCGAATGGCAATGGAGTCTACTTTGAAGCAAAAGGATTTAGGCGTCGGGGAAGCATTTAAGGTATATGATACAGACCCCGATTCAGCCTCAGAGTTATTTCAAATTTAGAATAATGGTGGTTTATCAGTTTTTGAGCGTGGAGCAAAAATCCAAAGTGATTTTTGTCCCATGCTCATTTTTTGTTCTTTTATCCAGTTGGTTTGACAGAGACATCGGTGATAATACTTTTAAACTCTTAGTTAATTTTTTGACAAATACTTGTGTTTGTCTGGTGTTAGGAGTATAGTTAACTAGATTTTTACTAGTGGGAGGTCTATGATGTTTCAATTTTTACCAAACTCTGTTTTACAGATGAGCACTATTTTTCTTTCGATTATTATCGAAGCATTGCCTTTTGTCATGTTAGGTTGCTTGATTTCAGGTGCTTTACATGTTTTTTTAACACCAGAACGAGTAAAAAAAGTGTTACCTAAAAATAAATTTTTATCAATTTGTGTAGGGAGTTTCCTAGGGTTTTTCTTCCCTTCTTGTGAATGCGGGATCGTCCCAATTGTGCATCAATTTGTTAAAAAAGATGTACCAACACATACCGCTTTTGCTTTTATGTTAACGGCACCAATCATTAATCCAATTGTGCTATTCTCAACATACGTAGCTTTTAGTGGCGCAACAAAATTTGTGATTTGGCGAGTTTTAGGCAGTATGATTGTCGCGTGGGTTATCGGCATTTGGTTAGCTTATTTTCGAAAAGAATCAATTTTAACAGAAAAAGAGTTGGCGCAGATTAAAGAAGAGCAGGTTGCTCATACGCATGAACACGTTGATGAAGTTCGTTCATTTTGGAAAAACGGCTGGTCAGCGTTAACCCATAGTATTGATGAATTTTTTGATACGGGTCGTTATTTAATTTTTGGTTCTTTGTTAGCAGCAATCATGCAAACCTATATTCCAACTGGTGCGCTTATGCAATTGGGCCATTCAAAGATTTTAGCGATTCTAGTCATGCTAGTCATCGCTGCCACTCTATCACTTTGTTCAGAAGCAGATGCATTTATTGGTTCTTCTCTTTTGAGTTTGTTTGGAACAGGACCAATTGTCGCCTTCTTGGTTTTTGGTCCAATGGTAGATATTAAAAATTTATTGATGATGAAACGTTATTTTAAAATGTCATTCATTGTACAATTTGTTTTGATAGTGGCGCTTGTCGTAACTATTTATGCGGCAGTAGTTTAGAAAGGAGGCCTACAATCGATGATACGATTTATTATTTTAATTGGATATATGGGGTTGATGATGTATCTTCAAATTTCAGGTGAACTGAACCAATATATCAATATTCATTATAATTACTTAGCTGTTTTATCAATGGTTTTAGCTTTTATTATGGCGATTGTCCAATTGATTTTGTGGAACCAAGCAGATCCATCAATGCAAAAAAAACATGAAGACATGCACCAACATGGGGGACATGAACATCATGGCCATCAGCATAATTTGGAAAAACCCAGCCAAAGAGGGCTTGCCTATTTACTACTTTCTTTACCATTGATTGTTGGCTTATTATTTCCGACAGTTAGTTTAGATACAACAATTGTTGAAGCAAAAGGATTTAACTTTCCAGTAAGTAAAGAATCAGTAGGGGATCCTGATATGCAAACGCAATATTTGAAACCTGATACAAGTATGTATTTCAATAAGACGGATTATGACAAGCAGATGGCAAAAGCCATGAAACAATATGATGGCCAATCTGTGATTTCAATTACGGATGAAAACTATTTGGAAATTATGGAACTAATCTATAATTATCCAAGTCAATTTGCAGGAAAAAGGATTTCTTATAAAGGCTTTGTCTATAATTCAAAACGAGAAGAAAGTGTTGACCAATTTGTTTTCCGTTTTGGGATTATTCATTGTGTCGCTGATTCTGGTGTTTTTGGCTTGTTGGTTCATTTTCCTGAACATACTCAATTTCAAAACAATGATTGGGTAACGATTACCGGCACGGTTGAGTTGTCCTATTATCCACCGTTTAAACGACAAATACCAACTGTGCAAGTGGAGAAAGTCAAAGCAGATCAAGCACCAAAAAATCAATATGTCTATCGTTCCTTTTAAAAAAAGTTGGTTGCTTCCTTATCAAATGGAAGCAACCAACTTTTTTGCTGTCTATTTTTTAATTTTGTTGCGTTTACGACGAATAAAACCCAAAGATTCTCTTTTTTCCCGAAAGCTGCGGATATTCTGATTGAAAACCTCAGAAGCGACTAAGCCTAACGCAATTGCCCCAGCAATCATTACAGCTTGCACGGTAAAATAGGCACCTTTTTCATAATTGCCAATTACGATATTCCGAACAGCTTGATAAGCTAAGCCGCCAGGTACCAATGGAACAATACCAGGAATATTAAAAATCGTGACAGGCATTTTCAATATTTTTGAGAATAGGTAGCTTACTGCCGCAACACCGACAGCACCGATGAGGGAACCTAATGCCGCATTTCCACTAAAAACTTCAACGATTACCCAATAAAGCATCCAGCTTACACTACCAGTTAGACCACAAGCCACCAGTGATCGTCGAGGAACATTAATAATAATCGCAAACGCCGCAGAAGCTAAAAAACTAAAGATAAATTGTACCAAAACGATTCCTAGCAAGTAAGTCACTCCTTTTAATAGAAAAGTTGAAAGACAAAAGCAATGCCAAAACCAATCATTCCTGAAGTCATTAATGCTTCAGTCCCACGAGAAACACCCGATAAGTAGTGTCCAGCTAGCAAATCGCGAAGAGCATTGGTAATTTGCACACCAGGCACTAAAGGCATGACACAACCAATGATGATTAAATCTTGTGATTGTCCGAGTCCCAATTTGACTGAAAGAATAGCGGCTGCACCAATGAACAGCGAAGCTAAAAATTCAGATAAAAATTTAATCTTGAGAAACTTTAAACTAAAATAATAAAGACTATAGCCGCAACCACCAATCAGAAAAGTCAAGAATAAATCGGACCAGACACCACCAAAAAGAATCATAATTGTAGCGCTGACAACGGCCGCACTAACAATGCGTGCGCTAATTGGAAAATGTCGGTGTTCACTATCTATCACTTTTAGTTTATTCAGTAACTCCTCTAAAGAAAAATCACCAGCCACATAAGCACGAGACAGCTGATTCACACGAGAGATTTTTTCTAAATCAATGCCACGTTTCATTACTTGAACCATACGAATCGTGGAGGTTCCATCTATGCCAACAAATAACCCGGTTTGTGTCACATAGCTAACCATTCGATAGTTGCCAGAAGCAAGCGCAATTCGGCTCATTGTATCTTCAACACGGTACATTTCTGCATCGCTTTCTATCATAATTTTACCAGCTAACAAACAGGTTTCTAAAAGTAAATCCAAATGAGCAGGAGTCATTGAGCAAGCCTCACTTTATGTATTTTCTTCTAGTGTACTACAAACGAACCAAAAAGAGGAAATAAATAACAGCTGCAATCGAAAATTTACATCGTAAACAGATTGTTAGCGAATTGTAACATTAAAAGGCTGATATTATTTAATCCTAGATATTTAAAAGTTTTCAAAAGAAAAACGTCGATTTTTTCGCAAAATGAATTGGAGGGAAAGGTGATATTCTGGCGATTTAGCAGAGTTTTATTCTTGTTTTATAAAGTTGTGTATTTGTTTTTATAATTTTAAAATTATCGATGGCTGTCATTTTTTTACGAAGCCTTTATTAATAAAAGACTAAGAAATAACAAAAAAGAGAGAAGGAGAAGAAATTTTGTTTGTAGTTTCGGTTCTTTTCTAGTAAAATGAAATTGTATAAAAGTAGAAGTGAGGTGTAGTAAAATGGGTTTTACAGACGAAACAGTACGCTTTGATTTTGATGATAATCGAAAAAAAGCAATCAGTGAAACGTTAGAAACCGTATATCGGGCATTAGAAGAAAAGGGATACAATCCTATTAACCAAATAGTAGGGTATTTACTTTCTGGGGACCCGGCTTACATTCCTCGTTATCAAGATGCTCGAAACTTAATTCGTCGTCATGAACGTGATGAAATCATGGAAGAATTAACCAAATATTACTTAGCGAACCACGGAATCGATATCAAATGAGGATCATGGGGCTAGATGTAGGTTCACGGACAGTCGGTGTGGCTGTTAGTGATTTATTAGGTTGGACAGCACAAGGCATCGAAATTATTCGCATCAATGAAGAGGAAGAGAACTTCGGTTTTGAGCGATTAGGTGAATTGGTGAAAGAATACGAAGTCACGAAATTTGTCGTAGGTTTACCGAAAAACATGAATAATTCCATCGGTCCTAGAGCTGAAGCATCCATGGCATATGGTGATAAGATTCAAGAATTATTTCAATTACCTGTTGACTATCAAGATGAACGATTAACAACTGTCCAAGCAGAGCGTTTCTTGGTGGAGCAAGCAGATGCTTCAAGAGCCAAAAGAAAAAAAGTGATTGATAAACTAGCGGCAGTAATGATTCTACAAAATTATTTAGATGCACATAGCCGATAATTATCGAGCTTTGAATACATCAAGGGAGAGAAGAAGAATGACAGAACACAACCACGATCATGATCACGAAGGACATGAACACATTACTTTAGTAGACGAACAAGGAAATGAAACATTATACGAGATCTTACTAACTGTTGACGGTCAAGAAGAATTCGGTAAAAATTATGTTTTATTATATCCAGCAGGAATTCCTGAGGATGAAGATGTTGAATTGCAAGCTTACTCATATGTGGAAAACGCAGAAGGTACAGAAGGCGATTTACAGCAAATCGAAACAGACGCTGAATGGGATATGATTGAAGAAGTTTTCAATACATTCATGGCTGAAGAAGAAGAGTAAAACTGTAACGAGAGAAGCTCTACTTCTCCTATTGAGAAGTAGCTTTCTTAATAATAATTGTTATAATGTACATGTTGTTTCTATCATAAGATACTATCACTATCATTGAGTGTGGTGGATAAAGAAGGACAGCATTGTCTAGTTTTACAAGATGTTGTAAAAACGTAACATCCTTGTAATGACGTTAATTTGGTAACTATCTAGCATAATTTATAATTTGTGTTATACTAAGTGTGAGGTTTCAGAAATACTGTTAATTTTATAATATTAAATAAAAAAATGGCTCCACCTACTGGCATAGGTAGAGCCGTCAGAAATTCAGTTAAACAAACACGTAATTATTGGTGTGGTGCATTGCCACGAACTGAAATTCCAGTTAATAAAGCAAGTAAATCAAACATATATTTCACCTCCTTTATTATGATAGCTTCATTATAACATTATCTGTAAAATGATGGTATGTTTAATACAAAAAAATAGAAAGATTGGAGTTTTGACTGTGAGAGTAGCGGGAGAAAAAATCAAAACAGCGCGTAAAAAGAAAAAATTATCGCAAGCTGAATTGGCAAAAGGAATTTGTACACAAGCAACAATTAGTAACATTGAAAACAAAAATGTGTGTGACAGTTTAGACATTTTCTCATCTGTATGTCTACGTTTAGACTTACAAGTAGAAGAATGTATCGAAGGTTCTAGTGAGAAAAAACTCGAAAGCTTATTAAATAAAGTAGAAGAATTATGCTTTTACTTTAAGCACGATGAAGCCTATGATTTGTTGAAAGACTATCCAGATGATATCGAAAGTTCAAACAGAATTTTAGAAACAAAATTTTTCTATTATAAAGGAATTACGAGTTTATTAGGTAAGAAAAATAATAGCGAAGCATTGTTCTATTTACATCGTGGTTCTGAAATTAGTCGTGATATTAATATTTATAATATTTTGAGTATGAATGCGATCGGTATTTTATATGAATTAGAAGATGATATTGAAAAAGCAAAAGTTTATTACGATAAATCTTTACAATTGCTAAGCGAATTCAAATTAGATTATCCATTAGAGCAATGCCGTATTTATTATAATACCGCAAAATTCTATTCATTAATTAAAGACTATGCAAAGAGTATTGAATTAAGTGATAAAGGAATCGAAATTAATCGGACGCACAGTTCTATTTACTCTTTAGATTGCTTATTATACGAAAAAGCGTTTAATAAACAAATGCTAGGACTAGATGCTGTTGAAGATTATCGTATTGCGTACTACTTTACACGTTTCTTTGAAAATAAAAAATTACTTACTTATATTGAAAAAGATATGCAAGAGTTTAATATCAGTTTTAAATAATAAATTATTGTTTCAGATTTTAAAAAGAACAACCTAACTCAAGAGGAGTTAGGTTGTTCCTTTTTTCTCTTTTTAATTTGTTTCTTTGACAGCGTTACGGACGCTTTCGGCGACGACTTTTGCGACTCCTTCTTGGAATGGATCGGGAATAATATTAGTCGGCGTGAGTTCATTATCGGGAATCAATTTTGCAATACCTTTGGCAGCGGCAATTTGCATTTCAATCGTAATCTTTTTCGCCCGAGCATCTAAGGCACCACGGAAGATACCAGGGAAGGCTAACACATTATTAATTTGATTCGGAAAGTCACTACGACCAGTTCCGACAATATAAGCGCCTGCCGCTAAAGCTTCATCAGGAAAAATTTCAGGAACTGGGTTAGCCATTGCAAAAATAACTGGCTGCTCATTCATCTGTTGAATCCACTCAGGTTTTAAAACACCTGGTGCCGAAACACCAACAAAGACATCAGCGCCTTCAAGAGCAGTAGCTAAATCACCGGTACGGTGTTCCCGATTGGTTAGCTTCGCAATTTCTGCGTGGTGTGGTGGCAGAGCTGTATCTGTTTCGCTCAGAATCCCTGCACGGTCAACAATGATAATATGTTTTACACCAGCAGCTAAAAATTTTCTTGTGATCGAAAGACCAGCGGAGCCACCGCCGTTGATTACCACATGAATGTCCTCTATTTTCTTGTTGATTAATTTTAAGCTGTTGTACAAAGCCGCTAGAACAACAATCGCTGTCCCGTGTTGATCATCATGGAAAACGGGAATATCTAGTTCATCGATTAAACGCTGTTCAATTTCAAAACAACGAGGAGCGCTGATATCTTCCAAGTTAATTCCCCCAAAGGTTGGAGCCAAAAACTTCACTGTTTGAATAATTTCTTCGGTATCTTGTGTATCTAAAACAAGGGGAATCGAATCCACACCAGCAAAGCGTTTAAACAATGCAGCTTTTCCTTCCATGACAGGCATCGCTGCTTCAGGACCAATGTTACCTAAACCTAAAACTGCTGAACCATCACTGATAACGGCGACGGTGTTTTTCTTTGTCGTTAATTCGTAAGCGCGTTCTTTTTTTTCATGTATGGCAGAAGAAACAGCCGCAACACCTGGTGTGTAGGCAATTCCTAAATCTGCTTTTGTTTCAATCGGAACTTTAGGGCAGACTTCTAATTTCCCCCCAAATTTTTTTGCTTGCTCAATCGCTAATTCTTTTACATCTTTTGTTGACATATCATTTTCCTCCTAAATAATTCACTTATAGTTAAAAAAGCATTCTAAAAATAGCAGTCATTGTTATTACTGTAATGGCACCGCCTAATCGTGTCGCAACTTGTGCAAACGGCATTAAGTTCATTCGATTGGCTGTACTTAAAATAGCCACATCGCCAGTCCCACCCATACCACTCTGGCAAGCGGAGACAATGGCAGCCTCAACGGGATTCATATTCATGAAGCGTGAAACGAAAAATCCTGTAGCAATAACAGTGAAAACGACACTAATTACCACAACAAAATATTGCCAGCTAAGCATTCCTACGACATCTTTTAAAGGAATATATAACATACCTAAGCCAACCATTAACGGGAACGTAAAATTGCCAGAGATAAATTTATAAAGCTGTTTTGATCCGCGTTGTGTTTCTTTCGGTACTACATTTAAGTATTTTAAAAAGGCTGCGACAACAATCATCAAAACAGGACCAGGAAAGCCTGTTAAGTGTTGCAATAAACCGCCTGTAATAAATAAGGTACACGCAATTAAAACACCAGCGCCCATTAATTTTACATCAATTGGTGCTTTGTCTTCTTCTAAAGCATCACTTAAATCATCTGAATTGGTAATTTTAATCAACTGACCTTGTCCAGAAAGTTCAGGGCGTTTTTCTCCTAAACGACTAAGTAAACCTGAACACATAATAGCAAAAAAATTACCAATAATGGTTGCGGGAATTAATTGCCCCACTAATTGTTCACTTGGCAATCCAGTAATGGCACTATAACCAAGGGATAAAGGAAGAATACCTTCACCGATTCCACCAGCTAAAACAGGAGTGACGATATAGAAAAGGCTATGTTTCCAACCGAGACCTAACAGCGTTCCAACAAGGGTCCCAACGCCCATTGCTAAAATCATTCCTAATGCCATCGGGACAATCATGCGCATTAAACCTTGGACTAAAATTTTGCGGTTCATTCCAAGGATACTTCCACAAACTAAACAAGCAATATAGAAATAGAGAAAGTTTGCTTGTTTCATTAAAATATCTGTTGAGTCTAAGACATTTTGGTTGAGTAAATTGAAAAAGACCATAATTGATGGTACTAATAAAGATAAAATTGCGGGACCGCCAAAATGTTTCAAAATAGGAATATTTCCACCAATTGTTCCAAGTAACCAACCCATTGTTAAAATTACGGCAAAACCACCTAACATATTGACTGGTAGTTGTTCTAATAGAGCCGTAACAAGAATAATGCTAGCTGTTACAAGATAAACAGGTAACGTAACCGAACCAATCCTCGTTTTGGTTAATTTGTTGCGCCAATCTGTTTCATTAGCAGCTGTTGCGTGCAATTTCTTTTCCATGCTATTTCCTCCTATAACTTTAATCTATATTCATCATAATGTAAACGTTTTCTTGAGGGTAGATTATTTAATTAATTTAACTAAAGAAAAGTTTTTTAACTAAATCTTCCTATGCTATACTTTATTTGAAGAGAAAAGAGGGATGGCATGAAGCGTGGCGGGAAATTATGGTGCTTCTTATCAGTGATTTTTATTGCAACATTAATTATTATGATTACTTTCTTTTACGGAGTAACGACGGTCCAAACAATTAAAGAAGTTCGTAAAAACCAAGAGCAAGCACTTTTAGCCGTCGGGGAACAGTTGGCTATTGAACCGAATGTTATTGAAGCCTTAAAGAATGATCACTATTCAGATGAATTGGAAGCGTATACGGTTCGTTTAGGTGAAATCCATCAGTTGGATTTTATCGTGATTATGAATATGCAGGGGATTCGTTTAACACATCCTGATCGCCAAAAAATAGGTAAGCATTTTGAAGGTGGCGATGAAGTGCGAGCATTAAAAGGGGAGGAACATTTGTCTGTTAGTCAAGGGAGTTTAGGAGAATCATTACGAGGTTTTGTTCCAGTCTATGATCAAGGAAAACAAATTGGGGTTGTGGCAATGGGCATTAAAATGACCTCGCTTTCACAATTGATTGAACGAACAAAAAATGATTACACAGTGAGTGTCCTTTTAAGTGTTGGTTTTGGCTTTATATTAGCCATCGTGGTTTCTTATTATTTAAAAAAACAACTTCACGATTTAGAGCCAAGAGAAATTGCTCGTCTATTAGAAGAGCGAAACGCCATGCTTGAGGAAACGAAAGACGCAATCCTTGTGATTGATACCGATCAAAATATTTTATTAGCAAATATTGAAGCAACTAAAATGTATCATAATATAACAAATAGTGAAGAAAATTTACTAGGAAAGAAACTTTCAGCATTGGTTTTATCTCCTGAAAAATTAATCGTACATTCAAAAACAGAGCAATTCTATCGCCAAAATGGTCAGGATTATTTCGTCTCAATCGCCCCGATTAATGTCCGTAAAAAAACAATTGGGCATGTTATCTTTCTGAAAAATGCGACGGAAACGTTTATTGTCGCAGAACAGCTTGTCAGCACAACGACATATGCTTCGGCATTACAAAGTCAATCACATGAATTTATGAATAAGATGCATGTTATTTATGGCTTAGTCGATTTAGAAGATTATGAGGCGCTAAAACATTATCTAGCCGATTTATTGAAACCAGAAAAGGAATTTGCACAGCGCTTAGCTATTTTGGTTAGGAATCCTATTTTAGCAGGTTTTTTAAGTGGGGAAAGAATCAAGTTTGCAGAAATTAAAACACAATTAGCTATTGAAATTTATCCAGAAATTCCACCAAATAAACGAGATGAAGATACGCAAAATTTGATTGCTATCTACCGTTATATTCATCGTTTCCTGATGGAACAACCGTTACCAGAAGAGATCATTGAAACCATTGATTATCAGCCAGGAAGTTTGACGACGACTTATTCGTTTGCTTATCCAAAAGAACAACTGGAACGCTTTGAACAAGAGTTTTTCACTTCTTATTTGGCAAGATTATTAGAGAATGGGGAAGCGACATTGACTTGGGAAAACCAACAAAACAATTGGCTTGTCATTCGCATAAATGTTCATTACGAAGGAGCAGAGGAAAATGAACCTATTGATTATTGAAGACGATCCTATGGTTGCGTATATACATCAAAAATATCTTGAAAAATTAATTCACCAACCGACTATTTTTACGGCGGCAACAATTGCTGAAGGTCTACAACTAACGAAAGAAAAACAACCAGTACTTGTTTTATTAGACGTTCATTTAAAAGATGGCAATGGCTTGACCTATCTGGCAACAATTAGAGATGAAAAAATTGACACAGAAGTTATCCTGATTACGGCTGCCAACGAGTTAGAAAATGTTAAACGAAGCTTACATTTAGGCGTTTTAGACTATTTAGTTAAACCCTTTTCTTTTGAGCGATTTCAACAAAGTATCGAAAACTATCAGAAAAAAACTGCTCAATTCACGCTGGAAACGAAGGAGCTTTCGCAAACAAAAGTGGACCAATTATTTCATTATTCACAGACAAACGCACGTAAAAATGAACAAGCTCTTCAAAACCTGTCCTTAGAAAAAGGACTAACACAAGCAACATTACAATTATTGTTAAAAAAAATAGACGAATTTACCGACTATTTTACGATTCAAGAATTATCGGAAGCGAGTCAGCTTTCACATGTTTCTGTTCGCAAATATGTGTTGTTTCTAGAAAAAAATAACCTTTTAGAAAGTAAAAATAGCTATTTAAAAGTGGGGCGTCCCTATCAATCGTATCGGAGAATTTAGTATTTTTTATTTTTTAGTAAATAAAAAAGTAATTGAAAAGTGGCGAAATACAGAGGATACTCCTTTTCATTCTCATTTAAAGAACTTAATTGAGAATGAAAAAGAGGATATTATTTGTTATTTTTTGAGAATATATGATATTCTTTATTATGTAAGAAATAATATTATATGGGAGGAACGAGCGATGAAAGTTATTGTTTTAGGATCATCACATGGAGGTTATGAAGCGGTAGAGGAATTACTAAATCTTCATCCTGATGCAGAAATTCAATGGTATGAGAAAGGTGATTTTATCTCATTCTTGTCTTGTGGCATGCAGTTGTACCTAGAAGGAAAAGTGAAAGATGTTAATTCTGTTCGCTATATGACTGGCGAAAAAATGGAGAGTCGTGGTGTAAATGTTTTTTCTAATACTGAAATTACAGCGATTCAACCAAAAGAACATCAAGTGACAGTGAAAGATTTAGTGTCAGGTGAAGAACGTGTTGAAAATTATGATAAATTAATCATCAGTCCCGGAGCTGTCCCATTTGAATTAGATATTCCAGGTAAAGATTTGGATAATATTTACTTGATGCGTGGTCGTCAATGGGCCATTAAATTAAAACAAAAAACAGTAGATCCAGAAGTCAATAATGTGGTTGTGATTGGTAGTGGTTATATTGGGATTGAAGCTGCCGAAGCATTTGCAAAAGCCGGCAAAAAGGTTACTGTTATTGACATTTTAGATCGTCCATTAGGGGTGTATCTAGATAAAGAATTTACAGATGTTTTAACAGAAGAGATGGAAGCTAATAATATTACTATTGCAACTGGTGAAACAGTTGAACGTTACGAAGGCGACGGTCGTGTGCAAAAAGTCGTTACAGATAAAAATGCGTACGATGCTGATTTGGTCGTTGTAGCGGTTGGTGTCCGTCCAAACACTGCTTGGTTAAAAGGTACCTTAGAATTACATCCGAATGGCCTAATCAAGACGGATGAATACATGCGGACAAGTGAGCCAGATGTATTTGCAGTAGGGGATGCTACGTTAATTAAATACAATCCTGCAGACACAGAAGTAAATATTGCCTTAGCAACGAATGCTCGTAAACAAGGTCGCTTTGCTGTGAAAAACCTAGAGGAACCAGTTAAACCTTTCCCTGGTGTTCAAGGATCTTCTGGCTTGGCCGTCTTTGATTATAAATTTGCTTCAACAGGGATTAACGAAGTCATGGCTCAAAAATTAGGAAAAGAAACAAAAGCGGTGACAGTAGTAGAAGACTACTTGATGGACTTCAATCCAGACAAACAAAAAGCTTGGTTTAAATTAGTGTATGATCCTGAAACAACACAAATTTTAGGCGCTCAATTAATGTCGAAAGCAGATTTAACTGCAAACATTAATGCTATTTCATTAGCGATTCAAGCCAAAATGACAATTGAAGACTTAGCCTATGCGGATTTCTTCTTCCAACCAGCGTTTGACAAACCTTGGAATATTATTAATACAGCGGCTTTAGAAGCGGTGAAACAAGAACGTTAATAGAAGAGAAAATAAAACCCATGAGTATTTATAGTACTCGTGGGTTTTATTTTTATTTTGTATTCAATTGATTTTTCAACTCTTGTTGGACACGAGTTAATTCTTGTTCATCCACACGTTGATAGGAAACACCATCTTGCATAAAACCAGTACCTTGAAGTTGGTCTTGTTTCACTTTACCAAAGGCACTGCGATAATCTAAGGCAATTTTTTTCATGTCATCAAAACTTAAATCTGTCTTCATATTATCAGAAACAGCTGTTAAAATTTCTTGATAGTTGCTCACGCTATTAAGACTTAAGACTTTTTGGACGATGCCTTCAATCACTTTTCTTTGACGTTCTTGGCGGCCGTAGTCACCATTAGGATCTTCGTAACGCATTCTTGAATAGGAGAGCGCTTGTTCACCATCCAATGAAATTTTACCAATCGTAAAATCATATCCGTCTTGAGAAAAAGTCAAATTATTGTTCACTTCGATTCCGCCAACCGCGTTGACTAATTCTTTTAAACCAGCCATATTAATTGAAACATAATGATTAATAGGTATATTTAAATAGTTTTCAACTGTATCCATTGCTAAAGATGCCCCACCAAAAGCATAGGCGTGATTCAATTTATCTTGTTTTCCTTGACCTGGAATATCAACATAGGTATCGCGAGCAAGACTGACTAAGGTCGTTTGCTTGTCACGAGGATTAACTGTTGCAACAATTGTTGTATCCGAACTACCTTGCTCGACACGCCCATCATCGCCTGTATCAATCCCTAATAATAAAACAGAAAAAGGCTCCTTATTGTTTAAATTGACCTGACTTTTTTTAGATCGTTCTACTGTTTCATAGGTTTTATCCATTGATTTAGAAACATCCCAATAAAGTTTTGCTCCCATTCCAACAACTGCAAGAAATAGAACCAAGATAATTCCAAAGATAATGGCAAAAATTTTCTTCCCTTTTGACATATTTTTCCTCCAATAATTTATCACAGGTTGTGATTTTTTTCTTATAGGTTAATCTTACTAATTTTTAGTGAAGAAGTATATAATAATTGTTGAAAGACTATAAAACTTTAAGGTGTTTTGCATTATTTTTGCTTAATCTTTTGAAATATCTCAATTCTATTAAAATATGCTAATTAGTATATTACACGTTTTCAAGGTGTTTCATTGTTGATTAATTAGAATTTTAGTGGTATTTTTGTATTTGTAATTAGTACAGATTTTAATTGGAGGTATAACAGTGAGTAAAAAAGGATCAGATATCATAGTAGAAAGTTTAATCAATCACGAAGTGCCCTATATTTTTGGGATTCCCGGTGCAAAAATTGATGGGGTTTTTGATGCATTAGTTGACAAAGGCCCAGAATTAATTTTAGCTCGACATGAACAAAACGCTGCCTTTATGGCACAAGGGATTGGTCGTTTGACGGGAGAGCCTGGCTTAGTTATTGCAACTAGTGGACCTGGTGCCAGCAATTTAGCAACTGGGTTAGTAACTGCGACTGCAGAAGGGGACCCTGTTTTAGCATTGGCTGGACAGGTGAAACGGTCCGATTTGTCAAAATTAACTCACCAAAGCATGAATAATGCTGCATTATTTAGTCCAATAACAAAATTCAGTACAGAAATTCAAGATCCAGAAACATTATCTGAAAATATTGCCAATGCTTACCGTATCGCCAAAACAGCGAAAAAAGGCGCAACATTCTTATCGATCCCACAAGATGTCACAGATAGTCCGGTGACAGGCGAAGCAATTAAGCCTTTGTCGGCGCCGAAACTAGGCCATGCATCAGCAGAAACAATCGCAGCTTTAGCTGAACGAATCAAGCAAGCGAAATTACCTGTTTTACTTTTAGGAATGCGGGCCTCTGCACGAAAAGTTACCGCAGCCATTCGTGAATTGGTTGCTATAACTGGTTTGCCAGTCGTGGAAACGTTCCAAGGAGCAGGAATTATTTCAAAAGAATTAGAAGAACATTTCTTTGGGCGTGTTGGTTTATTTCGAAACCAACCTGGGGACCGTTTGTTAAAAAGAAGTGATTTAGTGATTGCGATTGGTTATGACCCCATTGAATATGAAGCACGTAATTGGAACGCAGAAAAAGATGCGCGCGTTATTGTTATTGATGAAGTTCAAATGGAAATTGATCAATATATGCAACCGGAAGAAGAGCTAATTGGTGATATGTCTAAAAATATTTTGAAATTATCAGAAGCATTTAGTGAACCAATATTAACAGAAGATGCGCAAGATTATTTAGAAACGCTTCAAGAAAAATTAACGATTAAAGAAGTAAAAACAAGTACAATTGAAAATCGATTACATCCATTAGAAATTGTTCAAACGCTTCAAGAAAAAACCACGAATGAAATGACAGTTACTGTTGACGTAGGGAGTCACTACATTTGGATGGCTCGCCACTTTAGAAGTTATGAACCGCGTCATTTATTATTTAGTAACGGTATGCAAACATTAGGTGTCGCTTTGCCTTGGGCAATCTCGGCTGCGCTGGTTCGTCCGAATACACAAATTATCTCTGTTTCTGGGGACGGCGGTTTCCTATTTTCGGCGCAAGAATTAGAAACAGCGGTTCGTTTAAAGCAAAATATCGTGCATATTATTTGGAATGATGGTAGTTATGATATGGTTAAATTCCAAGAAGAAATGAAATATAATCGATCCTCTGGCGTAGATTTTGGTCCAGTTGATTTTGTGAAGTATGCTGAAGCTTTTGGAGCCAAAGGGGTTCGAGTTCATTCACAAGCAGAATTTGCCGCAGCTTTAGAAGAAGGAATGCAAACAGAAGGCCCAGTGATTATTGATGTTCCTGTGGATTATTCAGATAATCAAGAATTAGGTAAAACATTGTTACCAGATCAACTTTATTAGGAGATGGAAAAATGAGCGAACAATATGTTTATCAACATGGTACGCTAGGCGGTTTAATGGAAAGTTTGATGGCAGGAACGGCAGAAATTGGTACGTTACTCACGCAAGGTGATTTTGGAATTGGGACATTAGAAGGCTCAAATGGCGAAATTATTTTATTGGACGGTATATTGTATCATGCGAATCAAACTGGCGAAATTACTATTTTAGAAGGCGAAGAATTAACGCCATATGCCGCAGTTACTCGTTTTCAAGAAGATGGCGCATTCCCTGTATCAACGGAAACCGATGAAAATATTAAAGCACAAATTTTAGAAAAAATTAGTCCTAATTTTTTTGCGGCAATTAAAATTAGCGGTCTTTTTGCGAAGATGCATGTCCGTGTGGCACCTAAACAAGAAAAACCATATCCACCATTTGTAGAAGCAGCACGCAATCAACCTGAATTTACAGCGGAGAATATTCAGGGAACAGTTGTAGGGTTCTTTACACCTAAATTATTTCATGGTGCTTCTGCTGCAGGATTTCATTTGCACTTTATCAGTGAGGATCACCAATTTGGTGGGCACATTCTTGATTTTGGCATTAAACAAGGGACTGTTTCTTGGATGGAAGCAGCAGAATTGCGGCAGCATTTTCCAGTTCATGATGCTGATTATCGGAATAAAGAAATTGATATTGCAAAAGCTTTGTCTGCAATTGAAGAAGCGGAATAACTGAATAACAAGGCACATTTCTCCACGCCCATTCAAGTTGACCTAGTTAGTCAACTTGAATGGGCTTATTGCTGTTCGTCGCTTTTTGTTGTTATTTTTCAAAAAAAAATAGTATCCTTTTTATAATAAGCAAATAACAATTGGAAAGGATGGCGTAATGGACACACTTTATAGAAGTTGGCAATTATCTGGTTGGCTCTATCATGATATTTTTGTCATCATTGTAGCAATTATTTTTATAGTAATTAGTGGTATTTTGGTTATTTCCTTAATAAGAAGGCGGAGTACAAGGAGACTGGTTCCCTATGCGTTAATTTTGTTGGTTTATTTTGCAGTGGTACATTTTGCTGGTTTAATCTTTTTCGGAATGTTTCGTTCAGTAACGATTGAAGAGAAAAGTGCGACGTTTTATTCTGAAAAAACGAAAGGCTTAACTTCAATTGAGCGAATGATTATCCCAAATGGACGAACGAATGGCATTAGCACCAGTAACTCATTGTTCCAAGTGATTTCTGTTAATAGTCAGACGGGCGAACGAATGTGGAGTAAACGTTTAGGCTGGCGTGATTATTTAATTGGTCAAACGGATCAATATGTGGTTTTGAATAATGCTGATAACGAGGCCATTTACTTACTCGATACAAAAACAGGGAAAAAACAGTTTTCCGAAGCGGATTTAGTGAAGAAATTCCCTGAATTAAAAGACTATTTAAGCTCTGATTTCGTTGATTATCGTTTTATGGATAATCGCTATCTCTATATTTATGGATTAAACAATCGATATTATCAATTAGATTTGAAAAATTGGCAGTTAAAACAAGACCTAACTTTCAAAGAAGTCTTTCAAACACAAGAAGCGCCTAAATGGACGGTAGATTCAAATGAGAGTCAAATTGGTCAAGAGCTGTCATCGGAAGAGCGAACAACAGTGCAAGGAAAACTTGAAGAGCAACTAATAGCACCAGTTTTACTAGGCAAGAAAGATGAAGCAAATTATTATGTTCTGTCATACAAGAAAAGACAAAGTATTCAAGCGATAGTTGGCTTATACAATTGGCAGAAAAAAATATACGAGTGGCAAACACCGTTGCTTTTAACTAAAGAAAATGTACCTATTGAAGCTTTTCAAGTAGAGGATGCGTTGTTCATTAAAGTCCCGCGTTATTTATACAAAATTAATTTGAATAATGGCAACCAAGAGTATCAGTTTGATTACCGCTGGGGCCAAGTGATTCGTTAAACGAAAAGCGGTAAAGTATGTTTAGACGAATAGAAGGAGCAAATAGTCCTTATGATATAAAGAAACGCTTAGAAGAGTAGTGATTTCGCTAGTTTTCTAAGCGTTTCTTTATTTTATGCAGGTCCAGAGATTAAATTCCAGATAATCGAACCTGTATATGCGCCAGGAAATAATTGCGAAACAGGGGTTTGAATTGCAAGAGAAATATCGGTCATGCGGCCACTCCACATGCCTTGTCCTTTTCTGTCACCAGCGTTACTCATTAAAGTCGCACCGTTACCGATAATAATTGGGTTGGTCGGGAAGTCGGGTGCAGCAGGATCTTCTGAAAAATCCAGTCCATACATTGTATTTGTCATAAAGAAACGCCTTAACGTTTTGTCATAGCGGGCATAGCCGCCTGTTAATTGAAACGTAATGATGCCTCGTAAAGAATGAGCTTCGTTTCGCATGTGTGGGATTTCAGCAGTGACATGCCAACCAGTTAAGGCTCCGCGAACATCCCCCATCCCGAAGTGTCTCATTGTATGAGTATTACCTTCAGTGGATAGATGTCAATAAAGTAGACACAAAAAGAGAAGATACTTAAAGACATTCAAAGTAAAGAGCTTCCTTTTCATTTGGTGTAAGCATATCTAATGTTCCGTGAGGACGTTTGGTGTTATAGAATCCTTCAATGTAAGCGAAACAAGCCAAACGTACTTCTTCGATTGAATGGAATGAACGGCGATTTAATTCTTCTTTTTCATATATTTAAAAAAAGCTTCGGTAACGGCGTTATCCCACGGATAACCTGGTTTTGAAAGAGAATGGACAATCGGATGATGCTCTATAAACTTTCTAAATTCAAAAGAGGTATATTGAGACCCTTGATCTGTATGAAAAAGAACAGGATTCATTAATTTTCGAGAATGAAGTGCTTTTTCTAATGTTTGAATGGCTAGTTTTGTATCAATCGTTGATCCTACGGTCCAAGCAATTACTTTTCTAGAAAACAAATCTAAAACGACACACAAATACGCAAATGTTTTCTTACCGATGGGGATATAAGAAAAATCACTTGTCCAAACTTGATTTGGTGCAGGTGGATTGAACGCTTGGTTTAGATGATTTGGCCGTGTCAAAGAAACCTTGTTTTTCCTTTTTTTGAAAACAGGCTTTACTGTAGACATTTTTGGGAGGTCCATTGCTTTCATCAAGCGATAAACACGACCAATACTAATCGAAATGCCATAATCACGCAAAAGAATCTGGCGGATTTTTGCAGCGCCAAGACGTTTTTGAGAAGAAGTATAAATTTCTAAAATCACTTTTCTTAGGTGTTGATTTTCTTTTGTTCTTGGGGCTACTTTTCCAGAAAAGCGTTTGTAATAAGTGGAACGATTGACTTTGAGTACACGACAGAGTGTAACAATACTGTGTTCATATCGAAGAATGTGTATGGCTTTTAATCGTTCGTCAAGCGAGGCGTGAATATGGCAATCGCTTTTTTTAGGATTAAATTTTCCTCCTCGAGTTGCGCATTTCGTTTTTGTAGCTGTTTGATTTGACGGGCCGTAAGGATCGTGTCATCGTCAATTTTTACTTCGGAATATTGTTTGACCCAACGAGCAATTGAAGAAAGAGCAATGCCGTACTCCTTAGCTAAAGCATTTTGAGTTTTACCACTTTCGTGAAGTTTTACAATGGATTTTTTAAACTCTTCGTCAAATTTACGTGGTGATTTTCTGTTATTTACCATATTAAAAATTCCTTTCAAAATTTCTGTCTATTTATTTAATAGTATACCAAAAAATGTGTCCACTTTATTAGGATACATGCACTACTTGGCAAACTCAGTTAAATAATCAAACAAGTGAAAATCCAGTAACTTTATATGATCTTATTAAAGAAACCATAGATTAAGTAATTATATAAAACTATTTTGGTGTTTGGATTAACTAGATAACTATCATAACTACTAAAAAAATGAAAAAGGAAATTTTGCTAATTTAATTCTATCGTCATATTATATAGAAGTAAGGTAACTAATATAAATTATTTTAGGAGGTTTTTTTATGTGTACCGCAATTACTTATGCTACGAAGGATCATTATTTTGGTCGAAACTTTGACTATGAAAAATCTTATGAGGAAGTAGTTACAATTGTTCCAAGGAATTATTGTTTAGAGTTTCGAAAAGTTCCTAAATTAGATACGCATTATGCGATGATTGGAATAGCTGCTGGAATTGCAGATTATCCACTTTATTATGATGCAACAAACGAAAAAGGGCTAAGTATGGCAGGATTAAATTTTTCTGGTTATGCGGATTATAAAACATTCAAAGAAGGAAAAGCAAATGTGTCTCCTTTTGAATTTATTCCATGGATTTTGGGCCAATGCGCAACTGTAGACGAAGCGAAAAAATTATTAGAAACGATGAATTTAGTTTCTATCAATTTTAGTGAAACTCTTCCTTTGGCCCCACTACATTGGTTATTAGCAGATAAAGAAAAATCAATTGTTATTGAGAGTGTGAAAGAAGGGATTCATATTTATGATAATCCTGTAGGTGTGTTGACGAATAATCCTCCATTTAATTATCAATTATTTAATTTAAACAATTATCGTAGTTTATCAAGTCAAACACCACAAAATAATTTTTCAAATAAAATTGATTTGAATGTATACAGTCGAGGAATGGGTGGAATAGGCTTACCTGGGGATTTATCTTCTGCCTCACGATTTGTAAAAGCAACGTTTACCAAAATGAATTCAAAAACTGGGAATTTAGAATCTGAAAGTATTAGTCAATTTTTCCATATATTAGGTTCAGTGGAACAACAAAAAGGCTTATGTGATGTTGGTGATGGAAAATATGAATATACCATTTACTCTTCATGTTGCAATATAGATAAAGGAATTTATTATTATCGCACATATGAAGATAGTCAAATTAATGCAGTAAATATGAATAATGAGGATCTAGAAAATAATCGGTTAATTAGTTATCCAATAATAGAGAATCAACAGATTAATTATGTAAATTAATTTGTTAGTTGAATAGGTATTAAAATGAGCATACAATTCTACTATGTTTAACAGTTCAACTTGTGAATGATTTATTTCCTAGTCCTACCAGCTTAGTGGATGAAAACAAATGAAACATAATGACGCGATTACATTATGAGGCCCGTCTCCTCTATTATTTTATTTGCAAATAAAATAATAGAGGAGTAGACTTAAGGTATCAAATACTTAAGGAGTGTATCTATTATGTCAAACTATGAAGAAAAAGAAGCAAAAGTATTAGTAAAAATTGCAGATGTTTTGAACAAACTGGATTCAAATTTAGAAGAATTAGATTCTCTAAATGAAGATGCAAAAAAACATAGTATGAGAAAATGGCTTGTTGAGAAAAAAGCCATGCATGAAATTAAAAAGATTGCACACGAAGCTGGTAAGTATGAAAAGTACGATGAAAAAGAACTACAAAAAGAAATTGAACATGTAGAACAATATATGTAAAAGAAAATATTAAAAAGAAGAGTGTGCAGCCCCTTTTTTGTACACTCTTCTTTTTGTTTATTTGTTATTTTCTGTTTAAATGATATAAATTTTTTAGTACACACTATAAATATTTAATCGCTAAAAATCATTCAAAATAATTGAGTGATTTTTTTAGTTCTTAATTTTAAAATGAAGTGTTCATAAAATCACCCGTTTCTGTACACAGTGTTTTTTTATCTAGTTTTTTTATTTTTAACTCTTTTTCGTGTTCATAAACTCATATCAAAATCTATGTTCAATTATACTGTCGAATTAAAGTTATGTTACAATAGATTTTGTAAAGGAGTGATTTTTTTGAAAATAGGATACGCCCGGGTGTCTACTGGTTTACAAAATTTGGATTTACAAGAAGATAGCTTAAAACAATTTGGCTGCGAAAAAATTTTCACAGATCATATGAGTGGTGCAAAAAGTAATCGACCAGGATTAGAAATAGCCATTGATTTTGTTCGATCTGGAGATACACTTGTTGTTTGGCGTTTAGATCGTCTAGGTAGAAATATGGAAGACTTGATTTCAATTGTCAACCGTTTGAATGAACGAGGTGTTAGTTTTCATAGTCTTCAAGAAAATATAACAATGGATAAATCAAGTTCTACGGGACAGCTTATGTTCCATTTGTTTGCAGCATTTGCGGAATTTGAACGAAATCTAATTTTAGAAAGATCTACGGCAGGACGAGCAGCTGCTCGAGCAAGAGGGCGATTTGGAGGTCGCCCTGAAAAATTAAAAGCACAAGACTTAAAATTACTAAAGACTTTAGTTGATAGTGGAACACCAATTAAAACTATTGCCGAACGTTGGAATGTTTCTCGAACAACGATTTATCGCTATTTAGATAAAATGGAGGGAAAAAATGGAAAAACAAATGCTCACTAGTTTTTCAGACCATCAAAGAACAGATGCGATGGAAAAATATAAAATTATTGAGCCTTATCTTAATAAACAAGAAACGATAAAAGAAATATCTATTAAAAATAAAATACCTATTCGTACACTCTATCGTTGGGTACAAAAATATGAACATAATGGTTTAGTGGGTTTAATTAGAAAGACACGAACTGATTTTGAGCAAATTAAAGTTTCAGAGGAAGTTTGCAAAAAAATAGAAGAATTTGTATTAAGATACAAAAAAATAAGTACAAAGACATTGTCTCGAAAAATTACTTCCTATTGTAAAGAGAACAAACTGGATATACCGAGTTATTCTCAAATTTATAAATTAAGGAAACGGATTCCCAAAAGTCTCATTCAGTTAGCGCATGAGGGAGAGAAAACATATAAAGAGAAATATGATTTAATTGCTATAAGGGAAACAACACGACCAAATGAAATTTGGCAAGCAGATCATACCTTATTAGATATAAATTTACTTGATGAAAAAGGAAATATCAATCGCCCCTGGTTAACTATCATATTAGATGATTACAGTCGAGCAGTAGCTGGTTATTATTTGAGTTTTTCTGCCCCTTCAGCAATCAATACTGCTTTAACCTTACATCAAGCTATTTGGACAAAAAAGGATTTTTCATGGCCAATATGTGGCATTCCTGAAAATTTTTATACTGATCACGGAAGTGATTTTACTTCAAATTTTATTGAACAAGTAGCTGTTGATTTGAGAATAAATCTCATTTTTTCTTCTATAGGAATTCCAAGAGGTCGTGGAAAAATTGAGCGTTTTTTCCAGACGATTAATCAAGTATTTTTAGAAGGATTACCAGGATATATTGAAAATAACTGCAACGAAAGATTATTAACGATTCAAGAATTTAAAGAGAAACTACATTCTTTTCTTATCAATGAATATAATCAAACCAATCATTCTTCTATTAAAGTAAATCCGATAAAAAAATGGAGTGAGCAATCATTTTTACCGAATATGCCTAATAGTTTAGAAAAGTTAGATTTATTGTTGTTAGAAATACCAAAAACTCGAAAAGTTCACTCTGATGGGATTCATTTCCAAGGTTTACGATATACCAATCCTAATTTATCTGCGTTTGTTGGGGAACCTGTTTTAATTCGTTATACCCCAAATGATTTAGCAGAAATTAGGGTATTTTATAAAAATAAGTTTCTTTGTAATGCCATTTCTCCAGATATTTCAAATTATGAAATCAATATGGATGATCTAATTTTTGCTAGAAATAAACGAAAAAAATTACTAAAACAAAAAATACCAGTACCAAGTTCTGTAGAATTACTAATTGAAGAGAAAAAATATGAAGAAATAACTACCCCGCCTAAGAAAACAACTTTAAAGAGGTACTATAATGAATAAAACCTTTATTGAAACAAAAGAATATAAACGATTTGCTGAATTTTGTGACGCATGTATTAAATATAAGTATATTGGAATTTGTTACGGTGCTCCTGGCGTAGGTAAAACATTATCTTCAAGGTATTACTGTAATTGGGATAATATAGAAAAACAAATTGCCTATCGTCGAGCTGATGATATTGGGAAAAATGCAACAGATGAAATATTAAGTGCAAATAAAGTTTTTTATACTGCACCAGCTGAAAAGATGTCTCGTGTCAGTTCTGATATTGATACAATAACTAATAGAATAGGTCTGACTAAAACAATGCATATGATACTAAAATACAATCAAGAAGATCCTCCTGTTCCTAGAAACTATGAAGCAATTGATTTAATTATTGTAGATGAAATTGATCGTTTAAAGCTTCAGCATTTAGAACGGCTAAGAGATATTTATGATAGAAATAATTTGGCAATGGTTCTTATCGGTATGCCTGGAATTGAAAAAAGATTATCTCGTTATCCTCAACTGTACTCACGTATAGGTTTCGCACATGAATTTGATAACCTTAGTAAGGACGAAACGCATCATATCTTGGAATACAAATGGGCAGATTTAGGAATTGATATCAAGCTAGAAGATTTTTCTGATTATGAGGCTATCACAACTATCATTAAAATCACAAAAGGAAATTTTAGGCTTATTCATCGTTTATTTGCACAGATTGATCGTATTTTAAGAATCAATCAAATGGATAAAATTACTGTAGAAGTTGTCGAAGCAGCAAGAGATAGTTTAGTGATAGGCATATAAAAAGCTATCAAAAGTTGATAGCTTTTGTCATTTATTGCTGGAAATTTTTGCCATTTAAATAGAAAAGTGACAAACAATAAAATCAAATATCCATATTTGTATAAATAGGGTACACTCTAATTAGACAAAAAGGATGATTACGTATAATTAAAGTTTTTTAGATATATAAATAAATTCTAAAATATTAAATGATATTTACTTAAATTAAGAATACGGGAGCGTCAATAATTTTGTGTAAATAAATTGTCCTCCTGCAAAATAATTAGTTACTCAGTAAACATTGAAACTAATGTATCGGTTACCTGTTGAAAACCTTTATGGCTTCTGTTTAGAAATTTTTGATTGTATGTATCAAAAATGCTGACTAGAAAGCGTTCTAGTGATTCTTCATTTTGAAACTGCTCTTTTCTACGGCTGTATCTTTTAATTTGCTTATTGAAAGACTCGATTAGATTGGTTGAGTAAATGGTTCTACGAATGCTAGGTGGAAAATCATAAAAAGTTAATAAGTCTTGGTTTTCTATGAGTGACTGCGTCACTTTAGGATAGTTTTTCTTCCATTTCTCAATCATGCCGGATAAGAAGGTATTCGCTTCTTCTTTTGAGTTAGCTTGATAAACAGCCTTAAAGTCATCACAGATTTCTTTTCGGTCTTTGACACGTACTTTATGAGCGATATTACGAGATACATGGATACAACAATGCTGATATTTTGCTTTAGGATAAATTTGATGGATAGTATCTTTCATGCCTTTTAAGCCGTCCGTAATAAAAAGCAAGACTTCTTGAACTCCTCTGGAGTTAATATCCTGTAGCAGCTCATTCCAAACGTATGTTGATTCAGTTGGAGCAATCGCATAACTCAGTACTTCTTTAGTGCCGTCTTCTCGTATACCAATGGCAATATAAATCGCTTCTTTGGATACGGTTTGACGTTTTAGTGGAATGTAAGTAGCGTCCATAAAAATAGCGACATACTTATCATTTAAGGCTCTGGATTTAAAGGCATTTACTTCTTCAGTCAGAACTTTAGTCATGTTGGACATGGTTTGTGGAGTATAGTGATGACCGTACATTTTTTCGATCAAATCAGCAATTTCAGACATCGTAACACCTTTTTCGAATAAATGGATAATAGTGGTTTCCAATGTATCGTTTGTTCTTTTGTAGGCTGGTAAAGTTTGTTGTTTAAACTCACCATTACGATCTCTAGGTATTTCCAATGTTAATTCACCATATTCGGTTTTGATTGATCGAAAGTAAGAACCGTTTCTCGAATTACCTGAATTAAAACCAGTGCGATCATATTTTTCGTAATCTAAAAAAGCCGTTAATTCAGTCCGTAGGAGTGTGTTTATCGCTTTTTCTAAGTGCGAACGGAATAATTCATTTAAATCGCCTTTAGTGACTAGAGTTTGCACAATTTCTGTAGTAAAATCATTCATAGGGAAGTCCTCTTTTCTGTGAATTGGTTGTCGTTAACTTTATTCTACAGAAGCGACTTCCTTTTTTGTATGGATTTTTTCATTTACACAAAATATTTTACACTCTCAAGAATACTATAGCACGTAATTATAATATAGAATTCTTTAAGTTATTTTAGTTATAAAGTATAATAGATAACAAGGGGTGATTGTATGTTAACTACAAAATCAAGAAGACAAGGAAGTTCTGTGGTGTTGACATTGCCATCTAATAATGGAGAGAAGCCAAAAGCAGATTAAGAATATATCGTTATGTATTCTGATGACGGAACAATTACGTTAATTCCTAAATTACAAGATCCATTTAGTGACGGGACAGAAGGGGAGTATTATGAAAAAGACGAATGGTATGATATTGAACCTGGAGGGAGAGAATTATTCTAATGAGTGACGAAATATTCCTAAAAAGGGCGATATTGTATGGATAGATTTCGATCCTTCAGCTGGAAAAGAAATACAGAAAAGACGTCCAGGTCTAGTAGTTTTTAGATATGAGTTTAATAGAAAGACAATGTTTGCAGTAATTTGTCCCATAACTTCTACAATTAAAAATATGCCAACTCGTTATACATTACCTGATAAAATGGAAACTTATGGCCAAGTCGTTATTTCCCAATTAAAATCTTTAGATTTTACAGAAAGAAAATTAAACCAAATAGAACATTTACCATTAAAGGATATGGCTAAAATAGATCAAATCATTGAATACATTTTTTAACTATAACTATAAGGTAGGAACACCTCCGGTGTATTGAAAGGCATTAGTTAAGCAACGAAATAGAGTAGTTTGAGAACGATCAAAAGTTAGCTCTAAGTACTTATCTCAATACACTTTCCTCCTTGAATAAAATAATACAAAGAAAGCGTACCAGATGACGCATAAACCTACATTTTAACTTGGTCATTTACAATATTAAGCTTTGGTATGTTTATCATTACATTGATTAAGTTGATTGTGGACTTGCTTAAAAATAATAAAAAGAAATAACCGTCTATTTTAGCGAGAGAACAATTATTTCTTAAAATACTCTAAGTTTGCTACCGTCTTAAACAGTTCTACATTGGAGAGTTGTGTTAGTACACAGTTCTCTTATCATTTATAATATAGCATATTCTAAAAAAACTACTAAACAATTAAGGAACAACAATCTATTATAGATGTGTGCTTTTTTTACCTAGATAAATAAAATGGTTAACCGTTTTCCGCCAGCTAACCATTTAGATAGATTTGTAAAGAAGTAATTTGTGCTTCCTATAAGTCCTTTATAACATGTTACTACATAGGATTCAAATAGTTTTTCATTTATAGATACTGTCTATGTGTTTTGGTTAATTGAGTGACTGAATTTATATGTAATTTGTTTGCAAAGTTCTAGATAAAGAAAATTTTGTATCATGTAAATATGATAAAGTTGTGATAATAACATGTATCTTCAATGATTTAACAAATAGAGATCTGTTTTCGTTTTGAATTTACTTAGTTGTTTTTAATGCTCTATCAAAAATATTTATTTTTTTGTGTGTTTTCAAAAATTTTTTAGAATCACAAACTGGATAGTTATGATAAATTACGTCTGTAAATTTAATTTACAAAATAACCTAGGAAAGGAACATGTGTAATGAAATCTATCAACTTATTAGGCGCTACTCTATTAGCTTCTACGGCGCTTCTAGGGGCAGGAAATGTGTTTGCGAATGATTCTACACCTGATCCAAATTCGGCGTCTACTCCAGTAGAAGTGACTCTTAGTCCGCGTGATGTCACCGATGAGGTGCCAAAACCACCGATTCCTGAGCCAGACAATCCAAACAACCCTGGCGGAGGCGATAATAATACCACCATTACAGGACCATTTGGTATTGCATACGCTCCTGCTAAATTAGTGCAGAAAGAACAAACCGTTGAATTAGGAAAATCTGCTAATCAAATGGTTAACTTAAAATCTAGTAAAGGAGATACTGTAACTAACCTAAACGTCGGGGTTCGAGACGAAACTGCTAAAACAGGAAGACACTGGACGTTAAGCGCTCAATTACAATGGACAGGTTCTCCTTTAGCAGGATCATCTATTGAAGCTCAAGGTACAGGGAACGTAACTGAGAATATTTCTGGAAGGTTAAACAGTACAGATAAAATTAATAACGATGTAACAGGTAGTCTATCCATTGGAACAGACGCTCCAACAGACATTATGACGGCGAAAAATGATAAAGTTATGTCCGGAACATATAACTATCAATTTAAAATGCCTCAATTAAAAATTGCAGATCCTACTGTTGTTGCAGCAGGGACGTACACAGGAAATATTGTCTGGAACTTGTCTAACGCAATGTAAGTTTAATCTAAACCTAAAGGGGAATGTAGAAGCATTTTCTATTTCTTGCAACAGCCAACAGAAGGATGCTTTGTTGGCTGTTTTACATATATTAATAAAAAGGGCACTAAATAAATATTAGAAAGGATTTTAGTTTATGAAAAAATGGGTTTTATGTGGCATGTGTTTGATTAGTCTATTTGTTGGGAATAAAAATGCCTTGGCAGAAGAAACGTCCTCTTCTTCTAGTCAATTAGCAGGAGGCTATACCATTGAAGGGGTTCCTAATGAGCATCAATTAGATAAAAATGTAAGTTACTTTTATTTAAAAGAAAATCCGTGGGATAAAGATCAGGTTAAAGTAAAACTAACCAATGATTCTTCTGAAGAAAAAACGTTAGAAGTAAAAGTAACAAATGCAAATACAAACGCAAACGGGTTAATTGATTATACCGGTCAGTTAAAAGACCATCGGTCTTTAAAATATCCGTTGACATCAATGGCAAAAGCTACTCAAAAAGAAGTAAAAGTTCCGGCCAAAAGTAGTGTAGAAACAGCGATTGATATTCAGATGCCTAAACAAACGTTACCTGGGGTAACGATAGGAGGGATTACTGTTTCTGAAAAGCAATCAGAGAAGAAGAAACAAAACGAATTATCTATAGGAAATGTATATACCTATACGATAGGGTTGGTCGTAACGAATGAATCGGTAGTAGAACCTAAAAAGAATGTATCGGTGGCCTTAGATCACGTAGGGGCTGTTTTATTTGATGGACGTAAGATGGTTCAGGCAGATATTTTGAATCCCAATCCGTATATGTTTACGGATGCGACAGTGAAAGGCAAAATTTATGAAAAAGGCGCAACCAAAGCGTTGAAAGAACAAGAGAAATCCAATGTAAGTATTGCTCCTTACTCAGTGTATCCGTTTCAGTTTGATTGGGAAAAAGAAGAGTTAAAAGCAGGCACCTATGTTTTTAAAGGAACGGTGGAAGCGAATGGAAAAACTTGGAATTTTGACCAAGAATTTGATATTTCAGCGGAAAAGGCAAAAACAATTAATCACGACGCCGTCGTTAAAATTTATATTCCTAGCTGGCTAACGTATAGTTCTTATGGGTTAAGTGTGGTAAGTATTTTAGGTACCATATATTTATTTTTACGAAGAAAAAAATAAAAAGGATGTGTAAATAGAAAATGATGAAGAAATTAGTGATTGGAAGTCTGTTAGGGAGCTTTATGTTTCTAAATAGTGCGTGTCCTGTTTTTGCGGAAGAAACCAAGCTCTCAACAGGCAATACCCCAATATCTATTACACTGGTACGCCCCATTTCTTCTGGCGCATTGCCAGGACATGAAGGGGAAGCATCAGAAACGCCGGTTTATAGTCCCATTGTGAAACCTACTACGTCACAACGTTTGCCAAAGACAAATGAACAAAGAACGATGTTCTTCTCTTTTTTAGGTTTTTTACTGGTTGGCTGTAGTTATCTGCTTTATTACTTTAAAAACAGAAAGGAGGAGGAATAATGTATACTCCTGCAATTTGTTTATTGGTAACGGGTATGATATTACTTATTTTGAATAGTTATCTCTTTTTTAGAGACTATAAAGAACAACTTTCATATCCTCCGCAAAAAAAGAAAAATTTATATTTAAATGGGGTAGTTCTTTTAGAAACAATGGGTGTCATTGTATTAGGCGTAGTCTACTTATTTATGATTAATAATCAGCTGTAAGCTAAAGGAAAAAATTAGAAAGGAAGAGAAAGTTGAAAGTATTAAGTGGTATTTTATCTACAGTTCTTTTAGGAAACCTGTTTATAGCGCCGGCAGTATTAGCAGTAGAAGAACCGGCGGATAAAACGGTTCCAACAGAAGAAGTAAATCAAATTATAGATGAAGCAACTGGGCAGTCAACGATTGAAAAATTAGAAGACTCCCAACAAGAAACGATGTCAGAAGAGACAAACACTTCCACACCAGAGACAGAAGCCGCGCAAGAAGAGACGGGAATTACTGAAGAATCAAGTGTAGAAAAAAATGAGGGATCTAACCAGGAACCTGATACGACAGACACAAATACTGAACGTGTTTCAAAAGAAAATTCTATGACAGATCAGCGAACTGTTGAAGAAAGTTATTTAACAGAGCATTATACTTATACTTATAATTCCTATTATAACATATATGTTTTAACAGGAATAAAAAAAGATGATAATGGAGTGATTAGAGTTCCTCGCAAGGCTAAATATGGTTCAAAAATCGTAACTGTAGAATTAGATCCAAATTTTTGGTCCTCAATAAAAAATTATTCAAATGCTTCGTCAATTACTGATTTTATTTTAGATGGCTCTGATATCTTTTTTATGTACGGAGGCATAGGTAAGAGGATTGATTTTAGTCATTTATTCACTAAATATTCCTCTCTAAAAACTGTAGATTTATCTCTATTTTCATGGACGAGTGCTTCAAATATGGAAGGAATGTTTAAAAATTGTACCAAGTTAGAAACAGTGAAGCTAGGTATAAATTCGGAAAATATAGGTGGTACAGTACCGCAATCTACTCAAAACGTTACGAGCATGGCCTCTTTATTTGAGGGTTGTACTTCTCTGAAAAGCATTGAGGGATTTACTGATGTAGATATGTGTTCTAATACTAGTTGTGCTTCTATGTTTAAAAATTGTAAGAGCTTAGTAAATATAGATAATAATCAATTAGCTTGGCGCAATTCAAACAAGGTGGGAGACATGAGGCAAATGTTTGCTTATTGTACCAGTTTAACAAGTCTAGATTTAAGCAGTTTTAATACAGAAAATGTTACAAATATGGACTTTGTGTTTCATTATTGTACCAGTTTAACAAATTTGGATCTAAGTGGTTTTAATACAGAAAATGTAATAACTATGAATCGAACGTTTAATGCAAACTATGCTTTAGCTAATTTAAAGTTAGGCCCTCAATTTTTTAATACAGGAAAAGTAACAAATATGCAGGCTATGTTTTGGGGGTGTAGATCTTTAACAAATTTAGATGTAAGTAAACTAGATATGAGTTCAGTAACAGATACAGTAGGGATGTTTGGTAATAGTATTAATTTACAGTTTTTCGATGCGAGGAATTGGAACATTCCTTCTACAGCTAATATCTCTGCAATGTTTCAGATGGATAATGATAATGAGAAAACGCCCTTAGTAATTTTAGGAAATGATGACCGACTGATACAAGGAACTACAAAAAATCGTTATCCTGGAGGCCCCAAATTTGTTGCGGGAAATAATGGGTATTTTGGCACGGTTGAAACCAAAGAAAAGTATTATTTTAACATGTTAGAAAAGGACCCAACAAAGCTAGAGCTTACCTCATTTGAAGCTTTTAAAAAAGATTTAAAACCTACAGTAGTAGATCCTACTACTAAATTTTTAAGATGGGATGGGGATAAGATCTCTACTAGTGAAGAGTTAGTAAAAGAGCGTGTTTATCAAGCCAAATACCTCTTTGATATAACTGCCCCAGGAGATGGGGATCAAACTGTATTACCCTCAAGCGAATATGGAATTAGTTATGTACCAAAAGCATTCAGTGTACAAGGGAAATTGTCTAATGAAACAGATGTTCAAAGTATTGCGATTCCAGGGAACTTTCATGTAGCAGTGAGAGATAGAAGAAATCAATTAGGAGGATGGACATTATCAGCACAGTTGCAATGGACAGGGACCCCGTTAACAGCAGAAATACAGACAACAGGGGGAGCGGTTAAAAAGAATAGTACTAACGGTCAAATGAACCAAGAAAGTAATTTAACAGATTGTCCAACTAGTGAGGTAACTGGCTATTCAAATGTGGTGATTGGTAGTATTCCGAAACCAATAATGAGTGCAAATGGTTCGGTTACCCATGATGCAATTTACGATTACAGTTTAGGAGGAGTTTCTTTAAGAATTAACCAACCTAAAGATGTCGCAGCAGGAAAGTATGATGGAAAGATTGTTTGGAATTTGAGCAATACACTAAATTAATTGTATGTTACATTTAATAGCTTTTAGAGAAGTAAGCAGATTGAGAAGTATTTCTCAATCTGTGGATAGATGTCAATAAAGTAGACACAAAAAGAGAAGATACTTAAAGACATTCAAAGTAAAGAGCCTCCTTTTCATTTGGTGTAAGCATATCTAATGTTCCGTGAGGACGTTTGGTGTTATAGAATCCTTCAATGTAAGCGAAACAAGCCAAACGTACTTCTTCGATTGAATGGAATGAACGGCGATTTAATTCTTCTTTTTTCATATATTTAAAAAAAGCTTCGGTAACGGCGTTATCCCACGGATAACCTGGTTTTGAAAGAGAATGGACAATCGGATGATGCTCTATAAACTTTCTAAATTCAAAAGAGGTATATTGAGACCCTTGATCTGTATGAAAAAGAACAGGATTCATTAATTTTCGAGAATGAAGTGCTTTTTCTAATGTTTGAATGGCTAGTTTTGTATCAATCGTTGATCCTACGGTCCAAGCAATTACTTTTCTAGAAAACAAATCTAAAACGACACACAAATACGCAAATGTTTTCTTACCGATGGGGATATAAGAAAAATCACTTGTCCAAACTTGATTTGGTGCAGGTGGATTGAACGCTTGGTTTAGATGATTTGGCCGTGTCAAAGAAACCTTGTTTTTCCTTTTTTTGAAAACAGGCTTTACTGTAGACATTTTTGGGAGGTCCATTGCTTTCATCAAGCGATAAACACGACCAATACTAATCGAAATGCCATAATCACGCAAAAGAATCTGGCGGATTTTTGCAGCGCCAAGACGTTTTTGAGAAGAAGTATAAATTTCTAAAATCACTTTTCTTAGGTGTTGATTTTCTTTTGTTCTTGGGGCTACTTTTCCAGAAAAGCGTTTGTAATAAGTGGAACGATTGACTTTGAGTACACGACAGAGTGTAACAATACTGTGTTCATATCGAAGAATGTGTATGGCTTTTAATCGTTCGTCAAGCGAGGCGTGAATATGGCAATCGCTTTTTTTAGGATTAAATTTTCCTCCTCGAGTTGCGCATTTCGTTTTTGTAGCTGTTTGATTTGACGGGCCGTAAGGATCGTGTCATCGTCAATTTTTACTTTGGAATATTGTTTGACCCAACGAGCAATTGAAGAAAGAGCAATGCCGTACTCCTTAGCTAAAGCATTTTGAGTTTTACCACTTTCGTGAAGTTTTACAATGGATTTTTTAAACTCTTCGTCAAATTTACGTGGTGATTTTCTGTTATTTACCATATTAAAAATTCCTTTCAAAATTTCTGTCTATTTATTTAATAGTATACCAAAAAATGTGTCCACTTTATTAGGATACATGCATTTGCTTAATTGGTTATCAAACGTTTCGAAAACATCATCATTAAGAGAAGAATGTTCTAGCTAGATAATTTCATCGACAGATGAAATTATCTAGCTTTTTTTATAAAAAAGCTAAGAAAAGGATAAGAGATTGTGGAAATTCTTTAGGTTGTTTAACAAAGCCTTAATTTCCTTTGTTTTAGATTGTGGTTAAGAAGATTTTTCTCTATACTAAGTCTTCGGAAATCAAAGAAAAGAAAGGAGCGAGTGATGTGGTTAAAAAAATTGGTTTAAGTATAATGCTCTTATTTTTTTTCTTAATTATCGCACTCCCAATCTATGCGTGGAAGATTGAGCCGAATTTAGTTCACGTTAATCAGGTGACTTTGGGAAAGAAAAATCAACGAGAACCATTGAATGTTGTGCAACTTTCGGATATACAAGTTTCAGAATTTTATGAGACGAAGCGGTTAGATAAAGTCATAAAAAAAGTCAATCGTGAAAAACCAGATATTATCGTTTTTACAGGTGATTTATTTGACAATTATGCCAAAAATCCGCAACAAAAGGAACCGATGATTGAAAAATTAAAACAGTTGCAAGCGACAATTGGAAAATATGCAGTTTGGGGAAATCATGATTATGGTGGCGGTGCTTCTGCGGTGTATGATGAAGTCATGGAGGCCAGTGGCTTTACCGTTATGAAAAACCAAGGAGAAACAGTAACCCTAGCAGATGGACGCCGTCTTTTTATTGGTGGTTTAGATGACTCGTTATTAGGAAATCCTTCCGTTTCAGAAACATTATCCTATCGAGAAACGTATGACTATGCGTTATTAATGACCCATGAACCAGATGTCGCGGATGCATTTGTTGGCACGGGTACACAGTTAGTTTTAGCAGGACATAGCCATGGCGGACAAATTTGGATTCCTTTTTATCCAATCACAAATGTTTTAGCAGAAAAGTATACCAGAGGATTGTATCAGTTGGACCAAGAAACGCAACTATATGTTAATACAGGCTTAGGAACGACCGCCATTCATGCCCGTTTTGGAGTGATCCCTGAAATTACACATTTTACTATCTATATTTAAAAAGTCTGGTCGGATTGACCAGACTTTTTTCTGTTATTTAACAGAATTATTTTTAAGAAAAAGATGTTCATATTTTGGTGAAACGTTTCTATAAAATGCTTTAAAATATCTAGAAAAGAGTATTTTTATGGAAAAAGAAGCAGGGAAAATAATTTCTTTATAAATGGTCTATAGCGCTTTTTAATGCTGTTATTTTTAAATAAAACCATAATGTAAGGGTTTACAACTGTTTGAAGTGAATGTATAATCTGTTTGTAGAAACGTTTCACTAAAAAGAGAGGAACCTGCTTATGAAAAAACTAAAAAAGTTTTATGATCAGCGGCAATTGCATTGGATGGTACTTCCGGGTGTAGCATTCATGATTGTCTTTAACTACATTCCAATTTATGGAATTATCATTGCTTTTAAAAATTATACGATTGTTGACACGGTTTCTTCTGCACCATGGGTTGGACTTGAAAATTTTCGAATCATTATGGAAGATAGTTTTTTTTGGGAAGCAGTTCGTAATACCTTAGCGATTAGTTTAATGAAACTTTTTTTAGGATTCGCTATTCCGATTATCTTAGCAGTAATGATTTTTGAAATGAGAGATGGACATTTAAAAAAAGTGATTCAGACGATTTCTTATATTCCGCACTTTTTTTCTTGGATCGTTTTAGGCGGGATGTTGATTTCGTGGCTTTCAACAAATGGCTTTATCAACCAAGTCATGATGTCGTTAGGCTTAATGAATCAGGGCGTCAATCATCTGTTAGATCCTGATAAGTATTGGTGGATTGCTGTTCTTTCTGATTTGTGGAAAGAAGTAGGTTGGGGCACGATTCTCTATCTTGCTGGCATGTCTCGCATTGATCCAACGTTTTATGAAGCGGCGAGAATTGATGGTGCTTCAAAATTAACACAAATCCGAACGATTACTTTGCCCTTATTAGCGCCGATTATTTCGTTGAACTTAATTCTAAATGTTAGCGGTTTATTGGGATCGAACTTAGATCAAACGTTGGTTTTAATGAATGCTCAAAACCAAAACAAATCAGAAGTAATTAATTCATTTGTTTATCGTATGGGGCTAACGCAAGGGGACTTTTCTTATGCGACGGCAGTTGGTTTAGGGATTTCTGTTATTTCAATTGTTTTATTAGTCATTACAGATCGCATTACTAGAAAAATGAACAATGGTCGGTCGGTTATTTTATAAAGGAGGCAACAGCTGTGATTAAAAGAAAATCAAAAGAAAACAAATGGTTTTACTTTTTCAATACGTTAATTCTTGTGTTGTTTTCTTTATTAATTATCGTGCCAATTTGGAATATTTTAGTTTCCTCAGTTTCGTCAAGTTCGGGTTTAGCTGGTAAAGGCTTGGTTTTATGGCCGAAAGGATTTACGCTAGAAAATTATCGGAAAGTTTTTTCGGATAGTAGCATTCCGCGAGCGTTTTTGATTTCTGTTTTAAAAACAGTTATTGGTGCGTCGACGCATACACTGTTCTGTGCGATTGTCGCCTATGGACTTAGTAAATCTAGACTAGTCGGGCGTAATATTTATACAACGATGGGTGTCATTACAATGTACTTTGGTGGGGGCATGATTCCCACGTATCTTTTGATTAAGTCATTAGGACTCTTAGATACCTTCTGGGTATATATCATTCCAGCTTTATTTAGCTATTATGATGTAGTTATCTTAATGAACTTTTTCCGAGAAATTCCACCATCTTTAGAAGAATCCGCCAAAATAGACGGCGCCAGTGAGTTTCAAATTTTTTATAAAATCTTTTTACCTTTAACAAAACCGGCATTAGCCACCATTATTTTATTTAATGGGGTTGGTCAATGGAATGACTTTATGACCACGAAATTATATATTACCAAAGAATATCTGTATCCATTGCAGATGAAAATTTATGAAATTATTGTTCAATCAAACTTGAGTACCATGACAGAGAGCGGCAGTACAGATATGGTGGTGCAGGCAACGACACGTGGTGTTCAGCTGGCAACAATTGTCATTACAACGATACCAATTTTAATCATTTATCCATTACTACAAAAACACTTTATCGGCGGTATAATGGCCGGTGCAGTAAAAGAATAAAGAAAGTAGGGAACAATATGAAAAAAGTTTTAGGCGGTTTATTGGTGGCAACGGCGGTCGTTAGTTTAGCGGCATGTAGCGGTGGGGAAAAGAAAGCTAGCTCAGATGTCTCAATTAAGGATCGGTATGAATTAGATGAAAAGACGCCTGCTTGGAAGTTAGATAAGAAGAAAGAACCGACCAAGATTAAATGGTATATTAACTCAGATTGGACGGCATTGCCTTTTGGAAAAGATGTGACCACTGCGCAGATTAAAAAAGATTTAAATGTGGATATTGAATTTATTTCCGGCGATGATTCAAAATTAAATGCCATGATTTCAAGTGGAGATATGCCTGATATCGTGACATTAACTGAAAAAACTGGACAAGCAGCATTGAAAGCAGATTCTTGGGCCTATTCTTTAAACGATTTAGCTAAAAAATATGACCCCTATTTAATGAAAGTTGTTAACCAAGATACGTTTAAATGGTATGCCTTAGAGGATGGAAAAACATATGGTTACCCTAATTACTCTAATACAAAAGCGGATTATGAAAGTGGAAATATCCCAGTAAATGATAATTTTGTTATTCGTGAAGATGTCTATAATGCATTAGGCAAGCCAGACGTTTCAACACCAGAAAATTTTGAAAAAGTCATGCAACAGATTAAAGAAAAATATCCTGAGATGACCCCAATGGGCTTCACCACAGTGGGCGATGGTGCAGGACCATTTTTAGACAAATTACAAGACTTCTTAGGTGTTCCTTTAGAGGATAAAAATGGTAAATACTATGATCGAAATTTAGATAAAGAATACTTAGAATGGTTAAAAACATTTAATGATGTTTACCGAGCAGGCAATATTAGTGATGATAGCTTCACAGATGATGGGGCGACGTTTGATGAAAAAGTGAAACAAGGAAATTATGCAACCATGCTCGTTGCTGGAACCAGTGGTCAAGGTGGGAACTTTACAGAATTTATGAAAAAATCTGGCACACGTTATATAGCCATTGATGGACCAAGTAGTACTTCTGGCCGAAAACCAACATTAAATCAAACCGGCATTTCAGGTGGGTTAAGTAATTACATTACGAAAGATGCGAAAGATCCAGCGAAAGTCACTCAACTATTCACATATTTAATTGATGAACCAGGACAAATTTTAACAAAATATGGCGTTGAAGGAGTTACTTATGCGTACAATGATCAAGGGAAAATTGATTATTTACCAGAAGTGAAAAAAATAGAACAAACAGACAATGATGCCTATAACAAAAAATATGGCATTAGTCGTTTCCTATACTTTAACAACGACCGTGTCAATAAACTAAAAGTGCCAATGGAAAGTGCTTTAACGCAAATGCAAGAATGGGGCAAAGGAAAATTAGTCCCACATTTCGTAATTGAAAATATTAATCCAGATGCAGGAACGCCGGAAGCTCGGGCGAATGAAGCGATTGAAACCAAACTAAATACAACCGTTATTTCAATGATTCGTGCGAAAGATGATAAAGCCTTTGACAAATCTTTAGAAGACTACAAAGCATTCTTAAAATCAAATAAATGGGATGCAATTGAAAAAATAAAATCTGAGAAAATGGCAGAAAACAGAGACAAACTTAAGTAAGAGAGGAGGAGAGAAAAGCGGATAAAGCAACGAGAAATCCGCTTTTCTCTTTTAATATGAATAAGCTATTTGCATATGAAGGTTGGTATTATCGGATTTTTTCTTTTATTGCCAACTTGATCATTATTAATTTTCTCTTTTTAATTACCTGTATAACAGGCATCTTTAGCGGTGTCGGCTTAATTGCGTTGTATCGAACGATTTATCGTTTGTATCGTGAAAAAGATATTCCTGTTTTACGAACGTTTTGGACAGCGTTAAAAAATAATATCATGCGAGGTTTTATTTTAACAGGTGTCTTGTTCGTTGCTTTTTTACTAGGCGGTATTGCCGTAACAAGTTTATTTAAAATAGCCACCAGTTTAGGTTTCTTAGCTATTTTTCTATTAAGTTTTGTTGCATTATTTTTGACGAGTTTTCTTTTTCTCTTTTCCGTTTTTAATTGGTCCGTTAAAAAGACACTAGGTGAGACGGTTTATGTGGTCTTAAGTAATAGTGCCAATGCGATTATTTTGTTTATTTTACCTCTTTTAACGTTTGTTTTTTTCTATAAGCTTAATTTGTTTTTATATATTGCGTTAGGATTCGGGACAACGGCTTTTCTTCAAGTTGCGTTTTTTCAGAAAGTGTTAGGTGTGGAACATGAATGAGTATTTTGAGTTTTGGCAAAAGACCAAGGAAGAACTTCAAAAAATACCGCTAAATATCCATCGGCGGGTCATTGACTATCCATTGGAAAATGTTCAAGTGGAACAGGTCGACTTTTTAAGTTTCCTAGGTGAGCGCATCTTTGGCTATTTGTTACTTCCTAAAACGGCGAGGAAACAGCCAATAGTGATTGATTGTTTAGGCTATATGAATCATATTCAAGAACCTTGGCAATTTGCTCATTGGACACAAATTGGTTGTGCTTGTTTTGTCATTGATAATCGAGGTCAAGGGGGATTAACCAAAGATCGTGTGCCATATCAAACAATTTGGCATGAAGCACCAATGGGACGAGGATTTCTAGACAAAGAAGATTGGTACCAACGCCGCTTGTTTGCCGACCATTTACGTAGCGTAGAAGTGGTGCGGACCTTTACTGAAATTAATCAGGACCAAATCATTCTTCGTGGTGGTTCCCAAGGGGGTGGCGTAGTGTTAATGGTGAACAGTTTAGTCGACTTCCCGATTTTAGCTACTTTTGCAGATGTTCCAAGTCATTCTTGTTTAGAAAATCGAGTAGCAGAAGGAACGGGGTCGTATCAAATTATTCATCAGTACTTACAAGAGCATCCTCAAGCGCATGAAAAAATTGCCGCGGTTCTTCCTTATTTTGATAGTCGTCACTTTGTTTCGCAAATTAAAAATCCAGTCTTTGCTTCTGTTGGGAGTCACGATCCGATATGTCCAATGAAAGATTTTTTCCCTTCTTATCATCAGATAAAGGCAAGAAAAGCAGTCAGAGTGTATTGGAAAAAAGGCCATGGTGGCGGTGAAACAACCCAGATCCGTCGTGAGATGCGTCAAATTCAACAACTATTGCAGGAGGTTAAAAATGAAAATAGCTACGTATAATGTCCGGGTAGATACAGAGTATGACCAAGATTGGCAATGGTCTTTTCGTAAAGAGGCTGTTTGTCAGTTAATCAATTTTCATGATTGGAGCCTTTGTTGTATTCAAGAAGTACGACCGAATCAAGTCAGGGATTTAAAGGCGTATACAACATTCACCTGTCTTTCTGCGGAAAGAGAAGGGGATGGTCAAGGAGAAGGACTAGCGATTCTCTATAACGAACAAAAAGTTCAGGCTATTGATACAGGGTATTTTTGGTTATCTGAAACACCTCAGCAGCCAAGTATCCATCCTGAAGCTGGCTGTCCAAGAATTGCTTTGTGGGGACTATTTAAGGAAACGACTCAAAATACGCCTTTTTTAGTCATCAATGTTCATTTGGATCATATTTCAGCTCATGCTCGTTTAGCAGGAATGACCGTTATCTTAGAGGAGTTACATGACAAAATTGCACAGTATCCAACTTTATTAATGGGCGATTTTAATGCAGAGTCGGGGGAAGAGGTTCATCAACTTGTTCAAAAAAAATTTCAAGATAGCAAAAATTTAGCTACTCATTATGGACCAAGAGGAACATTTCAAAATTTTACTTATACAAAACCTTGGGCGGAATTAGAAGAAATTGATTATATTTATGTAAAAGGTTGGCAAGTACAGCAAACCGCAAGTTTAACAGATAGTATCGATGGACGTTTTCCCTCCGACCATTTTCCTTTAGAAGCAGAAGTATGTATTGAAGAAAGGTGAGAGTATGAAAGAAAATCAACTGATTCAATTAGTCGAAGAAATGACAATTGATGAGAAAATTAATCAATTATTACAATTAGCAGCAGCGTTTTATTCAGATAAAGCAGAAGAAAAGACCGGCCCTATGTCAGAGCTAGGACTAAGTCAAGAAACGATTGATACGGCGGGGACAACATTGGGTGTTTCTGGTGCAAATGAAGCAAAACGTGTTCAAAAAGAATATATGCAAAATCATCGATTAAATATTCCAACACTTTTAATGGCGGATATTATTCATGGTTTCAGAACCATCTTTCCGATTCCTTTGGCTTTAGGAAGCACTTGGGATGAAGCAGCGGTTGAAAAAATGGCGGAGATTTCAGCAAAAGAAGCTGCTGTTTCAGGATTACATGTAACCTTTTCACCAATGGTTGATTTAGTGCGCGATCCACGTTGGGGACGTGTCATGGAGTCAACAGGTGAAGATCCATTACTCAACAGTCGCTTAGCTGCTGCAATGGTTAGAGGTTACCAAGGAGAAAATTTAAAAGAGGACAATTGGCGAGTAGCCGCGTGCGTGAAGCACTTTGCGGCATATGGTGGTGCCTTAGCTGGTCGGGATTATAATACGGTAGATATGTCTGAACGGCAGCTAAGAGAAATGTATTTACCTGGCTATAAAGCTGGATTAGATGCGGGTGCAAAACTTGTCATGACGTCCTTCAATACAGTGGATGGGATTCCTGCTACAGGCAACCAATGGCTGTTTAGAGACGTATTACGAAATGAATTTGGCTTTGAAGGGGTTGTGATTTCAGACTGGGGAGCGATTAAAGAATTAATTCCTCATGGCGTTGCCAAAGATGAAAAACAGGCAGCAGAATTGGCTATCAAAGCTGGTGTAGATATTGAAATGATGACCACGTGTTATCCAGATTATTTAAAAGAATTACTTGAAGAAGGCCGGATTGCTGAAACACTTATTGATGAAGCAGTTATGCGAATTTTAAAACTAAAAAATGAGCTAGGCTTATTTGAAAATCCCTATCGTGGTGCGGATGAACAAGCGGAAGCAGAAGTGATTTTAAGCAAAGAACATCGAGAAATAGCTAAAAAGATTGCTCAAAAATCAATGGTTCTTTTAAAAAATGAAAATATTTTGCCTTTTACACCGCAAGAAAAAATCGCGCTTGTCGGCCCAGGGGCCCAATCACAAGATATTTTAGGGGCTTGGTCATGGCAAGGAAAGAAAGAAGAAGCCGTTTCCCTCGTGGCTGGTGCCCAAAAATTAACCACAAATCTTCTAGTTGCCCAAGAACCCTTTGATTACTTTGAACCGACCGCGGCGGCCATTGAAGAGGCTTTAACGTTAGCTAGTCAAGCAGATAAAGTAGTAGTGGCACTAGGCGAAACAGATTGGATGAGTGGGGAAGCTGCCAGTCGCAGTGATATTCGTCTACCCGAAAAACAATTAGCAGTAGTGGCACAAATTATTGAGAAAAATCCCAATGTTGTTGTCACGGTCTACAGTGGCCGGCCCTTAGATTTACAAGGGATAGATGTTGCAAAAGGAATTGTGCAAGCTTGGCAACCTGGAACAGAAGGGGGCAATGCGCTAGCAGAAATTTTGTGGGGACAGTACAATCCAAGTGGTCGTTTAAGTATGTCGTTTCCAGAAACGGTTGGTCAAGTGCCAATTTTTTACAATGTCGACAATACGGGGCGTCCTTATGAGTCAGCACCAGAAGAAAAATATGTTTCTAAATATTTAGATGTCTCTAATTACGCTAAATATCCCTTTGGATTTGGCTTAAGTTATAGTCATTTCTCTTATCAACCAATTCAACTAAGTGCATTAACGTTTACCAAAGAACAACCAATCACGGTCTCTGTTTTAGTAAGAAATGACAGTCCAATCGCTGGAGAGGAAACCGTGCAATTTTATGTACGTGATTTGGTGGGACAAGTGGTTCGCCCAATTAAAGAGTTAAAAGATTTCCAAAAAGTTTGGCTGGAACCAAAGGAAGAAAAAGAAGTTCAGTTTCTTCTTTCAGAGGATATGGTGCGCTATGTTCATTCAGATAATCAGGTAACCAGTGATGCAGGTGAATTTATCGTAATGATTGGTGGAAATAGTCGCGATGTACAAACCGCAACAGTCACGTTAAATGAATAAGATGGGAAGGATAAGTTATGCAGATAAAGAAGCTTAAGCAAGCAGACACAGTCGCTACATTTCTAGAGACAGGTGATTTAAAAGAATTGAATAGCTGTGGCATGATGATTAATCAATTAGAAGGCAATCCTTTAGACGGCAGTATGAACCAACTCTATTTGCGGATAATTACAGGGGACACAATTAATTATCGACCAATGATTGGTTCCAACAGTCAAAGTGATTTTTATCTTTCAGATAACCAATTGACATGGCGGGGTGAATTTGAAGCGGTTCGTTACCAAGTTGACTTTCGTTTGGGGCCAAGCAATCAATGGTTCTGGCGGGTTAATGTCACTGGAACTGGCTTAGTAGATATTGTTTATGGTCAAGATATTGGCTTAGCGACAAAAGGAGCCGTTCAGTCAAATGAAGCGTATGTGTCGCAGTATCTTGATCATCACATTTGGCAAGAGGGCGAAGAGCTTGTTGTTTTATCAAGACAAAATCAACCGCAAAATGAGAAGTTTCCAGCCCTTATTCAAGGGAGTTTTCAAAAATTAGTAGGCTACTCAACGGACGGCTATCAATTTTTCGGACGTTCATTTAAACAAACAAACACACCAGAAGCATTGGGGAAAAGATATTTAGCAAATGAAGTCTATCAATATGAATTTGCTTACACCGCTTTACAAACGGAAGCCGTCCAATTAACGAATGAAAGTAAGGAATTTGTTTTTTATGGTGCGGTAACAGAAACACATCCGCAAGCATTAGCTGAACCTTTTTTATCGAAAGAAGACTTACAAGCTATTTATGAAACCGTGACATTCGATTCATTAGAAGAAACACAGGACTTTCCTCCGAAACTTTTAGGAGAACCTATCACAGGAAATCCATTAACAGAAGAAGAGTTGGCTGCACTTTATCCCATTCAGACACAAATTGAAAAAGTAGCAGGTCAGACGTATTCCTTTTTCACGGAAAATTACCATCACGTTGTACTTCAAGAAAAAGAAATTGCCATGGAAAGAGCGCATGGCCACATTTTATTAAGTGGTAAAGGCTTAACGGTTGACGAACCTTTGCTTAGTACGACAGTGTATATGTATGGCATTTTCAATTCACAAGTAGTTTTAGGAAATACGACCATGAACAAATTAATGAGTAATAGCCGAAACGCTTTAAACGTTATGAAACGCTCTGGTCAACGAATCTACATTTTAGAGAATGGCTTATGGCGCTTACTAACAATGCCTTCTGCTTTTGAAATGGGGTTGAACTCTGCTACGTGGTATTATAAGTTGCCAAAGGATACAATTTGTGTACGCACCTTCACTTCGCCTGATTCAAGAGTGATTCAATTGGAAGTGACCAGTCAAAAGGATGCATATATGTGGGCTGTTTCTAACCATTTGTTATTAGGACCTGAAGAAGTCCCAACCTATCAATTAGAACAAACTGGCAAAACACTTCGAGTGACGGGAAATCATTCTGCTACAGAAAATTATTACCCAGAACTAACCTATGCATTGACAGTTGATAAATCATTTCAAGTAACCGATAGCACATTATTTGGTGGAGCTGAAGCAGACTTATTAGTCTTGGCAATCGAAAAGACCCAAAAATTTTCACTACTTATTACGGGCAGTATAGAGGACCAAGCATTAGTCAATACACCATTAGATTTTGAAAAAGCAGAAAGTCAATATTTGGCATTCATTAATGGCTTGTTACATCATTTTGAGTTAACACACACAGACTCAAGTGTGCAGCAAATGAATCAATTAACTCGTTGGTATACTCATAATATGCTCGTTCATTATTTGTCGCCACATGGCTTAGAACAGTATGGTGGAGCAGCTTGGGGCACACGAGATGTGTCGCAAGGACCGACAGAATTTTTCTTTGCGACGCAACAGCCTAAGATCGTGGCCTCCATTATTCAGCATCTATTTGAAAATCAATTTGAGGACGATGGCAACTGGCCGCAATGGTTTATGTTTGACCGATACGAAGAACAAAAAGCCAGTGAAAGCCATGGTGATATTATCGTCTGGCCATTGAAAGTAGTGACTGATTATTTGGAACAAACCGCAGATTATTCAATCTTAGCTACGGAAATCCCTTATACAAGTCGCAAAGATAATCACAAAACAAAAGAAACAGCATCTTTATTTGAACATTTGAAAAAAGAAATAAATTATATTGAACAACATTTTTTACCAGAAACTTTTCTATCCTGTTATGGTGACGGCGATTGGGATGACACGTTACAACCTTACGATAATCGTCTTAAAGAGCAAATGGCTAGTAGTTGGACCGTTGCCTTAACGTATCAAGTATTGAAAAAATTTTCGGCTTTAATTACGGAAATTGATGCTACTTATAGTCAGCACTTAACAATTTTAGTCGCAGGAATAAAGAACGATTTTCAAAAATATATGTTGGCGGATGAAACGATTGCAGGGTTTATTTATATGGAAACGCCAGAAACTTTTGAACAAATGATTCACCCAAATGACCAAAAAACAGGGATTCAATATCGATTATTGCCAATGACTCGTAGTATGTTAGCTGAATTATTAACACCGGAACAAGTAAGTCATCATTTAGAAATTATTGAAAAAGAATTAACGTTTCCTGATGGCGTGCGCTTAATGAACAAACCAGCGAACTATCGAGGCGGTGTGAGCACTAATTTTAAACGAGCAGAACAGGCGGCTAATTTTGGTCGCGAAATTGGTTTACAGTATGTTCATGCGCACATTCGCTATACAGAAGCGATGGCGAAAATTGGTCAGCGAGACAAAACCTGGCAAGCATTAATGCAAATCAATCCAGTTCAATTAAAAGAAGTGGTTCACAATGCAGAGTTACGTCAAGCCAATGCCTATTTTAGTAGTTCCGATGGCGATTTTAAAACAAGGTATGAATCACAAGAAAATTTTGGTAAACTAAAAGATGGAAGTATTGGGGTAAAAGGTGGCTGGCGAATTTATTCAAGCGGGCCGGGAATTTATTTAAATCAATTAATTACAGCTGTTTTAGGGATTCGGCAAAAGGCACAAAGCGTGGTTTTTGATCCCATGTTACCAGAAAAATTGTCTGGTTTAACACTAACTTACCAATTGTTTGATAAACCTGTCACATATAAATTTTATCCAAATCAGTCAGCGAAAATAGTTATCGATGGTCAAGAAGTTCCGTTTAAGTTTGAAGAAAACCCTTATCGAGAAGGGGGAATGGAAGTTCAAAAAGACGAGGTGCTTTCATTATTAAATGAAGCAAGTGTTATTGAAATTTACCATTAGAAAGGAGAGTAGTCCATGGTAGGAATTAAAGATATTGCAAAAAAAGCAGGCGTATCAATCTCGACCGTTTCTTACGCATTGAATGGTAGTTCAAAGGTAACTGAAGAAACACGAACGCGCATCCAAGCAATTGCTGAAGAGCTAAACTATGTTCCTAACATGGCCGCTCGCACATTAAAACGTCGTCAAACTAATATTATTGGTGTCTATTTGGCCGATTATGGCGGTAGTTTTTATGGTGAATTGTTGGAGGGAATTAAGAAAGGCTTAGCACTGTTTGATTATGAGATGATTGTCTGCAGCGGTAAAAAGTCACATCTTTTCATTCCTGAAAAAATGGTGGATGGGGCAATTATTTTAGATTGGACATTTCCAACAAAAGAAATTGAAAAGTTTGCTGAACGTGGCCATTCGATCGTTGTCCTTGATCGAACCACTGAGCATAGGAATATTCGGCAAGTTCTCTTGGATAATCGTGGCGGTGCCACGCAGGCAATTGAGCAATTTGTCAATGCGGGTTCAAAAAAGGTTCTTCTGCTTTCTGGACCAGAAAAAGGTTATGATAGCCAAGAAAGATTGGCTGTTAGTACACGAGAATTAACTCGTTTTGGGATACCTTATGAAATTATCCAAGGCGATTTTACCGAACCTTCTGGCTATGCGGCTGCTAAAAAAATTTTGAGTCAACCACAGACAGAACCAGTCGATGTTTTTGCTTTTAATGATGAAATGGCGATCGGTGTCTATAAATATGTTGCAGAAACAAATTACCAAATGGGGAAAGATATTCGGATGATTGGTTTTGATAATTCTGAACTAGGTGCGTTTGTGCAACCGCGATTAGCAACAATTGCCTATTCTAAACATCGATGGGGCATGGTGGCTGCAGAGAAAATTATTCATTTAATGCGGGGAGAAGCTGCTGAGAGCGAACACATTTACACACGTTTTATAGAAGGAGAATCTTTTCCATCTGAATAATAAATAAAAAGTTTGGTCCAATGCTAGCTAAGCTAGCGGACCAAACTTTTTTCTGTAATGGTAATTTCTTCTGATGCAATGGGTTCATCCAGACTGAGAAGGCGATCTCTAAATTTAAAATGGACCGGCTTGTTCTCATTAATAAATTCATACGGGTAAGCGCCTTGGATTGTTTCACCAGGATTGATTTCATCTGCTAAACGATCTAATTTGTCTTGGAAAGGTGAATCTGTTAAGACTGCATATTGTAAATTTTGGGCTTTTCCGTGGACAGTTTGACTAACTTCCATAAAACTTTGAATCATTAGCTGAATATTTTGTGTTTTTTCGGTTGTATTGGTTAATTCAAACAGGACATAAAACATTGGTTTGCCTTGATAATCTTTTCCTTTATGCAAGGCAGTTAAGGCTAAACGCCCATCTGGAACCAACAATGTTCGATTTTCATACGTCCCAATACTTGTCGCCAACACTTCATCAGGTGCGGGCGCACTTTGACTTGCTGGGCTGCCACTTACAGTTGAACAAGCACTTAATAAGGTACTTAGAACGAGTAAGCTCATTAAAATGTAGGGTTTCCTCATATAAAGTCCTCGCTTTGGTTGATTGACTATGTAAAAAATAAATTGCTTGTATCTGTATTAAAAAGAGTGCTACAAGCAATATTTTAATCGTACTTCTAGTAAATAGCAATACTTTTATCAAAATTCATGTTTGGAAATATAATTTGAAAAATATTTTTAACTAGCAGAAAAACATTTCTAACAAAAAGTATTGGCTCAAAGTAAAGAGATCGTTTTGTTAGAAATGAGAAATGGCAACATAAAAGTTTCCTATTTTTCTGCAATTAAGACAGTTTCAAAAGTGAATTCACTAGGAATATGATTCGCAATTGAGTATTCAAAAATATGCCCGTTGCCTAGGTAAGCAATTTGTTCTGCACGCATAAGGAAATCATTATCGGTTAAGTTTAAATATTTTTTTTCCAACGCAGAAGGACGAATCCCAGAAATGCTGACCCGCGCACTTTGAATTTTTTGATGCAATTGTTCCGAAATATATTGATAAATGGAGACTTTCAATTCTTTCATTGTCAAGTTCGGAATTAGGGCAACGGGCATCCAAGTATATTCAATAATTGAGGGCACATCTTCGATAATCCGTAAACGAATAATTTTGTAGACTAACTCTTCTTCTGTAATACTTAATTTTTCAGTCACCCAAGGCTCAGGTACTTCTGTTGCAAAGCCTAAAACCACGGATTCAACTTTTCCATCATAGGTTGAGTAAGTGCCGGTTAACGGAGAAAATTTAGTAATGGTTCGATTTTGAAAGTCTTGAACAAAGCTGCCCGAGCCACGTCGTCTGACAACATAACCTTCTTGCACAAGCAAATGTAAGGCTTTTGTAATGGTTAGTTCGCTGACCTGATATTTTTCTGCAAGAAGACGACCTTGGGGTAACTTTTGATTAATGGGATAAACACCTGCTTCAATATCCTGTTTTATAGCTGCATAAATTTCTTTATAACGTGTATTTGTCCGCATCAGAGTCCTCCTTTATCACCAGTATTTCTTTCATTATACCATGAATTTAACATGTTAAAACTATATATTTATTTTTAACGTAACCATTTAATAATCAAGTACTTAAATAAAAGTAGTTGACTTATTCTTTTTAAAACTATATAGTTTTAAAAGTAAACAGAAGAACTTATTGATCTGATTGGTACTTTTTGTGAAAACCTTTTACAATAAAAGGGCAGCACAGAAAAGAGGGAGGAATGACAATGGAACATCATCAACTAAAAGCATTTCCGCAAGATTTTTTATGGGGCTCTGCTTCGGCCGCTTATCAAGTAGAAGGTGCTTGGAATGAAGACGGCAAAGGCGCATCTGTTTGGGATGAATTTGTTCGGCTACCAGGAAAAACGTTCAAAGAGACAACTGGTGATTTAGCCGTCGATCATTATCATCGTTTCAAAGAAGATGTGGCTTTAATGAAACAACAAGGTTTAAAAGCATATCGTTTCTCGATAGCATGGACACGAATTTTACCTGAAGGACGTGGTCAAGTAAATCAAGCGGGACTGAAATTTTATTCAGATTTAATTGATGAGTTATTAGCGGCAGGAATTGAACCAATGGTAACTTTATATCATTGGGATTTGCCAGCTGTTTTGCAAAAAGAATATGGTGGCTGGGAATCAAGAAAAATTATTGCTGATTTTGTGGCCTATGCGAAAATTTTATTTGACGCTTTCCGTGGCAAAGTTCGCTATTGGATTAGTTTAAACGAACAAAATGTGTTTACTTCGTTAGGTTATCAATTAGCCGTGCATCCTCCCGGCGTAACAGACAATAAACGGATGTATGAGGCCAATCATATTGCTAATTTAGCCAATGCAGCAGTGATTAATGCGTTTCATGAATTAGAAATGCCTGGCAAAATTGGCCCTAGCTTTGCTTATACGCCTGTTTATGCCGTTGATGCGCATCCTGCCAATGTTTTAGCGGCAGAAAATGCAGAAGATTTGTTGTCGCATTTTTGGTTAGATGTCTATCTTTGGGGAGAATACCCGATTGCCGCATTAAATTACTTACAGGAGCAAGGTGTGGCCCCAACAATAAAAGAGGGCGATTTAGCGTTACTACGTTCAGCCAAACCTGATTTTCTAGGTATAAATTATTATCGGACGGATACGGTTGCTGCTAATCCATTAGATGGCGTCGGAATAGGGAAGATGAATACAACGGGTGAAAAGGGTTCTGAAACGGAATCTGGGGTACCGGGTTTATTTAAAAAAGTAAATAATCCATATGTTGAACGAACGAATTGGGATTGGGCCATTGACCCGCAAGGTTTGAGAATTGCCTTACGACGATTAGCTAGTCGCTATCAAGTGCCTATTTTAATTACTGAAAATGGGTTAGGCGAATATGATACCTTAACAGAAGATAAACAAATTCACGATACGTATCGCATTGATTATTTGCGAAGCCATATCCAAGCGATTCAAGAGGCGATTACGGATGGCGTTTCAGTTATTGGTTATTGTACATGGAGTTACACCGATTTACTGTCGTGGCTTAACGGCTATCAAAAGCGTTATGGTTTTGTCTATGTGGATCAAGATGAAACACAAAAAGGTTCCTTAGAAAGAATCCCGAAGGACAGTTATTATTGGTATCAAAAAGTCATTGAAACAAATGGACTTATCTAATTATAAGAAAAGAGTGTGGAAAATATGACAGTAAAAATGGGGTTTATTGGATTTGGTAAAAGTGCCAACCGTTACCATTTACCTTACGTAATGATTCGAGAAACACTAGAAGTGAAAACGATTTTCGATTTACATGTTAATGAAAAAGCAGCAGCGCCCTTTAAAGAAAAAGGCGTAAATTTTACCACTGACCTTAATGAATTATTGACGGATCCAGAAATTGAATTGATCACAATCTGTACGCCTGCGCATACACATTATGATTTAGCCAAACAAGCCATTTTAGCTGGTAAATCAGTGATTGTGGAAAAACCATTTTGTGATACGTTAGAACATGCAGAGGAATTATTTGCTTTAGGTCAAGAAAAAGGGGTAGTAGTGATGCCTTATCAAAATCGACGTTTCGACGGCGATTACCTAGCGATAAAGCAAGTAGTAGAGCAAGGCTTTTTAGGAGAAATCAATGAAGTGGAAACACATATTGATTATTATCGACCAGGAAGTATCACGGAACAAGGACCTAAAGAAAATGGTTCGTTTTACGGACTAGGTATTCATTTAATGGATCGCATGATTGCTCTTTTCGGGCGTCCAGATCAAGTCACTTATGATATTCGTAATAATGAAGTGAGTGAGGCAGTCGATAATTATTTTGACGTTGATTTACATTATGGTTCAAAATTAAAAGTAAAAGTTAAAACGAATCATTCTGTCGCTAGTCCGTATCCACGTTTTATTGTTCATGGTAGCAATGGCTCGTTCATCAAATATGGCGAAGATCAACAAGAAAATGATTTAAAAGCCGGAATCATGCCGGATGCACCAGGCTTTGGAGAAGATTCACCAATGTATTATGGAGAAGTGACCTACCGTAATGGCAATGGCGACTGGATTAAAAAACAAATTAAAACGCCTGTAGGTGATTACGGTCGTTATTATGATGCCGTCTATGAAACGTTGAAAAATGGTGCACCGCAACTAGTAACTGAAGAGCAAGCATTAACTAACATCGAAATTTTAGAAGCAGGTTTTCTTAACCCAAGTCCAAGTGTTTATCGTTTGAAAGAAAACTAAAGCGTGTTTAAATGACTTGAAAAGCGCCTGCCCCACAGTCCAGACAACTGTGGGGCAGGCGCTTTTATTTATAAAGAGTTGTGAATTTTAATATAAGAAACGTATATTGTTAGTGAAAATAAAAAAAGGAAAGACATCTTAGTAGCACTACTTCCCCAAGAATTGCTACTAAAATGTCTTTTGTGATGCTCGCTCAATTGAAGAGCCTTAAATAGGATATCGAATATCCAGTATAAATGCAAGTAAACTACTTTATAGTTAATATTAGTATACTTCATAAAATAATTTTTCAAAGAGAAAAAGGCTTGTTATGAGAAAAAATTAATTTTTAACTCGTTTTTTCTAAGCAAGATTCGTGTGAAAAAGACAATAATTACTGAAGCTGAATGGTAATTAAAGAGGTTCTTTGCTAAAATAGGAAAGACAAGAAAGTTTGGTTAACGAAAGAACCAAATCAGAAAGGAGGACAACCAGTGGAAAGTTGGCTTTTTTTACTACTGATTGCCTTGATTGCGTTTGTTGCAAAAAATCAAAGTTTATTAATTGCGTCAGTTGTTGTGCTTGCTTTAAAGGCTTTACCAAATAGTGCGAAAATCATGTCGTGGTTGTCAGATAAAGGCATTAATTTAGGCGTCACAATTATTTCAATTACCATTTTAGTCCCGATTGCTACAGGACAAATTGGCTTAAAGGATTTAATCCAATCATTCAAAACACCGATGGGATGGCTGGGGATACTTTGTGGAATTCTGGTGGCTGTTTTATCCTCAAAAGGAGTAGGTTTAATTAATCAATCGCCAGAGATTACGGTGGCCTTAGTTTTTGGAACGATTCTTGGCGTCGTTTTTTTAAAAGGAATTGCAGCTGGTCCGATTATTGCATCGGGCATGATGTACGTAATCATTACTACCTTTCAAGCCTTTCAACACTAAAAAAGCAAACAAAACGTTTACGCGTTTTGTTTGCTTTTTTAGTGTTGATAAATGTCCACATTACTATCTAATATGCCACTTTCATTTTTTAAAGTAATGGTTCCCGCATTCGGATGAATCACTAGCTGTAAATGCCCTGTTAAAAACATTTGGTCATACGTCGAAGTATAGACGTGAAAAGAATCATTAGCAATTGTTTCGGTATAAGGCGCTTCTGCTTGATCAACAGGAACGATAATGAAACGATCGCCAATCATACAACAACCTTCTGCGGAAGAATAAGGATTAGAGCCGTCATTTGCTACCAACAAGAAGGTGTTCGTTTCAGTTAAGAAAGGGGCTAAACGTTGTTTTACTTCTTCAGAAATAGTCAGAGACATTTGCCTCACTCCTTTAAATAGTATGTAAAAGGAAGAGGGTAGCTTGTCGCTATGCCGCTCTTCAAAGGTTTTGTTATTTGCTTGTTTCTTTACTGCTTTTTTTGAAAAGAGCAACAGAAAAGGCGACAACTAAGACAACTGTTGCAGCTAAAACAAATGGATTTTTTGTTGCTGATGTGAACCCTAGGACTGTTGAACCAATCGCACCTACGTAAGATAAAATAATCGCTGCTTTCTTTGGTGTTGAAAGTTCTGTAAAGCTATCGCGGAAGGCGACACCTAAACCTAAAGCGCCAATAAAGGCAAACATCCCAAAAATAATGTGTAAAAAGACCATGAATTTCACCTCCAACAGTCAGTATAGAGAGAAATAGCTAGTTTGTAAACTAATTGAGCTTACTTGTGTTATTTATCACTTGATAAATGTTTTTGCCAATGCAAAAAAACAACGTACGATCAATCGGCAGTACGTTGTTTTTTAGTTTAATATAATTAGGAAGTAGAATCCTTATTTTGCTGGATTTTTTTGATCGATTCTTCTGTTGGCGTCACATATAACGTTCGTTGGTTTTCATAAATCACATAACCTGGTTTTGCTCCATTGGGTTTATGCACATGTTTTACTTGGACATAGTCAACAGGCACTTGTGAAGAAAGTCGATATTTTGAAAAATAAGCTGCTAGAAGTGCGGCTTCAGTAAGGGTTTCTTCGCTAGGATGTGCGTCACGAATAATTACATGAGATCCAGGAATATCTTTGGCATGGAGCCAATAATCAGTTTTTTTAGCGGTTCGTAAAGTTAATTGATCATTTTGCAAATTGTTTTTTCCAACGAGAATAGGTGTGCCATCTGTGGCATAAAAAAGATCGGGTTGGCTTTTTTTCGGCTGTTTTTGTTTTTTATTTTTTTTACTTTTTAAATAGCCTTGTTCAATCAGTTCTTCACGAATCACTTCAATGTCCATTGGTGTCGCAATTTCAAGTTGTGCCACAACTGACTCTAAATAAGAAATTTCTTGTTGTGTTTGCTGAATTTGTGTCTTAACAACTCGGACAGCATTTTTCAATTTTTGATATTTTTGAAAATATTTTTGTGCATTTTGATTAGGTGAAAGTGCAGGATTTAGCGAGATACGCAACGGTGCATTTTCTTCATAATAATTTGGTAATTCCACCTCGGTGGCTCCTTTTGGGACTTGTGCCATGAAAGTTGTTAATAGTTCTCCGTCGCGACGGTAATTTTCAGCGTTTTCTGTATCGGCTAAGGTTTGCTGTAATTTTTTAAGTTTCTTTTGATTTCTTTTTAGTTCATTTTCAATTTTGCGAATTAGTTCGCCGCCTTGTTGTTTGACACGGTCTTTCTCTGCTTTACCAGAATAAAAGGCATCTAGTAATTCACTGAGTGTCGGATACGTTGTTTGTTCACCAGCTAATGATTGATAAGGAATGGGCGTAAAATATTCCTTTTTTTCAGTGACGGTTAATGTCGGTACAACAGCTTCAGTGACTGAGGACCAAAATTCCGTCCAGATGGCCATTTTTTCATTTGGTTGTGCAAGTAAACGGGCACTTAATTCGTCTGCTGTATCTTTGCCTAGACCTTGGAAATGCTGTTGTAAATAGCGTCCGTTTAATTCAGGAGCTGTAGAAAGAAGCGCAAAGACTTCTTCTTTTGAAGCCGTGAGCGGATTAAGTCCCATTGGTTTTGGCGGTTCAATATAAGTTGCTCCAGGAAGCAACGAACGATAACTATTTTGGCTCATTCCAATGTGTTTTATCGCATCTAAGATTTTTCCAGAAGATTGGTTAACTAAAACGATTGTACTGTGACGTCCCATTAATTCAACAATCAAAACAATATTTTGTAAGTCACCTAGTTCATCTCTTTTTGAAAAGGTGAAGTGAATCACGCGATCATTTTCTATTTGTTGAATCGTTTCTAAAATGGCACCGTCCAGAAATTTTCGTAACATCATCACAAAATTAGGAGGTGTTTCTGGATTGCTATAGGTAATTGTAGATAGTTGTATGCGCGCATAACTAGGATGTGCTGATAATAATAATTTATGGTTTTTACCTTTCGCACGAATGACTAAAACGACTTCGTTTTCATAAGGTTGATGGATTTTTGAAATCCGGCCACTTACGAGTGTTTCTGTCAACTCATGAACCATGCTATGAGTAAATACGCCATCAAATGACATAATAAATCCCTCGTTTCTTTCCGACTAATAGCTTTATTATAGCGGAGTTTTTGAATTTAAGAAAGAAGCTTGTTAAAAAGGAGTTGGGTTTTCCTTAGAAAGCTGGGGAAGTTTGCTGGTTTTTTTAGTAATTAAAGCGCAAGGGTAGGCAAGAAAGAAAATGATTAGTATAATAGATAAGAACTAAAAGCGAGGAGCGATTAGAAGTTGAATAATTTTATGGAAGAACTAAAAGAGGTATTTTATGAATTAAGACAAAGAAAACTGTTAATGATTACCGCTATTGTAGCATTAGTATTAATAATTGGCTCAATCATTTTTATTCCAACGATGCAGAAAAATATTCGAGCTGCTCAAGTTGAATCGTTAGTCGCAGGACCCATCAAATCAGAGAAAGTCAGTGTCTTAGATTACAAAACAGCAGACAAGAAAATCCAAGAAACAGGAGCCATGTCAGTCATGTTTGCTAAACCGTCTGGCAAGCAATACGATCAAATGGTGAAGCTGTTTAATTCAGATAAAATGAATGAATTTCATCGATCGCTGTATATCTATCCGTTAATTTATAATGCTGGCAAAGCACAAGAGCAATACAATGTTAGCGGCGATGAGATCACGCTTGTTTTCTTTGAAAATGGCAAAGAAAAGACACGGACGGTTGTCGAAAAATCTATGGATTTAAAAACACAATTAATACCAGAATTAAATCGATTACCGATGGCTGGCGTTTTGAAAGACCAACAAAAGGCAGCCCAAGAAGCTGAAAAAGAAGCAGCAAAGAACGCTGAAACACAGACGACGACCAGCACGACTGGCGTTGCTCAATCTACTGAAACGACGACAGAAAGCACTGATACAGTACCAGAAACTGGTGAATAATAGCTAGCTATGTTAAACTTAGATTGTAGAAAGTTTTAAGGAATTAGAAAGAGGGGATTTTCGATGGCATTAGTAATTTCAATGACGATTTTAGTAAGTTTATGGCTGATTCAATCGCAAAAACAAGCAGTAAAAGTTCCCGTGAAAATTGAAAGAAACCGAAACAATTAAGTGGTAAATATGCTGAAATAAAGAAAAACGAGCCTCTCATAAGAGTGGCTCGTTTTTTAGAAGTAAAAGAAATGCAAGAAAATAAAAAGTAAGTGTCTAGTTTTTACCCAACAGTCATTTTTTTGATTAGATATTTTTAATGAATAAATTCCTTCTGAAAAATTAAATAACAACACTTTAAAAACTCTGTGTAATCGATTTTATACAGAGTTTTTTTGCGTACTTTTAGGAGGAAATCTAATGATAAAAATTAAAGCAACTGATGTAGTCACACAATTACATTTTCAAATGCCGAAATTATTTTTTATTCAATCATCGAAATATTATACGATGTCTGCACAAGCAAAATATGCGTATAGTTTACTGAATGAGTATTTAGAAGAATCCTTAATTGAAAAACGAATTGATGAGAAGAAACATGTGTATATTTCTTATACGAATCAAGAATTAGCCTCATTGCTTGATTTATCAGAAAATGAAATTGAAGAGATCAAAAATGAGCTAGAAGCGTATGGATTGTTAACGATTGAAATGGGAAGAATCTATCTCAATGAATTGATGGCTACAATGGAAGATGTTCGTAGATATCAACACCAAAATTCTTTATTAATAATACAAGATGAGGTGTAATCGATGGCAACAAAGAAATTTACCGCAACACGTAAATATAATGAGTTATACTATCAATTTCCAAAAGTATTTATTACTAGCGAAAAATATCGTGCTGGATAGATGTCAATAAAGTAGACACAAAAAGAGAAGATACTTAAAGACATTCAAAGTAAAGAGCCTCCTTTTCATTTGGTGTAAGCATATCTAATGTTCCGTGAGGACGTTTGGTGTTATAGAATCCTTCAATGTAAGCGAAACAAGCCAAACGTACTTCTTCGATTGAATGGAATGAACGGCGATTTAATTCTTCTTTTTTCATATATTTAAAAAAAGCTTCGGTAACGGCGTTATCCCACGGATAACCTGGTTTTGAAAGAGAATGGACAATCGGATGATGCTCTATAAACTTTCTAAATTCAAAAGAGGTATATTGAGACCCTTGATCTGTATGAAAAAGAACAGGATTCATTAATTTTCGAGAATGAAGTGCTTTTTCTAATGTTTGAATGGCTAGTTTTGTATCAATCGTTGATCCTACGGTCCAAGCAATTACTTTTCTAGAAAACAAATCTAAAACGACACACAAATACGCAAATGTTTTCTTACCGATGGGGATATAAGAAAAATCACTTGTCCAAACTTGATTTGGTGCAGGTGGATTGAACGCTTGGTTTAGATGATTTGGCCGTGTCAAAGAAACCTTGTTTTTCCTTTTTTTGAAAACAGGCTTTACTGTAGACATTTTTGGGAGGTCCATTGTTTTCATCAAGCGATAAACACGACCAATACTAATCGAAATGCCATAATCACGCAAAAGAATCTGGCGGATTTTTGCAGCGCCAAGACGTTTTTGAGAAGAAGTATAAATTTCTAAAATCACTTTTCTTAGGTGTTGATTTTCTTTTGTTCTTGGGGCTACTTTTCCAGAAAAGCGTTTGTAATAAGTGGAACGATTGACTTTGAGTACACGACAGAGTGTAACAATACTGTGTTCATATCGAAGAATGTGTATGGCTTTTAATCGTTCGTCAAGCGAGGCGTGAATATGGCAATCGCTTTTTTTAGGATTAAATTTTCCTCCTCGAGTTGCGCATTTCGTTTTTGTAGCTGTTTGATTTGACGGGCCGTAAGGATCGTGTCATCGTCAATTTTTACTTCGGAATATTGTTTGACCCAACGAGCAATTGAAGAAAGAGCAATGCCGTACTCCTTAGCTAAAGCATTTTGAGTTTTACCACTTTCGTGAAGTTTTACAATGGATTTTTTAAACTCTTCGTCAAATTTACGTGGTGATTTTCTGTTATTTACCATATTAAAAATTCCTTTCAAAATTTCTGTCTATTTATTTAATAGTATACCAAAAAATGTGTCCACTTTATTAGGATACATGCACACATACGAGAGTTGAGTGGAGAAAAAGAAGGAATTGGAATCATGGAAAGTTTACATCGAATCCTTACTTTCCGCATGAAGAAAAATAGTAAGTATTGGGGAGTAGGATTGGAACCGATGGCGTGGCTGTTAACAACGAAACGCAATGGTACTTTGAAAGAGATTTTCTTAGAAAAATGGAAGTCAAATTTTGAATTAGATGATCGAATCGTTTCAGAAATTGGCAATCAATATAATCACTTCTTTGAAGACGAGAAAGCAGAAGTTGGTAAAATTCCGACAGGAAGAATCAATTTTAAAAATCAGACCAATCGTATACACGAAATTTTCAAATATTTTAATGGAATATAAAAAAAGTCCCTATAGTTAATTCTATAGGGAGGCAAAATGCACTTGTTTCAATAATCTATTTTAATTTTTCGTGTCTGAAATATAGCATATTTTAGTGAGTTGCGCAACTAAATTTTTAAAATAGAGGCGTAAGTTTCTTTCGTGCGTATTTTTTTCTATAACAAAAAATATCTAGTTAGACTTGCAAAAAAACAAAAATATGTTAAATTAAAAGGGAAAAATGAATCGATAAAAAGACGTAAAAAAATTAAATAACAAAAGTTTGAATCTATTACACCAGAGTTTCTCTAATTATATTTTAATTTTTCGAAGGGAAATTTGTTTTAGGGTAAATTTCAGACACATACAATAAAAACTTTTTCTTGACGAACAAAATCAATATAGTGTAGACTACCTTTAACAACATAACTAGGAGGGAAAATACATGACACAATTATCTAACGTAAAAGAAATGCACCAATCATGGCAAAACTGGCGTAGATAGTTGTATGTATGATTCTTTCATAGATACAACTTTAGAAGACTTATTCTAAAAAGTGTATCTATGCTGGTTATATTCAAGAAGAAAAAACGACCACATAGAGGACCCATCTATGTGGTTTTTGTTTTGCATAAAAACAACGACCACTCCTAAACACTTAGGATAAGTCGTTGTTTTTTTGCTACGAATCACTACGATTGGCACGAAGTGACAGAGTAGATGATGAGTAGCACAAGGTGAACGAAGAGAACGTTGTCACAATCGTAAAAAAAGTGCTCCTGCGATTCTCACTAAAGTTGCAATCCTCGTCGCAGCTAAATCCTGACATTTGTAAAAAAGTGTTCCTAGGATTTTGACTAAGTAGAGGATTACGAATCTCAGTTTCACTTTCAACGGAAGAAACGCCCTATAGATAATGGTTTTATTATTAAAAAGAAAAAGTTGCCAAACAAAAGGGCAGTTAGGAGAATGCAAAATGAAAAATAAACGTTTAACGTTTGTCGTGTCTTTATTAGCTATTTATTTAATTGGTGCTTTTTTTGTGAATCAAAAAGTGACGAATTCAAAGAAAGAAACCGTTACTGTAGGGGTTTTGCAGTTTGTCAGTCACCCCGCATTGGACGAAATTTATAAAGGTGTCGAAGAAGGGTTAAAGGAAAATGGCTATGACAAAGGCAAAAACTTAGAAATTATTTTTCAAAATGGTCAAGCCGACCAGAGTAAGTTAGCAATCATGAGTCAACAATTAGTACAAAAAAAGGCAGACGTTTTAATTGGTATTGCCACGCCAGCTGCGCAAGCGTTAGCCAACACTACCCAAGAAATCCCAATCATTTTAGGCGCCATTACGGACCCTGTTAGTGCTGGATTGGTGAAAGACAATCAAAAGCCAGGCGGTAACATCACGGGTGTTAGTGATCAATCACCTTTGTCAGCCCAGATGGATTTACTAAAAGAATTGGTACCAGCTGCCAAAAAAATAGGTATTCTCTATGCTTCCTCAGAAGAAAACTCTCGATACCAAGTAGCTGAAGCGCAGAAAGCAGCTGAAGCCAAAGGATTGACAGTGAAAACATATGCTGTGCCATCAAGTAATGAAATTGCACAAACGGTTCAAGTAATGACTAAGGAAACAGATGTGATTTATATACCAACTGATAATACGATTGCTAACGCCATGCAAACGGTAGTCGGAGAAGCAAATCGAACCAAGACGCCGATTATTCCTTCGGTGGATACAATGGTAGAACAAGGCGGTTTAGCAACTGTTGGGATTAATCAACATGCGTTGGGGGTACAAGCCGGCAAAATGGCAGCAGAGGTTCTGTCTGGAAAAAGTCAACCAGCAACTACACCCATTTATACCTTTAATACAGGCGACGCAATTATCAATGAAAAACAAGCGCAAAAGTTAGGAATTACGATTCCCGCAGAGCTAGCAAAAAAATCGAAATTGATTAACTAATTATCAAAGAAAGTAGGAGAAGCGATGATTGTTTCAGCAATTGGACAAGGAATGTTATGGGCCTTGTTAGGACTAGGTATTTTTATGACTTATCGTATTTTAAATTTTCCAGATATGACCACAGAAGGTTCATTTCCGTTAGGAGGGGCGGTTTGTGTAACTGCCATTACAACAGGGGTTTCACCATTTGTAGCGACTCTTTTAGGGGTCGGAGCAGGAATGCTTGCCGGTTTAGTGACTGGTTTACTATTTACAAAAGGAAAAATTCCAATTATTTTAGCAGGAATTTTAGTGATGTCTGGTTTAAATTCCGTGATTTTATTTGTGATGAAATCGCCAAATAAGTCTTTATTAAACCAACCGAAGATTCAAGATGTTTTTCAAAAAATGGCCTTACCAGATTATTATGATACTATTTTTTTAGGGATTAGTGTTTTGGCTGTGGTAATGATTTTACTGTTATTTTTCTTTAATACTAGTTTAGGACAAGCCTATATTGCGACAGGTGACAATGAAGAAATGGCTCGCTCGATTGGCATTCAAACGGATCGCATGAAAATTTTAGGATTGGTTTTATCGAATGGCTTGATTGGCTTATCTGGCGCTTTGATTGCCCAAAATGATGGATATGCGGATGTAAGTAAAGGAACCGGCGTCATTGTGATTGGCTTGGCTTCACTCATTATTGGTGAAGTACTGTTTGGAGAATTAACGTTTGGTGAACGGTTGATGGCGATTGTTGTAGGGAGTATTATTTATCAACTATTGATTTTATTAGTGATTAAATTAGGCTTTGATACGACGTATTTGAAAATCTTCTCAGCAGTGATTTTAGCAATCTGTTTAATGATCCCACAATTGAAAAAAGCATTACGACTACACGGCTTTTCTGATAAGGGGGAAACGAAATGAAACCAGTTGTTGAATTAAAAAATGCGACAAAAATCATTGATAATGGGATGAATGAAAAAAAAGTGATTTTGGATCATGTGAACTTAGCCATTTATCCTGGGGACTTCATTACTGTTTTAGGTGGAAATGGCGCAGGCAAGAGTACGCTATTCAATAGTTTAGCAGGAACTTTGACACTAACAGAAGGACAATTTTTAATTGAAGGAGTCAATCGCACCAATCTTTCTGAAGTCAAACGGGCCAAATCTCTAGCGCGTGTTTTTCAAGATCCTAAAATGGGGACAGCACCAAGAATGACTGTGGCAGAAAATTTATTGCTTGCCATGAAACGCGGACAAAAACGTCCCTTAACATTACGGAAGATAAATGAGCAACGCGCCTTGGTTACAAAAATCTGTCAAGAAGTTGGCAATGGCTTGGAAAATCATCTGGATACACCGACAGGTAACCTTTCTGGCGGTCAGCGCCAAGCCTTAAGTTTATTAATGGCCACTATCACAAAACCAGAATTATTACTTTTAGATGAGCATACTGCTGCCTTAGATCCCAAAACATCCAAGCAGTTGATGCACTTAACGGAACAACGGATTGAAGAAGGGAACTTAACTTGTTTGATGATTACCCATCGAATGGAAGATGCTTTACGATATGGCAATCGTTTAATTGTTTTACAAAAAGGTAAAATTGTTCAAGATTTAAACGCTGCTGAAAAAGCACAATTAACGCTACAAGATTTGTTGCTGTTCTTTGAAGAAGTAGAATAAAAAAACAAGCTCAGAAAATGTAGCGACCCCAAAAAGTTAGACTTTTTTATAGAGTGGATTTTTCCACTCTATTTTTTATGCAGTTTTTTGATTGAATTGTCGAAATTCTACTGGGCTTTTCCAGTTAAGTTTTTCTTTGATTCGGTGATGATTGTAATAATAAATGTAGTTCTCAATTGCTTCTCTCAATTCATTTTGACTTTGATAGATTTTTCCATAGTACACTTCTTGTTTTAGGATACTGAAGAAATTCTCCATAGGAGAATTATCTAAACAGGTTCCTTTTCGAGACATACTTTGAAAGATATTATTGTCCTTTAATGTTTGTATATAGACATTCATTTGATAAGCTCAGCCTTGATCAGAGTGAAAGGTGCGCCGATAGGGACAATCATTTGTTTGAGAAATTGCTTCTTTCAGACCTTCCATAACTGTTTTACCATTTGGTTGAGTAGAAAGGCTATAGCTTAGAATTTCACTATTATACATATCCATAAATGGATCTAAGTATAGTTTTTTCTGACGAAAGATGCCTGCGTTATCTGCTTCAAAGTACTTAAATTCAGTTGTATCAGTTGTAATTTTTTGATGAGGAACAGAGGTTTTAAATCGGCGACGAATCAAATTTTTAGCGATTTTACCAACGGTTCCTTTATAGGAATTATATTTTCTGGATTTCTTAGTAAAAGCTTTGACTTGTAACTTTAACTTTTGTATTAATCGCTGGACTTTCTTTTTATTCACTTGAAATCCACGTCGTTTCAATTCTTGGGTCATCCTTCTATAGCCATAATGTTGATGTTTTTTACGAATCGCTTGAATTTCTTCTTCAATGATTTGTGTTGAAGCTGTTCTGTCGAGGCGTTTTTGCCAGTACATGTAAGTAGATTTTGGAAACCTTAGGGTTTCCAAAATATCTTTTAATCGAAAGTGTCTTCGGAGACTGTGAATGATTCGTGCGATTCGTTCATTTTTTGTTCGTCCTCTAAACGCAGTCTCCTCAATTCTTTTAAATAGGCATTCTCAATTTTTAACATTCTATTTTCTTTTTCTAGTTTCTCTACTTGAGATCGTTCACTTGGTAATGGTTGGCTTTCCTTTTGTTTCTTCTTAGGCATGGTAGGTGGACGTCCTTTCTGTTTAGAGAGTCCCTCTATACCAAGCTTCTGATACGTTCTAAGCCAATTCGCAATCAATGATGGATTGTTCATTTTTAGAAGATTAGCTACTTCTTGATAGGACAACTCTGTTGTTAAATATAACTCTATCGCATCTAGCTTAAATTGAACAGAGTAATTCTTATTTTTTTGACTGCGAAGTAGGCCTTCTTCACCAAGTTCTTTATAGGCATTTATCCATTTGCTTATTTGAGAACTATCTTTAAACCCATACTTCTTTGCGAGAAACCTTAGACCTCCTTGACCAGATAAGTAGTCATGAACAAGTTTAAGTTTAAATTCAAAACTGTATTTTGCCATACAAAAAAACCCCCAAAAGTTAGATTTCTAGGTCTAACTTTTGGGGGTCGGCTCAAAAATGAGCTTGTTTTTTTATTTTTTGACCAATCGGAAGAGTCGCTTGGGGAAAAAACGTTTGACAATTCGTTCCAGTAACGATGTCACCATAAAGCCCGCTGCGATAGCTGCAGCAGTAAAGACAACTTTTAAAATCAACTGCAACCCGTCATCAATATTTCCTAACAAAATGCTCCGAACTGCTTGATAGGCAGGGCCTCCTGGCACTAAAGGAACCAAACTCGGAATATAAAAAATAATCATCGGCATTTTTTTGTAACGGGAAAAAAAGATACTAGCGATTCCTAACCCGACCGTTCCTAAAAAGTTTGCAAAGGTTTGACTAGCATCAAAAGTTTGCGTTAAGACATAATAAATCATCCAGCCTGTCATGCCAGTAATACCACAAGCCACCAGTGCTTTACGAGGAATGTTCGTAATAATACCAAACGTCACAGTCGCTAAAAAACTAAAGAGAAGATGAAAAATTAGTTCCATTTGAACACTCCTTACATAAATAATTTAAAAATCAAGGCAATTCCCAGGCCAACAGACCCAGCAATAAAAATAGCTTCTGTCCCTCGCGCCGTCCCGCTGATGAGGTGGCCGGCTAAAATGTCGCGAAAAGAGTTCGTAATCGCCACACCTGGAACTAATGGCATCACCGCACCAATAATAATATTATCGATGTTGACCGCTAAGTGAAAATGCACAGCCAAATAGGCCAACAAACCAATGACAAAAGCGGCTGCGAATGAATCAAGGTAAGGAACTTGGAATAACTTTTGGGTAAAAAGATAACTGGCATACCCAATCACGCCAACAAAAAAAGTTGCAATAAAATCTTGCCAAGTGCCACCAAAAATGTACATTAACGTACAACTAACAATCCCAGCTGCTAACAAGCGTAACGAAATTGAAAAAGTGGGGGTATCTGTTTCTAATAGAGTTAAGCGCTGATAAAGCTCTGGTAGAGTAATCTCTTTTTGTGCAAATTCTCTTGATAATTGATTGACAAGGCTAACTTTTTCCAAATTAATCGAGCGCTGGGGGATGTTTTCTAATTGCGTATAATTACTGGAACGAAAGCCCACGAAAATCCCTGTAGCCGTCGTGTAACAAACGCTCTCTGGCTCGCCAGCATTTGCTGCAATCCGAGTAATTGTATCTTCGGTTCTATATACTTCAGATCCGCTTTCCAGCATAATTTTTCCAGCTAAAATGCATGTATCAATAATTAATTGTTTTCTTTTTTCGCTATTAACCAAAGGAATGGCTCCTTTCATTTCGAGTTTACTTTTAGTGTATCATTTTTTTAAGAACTGTACGCAATTTAAAACAGAGATAGAAAAAAAGTGTGATTTTTTACAAAAATGAAACGAATCTTAAGAATAAATGAAAACAAATAAGGAATTAGTAAAAATTATGGGTTAGTTGTAAGAATCTAGGATCTTTCCTTGCATTTTAGTAGGAAACATCCTATCCTAAACATAGAAAAACAAAGGGGTCAATAAAAATGGACAACCAATGGTTACTCTACGGAATTAGCAGTGTCGTATTAATTATTTTAATCAGAAGAACAATCCTATCAGGAAACATCGTATTAAGTTGTTTGTTGGGAGCGATTTTGCTGATTCAAGTAGTGGGAGTAGCTCTCTGTGCACAGCAGAAAAAGAAAAATGAACATACAAAAGAACTACCTTCTTCTAAAGTACATCAATAGAAGAAGGTAGTTTTCTCTTATAGTAAATCAAATTTTTTCAAGCCATTAACAATGCCATTTTCAGTATTTTTAGTTGAAATAAAGGTGGCTTTTTCTTTTAATTCTTCACGCGCATTACCCATGGCAATTCCATAATCACAGGCCTCAAACAGCGCCAAATCATTGATGCCATCACCAAAGGCATAAGTAGGAATGCCGTTTAATCCCAAGGAGTTAAAAAGATTTTTGACACCAGAGCCTTTAGAGACCCCTTTACGAACAATATCTATTGAAAAAGGACCATTGCGATAAAAGGTCAATTCAGGAAACCGCTCATAGTAATATTCATCATCATCGCCATGTTGACTTAAGACCAACATCATGTTGACGGCATCATTCTCATAACCTGTGGGATCAATTTCTGGAACAGCTGAATGAATATAGTCATAGGCTTGTTTCACTGTGCCAGTATGCCCTGTACAAAAAATACGGCGCTCATTGTAAAAAGCCAATTCATGACCACGCTGTTTGACATGTTCATGCAGTGAAACACATTCCTCTGTTGTAAATTCATCTGAATAAATCGTTTTTCCTTCATAATGAATAAATTGCCCGTTCATTACAATCGCAGAATCAATGCCACTGGCTTTCATAATTGGCTGAATCTCACACAAGGTCCGTCCTGTCGCAATTAAAGGTAAAATTTGATTGTCTTTCAAGGCCGCCACTGCTGTGGTAATCTCAGGAGTTATTTGCGAGGTTCCATCTAACAAAGTTCCATCTAAATCAAAAAAAGTAATAGCTTTCATTTTATCCATACCCTAACATCCTCTCTACGCTTGTTATTTTAACAAACTTTTCTGAAAAGACAATGGGTTCCTTTCGTTTTCTTTAAAAGAGCAGGAAAAAAAGTGATTTTTGATGGTTCTGTAAAGGATTTTTGAAGAAATATAGAATCGGTTGGTACAAATTCAATTTTAGAGTATACTACAATAGAGCAGTTTTATGAAAAGTGAATAAGGAGTGAATGAAATGAATATATTAATGATTGAAGACAATGAATCCGTCTCAGAAATGATGCAAATGTTTTTCTTAAATGAAGGGTGGGAAGCTACCTTTAAAGATGATGGCAAAGAAGGATTGGCGACTTTTCTTGCTTCGCCAGAAAAATGGGACATGATTACGTTAGACTTAAACTTACCTAGTATGGATGGGATGGCTGTTTGTCGTGAAATTCGCAAAGTTTCAGCCAATGTTCCCATTATTATGTTGACTGCTCGTGATTCTGAAAGTGACCAAGTAATTGGCCTTGAAATGGGTGCGGATGATTATGTGACAAAACCATTTAGTCCATTAACTTTGATTGCACGGATGAAAGCTCTACATCGTCGTGCCGAGGTGGCAGAGGCTGCGCATGATACGTCTGAGAATACAGATGAAACGTTTGATGTGATTACGGATCATTTTAAAATGAATACGAAAACACGAGAAACATATTTAGATAATCAATTAATTGAAGGCTTAACACCTAAAGAATTTGATTTGCTATACACTTTAGCAAAAAAACCACGCCAAGTCTTTTCACGCGAACAACTACTAGAATTGGTTTGGGACTATCAATACTTTGGCGATGAACGGACAGTTGATGCCCATATCAAAAAATTACGACAAAAAATTGAAAAAGTGGGTCCTCAAGTCATCCAAACGGTTTGGGGCGTAGGGTATAAATTCGACGATTCAGGTGTTGCTTAATGAAGTATTTGTATCAACAATTACTTGCTTTTATAGGTGTGATTGCTCTGATTATTCTCATTGTCGGAACGTCTTTCACACAATTGACCAAGCGCACAATGCAAGAAAATAACTATGAACAGCTATATGGTTATGCAGAATCGGCTTTAGAAACACGTGACTTTTTTATTAATGTCGCAGGCGTTTCGGATCGAGATGTTTTATCCTATTCATTTCAGTTGGCTGAGCGCGTACTCCAGAAGCAAGATGTGCAATTTGTGTTTATTAACAAGGACCGCGAAGTGCAGTACCCACCAGTTGATAGCACAAAAAAATTAGACTTTTCCTTAATCGATAAAAATTGGGATCAAATCATGAAAGGCAATCGTGTTTATGCAACAGAAAACATTGATATTTATGGGGCCCGAAATACTTCGTCCTATGTAATGTTACCGGTGTATGCATCAAATCAGTCTTCTGATAAAAAAGTGATTATTGGTTCACTCGTTATTACACAACCTGCCAAAAACGTTGACCGAAGTGTTCAGTCCGTGACACAAAACTTGATTAAAGGCTTTATTTTTTCTGGTGTGATTGCCTTGTTACTAAGCTATCTATTTGCGACTTTCCAAGTGAAACGAATTAATCGGATGCGTAAAGCCACCAAAGAAATTACTAGTGGAAATTTTGATATTCAATTACCGGTTCATGACAAAGATGAATTTGATGACCTAGCAGAAGATTTTAATAAAATGGCCGCGTCTTTAAAAGAATCACAAGAAGAAATCAATCGGCAAGAAGAGCGCCGTCGTCAATTTATGGCGGATGCTTCTCATGAAATGCGGACGCCTTTAACAACTATTAATGGCTTGTTAGAGGGATTGCAGTATAATGCTATTCCTGAAAATCAAAAAGAGAATGCGATTAAACTGATGCAAAATGAGACCGCTCGCTTGATTCGCTTAGTCAATGAAAATCTTGATTATGAAAAAATTCGGACCAACCAGATTCAAATTGTTGTGAAGAAGTTCAACGGAACAGAAGCTTTAGAAAATATTGTGACTCAACTAACGGCCAAAGCTGAAGCCGCCGGTAATCAATTGTATTTAGACACCACCGAACCAATTGATGTGTATGCCGATTATGATCGTTTCGTGCAAGTTGTTGTCAATATTGTTCAAAATGCCATCCAATTTACTGAAAATGGCGAAATTCATATTGCTTTAGAAAAAGGCTATTTAGAAACCATTGTCCGTATTTCTGATACAGGAATTGGCATGACGGAAGAACAAATTCTGAATATCTGGGATCGTTATTACAAAGTAGATCCATCCCGTAAAAATACGAAATATGGAGAATCAGGATTAGGCTTACCAATCGTTCAACAATTGGTCCGCTTGCATAAAGGAAAAATCAATGTTGAGAGTGAACTTGGTAAAGGCACCACGTTTATTATTTCATTTCCTGATGTTGAAATCACTGAAAACTAAAGAAAACGTCTGGTCACAATCAGTGCCAGACGTTTTTTTAGTTTAATAACGCATGTAGAGACAGGGGGTGCACATAGGGACTATCAATAATTTGTGGATCCTTTGTCAGAAATAGCAAGCGCTTGTTTCTTTTTTGAACTGCTATTTTTAATTGAGGTAAAATTTCTTGACGTTGTCCAATCGTTAATAAAGAAAAGATGTCATCAATCACTAACGTACTTGTTTTTGAAATCAAAAGTTGTATTATGCGCATTTTAATTTTTTCAAAAGTCGTAAAAGAAGTAAAGGAACGACCAAGTAAGGCAGGTTCTAATTGGAACACCTGGAAAGCTTCGGCTAGAACTACTTTTCGATCCCGTTCTTTGATCGTACTAGCGATAAATAAATTTTCTTCTAATGGCAAGTAGGGCAGAAAGGTTTCACTAGAAGAAAGCCTAGTAATGGTTAATTGGTTTGTTTGGAAAAAATCGGCCAATGCGAGTTCTTGTTCTGGAGCAGAATAAATGATTCCATAAACTTCTCGCAAAGCTAACGCGTCGAATGAGGATTTTTTTTCGGTTGTTTTTTTGAATGATGGTGTGACATTCATAGAAAATCCCTCCCTTATTTCTGATGTGTACGTAAATAAATCAACGTGAAAGGAGTCCCGCAAACAAGAGGAATGCCAAGCAAGATTAAGCAGTTAACAAAGCAATTACGGATTGTATAGAGCGACTGCATACTTTTAAAATCAAAAGAAAACGCTTGGATCGTTTGAATCCCTAAATGCTGGATATTTGTAATCGTGACATCCTGGTCGGTACTTTTAGCTAAAAATGCTGGAGTTTCCAAATGAGACCACTGTAAAATAGCATCACGGGCAGCCCAAAGAACAGTATTATACGTTTCTTGAAACATTAAAGTGAAAAGTAAAAAACTGAAAATTCCTAATAGAGCCGGTAAACACAACTCTAGTAAGAGCTGTTTGGTGACATACATATTTGAAAAGTGCATGTGATACCATGTATGTATTTCTTCCTTTTTTATGCGTAATGTCACATACATCAACAGAAGAAAAGTAACACCAAAGAAAATGACACTACCTAGATAGAGGTGCCAATAGTATTGAATCAGTTGGTAATGGTAACTAGTTTGTTTTTCAATATCGACAAATTCTGGCATCGTTCGTAAAAACTCTTTTTCAAAATCAATTAAGTTAAACAGCCCAGTCAATAAGAAAGAGAACAGGAAGAAGAAGAGTGCAGTGGTTAATGTGATTTTTTTATGATAAAAACTACTAGCTGTAGCGTAACGGACACTTCTCATCAACTTTCACCTCTCTAAACTACCTTTAGTATAGTGAAATAATATGAATTAATTATGAAAAAGTAGCAAAAAAGCTTGAGCAAATTGCTCAAGCTTTTTGAAGATTTATTTACCAGTTTTTTGATAGCCTTGATAACTGTCAGTGTGATATTCATCAACGGTTGATTTATTATTGTTTTTACTGTAAACACTCGTTGATTTTTCACCTTTTTCTTTTTCAATTGCTTCCAGTTGTTGCAATTGGTTCTTGTAATCATAGTCTTCTGGGTTAACTGGTTTTAAGCCGCTATTGGTATAGAAACGAAGCAAGTCACCGTTAGTAATTTGGTCAGACGTTTCTAATTGTTTCGTCGCTTTGGCTTTTAAATCAGCGACTTCTTTCTTAACTTCTTCGGTTGGCTCTGTAATTAAAGTGCCTGTTTTAGTATCGTAAATGCTAGAACCTAAAATAGTATATTTAGGTGTTACAACATTGCCGTTGCGGAAAGCAACGATTTGATTGTGTTGTTTAGAGAATAAATCTTGGCCTAACTGAATGTAGTTTTTCGTATCGACACCAAGCAAGTGTAGAAGGGTTGGTAAGGCATCAACTTGGCCGCCATACGTATGGTTCACACCGCCATTTTCTTGACCAGGAACGTGAATCATATAAGGAACACGTTGCATATTGGCGTTGTCAAAATCGTTCCAATCTGCTTTGGTTTTACCTACTAACTCTGCTAAGTTTTGGGTTCTTGAATTAGAAACCCCATAGTGATCGCCATAAAGAACAATGACTGAGTTTTCATAGAGACCTGAAGATTTCAAGTAGTTAAAGAATTCTTCGACTGCTTTATCTAAATAATTCGCTGTTGCAAAGTAACCATTAATTGTTTCGTCAGAGGTTTTTGCAATTGGGAATCCTGCTTCATCGTTTGTAAATTGAGAATAAGGATAATGATTGGATACAGCAATAAATTTAGAATAGAACGGTTGTTGTAAATGCTCTAAATATTGAACGGATTGATTAAAGAATGGTTTATCGTGTAACCCATATTGGAATGAGTTATCTGAATTAACATCATAATAACTAGCATCAAAGAAATAGTCATAGCCTAAACGTTTATAGGTTTCATTTCGATTCCAGAAGTTACCGGCATTTCCGTGGAAAGCAGCGCTAGTGTAACCTTGGGTTTGTTTTAAAATATCGGGTGCTGCTTCAAACGTATTTTTCCCACCAACTTGTGTAAAGAGTGAACCTTGGTCTAAACCAAATAGTGAATTTTCAAGTAACGTTTCGGCATCACTTGTTTTTCCTTGACCAACTTGGTGGAAGAAGTTATCAAAGCTAAAGGTACTTTTACTATTGTAAAGACTATTGATAAATGGTGTGACTTCGTGTTCTACGCCATTTTCATCTTTTAATTTGTAATTAACTAAAAATTGTTGGAAACTTTCTAAATGGATATAAATTACATTTTTGCCTTTTGCAATACCAAACTTACTATCATCGGGTGCCGCATATTGTTGTTTCACGTAATCTTCAACTTGTTTCATATCGTTAGCACTAGCTTCGGCACGGACTTGGTTTGTTTGGTAAGTTGTAATGCCATCGTATACGGTAAAGGCATTTAAGCCTAAGAATTTCACGATATAGTCACGAGAGAATTGACGTCCTAATAATTGGGGACGTTCTGTTTCAGCCATAAATAGATTGAATAAGAAAAAGACAACAGAAAGGAGTGTGACAGAGACTGCTACACGTGCGCGGACTGGACGCGCATCTGTTTTAATTTTTTTCGTTAACAATAATACGCCAATAATAATGAAGTCTAAGAAATAAATGACGTCATAAGGTCTAAAGAGACGTAAGGCACTTTCGCCAAGACCGCTAGCTACTTTGCCAGCACCAAGCATCGTATTAACTGTGATGAAGTCAGTAAATTCTCGATAATACACGACATTTGAGAAGAGCAGTAAACTCATCAAAAAGTAAATAATCATCATTGTAATATAAGAAGCTTTTTTACGGCGAACATACAAAGCGATGGCTAATAAAAAGACCGTTGTGGCAATTGGATTAATTAAGAGTATGAAGTACTCGTTAATATTTTCCAAACGTAAATGGAAATCAACGGCGTACGCAAAGAGGTTTTTTAGCCACAATAAGATGGCGATTAGCGAGAATAACCCCAGTCGCGTGTTCAAAATATTTGTTTTAAATAATTTTTTCAAAATAAACGTCCTTTCTAAACGATGATTCTATAAAAGTAAAATTAGGTAAATTTCGTATTTTACAATATCGCTTTAATTTTACTCTTTCACAAATTTTATGTCAATTCTTACCGAAGTGAGGAATGGTGATGTTAAAGAAAACTTACTATTTCCTTAAACTTTTTAGTTCGTTAAATGACGTGAAGCTTGAATCCTTTAAAGACAGATGGGCCTTTTTTTGCTATACTAGATAGGACTTTGAAAAGTAGGTGCACAGAATGAAACTTCAAGTAACTAAAAAAGCAGAACATAAATTTAAAAAAGGATATCCTTTAATTCAGAAAGAAGATTTGCAACAAGTGCCAGCGCCGTTACCAACAGATTGGCTTACTTTGATTGATAGTAAAGGCCAGCGTTTAGCCGAAGGATATTTAGGCGAACAAAATAAAGGAATTGGTTGGTTGCTGTCATGGCATGGACCAATTAATCAATCTTTTTTTCAACAACTCTTTGAAATAAGTCGTGAGAAGCGGACATCTTTTAAAAAGGATTCGCTGACAACCGCTTATAGATTATTTAATGGAGAAGGAGATGGCATTGGGGGTCTAATCATCGATCGCTATGCAGATTACGCCGTTTTTTCATGGTATAATGAAACCCTTTATCAGAAAAAAGCCGAACTTTTGACGGCGTTTCGCACAGTTTACCCTGACATTATTGGTGCCTACGAAAAGATTCGTTTTTCCACAAAAAATTTACCCGAATCACAGTTTTTGTATGGCGAACAAGCACCCGAGCCATTACTTGTCACTGAAAATGGCGTTCAATTTGCTACCTATTTAAACGAAGGATTAATGACAGGCATCTTTTTAGATCAAAAAGAAGTTCGTGGTCGATTAGTAGATGGTTTTGCAGTAGGTAAAACAGTCTTAAATATGTTTAGTTATACAGGTGCTTTTTCAGTAGCTGCCGCTATGGGAGGTGCCGTAGCCACCACTAGTGTGGATTTAGCTAAACGAAGCTTACCGAAAACGACTGAGCAATTTGAAGTCAATCATTTAAATCTTGCCGCGCAAAAGATTATTGTCATGGATGTTTTTGACTACTTTAAATATGCTTCACGTAAAGGTTTGAGTTATGACATGATCATTTTGGATCCGCCAAGTTTTGCTCGCAACAAAAAGAAAGTTTTTTCCGTTGCTAAAAATTATGGGGAGCTAGTGAAAGATTCTATTGATATTTTAACGGATAAGGGAACGCTTATTGCCTCGACCAATGCGGCAAATTTATCCTTAGCCAAATATCAAAAAATGGTGATTACTGCCTTGCAAGAGAAAAATGTCCGTTACAAGATTACGGACACGTATCAATTACCGGCAGACTTTCAAGTGAATCCTAATTTTCCAGAAGGTAATTACTTAAAAGTCCTATTTATCGAAATTGAAAAATAATTTTTTACACCAAGCAAAAGTCCCAGCGCCGCTAATCGGCATTGGGACTTTTGCTTGGTGTTTATTTTATAGTAACTTTTGGGCTTTTTGGGTGTTTGCAAAATGCAGCTTCGCGTAATTCGCTAATAAGTCTAGGCCGCCTTTTTTCAAAATACGGGCGGCTACTTGGTCTGATTTGCTGCCAGCACCAGAGGGCACAGAGAAACCCAATTCTGCAGATTCTTTGTCTAACTCTTCTAAAAAAGCAGCGCGGCTAATAATAGAGGCGGCAGCAACGGCAACATGATACTGCTCTCCTTTAGTGACGAAGAACAATTTTTCAGTGACTTGATTTTTTTCATTACGAACATATTTCCGATAGTTATTTTCAGGGGTGAATTGGTCAATTAAAATCCCTTCTGGCTTTGTGGGAGCCAATTCTTGTAGCAACAGATAAATCGCTTGGTTATGCAAAGCGACTTTCATGTGTACAGCATTGTAGTTTGGTTGGATCTCATTGTATTTTTTTGGTTCAACGATTAATAACTTGTAAGGAATCAGTTCTTTAATGACATGTGACAATTGAATAATTTGTGGGTCGGTTAATTCTTTGGAATCACGAACACCCAATGCTTTTAGTTTGCTAATCATGCTTTTGTCAACATAGGCAGCACAGACAGTTACTGGACCAAAATAGCTACCATTACCGACTTCATCGGAACCTATCACAGACCAGTTGCCAAAATCAGCAGGCAGCGTTGTAGTCTGGGGGGACACTTTTTTCTTTGGTGTGGTACTCGTTCCTTCCCAACGAGCGGCCTCTTTTTCAGCTTGAGGTCCCTGAAACATGACTTTACCTGATTGATAAGCGGTGATAGTAGTGGTGCCAACCTTGGCCACAAAGACAGTATAAGGGACCGTTTTATTTAAACGATTGGGTTGATAAACAGTGGTCATCTCTGCTAATGTTTTTTTACTAACTTTAATTACGTGATTCTGTGCCATCAATTGTTCCTCATTTCTTGATATTTCTTCTTTACTATAGTAAAGGAAAAACAAGTAAATGAAAAGGTTTTGCGTTAGCTTGTTCCTGAAAATGACAATGTTTAGGAAATGTATAATTTTTTTCTATAGTTGGGCGCTAGTTGTTATCTAAATTTTTATTCAGTGCTATACTGTGGGAGAGAAGGAGACGATGAAAGAGTCGACTAGAACAAGGGGTGATGTGTTTGAGAAGAAAAAAAGAAATGCAAGAAAATGAACCAATAGCAGTGACTGCTAACGCGGAACGCTATTATCCAGAAGATAAACAAGGCTTGACGGCCGCACAAGTTGAAGAAAGAAAGCGAAAAGGCTTAGTCAATGCCGCCGTCGATACAGAGTTTATCACAACGAAACAGATTGTTATTAATAACGTATTTACGTATTTCAACTTAATTTTTGTGGTACTAGGCGTGTTATTAATGCTGGTACAATCTTATAAAAATATGACCTTTTTGCCAGTAGTAATCATTAATACGGTCATTGGAATTTACCAAGAAATTAAGTCGAAGAAAGTATTAGATAGCTTAAATATTCTAAACGCTACAAAAGTAACCGTTGTGAGGGATGGCCAAGAACAAGAAATTTCGCCAGATGAGCTGGTTTTGGATGATGTGGTGCTCTTTAAATCGGGTGAACAGATTTCTGGGGATGCAATTGTCTTATCTGGTGAAGTCCGTGTGAATGAATCCTTGTTAACTGGGGAATCTGATGAGATTACCAAAGTAGCAGATAGCCAACTTTTGTCAGGTAGCTTTATTGTGTCAGGTTCTTGTTATGCAAGAATTGATAAAATTGGCGCTGAGGCCTATGTTCATCAATTGACGCTTGAAGCGAAATCAATTAAAAAAGGGGAACAATCAGAGATGGTCGGTTCCATTAACCGTTTGGTGAAATGGGTAGGGATTATTATTATTCCAATCGGCTGTGTTCTATTTTTCCAAAGTTATTTCATCAACCATCAAGGGCTTCATGACAGCATTGTCTCCATGGAAGCTGCCTTGATTGGGATGATTCCAGAAGGGTTGTACCTTTTAACAACCGTTGCATTAGCTGCCAGCACAATGCGCTTAGCGAAGCGCGGCGTTTTATTGCACAACATGAAAAGTATCGAATCCTTAGCACGTGTCGATGTGTTATGTGTAGATAAAACAGGAACAATTACTGAAAACACGATGGAAGTCCAAGAGTTGGTTCCTGTGGTGAGTATCGAAAATGATGGTACAGACTTAACCAATGTCGAAAAATTAATTGGCGATTTTTGTCGAACAATGTCAGCTGACAACGATACGATGAAAGCGATGAAAGAGTTTTTTGTTACTAATAATCAGAGGGAAGCCGTTAGCTATACCTCGTTTTCGTCTGTCGAAAAATTTAGTAGCGTGACTTTCCCGGAAGCGACGTATATTCTTGGGGCGCCAGAGATGATTTTGAGAGACAATTATGAAATGTATCAATCTGAAGTGGAACATTATACAAGTCAAGGCTATCGCTTATTGGTGTTCGGAAAGTATTTAGGAGAATTTCAGGAAACGTTGGCAGCAGAGGTTCAACCTCTAGGCTACATTCTTCTTTGGAATCCGATTCGTAAAGAAGCCAAAGCAACTTTTGAATATTTCGCTGAACAAAATGTGGCTATTAAGGTCATTTCTGGTGATAATCCTTTAACAGTATCCAATGTAGCACAAGCGGCAGGCATTATTGGTGCTGAAAATTATGTGGACGCGCGAACATTAACTACAATGGAAGCCCAGACAGAAGCTTTAGAAAAATACACCGTTTTTGGTCGTGTCACGCCAGAACAAAAGAAACAATTTGTGCTATTGTTGAAAAAATTAGATCATACAGTGGCGATGACAGGGGATGGAGTCAATGATATTTTAGCCATGAAAGAAGCAGATTGTAGTATTGCCATGGCTTCAGGAAATCAAGCTACAGCACAAGCCTCGCAAGTTGTGTTGTTGGATTCTGATTTTTCAACGATGCCGGAGGTTGTCTTTGAAGGCCGCCAAGTAGTTAATAACATTGAACGCTCTTCAAGTTTATTCTTTGTAAAAAATATTTTCTCCTTGCTAATGTCTGTCTTTGCTATGATTTTTGCCGTGACATATCCTTTACAACCGACACAAGTCACATTGATTAGTTTATTTACAATTGGTATTCCTTCGACATTTCTAGCTTTGGAACCAAATCATCGTCGCATTGAAGGGAAATTTCTTTTCAATGTGTTATCAAAAGCAATTCCTGGTGGGTTAACGGATATGTTGGTAGTCGGTGCCTTACTAATTTGTGGTGATATTCTTGCACTTCAAAAAACGGACATTTCAACGACTGCAACATTGTTGCTAGTTTCAGTCGGCTTTATGGTTCTTTATAAAATTAGTTCACCAATGAATCGTTACCGCAAGCGTGTAATGATTGGCTGTTTAATCGGAATGGTTCTTACAAGTATTTCCATGAAAAACTTGTTCTCGTTAACTTCGGTATCGCCAACAGCCTTGTTACTTTTAGCCATTCTTTTCTTTGCAGCAGACTCAACTTTCCAACATTTATCAACCATTTCTGAAAAAGTTCAATTATGGTTTTATAAGAAAAGACATTAGGAGCAAAACACCGAACCAAAATTATTTTGGTTCGGTGTTTTTTGTTTTTTATTGTTGGGAAAAATAAAAACACTTGTACCTAGTTAATCCTTGATAGTATAAACCTAACCAATTATTTTAGATAGGAAGGATTGAATAAAAATGAAAAAAAGAAGTTTTGTCTATTGGGGAATGTTTTTCATTCTTTTGTCGACGCTGATAACGCCTTTTCTGAAACTTGAAACAGGATATGCGCAAACGGAACCAACTAGTACCAGTGAAACCAATCAAATTTCTGCTACGCCAAACGTAGTGCCGCGTAAGCAAGTGGGCAACATTGTGACAGCGATTCAGCTAACGGATAAAGAGGGAAACCCACTTGGGACCATTAATCAATATACAGACATCTACCTCCGAATTGAGTTCAACTTACCGGATAATACCGTTAATAGTGGGGATACGAGTGTGATTACTTTACCCGAAGAGCTACGTCTCGAGAAAAATATGACCTTTAATGTAGTAGATGATACAGGTGCTGTGGTTGCAATTGCACAGACCGATGTAGCAAATAAAACGGTCACGTTAACGTATACAGATTACGTAGAAAACCATGCCAATATTAGTGGGTCTTTATATTTTACAAGTTTGATTGATTTCGAAAATGTCGAAAATGAATCCAAGATTCCTATTTACGTCACGGTTGAAGGGGAAAAAATATTTGCTGGCGATCTTGATTACCAAGGTGAAGGCGATGATGTTAACGAAAAATTTAGCAAGTATTCATGGTTTATCGAAGACGATCCAACCGAAATTTACAATGTGCTACGGATTAATCCAACAGGGCAAACGTATACTGATTTAGAAGTAGAAGATGTGCTAAAAACAGAAAGTTTAAGTTATATGAAAGACACTATGAAAATTGAACGAGGACAATGGACACTGGATGGAAATGCTATTTGGCAGTTCACGCCAGAGGAAGATATAACTGGTCAGTTGGCTGTCCAGTATGGTCCAGATGACCGTGATTTTTCGGTGCATTTTGGCAATATTGGAACCAACGAATATCGTATCACCTATAAAACCAAAATCGATCATCTTCCCGAAAAAGGTGAAACCTTCACAAATTATGCAAAATTAACAGAAAATCAAACGGTGGTGGAAGAAGTCGAAGTGAGCCGTGTCTCACAAACGGGTAGTGGAGAAGCTAATGGTGAACAATATGTTGTTGAAATTCATAAAGAAGATGAAGCGGGCCAACGTTTAGCAGGTGCAGAATTTGAACTCATTCGTGACTCAACCAATCAAACAGTGGCCAAAATCACAACAGATCAAAACGGAACAGCGATGGTTAAAGGCTTGTTAAAAGATAACTATACTTTAGTAGAAACCAAAGCACCTACCGGTTACCAACTTTCGCAAAACAAGATTACAATAACACCTGAAGACTTTGGTAAAAACTTAGTTGCACTGAAAACTGTTGTGAATCATAAGATTTCATATCAACCAGTCGCTGCTTCATTTTTAGCTGGAAAAGTTCTTTTAGGAAAACCACTGAAGGATGCTGAATTTCAATTTGAATTGTTAGATGAGAAAGGCACAGTACTAGAAACGGTTAGTAACGATACTTTAGGGAAAATTCAATTTTCACCATTAACCTTTGAAACTCCCGGAAACTATCAATACACCATTCGGGAAGTAAACACGCAACAGACAGGTGTTTCCTACGATACGCATAATCTTCAAGTTCAAGTAACCGTCGAGGTACTTTTAGGAAATCTCGTGGCGACTATTCAGTATGATGGAGGTCAAGTATTTACTAATCACTATACGCCAGAGAAACCTATAGAAAGTACCATACCACCAACGAGTGGGACAACAGATACTACCACGAATTCAACCACAGAAACTACTTCAATAACCATTGAAAAACAGGCGATTCGTAATAAAGAATTGCCAAAAACAGGAGAAACAAAAGAAAACGCGTTTCTTTTCTTAGGTAGCCTTCTTTTGATTCAAGGAGTATTTATCTATTTTAAAACGAAAAAATAATCGCTTAGATAGTTTCAGTAATCGAGACAAAATGTGCAAATTTCGAGAGATTTAGCTTGTTCATTTGAGTTTGGAATGGTTCTGTGCTATACTATCTTTAGCGTAATGATACTAGTTGGGAGTGAGCGGATTTCTGCTCACTCTTTTTGATGGAAAAGTCATCAGGACACGGTTCGTTACATCAATCTCGAAGGAGGCGAAAATTTTGAGTAGTGCTGTGGAAACTGTAACAAAGTTAGTCACACCAATCTTAGAAGAACAAAATTTTGAACTTGTGGAAGTAGAGTTTGTTAAGGAAGGAAAAAATTGGTTTTTACGAGTATTTATCGATAAAGAAGGTGGCATTGATATTGAGGAATGTGCCTTTGTCAGCGAAAAATTAAGTGAAAAACTAGATGCAATGGATCCAGATCCAATTCCGCAAGCGTACTTTCTGGAAGTTTCTTCTCCGGGAGCAGAACGTCCGTTAAAGAAAGAAAGCGATTATGAACAAGCGATAGGCAAGTACATTCATATTTCTCTTTATCAAGCAGTTGATGGAGAAAAACAGATTGAGGGTACCTTAGTCCATCTTGATTCAGAACAATTAACATTAAGTGTAAAAATTAAAACCAGAGTGAAGGAAATGACTTTTGAACGTAAAAATATCGCAAAAGCTCGTTTAGCCATTCAATTTTAATCAACAGACTCGAATGTAAAAAAGGGTCCACTAAAAGTTTTACTTTTAGCCGGGCCTGTGACAAGTTTTAACGAGAAGTTTTTCCCTTGGAAGAAGAACCACTCGTTCAGCTTTAACGAATCCATAGGAGGAAAAGAAAAACAATGAGCAAAGAAATGTTAAATGCATTAGACGTATTAGAAGCTGAAAAAGGGATTCCTAAAGATACGGTGATTGAAGCGTTACAAGCAGCTTTAGTTTCTGCATATAAAAGACATTATGGACAAGCAAGCAACGTCGAAGTTGAATTTGAACCAAAAAAAGGCAATATTCACGTGTATGCTGTCAAAGAAGTAACAGAAGAAGTATTTGATTCACAATTGGAAGTTTCATTAAAAGATGCCGTTGCATTAAATGGTGCATATGAAATCGGCGACAAAATTCGTTTTGAAGTTACGCCAAAAGACTTTGGCCGCATTGCTGCCCAAACAGCAAAGCAAGTAATTTTACAACGTGTCCGTGAAGCAGAAAGAACAATTATTTATAATGAATTTAGCGAATACGAAAATGACATCATGCAAGGAATTGTTGAACGTCAAGATCGTCGTTATATTTATGTAAACTTGGGTAAAATCGAAGCAGTCTTATCAAAACAAGATCAAATGCCAAATGAATTTTACCAACCGCATGATCGGATTAAAGTTTACGTATCACGTGTTGAAAACACATCAAAAGGCCCACAAGTTTTTGTAAGCCGTAGTCACCCAGATTTATTAAAACGTCTTTTTGAACAAGAAATTCCAGAAGTTTATGATGGAATTGTTGAAATCGTAAGTGTCGCTCGTGAAGCTGGCGATCGTTCAAAAGTAGCTGTTCGTTCAACAGATCCTAATATTGATCCAGTGGGTACCTGTGTCGGTCCAAAAGGCCAACGTGTCCAAGCGATTGTGAATGAATTAAAAGGCGAAAATATGGATATTGTGGAATGGAACGAAGATCCAGCTATTTATATTAGTAATGCCTTGAATCCAGCTCAAGTATTAGATGTTATTTTTGATCCAGAAAATAGCAAAGCATGTACAGTCGTTGTACCTGATTATCAATTGTCATTAGCAATTGGTAAACGTGGTCAAAATGCGCGCTTAGCTGCTAAATTAACGGGCCATAAAATTGATATCAAATCAGAATCTGATATGGCTGAATTTTATGAACAACAAGCCAATCAAGAAGTTGCCGAAGTGGCAGAAGAAATGGATGAAGCAATTATCCATTCAGATATGACGGCAGATGATTACGAAAACTTGGCTACTGAAGAAGCAGTTGTTGAAGCAGAAATTACAGAAGAATTACCTGAACAAGAATAACGTTTTTGGAGGGTGAAAAAATGAAAAAGAGAAAAATTCCAATGCGTAAATCGGTTGTTTCAGGCGAAATGAAACCGAAAAAAGAATTAGTCAGAATTACTCGCTCCAAAGAAGGTGAAGTGGCCTTAGATCCAACTGGTAAATTACCTGGACGTGGCGCTTACGTTGATTTGGATCCTGCGGAAGTCCAAAAAGCTTGGGATAAAAAAATTCTTGATCGTGTCTTAGAAACAAAATTAAGTGATGAATTTTATCAAGAACTATTGGATTATGTAACACATCAAAAAGCCCGCAAAGAGTTGTTTGGCGATGGAAAATAAAACCAAAATTTTGAACCTTTTAGGTTTAGCAATGCGCGCCGGTAAATTAGTCACAGGTGAGGAATTAACCCTTAAAGATATTCGTGCAAACAAAGCGAAATTTGTGTTTGTTGCACAAGATGCCAGTGAGAATACTAGAAAGAAAATCAAGGACAAAAGTTCTTATTATAATGTTCCTGTTAGCGAACTGTTCAGTCAATTCGAGCTCAGCCAAGCGATTGGGCGACCACGAATGGTTATCGGAGTAACTGATGCAGGATTTGCCACCAAAATCAAGGAATTACTAAAAGGTTAGGAAGGTGATTGCATGGGAAAAAAAAGAATTTATGAACTAGCAAAAGAAATGAATAAAGCAAGCAAAGACGTTGTCGATAAAGCGCATCAATTAGGTATGGATGTTAAAAACCATATGGGCGCAATTAGTTCCGAGCAAGAAACAAAGCTTCGTCAAGCATTCGGAGGAGGAAGTACCGTAAATACTCAATCAAAAGCAACAAACAACCAAAAGCAACAAACAACACAAAATAAACCAGCCAATAAGAAACCAATGAACAATAAACCTGGTGAACAAAGAAATAACCAAAATCGTCCAAACAATCAATCAACGAATGGACAACAAAGAAACAACAACAACCAAAATCGTCACGGCCAAAGCAACACACAAAACCGTAGCAATCAAACAAATACAAACAATCAAAACCGCAATACCCAAAACAATAACGGTTCTACAACGAATCAAAATCGGACAAGCCAAAATAACAATGGCGGGAACAACCAAAATCGTGGCGGCCAAAACCGTAACAACAATTTTGGTGGCGGTCAAAATCGTAATAACCGGAATAACTTTAATAACCAAAACCGCAATCGTTTCAACAAAAAAGGGAAAAAAGGCAAACATCAACAAGAATCAGCGAAGCCAGCAGTACCAGCACGTAAATTCCGTGAATTACCAGATGTTTTAGAATATACAGAAGGTATGAACGTGGCGGATATTGCGAAAAAAATCCACCGCGAACCAGCGGAAATCATCAAAAAATTATTTATGATGGGTGTCATGGTTAACCAAAACCAAGCCTTAGATAAAGATACAATTGAATTATTAGCTGTGGACTATGGCATGGAACCGCAAGAAAAAGTCCAAGTTGATATTGCGGACATTGATAAATTCTTCGAACCGGAAGCAGTTGTTGAAGAAAACTTAACCACACGTCCCCCTGTTGTCACAATCATGGGACACGTAGACCACGGGAAAACAACATTATTAGATACATTGCGTCATTCTCGTGTGACTTCAGGTGAAGCGGGCGGAATCACGCAGCATATTGGTGCCTATCAGTTAGATATTGATGGCAAACCAATTACGTTCTTAGATACACCAGGACATGCGGCCTTTACTAGTATGCGCGCGCGTGGTGCCAGCATCACTGATATTACCATCTTAGTTGTTGCAGCGGACGATGGAGTAATGCCACAAACAATCGAGGCGATTAACCATGCCAAAGCGGCAAAAGTGCCAATTATTGTAGCAGTTAACAAAATTGATAAGCCTGGTGCGAACCCTGATCATGTGAAACAAGAATTAAGTGAACATGAATTAATTCCTGAAGAGTGGGGCGGAGATACGATTTTCGTCAATATTTCAGCGAAATTCAATCAAAACATTGATGAACTATTGGAAAATATTTTACTGATTGCTGAAGTAGAAGACTTAAAAGCTGATCCAACGCAAAAAGCAATTGGAACAGTGATTGAAGCGCGCTTAGATAAAGGTAAAGGCCCGGTTGCGACATTACTCGTTCAACAAGGAACTTTACATGTTGGTGATCCAATCGTTGTTGGTAATACTTATGGACGTGTTCGTGTGATGACCAATGACATGGGCCGCCGTGATAAAGAAGCAGGACCAGCAACTCCTGTGGAAATTACCGGATTAAATGATGTTCCTCAAGCGGGTGATCGTTTTGTGGTCTTTGAAGATGAAAAAACAGCACGTCAAGCAGGGGAAGAACGGGCTAAACGTGCGTTGCTTGAACAACGTTCAGCAAGTAGCCGTGTGACATTGGATAACTTATTTGAAAGCCTAAAAGAAGGCGAATTAAAAGAAGTTAATATCATTGTCAAAGCAGACGTACAAGGATCTGCCGAAGCCGTTTCAGCAAGTTTACAAAAAATTGATGTAGAAGGCGTTCGTGTGAAAATTGTTCACGCGGCAGTTGGGGCCATCAATGAAAGCGACGTAACTTTAGCCGCAGCAAGTAATGCGATTATTATCGGCTTTAACGTTCGCCCAACACCACAAGCGAAACAACAAGCAGAACAAGAAGAAGTTGATATTCGTTTACACCGTATTATCTATAAAGCCCTAGAAGAAATCGAAACAGCGATGAAAGGGTTATTAGATCCAGAATTTGAAGAAAAAATTACGGGTCAAATGACGGTTCGTGAATTGTACAAAGTATCTAAAGTTGGCACAATCGCTGGCTGTTATGTTACAGAAGGCTTTATTCGCCGCGATAGTGGCGTGCGTGTCATTCGTGATGGTATTGTTATTTATGAAGGTAAATTAGCAAGCTTGAAACGCTTTAAAGATGACGTGAAAGAAGTCAAACTTGGTTTTGAATGTGGTGCTATGATTGAAAACTTCAATGATTTACGTGTAGATGATGCGATTGAAGGCTTCATTATGGAAGAAATCAAACAATAATTTTAGTAATTGGAGGAAGACACTATGGCAAATTATCGTGACCGTCGTGTAGGTCAAGAAATCATGCGTGAAGTGAATGATATCTTGAACAAACGCATCAGAGATCCACGCGTCCAAGGCATCACTATTACAGATGTTCGTGTGACCGGTGATTTACAACAAGCAACGATTTATTACAGCTTGTTATCTGATTTAGCTTCCGAACAACAAAAAGCTCAACAAGGCTTAGACAAAGCCAAAGGACTGATTCGTAAAGAATTAGGACAACGGTTAACCTTGTATAAAACACCAGAGTTGATTTTTGAAAGAGACGAATCTGTCCAATACGGAAATCACATTGATGAGTTGATTCGTAAGTTGAATCAAGGTGAATAATTAAAAAGAAAAAGCACACCAGACGAATGGTGTGCTTTTTCTTTTCATGATTTCTTGATAAAATAGTCATGGAGGTGCAAAGATGAAAAGAATTGTTGTTTTCTATAAAAATGGAGATCGTTATTTAAAAGAAATGGGTTCAGGCAAGAGTTCCCTGTACTTTTTTCTTTTCTTCTTTGTACTACATAGTATGCGGGAACATATTATTCAGTTCATCGGATTTTGGCCGTCATTTATATTCGTCCTCATACTTGTCCCAAATCTTATGCTTGGCGTCGGACATATTAACCATTGGTACAAAAACTGCTCTTGAATTTTCCAGAATACTTTTAAGCATGGAACAAAATCCTTATTGATTTTGTTCCATGCTTTTTAAGTTAACCCAGTATTTAATACCATCACAGAATAATCCCTAAATTCAAAAATCCGTCCTTTATAAAGATAAGTGGCGCCATACTTTTGTCGATGGTACGTAATCACATTTTTTAATGTTTCAACATCGATTTCCAAAAATTCAGCACAAGAATAATGGTTACTTAAGCCAGCTTCAGAGCAACGAATTAAATCGTCTAATGTAACTAATTGCTCTAAGGCCACATTGCGAGCTTTCAACTCTTGCTTCCGATTTTCTGTACAATTTTGATTTAAAATAGTGCCAACGGATGTTTGATAATGCCCGTATTCCTCGGCTAAAATGTTCTTCTTTTGACGGGTACTCAATGTTTTTTCAATATAAATTTTGCCATTTCGATACAACCCATAACAACCTGTTTGATTGTATAAATCAATTTCTAAAACCGTCACATCCTTTTGAATGGAACTGACGAGTTTTTCATAATCATTCACTTTACCATTCACCTGCCATTACTTAATAAAAAGAGTAGATGGGAAGTTAATCCTCTTTTTTGTCAGAAGAAATCGATTGTTGATATTTGGCATCAATTTCATCCAAGTAATCGTGAATTTTCTCGATTTCTTCTTTTGAAAATATCTTTTCTGGATCCCCAACGTGGGCAGCCAGTGTCATTTCGTCACGGCGAGGGAATGAGAGAATTTCTGCTTGCGTTTGTTGTTCGTGTAATTGTTGTTCGGCAAATTGATAAACGATGGCTTGTCGTTGGGGCTCTAATTTTTTATAAATGCGGTCGATAGTTGAGGCATTTTTTTCCATGGGAACTTCTTGCCCCATCAACCAGGCCTCATTAATGTCTAATGCATCTGCAATGCGATAAACTTTGTCTTGTTTTGCTTCGTAACGACCAGCTAGCCAATCGCTGATTGAAGATTTACCGATGCCAGTTTTTTTCGCTAAATCACTAGGTTTGATGTTCTTGGCTGTTAAAGCCTCTTTTAAACGGATAGCAAAAATGTTCATATTTCCGAACCTCCTATTGCCTCAAAGTATACTATACCTGTTTAGAGAAGGCAAGTAACAATCGCAATTAAAATCACCGGTTCATAAAACCGAACTTACGAGTTGACAGTGAAAATATTTGGTGCTAAGATAGAGCCATTCAAATGTTCGGTTAACTGAACAAACTTTTTAAGCGATTTGTTCGGAAAACCGTATCTTTGTAGAAAGGGTGAAGAAATGAGTCGGAACTATAAAAAAACGTTGTCGGATATGTTACTTTTAGCAATTATTTTATTAATAAGCAGTGTCTCAATAAAAATTGGGGCCATCGTGATTGGTATGATTGGCCTCATGGAATTACTGACAGAGTAACAATAATTTAGTTAAAAGGAGAGAAGCGGATTGGCAGAACGACGCATGTTTGCAAAAACGATTATTGATAGTGAGGCGTTTTTAGATATGCCCTTATCAAGTCAGGCTCTGTATTTTCATTTAGCGATGCGTGCCGATGATGATGGATTTATCAATAATCCCAAAAAATTGCAGCGAATGGTCGGTTGTGGGGAAGACGATCTAAAATTGCTAATGGTTAAAAAATTTATTCTAGTATTTGAAAGTGGTGTGATCGTTATCAAACATTGGAAAATTCATAATTATATTCGCAGTGATCGTTACAAACCAACCTTGTATCAAGAAGAGAAAAATCAGATTGTTGAAAAAAATAGCAAAGCTTATACGTTTAAAGCAGAATCGTCTGTCAGTGGTCAACCAGCTGACTACCAACGGTTACCACAGGAAAGCATAGTCCAGTCTAAGTTAGGTCAGAGTCAAGGTAGTAGTTCAGAAAACGATTGTTTAAAGATGATTTATCATTTTTATGAGGAAAACGGCTTTGGTACACTGGCCTCAAAAACAAGCCAAGATTTTAAGTATTGGTTGCAAGATTTTATGCAAAAAGGGGCTAGCCAAGAGGAAGCATGCCAATTAATCTTGCATGCTTTAGGAATTGCCATCGATCGAAATAAACGGAATTATGGCTATGTAAATGCTATTTTGAAAAGTTGGGAGCAACAAAATTATTTATCCGTACATGAAGTTCTAGTAAATGATAAAAAACAAGTGTTGGAGCATACGCCGCAAATGACAGAAGAATATCAAGAGTTAGGTTTTTAAAGAAAGGAGGAAATCAGTATGCATGCGACAGATCAAACTTTTCAAATACTATTGAGTCAATTGTTAGAAAAAGTTGAAGACCGTTGTCCTGAATGTGGCAGTGAACAATATGTTTGGCAACAAAAAAATAAAGATGGCACAGAACGTTGTGCCCCAACTTGTTGGTCGTGTGGGTATAAAATGCTAAAAAAACATGAACACGAAGCCACTCAGCAACGTTCTCAAGAGAGTTTTATGGCGCGTACACAAAAATTTTTTCATCAAGGGTCCTTAATTGCTGATGATGCGCTACGGCAATGTCGCTTAACCAATTACCAAACCACTGAATTAGAAACAAGACAAGCAAAAGAACGGGCCTTAGCAGCAGTTTCAGCGATTGTTGAAGGAAAGCCAATCCACGTTATTTTTTCAGGGAAACCTGGTGTTGGTAAAAGTCATTTGGCTATCAGTATTTTAGTTGAAGTCTTAGAACGCTCTGCATATCAAAAGTATTGTTTATTTGTCAGCTACTCTGAGTTATTAGAAAAACTAAAAATGTCCATGAATGAGTCGGCCAAAAGTCAAGCAAAGGCTCAAGCGTATATTACTAGAATGAAAAAAGCAGACGTTTTGGTTTTAGATGATTTAGGTGCTGAATTAGGAATTAAAAATAAAGTTAGTACGGATTTTAACAATGACATCTTAAACCGAATTTTAGAAGCTAGACAGAATAAAGCAACTATTTTTACTACTAATTTTTCTGGAAAACAACTGGTGGAGGCCTATGGAACACGCATTATTTCTCGTCTAATGAAGCACGCCAGTGGCTATGTTTTCCAATATAAAGACACAACAGACAAACGAATGAGGAGTGTGAAATAAATATGTTAACAATTATTATTGGGTTTATCTTTTGGACAATGACACTGATGTTAGGTTATCTAATTGGTGAAAGAGAAGGCCGTAAACATGAGTAATTTAACAAAACGTAAAAAAGATTTATTTGAAATGAAAAGCGTTGTATTTAAAGATATTTCAAAGCAACAAAGCGAAAAAGCACAAAAAAGAAAACGACTCTTACAACTAATGAATCAATATCCCGATTGGACAAATCAGAAAAATAAACCTATTATGCAGGAAATTCAAGAATTAGGACAAGCAATCGGTAATTGGTCGATGGATCAATCAAGACCCATCCAATCCATCAAGGCCGCATCGTTTACAAAAAGCGAGTATCTCTATTTAATTTGGCTCGGTTATTCAGATGAAGCGATTCGTCACGGCTTAGACATGTCGAAAGAGTGTTATTTTATTTATCGATTAACACTTTTAAATGAATAAAAGTAAAGGAGATTAACCAATGCGTACGTCAACATTTAATTATATCAAAGATATTTTAGCAGACTTTTATAAAACAGATGAGTATATCCGTCAACGGGAAGAAGAATTACGGCACCCTTATCAAGAAGCAGATTTAAATGCTGGTATTAGAGGACAAGGACTTCACTCTGTAGTGACCGAACGAATGGCGATTACGATAGCTATGGATCGTCGTCTGTGGAATTTAGAGAGAAATCGAGACATTATCAAAAATTGTTTAGCTGAAGCGGATGAACAAACGCGCGTGATTATTGAAGAACTATATATGAAAAAACGGCCCTCTTTAACATTAATTGGACTTGCCCAGCAATTATTTATTAGTAAAAGCCAAGCCTATAAATTAAGAAATCATTTCTTTGAAGCGGTGGCGGATGAACTAGGGATGTAAACATGGAAAAAGCGTGGAATTTTTTCAGGTGTCAACATGGTAAATTAATAGTGTCGAAAGAGATAGATAAACGTGAGGCAACCAAAAAAATGAAGACACGGAATTCTATAATTTTGACTGCTTTCTTGTGTCAGCTATGAAGGAGCAGAAAATGCCGGCTACTTTCAAAATCCTTCATTTTGACTAGAAGAGAGCCAATTTGTTAACCAATCCTGAATTTTTTGAATGGAAAGGTGGCGCTAAAAATGAATGAAGCGGAACAAGAGTTATATGAAGCCCTTGTTGTAATCTGCCAGACGTCAGGATTATTGTTGCTAGAGGAACTGCCGACAGATTTACCAGATCAGCCATTTGTTTACTTAGGTGATAGTAAAGAATTACCTAAGCCAACTAAATCAGCTATTTTGGGAGAGATTGAATTAATAATGCATGTTTATGGTGCGTTATCTGAACGACAACAAATTTCTACAATTAAAGGAACGATTTTACGGCAGGCAACTAGTAACTTAAAACGAACGGCTCATTTTAATTGGGGTATCAAACATCAAGAAGTCAAAGCACAAATGGTAAAAGATACCAAACAAATGAAAAAAACAATTTGGCATGCTGTACTACCATTACACATGCAATTTTACTAGGAGGAATTATCAATGGGAGAAGTTATGCAAGGAAAAGACCGTATTTTATTAGTTCATCGCTTGGATGAAGCAGCGACAAAGAAAGCAATGAAACCCTTATTTCAGATTGAACATGAATGGGAATTCTCACGTGAATCGAGCGGTACGCAAACAAAAGATGGCGTTGCGAATGCTGTTTCTGGTTTAGAAGTTACGTTATCGTTAAGCGGTTTAGCCTCTCGAGATGATGAAAATTTATACATGAAAGACGCAGTTGAAGATGGCATCTTAATGGAATTTTGGGATGTTGATTTAAAAGGTGAAAAAAATGCGGAAGGTAAATATCCAGCAATTTATGCCCAAGGTTATGTAAATTCATGGAGTTTACCAGCCAATGTAGAAGAATTAGTAGAAATCGAAACAGAAGCCTCTATTAATGGCAAGCCACAAGATGGCTTTGCAACAGTAGAAGCAGATATTATTGCGGAAGCACAATATGCGTTCCAAGATACCGTTCCAGAGAAAGCACCACAACCTGGCGCATAATCAAAAAAAGTGTTGAATTTTAGGAGGATAAAAAATGAATTTAGAGATTAACGGAAAAACAATTGAAGTGAAATTTACGATTGGCGCGATTCGCGAATTAGATAAACGTTACCAAATTGAAAATGGCGCTGCCAAATTCGGCATGGGCATCAGTTCAGCAATGATTTATTTACGCCAATACAATCCAGTAATCTTAGTTGACATCATGGAAGCCTTACAAAGTGGGCAATTAAAAATAGGTAAGTCGGAAATTGAAGCATGGTTAATGACCCAAGATGTCAAAAAACTTTCAGATGATTTGCTTAAAGAAATGGGAAAGCAACCTCTTACAAAACCAATGATCGATCAGTTCAGCAAAGAAGCGAAGAAAGCAGAAGCGCAAGCGACCAACTAATTAAAACGAGCGATGACGTGTATCACGACATCGCTCTTTCTGCTTTTCGCTACTTAGGCTGTCGTTCATTTGAGGAAGTGGATCGGATGACCATGTCTGAATTTGAATTACGAATGATTGCTTTTAATTTAGCAGAAGTAGATGAAGAGCGGAAAAGGCACGAGCTTGCCTACTTAAATGTTAAAGCGCAAGCGACAAACAAAAAAGGAAAACCCGTTTTTGAAAGCTTTAAAAGTTTTTATGATTATGAAAAACGAGTTGCTGAAGTTCTGGCAGCTAACCAGCCACAACGAACGAAATTAAATGAGCGGAACGCAACTTGCCACTGTGGCAGAGCGTCTACGCCGCTATCGAGAAGGGAGGAGAGTAGATGGAGAATGACAAAGAAAAAACGCCGTTATCGGAGGCAAAGAAAAGCCTTGCAGGCGTCCAACAAGCATTAAAAAGTATGAGCGGTGAGTATGCCTTATTAAGTGGATATTTAGGGAAAATTAGTGCGGGTGTCAATCAGTCAGCCACGGTCATGAACACATTTAAAACCGTCATGCAACAATCTGGAGAAACAGTGAAAAAAACAGGAGACGAAACAGCAAAGGCAGCAGATCAAATGAACACAGCGTTAACAGATTCTGCTGAACAAGCCGGTGAAGCAGCTAAAAAAGCGGGGAAAGAAACCTCTGATGGCTTTACTAATGCACAAAATAATATGCTGATCTTTGGGACGGCCATGACTAGTGCCGTTTCCTTACCTATGCTGAACGTTTTAAAAACAGCTATGGGCGTCGGTGCTGGGGTCAGTGGCGAATTTCAAGGAATGCAAGGACTGATTATGGCCAGTGCAGGAGGGATTTCTGATTCATTGCAAGGCGAGTTGCAAGGGGCATTGACTCAGATGAATCAATCATTTGAAGCGGCGGCACAAGTGATTCAAAGCGTGATGGCTCCAGGAATGGAAATTTTGGTTCAAGTGGTTATCACAGTCGTCAAAGGCATTACAGCTTTGGTGAATTTATTTATCAAATTACCAAAACCCGTCCAAGTTTTTATTGTTGCCATTATGGGCATTTTAGCCGCCATTGGGCCCATGCTGATTATGGTAACGATGGCTCAGCAAAAATTTCAACAGTTTAGTGCTGGTTTGGCTCTTGTACAAGGAAACATTGGGAAGTTAGGTGGTGGCTTATCAAAACTAAGTGCTAGTTTTAGTGCCTTAAGTGGAGGACCATTAATTTTAATTGTAGCAGCCGTTTTAGCAGCTGTAGCAGCGTTTGTTTATTTCTATAAAACCAATGAAACATTTAGAAATAGTATCAATCGCTTAGCTAGTGCCATTCAAGGAGCTGTTTCAGCGGCGTTTGGCAAATTGGTAGGATTGCTACAACAGATCCAGCCGGCCTTTCAGCAAGTAATGGCAGTTTTTAAACAATTTTTTGCAGTAGGCTTAGAGAAAATGGCGACTATTTTTTCAACAATTGGTCGTGTGCTAACGGGCGTTTTTGCCAGCGGTTTGCAATTAGGTAGTAACTTATTAGGGCAATTTGGTGGTACCTTTGACAAAGCTGGTTTAGCGGTTGGTCTTTTGGTAAAAGTTCTGACAAAAGTTGCACTGGCTGCATTAGGAATTTCTGGGCCGTTTGGTCTAATTATTTCCTTGATTGTTTCATTCGTGACGGCCTGGATGAAAACCGGTGATTTGAGTGCGGGTGGTATTACCCAAGTCTTTGATAATTTAGGTAACACGATTACATCGGTTACAACAATGCTTGCGGCTAATCTACCGAAAGTTATACAACTTTTTACAACCGTCTTAACCAGTATTCTCGGGAAAATAACAGAAGCTATTCCAAGCATCGTAACCGCGTTATCTAGTTTAATTACGTTAATTGTTGGTGCGATCGTTGCCAATTTGCCCGTCTTAATTGAATCGGCAACACAAATTATTACTACGTTGATTCAGGGGATTACAACAGTCTTACCAATGTTGATAGAAGTTGGTTTGAGCTTATTAATGACTTTAGTTAATGCGATTGTCACCGCCTTGCCAACAATTACAACTGCAGCGATTAATATCATCACTACATTAGTGACAGCTTTTGTCACAGCGTTACCAATGCTAGTTACAGCAGGTGTTTCAATTATCACGGCCTTAGTTAATGCATTTGTTACTATGTTACCGTTGATTTTGACTGCTGGTTTACAAATTTTGATGGCATTAATCACTGGGATTATGACGATTTTACCTCAGTTAATTCAATCAGCACTGACGATTATTCTAGCGTTAGGGACTGCGTTGATAGGTGCCTTACCACAGATTATCAGCGCAGGTGTCAAATTGTTAATGGCGTTAATTCAAGGGATTATTTCGATTTTACCAACCTTAGTTGCAGCAGCTATTACCTTAATTTTGACATTGGTAAATGCCTTAATTGGTGCCTTACCACAAATCATCAGCGCAGGTGTCAAATTGCTAATGGCTTTGATCCAAGGGATTATTTCAATTTTACCGCAATTGGTTACTGCAGCAATTACGCTAATTACCGCTTTAATGGGTGCGTTAATCAATGCGTTGCCACAGTTGTTAAGTGCTAGGATTCAACTGATTCAAGCCTTAATTAATGGTGTACTCAGTCTATTGGGTGCCTTGTTGTCCGCAGCAGGAACATTAATCTCACAAATGATCACGAAGATTGGTTCTTATTTTGGTCAACTGTTAGCTTCGGGCGGACAGTTAGTTGAAAATATCAAAAATGGGGTTACCAATGCAGCCGATCAGGTAAAAAATGCCATTGGTTCTGTAATTGAAGGTGCTTGGCAAGCAATCCAAGGTTGGTTTTCAAAATTCACCGATGCCGGTGCGAATATTGTCGGTATGATTGCTGATGGAATTACAGGCGCAATTGGAAAAGCCAAAGAAGCAATCGATGGGGTCGTCAGTAAAATTCGTAACTTTTTACCATTTTCACCAGCAAAAGAAGGTCCCTTATCTGATTTGCATAAATTGAATTTCGGCGGCACAATTGCCACGGGGATTTATGCAGGCGAAACAGCCGTTAGTAGAGCAATGGCTTCTATTTTAGATTTACCGCTGTTAAATGATTTTGCCTTGGACTTAGCTGGTCGAGGAAACTTCACGGCAACGATTGACCATCGTTTAGAAAATGATGCATACAATCGACCATTATTTGTGACAGTAGAGTCAACGTTAGATGGAAAAGTTGTTGCAGCAACTACGGCGCCTTATTTAGCAACAGAGTTACAACGACAACAAGTGAAACAAAATAACCGCTTAGGAAGGAGAGGATAACATGTATAAATTTGTTGATACCAATCAAGCAACTCATTCAACGCCTCTTCCTTCAGAAGCGTTGAATTTTAACGGCCAATTTTTAGAAAAAGTCATCCCTGGTTATCAAACATTATCAGTTTCAGGACGAGAATTAGTTCCAAGCGAAATTGAAAGCTATCAATTAGGGATTCGTGATGGTAAACGTCACGTTTATGCGCGGATTCCAGAACGAGAATTAACAGTCAAATATCGCCTTTCAGCTGTGAATAATGAAGCGTTTCGAGATGCATTTAATCATTTAAACGTTGCTTTGTTTACGGAAAAAGACGTTTCTATTTGGTTTAACGATGAACCGGAAATGCTGTGGTTTGGCAGTAAATCTTCAGTGAGTGATGTACCCGAAGGTGTTAACCAAGTAACAGGCACCTTTACTTTATTGCTTTCTGATCCGTATAAATACACGCGGAGTGATGCGACTAGTGTGATGTGGGGTTCGCCAACCATTACATTTCAAGCGAATTACTTAATGGGGAATACAGGCTCAGGTGCAGTTGATTTTCCAATTTTAATTGAAGGTGGAGCCTATTGGGGATCAACCATGATTACGTTTCAAAATCGGGCTTACACGATGGGGGATTTAGGCAAAGAAGTTCGGCCAATTGAAATTTATCCTACGGTTGAAGGATTAAAAGTCAAACCGACCATTATTTTAACAGGAACCGGACGTGGTGTTTGGATTAAAACACGGAACGATACAATTAACTTAGGAGATTTTGATCGTTCGGAAATTATCATTGATACTGAAAATTTTTATCTGACAAAAAATGGTGCACCGATGATTCGACCAATGAACGATTTTTATCTATATCCTAATGAACCGCTGTATATTCAAGCCAAAGATAGCGACTTCCGCTTGACGATTTGCTATCCTAACCGATTTGTGTAGGAGGGTGATTAAATGTTAATGGCACTGGATTTGAAAAGAACATATACGGCAATCTTGGATAATGCCTATCAAGTCAGTTATGAAAAAATAGAGAACAAAATTGGCAGTTTAGATTTTACCATGCCGCTAGATGATCCTAAAAATGAATTTATTGCAGAAATGCAATGGGTGGAACTGACCGACAATGAGAATGAATATATTGGTTTATATCGCGTGATGCCAACCACAATTAAGAAAGATGCGAACAATAATCAAATTCACTACTCTGCCACAGAAGCATTATGTACCTTAGGTGATACTGTCCTTTTTGGTTGTCACGAAATTAAAAACAAAACAACGAAAGAGGCCATTCAATTTCTATTAAATAAACAAAAAACAAAACATTGGGTCTTAAAAAAATGTGATTTTTCAAGGAGATTAACCTATAAATGGGAGAATGAAAATGGGCTAGTCGAGCCTTTGTTTAGCATCCCAGCCGATTTCGAAGAGGAATATCTTTGGCAATGGAATACAGAGGTCTATCCTTTTGAACTTTCATTAGTCAAACCACCAACAGAAGCAGTTGCGCGAATTCAAGAAGGTTACAACATGCAAGGATTTGAAATAGAACGTAATCCCAAGATGCTAATCAATCGGATTTATCCATTAGGTTCAGGCGAAGGTGTTAACAAAGTCAATATTCGCTCGGTCAATCAAGGGGTTCCGTATTTAGAGAACAAGGCCGCAATTGACCGCTATGGTTTATTGGAGTCAATTTGGGTAGAACAGCGTTTTTCTGATCCCAAGGCATTAAAGGAAAATGCTTTGCGAATGTTAGAAGAATGGACTAAACCACAAGTTTCTTGGGTAGTGACTGCAGCTGATTTAATTAAATTAACAGATCAACCTTTGGCAATCGATCGTTTGCGGTTGGGTACGGTTATCATGATTAATACGAATGAATTTGGGAGTGTCAACCTTCGTATCAAAAAAGAAAGTAAAAAAGATGTCTTTGGTGCCCCCCAAGACATTCAGCTAGAGTTGGGAAATCTGCAAGAAACAATTCATAGTACCATGACAGCTTTCAGTCGGAAACAAGAGATTAGCGAAACTTACGCACAAGGGGCGACGACACTTTTAAATCGTTCAATACAAGGAGAACTTAGCAAGACACAGCCAGTGGAGCTGAATTTATACTTTGACGAGGACATTCTTTATGTAAACACCGCAGAATTAACGTTCAAGGCAACTGCTAAAGGACCTTCGCATTCTGTAACGAACATTGATTTGGTAGTGGATGGCAAAAAATTACCCCAACTATCATTGCAACAACAACGGCTAAATATTTTGAGTTATTTACGAAAAACAACAGATGGAAAAATCGAACGCGGCAATCACACGCTTCAATTTTTCTCTCATCAGCCACTATGGTTGGATGCTTCGGTCATCTGTCGTGTGTATATTCAATCCCAATTGGGTGGCCAGTTTTAATAAAACAATGAAAACTAGAGGAGTGTGACGAAATGTCAGTAGAACATATTGAAGAATTAGATACCCTGAATCAAGGTCGCCTTAAAATCAATGCAATCTTGGATCAGTCGAACGCATCAGCTGAGAAAGTTGATGCTTACCAAGTCCAGTTAACGAATGGAATTTCTGAAGCGAAAAACATCGCAGATGAAGCTGGCAAAGAAGCCGTACAAATTGCCACCGATGCAGGCAATCAAGCAAATGAAACAGCCAACCAAGCGATGAACAATGCCAAAACAGCAATCACGATTGCAGGAAATGCAGTTTCAACGGCAAATAATAATAAACAAGAATTTGATACTTTGCGAAATGATTTCGATCAATTAGTAGCAGAAGCAGGTGATAGTAATCCAGAAATTGTCCAAGCACGCACAGATACACAAGGCATCAAACAAGCTACCTTAGCGAATCGTCTTCAAATTGATTTGAATGACCGTATGACAAAAGCAGATGGCATTTCTTTGTTGGCTAAGCCAACCACTGTCAAATTGAAGTTAGACTTTAACGGTAAAACGGCCGGCAATACAGCCACCAATGCAAACAGTTATTCCACTGATTTTACGGCTAAAATTCTTAAGAAGCCAACAGACGTTTGGGAGGAAGTTTCCCAAGCGGACTACAATAAAATGGCCAGCCGTGATGATGAGGGTGTGAAAACAGGTTCCACCCAAAGTGGTGTGATACCACAACAATTAGCGGCCTTCAATCTCGTTGAAGCCGCAAAAAAATTAATTCCACAAATGTTTGAAACATTCACAACTGACGAGGCGGTGGCATTTATTCGCCAGAACGTTCAATTTTTTACGATTAATCAACGTGTGAAAGCCGCTGCGCCCAATAATCAAACGATTAAAATCGCTACGTATTTACCAACTACGGATAATTGGGTAACTCAAATCCAAGAATCAGCAAAAGAGTTCGGCGATTTTTCAATTCAAATCAATGATCAGAATTTTATCGCAGATGAAGGGTTCATTTATTTAATGAGCTATACAGATTCATCGAATGGGGTGACGCCAGCCAGCGTAGAAGTTGATTACGTGGGACTTCATATTGGTCTGTCTGTTGATGCCCAAGCGGTTTTAGCGAAGAGTGGTTTTGTTCAGGCAGAGCAACTCAATACCCATGTGGAAAATCAGGATAATCCGCACCAAGTAACCGCTGAACAAGTGGGGCTAGGCAATGTAGAAAATTATGGCTTCGCATCAGACAGCGAAGCAGTCGCGGGAACTTTAACGAGTAAATATATGCATCCGAAAAACGTTGCGGAAGCGATTAAAGGTCAAGCTGTGACACAAACAGGTGATCAAGAGATTGCTGGGGTGAAGAATTTTTCCGAAGCTCCTCTATTCAAAAATCTTCCCTTAGTTAGTCTAGGTAAGTTTAACCTCGTAGGTATAAACGGAACAGAAGGTAGTTTTACAAAAGTCATTGGAAATATGAACAATAAAGAAGTAGGATTTGGTAGTGATTTTTCTTACATTGACGAACGAGCAAAACTTGCTAATTTAAATAAAAATAACAACCGTTTAGTTATTGAAGAAGATGGAATGTATATTTTAATTGTACACTTTTGGGTACAGCCTACAACAACGGTAAATGGCTATTGGTACTTTAGTTTTGCTATTAATGGTGTACGAGCTGGTGGTCCAACAGATCGTTTTTGGGGACTCGGGGGTACCAGCTGGAAAAATCGTCAAGATGGACTTGGAATGGTCATACGTAATTTTAAGAAAGGAGACCAACTTTCTGCATTAATTGAGACAAATTATATGGGTGAAGTAAACAGTACAGGAATTAAATCTGCTACGCTAATCAAAATAGGGTGATTTGGATGGAACGTTATCTCAACACAATAACAATGCTTTTAAGCATTTTCGGTGGGATTGTCGTACGTTTATTAGGTGGATTAGATCAATTGTTGGATGTCTTCCTCTTTTTAATTATTGTCGATTTCATCACAGGTTGGATTAAGGCAATCGCCACAAAAGAATTGTCCAGTCGGATTGGTATGCTCGGAATTGCGAAAAAAGTGACGATGTTATTTGTGGTTGCCGTAGCGGTTCGTGTTGAAAAAGTTGTGGGGAACAATTTGCCAATTCGGGAAATGGTTCTGATTTTTTACATTGCGAACGAAGGACTTTCTTTTTTTGAAAACATTGCGACCTTTATTCCTATGCCGAAAAAGTTAAAAGAGTTATTTATTCAGTTAAAAAATAAAGATGATTAAGTAGAAGTGGTCGGGACAAACGTAGAACTTTCGGCTGATTGCCGAAGAAATTACTTCTGTCTCGCCATTTATCTGCAGGGTTAAGCCATGAAAGGGAAGTTATTTTGACTTTCCTTTCATGGCTTTTTTAAGAAAGGAGCATGCTATGTTTAAAAAATTAATGATTCAACTTGCTTTAGTGATTGGCTTAAGTTTAACGATTCCGATGACAGCTTGCGCTTACACCATCGAAGCGGATCCAATCAACTTTACTTATTTTCCAGGCTCTGCAACCAATGAATTAATTGTTTTACATGAATCAGGAAACGAGCGGAACCTAGGACCACACAGTTTAGACAATGAAGTAGCCTATATGAAACGAAATTGGTCAAATGCTTATGTCTCATATTTTGTCGGATCTGGTGGACTAGTGAAACAATTAGCTCCTGCTGGTCAAATTCAATATGGCGCAGGTGCTTTAGCTAACCAAAAAGCATATGCGCAAATCGAATTGGCTCGAACGAATAATGCGGCGACGTTTAAAAAAGATTATGCTGCCTATGTTAATTTGGCCCGTGATTTAGCTCAGAACATTGGTGCTGATTTTTCGCTGGACGATGGAACAGGTTATGGAATAGTCACTCATGATTGGATTACAAAAAATTGGTGGGGAGATCATACAGATCCTTATGGTTATTTAGCGCGTTGGGGGATTAGTAAAGCGCAGTTGGCACAAGATTTACAAACGGGCGTTTCTGAAACAGGTGAGACTGTCATTGTTCAGCCGGGTAAACCTAATGCACCAAAATATCAAGTAGGACAAGCAATTCGTTTCACTTCAATCTATCCAACACCAGATGCTTTAATCAATGAACATCTATCAGCAGAGGCACTTTGGACACAGGTAGGAACAATTACAGCGAAATTACCGGACCGACAAAACCTTTACCGTATTGAAAATAGCGGACATTTGTTAGGTTATGTGAACGACGGCGACATTGCTGAACTTTGGCGCCCGCAAACGAAGAAATCATTTCTAATTGGTGTGGACGAAGGCATTGTTTTAAGAGCAGGACAACCTAGTCTGTCAGCACCCATTTATGGTATTTGGCCCAAAAATACTCGCTTTTATTACGATGCGTTTTATATTGCAGATGGGTATGTTTTCATTGGTGGAACAGATACGACAGGCGCGAGAATTTATTTGCCAATCGGACCAAACGATGGCAACGCACAGAATACATGGGGATCATTTACTAGCTAAAAAAAGCCACAAACTCTGCTTTTATCAGAGTTTGTGGCTTTTTTTGCATTTAGCAGAGATTTTGCCAAAGGGAATAAGCAATGGAGACTGCGAAGCTAGGTACTTTTATGCTATAATGACAAAGTTAGTATTATCGGAACTGGAGGAACTATAATGGACGGCATTTTACCGTTATGGAAGGAACGTGGCATGACAAGTCATGACTGCGTATTTAAATTGAGAAAAATTTTACATACCAAAAAAATTGGTCATGGTGGTACGTTAGATCCAGATGTCGAAGGGGTCTTACCCATCTGCGTTGGCAAAGGAACGAAAGTGATCGAATACATGGTAGATTCTGGTAAAACCTATGAAGGTGAAATTACACTTGGATTTGCTACGACAACCGAAGATGTTAGTGGCGAAATTGTTGAAAAAAAACCAGTTACAACACCTCTGTCAACTGAACAAATTGATCAAGCAATGGCCGAAATGACAGGTGAAATCACACAAATCCCACCGATGTTTTCTGCGGTGAAAGTCAATGGTAAACGTTTATATGAATATGCGCGGAACGGGGAAGAAGTTGAACGGCCCCAACGAAAAGCTATGATTTATTCATTTGAACGCACTAGTGAACCAATTTTTAACGAATCCGCTCATACACAAAGTTGGCGGTTTAAAGTGGTCTGTGGCAAAGGAACCTATGTGCGGACACTATCAGTGGATACTGGCAAAAAATTAGGCTATCCTGCCCATATGTCGGATTTAACGAGAACGGCAAGTGGCGGTTTGCAAGCTGCGCAATGCTTAACGTTAGAAGAAGTATCCAAACAAATGGCTGCTGAAACAATCGATCAATGCCTATTGCCCATTGAGACAGCAGTAGAACAATTCCCACGAATTGATTTATCAGATGAATTGTATCAAAAAGTAAAAAATGGCATGCGTTTGCACAAAAAAGAATTAGGAATAAAGGCAATGCCAGAATCCTTAGTTGCCTTATTTTACCAAAATCAAGTGGTTAGTTTATACATGCCACACCCAACGCATGATAAATTATTGAAACCAAGTAAAGTTCTACGGAACAATTAAATAAAAAAGAAGGAAGTTTTTGCACATGCAAGTTATTCAACTACATCATCCCTATGAACCCAATCAAATTCCTAATGAAGAAGTCGTGATGGTTCTAGGCTTTTTTGACGGTGTTCACAAAGGCCACCAAAAAGTAATTGAAACAGGCAAAAAGATTGCGGAGGAAAAAGGCTTGAAGTTAGCTGTGATGACCTTCAACCAACACCCATCAATCGTTTTTCAAAAAGTTTTACCAGAAAATATGAAATATTTAACTAGCTTGGAACAAAAAGAACGCCTAATGGCCAACTTGGGCGTTGATATTTTATATATTGTCGAATTTACTTCAGCGTTTGCTCAATTAAAACCGCAAGATTTTGTCGACCAGTATATCGTTAATTTAAATAGTGCAGTGGCAGTCTCTGGGTTTGATTATACGTATGGTCCTAAAGAAATCGCTGGAGTCAAACAGTTACCAACTTATGCGCAAGGCCGTTTTGAAGTGGTGACAGTACCAAAAGAAGAAATGACTGGTGCCAAAATTAGCTCAACAAGAATTCGCGAAAAAATGGAAGCCGGCGAAATGGAGGAGGTCACGGAGTTGTTAGGATATATTTATGAAACAGAAGGAACAGTTGTCCATGGCGATGCTCGGGGCCGTTTATTGGGTTTCCCGACCGCTAATGTCAAAGTGAAAAGCACCGTGCGCTTACCAAGAATTGGCGTCTATGCTGTGCAAATCGAAGTCGGTGGCAAATGGTATGTTGGCATGGGCTCAATTGGTCATAATGACACCTTTGGAGAAGGCCGCGATTTAACCGTGGAAGTCTATATTTTGGACTTCCATCAAGACATCTATGGTGAACAAGTGGTGGTTCGTTGGAATCATTATTTACGTGACCAAGTGAAATTCAATGGGGCTGAAGCCTTGATCGACCAATTAAAACAAGATGAACGAGATACGGCTGACTATTTCCAACAATCTGAGGACAAATAATGAAGATTCGTCAAGAAAAACCTGCAGAGTATCAAGCTGTAGAACGTTTAACGTATCAAGCGTTTAAGGGATTAAACTTGACCGAAAACTGGCGTCCCACAGAGCATTTTATCGTGCATTTATTAAGAGAAAGTGCCGACTTTATTCCGGAGTTGTCCTTAGTTTCAGAAACTGATCAAGGAAAATTAACGGGTCATATTATGTCTTCAAAAGCCAAACTACGATTACCTGATCATACAGAGAAGGCTGTTTTGACCGTTGGGCCGCTAAGTGTCCATCCAGAAGCACAGAACACGGGCGTAGGCTCAGCGTTAATTAAGCATTCTGTGCAGAAGGCCAAAGAATTAGGCATCGGCGGATTGATTATCCTGGGCCATCCAACTTACTATAAGAAGTTCGGTTTTGTTCCAGCGACTACTTTTCAGATTACGTTACCGGAAAAAGAAACATCAGAAGCATTATTGGCTTTGGAATTACTGCCAGGTTATTTTGGTACAAGTGGTGGGGAGTGGCATTTTTCAACATGCTTTGCTTATCCAGAAACACACCTTGCAGAATTAGAAGCCTTTGAAGCAGACCTCGGAATAAATGAATAAAGAATAATAAGGAGGTCGGGACAGAAGTGTTTAACTCCGAGAAATAAGAAGGAATTTCCGAAAATTGTTCTATAATTTTTGGAGACCAAGTCCTTCAATTCTTAGTGATTTATCACTTAGAGATTGATGAGATCGGAGCTCTGCGAAGTAGGTATTGTTCATCATCGAATCACTACGTTCTTCGTGATTCTCAACAATTTCGGCTTATTCCCGAAGGACCTTCACCAAGTAGGTACGATGATTTCATCTGTTCATGCTTCACAGTGAAACATCGCAACTCTTAGAGCTGTAGCTCTTTTGAAGGCTGTACTGTGACGAGACGCATGTCGAGAAAACACCTTAGAAGTTGTTGAGATCGGAGCAACGCGTAGTGTTGCTTCTGTTCCCGCCGTTTATTAGTTTTTGAGCGTGGAGCAAAAATCCAAAGTGATTTTTGTCCCACGCTCATTTACTACTTTTTATTACAAAGTAGTTGACAGAACCGGTACTCAGTATTATTATGTAGTGGTACATAGTACTAAATAGTAGTTTGGGGAGGAAAAGCAGTGAAGCAGACAGAGTTGCTAAAAGGCATTTTAGAAGGTTTAGTTTTAGCCATCATCCAAAGGAAAGAAACATATGGTTATGAAATTACAAAAATTTTAAATGACCAAGGTTTTACTGAAATTGTTGAAGGAACCGTTTATACGATTTTACTGCGTTTAGAAAAAAATCAATGGGTTATAGCTGAAAAAAAGCCTTCAGAAAAAGGACCAATGCGGAAGTTCTATCGCTTAACCTCATCAGGAGAAGCAGAACTCGCTGATTTTTGGCAGCGTTGGACGTTGCTTTCAAAACAAGTAAACAAGATGAAAAAAATGGAGGGATAGAGCATGTCAGATTTTAAAGCGTTGATCAAAAAAGTTATTGGGGATAAAAAAGAGTACAAAGAATATAAACGACGGATTGCAGCATTACCAGCAGAGTATCGACAAGTATTTCAAGAAATTGAAAAATATGCATGGCATTTTTCAGATCATAGCGGAGCCAATATGTTCAATGCGTTGACTGATTTACTTGATTTGTTTGAAGAAGGAGCTGCTAACGGAACACCTATCAAAAATATTACGGGAGAAAAAGTAGGCGATTTTGCTGAAACAATTGTCAATGAAGTCGCTGGCAAATGGACCGATAAACAGAAAGAAAAACTGAATCATCAATTTTCTAAACAATAGTCAAAACAAAAAAGGAGAATAAACATGGTTGAAAATTTTTTTAAAGAAGGAAAGTTGCTGGTTATTCCCAAGAAAAATGCGAAAAAAGTCCAAGTGTTTCAACGTGTGGCCAACCAATTTGAATTTGGGAAAGAATATACGGAAAAAGAAGTCAATCAGCGACTTAGAGAAATCTATGAAGATTATGCACTTTTGAGACGGTATTTAGTAGATTATCAGTATTTAGAAAGAGATAAGTTTGGAAAAATTTATCAGAAATGTGAGCAACACACAAAAATTATATAAATGTTTTTTTTAAAAGTAGCGAAACTAGGTGAAATGAACCAAGTCTAGCTACTTTTTGTTATGTAAGCTTAGTAATAGTTCTATAAAAAACTCTCTATTTGTTTTCTAATTCAGACTGGTAAGATTGATTTAATTAGAAAAAGATAGAGGTGAGAGAATGAATCTACGTACTTTAGGTCTAACAAAAATTCTTTTGACCTTTATTATATTAAGTATTATTGGCGCGTTAATGATTTATAGCGCCAGTAGCTATGACTTGCTGATGCAAGGCGTGAAGCCCACTGCTGTGTTTATTAAACAAGGCATTATTATGTGTCTCAGCTGGGTGCTAATGTTCGTGATTTACAAAGTTCGACTAGAAGTGTTATTTAATAAAAAAATTGCGATTGGACTGCTTTTAGTTTCGGTACTATTACTGTTAATGGTTCGACTACCTTTTTTTGGTGTAGCAGCGAATGGCGCACAACGTTGGATTTCTCTCTTTGGAATCCAATTTCAGCCATCAGAACTTTGTAATTTTGCGATTATTTATTACTTGAGCTGTTATTTAGGTGAAAAAGAAAATGGCTTGACAACGAAGCAGTTAAGGAAACAATGGCTGTTTGTGTTGGTCGTTGCATTTTTAGTTTTGATCCAACCCAAAGTTGGCGGGGCTATTCTTATTTTAGTTATTGGCAGTGTCTTGATTTTCTCAGCAAGTATTCATGCAAAATTTAGTGTAATTGCTGCGGGGATTGTCGTTGCTAGCGCGGCGCTTCTTTCTAAAATAATTATTTTTCTAGGGGATCACCAGTACTTACCACATTTTTTTGCGCATGTGTATGACCGCTTAGTTGTTTTGAAAAATCCGTTTTTATCCTTTCATGATCGCGGATTTCAGCCTTCAATGGCCTATTTAGCAATGTATAACGGTGGGTTTTGGGGCACCGGACTAGCCAATGGTATGGTAAAAAAAGGTGGCTTGCCAGAAGGTCAAACCGATTTTATTTTTGCGGTGATTGTGGAAGAACTTGGTCTGATTGGCGGCTTACTATTGCTATTTCTTTTGTTATTTTTAGCGGCCTCGATTTTGCGGAGTAGTTGTGTAATAAAAAATCATTGTTACGGCTTGTTTTTGTTAGGGGTCGGGACCTTGATTTTAGCTCAAACGGCGATTAACATTGGTGGCGTTTTGGGTTTGATTCCAATGACAGGAATTCCTTTACCGTTTGTTAGTTACGGTGGGACAAGCTATTTAATCTTTTCAGTGGCATTAGGAATCGTCATTAAAATTATTGCAAACGAAAGGCGGCAGTTAAATGGTCAATACAAAAAAATTCAACTTACATCTTAATTATGATTTATTATTGCCCATTTTTTTACTCACACTTTTATCTTCTGGTGTGCAATATTGGATTGCCGTTAATGAAGGAAAAGATGGAACTGTGCCAGCATTAAAACAACTTTTCTTTATTTTTGTTGGCTATGCAGGCATGTTTTTAGCTAGTCGGCTGTCACAGAAGTTTATTTGGAAAGTAGCTCCTTTTTTCTATGGGTTTTCATTAATCTTAATGAGTGCTTTGTATTTTTCCTATGACAAAGGAATGTATTTATTGACGGGCACAAAGCGCTGGTTAGATTTAGGGTTTATTAAATTTCAGCCATCAGAAATTGCGAAAATTGCGTTTATTTTAATGTTAGCAAAAATTATTGTCCAACACGAGCAACAAGACTGGTCCGATAAATGGCGTTCAGACAAGCAACTTCTAAAAAAAATCGTTGCGGTTAGTGTCCCTGTTTTTTTCTTGATGGCGGTACAAAAAGATTTTGGGACATCCCTTGTTTTCGTAACGATTATCCTATCTCTTTTAGTTATTTCAGGAATTGATCGCAAAATTTTAATCATTATTTTCAGCGCTTTAGCAACGTTAGGCGTGGTCTTGATTCTGTTAGTCTTTACAGAGTGGGGGCACAAAGTACTCTTCTTTTTACATTTTAAACAATATCAATTGGATCGAATTTTAGCATGGATTCATCTCTATGATTATGTCGATAAAATCTCCTATCAACAAGTACAAGGCTTATTGGCAATCGGTTCGGGTGGTTTATTCGGCAAGGGTGTACATGGGATTGAAGTGTATGTTCCTGTTCGTGAGTCTGATATGGTTTTTACTTTTATTGGGGAAGCCTGGGGCTTTGTGGGCAGTGCCACCGTTGTTTTTCTCTATTTTTACTTGTTTTATCAAGTTTTAGTAGCTGGCTTGCGGAGCAATTCGCGTTTTTGTATGTACATCTGTGTCGCCCTCATTTTTTCGCTGGTTTTTCAAACGGTGGAGAATATCGGTGCGGTGATTGGACTGTTGCCGTTAAAAGGTATTCCGCTTCCGTTTTTAAGTCAAGGAGGCACTTCGTTAGTGATGGCTATCACTTCTTTAGGATTTGTCAAAGGAAGAGAAGCCGCTACCTGAAAACACAAATAAAAACCAAGACTGGAACTCGCTTGCCGACAAGCTCTAGTCTTGGTTTTTACTATTGAAATTGTTTTTGGCATTCAGCCAAAAGTTGTTGAAGTTGTCGACTCATGTAACGTTCTTTTAAATAATAAACTGCCATGTTTCGTTTAGGTAGTTCTTGGTAAGTCAGTGTATGAATCGAATTGTCTAAAAGTTGAATATTTGTGTATTCGGGGACAATAGCGAAACTATCGGAATGAGACACCAAGTGAGTAATAAGTGAAAGAGTATCCACTTGAATGACTTTCTCTGGAGAAAAATTAGAAAACGTAGTATCTAGCCAATTGGTTAATTTGTTTTGCTCGGAAAATTCGGTATTTAAACGGACGAAGGGGTACATTGTTAGTTCTTTTAAAATTTCTTCCGTCGTGGCTTTGGCCAAAGCTGGATGATCATTTCTTAAAATGAATTGATAATTTGCTGTAAATAAATCAATTTTACCAATATGTTCAGGTAATGGTAAGTCAGCAAAGGAAATACCAAAATCTGCATCCATTGTTTCCAAGGATTGAAGAATATTTTCTGTAATAATAGTATGGACTTGTAAGTTGGATGAACGATCCGTTAATGTTGTCATTAGTAAGTCATTCAATTTATATTCTAAATCACAGAGATAAGTGGCTACATAAATATGGTTGGAAGAATGATTAATTTCTTTTAGCTCTTCTTCAATTGAGACCAACTCATTGGTGATGCGCCAACAATATTTTTCTAAAATTAATCCAGCCGGTGTTAAGGTGGTAGTTTGACCTTGGCGATTAAAAAGTTCAGCGCCTAACGTTGCTTCAAGAATTTTTATTTGCTTACTTAATGCAGCTTGAGAAATTGCTAAATTTTCGGCTGCTTTAGTAAATTGTTTCACTTTGCATAACTCTAAAAAATAATGTAAACGAAATAGTTCCATGGGAATTCCTCCTTTTTCTATTCCTAGAATAAATAACGTAATTGTTCGAATAAATAACGGTGTGCTTCACAATGTCCGTGATGATTATTCTGAACTAAATAGATGGCTCGTTCTGGACTATCTTCCAGAGGAATACCAACTAAGTTACGTCTGTTTAGTTCATCAGTGAGTGAATAGGGAAGAATGCTACAGGCTTTTTCTCGTTGGACCATGTCTAAGACTAAATGAAGAGAAGGGAGTTCGATGACGATTTGCCGATTTTCCCAATTGATTTTACGTTCCCAACGTTTAAACACTTTTTTTTCATATACTTGATCGGAATATGCAGCAAAAGGTAAAGAACGAATTTCGTCAATCGTTACGCTATCGGCATGGGCTAAAAGATGATTTTTATTGACACAAAGGAGATAGCTTTCTGTATAAATTAATTCTTTCTCTAATGGAATCGAGGTATCCAAAAATATCCCAATCCCAATGTCAATTAAATCTGTTTCCAAGGCTGTTTCAAGATCGTAATAATACTTAAAATCAATACTTACATACGGATAGGATTGATTAAATAACAACAAGACTTCTCCAAATGCTTTATCTATATCAATTAAGTTTGTTCCAATCCGAATGGTCGTTGTCGATCCTTGGGTCACTAATTCATTAATCTCTTCTTGCGCTTCCTTAATGAGTGCAAAAATCATCTCTGTTCGCTTGGCGACGACTTCGCCTGCTGGAGAAAGCCGACAATGTTTCTTGTCTCTTAAAATTAATGAAGCACCTAATTCACGTTCTAACTCCTTGAGCTGGGTACTTAAATAAGGTTGACTCGTATGGAGCTTTTGAGAAGCTAAAGTAAAACTCGCATACTTTGAAACTGCCATAAAATATTCTAGTTGTTGTAATTTCATTTTCCTCACCGCCGTTTCTTTAACTATACAAAAAATAGCAGAAGAAAAGCTTCTCGACAAGGCTATCTGACGGTCTTTAGATTAATTTAACCAGTTATGATTCTATGAATAAATACGAATCATACCAGAAAACCATAGTAAATAAGCGGATTATTTTTCTTTTTGTTACTGAATGGACAAAAAGTTATCTGCTAAAAACTTTTTCTATATCGTTATTTTTTCAAGGAAGAATTATACTTGCTGTTGTAATTAAATAAGATTTGTTAGGTGAGGCTCCTATACAAACATAGGCTACTGCCCAAAAATGTCGAGAGACGCCAATGGGTAGAACAGGAACTGTCGAATGAAGGCTTTTCTTAAGGTAGCTAAAAGCAATCGCTTTTTACGTTGTATAGTGCTAAAGCTCAACGATAAGAACGATTATTCTTTGACACGTTGAGTTTTTCAGCGTGTCTTTTTTTGTGGAAAGGGTGAGGAAAATGGAAGATGAACCGATCGTCAATTCAAGTCAACAACAGATAAATGAGGTGAAAGAAAATGGAAAAGAAAATGCGTCACTTGGGCCATGACTATAGTTACAAAAAGTTTGCCCATTCAGAAGTAGAAAAAGTTTTACAACGTTTTGGCTCAACTTGGGATGGCATTAAACACCAAGATATTGAGGAATTACAAGAACGTTATGGCCGCAACAAAATTATGAATGAAAAAAAAGCTTCACGGCTGCGACTTTTTATAAAATCGTATATCACGCCGTTTACTTTGGTGTTATTAGCACTAGCCACGATTTCATTCTTTACAGAATATGTCTATGCTGCGCCAGAGGAAAAAGATGTTACTGGCGTGTTAATTATGTTAGCGATGGTCATCTTAAGCGGCACGATGAGTTTTGTCCAATCAGTCAAATCAAGCAATGCAGTTGAAAAATTACAAAATATGATTAAAGTTACAGCGACAGTCATTCGTGACAAGAAGCAAATGGAAATTCCTATTGAGGAAGTTGTGTGTGGCGACTTAGTCCAACTATCCGCTGGCGATATGATTCCAGCCGATTTACGTTTAATCCAATCTAAGGACTTATTTGTTTCCCAATCATCCTTGACTGGAGAGAGTTTTCCCATTGAAAAACACGCGACTCATCAAAAAGATAGTGATCAAATTGATACAGAATACGACAATCTTTTGTTTTTAGGAACAAATGTAATTAGTGGCACTGGTTTGGGCATTGTCATTAAAGTTGGTAATCAAACTTTATTCGGACGGATGGCTTCTGATAACGGAGAAGAGCAGCAGCAGACGAGTTTTGAAACAGGAATTAATAAAACAACGTGGGTGCTGATTCGCTTTATGTTGGTCATTACGCCAACTGTTTTTCTAATTAATGGGTTAACAAAAGGCGATTGGGTGGAAGCATTAATGTTCGCGATTGCCACAGCTGTCGGCTTGACACCAGAAATGTTACCCATGATTGTAACAACCAATTTAGTCAAAGGTTCTCGAGAAATGGCTAAAGAAGGCACGATTATGAAAAATGTCAATGCCATTCAAAATTTTGGCGGGATGGATGTACTTTGTACGGATAAAACAGGTACCTTAACACAAGATAAAGTAATTTTAGAATACCACTATAATATTGGGTGCCAAGAAGATCAAAAAGTCTTGGATTTAGCATTTCTAAACAGTTATTTTCAAACAGGTTTGCGTAATTTAATGGATAACGCCGTTATTCAAGCGGCGACGCAAGAAAGTGATATACAATCAGATGATTTTTATAAAGTAGATGAAATTCCTTTCGATTTCAATCGACGTCGAATGAGCGTGATTATCAAAGAGTTTAAAACGCGAGAAACACGCTTAATTACCAAAGGTGCGGTTGAAGAAATGCTCTTGGTCTGCACACAGGTACTTTTAAATGGCGAAATTGTGCCCTTAACAGAGACGCTACGTCAAAAAATTACCAAAGACGTTGAAGCTTTAAATCGAGATGGTTTGCGCGTTCTAGCAATTGCCGATAAAAAAGTCGAAGCGGCTGAATGGGAGTATACAACTAAAGATGAATCAGAGTTGATTTTACAAGGTTATCTTGCCTTCTTGGATCCGCCAAAAGAAACAGCAGCGGCAGCTATTCACGCCTTGCATCAACATAATGTAGCTGTGAAAGTATTAACGGGGGACAATCAATATGTGACGCATTCTGTTTGTAAAGAAGTTGGTCTGGCTGGCGAAAAAATTATTACAGGAAATGAACTTCAACAATTAAACCAAGAAGAATTAAGAAAAACCGTTCAAGCGTATAATATTTTCGCCAAAATTACGCCTGACCAAAAAGTTCGTATTGTAAATGCGTTAACTGAAAATGGTCAAACTGTTGGCTTTTTAGGTGATGGAATAAATGATGCTGGAGCAATGCGTGCTGCTGATGTGGGAATCTCTGTTGATACAGCTGTCGATGTGGCGAAAGAATCGGCGGATGTAATTTTATTGAGAAAAGATTTAATGGTTTTGGAAAAAGGAATTTTATCTGGACGGCGCGTGTTTACGAACACGATGAAGTACGTCAAATTAACAGCAAGTTCTAATTTTGGCAATGTGTTTTCCGTGATCCCAGCAAGTATCTTTTTACCATTTTTACCGATTGCTCCGATTCAATCGCTATTATTAAATCTAATTTACGATACTTCGTGTATGTCAGTTCCTTGGGACAAAGTAGATGAAGAATACGTAGAAAAACCAAAAAAATGGGAACCAAAATCAATTGGTAATTTTATGCGTTGGTTTGGCCCAACGAGTTCTATTTTTGATATTGTTACCTATTTATTTATGTATTTTATTGTGTGTCCGGCTATCCTAGGTGGCTCATTCTTTGAATTAAATGGAGCAGATCAATTGCTCTTTATCGGTATTTTCCATGCAGGGTGGTTCATTGAGTCCTTATGGTCCCAAATGCTCGTCTTGCATTTCCTACGAACAGAAAAAATGCCTTTCCTTCAAAGTAGTGCTTCTGGAATTATGACGTTAGTCACTACAGCAGGGATTGTTCTCGGAACTGTTTTACCCTTTACCGCTTTCGGTGCAGAACTAGGATTTGTCGGTTTATCACCAAGCTATTTCTTGTATTTAATCCCGACAATTGTTGCTTATTTAGCACTGGTTGCGTTCATTAAAGTTTTATACGTCAAACGTTACGGTCAATTACTGTAACTGATTTGTACTATTATATATAGAAAAATTTTTTTACTTTTCTTTCAAGGTTGAGGAGGTGTCGGTTTTTATGACAGCTCCTCGTTGTTGTTTTAAGTGACTGTGCGAATTTTTTTATGGATTTATTTGTCATTTACAGTTAGTATGGCTAGTAGAGACTTTCCAAAAAGAACGAGCTTTTTGGTAATAAGGAGATAAAACGAGCTAATGACCAAAACAAACCAACTTTCAACTTCAACGCCGATGTTCGATCGGTCGGCCTATATTCATATTCCATTTTGTGAGCATATTTGTTATTATTGCGATTTTAACAAGGTCTTTTTAGAAGGACAACCAGTTGATGAATATATTCAGAGTTTATTAAAAGAAATTCAACTTACGCAAGCATTGTATCCAGAACAAGAAATGAAAACCATCTATATTGGCGGAGGCACGCCAACTTCATTATCAGCGAAACAGTTAGATGTGCTACTAAAAGGGGTTCGCGAACAGCTAACGTTTGATGACCGAAATGAATTTACGGTGGAAGCAAACCCTGGTGATTTAACCCAAGAAAAATTACAAGTCATGAAAAACTATGGCGTCAATCGTCTTTCGATGGGCGTTCAGACATTTGATGATCGCTTGCTCAAAAAAATCGGTCGCAAGCACACCGCCGCAGATGTTTATGAAACAATGAAATTTTTAGAGAAAGAAAATTTTACCAATGTCAGTATTGACTTAATCTATGCTTTACCTGGACAAACATTGGAAAGTTTTCGCGATACTTTGACAAGAGCCTTAGCATTGGACTTGCCGCACTATTCGCTTTATTCATTAATTCTTGAAAATAAAACAATGTTCATGAACTGGGTTCGTCAAGGACGGTTACAGCTGCCTGAAGAAGAAATCGAAGCACAAATGTTTGACGAAACGATTGAAGCAATGGAGAAAAAAGGACGTCACCAATATGAAGTCAGTAATTTTGCTTTAACAGGAAAAGAAAGCCAGCATAATCTGGCTTATTGGAATAATGACCACTACTATGGATTTGGCGCAGGTGCCAGCGGCTATCTTGGGCAAACTCGTTACAAAAATCACGGTCCAATCCAACATTATTTGAAACCCTTGCGAGAAAATCAATTGCCAATTGTGGAGACTGAAGAATTAACTCGTCTAAATCAAATAGAAGAAGAGCTATTTTTAGGCTTACGTAAAAAAGTAGGCATTTCTAAACAAAAATTCCAACAAAAATTTCAGGAACCAATTGAAGCAATTTATGGAGAGGTCATTCAACGCTTAATCAAAGAAGAATTATTAATTGAAGAAGCAGATATCTTACGTTTAACGAAAAAAGGGCTATTTGTGGGGAATAATGTTTTTGAAGCATTTTTGTTAAGTGAAAAAGAGTAAAAAAATAAAAAAATCATCGAAGTGTGACAAAGCATTTCGATGATTTTTTTATTACAAAAGTTGGTATTGATGGTTTTTGAAGGTGGTTTGCAGCGATTAGCACTCTTGCGTTAAGAGTGCTAAAAAGTTGCGTATTTCCCTTGACAAAAAGGTAAGGACTTGTTATATTAGTATATGTAGTTAGCACTTAGATGTTAAGAGTGCTAATGAAGGGTGGTAATAACGATGATTACAGAAAGACAACAAAATATCTTGAGACTTATCATCCAAAATTACACGAACACGGGCTTACCTGTCGGTTCTAAGAAATTGATGGAGGATGGCATTGCCTCTAGTTCTGCCACAATTCGTAATGATATGAAAGCATTAGAAGAATACGGCTTATTAGCTAAGACTCATTCTTCTTCAGGGCGAATCCCCTCAATGGCTGGTTATCGTTACTACGTGGATCATCTTTTACAACCAACACAAGTAGAAGAGAACGAACTTAGAAGGATTCGTCAATCTTTTGGAAAAGAATTTCATGAGATTAATGATATTATTCGACAATCAGCTGAAATTCTATCAGAATTGACAAGTTATACTGCTTTTTCATTAGGACCTGAAGTGAAAGAACGAAAATTAACCGGCTTTCGAATGGTTCCTTTGAATGATCGGCAAGTCCTTGCTATTATAGTGACAGATAAAGGCAATGTTGAAAACCAAGTATTTGCCATTCCTGCCGCTGTTTCTAGCCAAGATCTTGAAAAAATGACACAAATCATCAATGATAAGTTGGTTGGACAACCTTTGTTGACCGTTTATCATCGTTTACGGACGGAGATTCCGATGATTTTACATCGCTATTTCCAAACGCCAGAAGGAATGATGAACTTATTCGATGAGATGTTAGGACATGCCTTTGAAGAAAAAGTCTTTGTCGGTGGTCGCATGAATTTGTTAGATTTTGGCATCAAACAAGATATTGAACAATTGAAATCTGTCTATTCCTTTATGCAAAATTCTGATGAGCTGACGCATTTATTAAATGGTTCTGCAACAACAGAAAATCCAATTGTTTTTCGTATCGGCTCAGAAATTGGCAACAATCTCTTAGAAGATATGAGCATGATCACTGCTACGTATGAAGTATCAGGACATGGCAAAGGAACAATTGCCCTGCTAGGACCAACCAGTATGCCGTATTCAAAAATATTCGGTTTGGTAGACACGTTTCGACATGAGCTAGCTTCACAACTAGGTGACTATTACCGTTTTTTAGGTAATTAAGCAAACCTTGTTAGGATAAGAAGTAGATGCATAAAGAGAAAGGAAGTTGCTGAAGTGAGTAAAAAAGAAGAGAAGCAAGAAGAATTACAAGAAGAAATGGAAGCTGTTGATGCTGCTGGCGTTTCTGAAGTAGAAGTTGAAGCAACAGAGATTGAAAATCTTAAAGCAGAGCTTTCCGAAATGGAAGACAAGTTCTTGCGGGCAAGAGCCGAAATTGCTAATATGAGCAATCGAAATAAAAACGAACGAGAATTATTAGTTCGTTACCGCTCACAAGATTTAGGTAAAAAGATTTTACCATCCATTGATAATTTAGAACGAGCAATGGCTATTGAAGTATCAGATGAACAAGGCGAAAGCTTGAAAAAAGGTATTTCGATGGTGCTAGAAAGTATTACTGTGGCTTTAAAAGAAGAAGGAATTGAAGAAATCCCAGCAATGGGTGAAACCTTTGACCCAAATTTACATCAAGCCGTTCAAACAGTCCCTGCTTCTGAAGAAACCCCAGCAGATACCATTGTTGAAGTTCTACAAAAAGGGTACAAATTACAAGATCGTGTGTTACGACCATCAATGGTCATTGTTGCACAATAACAAACGTTAATTAAAAATATATTATTATAGAAAACTAATACAGATTGGAGATATTCACTATGAGTAAAATTATTGGTATTGACTTAGGAACAACAAACTCAGCTGTCGCAGTGCTAGAAGGCGGCGAAGCGAAAATTATTGCAAACCCAGAAGGTAACCGCACAACTCCTTCGGTCGTTTCATTCAAAAACGGTGAAATTCAAGTGGGCGAAGTAGCAAAACGTCAAGCTGTTACAAATCCTAATACGATTTCATCTATTAAACGTCACATGGGTGAAGCTGGCTACAAAGTTGATGTTGAAGGAAAATCATATACACCACAAGAAGTTTCTGCAATGATCTTACAATATTTAAAAGGTTTTGCTGAAGACTATTTAGGTGAAAAAGTTGAAAAAGCAGTTATTACAGTTCCTGCATATTTCAACGATGCGCAACGTCAAGCAACAAAAGATGCTGGTAAAATTGCTGGTTTAGAAGTAGAACGGATCGTTAACGAACCAACAGCAGCAGCTTTAGCTTATGGCTTAGATAAAACAGACAAAGATGAAAAAATTCTTGTCTTTGACCTTGGTGGTGGTACATTCGACGTGTCAATCCTTGAATTAGGCGATGGCGTTTTCGATGTATTATCAACAGCCGGTGATAACAACCTAGGTGGGGATGACTTTGATAATAAAATCATTGACTACATGGTTGCAGAATTTAAAAAAGAAAATGGCATTGACTTAGCTAACGATAAAATGGCATTACAACGTTTGAAAGATGCTGCTGAAAAAGCGAAAAAAGACTTATCAGGTGTAACAAGCACACAAATCAGCTTGCCATTTATTACTGCTGGCGAAGCAGGACCATTGCACTTAGAAATGAACTTAACTCGTGCAAAATTTGATGAATTAACAAGTGATTTAGTTGAACGTACAAAAGTACCAGTACGTCAAGCCTTGAAAGATGCTGGATTAAATCCTTCTGAAATCGACGAAGTTATCCTAGTTGGTGGTTCAACACGTATTCCAGCTGTAGTTGAAGCTGTTCGCAAAGAAACAAACAAAGAACCAAACAAATCAGTTAACCCTGACGAAGTAGTAGCAATGGGTGCTGCAATCCAAGGTGGCGTAATCACTGGTGATGTTAAAGACGTTGTCTTATTAGACGTAACACCGTTGTCATTAGGGATTGAAACAATGGGTGGCGTATTTACAAAATTAATTGATCGTAACACTACGATTCCAACAAGTAAATCACAAGTATTCTCAACTGCTGCTGACAATCAACCAGCTGTTGATATTCACGTTTTACAAGGTGAACGTCCAATGGCCGCTGATAATAAAACATTAGGTCGTTTCCAATTAACAGATATTCCTGCGGCTCCTCGTGGTGTGCCACAAATTGAAGTAAGCTTTGACATTGATAAAAACGGGATTGTAAATGTTCGTGCGAAAGACTTAGGCACTCAAAAAGAACAAACAATCACGATTAAATCTTCTTCAGGTTTATCTGATGATGAAATCGAACGTATGGTGAAAGATGCTGAAGCAAACGCTGAAGCAGATAAACAACGTAAAGAAGAAGTTGACTTACGTAACGATGCAGATGCTTTATTATTCACTGTTGATAAAACATTGAAAGAATTAGAAGGCAAAGTAGACGCTGAAGAAGTGAAAAAAGCAGAAGATGCGCGTGATGAATTAAAAGCAGCGATCGAAGCAAACGATATCGAACAAATGAAAGCAAAACGTGATTCATTGAATGAAATCGTCCAAAACTTAACAGTAAAACTTTACGAACAAGCTGCGCAACAACAAGCACAAGAAAATCCTGAAGCTGCCCAAGGTGGCGCTGATGATGTTGTTGATGCTGATTTTGAAGAAGTAAATGGTGATGACAAATAATCAATAACAATTGATTTTAGGGACTGGATCATTAGTACAATGACTAATGTCCCAGTCCCTTGTCTTTTGTGAGAAAATCAACCACAATCAAGTTAGCAAGAAACTATTTAGGTTTTGAAAGAACTGTGGTATGATTACAACGATGTTAAACAAGCTGAAAATACCTATTCACAGCTAGTAACACTGATTCAAGGTGTGACAGATAATCCAACCAGAGAGACCGAAAGCAATCGATGAATTTGGCTGGTTCTAAACACATTGTAAAGTTTGAAGAAAGTTGGAGGGAAGTCAATGGCGACGAAACGAGATTATTATGAAGTGCTAGGATTAGCAAAAGGTGCTTCAGATGATGAAATTAAAAAAGCATACCGCAAACTTTCCAAAAAGTACCATCCAGATATTAACAAAGAAGCCGATGCGGAAGAAAAATTTAAAGAAGTTTCTGAAGCGTATGAAGTATTAAGTGATCCACAGAAAAAAGCGGCCTATGACCAATATGGCCATGCAGGAACTGATCCTAATTACGGTGGCGGCGCTGGTGGCTTTGGCGGTTTCGGTGGCGGCGGATTTAGCAGTAGTGGTTTTGGTGGATTCGAAGATATTTTCGATTCATTCTTTGGTGGCGGCGGTGGCCGTTCTGTTGATCCAAATGCACCAAGACAAGGCGCCGATTTACAATATACAATTCAATTGAAATTTGAAGAAGCTATTTTCGGTGTCGAAAAAGAGATTAAGTACAATCGAGAAGATACTTGTGCAACCTGTGGCGGTAATGGCGCCAAACCAGGCACACACCCAGAAACTTGTCATAAATGTCATGGCTCTGGAACAATCAATGTTGAACGTCAAACGCCATTAGGTCGTATGATGAGTCGTCAAACTTGTGATGTGTGTCATGGCACAGGGAAAGAAATTAAAGAACCATGTCCAACTTGTCATGGCACAGGTCATGAGAAAAAAGCACATACTGTCAAAGTAAATGTGCCTGCTGGAGTAGAAGACGGTCAACAAATGCGCTTAGCTAACCAAGGAGAAGCGGGTACCAATGGTGGACCATATGGTGATTTATATGTAGTCTTTCGTGTTGAAGATAGTGATATTTTCGATCGAGATGGCGCAGAAATCTACTACGATTTACCAGTAAGTTTTGTCCAAGCGGCTCTAGGGGACGAAGTAACTGTACCAACTGTTCATGGTGACGTGAAATTAAAAATTCCGGCTGGAACACAAACTGGCACAAACTTCCGCTTAAGAGGCAAAGGTGCGCCACGTTTACGTGGTGGGGGCAATGGTGATCAACACGTGAAAGTGAAATTAATAACGCCAAAAAATCTTAATGAAGAACAAAAGGATGCCCTACGAGCTTTTGCAAAAGCTGGCGGACAAAATGTAACTGAACAACAAGAAGAAGGCTTCTTTGATAAAATGAAAGATGCGTTTGGCGGTAAGAAGAAAAAATAAAACAAACGAGTCAGAGACAAAAGCAGTTAGCTCCAAGTGTTCATCACTCTCGAAGGCTAAATTGCAACGAGTAATTGTAGGTGCTGCTTTTGTTCAACTGATTATTTTAAGATTTAGAGAGTGGGACATAAGTCGTTTTGACTTATGTCCTATTTTCTTTTTTTATTTCCAAACATTTTACGAGAATATTTTAAAATTTAGCGTATACTTAATATAAGCAAGTTAGGAGGGCTTATTTATGAAACCATATGTTTATGTAATCAGTGATATTCATGGACAAGCAGATTTGTTTGATGCCTTACTCACAGACTATGACCCAGTCGAGCATCAGCTAGTTTTAATTGGTGATTTAAACGACCGTGGTCCGGATTCTAAAGCCTGTTTTCTCAAAGGAAAAGAACTTGTCGAGCAACACGGCGCTGTTTATTTACGAGGCAATCATGAAGAATATTTTTTGCAGTTTCTTCAAAATCCAGAGGACTGGTTTGCAGGATATGTTCGCAATGGTGGCAAGGAAACAATTGAAAGTCTCTTGCATCCAGGAGCTACTGCAGAATACTCACCAACAGAAATGGCCTTAATGATCCGTAGTCGCTATCCAGAGTTAATTGATTTTTTAACAAAACGACCACTTTATTTTGAATGGGAGCATTACTTATTTGTGCATGCTGGGGTTGATTTAACGATGGAAGATTGGCGGCAAACAGCACCTAAGGATTTTTTGTGGATTCGCGAACCCTTTCATCAAGGGAAAAATAATACAGGCAAGACCATTGTTTTTGGTCATACCATTACTCCGATGTTACATGGTGATATGCAGACCACGGACCTTTGGCAAAGTGATGGAAAAATTGGGATAGATGGTGGTGCTATTTTTGGCGGCTCTGTACATGGTGTAATTTTTAATGAAACAGGCATTGTCCAAGATATCGAATATCAAAAACGCACCCCTGTGTGGCAACCAGAATTTTGATTCCTTAATCGCACGAATCAGTTACCTCACTTCTATATTTAGAAGCAAAAATATGCTAAAATAGATAAGTATGCATAAGAAAAGAGGTATCTAGTTAATGGCAGAAGCTTATAACGAAGAAGTAGTAGCGCTACTTCAAAAAGAATTGACAACGTATCGTTCAAAACAAATAACAACGGTTTTAACTTTATTAAATGAAGGAAATACAGTTCCTTTTATTGCCCGTTACCGGAAAGAAATGACTGGAAGTTTAGATGAAGTCCAAATCCGTGAAATAGAAGAACGTTATCATTATTTACAAAACTTGAAAAAGCGGAAAGAAGAAGTTCTCCGTTTAATTGAAGAGCAAGGAAAACTAACAAAAGAACTCAAAACAGATATTCAAAAAGCAGTAAAAATGCAACAAGTGGAAGATTTATATCGACCATATAAACAAAAACGTCGGACTAAAGCGACTATCGCGAAAGAAAAAGGGTTGGAACCATTAGCAGATTGGTTGCTCTCTTTACCTGAAAACGCGGATATCTTAGCTAAAGCGGCTACTTTTATTAATGAAGAAAAAGAAGTTGCAACCGCCGAGATAGCCTTGCAAGGTGCTCATGAAATTTTAGCAGAACGTATTAGCGATGAACCAAAATACCGAACATGGTTACGTGATTATATGGTTAAACATGCGCAATACGTTAGCGTAGTTAAGGACGAAGAAAAAGACGAAAAGCGGACCTATGAAATGTATTACGATTTTGCAGAACCAGTTAGCAAAATGGTGCCGCACCGTGTCTTAGCAACGAATCGTGGTGAAAAAGAAGACATTTTAAAGGTTTCCCTTGTCGCTGATGAAACAAAAATTAATGATTATTTCCAACGTCAACTAATCGGCAAACAAGCAACAAGTTTAGCTGCTCCATACATTGAGGCTGCTTATTTAGATAGCTATAAACGATTTATTGGGCCAGCGATTGAACGGGAGATCCGCAATGAATTAACAGAAAAAGCTGATGAACAAGCGATTGCAATTTTCGGTGAAAATTTACGTAATTTATTATTACAGTCACCACTTAAAGGAAAAGTTGTTCTAGGATTTGACCCGGCTTATCGGACAGGCTGTAAATTAGCAGTTGTCGATGAAACTGGTAAAGTTTTAGCAATTCAAGTGATTTATCCACATAAACCAGCGACTGCTGCGAAACGTGAAGCCGCTGGTCCAGCCTTTAAAAAGATCATTGAAGACTATCAAGTGGACATGGTAGCTATTGGAAACGGAACGGCAAGTCGTGAATCTGAATTGTTTGTGGCAGAGCAATTAAAAGCGGTGAAGCGTGACGTCTTTTACGTGATTGTTAATGAAGCAGGGGCTTCCGTTTACTCTGCGAGTGAAGTGGCTCGTAAAGAGTTTCCTGATTTACAAGTCGAAGAACGAAGTGCGGTCAGCATTGCACGTCGTTTGCAAGATCCGTTGGCAGAATTAGTAAAAATTGATCCCAAAGCAGTCGGGGTCGGTCAATATCAGCATGACGTATCGCAAAAACGTCTTGCCGAGCAATTGGATTTTGTTGTAGAAACTGCGGTAAACCAAGTTGGTGTTGATGTGAATACAGCGAGTGCTCAACTTTTACAACATATTTCTGGCTTAAATAAAACAACGGCGCAAAACTTAGTCACTTATCGTGATGAAAATGGTGTCTTTACAGCACGAAATCAAGTCAAAAAAGTACCTCGTTTAGGACCAAAAGCATTTGAACAAGCAATTGGCTTTTTACGAATTCCTAATGGCAAAAATGTGTTAGATAACACTGGCATTCACCCAGAAAGTTATCCAGTAGCACAAGCAATTTTAGAAAAAGCAGAGATTGCTTCTAAAGAATTAGGGACAGCAGAAGCTATCGAAAAATTGAAACAGTTACCAGTGAATCAATTAGCTACTGAGTTAGAAGTAGGTTCAGAAACACTCACAGATATTATTGCTAGTTTAATCCAACCAGGTCGTGATATGCGCGATGAGATGTCAGCGCCACTTTTACGTAAAGACGTGTTGACGATGGAAGATTTGAAACCAGGAATGGAAATGCAAGGGACTGTTCGAAACGTAATTGACTTTGGCGCGTTTGTCGATATTGGTGTGAAGCAAGATGGCTTAGTCCACATTTCTAAGTTAAGTACTAAATTTGTTAAGCACCCAACGGATGTTGTTGCGGTGGGTGATGTAGTCACAGTTTGGGTAGAAGATGTTGACTTGAAAAAGGGGCGTATTAGTTTAACTATGTTGCCTCGGGCTGATAGAAAAGAGTAGTAATGAAAGAGTCTCAACCAGTCTTGATGACAGATCAAGCGCTTCAAACGCTAGTGGAAAAAATTTCAATCGTATTTTTTCAGAAACCTTTTCTGCATCAAGCTACATTTAATCGGCGGTTAAAAACTACGGGCGGTCGCTATCATTTAGCTTCGCATCACCTGGATTTTAATCCAACTGTCTTTTTAAAGTATGGACAAGAGGAATTGGAAAAAGTCATTAAGCATGAGTTATGTCACTATCATTTACATTTAGCTGGCAAAGGCTATCAGCATAAAGATAAGGACTTTAAAGAGTTATTGGCTAAGACTGGCGGTGCCCGTTATGCACCGCCTCTAGTAGAACGGAAAAAAGCAGTTTTCCATCAGTACCAATGTCAGTCTTGTGGAGAAGTCATCCTCAGAAAACGACGAATTGATACGACACGATATGTCTGCGGAAAATGTCATGGGCGTTTGTCCTGGCAAGCGAAAAAAGAACAAATCTAACGATTCTGGTCTTTGTTATCTTGACAAAGACCAGTAATTATTTTAGGATAAATAAGTGCTCTTAAAATGCAGATGTGTTGGAATTGGCAGACAAGCATGATTGAGGGTCATGTGGACAGATGTCCGTGTGGGTTCGAGTCCCATCATCTGCATCAGCTAGTATAACAAGAGGTCGGGACAGAAGTGTTTAACTCCGAGAAATAATAAGGAGTTGCTTCTGTTCCCGCCGTTTATCAGTTTTTGAGCGTGGGACAAAAATCCAAAGTGATTTTTGTCCCACGCTCTTGTTTATTACGGAAAAACCATCAATTTTTTATTAAATTCTGATATTTATTATTGCTTTTTCATTATAGTTGGCGTAACTTTAGAGTATAAATTTGTGAAGCGAGGGAGTCCGTGTGAGAAATTTTAAAAAATCTGATAAATTAAATAACGTAAGTTACGATGTCCGTGGTCCTGTTTTAGAAGAAGCAGAACGCATGCAAGAAGAGGGCATACGTATTTTGAAATTAAATACAGGGAATCCAGCGCCATTTGGTTTTGATGCCCCAAATGAAATTGTGCGCGACATGATTGTAAATGTTCGCGATTCAGAAGGTTATTCCGATTCAAAAGGTATTTTTTCTGCAAGAAAAGCGATTGAACAATATTGCCAATTAAAAAAATTTCCTAATGTAACGATTAATGATATTTACACTGGTAATGGCGTGAGTGAACTAATTACCATGTGTATGCAAGGCTTGTTAAATAACGGCGATGAAGTACTTGTGCCAATGCCAGACTATCCTTTATGGACTGCATCTGTTTCTTTGGCGGGCGGTACGCCCGTTCATTATATTTGTGATGAGCAAGCAGAATGGTATCCAGACATTGATGATATAAAATCAAAAATAACTTCGAATACAAAAGCAATCGTTATTATAAATCCAAATAATCCGACTGGTGCTTTATATCCGAAAGAGTTATTACTAGAAATTGTCGAAGTGGCACGTCAAAATGATTTAATTATTTACTCCGATGAAATTTATGATCGTTTGGTCATGGACGGTTTGGTTCATGTACCGATTGCTACATTAGCACCTGATTTATTTGTCGTAACATTGAATGGTTTGTCAAAATCACATCGAGTGGCAGGCTTCCGATGCGGTTGGATGGTGTTAAGTGGAGATAAATCACGAGTAAAAGGGTATATCGAAGGGCTAAATATGCTTGCTTCCATGCGGTTATGCTCGAATGTGTTGTCACAACAAATCATTCAAACCGCATTAGGCGGCTATCAAAGTGTCGATGATTTACTTTTACCAGGTGGCAGAATTTACGAACAACGAGAATTTATTTACAATGCGATAAATGATATTCCTGGTTTATCAGCCGTGAAGCCTAAAGCAGCTTTCTATATTTTCCCGAAAATTGATACGGCCAAATTTGACATTTATGATGATGAAAAATTTGTTTTAGATTTCTTACACAAACATCATATTTTATTAGTCCATGGTGGTGGGTTCAACTGGCAACAACCCGATCACTTCCGTATTGTTTATTTACCGAAGATGGAAGACTTAAAAACTACAGCAGATAAAATGCGTGAATTTTTAAGTACCTACAAACAAAAATAAAAGAACTACCAAAAAATAGCCTCTAACGAAGCTATTTTTTGGTAGTTCTTGTTTTATCAACAATACTATTCTGCGGTTTCACATGCTTTTTTACTAATAATCATTCGGTTGGTATATTTTTCTTCCATATCAGGACTAGGATTTGCTACTACGATGAGATAAGAATTTTCATACTCCTTCTCCACAAAGCCTGAATAATTTGTTTTTTCCCAAATGAAGTGAACCTTTTTCTCTTCGGCCATACAATAACACTTCCTTTTTAATAAAAATGAACCTATTTATTTTCTAAGAAAACCTTAGATAATGTTCTTGCAGTATATTATGCAATAAAGTACAATAAAAGCATAATGCAAATTCGCATATTTTGACAAAATCCCCATTTTGCAAGGAAAATGGCCGATATAAATAGGAGCTATTGTGATGAATTCTTTAGGTGCAGTTATTAAAGAAATTAGAAAAAATAGAAAATTGACACAGAAAATGTTATCAGAAGACATCTGTTCGCAAAGTGTTTTAAGTCGCATTGAAAACAATGAAGAGTTGCCAAACGTTCTCGTAATGCAACAACTTTGTGATCGTTTAGGTGTGACTGTTGACCAGATTATGCGTTATAAATCTGGTGATGTGCACGTTGTTACGTATTCATTTGAAAAAATGGCTGAATATTTTCGCCATAAAAAATATCAATTATTATTAAATTATTTAAAGGAAAATCGTATTGAAGAACAATTGTATTTAGATACGGACTGGCAAAAATATTATTATTATTTAGGTAGTTGTGAATTGTTTGTTCTAAATGATTACGAAAAAGCTATTGCTAGTTTGCGTAAAGGATTATCTTTCACCTATAAAGCCGATAAATTAAATGTTTCTGATTTAGAGATTCAATTAATTAGTTGTCTAGGTGCCACTTATGGTTACATGGGCAATCGAGTAGAAGCAGAGCGATTTTTAAGTTTGAGTATTCATTATTTTAATCAATTGCCTAATGAACGCAGTAATGCAGAGTTAACGAAAATATTTTTTAATTATGCTGATTTCTTATTTAAAAATTATACAGAAAAAGATGCCGAAATTTATGTGGATCAAGGAATTACTTGGGCCCGCAAAAAAAATAGTTATTATTATTTAAGTGAATTATTAAATCTAAAATATTTAGTTTTAATGAGAAAGAATAAACACGAAGAAGCAGAACGTTATTTAAACTTAGCACAACAAATGAAAAATGTGGAAAGTGGCAATCTTTAAAAAATCCTCAGAATTGCTTAAAAGGTCTACACCATTTCTTGACTTTTGTACTGATTAAGAGTACTTTTGAAGTAAGTAAAATAAAGAAAGAAGGATGAAGATGAAAACATTTATCTTTGCAGACAAGTTCTTTTTAAAAAGCGATGTTAAAGGACCTGGTTATTTAGAAATCACGGATGGTATCTTTGGTAATTATACAAAAGATGAACCGCAAGGGGACGTAAAAATTATTCGTGAGGAAGGCAAATGGATTGCCCCAGGTTTAGTCGATACTCATATTCATGGTTACATGAATCATGACGTAATGGATAACGATGCAGAAGGCATTAAAGTGATGTCTGAAGGCTTGTTATCTTGTGGTGTAACTTCATTTTTACCAACAACATTAACTTCAAGTAAAGAACGTTTAACAGACGTTGCACGTACGATTGGTCAAGTCTACCAAGAAGTACCTGGTGCAAAAATTCAAGGGATTTACTTTGAAGGACCTTTCTTTACTGAAGAACATAAAGGCGCACAAAATCCAAGTTATTTTGGAGATCCAGACCTTGATACATTCCACGAATGGCAAGAAGCTTCAGGCGGAATTATTAAGAAAATTGCGTTGGCTCCAGAACGTAATGGTGTGAAAGAATTTGTTGAAACCGTTACAGATGAAGGTGTCGTTGTTGCTTTAGGCCATAGTAATGCGACCTTAGAAGAAGCTGATGTGGCAGTTGAAGCAGGCGCTAGCGTTTTTGTTCATGCATATAATGGGATGCGCGGCTTAAATCACCGTGAACCAGGGATGGTTGGTGCATTGTTAACGTTACAACACGTTTTCTCTGAATTAATTTGTGATGGACACCATGTACATCCGCAAGCGGCTGAAGTATTGATGGAAAAAGCGGGCCATGATCACGTTGCGTTAATTACAGACTGCATGATGGCTGGCGGTATGCCAGATGGCAACTACAATTTAGGTGAATTTCCTGTTGTGGTAGCAGAAGGAACGGCTCGTTTGGATACTGGGAACTTAGCAGGTAGTATTTTAAAACTAAAAGAAGCAATTAAAAATGTAGTTGATTGGGGTATTGCAACACCTGCACAAGCAATTATGATGGCTTCATTAGTTCCTGCGATTAGCTGTAAAATTGATGATCAATGTGGCATGATTGCAAATGGTCGCGATGCTGACTTTATCGTATTAGAACCAACCATGGAATTAGCAGCCACTTATTTAGATGGCGTTGAACGTTATCGAGCATAAGACACAAGAAAAAGCTTGCGGAAATTTATCCGCAAGCTTTTTTTATAATTCTTTTGGTAAAATCGCAGAAGTGATTTCTTTGTTCTCGTAGGCAATAAAAAAATCGATTAATTGCTTGTCAAATTGCTCAATATCCTCTTTGTAAAGGGAACTAGGAATCACAAAGGTTTGCTCTAGGGTGCCTGCTAGATAATCGCCATCTAAACTTTGGGCGACAACTAAAAATTCTTGTTTGCGCCAATGTTCCACATCTGTTTCAGAAATGGTTTCTGGAGAGGCTAAAAATTTACAATTTTCGACAAACTGTTCATCAATTTCTTCACTGAAAGTTAATTCAGCATCCTCTTCTTGAGGTTGAGAGAGGATTGCTTGCAAAAATGTTTGTGGTTTTGCATCGGGTAATGTTTCTTTTAGCTGTTCAAAATCCAATGAAAGTTCCTCCTTATTGTTTGTTTAAAATAGTTACTGAAAAATCAATGGGTGAATTTGTTTTAAGGCTTTTGGCTTCTAAGATGATTTTTTCAGCCAACAAATCGTTTCCGTTATATACAGGTGTCACGCGATAGCGAACGGTTTCGCCGCGATCAAGAGCTGCCCGAATCTGATTTTCATATTTCGTCATATAAGGAGTGTTGACAGGATTCTGATACAAGGTGGTTAAGTTACGTGGATCATCACCACTGCCTCCCATTTGACGGCCGATTAGGTGGCCACGCGAGTGATTAGCTTTTCCTGAAATGAAACCAGCTGGTCGAATATCTTTATTAGCGGAAGTTCCTGTATTGACCATTGCGGGTTTTAATAGCGCATCAGCGCCTGTCGCTCGTTTTAGACGATCTAGAGAATGATAAGTAATCCAGCCGTTTGAGTTATCCTTTAATTCCTCTGCTGAAAATGTGGCTTTACCATTTTCGATGGGTCCGGGATTATCTCCTTTTGGTGCTGGTGTGCTTGAGGGGGTGGTTGTTTGTGGTTGAACATTAAATAAATCTTGTAAAGCATCAGGAACTTTAACGCCAACCGCGCCTAAAATTAAAATGATTAATGCGCCAGTCAGCATGATGGTTGAATTAAATGGTGGTTTCTTCTTTCTGTTTGCCATAACGTGCTCCTCTAATTTTATACTTGCAATAGTCCAAATTTAAGTGGACCATCTTTTCTATTATACGTAAATTTGCTAAAAAATCAAAAAAGGCTTTTCTTTGAAAGACTTGTTTTCTCAGATATGTTACTATTTTAATGTAGAAGGGAAGGGATAGTGGATGGCCTATATTGAAGTCAAAAATGAATACAAGCGTTACCAAATGGGAGAGACAACTATTACTGCGAATGACGGCATTTCTTTTGAAGTGGAAAAAGGAGAAGTAGCGGTTATTTTAGGCCCCAGCGGTGCTGGAAAATCAACTGTTTTAAATATTCTTGGTGGAATGGACAGCTGTGATGAAGGGGAAATTATTATTGATGGCACAGATATCGCTCAGTTTTCAGAGAAACAATTAACCACTTATCGACGAAATGATGTCGGGTTTGTTTTCCAATTTTACAATTTAGTCCCAAATTTAACGGCAAAAGAAAATGTCGAATTGGCTTCGCAAATCGTTGCGGATGCGTTGGATTCGACCAATGTTTTACAATCGGTGGGTTTAGGGGAACGTTTAGATAATTTTCCAGCGCAACTTTCTGGTGGTGAACAACAACGAGTAACCATCGCCCGTGCGATTGCTAAAAAGCCCAAGTTACTTTTATGTGATGAACCGACAGGAGCGCTGGATTATGAAACAGGGAAACAAATTTTAACCATTTTGCAAAATACTGCTCGTGAAACTGGAACGACCGTCTTAATTATTACCCACAATTCAGCCATTGCAGAAATGGCCGATCGGGTAATTCGAATTAATGATGCGAAAGTTCGCGAAATGACTGTGAATGATCAGCCTAAATTGGTTGCTGAAATTGAATGGTAGGTGCCTAAAATGAAGAAAACAGCGCTAATTAAAACAAGCTTACGTGAAATTAGACAATCTACTACACGATTTTTATCGATTATGGGGATTATTTTCCTTGGTGTAATGGTCTTTGTTGGTTTGAAAGCTACTGGACCAGATATGATTAAAACCGCGAATAATTATTACCAGAAAGAGCAGCTTCCAGATGCGCGAATAATTTCTACAATGGGACTGGAAAAGAAAGATTTAACAACACTACAGTCTTTAAAAGATGTCGAAACAGTTGTGCCGCGGTATACAATAGATGCCACGATTGGGCCGCAAAATAATGCAGTAAAATTGTTTGGCTATCGAAAAAATCAAGCAGGATCGGTTAACTATCAAGTAGTTGACGGTCGGTTACCTAAACAAACAAATGAAATTGCATTAGATACATTAGCGAAAACTAGATATGACTATAAAATGGGTGATAAAATCACTTTAAACGATGCAGCGATTAAAGAAAAAGGGCTGAAACAAACTCATTTTACTGTTGTTGGATTTATCAATTCACCAGAATATATTGATAATACATCCAGGGGAACCACAACGGTCGGGTCTGGAACGTTAAACTTTTTTGGCGTGGTTTCGGAAAAAGCCTTTGACAGTCAACGGTATCCAGAATTGCTAATCTCATTTCGTTCATTAAAACATCAAAATACGTATTCCTCTGATTATGAAAAGAAAAGAGAGCAGGCCTTAAATCAAGTAAAAGAGGCACTGAAAAATCGGCCAGAAGAACAGGTTGCGGCTCTGCGTGATTCGGCTCAGCCGGACATTAACCAAGGTCGGCAAGCGCTGGAAACGGGAAAACAAGCACTTGCGCAGTTGGAGCAACAACCAGGAATTTCAGCTGAGATGCTTGAAAAGCAAAAAGACGAATTGGCTAAACAAGAACAACTGTTGGCTGAAAAAGAAACAGAGCTAGCCAATTTGAAAGCCCCAACGTATTATTATTTTACTAGGGAAGACAATCCAGGATTTTCTGAATATCAAGATAACGCTGATCGGATTTCTTCTTTAGCCACGCTGTTCCCGTTGTTCTTTTTCCTAATTGCGGCATTAGTCAGCTTAACTACCATGACACGTATGGTGGAAGAAAAAAGAATGGAAATTGGTAGTTTGAAAGCTTTAGGTTATCGTAATCGTGAAATTGCTTCGATTTTTATTACCTATGCAACTGTTGCCAGCCTAACAGGTGCATTATTAGGATTGGCAGTTGGCTATTATCTATTCCCTAAAATAATTTTTGATGCCTACGGTCAAATGTACAATATTCCTGATTTAGTTACACCGTGGTACTTAAATTACAGTTTATGGGGCATCATTGTAGCCTTAGCTTGTACTGTGGGAGCGGCCTTAGTGACATTAAGAATCGATTTATTAAGTACCCCAGCTACCTTGCTAAGACCCAAAGCGCCGAAAGCAGGCCAACGGATTTTATTAGAACGAATCCGCCCTTTATGGCAACGCATGAGCTTTATTCAAAAAGTGACCGCTAGAAATCTGTTCCGCTATAAACGACGGATGCTGATGACCGTTATCGGAATAGCTGGTTGTATGGGGCTGTTAATTGTTGGTTTTGGTTTACGCGATTCAATTGTGGATGTCGCTACAATTCAATTTAATAAAATCTGGCATTACCAAGCAGTCGTGACTTTTAAAGAGCAAACAACATCTGAAGAGACAAAAGAGTATCAAGAAACGTTGCGCAAACTGGATGGTTTGAATAAAACAATTCCGTTATATTCAGAAATCTTTAAAACGAAGGGCAAAGGCGCACCAACTCAAAATATTACTCTTTATGTGCCACAAAATCCTTCGGAAATGGCTGATTTTCAGTTATTTAATGATCGAGTCACTGGAGAAAAATATTCCCTCAACGATGACGGTGTAATCATTAATGAAAAATTAGCTAAATTATTTGGCTATAAAGTCGGAGATCAATTAAATTTAGAAAATAGTGATAATCAAACCTATCACGTGAAAATTGCCGCGATTGCAGAGAACTACACGGGTCATTTTGTCTATATGACGCCGAAACTCTACCAGACGATGACGAAACAGAAGCCGGAGTATAATACAGAATTCCTACTTTTTGACAAAAAGTTATCCTCAAAACAAGAAACCTCAATCGGAGAGGCGTTGACAAAACAGCCGAAAGTGTTGAACATTACGTTTTTAACTGCGATGAAAGGTTCGTTTGATGATATGCTGAAAAGCCTTGATATTGTCATTTGGGTACTAATTGCTGTTTCTGGTTCTTTAGCGTTAATTGTGTTATATAATTTAACCAACATTAATGTTTCTGAACGGATTCGAGAACTTTCCACGATTAAGGTTTTAGGGTTTTACGATCGTGAAGTCACCACCTATGTTTACCGTGAAAACATTATTTTAACGTTCATTGGTATTATTGTTGGCTGCTTCTTTGGGAAAATTTTGCATCAGTATATTTTAGCAACCGTTGAAGTTGATTTAATTATGTTTTCGCCAATTATTCATTGGCCAAGTTATCTGTATTCCGCAGTCATCACCATGTGTTTCACGTTGTTTGTGATGGTCATTATGCATCGGAAATTGAAGAAAATCAATATGATTGAAGCGTTAAAATCAAATGAATAGCACATTTTAAAAAACGAGGAGTCCGTAGAAGTTCGATAATTCTAGGGCTGCTCGTTTATTGTTGCTTCTTTTATTAAGAAAAAATAGGTCTTAAGATGTATCTTTTGAGATTTATTTGGAAATTACTACTCTTTTTATTTAAAAATTGGTACACTATTACTAGGTTATAGCACAGAAAGGAGTGTGGGAAAAGTGTTAGAAGGTCTACCATTGGAAACGGTTTATTTTTATGCATTAGTGGGGAGCGCGGTCCTCGCTTTTTTACTAATTATTTTTGGGGATGTTTTTAATTTTGATGGACCGGTGGACCCAATGCTGATTATTCCATGGATTGCTTTTACCTCGCTGTTTGGGTACCTTGGGGAAGAATTAACAGCGGTGAATAGTTGGCTTATTTTAATTGTCAGTGGTATTCTTTCAACCATTATTGTTTTCTTCCTAAATTTTTATGTGTTGGTCCCTTTGAAAAATTCGGAGGCCACAATTTCTATTTCGGAAAAAGACATGGAGGGTCGTGTTGCTACTGTGATTACCCCAATTCCTGTCCGGGGAATGGGCGAGATTCAATTGAAGAGTGTCACAGGTTCGTTAAGTCGACCAGCAGCATTTTATGTGCCACAAGAAGTGGCTGCGCCAAGAGGTAGTGAGGTATTGATTATTGAATTGAAAGAACGGGTTTGTTATGTCATTCCTTACGAAGGCAGTCTAAAAATATAGAGTAGGAGAGAAGAAAATGGGGATTTTGTTACCGATTATTATTGCAGTTTTAGTATTATTAATGTTATTAATTGTGTTTGTTTCTAAATATCAGACAGCCAAACCTGATGAAGCGTTAATTATCAGCGGGAGCTATCTAGGCTCTAAAAATGTTCATGTAGACGAAGGTGGCAACAAAATTAAAATCGTTCGTGGCGGTGGTGCGTTTGTCTTACCAGTGTTCCAACGTTCAAATCGAATTAGTTTGCTTTCAAGTAAATTAGATGTTTCCACACCAGAAGTGTACACAGAACAAGGGGTTCCTGTGATGTGTGATGGGACCTCAATCATTAAAATTGGTTCGTCAGTTGAAGAAATTGCGACAGCAGCGGAACAATTTTTAGGAAAAACAACGGAAGAATTAGAAAATGAAGCACGTGAAGTATTAGAAGGACATTTACGTTCGATTTTAGGTTCAATGACAGTGGAAGAAATTTACCAAAACCGTGATAAATTTAGCCAAAGTGTACAAGAAGTTGCCAGTGTTGACTTAGCTAAAATGGGCTTAGTTATTGTGTCGTTCACAATTAAAGAAGTTCGTGATAAAAATGGATACTTGGATTCATTAGGGAAACCAAGAATCGCTCAAGTTAAACGTGATGCAGATATTGCTGAAGCAGAAGCTTTGAAAGAAACTCGCATCAAAAAAGCGGAAGCAGAAAAAGAATCACAACAAGCGGAATTGCAACGTCAAACAGAAATTGCAGAAGCTTCAAAAGAAAAAGAATTGAAATTAGCGTTATACAAACAAGAACAAGATATTGCCAAAGCCAAAGCAGACCAAGCCTATAACTTGGAAAGCGCGCGTGCACAACAACACGTGGTGGAACAAGAAATGGAAGTCAAAGTCGTTGAACGTCAAAAACAAATTGAGTTAGAAGAAAAAGAAATTACGCGTCGTGAAAAACAATACGACTCAGAAGTGAAGAAAAAAGCCGATGCAGATCGTTACGCACGCGAACAAGAAGCTCTTGCTCAAAAAGCACGCGAAGTGGCAGAAGCCGAAGCAGAACGCTTCAAAGTTGAAGCATTAGCCGAAGCGGAAGCCAACAAAACGCGTTTAACAGGTCAAGCGCAAGCCGAAGCTATTTTAGCTCGTGGTGCAGCGGAAGCCGAAGCCAAACAAAAGATTGCTGATGCCTTCAAAGAATATGGTGAAGCAGCTGTGTTAAGTATGGTGATGGAAATGTTACCACAATTAATGAAAGAAGCAGCACAACCATTGGGCAACATCGACAAGATTTCAGTGGTAGATACAGGCGCAGGTGGCGAAAATTCTGGCGCCAACCGTATTACCAATTATGCAACAAACTTGTTGGCTGGTACACAAGAAACACTAAAAGAAACAACCGGCCTCGACGTGAAAGAGCTAATTGAAAACTTTTCTAAAAAAGGTACCTCAAATAGCGTGAACTATCATGCAACAGAAGGTTCAGAAAAAGAATAGAAATCAGCCTTTAAGGAGTAGCGAATCGCATTTCGTTACTCCTTAATGCTGCATTGAAACGATAAACGAACAATCTGACAGAGAAATAGCGAGTGCTTGTTTTGTTTCAAAGATTCTGATAACATAGAGTTCTTGGAGGGATAGAGATGTCAAAAAAGAATAAAGATATTGAAGTGCGTGTTGAAGAAGAAAAAGCCCAATACAATGGAGCAAATGTTTTAATGAACAAATTATTTATTGGTAAAAAAGAAATCGGTCGTGTCATTCCGCAAAATGATAAAAAATTCATCATTGAAATTGATGGCAAGCAAGAAGGTACAGCAAAAAATCTGGACGAAGCCTTTGAAACAATTATTCGTCAATGGAATTTAAGTGAATAAAAAATAAATAACAATTTTTTTAAAAAAAGGGTTGCTTTTTTCTGGAAAAGATTGTATTATAACTAAGTCAGGTCGTTACAGCGACAATGACTTTTTGGAGGAATAGCGAAGTGGCTAAACGCGACGGACTGTAAATCCGTTCCTTAGGGTTCAGTGGTTCGAATCCACTTTCCTCCATTTTCTTTTTGGGGTATAGCCAAGCGGTAAGGCAACGGACTTTGACTCCGTCATGCGTTGGTTCGAATCCAGCTACCCCAGTTTTCAGAACATTTCTGGTAGAGAGATGTTCTTTTTTTGTATAATTATATAACAAAAATGAGGTAAGATTTTCCTCATGTACAGGCTAGAAAAGTTTTCATTTATATAAGAATATGCTAAAGTATTAAGAAAGAATAGTCTGGAGTTGATAAGAATGAACTTTAAAGAAAAAATTACAGAAATGGTTGAAAATGTTTACGATTTAGCACGCGATGGTAAGTATGATGTCAAAGTTGACTTAATTCCTCGTAAAAAAGGTAACATCAAAAGTGGTGTTAAAGTCACTTCTTCAAGAAATACAGCCCACAATATCAAATGGCGTTCAAAAAACTAACTCGTCTTTAACAGAAACACCGGAGCAGACAACATTATTGTCTACTCCGGTGTTTTTATTTTTCTAATTCGATGCCTAAGACAGTTAAATGACCATTACCAACTAATTTGATAACTAATTGGGCTAAGTGGTTGGGTGTCATATCCGTCTCGCTAGTAATCCACCAATGAAGGGTACCGATGAAGATAGAGGTCATGTATTCAATAACAAAATCTATCGGTACGTCAATATCATTTTCGGTAATACGCAACTGCGAAAAAATCGTCGCATATTTTTCTTCGATAATTTCAGCTAAGCGTTTTCGAAAGTGTTCGTTGAAATTATTGTCCATGATAGTTAAGAAGAAAGATTTGTTCTCTTGAATATTAATATAGAGTTGCGTCAGAAGTTCTTCAATGTGCTTCACGCGGACACGGTTGCCATTAACCAGTTGTTGCGAATCAAGAATAGCGGTAAAAGCACTAAGCGTAAAGGTGAAGATTGCATCATATAAATGCTGTTTGTCTTTAAAGTGAGCATAAAAAGTCGCACGATTAATCATAGCTTCATCAGCAATATCCTGAATCGTCACCGCTTCGTAGCCTTTCGTTTCTACAAGTTTAAAAAAAGCTTCAATAATCATTTTTCTGGTTCGTTGTACTCTAAGGTCTGTTTTCTTTGCCATCATAAATTCCTTTCGAGATAGTCAACATTCGCGGAAACTTTGTTGTTTATCTCACAAAATAGGGTAAATTGCTTGTTGCAAATCATTTAGAACCTTTCTAAAATAGGTATATCTATTATAACAAACAGTTTGTATAATAATCAACAAACTGTTGGGAAATGAAGGGGTATTTTAATTGATGGTTATGAGAGCAGGGATTGATGTTGGGTCAACGACAGTAAAATTAGTATTTTTAAATAAACAAAATCAGCCTATTTTTACAAAATATGAACGCCATTTTTCAGATGTCAAAGCAGCAACGGAACGCATTTTAAAAGAAGGGCTAGCAAGGATCGGTGCAGACCAACCTGTGACAATGAGCATAACTGGCTCTGGTGGTATGGGGCTGGCTGAGGTATTAGGGATTCCCTTTGTTCAAGAGGTTATCGCGTGTACACGAACTGTTGAAACAATAATACCAGAAACGGATGTTGCTATTGAACTTGGCGGAGAAGATGCAAAAATCACTTTTTTTGATGGTGCTTTAGAGCAACGAATGAATGGTAGTTGTGCAGGTGGGACAGGCGCCTTCATCGATCAAATGGCTGTTTTACTTAAAACGGATGCCAATGGAGTGAATGAATTGGCGAAGAATTATCAAACTATTTATCCGATTGCTTCCCGCTGTGGGGTTTTTGCCAAAACGGATGTTCAACCTTTAATCAATGAAGGAGCAGCGAAAGAAGATATCGCGGCGAGTATTTTTCAAGCGGTAGTTAATCAAACAATCGCCGGGTTAGCTGCTGGTCGCAAAATTAAAGGTAAAGTAGCATTTTTAGGGGGACCTTTATTTTTCATGTCAGAATTGAGAAAACGGTTTGTTGAAACCTTAGCAATTCAGCCAGAAGATGTTATTTTTCCAGAACAACCGCAACTGTTTGTAGCAATGGGTGCAGCACTTTATTCAGAAGATGCAGCCGAATGTACATTGGAAGAATTAATTCAGCGCTTAGTGAACAGCCAGGCTACTGATTTACAGCCGAGCGACACGTTACCACCGTTATTTAACAGCGCAGAAGATTTGGCAGATTTTCGAGAAAGACACGCGCAAGCTCAAGCAACGGAGAAACCTTTATCTCAACATACTGGCGTGACCTTTTTAGGGATTGATGCAGGCTCTACAACGACAAAAGTCACATTGATTGATGAAGATGGTCATTTGTTGTTTTCTTTTTATGGTAATAACCAAGGGCAACCTTTAGAAACCACCATGACAGTACTGAAATCACTTTATCAACAACTGCCTGAAGAAGTTTTTATCGGAAAAGCGGCTGTTACAGGATATGGAGAACAGCTAATAAAAAATGCGTTAAAAGTCGATATTGGTGAAGTTGAAACGATGGCCCATTACAAAGCAGCCAACTATTTTCAGCCAGGTGTGGATTTTATTTTGGATATCGGAGGACAAGATATGAAAGCGATGACCATTAAAAATGGCGTGCTTTCCTCCATTCAATTAAATGAAGCTTGTTCTTCTGGGTGCGGTTCTTTTATCGAAACCTTTGCGCAATCTTTAAAATATAATGTGAAGGATTTTGCTTTGGCGGCTTTAGAATCGCAAGCGCCTGTTGATTTAGGTTCTCGATGTACTGTTTTTATGAACTCAAAAGTGAAACAGGTTCAAAAAGAAGGGGCCTCTGTCGGCGATATTTCTGCTGGACTATCTTATTCAGTCATCAAAAATGCCATTTATAAAGTCATTAAGGTTCGCCGACCTGAAGAGTTGGGAGAAAAGATTGTCTGCCAGGGAGGAACATTTTACAATGAAGCGGTCTTGAGAGCTTTTGAAAAAATTAGCGGTCGTGAAGTGGTTCGTCCTTCTATTGCTGGTTTGATGGGGGCCTATGGGGCAGCGCTGATTGCTTTGGACGCTTATGAAATTGGGGAAGAAACCACGCTTCTTTCTTTAGAAGAGTTAGCGGCATTTACCTCTGAAAAGGAATTTACTCATTGCGGCTTGTGTGAAAACAATTGTCAATTAACGGTCACAGTGTTTTCGGACGGGCGCCAATTTATTACGGGAAATCGCTGTGAACGTGGTGCGCGAATTAAAATTAAACGAGAAGAACGCAAAGTGAATTTGGTTGATTATAAGTACCGTAAGTTATTTAAGTACCGACCTTTGCGGGAAAATAAAGCGTTTCGTGGGCGCGTGGGTATCCCTAGAGTCCTAAACATGTATGAAAATTATCCTTTGTGGCATACATTTTTTACTGACTTAGGCTTTCGGGTCGAATTATCGCCACGTTCTAATAAACAAATCTATGAACAAGGCCTTGAAACGATTCCCAGTGATACGGTTTGTTACCCAGCGAAAATGGCGCATGGACATATTCAAGCATTAATTGATGCGCAAGTGCCAATTATCTTTTATCCTGGTGTCGTTTTTGAACAGCAAGAAACAGTGGAAGCAGATAATCATTTTAATTGTCCAATTGTGCAAAGCTACCCAGATGTTATTCGAAATAATGTGGATGCCATCAGAGAGGGCCAAGTGGATTATCGAAATCCCTATCTTAATTTAGCGAATGAAACTGCAGTTGCCAAAGTTTTAGCTGAAAATTTTGCTGATTTAGGGATTTCCTTAGAAGAAATTCAAACAGCGCTGCATCATGGTTATCAAGAATTAGCAGCTTTTAAAAAAGAAATTCAAGAAAAAGGCGAAGAAACGTTAGCCATGTTAACTGAAAAAGGCCAGAGAGGGATTGTCTTATCGGGGCGACCGTATCACTTGGATCCAGAGATTAATCACGGCATTGCCGAAGTCATTACACAGGAAGGATTCCATGTCTTGACAGAAGACAGTATCTCGCATCTTGGAGACGTGCAGAATTTACGTGTGGTGAATCAATGGGTCTATCATTCTCGCTTATATGCGGCGGCTAAAGTAGTGGCTAAGACGAAAAATTTAGAACTTGTCCAACTGAATTCCTTTGGTTGCGGCTTAGATGCTGTGACAACCGATCAAGTAGAAGAAATCATGGATCGGTCTGGCAAAATTTATACAGTCCTCAAAATCGATGAAGGTGCGAATTTGGGCGCAATTCGTATTCGGTTGCGCTCCTTGAAAGCGGCTGTCAATGAGCGGGAGAAGCAACAGTTTGTTCCGCATATGCAAATGGAAGAGCCGGAGAAAATTGTGTTTACAAAACAAATGAAAAAAACACATACCTTACTGTTACCAATGCTTAGCCCGATTCATCAATCTGGATTAGTCGATGTAGCATTACAAGCTTCTGGCTATCATGTCGTCTGTTTGCCTGCGCAAGACAAAGAAGCTGTGAATGTCGGGTTAAAATATGTCAATAATGATGCGTGTTACCCAGCAATTATTTCCATCGGACAACTAGTTGAAGCTTTGGAAGGTGGTCAATATGATTTGGATAATGTCAGTGTCTTAATGACGCAAACAGGGGCGGTTGTCGCGCAACGAATTACATTCCCTTATTACGAAAAGCTTTAAATGATGCTGGTTTTTCTCAAGTTCCTGTAGTTTCAGTTTCGATGGGCAATAAAGGAGTCGAATCCAATCCAGGATTTAAATTTACGTTGCCAATGATCAAACGCTTAGTAGTTGCCTTTTTATATGGTGATTTATTCGAACGAGTAGTTTATCGAACAAGACCTTATGAAACAGAAAAAGGAATGGTGGATCAACTACACCAAGATTGGCTAAAAAGAGTGGAAGCCAATGTCCGGAATGGTTCGCTGACACAATTTAATCACTTCATGAAAAAAATTATTCGGACGTTTGATGAAATTCCTTTACAAGAGATAAAAAAACCAAAAGTCGGTGTGGTCGGGGAAATTTTAGTGAAATATTCGCCGACAGCGAATAATGATATTGTGCGTTTGCTAGAAGAAGAAGGTGCTGAAGCAGTTGTGCCAGATATTGTTGGCTTTATGAACTATTCTTTGTACAATCAAATTTGGAAATACGAAAATATGGGCATGTCAAAACAAAGCAAACGTTTAGCAGAATTTGCGATAAAAATCATTGAATTGGTAGAAAAACCAATGGATAAGGCATTGAGAAAATCTGTCCGTTTTGATGGTATTCATTCCATTTATGATATGGCAGCAGAAGCAAGTAAAATTTTATCAATTGGCAATCATACGGGTGAAGGTTGGTTTTTAACAGCAGAAATGATTGAGCTCTTAAAACACGAGGTGAATAACATCGTTTGTATGCAGCCGTTTGGATGTTTACCAAACCATATTGTTGGAAAAGGGGTCGTGAAAGAGCTACGACGCCAATATCCGCAAGCAAACATTGCGGCGGTGGATTATGATCCAGGGGTATCTTTGGTCAATCAGTTGAACCGAATCCGTTTGATGATGGCCACAGCGAACAAGTTGTTGAAAGAAGAAAATGTAAAAAGATAATAACTAATAGAAATTCGTTTGAAAACATTTGACTTGGTCACTTTTTACTGACTAAGCCAAATGTTTTTGTTATAAAAAGAAAGCATACAACTAGACCAACTTTGATAAAAATTCCAATTCCTCTTTTATTTATCATTTTTTGGTTGTTTACACGGTCTATACCAGTTATAATAGAAGAGGAGATGAATGAAGAGGAGGAAGCGTAAATGGTTCAAAATATACCAATTTATATTCAAATTCACGATAAAATCAAAGAAGATATTGAAAAAGGTGTCTGGAGTATCGGGGATCGTTTGCCCTCTGAGCGAGAATTAGCCTTGAAATTTGATGTTAGTCGAATGACCTTACGCCAAGCCATTCAGACTTTAGCAGACGAAGGGATTTTAGAACGAAAAATTGGTTCAGGAACATATGTAGCACGTAAGAAAGTTCAAGAAACAATGACAGGTACCACTAGTTTTACAGAAATTACCTTGTCTCAAAATCGCGTTCCTTCTAGTCGGACGGTGTCTTATTTTGTAGCGAAACCTAGTTCTAGTGAGATGGAAAAATTACAACTAGGTCCAGAAGATTCAATTTTACGAATGGAAAGAATTCGTTTTGCGGATGACATTCCGATTTGTTTTGAGGTGGCGAGTATTCCTTATTCATTGGTCTCGCAATATGGCAAATCTGAAATCACGAACTCTTTTTATAAAACACTTGAAGCCAAATCTGGCCACAAAATTGGCCATTCTAACCAAACAATCTCTGCTGTTCAAGCATCGGAACAGATCGCAGAATATTTAGAGATTAAACGAGGCGATGCGATTCTGCGTGTGCGCCAAGTATCCTATTTTGAAAACGGACTACCTTTTGAATATGTTCGTACGCAGTATGCAGGAAGTCGATTTGAGTTTTATTTAGAGAAGTAGAGAAAAAGAATGAATAAAAGATAGGAAAACTTATCACATTGATAAGTTTTCCTATCTTTTAATTTTTTTTGCTAAAGAAATAAATTGTTTTTTTAATAAAATGCATATTTACTTATTAATTTATCTGACGTTAAAAAATAACGATTTAATGGAATTTATTTATTTTTTAAAATTTTATTTAAATATTTTTTGAATAATTTTTATTTATCAGTTATTTTTGTTTTTATTTTGATTAATATTGATTTGGATGGTTTTGTAATGTTGTTTTTAAGAGTTTTTATTTGTTTATTTTATTGTTATAATTATTTTTATGCGAATACGTATATTTTTAAATAGTTATTGACTATATTTTTTATATATAGTTATAATATTTGTAACAGGTAATAAAACTATAAAAAATGTGGAGGGATTACTTATGGCAGGATCAATTGCTGTAACACCAGAACAACTGAAATCACAAGCGAAAGTATATTCGCAAGCATCGTCTCAAATTCAAGATGCAATTCGTAAAGTGAATTCAATGAACCAACAAATTTCACAACAATGGAAAGGGCAAGCATTTCAAGCGTATCTGGAACAGTACAATCAATTGGAAGGTAATGTCAAACAGATGGAAGAATTATTGATTAGTATTAATCAACAATTAAACAAATATGCAGACACTGTCGCAGAACGTGACCGTCAAGATGCAGGATCATTTGGCTTTTAATTGATCAAAGATTGAAGCGCTAGCGCAATGAATTGCACTAGCGCTTTTTCTAAAGGAGAGAAGATAATGGAAGGGAAAATAAAAAAAGGTATCCCTTTTGCCTTAGCAATTGGAGCAACTTTCTTGTTATTACTTTTTTTCATTCATTTAGGGTTTAAAGATGAGAACGTGACTCGAAGTAGCAAAGATCAGACAACAAAGATGCAGTACGCATTAGTTAATGAAGATAAAGGCGCAAGTTTTGAAGGAAAACGTTATGCATTAGGTTCTGATTTTGTCACATTAATTAACAAAGATACAGCTAATCGATGGGAAACAACGACTCGGAATATCGCAACATCTGGGGTTGAAAATGGACAATTCGATGCCCAAATTATTATTCCGCAAGATTTTTCGGAGAAATTATTGTCACTACAAGCTGTTAGTCCAGAGCAGGCTTCTGTTGAATACCAAGTGCGAGACGGACAAAATGAATTGACCAATCAAGCAATTCAAGACAAAGTAAATACTATTTTGAAAGATTTTAACCAACGCGTAATTCAGATGTATTTTTCCAGTATTGTTGGAAATTTAGTTATCGCACAACAAAACGTTAACCAAATCACTGATACGCAGTTGCTGTATCAAAATCATTTAGAAGAAACAATTCAGCAACCATTTAAAGAAATTCCCATGAATTATACGACAGTATTAAGTACGGCTAGTATTTTAGATGAGGACAATAAATTATTTACAACCGAGCAAGAAGCGTTTGTAAAATCAGTACAAACCTTATTAGAAAGCAATAATCAGAGCTTAGAATCAACTAGTAAGGCAACGGAAGATACGAAAAAATCAGTGGGCGAGTATTCGAAAGAAGCAAATGAAAAAATAAAAAAATCAATTGCACAATTTAATGAACAGTTTGAGAGACAAAAACAAGAATTGACTAATCAATGGGAAAGTGACACGACAGTATACAAACAACAATTCGATCAACTAAATGGAATGGTAATCAATCAGTTTAGCTCCTTCTACACACCAAGTGAACAAGGAAGCTCAGGGATTTATGCTGACTTTTTATCAGAATCTAAATTATTTCAAGAAACACAAAGCAATCGCATTGGCGAACTACAAAAAGAAATCGCAGAACTACATATGCAAGTAGAACAATTAACTGCGTTAAAAAAGCAAATTGCGGCTACATATTATAATGATCTTGAAGCAACACCTGAGATAGCAACAGACACTCAAATTAAGCAAGCGATTATTCAGTTAATTACGAACGAAAAAGAAAATATACCTAACTTAGATAAAAATTATCAGGAAAGATTGGAAGAATCACTAAGTGAAATTTCTTTTGTAAGTTTAGAAAGACTCGTTAGTGAATTAGAAATGAATAATAGGATTTCAGTTGAACAAGGCAATCTTTTCCGTGATGAGTTACAAATTATTCAGCGATATGCAGAACAACATGAACTTGATTTCACCAATTCAAGCCGCTTTATGTATTTGGAACCTAAACAACTTCATGAAGATACTATAGCGATTCCACAAGAAAAAGTAACTTTTTCACTAGCGACAAATCAAGAGTCGGTTATTTCATTACGACAAACCAATACACCAAATGGCGAATTGTCATTTCTTTTAGATGATTCAAAAGTTCAAACAATTAAAACATCTTTGAATCAGCAGTTAGCAGGTGCAGGTTACAGCATTGATATTTCAGCAATTACCCCGACACAGCTAACAATTACCAAACCAGTGAAAATACAAGCTGAGATTCCTGAGAATGATGAAGTGAACGAAGAAAATACGCAAGAAGAGTTGGCAGAAGAATCCGAAGAAGAATCTGAAAAAGTAACTGAGCCAGCAAATGATTTGCCCCCACTTCCAGAAAAACTTTCCTTAACGATTGACTTACCAATGTCTTGGCAACTGACACCAGAACAACAAAAAACAGCATTTAATCAGATTGATTATTCTTGGTGGGTAAATAATGAGCTTCAAAATGCACGTTCGTTCGCTGTGTATATTGCAATGGACCAACCATTAGTAACCGATATTCCTGAAATCATGAAGCAATTTCAACTTTTAGATACTGTATCACAACAAATTGTGACTTTATATGGTACGCCTAATCAAAGTCTATCTATTCAAGAGTATGCAGCAATGTTAACCGCTCCTGAAAATCAGGATAAAACAATTGAAGAGTTAGCAGGTGAGACATCCATTTACTGGATGTACGACAATATCACTGAAAACGAGCAAACCATGATGATTACAGATAAATTATTAGACGAATATAAAAAAACAGGAAATCAATTATATCGAGAAACAGATGAACAAATTAATCAATTAAAACAATTAATTGGTACTGAGACAGATCAAAATACAGACGGACGACCTACAACACTTTACGGAACATTAAATTTAATGACGGTCCCTGAAAAATTATTACGAGAAGCGGAGAAATTAAATACATGGTTTGATGAAGCAACAAAACAAGTCAATGCGACATATGCTACTTGGCAAGAAGCTGGAAAAGTGGGAGCTACTTCTGTAATTGATGAAAGAAATCCGCATCCAGAAGAAAATCAAACCAGCACTTTAGATGTAGAAACAGAAAATTTAGTTAAAATGATGCAAACGTTAATGCAAACAACGAAAGAAACTAGTCTAACAACAGCTGATTCAGCAGCCAAAGTCAAAGATGTTGCCCAGACTATCAAAGAATTGAAAGCCTCAACAACCAAAGTTCAAGATCATGCGCAAAATATCTTAGCAAACTTAAATGATTCAATTGATGAGTCAAAGAAAACAACCAAAGAAAATGAAGAGTATGCCAAAACATTTGAAAAAGTATTGGCTAATACAAGAGACGGCGGTGCTGATAATCCACGGGTATTTAGTTTCCTTGCGAGCCCAATTCAAGGAGAAGGGATCTTTGGCGAAACCCGACAAGTCTCTTTAATTCCCTATTACGCTACCTTGATTGTTAGTATTTTAACATTCGTTATTGCGCTAACTTTCCAAGGCTTTATGAAGAAAAGAACAGTTACTGTAGCGGATGCGTTGGTTGAACCAACCAGAGTTTGGCAAAATATACCAAATCTGTTATTACTCTTGATTACGGTTATTTTGTTTGGGAGTGTCTTTTCACTTCTACTGGTGTTCAATGTATCTCAAATAAATCGATTCGCTTGGTTTAGCTATAGTTTCTTAGTATTTGCTAGCGGTGCACTTTTGGTTTGTGCTTGTTTACGCCAATTTAAAAAACTTACTTTATATGTTTATGGAGCTATGCTGGGGTTATTTTTCATGTTGACACCTTTATTAGGCATTGCAACAAAGGTAGGCTCATTAAGCAATTGGCTCTATCGTTTATCGCCGCTTCAAAATATCCAAAATGGCTTTACTGCTTTAGTAAATGGCGTACAAATTAGTTGGGTTAGTTACCTTATTTTAATCGTTTTACTTGTTTTAGGTGTTGTCCTTAATTTATTTGTACGACCGGAGGAATAGCCATGAGAAAATTAATAAAAATAGTGATTGTTTTAAGTGTTAATATGCTCTATTTGTCATTGTCATCAACAAAAACAAAAGCAGAAGAAGTAGGCGCTTTAAAAATAAATAATCAAGTGATCTACCAAGATAATCAGCAGAAAAAAAAACGTAGAAGTGAATTTCATTATTCCAGATTTGTTTTTGCCGATAAAAGCAGAGAGAAAAAGAAGTCAATCAAAGTAAAGCGAGGGTTGTCAACGAAGCAAAAAATGATGTATTTAGGACAGAACAGAATGCAAAAACATTAGCAGTTGATAAAAAGGTAAGGCCTTTTCTGTTCAAAGAGACGGCAACGGTCACTTCTCCTGAAAGCGTTGAATCTCTTGAGGTTCAACGAGAAATATCCATAAACTTTTGGTTGTACAGTGGTATTTTTTTAGGAAGTATAGTTATTTTATTCGTTGGTGTTTTTCTAGGAAACCGTTTTTCATATCATCGTGCACAAAGCGGAAATTAAGGAGTGAAAGAAACATGAACAAAAGAACATCGATTGGTATCGGCTTACATGTGTCGAATCAAATTATTGATTTGCAAATCCCTAATCAGGTATCAGTTGCACGTTTAAAAGAATTGTTACTCGAATCGTTTGAGATGTTGCCAAACCGTTTGCCAGCATCATTTGAATTGGTTGTTTTGAATAAACCAATTCATTTAGCTGACAATCAATTAATTGCAGATTATCCATTAGGGAATGGCGACCAACTAGTAGTAAAAGAAATTGTAAAGGAGACACATGGATGAGCGAGTTAAAGGATATTTCAGAGACAATCACGTTAGAAGCAACAAAAGAATATGTTCAAGTGACATTACAAGCAAATCAATATCAGTTAGAAAGACTAGAACAGTTTCAACAATTTTTAAAATCAAGTCGTGGATTTTTATCGGGAAAAATAATACAAGCAACGGAAGAAGCGTTAGTGATTCAATACCATAAGGATCAATATATGCAATCCATTTTACAAGCGATAAAAAAAATGGATCAATATGAGCGATTATTGTTAGCGCAAAGAGTTCATTATTTGGTTGATTTCTTAGGTACGCCGGTCCAACCCTTTATTCATCCAGAAAACATCTATATCTTGGGAGAAGAATTATTAATTGCTCATCGTGGTTTTATGCAGGTCATTGTGCCTTATTCAGCAGATGAAAGAGAATTTTTTAAACAATATCGATCGCTGATTTTAGCAATCTTACATCCAAAGTATGAGTATGAACAATTGATTCAAGGGAATGGCACCCTGAAAGATACGCTATCTAAACAATTACAAGAGGCGAAAACAATCAATGAAATTGAGCAAATCATTGGTGAACAAATCATTCGTCAAAAAGCCAAGCGCGAAGCAGAAACCAAATTAGTGAGTAAAAAAAGTTATTTAACCTTTAAATGGGCCAGCTTAGTGTTATTGGCTTTAACGCTACTTTTTGCAACTACAACAGGGATTTATGTCTTAAAAAAAATTACCAGCCCAAGAGCGAGTGAGTTTGGCAGAAGCGCAGTATATTTCTAATGACTATGCAAGTGTTACGAAAACATTAAAAGAAGATACACCAGAAGAATTGCCGATAGGAGCTAAGTATGTTGCTGCTGTTAGTTCTGTCCAACTAGATAATTTATCAAATGAACAAAAAACAGCAATTTTAAATAATTTATCTCAAAAATCTAGTGAAAATACCTTACTTTATTGGATTTATATTGGCAAAGGAGACTTTGAAAAATCATTAGATATTGCCCAAAATTTAGGCGATAACCAATATATATTACATGCCTATACAAAATTATATGATGCAACCAAAGCCAATAACAAAATGAACGGCGAGAAAAAACAAGCATTGTTAACAAAATATGAAGAAGCAATTGATAAATACATGAAAATCTTGGGAGGAAAAACGGATGACAACGAAAATCAGTAAAAAATTGGTCTCTGTGAATGATCAAATTCATACATCTAGCATGATTTATTTTGACATTTTTTATTTTGGTCCCCAACTTCTTCACCGTCAAATTACGGCTAAAAACCCAAGTGTTTCAATCAATCAACAATTATTTTTTTACGAAAATGAAGAATTATTCTGTAATGGTGAAACCTTTGATTCTGCTGAAAATTTTTCTGTTTTTCCCCACGAAGAATTGATTACTGTCACCACCAATAAACCACAGAAAGATTTTTTAATTGCCTCTACCAAAAATGCTGCGATTTCATTAGAAACAGATGCCATCATCAATATTACACTAACACCAGAAACTGGGGAATATACAGCAACGATTTATCCCGGAGAAGATACGATTTACTACAATCATTATTTAGTTGAAAAAGGAAGCTATGCTTTTGCAGTCGGTGATCAATTAGTTGTCAATGGCTTAATCATTGAAGTTCGGGAAAAACAATTAAAGTTAACAAGTCTAGGAGCTACATATTCCCTGAATCCTTGGCAAATTGTAGAAGAGGAGGTTATTCCAGAATATCCTGTCGATTTCCCGTCATTTCGACGAAGTCCACGGATTCACTTGAAGGAGCCAAAAAAACAAATAGAAATTGCTGCCCCAAAAGCCAAGCAAACAGAAGGGAAAAATGAACTGTTACGGACGATTGTCCCACCTTTAGGAATGGTCGTTTTGAGTGGCGCAACAAGCTTTTTAAGTGGGGGAAATCCAATTATGATGCTTAGTATGGGCGGAGCGAGTTTATTGACGGCTGGTTTTTCAGTCTCTAGTTATTTCACCAATAAAAAAGAAACAAAGCAAAAGAATATCGAACGGACAAATAGCTACGAACAATATTTAATACAAGAGAAAGCTCGTTTAAGTATACTGCAACAAGAACAAAAAGAGGCCCTGGAATATATGAATCCTGCCATGAACGAATTAGCCTTAATGACAAAAGAGTATCATGCGCGAATATATGAACGCATGATGACTAATGAAGATTTTTTGACAGTTCGCTTAGGGGTTGGTGAAATTTCTTCAAGTTTTACGACAAATTATCAGTCAACGGAAGATGATTCACTAAGTCAAGAAGCTGAAGAACAATTAGTATGGCCATATAAACAATTAGAAAAGGCGCCGATTGTTGTACCACTAATGGGACAAACCTTAGGATTGGCGGGAACACCTGCTGTTTTAAGGACAGCCATTCAAACGTTGTTATTTCAAGTGTCTGTTTTACATTCCTATCGTGACGTAGAGTTTGTTACTTTAGTACCAGAGGAAGATTATCAGAAAGATTGGCATTCTTGGCGTTGGTTGCCACACGTCAAAATCCGCAGTCTGAATTTGCGTGGGATTGTTCACGATCCTCAAACAAGGGATATGGTTTTAAATTCTTTCTATCAAATGATTACGAAACGTCGTCAACAAGTGCGCGAAGCCGGTAATGAAAAAGTTCACTTTCAACCACAGTATATTCTTTCGATTTTAGAAGAAAGCTGGTTGTCAGGGCATGGCTTAAATGAATTTTTAGCTGAAGATATGAGTCAATATGGTGTGACAGTTATTTGGGGAAAAGATGCTTTAAATATGTTACCAGAAACGACAACTACACTGATTGAGTATCAAAGTAGTGAAGCGGCGACTTTAATTAATCAAAATAATAAATATGTGAACCAAAACTTCGTTCCTAATCATTTACCGACTGCTTATCCGCTTGCTTATGCGATTCAGCGCTTGGCGAATTTGCAGCATGTGGAAGTGGAGAAGAATGCTATTCCTGAAGCAATTGACTTTTTAGAATTATATGATGTAAAGGAAATAAAGGATTTAAATGTAACAGACCGTTGGCAAAAAGCCGATACTTCTAAGTCTTTAGCAGTTCCTCTTGGCGTTCGTGGCAAAGATGACATTGTTTACTTGAACTTACATGAACGTGCCCATGGACCGCATGGACTTGTCGCAGGAACGACTGGATCTGGTAAGTCTGAAATCGTTCAAAGTTATATGTTGTCATTAGCTGTTAATTTTGCTCCAGAAGATGTAGGTTTTTTACCTATTGATTTTAAAGGAGGCGGAATGGCTAACTTATTTGCAAAATTACCTCATTTGTTGGGTTCGATCACTAACTTAGATGGAGCTAGTTCAGCTAGAGCATTACAAAGTATTCGTGCAGAATTACAAAAACGACAACGAAAATTTGGAGAATACGGGGTTAACCACATCAATGGTTATACGAAATTATATAAACAAGGAAAAGAAATTACTGACCCAGAAGAAAAGAAAAACTATCCAAGTGAGCCCTTACCCCATTTATTTTTAATCAGTGATGAATTTGCTGAATTAAAAGCCAATGAACCAGATTTTATGGCAGAACTTGTCTCTACTGCACGGATTGGTCGTTCGTTAGGTGTACATTTAATTTTAGCGACACAAAAACCAAGCGGCGTAGTGGATGACCAAATCTGGTCAAACTCACGGTTTAAGCTGGCATTAAAAGTTGCTGACGCCAATGATTCCAATGAGATTATTAAAACCCCAGATGCTGCTAGTATTACTCAACCGGGTCGTGCTTATTTGCAAGTAGGGAATAATGAAATTTACGAATTATTCCAATCTGCTTGGAGTGGTGCTAACTATGATCCATTCGCTACCAAGGAAGAAAAAGTGGATGAAAGGATTTGGTCAATTAATCAATTAGGACAATACGAATTATTAACTGCCGACCTTTCCGAAGAAGAAGAGGTTTCTATTAAAACGGAGGAAGAGTTAACACAATTAGACGCAATTGTTGAAGAAATTGCCAAGCATGCGGAAGAAAGTCAAGCAACTTTACCAGAGAAACCTTGGTTACCTCCATTAGCAACAGAAATTGTTTCACCACTTTTTAAAACGCAATGGCAAGAACAACGAGAACTTTCTGTTCCTTTTGGTTTTATGGATATTCCAGCAAAACAAGAACAAGTCAATTTCAATTTCGATTTGCACGAATTAAATCATACTGCCTTATATGGTTCACCGGGGTTCGGTAAATCAACAGCTTTGCAAACCCTAGTAATGAACCTTGCTCGTAAAAATACACCAGAACAAGTTCAATTTAATTTGTTTGATTTTGGTACAAATGGGTTGTTACCATTGAAAAAATTACCACACGTTGCTGATTTAGTCCGTTTGGAAGAAGAGGAAAAATTGGTTAAATTCTTAAAACGAATTCGTAAAGAAATTCAAGAGCGTAAAGATGCCTTTACTGAATACGGTGTTGCTAGTTTAAATCAATACGAAGAAAAATCAGGACAGAAATTACCAGTGATTGTTACGATTGTAGATGGGTTTGATGCAGTCAAAGAAAGCCCATTAGAAGATCCAATTGAATCTGTTTTAAATCAATTGCTACGAGAAGGAGCAAGTGTTGGCTTGTATACCATTATTACGGTCTTAAGAACAAATAGCTTTAAAATGAGTATGACAAGTAATATCCCAACACATATCGGTTTGTATTTAGTAGAAGAAGATGCGATTCGTGATGTTGTTGGACGAGAAGCTTTGATTCCACAAGAAATTATGGGACGTGCACAAGTGAAATTGGAACAGCCGCAAGAAATTCAAATCTATCTACCAACAGAAGGGGAAAATGATATCGCTCGTTTAAACCGTTTAGAACAAGAAATTGAAAAGATGAACCAAAAATGGGGCGGTGAACGACCACTACCAATTCCAATGTTACCGAAAACAATCGCTATGGCGAATCTATACAATCATCCACACGCTCAACAAATGCTGGAAAATATGGAGTTCCCTATTGCCTTTGATAAAGAAACGACTAACATAGTGGGCTTCAAACCAACGGAACATGGTTATTTTGTGATTGGTGATGATACACCACAACAAAATGAATCTGTTGAAAAAGTGATTATCGAAGACATGAAGCATTTTAGAGGGCGTGCCGAACGGATTATCTTTAACCATAGTGACCGTTTTGGCGGTTATGCAGATAGCTTTGATACAGTGATCGCAGGAACTGAATATGGAAGCTTTGTCAATGAATTATTACAGGAAATTGAACAACGACAAATGATTAGTGAGTATGAACCGATGTTGATTTATATTCCCGAAGCGCAACAATTTGTCGAAAAATCCTTTATTAGTGCTGAAAACCTAAATATCCTACTGAAAAAAGGTAGCCAAGTCGCGATGTATTTTATTTTCCAAACCAATCAAAAATTATTGGAAAACAGTTTTAATGATGCCGATAAATTATTACGTGCTAATATCCCAGCGGGTATGGTTGGTACCAGACTCGCAGACCAAAGCTTTGTTAAAACGAAAAGTGATTATAATGAACCTGCCGTGGAATTGGATGAATCTCATTTCTTTGAAGGTCGAACAGCAATGCGGGTGAAGTTAGTAAGTGAATAAAAAGGAGTGGAATTATGAATAATGAATTGTCAAAATTAATTGATATGAAAAAGAGCGAAGAAGAAATTGAAACAAATCATTTTATTATCAAAGATAACATTTTAAGGTTTGATCATCTAACTTTACAATTAAGTAACATTTCCAGAATATATGCTGGAACTAAGCGGATGAGAATTCCTGTGATGGCGATAAGCATTTTTGTTTTAGCTTTTGGAACTATTCGGTTTGAAGGATTACGTTGGATTAGTTTAATTATTATGGGATTGACAGGATTGTATATCTATATGGTTTATCAAAGACATCAAAGTAATAAAGAATATTTAATCTTTCAACTAAATTCTGGAGATAATTACTCCCTTTATTTTCAAGATGCTGAATTTTTAAACAAAGTCCGTAATGCAGTTGAAGCAGCATTCAATCACAAAAATGTGTATTCAGAAATCAATATTGCGGAACAAAAAATTATTCAAGGAAATCACCATGTGATTCATGGCAACCAGGCCAACCTAAACACAGGGATTCAACAAGGCAATACAATGCATTCGAATAATCATGAAGAACATTCGTCAACTACTGTTGGGGATATCACAGATAGTACTATTCATCATTCGACATTTGGCAACCAGAATCATCAAAAAAATGAACAATCTGTTTATGATTGGCCGGTACTTGAAGCTAATTTTAAAGCAGTCATCACTTCATTGAAAAATGAAGACGAAACAAAACAAGTCAACAGGCAAGTGCTAAAAGCTGTTGAAGAAAAAGACGCAAAACAATTTGAGACAATCATTAAAATGAATCGGAAAATTTTTACGTCTAATCTATTTTTAAATACCGCTAGTGGTGTATTGGCTCAAGTGATTTCAACGATTTTAGGGATTCGGTAAAGGAGGAACCTCATGAGTGATGAAGCAATAAAAGCGCAAAAAAGAGCACTGGCAGCCGGAAAGCGTGCTGAAGCCAGTCATTTAAGTAGTCAGGTCAACACGGCACAAGCCAACAAAAATCAAATTGATCAGAAAATTCGAGAATTAGAAAAAGCAATTCGTGAATTAAGTCGAGAGATTCTTAGTATTCATCAATTGAAATCAACCGTTTCTAGTCAGTTAAAGAGTATTTCTGGAAGTAATTTTAAAGGCACACGACGGAATAAGTATAATGAAAAAGTTAGAAAAGTAGATAGTGATTTATCAAAATATGCCACAAAAAATCAAGAAAATTTACAAACATTTCAACGGAAATTGTCTAACTTACAAGAAGAAGCGCAACGTGAAGCCATGACAATCAGTTCATTAAATTCACAAATTTCGGCACTATTATCAATAGCAATGAGTTTGGATTCTTAATAAAGGAGTGAAAAAAATAATGAAAAGCGGTGTAAATTTATCGGAATGGATGCAATCTGTCAATAAAGCAAACAGCACAATTTCAGGAATTGGCAAAATGAAAACTGTATCTTTTTCTCAAACAAATGCGCGACCTTTTACAGAATTCAAAACAATGATAGAGCAAATCAATTCTTCTCTAGAAAGTTACAAAGAATTTGCAAAAGGAAGCACCAATAAAATGATTGCTGCCGGAAAAAATAAAGCCAATGATGATAAAGCGGGAGCTGCTACTATGAAAATTAGTCAATAAGGAGTGAAGAAAAATGAATCAACAACAAAAGGAGTTGTGGGTGGCTACTATAGAAAGTAGTAACCTGACTGGAGAAATAACAAAGGACACCATAAACGAACTCGGTTTAATTTTGGGCGGTCAACCCCAATTAGCTCAAAATATTTATCAAAGTTTCCTCAATCAAACCACAAGTTATGAACATAAACCAAGAATTGGCGCGATTATTCATATTAGTTTTGATTATGAAGAGGAAAGAGTCACTTTTGCTTGGTTAAAAAAACAAGTTGTATTGACCGTGCCACAATTTAAACGATTTATGGGTTTCGTTGATACAATTTTTACAGAAATCTATCCAATTGGAACCATTGTCGAATTAGATGAAGAATTATTAACCGAAGATGTTAAAGCGCTTTTTACTACAGATGAATTAGGTTTATTTGTTTCTGTTCAAGGGAGAAAATTAACCATTCCAGAAACGCAAATGATGATTGATTACGTAGGAACTTTATGGCCATTTGGATTACAAGCAGAGGTGGAGCCAATTTATTTTAACTCGGTCATGGTAAAACGAGTTATTTCAGAAGGGCCTACTAATGCATATGAGGAAAAGTTTACTTTTGAAGTTTTGAGAAAACAATTGGTGCAAGATGAAAAATATTCGTGTACGTATGTCTAATGAGGAGGTGGGCAAATGAAAATTAATATGCGTGAAGTAATGGAAGCTAAAAACAAAATTACTTCTTCCAGAAATAAACTACAAGCAGAAATCAATCGTGCCAAAAGCGATTGGAAAACAGTCCAAGGAAGTGATGCTTTATCTGGAAAAGTCAAAACAGCTATTAATGGTGAAATTGGTAATTACCAACTACCGATGCTAACCAATTATTATGATCTTTTACATACAATAGCACAAGAAATGGAAAAAACAATTAGTGATTTTAAAGCTAGTGTGAAGGAAAATAGTGAATCAGCCATCATTGATACAGATGCCTTAAATGAAGCAAAAGGAAAATTTTCAACACCGTTATCAAATTTTGCGAAATTAGATAAGAAAATTAGCAACATCTACAGTTCTGTAGCACATATCGTCCCTATTTCCGCACCATCCAATCAATTTAATAAAAAAATGGAAGAGGCTAAGAAAATTTTGACGGAAACGCTGAAAGGCATGGACACTTTTAACGGACGCAAAGCAGGCAGTGCTGTCAAAGACAAACTAGCCCAACAATCCAGCCAAATCACGAACGTCGGAGGATTAAGCTATAGCAATCCCAAATCATTGGAAATATTTACGGATAAAACATTTAAAAATGAAATAAAAGAAGCGCATAAAAAAGTCCAGGAAGAAGAAAAAGATAGACTTGCTTTTGAAAAAGACCATCCAATTTTAATGGCTATGGATGGTAATTTAACAGAAGAAAAGTTAGACGAACTAGATAAATTAATTAATCATGCGATAGCAAAAGGCGTTGTTTCAGGAAAAAAATATATGAACCATATGAAAAAATTATACATTTCTAGTCGTATCAAACGTCTGCCAAATGGAAAATTGGTAATGAGACGAGCAAAAGGCTGGCTAAAAAAATTAGATCAATTAGCAGATATTGATGATTATGTGCCAAAAGGTCATCGGTCATTAAGTATCACTGCATCGGGGACCGCAAAGGAATTTACTAAACTAGGAGATAAATTATTAGGCAAATTAGATTTAGTAGATAAGAAGTCTATTCTAAGAGAATCTGGTGAAGCTTTTAGTAAAGCAAGTATTAAAGGGGTCGCAAAGGGAACTCTAAAATCAATGGGGAAATCGTTAAAGAAAGGATTATCTTTTGGCGTTAACGGTGTTGTGAAAGATGCCAAAGCATTAATTAATGCAAAAGGTGCAGGAAAAATTATTCCCGGATTAAACATAGCGGCAGGTGCTGTGGAGGTTGTGCAAGGAATAAGCAAGAGTGAAAAACAGGCCAGAAAAGACGGATTGAAAGGGCAAGAAATTACCGCAAGTAAAGTGGGTGGTGCATTGGTGGATGTCGGGAAAGTAGCAGTGACAACGGCGGCGATAGGAGCTGTATCGGCGGGTGTAGCTACATTTGCACCAGTTTGGGCTGTTGTGGGGGCAGGGATAATAGTTAGCCAAGGTTTAAACTGGGCTGATAAACAAATGAATATAACAAAAAATATAAAATCAGGAGTTAACTCTATGATAAAAGGAGTATCTGGATGGTTCAAATAATATCTAATTTTATACCAAAATTTTATGAAAAAAATAGCAAAAAGAAATATACTATAAAGTCTTTTTCGTCAATGTTGGTTTGTTATATAGTGTTTATCACAATTTTTTTGTTAACTTATTGGTCAGGAAATAAAGAAAAAATATATAATCGTCATACAATAATTTTTGCTAATGTTCAATTAGGGATACTTATATTTTTTGTTGTATTAATAGTAACGGGTACAGTCGTATTTAAAAGTAATCAAAAACAAAAGTATATAGTAATAATTCCGTATATCTCATTGGTAATGTTGCTACTTCTCACAGTATCATATTTCTCGATCTTACTAAGTAATCCTGTTGAAAAATTTATTGTTGGTGAATTAATGGTTTTATTACTTTGGATATTAGGGATAATCATCAATAGTATATTAGTGTATCTCTCCCTAAAAAATAATAATTTTGATATCAGAGATAAGTATGCAAACTATTATATCAATTGTTTATCCATTTTAGCTATAATAGGTGCCATGGCTTCTACTGCATTGGATAATATTAATCTTTTTTATTTAGCATTGGTAGTAATGGTATCAGCCTTGCAATTTGCTTTAACTTTTCAAATACCAAGAATATTACAATATTGGAAAAAAGAATCAGAAAAAAATGAAAATACATCTGTATATGGGAATTCAATTGAAATGATGAAGAACAAGAGAACCAAAAAATAACTATATTTCTTCCAGAATTAAACGAATGTCAGACGGCACTTTAGTCATCAAAAAAGCCGGGAAATGGTTGAGTAAGTTTGATAAATTAACTGGCATTGATAACGATATGAGAAAAGGCAAAGACTTTACTTGACTCCAAGCACGCAAGGAGGCTTAAAACCAGCCTTCAAAGATTCAATCAAAGGAATTGGTAGGTATTGAAAAATTTAAAAATAGATCGATTTTAGGAAATTAATTTAATGAAAAGAGGGAAAAAGATGATTGAAAAAGTTTCATTGGAAATGAACAATTTAGTGTATATTGAAAAACGAGCAACAACAGATCAATTAGTGGATTTAATTTTACAATCAGAAGAATTAACTTATGAAGAAGGTTTTTATAAAAATGGACCAACAATGATTGAACTAAAACCAACTGAATTAAGTGAAGAAGAACAAACGTATAAATTTTATATTCCTGTGAATGAGCCAGTTGAAAGTGGCGAGATTTTTACTGTAGAAAATATTCATTATGATCATCTAGTTCGTAAAAGAATTCCTTTTGATGATGAACTTGGCGCTAATATTGAGGAAATGACGGATTACTTGCTGGAACAAAAGATTGAATTTGATGATAAATTATTGTTGGTAATGACCTTAGTTTATGATGAATATTGGGTAGATGTTTTAATCCCAACAAAAGAGTAGGTGAAAAAATGAGAAAAACAATTGGCTATAAACAATCATTACATTATCAAAATGTCATCAGTCGTTATTATGTAACGACTTCAGAGGAGATGGGTCGTTGTTTAGAAGATGCTTTGGAAACAATTTTTGAAGCAGATTATTCTTTATCAGACAGCTTTTTCTATTCAATGAATTCTGACATTCGTGAAGAAGAATTGCTGATTCAAGTTTTTTTACCTGTCAATGAAGAATGCCAAGAGAATCTTCCAGCTGAATATCGTTTCCAATCTTATTTTCAGGTGAACAATATGTTAGCAACTAGAGCAAAAGGCGATAAGTTATCTGAATTCTCTAAAGCATTAGAAGAGTTAATCACTATAGTTGTTCAGGAAGATTTGACAATTGTTTCACCAATTTTCTATTGTCCGCAAGTAATAGATAATAAGGTATACACTGATTTGATGATTGGTATTAAATAGTTTTGAACTGATTAGAGTTTTCTCGTAAGGAAAGAGGAGAGAAAAGTTTGAGTTTGCTTATAAATGAGGAAGAGATATTTGAAGTGAGACTGACTAAGGCAGATGGGTACAAAAAAATTGGTATAGGACTAGGTGTTATTTTTGTCACACTTAGTTGCTTGGTATGGTTTTACTTTCCACTCTATAAAAATCCAGTGACAAGTAATATAATTTTTTTTGTTTTTTTAAAAGTAGTGGCTATACTAATCAGTGCTTTATCCTTACTTAAATTAATATGTATGTTTGCTTTTTTGATAATCGAAACTGGGATTAATGAGACTAAGTATATCAGAAAATATGGTGGCATTTTATATAGAATGGACAGTCAAGGTTTGTCATATCATGAAAAGGGATTTCTAATAGTGCGTGGTTGGTCGGAGGTCATTGATGTAGGACTTTTCAGACAAATGGAAAGTGAGGTTATTTATAATTATCAAATGAAATTTAGTGATGGTGATAGACACACTTTTGATTTAAGAGGGAATTATCCAACGATAGCATTCAAAGAAAAAATTGAAGAATTCTGGTTTAAATACAATAGCTAAATTAATCTTCATTCCCCCTCCTAGAAAACACAAAACCGTGGTACAATAACTTACGTAATAGACACACCTACTCCGAATGTCAAAAAAGGGCAGAAAAGTAGACAAGAAATTGTTTAAGGAGTAAAGTAAACTTACTTAAAATTTTGGGGGAAATAAAATGTATGATGTAATTATCATTGGTGCCGGTCCTGCTGGGATGACGGCAGCACTTTATGCATCACGGTCCAATCTTTCTGTATTGATGATTGAACGCGGTGCGCCTGGTGGGCAAATGAACAACACTGCTGAGGTAGAGAATTACCCAGGCTTTGATTCTATTATGGGTCCAGAATTGGCCTATAAAATGTATGAAAATGTAGAAAAATTTGGTACGGAAAATGCGTATGGTATTGTGATGGGCATTGAAGACCACGGATCCTATAAAGAAGTGATTTGTGATGACAAATCTTATGAAGCTAAAGCGGTAATTATTGCAACAGGCTGTGAACACCGAAAATTGGGTGTAAAAGGCGAAGAAGAATTTGCTGGCCGTGGTGTTTCTTATTGTGCCGTTTGTGATGGTGCTTTCTTTAAAAATAAACGCTTAGTAGTCGTTGGCGGCGGCGATTCTGCAGTTGAAGAAGCAATCTATTTAACGCAATTTGCTTCTGAAGTAGTGATTGTTCATCGTCGTGATGAATTGCGTGCGCAAAAAATCATTCAAGATCGTGCCTTTGCAAATGAAAAGATTTCCTTTGTTTGGGATACAGTTGTCGAAGAAATTGTTGGCAATGAAATGGTCGTGACAGGTGTGAAAGCACGGAATGTCAAAACAGATGAAGTTTCTGAAATTGAAGCAAACGGCGTGTTCATTTACGTGGGGCTAGATCCATTAACAGAACCATTTAAAAAAGCTGGTATTACGAATGAGGCTGGTTGGATTGAAACAGACCAAGAAATGAGAACAAAAATTCCTGGTGTTTATGCCATTGGTGATGTCCGTGAAAAAACATTGCGTCAAATCACGACAGCGGTCGGTGAAGGCGGTATTGCTGGACAACAAGTATTTAACTATATTGAAGAATTAAAATAAAAAAATGCTTTTGCCTTTAATAATAAGGGCAAAAGCATTTTTTTAATAGGTTCCTTTAATGACAAAATAAGAGCCGCGAATGGTTCCAGCTAATTTTGATTTTTGACGAGCAAATTTGAATTTTCCTTCAAATTCTGCAGGGATTGCCATACCATCTGAAAGTTTAAACCCAACGGCGCGTTTGCCTTCCTCAGCTAATGTGTACATCACGTTAACTGCTAAGCCGTTTTCATAAAATACATAGGCCATTTTTATGCCATCTAAAGTGAAAGAAGAAATTTCAAGTGGCTTGTAAGGGAAATGTAATTCTCGTTCTAATAAAATTTTTTCAATCCAGGCCAATGTTTCTGGAGCTTCAGAGGCAGGGACGGTCGTAAAGCGATGTTTGTATTTATTCCAAAAATAGCGAGCTTCATTCGCTCTTAGTCCAGCAAGGGCAGGTGCCACTGGTGAACTTTCTAAACCAATAGTGGCTACTTCTTTAAAATCAACTGTATAAACCATGAATTGATACTCCCATCTTTTCTTTTAAACTAAGTATAACGGTAGCAGGGGTAACGAACAATTATTATTACTTAAAAGAATGAAATTGGGACAGAACGATCGGCTTCAGAAAATGTTAAGGTTTCCGAATGCGTAGGTTCTGTCCCAAAGAGTATTTTAAGATTTGGTTATTTCGTGATAAGTTATACGCTCGTGCTTATTTATTGGCATCTAAGGTAACTTTTTCATCTGCCGTAGTTGTTTTAACATCTACTGTATAAACAAGTTTATTGTTATTTTTGGTTAACTTCCAAGTCAAAATACGTGGAGAAAGTCCTCCAACTTCTTTTTTTGCTTTGGCTAAAACGTCGTTAACAGCGCCTAATTCTTTGACTTCAGCAGCTGAAAAGGCTGTCTCGTTTTCGCCAAGTTGATTTGCTTCAGTATTTTTGGTGACTTTTCCTGTTTCAGGATTCACGTAAAGTGTTTCTGTATCGTTAGTAAAGATATAGCTGTAGTCACTTGCTGGTTCTGTATCAAATTGGACATTTACTAATGGTTTGCTGTTGCCAGCTTCTTTTTCATAGATTTCAGCAGCTTGCTGCAAACTAACTTTGTACTTAGTATCTGTGACAGCATCTTTTCCTATGCCACAACTAGCTAAAATAAAAATAGCTCCTAAAAGTGAAAAAAATAGTAAAAATGGTTTTTTTAACATGAAATTACCTCGTTTCTTTTTATTAAGCATTCACAATCATTTAGTATACGGTGGTTTTATAAAAATTACAAACAAAAAATAATCCTTTAAGAGAAATTAAAGGATTATTTTTTGTTATTTATTCTGCACGTAAAGCAACTGCCGCATCTTTTTTCGCTGCCATTCGGGCAGGGATATGGCCACCAATCATGGTTAAGATTGTGCTAATTACAATCAAAATAATCCCGTGAATTGGATTTAAGGTGGCAACATTTTCTAAATCAGTCAGGTTATAGAGCACTGCATTGATCGGAAATGTTGCGAGAAAGGCAATCACAACACCAAGAATACCAGAGGCAACGCCTAAAATAGCAGTTTCGGCATCGAACACCCGGGTAATATCTTTTTTACGAGCTCCTAACGCTTTCAGGATACCGATTTCTTTGGTCCGCTCAATGACAGAAGTATAGGTGATAATCCCAATCATAATCATACTTGTAACAAGGGAAATCCCAGCAAATGCAATCAGCACATAGGTGATGGCATCCATTAAACCACCTGTTAAGCGGGTCATTGTTCCAGCTAAATCAGAATAGATGATTTGGTCTTTTTTATCTTTTCCTTTGTTATAAGCATCTAAATAATCAAGAATTTTATCTTTTGATTTGAAATCGTTTGGATAAATCATAATACTTGAAGGGATTTCGTTCGCTCCTAAATAAGACAACAGGTTTTCTTTCGCGGAAGCATCTAATGTTTCGTTAGTCATAACGTTAGTGTTGCTGGCTTCTTGCGCTTTAACAATGTCAGAGGTTTTGTTTTTGGCAATCATATTAGTTGAAAGTGCATCGCTATAAGCAATTCCAGGTGCTAATAGATTCATTGTTGAAGAATCTTTAATTCGCAAAATCCCTGAAATTGTTAATTCAGTATTTTCTGGGTTATCGTAAACAGCTTGCAAATCTTGGTTAGGAATGAAGTTGCCTGTCGGTAATTTGGTGTAAAATGCATTATTATTGGCTAATTTCATTTTTGTGCCAACAATGTCTGAAAAGGCAATCTTTTGATTATCTTTCACGTCAAAGCCAAGATTTTTTAAAGCATTAATATTGGTGGTATTGTTACTATCGACGATTAAAACGACATCGGTTTCTTTTTCTGGATAATTTCCTTCAAGCAACGAGTAATTGTCTTTTAAGAAATTGTTTTTTCCATTTTCTAGTTGTTTAGGAAAAGCAGAAACGCCGACACCAGTTTGGGCAGCCATCATAGAAGCCATCGCGTTTGATTGGCCGTCGGGTGCATCGTTTGAAAATTTGACAGCTTGTGCTTTCCCGTTGATTTCTCTTAATAAGTTCATATTGACTAGACGAGTATAGCCGATATTATTACTTAATTCAGGATCAATGTGATTGACATAGTCAATAAACTTTTGATCAATTAAATTCGTGTGTTGCGCACGGTCCGCATCGCTAATTTTAGCAGTCACTTCTTTTTCTTTCGGGAAGGTGCCTTTTTTGTCCTGATTATTGAAACTTTCTGGATCTTGATCGGTCGCTATTTTAGAAATGGTAATCGGAAATTGCGCTAACGTTTCCGACTGAGTTTTATCAATTTGTTTCTGGAATCCTGTTGAAAGAGAAAGGACAATCGCAATACTGATAATTCCGATACTTGAAGCAAAGGCGGTTAAAAAAGTTCGCCCTTTTTTAGTGCGGATATTATTAAAAGATAAACGCAGCGCAGTCGTGAATTTCATTTTGGTGCGTTTCAATTCGAAAGGTTCTTTTTTTTCATGTTCAATATGAGGACGCGAGTCATGACGAATTTGGCCATCTGAAAATTCAATAATTCGATCAGCGTATTCGTGAGCTAATTCAGGATTGTGGGTCACCATAATAACTAATTTTTCTTTCGAAAGTTCTTGGATAAGTGCCATAATTTGCAGACTGGTTTCTGAATCCAATGCACCAGTTGGTTCATCACAAAGTAAAATATCGGGATCATTAGCTAAAGCGCGAGCAATGGCAACCCGTTGCATTTGACCGCCAGATAATTGGGAAGGTTTTTTATGGATATGGTCCTTCAAACCGACACGGATGAGTGCATCTTCGGCTTTTTGGCGTCTTTCTGCTTTTGAAATACCACTCAGTGTCATACCAAGCTCGACATTATCCAAAATCCCTTGATGACTAATTAAGTTGTAACTTTGAAAAATAAAACCAATTGAGTTATTCCGATAAGCATCCCAGTCGGCTTCTTTAAAATTTTTTGTTGATTTGCCGTTAATGATTAAGTCACCAGAATCGTAATTGTCCAATCCGCTAATCACATTCAACATCGTCGTTTTACCAGAGCCGCTGGGACCCAGAATGGCTACAAATTCTTGTTTTCGAAAAGCGACAGAGACGCCATCTAAAGCTTTAGTGGTCGTTCCGCCGACAGTATAATATTTTTTTATCTCTTTGAGTTCTAGCATATTTTTCGCATCCTTCTTCCAATTTATCAACAATACAACCTTAAGTTAGTGTATAACGTAACATAATAGTTAACAAAAATCAATCATTACCATTTGATAATCAAGTGAATTTAGTATACACTAGGTGGGAAACGAGGGAGAACATATGGATAAAGAGAAGCATTCATCAAATTTAGATATTAGTGTCTTTACTGAAATTTTTTCATATATGAGCCAATTGCTTTTTAAAGACCTAGACTTGGAGGATCTAAAATTAACCAAGTTAGACATGTTAATTTTATTAATTGTGGCAACAAATGAAGGAATTAGTATGACGGAGTTAGCCAACCAAGTAGGAACGTCGAAAGTTCAAGTGAGTCGCTCTATTGCGGGGTTAGAAGAACGAGCGATTGTTCAACGTCGCCATAATCAAGAAAATCGCCGCGTGGTTAATGTTTATACGACAAAAGAAGGCGAGAAGCTCTTTAAGCAAAAAGAAAATCAAGTAAAACAGCAACTATCTGAAACGCTTAGTGTTCTTTCCTTAGAGGATTATCAAGAGGTCAATCAACACTTTTTGGCGGTCATGAAAATTTTGTCCAATTATCAAGCGCTACGAAGAAAAACGTGTAAGGAAAACAACGCCAAAAAATAAAAAACATCGTTTGGCTATAAACCAAACGATGTTTTTTCTAGCCTTTGACAGAGCCAGAAGTCACGCCTTCTACATAGAAACGTTGCATTAATATAAATAAAATAGTAATTGGAATGGCAATCAGCACACATCCTGCTGTAAAAGCCATGAATAGTGAATTGGCTGTTGATTTGGTCATCATCGAAAAGAGACCAATCGCAACGGTGTAATTTTCAACTTTATCACCCATAATAACTTTTGCGAAAATAAAATCCATCCAAGGGCCCATGAAGGCGGTTAAAGAAGTATAGACAATAATTGGTTTCGACAATGGCAACGTAATTTTTGTGAAAATTTGCCACTTGTTGGCACCGTCAATCATAGCCGATTCGTCTAAAGCCATCGGAATGGTATCGAAGAACCCTTTGGCGATGTAAAAACCTAGCGCCGAGCCTGCAGAGTAAACCAGAATTAAAGCGAATAAACTTTCAGTTAAATTTAAGGCTTTTAAAATATAGTAAACGGCAATCATGCTCATAAAACCAGGGAACATATTTAAAACGAGCGCCACTTTTAAAAATGGTTTTCTTAAGCGGAAACGCAACCGTGACAGCGCATAAGCCATTGCGATTGTAATGAAAGTTGATAACAGACAGCTTGCGATGGAGACGAACAAGGTGTTCAAAAACCAACGGACAAAGGGGAAGTTGCCAGTCTGATTTGTTAATAATACTTTATAATTTTCTAAAGTGAATGTTTTGGGAATGATATAGGGAACAAATGCACCGCCTTCGCCACGAAAACTTGTTAAGATAATCCACACAATGGGGAACATCCAAAAAACTGCTAAAATGGTTAGAATGATGTAAACGCTGGTAAGTGCAGTGCGTTGTTTTTTCTGGTAACTTTTTGCTTTAGCCATAAGTTACGCCTCCTTAAATGAATTCGTCCGTGTATAGGCAATTAAACTGAAGACTGCGGAGAGAATGAAGATTAAAATACCAATCACAGAGGCTAAATTGTAATCCATTGTATCGACAGTCAATTTGTATAACCAGGTAACTAAAAGGTCAGTTGAGCCTGCACCGTAGAAGTTAGAATTGGCTGGCCCGCCACCTGTTAATAGATAAATGACATTGAAGTTATTGATGTTGCCAATAAACTGTTGAATTAGCGCCGGGGTCATCACAAATAGAATTTGTGGAAACGTAATACTTTTAAAAATTTGCCATTTATTGGCGCCGTCAATTCTAGCAGCTTCGATTTGATCTTCAGGGAGATTTTGGATAATCCCTGTAGAGATTAACATCGTAGCAGGAATACCAATCCACATATTGACAACAATAATGGTTAATTTTGCCCAATTCGGATCTGTTAAGAAGGGGATAGAAGAATCGATTAAGCCCCAGTTTAACAACAGAGCATTGATAGGTCCGGAACCATTTAAGAGGTTTCGCATAATTAAAAGTGAAACAAACGGAGGTACGGCCATCGTGATAACAAAAATGGTCCGCCAAAATGCTTTATATTTTAAGCCTTTTGTATTGATAAGCAAGGCTAAAATGATTCCAAAAAAGAAACAAGTTGCGGTTGCAAAAACAGCCCAAATCAAGGTCCAGCCAAGTACTGGAAAGAACGTTGAAGCCATATCGCCTGTGATTACATTGCCTAGATTTGCCAATCCAACCCAAGTAAAAAGGTTTTTCGGTGGCAAATGGTTATGGTCGTAGTTGGTAAAGGCAATTGAAATCATATATAACAACGGCAAGATGGTAAAGAAAAGAACGCCTAGTAAGGGGATCGTCATTAAAGTTGCATGGAAACGTTCGTTTAACAAGCTACGTAAATCATCCATAGTTGTTGGAATTTTTTTGCCGGCTGTCTTTAATTCATATAGGTGACGGGCGCTTTTTAAATTGATTACATATAAAATGATTAGCGATAAACAGACTAAAATTGCTGCAATTCCGAATAATAATAAGAGCATTGAATTATCGCCTTCTTTTAGAACTTCAATCCCTAAAGAATCATCATATACTAATCCTTGCTGTTGGGTCCCTAGTGTTCCTAGCATCATTAATGCATGGAAACCATTACGGATTAACCAATAGATAAAGCCAATTTCAGCTGTTAAAAAGATGATTCCCTTTAACCACTGCTTGTTGGCGAAGTTTGCAGCACCCATAACTAAAAAAGATAGTTTTGTAGCGAAGTCGCCTTTTTTAAAGACCTCTCGAAATGACGTCTGGGCTTTCTTTTTCTTGAACATCTTCGTTCACTCACTTTCTACTTAAATAAAAAAGATAGAGGAAATGGGACAGCAGATTGAAGCTCGTCCCATTTCTTTACTCTTTTTATTCTTTTGCTTCTTTTGATGTGTCTTGGACTAATTTATCTAATTTTGCTTGATAATCCGCAGGTTTGATATTGCCTTTGTACGTATCATTGATCACTGCATCCATCGCAGGCCAGAATGAAACGATTTCTGGGATTTTTGGCATTACCACAGAGTGGGTTGGTTGCGCCATTTCTAAGATAGCTTTTGCAACAGTATCTTGTGTAATTTCTTCGTTTGTTTGTAATTTTTTGTTTGAAGGGACAAAACCGATTTCTTTGAAGTAAGTCATTTGTGATTTTTCACTTGTTAAATAGTTTGCTAATGTCATTGCGGCCAATGGTGCTTGTGTTTGTTGGTTGACAGCAAAACTACGAACGCCCAAGAAAGCTTTCATTTGTTTTTCTCCATTGCCAAAATCAATGGTTGGATAGGCAGCAGCCCCCATTTTGTCGCCAAGAGCTTTTTCTACATCGTTTTTAGACCAAGGACCAGAAAGGAAGGCATCCGTTTTGCCAGAACCTAGATTAGACAATGCTTCTGTATTTGATTGGATCACACCAGGATTATTTTTTTGATCGGCAATCCATTGTAATACTTCTATACCTTGTTGGTTGTTAAAGTTGGTACCTTTTGGATCTTCGCCATTTTCACCATATAAGTAATCGCCGTTACTCATAAATAGAGGACCGAAGATATAATTTGCGCCATCTTCGCCAAAATTGGTACCGATTTTGCCTTTTTCAGTTAAAGACTTCCAAGTTTTGATTTCCTCTGGAGAATACGTATCTTTGTTATAATAAAGAACTTGTGACTCTACGGCATAAGGGTAGGCATAGACTTTGTCTTTCCAAGTGACCCCTGCGACTGCCGAGTCAATATTATTTTCTTTGACTTCTTTTTCATATTTTGTGTTAGGGTAAATCAGACCAGCTTCTGCCATTTGACCAATTTGATCATGCGGCATCATGAAAACATCTGCGGCAGCTTTAGGATCTTTTGCAATGTCTTTTTTAGCATCTGCCGAATTTCCAGCAGTTAAGTTAACTTTAATATCGGGGTTTTCTTTTTCAAAATCGGCGACAACTTTTTTAAAGACGCCCATATATTCAGTATCAACCCATAATTTTACGTCACCAGCTGCTTTATTTGCTGAACCGCTTTCATTTTCAGCTTTCGTTTTTTCTGCGCCACCACAGGCAGTAAGTAAAACCGCGGAAGCACTTAAAAGGATACCGCCCATTAAAATCTTTTTCCAATTCGCTTTCATTTTTGAACCCTCCAAAAATTATTTTTTACAAGTCTTATTATGCAACCGATTGCGGAAATAATCAAGTGTTTTTCATCAAGAAAGTTAAAAAAGTTTTTTGTTATAAATAACATACTGTTTGTTTAAAGTGGTGTATACCACTAATTAAGCATTTTAAATAAAAAAATAAAAAAGGGTATACAAATGCAATCGTTTGCGCTAAAATGTGTTCGAGTATTAGAAAATACACGAAAAGCGACAATTAAAGGAGAGAATTAAATGAACACTGCTGCAATCTACCATCGTCCAGAAAGTGAATTTGCTTATCTTTATACAGAAGAAACAATGCATATTCGTTTGCGTACGGCAAAAGGCGACATTGCCTCTGTCCAATTAGTGCAAGGAGATCCTTATCTTTTAGGGAAAGAAAAGTGGTACCAACAGTCGTTAACTATGAAGAAGTTAGTATCTACGGAGTTATATGATTACTGGTTTATTGCATTAAGTGCAAAATTTAAACGCCTTTCATATGCTTTTACTTTAGTAGGGACGGATGGCTTGACGGCGTTTTATGGCGAACACGGCATTTATCCTTTAGAAGAAAAGTATTTAGCGATGGCGAATAATTATTTTCGGATGCCGTATTTTCATGAAATCGATCGTTTTAAAGCACCTGAATGGGTCAAAGAAACGGTTTGGTATCAAATATTTCCAGAGCGTTTTGCAAATGGTGATCCCGCCAATGATCCTGAAGGGACGTTGCCGTGGGGATCTAAAAGACCAGATCGACAAGATTTTTTTGGTGGGGATTTGCAAGGGGTGCTAGATCATCTTGATTACATTGAAGATTTAGGTGTTAACGGCTTATATTTTTGCCCAATTTTTGAAGCGTTTTCTAATCACAAATATGATACGATTGATTATTTAAAAATTGACCCAGCTTTTGGTGATGGCGCTACCTTTAAGCGTTTAGTCGAAGAGTGTCATCGACGGGGCATTAAGATTATGTTGGACGCCGTTTTTAATCATATGGGGGACGCTTCGCCTCAATGGCAAGATGTGTTAAAAAATGGCCAGGACTCAATTTATGCCGATTGGTTCCACGTAAATGAGTTTCCAGCTAGCTATGAAGAAAGTGCTGATTTTGAAGAAGCAAGCAACATTACTTATGATACTTTTGCATTCACTCCGCATATGCCTAAATTAAATACAGCAAATCCAGAGGTGCAAGCCTATCTTTTAGAAATTGCTCGTTATTGGATTGAGGAATATGATATTGACGCCTGGCGTTTAGATGTGGCAAACGAAGTGGATCATGCGTTCTGGAAAAAATTCCGGCAAACATGTGATGACGCAAAAAAAGATTTTTATATTTTAGGAGAAATTTGGCACTCGTCGCAAAGCTGGCTCCAAGGAGACGAATTTCATGCAGTGATGAATTATGCATACACAGATGCGATTATGGGCTACTTTGTCAAGCAAGAACTGTCCTTGGAAAAGATGCTTTCTGAAATGAACAACCAGTTAATGCTCTATCGACAACAAACGAATCAAATGCAGTTTAATGTTTTAGATTCCCACGATACACCACGCTTATTGCATGAAACGAAAGAGGATAAAGAGTTGATGCGCCAAGTATTAGCGTTTACGTATATTCAACCAGGCGTCCCTTGTCTTTACTATGGTGATGAAATTGGTATGACAGGTGATATGGATCCTGATTGTCGTCGTTGTATGGTTTGGGAGGAAAATCAGCAAGATTTGGATTTGAAGGAATTTGTAAAATCATTGATTGCCCTTCGCAAAAAGTATGCGGCTGTTTTTTCTGGTGGAACAATCGATTGGACAGGAACTTCTTTTGAAACGGGGTTGATTAGACTCGCTTGTCGTTTGGATGAACAAACGATCTATGGGATTTTTAATACTGGCCAAGAGACACAATTTGTTGATAGAACTGATCGAGAAGTTTTGCTAAGTTCTTCTATCGAAACTGCTTCAGAACAGATAATGGTTTTACCAAAAGGTTTTCTTTTATATCAAGCATAATAATTAAGCAAAGGAATGTGAAGAAGAATGGAAAAACATTGGTGGCAAGAAGTCGTGGTTTATCAGATTTATCCTCGCAGTTTTAAGGATAGCAATGGAGATGGCATTGGAGATTTACCAGGAATTATTGAAAAATTGGATTATTTGGAAACGTTAGGCATTGGGGCTATTTGGTTATCACCAGTTTATCAATCACCCAATGATGACAATGGTTATGACATTTCTGATTATGAAGCGATTATGACAGAGTTTGGGACGATGGCGGATATGGATCGTCTAATTGAGGAAGCGAAAAAGCGAAAGATTGAAATTATTATGGATTTAGTGGTTAACCATACGTCAGATGAACATCGTTGGTTTATTGAAGCGAAAAAAAGCAAGGAGAACCCCTACCGAGACTATTATGTATGGGCTGATCCTGCTTCAGATGGCGGTGTGCCTAACCGATTGAAATCTGCCTTTTCGGGTTCGGCGTGGACGTTTGATGAAGCGAGTGGGCAATACTATTTGCATTTGTTTAGTAAAAAACAACCAGATTTAAATTGGGAAAACCAACAAATGCGTCAGTCGGTTTACGAGATGATGAATTTTTGGATTGATAAAGGAATTGGCGGTTTCCGTTTAGATGTAATTGACTTAGTGGGTAAAATTCCAGGAGAAGAGATCACCGCGAATGGGCCTCATTTACATCGTTATTTACAAGAAATGAACGCCGCGACATTTGGTGGCAAAGAGCTGTTAACTGTAGGTGAAACATGGGGGGCCACACCTGAGATTGCAAAAATGTACTCTAGTCCAGAGCGTCATGAATTATCTATGATTTTTCAGTTTGAACATATGAGCTTGGATCAACAACCAGGTAAAGAAAAATGGGACCTTCAGCCAATGGAAGTTGCCAAGTTGAAACAGGTTTTTGCAAAATGGCAAACAGAATTAGGAAATGATGGCTGGAATTCTTTGTTTTGGAATAACCATGATTTACCGAGAATGATTTCACGTTGGGGAAATGATCAGGAATATTGGTTGGAAAGTAGTAAGTTATTCGCTATTTTACTGCACATGATGAAAGGCACACCTTATATTTATCAAGGGGAAGAAATTGGTATGACCAATACGCCGATTACAGATATTCGTGAAGCGCGGGACATCGAAACGATTAACATGTACCATGAGTATCTAGAAAAAGGATATTCTAAAGAAGAAATTTTGCTGAAAATTAATACTAAAGGTCGCGACAATGCACGCCGGCCTATGCAGTGGACCGCTGAAAAAAATGCGGGCTTTACGACTGGTACACCTTGGATTGATGTTAATCCCAATTATCAAACGATTAACGTCGCTGCTGCTTTGGCAGATAAAAATTCACTATTCTATACGTACCAAGAAATGATTCGTTTGAGAAAAGAACATCCTTTAATTGTTTGGGGCAACTTTGAATTGCTAGAAACAGTGGACGAAGTGATCAGTTTTTATCGTACCTATGGTGAGGAACGCTGGCTTGTTGTAACGAACTTTTCTGACAAAGTTCAGCCATTTTCTGCAGACGTTCATGTAGAACAAGTAATGATTGAAAATATGCCGACAGATGTCACTGCTTTAGCAGATTATTCGTTAGCGCCTTGGCAAGCATTTGTTGTGAAAGTGAGTCAATAAGATGGAACAATGGTGGAAAAATGCTGTCGGTTATCAAATTTATCCTCGGAGTTTTAAAGATAGCAACGGGGATGGCATTGGTGATTTGCAGGGAATTATTGAGAAATTACCGTATTTAAAAGAACTAGGGGTCGATTTTTTATGGTTAAATCCCATTTACACTTCGCCAAACGTTGACAATGGTTATGATATTGCGGATTATCAAGGGATTCAGCCAGAATTTGGTACGATGGAAGATTTTCAAGAACTTTTGGACCAAGCGCATCAATTAGGTTTGAAGATTATTCTTGATTTAGTGGTCAATCATACAAGTGATCAACATCCGTGGTTTGTTGAAGCGAAAAAAAGTTTAGATAATCCGTATCGTGAGTATTATTTATGGGCCGATGCGACACCAGATCGTATGCCGAATGAATGGCAAAGCTTTTTTGGTGGCTCGACTTGGACGTATGACGCGGGTACAAAGCAAGCATATTTTCATGTGTTTGCAAAAGAGCAACCTGATTTGAACTGGAAAAATCCTAAAGTTCGTGAAGAGATTTATGCGATGATTCGCTGGTGGTTAGATTTGGGAATTGATGGTTTCCGATTGGATGCGATTAGTCATATCCAAAAAGAACCTTGGGATTTTAAAATTACCACGAATCCGTGGGCTCCATTTATGAATGTAAAAGGCATTGAAGACTATATGCTGGATTTGAAAGCTATTTTTGCTGAGTATGACATCATGACAGTGGGGGAAGCTAGTGGCGTTTCAAGTAAAAAAGCGGTGGAATGGACCAATGATGCGGGCTATCTGAATATGATTTTTGAATTAGAGCACAATGTTCGAGAAGGAAAGCCAGGAGAAGAACGGTTAAATATTTTAGGCTATAAAAAAGTAATGGCTCGCTGGCAAAAGCATTTAGGGACAGAAGGCTGGAATGCATTATATGTAGAAAATCATGATAATCCCAGAATCAATTCAATTTTAGGCAATGAAACCTCTCATTCTGCTAAGGCGATTGGAACAATCGCCTTGCTCTTGCGAGGAACACCGTTTATTTATCAAGGACAGGAAATCGGCATGGTTAATTATCCGTTTCAACAGATTGACGAGTTAGATGCTAAAGATTCTCATAACCATTATCGTTTGCTTATAGAAAGTGGCTACGATGCGAAACAAGCATTAAAAGAAGTGGCGCATTGGACGCGGGACCATTCGCGTACGCCTATGCAGTGGACGAGTCAAGAGGCAAGTTCATTCACCTCGGGGCATCCGTGGTTAGCAATTCATCCCAATTTCAAAGAAATAAATGTGGCTGACCAAGAAACGGATGCGCAATCCGTGTTGAATTATTATAAAAAGTTAATTGCGTTGCGGAAAGACAATCCGGTCTTTACAGATGGACAGTTTGAACTATTAGCGCCCAATCATCCGTCTGTTTTTGCTTTTTTAAGAAAAACAACTGAGGCAACAGCGTTAGTGATTGTCAATTTAAGTGGAGAAAAGTGCCAATTTGACTTGCCGAATAAATTACTAGGCAGAAAGTGGCAACAATTATTAGGGAATCAAGATTTTACGGTGAAGAAACGGATGCAGTTAGCACCTTATCAGGCAGGCGTATTCCAATAACTGATTTGTTCTATAACGAGTGCAAGAGGCTTACTTTTAAGTGGGGCGCTTGCACTCGTTTTTAGGAACTTCAACAACCGAGAGACTCCATAAATAATTGAATTTTTACAGAAATGCGTTATACTTACTTTGGGTAAGTTATTTAATTTTTATGAAAGTAGGGGGAAATGATGCCGAAAACACGTGTAGAAGCATTTACAGATGCAGTCATTGCGATTATTTTAACGTTATTAATTTTAGAATTAAAAATTCCTGAAAAAGCAGATTGGTCTGCTCTGACTCAATCTGGACACAAAATCATTATTTATTTAATTAGTTTTGTTACTTTATTGATTTATTGGAACAATCATCATCATTTATTTCAAAGTGTCCGTAAAATTGATGGACGTGTCCTTTGGATGAATAATTTATTAATTTTGACGTTGACGTTTTTCCCGTTTGTTACTGGTTGGGTGGGTGAACATCCGTTTTCTTGGCCGCCACAAGCTTTGTATGGCTTAGTAGTATTAGGAGCTGATGTTGCTTATTATCTAGTGGTGCGGGCATTGATTCAGGCAAATGGGCCCAAATCCGAAGTACAACGTTTGTTTGGCCACTATCCAAAATTAACGCTTTCGATTGTGTTGAATATTATTGCGTTGATTGTGGGCAAACTGGTAGCGCCAATCGCTGTCCTGATTATTGATACGATTGTTTTAGTCATGTGGTTTATTCCTGAGCGAAAAGCAGAAATAAAGGAAATTTTAAAGTAGTTATTTTTTATTTATAACAAAAAAGTCATAAATCTTTTGACAAGAATGTCAAACTCCTCTATTATAAGAAGTGGATAAAAACTGAATAATTGTTAGGTGAGGCTCCTATTTGGACAAATGCTGCTGCCGCGAAAGGATCGAGAGACCCTTAGTTGGTTGAACAGGAATAATCGTGAAGGTTATTCATAATGTAGCTGATACATGTTATCTACGCCCTATAGTGCTAAAGCTCAACGATAGAGAATCTTATTTAAAGATGGTATTTTGGGACGTACTCTATTGTTGAGTAGGTCCTTTTTTGTGTGTTTGGCAAAAAAGCAATTATTCACTGGAAGTATAAATAAGAAAAAGAAAGGATGACTGTCATGGAAGACCCTGGAAGTGAACAGAGAAACAAAATACAGTCACCAACGAAAGGAGAAGATTTTAGCGCTCTTTTCGGCAGGTGACCACAACCTTGGAGGAAAAGAAAATGATGAACAAAAAAACAATGGATATGAGAAAAGCAACCAAAGATCAAGAATTACGTAAATTGGCGTTGCTTTCTGAACGGGAATTAATGATGGAATTACGGACATCTGAAAAAGGACTCTCGAATGAAGATGCCGAAAAAAGATTAGAGGAATTTGGACCAAACGAAGTTTCTGCACAAAAGCCAACCCCAGCAATTATTTTATTTTTAAGTGCATTCAAAGATCCATTTGTCTATGTCTTAGCCTTATTGATGGTCGTTTCAACTTTAACGAAAGATTTCGAAGCCGCTATCGTGATGGGCGTGATGATTTTAGCCAGTGTCTTGATTGCTTTTATACAAGAGTATCGTTCTCAAAAAGCGAGTTTGGATTTAAAAGAATTAATTGAAAACACCGCTGCAGTGACACGGGAAGGAATTACGAAAGAAATTCCAATGGACGAAATTGTTCCAGGAGACATTGTAACTTTAGCTACAGGAGACATGATTCCTGCAGATGCCGTGTTGATTTGGACCAAAGATTTATTCGTTAATCAATCGTCGCTAACAGGCGAATCCATGCCTGTCGAAAAATTTGTGGATGCAGGTGTGGATCGTCAACAAACAGAGGTTTCTGCATTAGATATGCAAGACCTAGTGTTTATGGGCACAGATGTCTTGAGTGGACAAGGAAAAGCGATTATTTTAAAAACTGGGCAACATACATTTTTTGGTGATATTGCTAAAAATGCTACAACACAACGAGGAAAAACTAGTTTTGACTTAGGCTTAGCAAAAGTCAGTAAGTTTTTATTACGAATGGTAATGATTTTGTTTCCAATCGTTTTCTTGATTAATGGTTTAACTAAAGGTGCTTGGGGCGAAGCGTTTTTCTTCGCGATTGCCGTTGCAGTTGGTTTGACACCAGAAATGTTGCCAATGATTGTTACGAGTAACTTAGCCAAGGGTGCATTATCCTTATCGAAACATAAAGTCATTGTTAAAGAATTAGCGGCTATCCAAAATTTGGGTGGTATGGATGTGCTCTGTACAGATAAGACTGGAACGATTACCGAAGATCGTGTAGTTTTGGTTCAACATTTGAATCCATTAGGTGATTTGAGTGACGAGGTTCTAAATTTAGCCTACTTAAATTCTTCTTATCAAACAGGTTGGAAAAATTTAATGGATATTGCCGTTATTAATTTTTATGAAGAGCATCAATGGAAAACGCCGTTTAAAAATGTCACTAAAATTGATGAAATTCCTTTTGATTTTTCCAGACGCCGCTTAACGGTTGTCGTGAATGCAGATGATCATCAATTGATGATTACGAAAGGCGCCGTGGAAGAAATGGAAGAAGTGTGCACGCATGCGCAAATTAATGGCGAAATTGTACCATTAAGCACTGCTGTACGAGAAGAACTACGCCGAGTGAATGTTCAAATGAACAAACAAGGGATGCGTGTGTTAGCGGTAGCTGTAAAAAAAGATGTCCATAAAGAAGCAGTTTATTCAGTTGAAGATGAAAAAGAGATGACATTGATTGGGTTTATGGGTTTTCTTGATCCAGCAAAAGAGTCAGCTGTCAGCGCTATCCGCTCCTTGCATGAACATGGTGTCAACGTGAAAGTGCTAACGGGCGATAATGACATTGTCGCCAAAAAAGTCTGTAAAGATGTAGGTATTGAAGTTTCCCATGTGTTATTAGGTTCTCAAATTGAAGCAATGACAGATGAAGAGTTGCGGGCGCAAGTGGAAGAAACTAATTTATTTGCCAAATTAAATCCGATGCAAAAATCTAAAATTATTGAATTGCTACAAGCAAAAGGTCATACGGTTGGTTTTATGGGGGATGGCATTAACGATGCACCGGCATTACGAAAAGCTGATGTGGGCATTTCAGTAGATACTGCAGCTGATATTACTAAAGATGCTAGTTCGATTATTTTACTGGAAAAAAGTTTAAATGTACTGGAATCTGGTGTGATTGAAGGACGAAAAGTATTTAGCAATATGATGAAATATATTAAAATTACCATCAGTTCTAATTTTGGGAATGTCTTTTCAATTTTAGTAGCCAGTGCTTTTTTACCATTTCTACCAATGCTTTCCTTACAACTCTTGATTCAAAATTTGATTTATGATGTAGCTCAGTTGACAATTCCTTGGGATAATGTCGATGAAGAAGAGTTATTAAGCCCTGTTCGGTGGGAAACGAACGGACTAGCGAAATTTACGGTATGTATTGGCCCGGTAAGTAGTATTTTCGATATTCTAACGTATCTTGTCATGTGGTTTGTGTTTAGCGCCAATAGTTTGGCAACTCAACATTTATTCCAAACAGGTTGGTTTATGGTGGGACTTGTTAGTCAAACGTTAGTTGTTCATATGGTCCGGACGCGGAAAATACCATTCATTCAAAGTCGTGCGTCAATGCCTGTGATGTTAAGTAGTTTAGGCGCAATTTTACTCGGTTTCTTGATTGTAGCAACGCCTATAAGAGAGGTTTTTGACTTTGTGAAACTTCCGGCTAACTACTGGCCATGGTTCTTTGGAATCATCATTGCGTACATGTTAACTGTTGAAGTAGCTAAACGTTTATATATTAAAATTACCAAAGAATGGATTTAGTAAAATCTACTGAAAGAGAAGAGAATTTGCTAAGCTGTATTACTCGTTTTGCGAAAATTTGGTGATTTTAAGCAATGAATGTTCGTGATAAAACCTAAGGTAAAGTATTTGGCAAAAAAACGAGCCAAAAAAAATAAAAATTAACGAAAAAAACTTTGTTCTCTAAAAAATAAAAAACCGCATGCTGAGTAGGTTACTCGGCTGACGGTTTTTATTTTTTGGTTTTTTCAAGATAATTTTCATGAAAACGCAAAGTTCGGAAATCAGATTACTAGCCAGCTCGGGGATGAGGGGGCTCGAATTAATAGAACTGTTATATAATATTTTCAAAATAGAATATAACAGTTAGGAGAAAAATAGTACAGAAGAAGCATGGAACAGAAACCGTTTTCTTGTTTGTGAAAATTATCACTAAACCGCAAAAACATGCGGTTTTGCTCTTTTGTGAAAAAATGAAGAAATTAGAGTTTTTTTCTTGCGCTTTTTCGAATTTAGTGATAATTTGTTAAGTGTAGTCGATAAAAAGTAATACAGTTTCGCACTCTGTTTTACTTTTATCGAAATTAAAGAAACGTAATAGAGAGGATTGTGTGACAAAATGGCAAAGGCTAAGAAACAAAAACCTATTGACTTTAAAGAGCTAATGGCTAAAGTCGACGCTGATTTCCCAACTTTCCAAATCTTGGATCAAGATGGAAAAATTGTGAATGAAGATTTAGTACCTGATTTATCGGATGAGGAATTAGTTGAATTAATGACACGCATGGTTTGGTCTCGTGTGTTAGACCAACGTTCTACTGCATTAAACCGTCAAGGACGCTTAGGATTCTTCGCACCAACAGCTGGACAAGAAGCAAGCCAATTGGCAAGTCAATTTGCAATGGAAAAAGAAGACTACTTACTACCAGGTTACCGTGATGTACCTCAATTAGTACAACATGGTTTACCATTAAGAGAAGCTTTCTTATGGTCTCGTGGTCACGTAGCAGGGAACTACTACGCGGAAGATTTAAATGCATTACCACCACAAATTATCATTGGTGCTCAATACATCCAAGCAGCTGGTGTTGCTTTAGGATTGAAAAAACGTGGAAAAGAAAATGTTGTCTTCACTTATACTGGTGACGGCGGTTCTTCACAAGGGGACTTCTATGAAGCAATTAACTTTGCTGGTGCTTACCAAGCAAACGGTGTCTTCATTATCCAAAACAATGGTTTTGCGATTTCTACACCTCGTGAAAAACAAACAGCGGCTAAAACTTTAGCTCAAAAAGCTGTTGCAGCAGGAATTCCTGGTATTCAAGTTGATGGTATGGATCCATTAGCAGTTTACGCAATTGCAAAAGAAGCACGTGATTGGTCAGCTGCAGGAAATGGTCCAGTTTTAATTGAAACATTAACTTATCGTTATGGTCCACATACTTTATCTGGAGACGATCCAACACGTTACCGTTCAAAAGAAATGGATGACGAATGGGTACAAAAAGATCCATTGACTCGTTTCCGTAAATATCTAACAGATAAAGGCTTATGGTCTGAAGCAAAAGAAGAAGAAATTATTGAAAAAACAAAAGAAGAAATCAAAGTAGCGATTGCAGAAGCGGATAAAGCGCCAAAACAAAAAGTTTCTGATTTCTTGAAAAATATGTTTGAAGTTCAACCTCAAACAATTAAAGAACAAATTGCATTTTATGAAGCGAAGGAGTCGAAATAAAAATGGCACAAAAAACTATGATCCAAGCAATTACAGATGCCTTAGCTCTTGAATTAGAGAAAGACGAAAATGTCTTAATCTTCGGTGAAGACGTTGGTAACAACGGTGGGGTTTTCCGTGCAACTGAAGGTTTACAAGAAAAATTTGGTGAAGACCGCGTCTTCGATACACCTTTAGCTGAATCTGGTATCGGTGGATTGGCTTTCGGTCTTGCCTTGCAAGGTTACCGTCCAGTTCCTGAAATCCAATTCTTTGGTTTCGTTTTTGAAGTATTTGACGAAATCGTTGGTCAAATGGCTCGTACGCGTTACCGTATGGGTGGAACTCGTAATATGCCAATTACTGTTCGTGCCCCATTTGGTGGTGGTGTTCATACACCAGAACTTCACTCAGATAACTTAGAAGGATTAATCGCACAATCACCAGGTGTTCGTGTTGTTATTCCATCAAACCCTTACGATGCAAAAGGACTATTAATTTCATCTATTCGTAGCAACGATCCAGTTGTCTACTTAGAGCACATGAAATTATACCGTTCATTCCGTGAGGAAGTGCCAGACGAAGCTTATGAAGTGCCTTTAGATAAAGCGGCTGTAACTCGTGAAGGAACAGACGTATCAATCATCACTTACGGCGCTATGGTTCGTGAAGCGATTAAAGCAGCTGATAGCTTAGCGAAAGACAATATTTCAGCAGAAATCATTGACTTACGTACAGTGGCTCCTTTAGATGTGGAAACAATTATTAACTCTGTTGAAAAAACTGGCCGTGTGGTTGTCGTTCAAGAAGCACAAAAACAAGCTGGCGTTGGCGCTATGGTTGTTTCTGAAATTTCTGAACGTGCCGTATTATCATTAGAAGCACCAATCGGACGTGTATCTGCTCCAGATACAATCTTCCCATTCGGACAAGCAGAAAATATCTGGTTACCAAATGCGAAAGATATCGAAGCAAAAGCTAGAGAAATCGTCGAATTTTAATAGTTATTCGAAGTAGATAAACGAAGAATTAAACAGGTGGATTACGGCTATAGGCATGAAATGTTCAGCTACTATAGTCGTTTCCCCGCGTTTTGCTCCTAAGAAAATAGACAGATCCAACGAAGAAGGGAAGACTTAAAAAATGGCTTATCAGTTTAAATTACCGGATATCGGTGAAGGGATTGCCGAAGGCGAAATCGTTAAATGGTTTGTGAAACCTGGCGATACAATCAACGAAGACGATACGTTATTAGAAGTACAAAATGACAAATCAGTGGAAGAAATTCCATCACCAGTAACAGGTACTGTAAAAAATATCGTTGTACCAGAAGGAACAGTTGCAAACGTTGGTGACGTGTTAATCGAAATCGACGCACCTGGTCACGAAGATAACGATGCAGCACCAGCAGCTCCTGCACAAGAACAAACACCAGCACAACCTGCTGCTGTACCAACAACCGAAGCAGCTGGCGGATTTTTCCAATTCAAATTACCAGACATCGGTGAAGGAATTGCCGAAGGCGAAATCGTTAAATGGTTCGTTAAAGCGGGCGACACAATTAATGAAGATGATTCATTATTAGAAGTACAAAATGACAAATCAGTAGAAGAAATTCCGTCACCAGTAACAGGTACTGTAAAAAATATCGTTGTACCAGAAGGAACAGTTGCCAATGTGGGTGACGTGTTAGTTGAAATTGACGCACCTGGTCATAATTCAGCAGCACCGGCAGCCGCAGCACCAGCTACTGACGCTCCTAAAGCGGAAGCATCAGCTCCAGCCGCTTCAACAGGCGTAGTTGCAGCCGCTGATCCAAACAAACGCGTTTTAGCAATGCCATCTGTTCGTCAGTATGCGCGTGAAAAAGACGTTGATATTACACAAGTAACTGCAACTGGTAAAGGTGGCCGTGTCATTAAAGCGGATATTGATGCCTTTGTTTCTGGTGGCTCTCAAGCAGCACCAGCTACTGAAGCTGCCGCAACAGAAGCAGCACCTAAAGCGGAAGCAGCTGCACCTAAAGCAGCGCCAAAAGCCTTTACTTCTGATTTAGGCGAAATGGAAACACGTGAAAAAATGACACCAACACGTAAAGCAATTGCTAAAGCAATGGTTAACAGCAAACACACTGCTCCTCACGTAACATTACATGATGAAGTAGAAGTTTCTAAATTATGGGATCACCGTAAGAAATTTAAAGATGTTGCTGCTGCAAATGGTACAAAATTAACATTCTTACCATACGTTGTAAAAGCATTGACTTCAACTGTTCAAAAATTCCCAATCTTGAATGCATCAATTGATGACGCAGCACAAGAAATTGTTTACAAAAATTACTTTAACATTGGTATCGCTACTGATACAGATCATGGCTTATATGTACCAAATGTTAAAAATGCTAATACGAAGAGCATGTTTGCTATCGCTGATGAAATCAACGAAAAAGCAGCATTGGCTATCGAAGGCAAATTAACTGCACAAGATATGCGTGATGGTACAATCACAATTAGTAACATTGGTTCAGTCGGTGGCGGCTGGTTTACACCAGTAATCAACTACCCTGAAGTTGCTATTTTAGGCGTTGGTACAATTGCACAAGAACCAGTTGTTAATGCAGACGGCGAAATCGTTGTGGGACGCATGATGAAATTATCATTAAGCTTTGACCACCGTATCGTTGATGGCGCAACTGCTCAAAAAGCAATGAACAACATTAAACGCTTATTAGCTGATCCAGAATTACTATTAATGGAAGGATGATTAACAAATGGTAGTAGGAGATTTCGCCATTGAACTAGATACAGTCGTAATCGGAGCTGGTCCTGGAGGATACGTTGCTGCAATTCGTGCCGCAGAAATGGGTCAAAAAGTTGCGATTATCGAACGTGAATACATCGGAGGCGTTTGTTTAAACGTTGGATGTATTCCTTCAAAAGCTTTAATTGCTGCTGGACATCATTACCAAGAAGCACAAGATTCTTCAACTTTTGGTGTAACAGCTAAAGGAGTCGAATTAGACTTTGCAAAAACACAAGACTGGAAAGATAACACAGTTGTAAAATCATTAACAGGCGGCGTTGGCATGTTATTGAAAAAACACAAAGTGGAAATTATTGAAGGCGAAGCATTCTTCGTTGACGAAAATACATTGCGTGTTATTCACCCAGACTCAGCACAAACTTACTCATTCAATAATGCTATTGTAGCAACAGGTTCTCGTCCAATTGAAATCCCAGGATTCAAATTTGGCGGACGCGTGTTAGATTCTACAGGCGGTTTAAACTTAAAAGAAGTTCCTAAAAAATTCGTTATTATCGGTGGCGGTGTCATCGGTGCTGAATTAGGTGGCGCTTATGCTAACTTAGGTTCAGAAGTAACAATTTTAGAAGGTAGCCCATCAATTTTACCAACTTATGAAAAAGATATGGTTAAAGTTGTCACAGACGACTTCAAGAAGAAAAACGTAACAATCGTGACTTCTGCAATGGCTAAAGAAGCTGTTGACAATGGCGATAGCGTCACTGTTAAATATGAAGTTAACGGAAAAGAAGAAAGTGTTGAAGCAGATTACGTAATGGTCACTGTTGGACGTCGTCCAAACACAGACGACTTAGGCTTAGAACAAGCGGGCGTTGAAATTGGCGAACGTGGTTTAATCCCAGTTGACAACCAAGGACGTACTAACGTGAAAAACATCTTCGCAATCGGCGACATCGTACCAGGTGCTGCGTTAGCGCATAAAGCAAGCTACGAAGCAAAAATTGCTGCTGAAGCAATTTCTGGTAAGAAAGTTGCAGTTGATTACAAAGCAATGCCAGCTGTTGCCTTTACTGATCCAGAATTGGCAAGCGTTGGTATGACTGTTGCAGAAGCAAAAGAAGCGGGAATCGAAGCAAAAGGCTACAAATTCCCATTTGCTGGTAACGGCCGTGCAATCTCTTTAGATAAAACTGAAGGATTCATGCGTTTAGTTACAACTGTAGAAGACAATGTCATCATCGGTGCACAAATTGCCGGTGTCGGTGCAAGTGACATGATTTCTGAATTAGCTTTAGCTATTGAATCTGGCATGAATGCAGAAGACATTGCTTTAACAATCCACCCACACCCATCATTGGGCGAAATTACTATGGATACAGCTGAATTGGCTTTAGGTTTACCAATTCATATTTAATAGTATCACTTTGTCGCACGACAGATATAATGCGCCTTTTGCACTTGTTGCATTAGCCACAGCAAGAGCAAAAGGTGTAAAAAAACAACGACTTCTAGGAGTCGTTGTTTTTTTATGCTCTGTTCTTTCTTTTACGGTATTTAAGGGGTGTTTCACCCGTTTCTTGTTTAAAGATCCGGACAAAATAGCTATCTTCAACAAACCCTAAATCTTCACTGATTTGGGCGATCGTTTTATCTGTCTCCAAAAGAAGCTGTTTAGCCCATGTGATTTTTAATTGTCGATAAAATTGACTAAAGGGAATACCAAACTCCTCTTTTAATAAACGACTTAAATACGTCGGCGTCAAATGAACAAGGTCTGCCAGTTCTTGTAAATTTAAACGCAGCGATTTGTTTTCCCAAAGGGCATCTAAAACCGGTTGTAATTGCTTATTTTTAGTTTGATAGGCACTTGAAGGAGTTAATTGAGCAGTTAATAAAGTTTGTTGAATATCTTTTTGGATCATATTCAATGGCTCCAGCTCTTCTTTTCGCGAACTAATCTGTAAGGATTGTTTGTACGTATTGATTAAATAATCTTTTTTGATGGCTTCAGAAATAATATATTGGCTTAGATCAGCGATTAATGTCGCGCTCTTTTCTAAGTCTGCTAGTTCTAAAACAGGGTATTGTTGATACAGCTCTTGGTGTGTTACTAAAAATTCTTGAATGAAGGCATCATTCATGGTTAAAACCTGTTCTAACTCTTCTTGGTGATCTTCGAGCAAAACTTCACCAGCCATAATGGCTCCTACATACTGGTCATCAACAATAATGGGGATGGCCATATCAACGATGTTAAAGTGACAACGGTAGATAAAAGGCTGACCAGTGCGAACAGCTTCCAAGCCACCACGAGCATCACATTTTTCACAAAGTTTCGAGAGCTCAGGGGAGTGACGTACCAGTTGGCAAAAGGGTTGAACTTGACTATGTTTCGTCACAGGACGACCTTTATAATCGACTAAAATAATGGCTAAACGAGTGCTTAAGGCCAATGATTCTTGCAATTTTTCCCACTTTTCTAAATCTAAAATATTTTTTAATTCTACAGTCATAAGGCAATCCTTCAATCTAAAGTTTAAAAATCATAATATTTTATTATTTCACAAAATAATTCTATCATTTTTTGCAAGAAAACGATACCAAAAGTTCAATGCTTTTTTGATGAAAGCGTTTTATACTATGTATGTAAACAAAATATAGGAGGCTATCAACATGAGAAAAGCATTGATTTTACCAACGAAATATGTTCAAGGGGAAGATGAATTACTAAACTTAGGTTACTTCGTTTCAACTTTTGGAAAAAAAGCGTTACTAATTGCAAATCCTGCTGACGTTGATCGTGTACGTCCACAATTGGAAGAAACAGCGAAAAAGTTTGACATTACCTTCGTAGAGGGTGGCTTTAGTGGAGAAGTAACGCGTGAAGAAACAAAGCGATTGCAAAACGTTGGACAAAAAGAACAAGCAGACTGTATCATTGGTTTAGGTGGCGGTAAAGCAATCGATGCTTCAAAAGTCGTAGCAGAAGGTGAAAACTTAATTATTGTACCAACGATTGCGGCTCAAGATGCACCAACTTCGCATTCAGCTGTACTATATCATGAAGATGGCTCATTTGATGATTATGCTTACTTTAAACAAAGTCCAAGCGTCGTGATGGTTGATACAAAAGTGGTTGCCAAAGCGCCAACTAGATTTTTAGTTGCTGGAATGGGGGATGCCTTATCCACATATTTTGAAGCACGCGCAACACACAATTCATATTCTCGGGTTAATGCTAGTTTGCCAATGGGTTCAAGAGAAGGCTTAACGCCTGCTGCTAGCGGCACATATGCAGCTTTGGCCATGGCAAAACTTTGCTGGGAAAACCTACAGGAAGATGGGTTAAAAGCGAAATTAGCTTGTGATGCAAACGTGGTTACTGAATCATTGAATAAGATTATCGAAACAAATATCTTACTTTCAGGCTTAGGTTTTGAAAGTGGTGGTTTAGCTGCAGCGCATGCGATTCATAACGGTATGACAGTCTTACCTGGTGCGCACAGTTATTTACATGGTGAAAAAGTAGCCTTTGCAACGATTGCACAACTTGTATTAGAAGATGCAGCAAAAGACGAATTAGAAGCTGTTTTAGACTTTAGCGCTTCTGTAGGTTTACCATTAACGCTTTCAGACATTGGTGTCGATGAAATCACTTATGAAGAAGCGTTGGAAGTAGCCAAAATTGCTTGCATTCCAGAAGAATCAATTCATTCAATGCCATTCCCAATTGTCGTTGAAGAAGTAGCGAATGCAATCATTGTTGCAGATAAAGTCGGACAAGAATATAAAACAAGACATAAATTAGATTAAGGAAGTGTCCACATGAAAGCAGATATTTTACTCGTTTCACATAGCAAAATGATTACAGATGGTATTAAAGAGATGATTGAACAGATGAATGCCAGTGAAGAAATTACGATTCATTCACTTGGTGGCACATCAGATGGTTCATTAGGTTCAGATCCAATGAAAATCATTGACACGATTAACGAAGCGGACTCTGACCGAGAATTTTTAATTTTTGCCGATTTAGGCAGTGCCGTTTTAAGTTCAGAATTAGCTTTTGATATGCTAGAAGAAGACCAACAGAAACATTATCATTTAGTCGATGCACCATTGGTTGAAGGTGCCTTTGCGGCAGCAATTACTGCAGGTGTCTCAGATGATTTGACGCAAATTTTAGCAGAAGCTCAAAATGCTGGTAAGAAAGGGTGGAACTAAATGAAAAAAATTATTAATGAACCTGGTAAAATTGTCGAAGAAATGCTCCAAGGAATTGTGAAAAGCTATGGAAACCTTGTTCATCAAGTCGAAGATTCTCGCGTGATTGCTCGCAACGACTCAAACAAACAAGTTGGGTTAGTATCTGGTGGTGGAAGTGGTCATGAGCCTGCACATGCTGGGTTTGTTGGTGATGGAATGTTAAATGCCGCAGTTTTAGGTGATGTCTTTACTTCACCAACACCAGATCAAATTTTAACAGGGATCCAAGCGGCAGACCAAGGGGCCGGTGTTCTGTTAATCGTAAAAAATTATACAGGCGATATTTTGAACTTTGAAATGGCCAAAGATATGGCTGATATGGAAGACATCCATGTAGAAATGGTCGTTGTCGATGACGATATTGCTGTCGAAGATAGCACCTATACCGCTGGGAAACGCGGCGTTGCCGGGACTGTTCTTGTCCATAAAATTTTAGGACATCATGCCCGCCAAGGTGCTTCTTTAGAAGAGCTCGTTTCTTTAGGAGAAAAGATTGTAGCAGCCACGAAAACAATTGGAGTGGCTTTAAAAGCAGCCACTGTGCCTGAAGTTGGCAAACCAGGTTTTACTTTACCAGAAGATGAAATTGAATTTGGCGTAGGGATTCACGGAGAACCAGGCTATCGTCGTGAAAAAATCCAACCATCGAAAGAGTTAGCGAAAGAATTAGTTGAAAAAATATTAAGTAGCTATGAACAACAACCACAAACAGTGGGGGTACTTGTCAATGGCATGGGCGGCACGCCATTAATGGAACAATTTGTATTTATGAACGACGTGCTAACATTATTAGAAGATAAAGGTGTTCAAGTGACCTTCCATAAAGTGGGTAACTATATGACGTCTATTGACATGCAAGGATTATCTTTAACGATGATTGACTTGGCGACAAAAGACTGGCAAACAGCGCTAGAAAGCAATGTAACAACAATTTCTTGGTAAGGGTGATAAAAGATGGACTTAACAGTAAAAGACATTCAAACATGGTTAGACAATTATTCAAAAGTTATCGAAGAAAAAAAAGACTATTTAAGTGAATTAGACACGCCGATTGGTGATGGGGATCACGGTAACAACATGGCTCGTGGTATGGCTGAATACAAAATTGCGTTTGACAAAAAAGTACCAACAACAATCACGGAGACATTTAAAGTCCTATCCATGGCTTTGATTTCAAAAGTTGGCGGAGCTTCCGGTCCTTTATATGGTACTGCGTTTATGAATATGACTAAAGCGACAAAAGATTTGGAAACCATCAGTTCGCCAGAGCAATTAAAAGAAATTGTTCAGCAAGGTCTAGCTGGGATTCAGATGCGCGGCAAAGCTGAACCAGGAGATAAAACGATGGTTGATGTCTGGGCACCTGTTGCTGAAGTAATTGGAACGGAACAATTTAATGAAGAAAAAATTGAACAATTTGCTGAAGCAACAAAAGATTGGGTGGCGAAAAAAGGACGTGCCTCTTATTTAGGGGAACGAGCAATTGGTCATATTGATCCAGGAGCAGCATCTAGTGCATTATTATTTGAAGAACTAGTCAAAGTAATCAATCAATAACAGTGAGAAAAAAGTTTAGCAAGTGCCTCTCTTGAAGCGCTTGCTAAACTTTTTTATAAATAATGGTTTCTTTTGTTCATCTATGGGATAATTTAAGTAACAAAAAATAACAAAGATAAACAAATGGGGGATTTAAAGATGAAAAAGCATGTGATTGTGGGATGTTTATTAATCGTTAGCTCAATGTTTGTAAGTGCTTGTGGAAGTTCGTCAGACGTGACCACGGAAAAAACCAGTGTCACAAAACAAGTCGAAGCTACGGGACAAAGCACATCCTCTTCTGTAGACCAAACCAAGTATGATGCCATTATTACAGAAGCTAAAAAGTTAACGGCAGAGGGGCAATATAAAGAATCAGAAGAAAAATTAGCTACGATCCCTGTTAGCGATTTAGGGAAACCTCACTATTCGATCGTTAAAGAAACGGTTGAGAAACTAAATAATCAAAATAATGAAGGCTTAAAAAGACAAGAAGAAGTTGCGGTTGAAAAGCAAACGAAGTCGAGTCCGGCACAAACAGAATCACTTAAACCGATTCCAGATGAGTTTGCTAAATGGGCAACCACGTATCTTTTTTATTATCCACGAGGAGATCAAAAGCAAGCGGGGTTAATCATTGAAGCGAATGGAGCGGTCACGCAGACGAATACGAATGGCGAAATTTACACAGGAAAAGCCGAAATAAGTGGAGCTTCGGGCACTATTTTAAGTTATGATACGACTAATTATCGCCCGACGACCCAACCAGCTACAAAATCGATTACTCCAAATGTTAAAATCACTGTTACTTGGAACAATGGCAGCGGTGTTGATGTTTATTATGGCTACGTTTCTTATTCACAACGTTTAGCTTTGACAGATGGTATCGCCGTGACAGACGGGGTCAAAGAAGTTTGGCTTTCATAAAAAGAGCTAGACATTCAAGCAAAAACTTGAATGTCTAGCTCTTTTGTTGATTGAATCGGGGGATTTAAATACTTAGTTTCGATAAGAACGAACGGTATTATTAATAGCAGAAATACTATATTTTAATTCATCTTCTAACGTTTGATCAATGTCTGTGTCTAAAGTTTCTGCAAACATGGCTTCATATTCAGCGATAGAAAGTTCTGTCCGATTATCCAGCAGTGCTAAATGAGTTTCTTTTTGTAAATGATTTTGATAACCAGCTACTAATTCACCAGTGAAAAATTCAGCGACAGCACCAGAACCATAACTGAATAACCCAATTTGATTGCCTGCGGTTAAAGTCGTTGCATTTTCTAAAAGGGAAATGAGTCCCAGATAAAGTGAACCCGTATACAAGTTTCCTACGCGACGACTATAGATGATGCTTTCTTCATAACGGGCTAAAATTCGTTCCTGTTCTGCCTCAGTTTGGTCGGAGATTTTTGCTAATAAGGCTTTTTTGCCCATTTTTGTGTAAGGAATATGGAACGCTAAAGCATCATAATCTGCAAAATCAAGACCGGTTCGTTTTTTATGTTCATCCCAGACTTGGGCAAAAGATTGGATGTAGGTTTCGTTTGACAAAGGACCATCGACCATAGGATATGGATGGCCTGTTGGACGCCAAAAGTCATAGATATCTTGCGTCAGCATCACATTATCCTCTTTTAAAGCCAAAATGCGCGGTTCACTAGCAACTAACATCGCAACCGCCCCAGCTCCTTGTGTAGGCTCACCGCCAGAATTTAAGCCATATTTTGCAATATCTGCCGCTACGACCAAGACTTTTTTATCTGGATGTAAGGCTACGTGATTCTTAGCTAACTGTAAGCCTGCTGTTGCTCCGTAACAAGCTTCCTTGATTTCGAAAGAGCGAGCGAAAGGTTGAATCCCCATTAAACGATGTAAGACAACTGCGGCCGCTTTTGACTCATCGATACTGGACTCAGTCCCGACAATCACCATATCAATGGCCTCTTTATCTTCTTTGGTCAAGATCGCTTCTGCGGCATTGGCTGCAAATGTCACAATATCTTGGCTGATTGGGTTCACCGCCATTTGGTCTTGCCCAATACCAATATGAAATTTTCCAGGGTCTACATTTCTGGCTTCAGCCAGTGCCGTCATATCAATATAATAAGGGGGCACAAAAAAACTAATTTTATCAATCCCAATTGTCATTTCTTTAACTCCTTTACGATAAATAGATTCATTATATAAAATAGCACGAAATGAACCAAAATGGGGAATTTTTGTATTAACTTCATAGATTATTAAAAAATATCTTATAAGTCTGTTAACATTCAGTAATTGGCACTTGTGATTCTGGGATTTTATGATATATTTCAAGATGGAGGTGCATTTAGTTGAAAACAGTAGTTATTATTGATGCATTACGAACACCAATTGGAAAATATAAAGGCAGCTTAAGTCAAGTAAGTGCCGTAGACTTAGGAACACATGTTACAACACAACTTTTAAAAAGACATTCCACTATTTCTGAAGAAATTGATCAAGTAATCTTTGGAAATGTTTTACAAGCTGGAAATGGCCAAAATCCCGCACGACAAATAGCAATAAACAGCGGTTTGTCTCATGAAATTCCCGCAATGACGGTTAATGAGGTCTGCGGATCAGGAATGAAGGCCGTTATTTTGGCGAAACAATTGATTCAATTAGGAGAAGCGGAAGTTTTAATTGCTGGCGGGATTGAGAATATGTCCCAAGCACCTAAATTACAACGTTTTAATTACGAAACAGAAAGCTATGATGCGCCTTTTTCTAGTATGATGTACGATGGGTTAACGGATGCCTTTAGTGGTCAAGCAATGGGCTTAACTGCTGAAAATGTGGCCGAAAAGTATCATGTAACTAGAGAAGAGCAAGATCAATTTTCTGTACATTCACAATTAAAAGCAGCTCAAGCACAAGCAGAAGGGATATTCGCTGACGAAATAGCCCCATTAGAAGTATCAGGAACGCTTGTGGAGAAAGATGAAGGGATTCGCCCTAATTCGAGCGTTGAGAAGCTAGGAACGCTTAAAACAGTTTTTAAAGAAGACGGTACTGTAACAGCAGGGAATGCATCAACCATTAATGATGGGGCTTCTGCTTTGATTATTGCTTCACAAGAATATGCCGAAGCACACGGTCTTCCTTATTTAGCTATTATTCGAGACAGTGTGGAAGTCGGTATTGATCCAGCCTATATGGGAATTTCGCCGATTAAAGCCATTCAAAAACTGTTAGCGCGCAATCAACTTACTACGGAAGAAATTGATCTGTATGAAATCAACGAAGCATTTGCAGCAACTTCAATCGTGGTCCAAAGAGAACTGGCTTTACCAGAGGAAAAGGTCAACATTTATGGTGGCGGTATTTCATTAGGTCATGCGATTGGTGCCACAGGTGCTCGTTTATTAACGAGTTTAAGTTATCAATTAAATCAAAAAGAAAAGAAATATGGAGTGGCTTCTTTATGTATCGGCGGTGGCTTAGGACTCGCTATGCTACTAGAGAGACCTCAGCAAAAAAAAAACAGCCGATTTTATCAAATGAGTCCTGAGGAACGCCTGGCTTCTCTTCTTAATGAAGGCCAGATTTCTGCTGATACAAAAAAAGAATTTGAAAATACGGCTTTATCTTCGCAGATTGCCAATCATATGATTGAAAATCAAATCAGTGAAACAGAAGTGCCGATGGGCGTTGGCTTACATTTAACAGTGGACGAAACTGATTATTTGGTACCAATGGCGACAGAAGAGCCCTCAGTGATTGCGGCTTTGAGTAATGGTGCAAAAATAGCACAAGGATTTAAAACAGTGAATCAACAACGTTTAATGCGTGGACAAATCGTTTTTTACGATGTTGCAGACGCCGAGTCATTGATTGATGAACTACAAGTAAGAGAAACGGAAATTTTTCAACAAGCAGAGTTAAGTTATCCATCTATCGTTAAACGCGGCGGCGGCTTAAGAGATTTGCAATATCGTGCTTTTGATGAATCATTTGTATCTGTCGACTTTTTAGTAGATGTTAAGGATGCAATGGGGGCAAATATCGTTAACGCTATGTTGGAAGGTGTGGCCGAGTTGTTCCGTGAATGGTTTGCGGAGCAAAAGATTTTATTCAGTATTTTAAGTAATTATGCCACGGAGTCGGTTGTTACGATGAAAACGGCTATTCCAGTTTCACGTTTAAGTAAGGGGAGCAATGGCCGGGAAATTGCTGAAAAAATTGTTTTAGCTTCACGCTATGCTTCATTAGATCCTTATCGGGCAGTCACGCATAACAAAGGGATCATGAATGGCATTGAAGCTGTAGTTTTAGCTACAGGAAATGATACACGCGCTGTTAGCGCTTCTTGTCATGCTTTTGCGGTGAAGGAAGGTCGCTACCAAGGTTTGACTAGTTGGACGCTGGATGGCGAACAACTAATTGGTGAAATTTCAGTTCCGCTTGCTTTAGCCACGGTTGGCGGTGCCACAAAAGTCTTACCTAAATCTCAAGCAGCCGCTGATTTGTTAGCAGTGACGGATGCAAAAGAACTAAGTCGAGTAGTAGCGGCTGTTGGTTTGGCACAAAATTTAGCGGCGTTACGGGCCTTAGTCTCTGAAGGAATTCAAAAAGGACACATGGCTCTACAAGCACGTTCTTTAGCGATGACGGTCGGAGCTACTGGTAAAGAAGTTGAGGCAGTCGCTCAACAATTAAAACGTCAAAAAACGATGAACCAAGACCGAGCCATGGCTATTTTAAATGATTTAAGAAAACAATAAAAAAAATAGTTCAGCAGAAATTATTCTGCTGAACTATTTTTTTTCACATTAGGTAGACGTTTCAGGCCACGAATTGGTTTTACTTTTAAGACATCTAAGAAGAAAGTGAACACAGGGATTCCTACAATAAGTCCCCATACACCAAAGAGACGCTCACTAACTAATAAAATGACAAACGTATAAAAGATTGGTAACTCTGTTTTACTAGACATGAATTTAGGATTTAGCACGTAAGATTCAAATAAATGAACGATTGTAATTAAAGCTAAGATATAAATCACATCGTTCAAGCCACCTTGGGAATAAGCGATGAAACTTAGCGGAATGCAGGAAATAATCACACCAGCAACTGGGACTAAGCTCAAAATGAAGATCATAATGGCTAAACTAGGTAACTGAGTAAAGCCGATTATCGCCAAGGCCAAGGTAGTAATGACTGTATTCACCACAGCAATGAAAAACTGAGCTTCCATTACGACACCAAATGTGTTGACGAACTTGTTGGCAAAATAATAGATATCCTGAAAAAACCAATCAAAATCACTTTTTAAAAATAACTTAGAAAAATCAGCCATTTGCTTCTTCTCAATCATAAAGAAGAAACTTAAAATAAAGGACATGACAAATGATAAGCCGACAGCGCCAATATCTTGAATGTAGCGTAAAATCATTGAAGCACCATTCTGGAGTTGAGAGAGTAAGTTAGATTTTTCCAAGTATTGATCAATAAATTGCAATACTTGATTTGTATCTGTATGTGGACTTTGATAAAAATCAACTACAGAATTAATCATTTGAGTCGTTTGGTTAACTAGAACGGGAACATATTTAGTAATCGCTAAATAGATTAGAAAAACAACCAATGCATAGGTTAAGAGAACGATGACAATCGTCGGGATTTTCATATAGCGTTGAACAAAATGGACCAAACGAACAGCTAAATAGGTAAAGATAAATGTTAAAAGAATTGTTGTAATCATACTTCTGGATAAATAAAGCACAAAAATAATCAAAGCAAGGACGCAAAAACGTCGCAAACGTTCATTTTGAATAAATTTTTGATACAAACTCATAGGGGAAACTCCTTCTTTACTGAATAATCAATCCTGTTAAGAATAACATAACCATACCGATGGCAGCTAGGCCGCAAACAATAATATGGCGGCGTTTGTACATCACTACAATGGCGATGAACTCTCGAATAAACGCGTTAGGTAAAAAATAAAAAGCGGTTTTTGCACCAATGCCATCAGCTTTTAAGCCAGCCATTCGAGCGAAAAGACCCGCTCGGAAAAGGTGATAATTGTTTGTAGTAAAAATGGCTTGGAAATTAGCATTTCCAAAATCCTCAATCATTGTTTCTTTGGAAAAACGCATATTTTCTAGTGTGTTTTTTGAATGAGCTTCTACTAAAATATCATCATCAGGAATACCTTGTGTCAAAGCATACATTTTCATCGCGACACTTTCAGGAAGTAATTCATCAGGGCCTTGGCCACCAGACATGACGATTTTTGGTGGGTTTAACGTTGCGCGATTTTGAGCCTTGTAAAATTGAATGGCTTTGTTGATGCGGGCTTGCAATAACGGCGGCACAATCTCACCATTGATTAACCCCGAACCTAACACAACAATATAATCCTGTGTATATTTTGGCTGATTAAATTGATACAACGTAGAAACAGTTAAAAAATTATAAAAAACAAACGCGAAATAAGTCAAAATAAATGGCGCAATAGTTAATGGTAAGGAGAGCCACGTTGGTAACAACGATTGAAAAAAGAAATTATAAATTAATAGTAATGTTAAGCCAATTGCCAGCAACAACGTCAACAAGTTCCCTAGAGACCGACCTTCTTTTCTCATAACAACGACCGCATTCCAATAGAGGAAAATAATTAAGGCATAGAGTCCTAAAGCCAAAGCGATAAAAATTGCCAGCAGGGCAATAATTGCTAAGGTGATTAGAAAGTAGTTGTTTGTACGAATCGCAGTAATCCCTAAATAAGTCGCTAGAACCACAAGAAAAATATTAAATAATGTTCCATTCAGTAAACGCCTTTTTTCTTTGAAGTAGAAGAGCGCAAACAAGCCAAAAAAAGCAATGGGAATTAAAAAGAAGGCTGTGCCACGAATGATTTCTAAATATAAAACATATGAGAAGAACATAAAGACAGTCCAGCCAAACATCCACGGCAACCAATCGTGTTCTTTTTTCTTTTTCCGCCACGAGGGAATGAAAAAGAGACCCAATAAATAAACACCTAAAAAGGTTAAATCACCATAAAATTGCATAAATAAACTCCTTTAAAACATTTTTCCTCTTCAGTATAACGAAAACTCTTCAAAAAAAATAGAGGAAGCACTTAGTTTCAGAAAGTTTTCTTGTTCTTTTTTTTATAAAAAAAACCTGACGATTAACGTCAGGTTTTTGAGTCAGTATTGTTTAATTAAGCTTTAGTAACGTTAGTTGCTTGAGGGCCACGTTGACCTTCTTCGATTTCGAAAGTTACTGCTTGACCTTCTTCTAAAGTTTTGAAGCCGTCACCTTGGATAGCTGAGAAATGTACGAATACATCGTTTCCGTTTTCTGCAGTGATGAAGCCAAAGCCTTTGTCTGAGTTAAACCATTTTACTGTACCTGTTTCCATAATAAATATCCTCCTAGATGTGTGTTATAACACATTCATATTTTGCAATTACTTGAAAGGTGAAAAATGTGGAAGATGTTTATTTGAAACAGCTACCCATATTACCGAACAAAAACTACATCTATTACTATAGCATACTAACTGGTTTTTGTATAGCGATAACCTTATTTTCTTTTTTATCGGATGTTTTTTAAAAACTAGAAAGTGAAGATAAGGCTGTTATAGTGCTGTTTCAATAAGTCTCAGAAAAAAAGCCCATTGTAAGGCGCTTTCTTACAATGGGCTTTTTGCCTGTTTTTAATAACGGAGGATAGCCGCTAAAGACTTTTCATCTGGTGCAGCTTTTTGGTCTAAAACAAAAACTTGACCGCCGTTTTGAATGACTTGGTAAGCAATGGTGTTTAAAAGTTTGCGGCGATCGTACTCTTCAGATGACATTTCATTGTTTTCAGTAACAAAGAGTGACGTTGCAATAAAAAGATGGGAAATTTTGCCGTCAGCTGCCGCTGGCGAAATATCTGTAAATTGATCTAAGAATTTACGATCTAGTAATTTGTTATAAGAAGCTGTTTCTTTTTCTGTTAACTCTGCAGCTATTTTTTCACTAGCGCTGCGGATATCTTGAATGGTTGCTTGTGCAGGTGAAGCAGCAACTGAAATTGAGCAATCATAATAAGGATTTTTAGCAATCTTTTTAAAGAGTGTTTGGTTTTCTGGTAAAGCATAAAGATAAAGCGGTAATTTTTCAGGATTATCCAGTTGATCTTTTAAGAAAGTATCGACTGCTTGATAGTAGTTCACCCAATCAATTTCAACTTCTTTATCTTTAGTATTGATGCTATGATAAGCGACACCTTCTTTAGAACCGTTAGAACTACCTTGAGTTGAAAAGTTTAAATTACCACCTGTTAATTCATCACCTAAAGCTGTGACCACGTCTGTTGGCGCGTCTTTAGGCAATTCAACAGGAGTCACAGTCGTATGATCGACTTTGTAAAGTTTCATTGAATCGCGATTTAGAGCAAGTAGGTAATAATGGTAGTTAAATTGTTTGTCTTTGACTAGTCCAAGTAAATAAGGGATCGTGTCCACGTAATATTGATCGTCAACGGGCACATCTAATCGTTGAACAAAGGTGTTTTCTGGAGATAAGATGATTGAAACACTTGCTGTGCCGTTGCGCCAGAAGGAAGCATCAGCTAGAAGTGCGTCAATTTTTTCTTGGAAAACAGCCCATTTTTCCTCAGGAAATTTTTTTTCAAAGCGTGTTTTTGCCGCTTTTGCAAAATTTTTCAAAACAAGCGAATCTTTTTCTACGTTTTGATGAGCGACATGGGTGTTAAACAAGAAAGTAACAAACGGTCCATGAACTTCTTCAGAAAATAATGTTGATAAGCTATCTTTTTTTTGATTTGCCATAATAAAATCCCCCTTCTAAAAGTAAGTGTAGCACAGGAAATCGAATGTTTAAAACAATATGTTCAATAAAAGAAAACGCTTTAAATAATCTAAATAAAGGACTGTTAATGGTGTTCTAATAAAAGTTTTATAAAAAATATAGCTGAAACTCATGATAAAAAAGGCACAAACCACTATACTTACGTTATGCCAATTATCCCGAATTGGTTTTTTCATACTTACTCCTACCAAGAGTAAATAACAACCTTCATTTCCACCACAGACGACGGTCGTGGTGGTTTTTTTGTTTAGGTTCTAGTTTTTGCTATCAATGACTAGGAGAAGTGAACGTTCTTTAAGAATTTGTCATTTCAAATTTACGGAACCGCAAGAAACGATTTGCTTCTTCCTCTAACTGAGTAATTTCTTCTTCTGTTAACTCTTCCGTAGTAATGTGAATATGTAACTCTTTTTGTGTGCTTGTCATAGGTGCCTGATGATTAATCTCTGTTTGTTGGGTGCGGCCCATTAAATAGTCCAAGGAGACAGAAAAATAGTCTGCTATTTTTAAAAGATTCTCTACTTTAGGCGAAGAGGTATCCCAACGACGAATTTGTCCATTGGAAATGCCGACGTTTCTTTCTAATTGGGCGAGGGTTAGTTGCCTTGACTGAGCTAATTGTTTAATGCGAGAAATTAAGGTCATTTCAAGTCCTCCTTGTGTTTTCCGTTTGCTAATTTTAAATTAGCGTAAAAGCGAATGGTTGTCAATTGCGAGCGTGTAATAAGAAGGTGAACATCTCATGAGTGATTTTTTAGAAAATTTCCGATGAAAAAAAGAAGAAATAGAGTTATTATTAGTAAGTAAACTGTTTTGGAGCGAGAGGGGATGAATCAATGGAGAAAATTAAAAGTTACCAAGAGGATTCTGAAGTGCAGAAAAATCGTTGGTGGATCTTAGTTTCTGTGGCTATGTTTACCTTCATGTCTACATTAGATTCCAGCATTGTAAATATTGCTTTACCGACTATTTCAAAAGAAATGTCCGTACCCATGAATCAAGCGGAATGGGTCGTATCTATTTATTTAATGGTTGTCTGTGCTTGTTTATTATTATTTGGAAAAATTGGCGACAGTTTTGGAAAAATAAAAGTTTATCGAATTGGCACGGTTATTTTTACGATTGGTTCGTTACTTTGTGGCTTTAATCAATCGCTGAGCTTTCTATTATTTGCGCGAGTCGTTCAAAGTATTGGTGCTAGCATGACCATGGCGACCAATTCAGGAATTATTACGGAAGTATTCCCTTTAAATGAAAGAGGGCGGGCGCTCGGTGCAGTAGGTGCCTTTGTCTCTTTAGGCGCGATTGCTGGTCCTGGGATTGGTGGATTGATCTTATCAAACTTTTCTTGGTCGTATATTTTTTGGATTAATGTTCCTGTGGGGCTAGTTACAATTTTAATTGGCGAAAAGTTTCTACCAAAAGATATTACAAAAACAAAAGAAAAAATCGATTTTTCAGGATTTGCTTGTATTGCCATTGCGATTATGACGTTCTTCGGCGGGATTTTCCTCGGACAAGAGAGCGGGTTTGGCTCGTTACAATCCTATTTATTGTTCATTATTGCAGTAATCGCATTAGGATTATTTATAATGGTTGAACGAAAAAGAAAAAGCCCACTTATTAAGTTCGCAATTTTTAAAAACAAAATTTTTACTTTAAGTTTATTGTCCGCCGTTTTAATTTTTGCCTCAAACTTTTTTGTAAATGTTGTCATTCCATTTTATTTGCAGGATGCACGCAAACTAAGTGCTAGTTATGCTGGTCTATTAATGATGGTATTTCCGTTATTAATGGTGGTTGGGGCTCCTCTGAGTGGCTATTTGACGGATAAAATTGGCCCAGGTATTTTAACATTTGGCGGATTGTTGCTCTTGTGCTGTACGTCGTTAATGTATATGTTTTTAGATATGAATTCGCCTATCTGGTATTATGTGATTGCAACAGCCATTATGGGCTTGGGAAATGCACTTTTCCAGTCTCCAAACAATACAATGGTTATGAGCAGTGTTGAAAAGCAAGATTTAGGTGTAGCAGGAAGTATGAATTCTTTTGCTAGAAACTTAGGAATGGTCATTGGGATTGCGTTGTCAACGACCATTTTATATCGTGGTATGAGCGAAGCCTATGGTGAACGAGTAACCACGTATCTGGCTAATCGCCCAGATATATTTATTGTGGGAATGCGTGAAACCTTTTTTGTCGCCTTTCTATTATGTGTGGCGGCCTTTATATTAACGATTTTACGTTTTCGGAAAACAACCAAATAAGTAAAAAGAAACAGACGAGAAAGATTCATGATTTTTCTCGTCTGTTTCTTTACTAGCTAAGAAAATAAGCAAATGCGATTGTATATTTCTAATTCTCTGTTACAATAAAGAAAGTAAACTGTACTAAACTGTACTACTTTTAAGAATGAATTTGACGATTAATTATCATAAGAGTGTGTAGAAAATACCGTAGGAGGAATACAAATGGAACTGATAGGACATGGACATTCATGTATTGAAATTCGTCTAAACGACGGCACGAACCTTTTATTTGATCCTTTTATTAATGGCAATCCTTTAGCGGACGTTTCACTTGAAGATTTACACCCTGATTACATCTTAATCACCCACGGACACAGCGATCATATTGGCGATATGCTAGCAATTGCTCAAGCCAACAAGGCAACGATTATTGCGATAGCTGAAGTGGCTACGTATGCACAGTCGCAAGGGGTAAAAGCGCATGGAATGAATCTAGGTGGGCGTTATGTCTTTCCTTTTGGTTCGGTTAAATTTGTGCCAGCTTTGCATAGTTCCGGTTATGAAATAGACGGCGTAATGACCTACATGGGCGAAGCAAGTGGGATTATTTTAGAAGCAGAAGATAAAAAAATTTATCACGCTGGTGATACGGCGTTGTTTTCAGATATGCGCCTTTTTGCAAAAGACAAATCCATTGATGTAGCGTTCTTACCAATTGGCGATAATTACACGATGGGACCAGAGGATGCGCTAGAAGCAGTCTCTTACTTAAATCCCGAAATAACAATTCCAATTCATTACAATACCTTTCCTGTTATCCAACAAAATCCAGCAATATTCGTAGAGCAAGTAGTTGGCGGGAAAGTATTAAACCCAGGAGAGACGATCCTAGTTTAGGAGGAAATTATGGCGACGAAACATGATCAAATTTTAAAACATATTGAAGAATTACCAATTGGCGATCGAATCTCTGTTCGAAGCATTGCCAAAAGTTTAAGTGTTAGTGAAGGAACAGCGTATCGGGCCATCAAAGATGCAGAAAATATTGGGCTTGTTTCTACCATTCAACGTGTTGGTACGATACGAATTGAGCGGAAGTTAAAAAAACATATTGAAAAATTAACATTTGGTGAAGTGGTCCGGATTATTGAAGGGGATGTGTTAGGCGGTAGCTCTGGTCTAGACAAAGACCTTAATAAATTTGTAATTGGTGCGATGACAGAAACCGCGATGACGCGATATATTACTCCAGGCTCTTTAATGATTGTTGGTAACCGCCAAGGTGTGCAAAAGCTTGCTTTAGAAAATGGGGCAGCCGTTTTAATTACAGGTGGATTTGAAACATCTGAAGAGATTGCGCAGTTAGCAGATCGTCTGGGTATGCCTGTCTTGAGAACCACATACGATACATTTACTGTGGCTACTATGATTAACCGTGCTTTAAGTGATCAGCTGATTAAAAAAGACATTTTACTCGTCAGTGATATTTATACAGCGCTTGAAAAAACCAATTATTTGTTGACAACTCAAACGATTGCAGATTATCAGGCATTATCTGAAAGTACCCATCATTCTCGTTTCCCAGTAGTAAATAAGAAATTACGTTTAGTGGGGATTGTCACAGCCAAAGATGTCATTGGTAAAAGTGAACATTTAACCGTGGATAAAGTCATGACAAAGGACCCCAATGTTGTGAAAAAGATGATGAGTGTAGCGAGTGTCAGTCATCAAATGATTTGGGATGGTCTAGAAGTCATGCCGGTGGTGGAAGATGATTTAGCGCTTGTTGGGATTGTTTCTCGCCAAGATGTGATGAAAGCTATGCAATTGGTGCAACGACAACCACAAATTGCAGATACAATTTCAGATCAAATTTCCGGGGAAGTGATGCCTGTTGAAGAAAATGGCAAAGAAACAACCCGTTTTCGTTTTTCGGTTGCGCCCCAAATGGTTAACAGTGTTGGTACTATCTCGTTCGGTGTCCTAAGTGAAATTATTTCTAACGTGACACAACGAACAATGTTGATGAATCAAAAAAGAAATGTACTAATTGAACAAGTGAATCTACATTATTTGCGGCTAATCCAGTTGGAAAGTGAATTGGACATTCGTCCACGGATTTTAGAAATTGGTCGTCGCTCTGCAAAATTAGATATTGAAGTTTATTTAGAAAATGTCATTGTGGCAAAAGCAATTGTTGTTTGCCAAGTGATGGAGAGAACGTAGGAGGCTACAAAGAATGGACGTAGTAAAAGAAATTATGGCAGCAATTAAACAATATGAAACAATTATTATTCATAGACATCAAAGGCCGGATCCAGATGCAATTGGCTCACAGGTTGGGTTAGCAGAACTCTTAAGAGCGAGCTTTCCTGAAAAAAATATTTATCAAGTAGGCGGACCAGTGGAAGGCTTAGAGTTTTTAGCTGAAATGGACGTTATTACTGACGATGTCTATCGAGGTGCATTAGTCATTGTAACAGATACTGCAAATGCTCCACGAATTAGTGATGCGCGTTTTTCTTTAGGCGATCAATTAATTAAAATCGATCATCATCCGAATGATGAACCTTATGGAGATTTAGTTTGGGTGAATACAAATGCAAGTAGTTGTAGTGAAATTATTGTTGATTTTTGGCAACAGCATTTAGCAGAATTAACGATGACAGATAATGCAGCTCGTTTATTGTATGCTGGGATTGTGGGGGATACAGGACGTTTTCTTTATCCTTCCACTTCGGCGCATACACTCGCTGTCGCTGCGCAATTGCGTACGTTTAACTTTAATGCCGCAGACTTAAATCGTGAGTTAGACCAAATGCCTTTAAAGGTTGCTAAATTAGCGGGTTATATTTATCAAAATTTAGAAATCGACGCAAATGGCGCTGCTCGTGTCGTTTTACCACAAAGTATTTTAAACAGTTATGATATTGTCGATTCTGAAACGGCAGCCATTGTTTCAATGCCAGGAAAAATTGAAGATGTTCTCTCATGGGCAATCTTTGTTGAACAGCCGGAAGGTTATTATCGCGTTCGGTTACGTTCCAAAGGGCCAATCATTAATACAATTGCTAAAAAACATCATGGCGGCGGCCATCCTTTGGCAAGTGGCGCTAATGCACGTGATGCGGCTGAAATTGAAGTGATTTACCAAGAAATCCAAGCAGCTTGCCAAGAGTGGGCGCAAAAATAAATAAGTAATTAGAAAGTAGTTATCGGACGTTGATAAATCATTAGGACTACTTTTCATTCACTAGAAAATAAGGTAAAATGAAAAAGAATTATTTTTTACAAAGGAGAACGTTAATGACAGAGCAATTACCAAACTGCCCTGAATGTGGGTCGGCATATGCCTATGAAGATCGCGGATTATTTATTTGTCCAGAATGCGGTCATGAATGGTCACCAACAGAAGAAGTTGCAGAAGAAGGCTTAGTAGTTAAGGATTCAAATGGCAATCTTTTAGCGGATGGTGACAGTGTTACTGTAATCAAAGATTTGAAAGTTAAAGGTGCCAGTGGCGCAATTAAACAAGGCACAAAAGTGAAAAACATTCGTTTAGTGGAAGGTGATCATAACATCGATTGTAAGGTAGATGGCTTTGGTCCAATGAAGTTAAAATCAGAGTTTGTTAAGAAAAATTAAATTTCATTTGAATGATGAGACAGTAAGAGTCTAGGACACAACCATCGTCCTAGACTCTTACTAATGTTTATCGGTCTTGTATTTTATCATTGTACGAAGGCCGTGCCAAGCGTTGTAAAGTGTGAGGATTAACCCGATACCTAAAGGAATCCATAACCATTGCGGAGAATAAGCGGCATCTTTTAACGTTTCAGGGTTGATGGTCCATGATTCTTGCAATACTTGGAAACTAAAAACCATGAGAAATGTTGAAATAAGTAACAAAATAAACCGTAAATAATGAATCGTTGTTTGACGGTGAATCAGTGCAAAGAGTAAGTAGAGCACAAGTAAGAATAGCGGTACTCCAAACGCAAAATATGGCTGTAACATGAGAACGTCCTCCTTTTTCTTAATGATACTGCAAAGGAGAGGATTTGCAAAATAAAATTTATTGTTGGTACATTTTTTTAGAAACAAGTATAGTGTTATTGAGGCATTCATACTTGAAATTGTTTATCTTGGAGGGATTTTTATGGCAGTATATAGCGAACCAATTAAATGGGCAATCATTATTTTCCCGTTTCTAGCATTTTTTATTTCTGGGGCATTATTAATCTATGAATACCGCAAATATGGTTCATTTGTTTGGACACGAGCAATGATTTTGTATTCATTTGTTTTTTATTTATTATGTGCCTATTTCTTGGTAATTTTACCGTTGCCATCTCGAGCAGAAGTGGCTCAATACACAGGACCAACAATGGAACTGCGGCCTTTTCATTTTATTTCAGGGATTTTAAACGAAACTGTTTTTTCGATCAAAGATCCTAGTACGTATTTGCCAGCATTAAAACAACATGCCGTTTTAGAACCACTGTTTAATGTTTTATTAGTTTTACCTTTTGGTGTGTATTTACGGTATTATTTCAAATGTTCATTTTTAAAAACAGTTCTTGCGAGTTTTTTATTGTCATTATTTTTTGAATTAACACAGTTATCTGGCCTTTATTTTATTTATCCACGTTCGTATCGCTTGGCGGATGTCAATGATTTAATTAATAATACCGTCGGAGGCATGGTCGGTTATTGGTTGACGCCACTCTTTACCTTTTTATTGCCAACACGAGAAGAAATTGATGCCACCTCTTATGAAAAAGGGCAGACAGTTAGCCTGTTGAGACGTTTCTTTGCATGGGGGATTGATTGGTTGGTGATTGGCTTTGTGCAAGGCCTGCTCGTTTTTGGACTAAATTTCATTCCAGCTTATAAAAATTGGGCAACCAATTATCCGATTTTTTCAGATCGGATGTGGTTCTTTATCATGGTGTTTGCGGTCTTTATCGTCATGATGAAACTGACAAATGGTCAAACGTTAGGGAAAAAAGTTGTTCGCATTCGGGTGGTTGAAACAGGACATGAAAAAATTCGTTTAAAAGCCTTGTTTGTTCGCTACGGTTATTTGTATTTTGTGTATGGTTTAATTAGTATTTATCTAGCCAATGCCACTGATTTATTGAATTCTTCTAATCGGATGTTGCAAATGGTGTCACTGCTTCTGTATTTGTTCTGTTTAATTTTATATTTACTGTTTTTGATCAACGTTTTGTTAACCTTGATTCGTAAAAAACGGCGTTTGTTTTATGAAAAAGCCAGCCATACTTATACAGTCAGTACATTAGAAGTTGCGAAAACAAAGGAATCAGCAGGTGAGTAAAAGTTGTTTTTGTGTTATAATGCCAAAGTGCATAAAGAATTTAACGAGAAGAGGTGAGGCAAGTGCCTTCATTTAAACAATTTCAATTTCAACCTTTTATCAACGAAGCACTCGCAGAAAAAGGGTTTGAAGAACCAACAGAAGTCCAAGAAAAATTAATCCCAATCATTAAGAAAGGGAAAAGTGTCATTGGACAATCGCAAACAGGAAGTGGAAAGACGCATACTTTTTTACTTCCATTAATGGATAAAGTTAAGCCAACTATCGACGAAGTACAAATTGTGATTACTGCGCCTAGTCGTGAATTAGCCAATCAAATTTATCAAGAAGCGCAGCAACTGGCTCGTTTCAGTCAACCAGAAATTCGAGTGTCAAATTTTGTTGGCGGAACAGATAAACAACGTCAATTAAATAAATTAAAGCATCAGCAACCTCATGTGGTGATTGGTACACCAGGGCGTATTTTAGATATGATGAATGAACAAGCCTTGAAAGTGCATACGGCTTTTGCCTTTGTTGTCGATGAAGCAGACATGACATTAGATATGGGCTTTTTAGCAGAAGTCGATCAAATTGCGGGTCGTTTGCCAGAAAAATTACAAATGCTCGTTTTTTCTGCAACCATTCCAGAAAAATTACGACCATTTTTAAAAAAATATTTAGAAAATCCAGTGATTGAACATATCAAACCAAAAGCAGTTATTTCAGAAACAATTGACAATTGGTTGATTTCCACCAAAGGAAAAAACAGCAATCAAATAATTTATCAATTATTGACTATCGGGCATCCTTATTTAGCGATTGTTTTTGCAAATACTAAACAAAGAGTTGATGAAATCACCGATTACTTAAAAGATCAGGGCCTAAAAGTTGCCAAAATTCATGGAGACATTACACCACGCGAAAGAAAACGTGTGATGCGTCAAGTTCAAAATCTTGACTACCAATATGTAGTAGCTACTGATTTAGCCGCACGTGGGATTGATATTGAAGGGGTTTCACATGTCATCAATGCAGAAGTTCCACATGAATTGGACTTCTTTATCCATCGGGTTGGCCGCACAGGACGTAATGGATTGAATGGGACTGCCATAACATTATATTCACCAGCAGATGATGAAGCGATTACTCAGATTGAGCAGTTAGGTGTTTCTTTCAAACCAAAAGAAATTAAAAATGGTGAGATTGTAGAGACGTATGATCGTAATCGTCGAACAAAACGAGAAAAATCTCGAGAAGAATTAGACCCAACGTTAATTGGTTTAGTGAAAAAGAAAAAGAAAAAAATTAAACCAGGATACAAGAAAAAAATTAATTGGGCAATTGAAGACAGCAATAAGAAAAAACGTAAAATTGAACGTCGTCAAAAAGATCGTTCTGCTAGGAAAGCAAAAAAGAATTCTTCTAACTAAAAACGTTGTGGATTATAAAAAGTAAGGGACTAGAATCGTAAAGATTTTAGTCCCTTACTTTTTATATGATAAATATTTAAGTCACTTTTAAAATAACTCTTTTTTAAAAGTAGTTATCGTTAAAAGTAGAGAAAATTACCGATTAATTGTAAAGATTTTTGTCGAAAACATCAAAATGTTAGTGTTAAACATCAACATTTTGATGTTTTCTCGAGAAAAAAATAATAAAATTACAGAATTTTTGGCGTGTTTTAGCAAAAAGTAGGAAGTTTCGGCACTTTTTTTGTTAAAAAATCAGCTTTATTAGTTGATATTAAAGGAAATTCATTTTTTTTTACGGAGGATAAAAAAATTTTACACACAAAAAAAATCATTTTCTAATATAATATAAATAACCACCAAAATAAAGAATAAAGGAGCGAAGAGAGATGAAGATAAAAAGGTGTTTATTAACCAATCGATGGAGAAAACACGCGATTTGGTAACGTATTTTGATTGGTGCGTTTAGTTATTGGTAGCAGAAAGAGTTCTAGGAGGAAAGAAGAAATGAGAAGGATTTTGGTATTAACAAAGAACATTTTAGTTGAGCAAACATTTCAGCAGCAATCACAACATTTAAATTATGAAGTCTTTTGTACGAACTGCTGTGAAGAAACTATAGAACATGAGTTAACTTTTTTTAATTATTTTGATGCAATTGTATTAAGCGAAACACTATCTCAGAACGATTGCTTGAGATTATTAGGAAGTCTTTCATCGTTAGAGAAGCCGATTTATCGACGTTCACAATCGATGTGTAATAAACGTGAAGCGGAGATTTGGCAGGAAAGAGGTATTATCCGGTGGTTAGGCCTCAAAGATTCATTGGAAGATATTCGTGAAAAAATTGACACTGTCGATCAAAGTTTTGCCGAAGTCACAGCCGAGCTACTTGATGACCAAGTAAAAAAGATTCGCTTTACAAAAAACGAGCAACGCTTTTTAAAAATCTTGTATCAGCATGCCCACGAAGGGTTGGATCGTGATCAAATTTGTCGCTTGCTTTGGCAGAAAGAACCAGATGCTTCTACAAAATCGCAGCTGTCTTTCGTATGTAAACGAGTGAAACAAAAATTTAGTGATGCAGGTATGAACGAAGAGATTATTACAACCTCTTGGGGAAAAGGGTATCAAATAAATGAACAAATTTTGCCTTATTTAGAGCAAACGTTATTTGAAACAGCTCAGTAAGGAAAGATTCCTACGAAAACAATTGACTTTTTAGCAGATCTTTCTTATACTTTTGACTATAAGCTAAAGGATATGAGGAATCTTATTTTGATCACAGAAAGCCGTTCATTGCTGAGAGAAGGGCATCAGATAAATTTACTTGCTCCCTTTAGATGGACTTGATAGAAATATCAACGCGACTCTGCGTTATAGAGCTTAAGAGGTAATGATCCAACATCATTGCAATCAAGGTGGTACCGCGAGCAATCGTCCTTGACTGCAATGGTGTTTTTTGTGTTCACAGTCTGCCGCTTAAGAGGGTACAAAACATAAATAGTTAATTATTAATAGAAAGTAGGAAAATCAATGAAAGAATTAACAAGTAGTCAAGTTCGTCAAATGTATTTAGACTTCTTTAAGTCTAAAGGACATTCAGTAGAACCAAGTGCTTCTTTAGTACCAGTAAACGATCCGACATTATTATGGATTAACTCTGGTGTTGCAACCTTGAAAAAATATTTTGATGGCTCTGTTGTGCCAGAAAATCCAAGAATTACGAATGCTCAAAAATCTATTCGTACAAATGATATTGAGAATGTTGGGAAAACGGCTCGTCATCATACAATGTTTGAAATGTTAGGGAACTTCTCAATTGGAGATTATTTTAAAAATGAAGCGATTCACTGGGCCTGGGAATTTTTAACTGGTGCTGAATGGCTTGCTTTTGACCCAGAAAAATTATATGTGACTGTTTATCCGAAAGATACAGAAGCAAAACGCATTTGGCGTGATGAAGTTGGTTTATCTGAAGACCATATTATTGATGTAGAAGATAACTTCTGGGATATCGGTGCTGGTCCTAGTGGTCCGGATACGGAAATCTTTTATGATCGCGGCGAAGAATTTTTAGATATTCCAGAAGATGATCCAGAAAATTATCCTGGTGGCGAAAATGAACGCTATTTAGAAATTTGGAACTTAGTGTTCTCTGAATTTAACCATACACCAGAAGATACGTACGAACCATTACCACATAAAAACATTGATACGGGCATGGGCTTGGAACGTGTTGTATCTATCATTCAAGATGCACCAACAAATTTTGAAACTGATTTATTTATGCCAATCATTCATGCGGTAGAAGCTTTAGGAACTAACGTGAAATATGGAGATGCACCACAAACGGATGTTTCCTTTAAAGTGATTGCTGACCATATTCGTGCTTTATCCTTTGCAATTGGTGATGGTGCGCTTCCTTCAAATGAAGGTCGTGGCTATGTGTTACGTCGTTTATTACGTCGTGCGGTAATGCACGGGAAAAAATTAGGCATTAATGAAGCCTTTTTATACAAATTAGTGCCTGTTGTTGGCGAAATCATGGTAAGCTACTATCCAGAAGTATTACAACAAAAAGACTTCATCGAAAAAGTGGTTCGGACAGAGGAAGAACGTTTCCATGAAACCATCAATGAAGGTTTAAGCATGTTAAATGAGGTTATTAAAGAAGTTAAAGATGCAAAAGGCGATACATTAGATGGAAAAATTATCTTCAAACTTTATGATACTTTTGGCTTCCCCGTAGAATTAACGGAAGAAGTTGCAGAAGATGAAGGCTTGAAAGTCGACCATGCTGGGTTTGAAACAGAAATGGAAGCACAGCGTGAACGTGCTCGTTCTGCCCGCAGTAAAGAAACTTCAATGGGTGTTCAATCTGCTTTATTAACAGATATTAAAGTAGAAAGTAAATTTGTTGGCTATACAGAATTAACACATGATAGTGAATTATTTGTTATTATTCAAGGTGACGCACTAGTAAATGAAGCATCTGCAGGAACAGCCGAATTAATTTTTGCTGAAACACCATTTTATGCTGAAATGGGTGGACAAATTGCTGACCGCGGCTATGTAAAAAATACCGCAGGGGAAGTCGTTGCCAACGTGGTGGATGTGAAAAAAGCACCAAACGGTCAATTTTTACACAAAGTAGAAGTTTTGGCGCCATTAGCAGAAGGTCAAATTTATCAATTGCAAGTGGACGAACGGATGCGGACACGTATTTTGAAAAACCATACGGCAACCCATTTATTGCATCGTGCTTTAAAAGATGTGTTAGGGGAGCATGCCAACCAAGCAGGCTCATTAGTTGCACCAGGACATCTACGTTTTGACTTTACTCATTTTGGGCAAGTTACATCAGAAGAACTAGCGCGGATGGAAGCCATCGTTAACGAAAAAATCTGGGAAGCTATTCCTGTTGTCACAATTGAAACAGATATTGATACAGCGAAAAACATGGGCGCAATGGCGTTATTTGGCGAAAAATATGGCAAAGAAGTCCGTGTAGTTAATATTGGGGATTACTCTATCGAATTATGTGGTGGAACACATGTTGCTAATACAGAAGATATCGGGATTTTCAAAATTGTTTCTGAATCTGGGATTGGTGCAGGAGTACGCCGTATTGAGGCAGTGACGAGTAAAGAAGCGTATCAACTTTTACAAGAAGAAGAACGTCAATTGAAAGAGATTGCTACACTAGTTAAATCACCTCAATTAAAAGAAGCGGTTACGAAAACAGAGCAATTGCAACAACAATTACGTGATCTACAAAAAGAAAACGAACAATTGGCTGGCAAATTAGCGAACCAACAAGCTGGTGACATTTTTAAAGATGTCAAAGACGTCAACGGTGTTCGTTATATTGCCGCTCAAGTCAATGTTAAAGACATGAATCAATTACGCCAATTGGCTGACCAATGGAAACAAAAAGAATTGTCTGATGTACTAGTTCTAGCAACTGCACAAGATGAAAAAGTAAGCTTGTTAGCGGCTATGACAAAAGACATGAACGGAAAAGGCTTAAAAGCCGGTGACTTAATCAAAGCAATTGCGCCAAAAGTTGGCGGTGGCGGCGGTGGTCGTCCTGATATGGCTCAAGCTGGTGGGAAAAATCCAGCAGGGATTGCGGATGCCTTAGCAGAAGTTGAAAACTGGTTGGCAAATGCCTAATTAAAAATGTTTTCCCTATTATTAATATAAGGAGAATGCTCTTTATAGCAATAATGACAGCCCTCTTCAAAGTTATGAAATTGATTTTGAAGGGGGTTCTTTTTTATAAGTGATTAGGGAGAGAAAACAGTAGATTGCACGAATGTGTAAGTTTTCATCTTCAATTGACAATGGTATAATAAGCAACGGAGGAATCAAAAATATGAATGAAAATCAATTATCAAAACGTCTCGCAACGGTTGGTGATTTAATCCCTAGAGGAAGTCGCTTAGCAGACATTGGTTCAGACCATGCTTATTTACCAGTTGCTTTAATGTTAGAAAATAAACTGTCTTTTGCTGTGGCTGGGGAAGTGGTGGAAGGCCCTTATCAATCTGCCAAAACCCAAGTCAGTAAATCCAATTTGACGGATAAAATTATCGTACGTTTAGCGAACGGGCTAGATGCAATTGAACCTGAAGATCAAATAGACGTCATTAGTATTTGTGGAATGGGCGGCACATTAATCCGAGATATTTTAGAAGCTGGACGCAAAAAAAATCGTTTAACAGGGAAGGAACGCCTTGTTTTACAACCGAATATTGGTGAACCAACTTTACGCCGCTGGTTAATGGCAAATGACTACAGTATTATTGATGAAACAATAGTGGAAGAAAACCGTAAGTTGTATGAAATTATCGTAGCTGAAAAAACAGAGCAATCCGTTTCTTATACGGACCAAGAATTACTATTTGGGCCAGTTTTAATTAAAAAACAAGGACCGGTTTTTACTAAAAAATGGCAACGAGAATTAAAACAGCGCAAAACTGTTCTTGCACAACTAGCAAAAGCAAGTGGAGAACATATTGAAAAACAAGCGAAACTACAGCAAGACCAACAATTAATTGAGGAGGTGCTGGCCAATGGCTGTGAACGGTAAGACATTGATTCGACGTTTCAATGACTATTGTCCCGAGTGGCTAGCTGAAACGGGAGATCCTGTGGGCTTGCACATTGGTACGTTAGATAAACCAATTGAAAATGTGATGGTTACCTTAGATGTTCGTCCTGAGGTCGTTGCAGAAGCAATTGAGAAGCAGGTTGATTTAATTATTGCGAAACACCCACCTATTTTCCGCCCAGTTAAGCGATTAACCACAGATAATTTTCAAGAAAAAATGTACGCTGATTTATTAAAACACGATATTGCTGTTTACGCAGCGCATACTAATATGGATATTATTGACAATGGGCTAAATGATTGGTTTTGTGAATTATTGGGAATTAAACAGACCACCTTTTTAACTAAAACACATACTGTTCCTTATAAAAAATTAGCCGTTTTTGTGCCAATTGATGAAGCTCCGCAAATGAGAGAAGCTTTAGGTCTAGCTGGCGCCGGGTCTCAAGGTGATTATTCTAAAACAAGTTACTCTTTAATTGGAACAGGACGTTTTACACCAACACAAGGAGCAAATCCCACGATTGGCGAAATTGGTCAAGAAAGTGTCGTCCAAGAAGCAAAAATCGAAGTGATTTTCCCTGAAACTAAGCAAGAACAAGTTCTTGCAGCTATGTTACAGGCGCATCCTTATGAAGAACCGGCGTATGATGTTTATACCATTGAAAATCAATCAAAAGAATTTGGTTTAGGTCGGGTTGGAGTATTAGACAAGCCTGTGAGATTCTCTGATTTTGTACAGCAAGTCAAGGAAGCTTTCCAATTGGATGGCTTGCGGGTCATTGCAAAAGATGATACTAAAATGATTCAACGGGTAGCCATTTGTGGTGGAAGTGGTGAAAAGTTCTATCATGATGCATTACGTAAACAAGCCGATGTCTATATTACTGGTGATGTGTATTATCATACGGCACATGACATGATTGCTGAAGATTTACCAGTCATCGATCCTGGTCATTACATTGAAGCGCTTTGTAAGCCAAAACTTGTGGAATTAATGAATCAATGGAAACAAGAAAATGAGTGGGCTGTATCCATTTTTGAATCAGAAGCGAATACCAACCCATTTCGTTTTAAATAAAAAAATGAAGATTAAAGGAGTGTTCTTTTATGTATGAAAATTTATTACCTCGTTTTTTACGCTATGTGAAAACAGAAACACGCTCAGATGCAACAAGCACAACGACACCATCAACACAAACACAAGTAGCCTTTGCACAAACCTTAAAAAAAGAATTAGAAGAATTAGGGATGAACGATGTTATTTATAACGAAACAAATGGTTTTGTGATTGCTACGTTACCTAGTAACGTGGAGAAAGACGTTCGTTCAATCGGCTTTATTGCCCATATGGATACCGCTGATTTTAATGCAGTGAATGTTTCTCCGCAAATTGTTGAGAACTATGACGGAGAATCAACGATTCCTTTAGATAAAGAAGGCAAATTCACTTTAAACACGAAAGACTTTCCTAACTTAAAAAATTATCGTGGTGAAACACTTATTACAACCGATGGTACCACTTTATTAGGAGCTGATGATAAATCAGGTATTGCGGAAATAATGACAGCCATGGAATATTTAATTAATCACCCAGAAATTAAACATGGCACCATTCGTGTGGCTTTCGGTCCCGACGAAGAAATTGGTGTAGGTGCCGACAAATTTGATGTCGCTCAATTTAACGTGGATTTTGCTTATACAATGGATGGCGGACCAGTAGGTGAATTACAATTTGAAACGTTTAATGCGGCGCAAGCAGAAATTACAATTCAAGGGAAAAACGTTCATCCAGGAACAGCAAAAAATACAATGATTAATGCGTTACAATTAGGAATTGATTTCCATAATGCCTTACCTGCTGACGAAGTTCCAGAAAAAACAGCAGGTGAAGAAGGCTTTTATCATTTAGCAGTGTTTGCTGGAACGCCAGAAGAAGCTACAATGACGTATATTATTCGCGATCACAATCGCGAGATTTTTGAAGCACGTAAAGCTAAAATTAAAGAAATTCAGCAAACATTGAATGCACCATTTGATGAAGAACGAATCAAAGTTGATTTATTTGATCAATACTATAATATGCGAGAAGTGATTGAAAAAGATATGTCCATTGTCGAAATTGCTAAACAAGCAATGGAAGAATTGTCAATTCAACCAATTATTGAACCTGTTCGCGGTGGAACGGATGGCTCAAAAATTTCTTATTTAGGGATTCCAACACCAAATATCTTTGCTGGTGGCGAAAATATGCATGGCCGTTTTGAATTTGTTTCATTACAAGCCATGGAAAAAGCGACCAATGTGATTATTAAAATTGCTGAATTAAATGCAAAATAAATGAGACACTCAATAGGAAAGTAAGAAAACGGGCAACCGAGAACTTACTTTCCTGTTGTAGTTTCATGAGTCATTGAAAAATTTTTTGCAATTAGAATCAGAACAAGGTATCCTAGTACAGTAACTAGTTAGGAGGCCAGAAAGAATGCTTCAGTGGATAGTAATCATTTATTTCCTCGTCATTAATTTAGTATTGTTTAGTATGATGGGTTATGATAAAAAACAAGCAAAACGTGGGAACTGGCGTATTCCAGAACGCCGCTTATTGACGATAGGACTTGTCGGTGGCGGTCTAGGTGGGCTAATGGGACAAAAGAAATTTCATCATAAAACCCAAAAACCAGTTTTTGCATTGTGTTATTCAATTGGCGTAATCGCGATGATTAGTTGCATCTATCTAACGTTTAAGTAAGAACAAAAAAGGAGAAGCGATGAAAGGAAAAGTAAAAATTGGCTTAAATATGTTGTTAATGATTATCGTTTTAGGCGTAATCTTTTATGTCATGGATAATTCATTAAGTGATATTTTTGCTCAACTGATGGAAACGAGTTGGCTGGTGCTGATTGCTGTTATTTTTTTTGGAGTAGTTTATCAATTTGCAGAAGGGCGCTCAATCAAGGAAATAGCTCGTTATTTTAACAAAGACTTTACAACAGTGGATGGTTTTTTTACTTCTTGTTATGTAGCATTTTATCGAATTATTTCATTTGGCACGGGAACCTTGCTTTCAGAAATTTATTTTTATAAGAAAAAGGGAATTCCTGTTTCTAAAAGTGTGGGGATAACGGCATTACATATGATTATGTACAAAGCAGCCGTGATTTTTTTAGCAATTATTGGTTTGATTATTCAATTTTCCCTGTTTTATGAAAATGCGCCTAAGATGATTCCATTCATTTTAGCAGGTGTTATTTTAACATTAGTAATAATTGCAGCATTACTTATTTTATCTAGTAGCTTAAAGTTGCAAGTTTTATTGGTTAAGTTTGCCAATCGTTGGTTTAAACGACCAAAACTAAGAGATTGGGTGGATAATTGTAATTTACAAATCTATTCCTTGCGGGCAGCTGTCCAAACAATTACACAAGATCGCTCAGCGTTGCTTCGAATCTTTTCATGGAATGTATTTAAATTATTATTTTGGTACATTATTCCTTACATTGTTTTAGTAGAAAATCACCCGAATATTGATTTATTATTAGTGATGTCCTTTACCAGTTTTGCTGTTATTCTTTCAGGAGTTATTCCGACACCTGCTGGCATTGGTCCATTTGAATTTGTTTACTTATTGTTGTTTAAACCATTGGTCGGCAATGTTGATGCTGTAGCATCTGTTTTACTGTATCGATTTGGTAGTTTTGTGTTACCCTTTTTGATTGGCTTGGTTTATGTCGCCATTGAGAAACGAAAATCATTACGCATTGAGATTGAAGAAATAAAACGTCAAACAGATGAATAAGGTAGAACGAGAAAAAGAGTCGCTCTTTTTCTCGTTCTTTTTTTTTAAAAGGAATTGACTTGTACGAGGGATGTCTTATAATAGACTTAATACATGACTAAAAAAATATTTTTTTGAACTAACAAAAATTATGGTAAAGGGGTGGCGAAAATTATTGCTGATTGTACAGCAGTGCTGTTATGCGGCGGGAAAAGTTCACGGATGGGATTTGATAAAGCATTATTGAAAATTCAAGGGCAATACGTGATCTTGCAAACAGCTGAAAAGTTAATGGAACTGTTCGAAGAGGTTATTTTAGTAACGAATGATAGTCAAAAATTTCCTAAGGCGTTTAGAAAATGCACAATCATTCAAGATATGTATCTTGGAAAGGGGCCATTAGGTGGGATTGTGACAGCAATGAACTATACTCAGAAAGCTGAAGTGTTTGTAATTGCCTGTGATATACCAACTTTTTCTCCTAAACTTGTGTATCAGTTAGCCTCTAAGCGTGGACAAAATCAAGTAACAATCTTTGACTTTGAAGGTCGTCAAGAACCATTATTTGGCTTTTATCGATGTTCTTGTTTACCAACATTTCAAAAACAGCTTGCGCAAAATAACTATCAGATTCGGCAAGAATTTGAGCATCTATCTGTAAAAACGGTGCAACTATCAAAAGAGAATCAACTTAAAAATGTCAATCGAAAAGAAGAATTGTCTCAGTGGTATCGATAAAAAGGAGGAATCGTAATGGATTTTTTCAGTAGTGAAGAAATAGTTGCAAGCTTAGGTGATAAGGCAAAAATGAAAGGGAAATTATCGTTTGTTCGACTCTGTATTTTAGGTATCATGGCTGGTTTTTGTATTGCACTAGGTTACTTGGCGTTTATTCGTATCACTGGAACCGCCCCCACAGAATGGGGAAGTTTTAACAATTTTCTGGGTGGAGCTTTATTTCCAGTCGGATTGACAGCGCTTACTTTTGTTGGTGGTGAGTTAGCAACAGGCAATATGATGGTAATGACATTAGGCGTATTACAGAAAAAGGTTCGAGTGGGCGCTCTTTGTTATAACTGGCTAGTTGTTTTATTGACCAATTGTCTAGGCGGATTTCTTGTGGCGTATTTATTTGGCCATATTGTTGGGTTAACTGAAGGTGCGTTTCTGGATAAAACAGTCGCAGTTGCTCAGGCGAAAATTGCTGATCCACCGCTAGTTGCTTTTGTTTCAGGGATTGGCTGTAATATTTTTGTTTGTTTAGCGGTTTATCTCGGAGCGTTGGCAAAATCATATTTAGGTAAAATGTTTGGCTTATGGTTTCCTGTCATGGTTTTCGTTGTTTGTGGGTTTCAACACGTGGTCGCCAATGCATTTATTATTCCAGCGGCAATTTTTTCACAAAGTACCACAATCAGTTGGTGGGATTATTTGCAGAATACATTATGGGTATTTTTAGGCAATGCAGTAGGGGGCAGTCTTTTTATGGCCGTACCATTGATCTTTATGACAAAACCAGCAACTGTCAAACCAAGAGTTGAGAAAACGATTCAGACGGAGGAGCTCTATGGCAATTGAGGTACCAAACATGATTCAAATTGGTTCTACTGGTCGGAATAGTGGCAAAACGACATTAGCCGAAGCCCTTATTAAACAGTACCAAGAAGTCTATCCAATTTATGGCTTGAAGATTATTACGATTAGTGGTCAACGAGGGGTGTGTCAACGAGGCACAAAAGGATGCGGAATTTGTACCAGTATTACAGCTGGTTATGAATTAGTAGAAGAGCAAGAGACGATTGGCAATAAAGATACCATGAAATTATTAGCTGCAGGTTGTCAAAAAGTTTTTCTATTGAAAGTTTTTCAAGAAAATTTGGCGGAAGCCATTCAGCAATTTCTGAAAGCTGTGCCGGCCCAAGCATTAATCATTTGTGAATCAAATTCATTACGTAATGTTGTGCAGCCAGGACTATTTCTTATGATGAATAACCAGAATCGTCAAAAAGAATCAGCAAAAAAAGTCATAGATAAAGCCGATTTTTGTTTACTATCTGCTGAAATACCAAAAGAATTGCGTATCTATTATCAAGGAGAACAACTTCAAGTTTCACTAAAAAGGGGGAATAAAAAGGAATGTGTGCATTAAGCTTAATTGAAAAAGAAGCGATTATTCTAGAAAACGATGCTGATCCACAACGAATTTTAAATATTTTAATTGAATTACAATTTGCTTCAGAGGAAGGGTATATCGATCAGGAAACAGCTCAATTAGTTGCAGAGCATCTACATTTAACGGAAGCGCGAGTCTATGAAATCGTCAGTTTTTATGCCATTTTAAAGACGGAACCGCAAGCGAAGTATGTCTTGAAGATTTGTAACAGTACGCCGTGTCATTATACTGGTGGAGCGATGGTTGCAGAGGTTTTAGAAACCATTTTAGAAGTGCCAGAGAATCAGCCGACACCAGATGGCTTATTTATGTATCACAGTATTCCTTGTATCGGGGCTTGTGATTTAGGTCCAGTAATTAAAATTAAGGACACCGTTTTTAGTCAACTAACAGAAGAGAAAATTTATCAATTAATTCAACATTTACAAAATGATTGCTATGAAGGATTGTAGGAGGTGAGTCAATGCTTAAGAGAAACCAACCAATGTTATTAGAGAGAATGGGGAAAATGCAATCTGCGACCGATGTTTCTGAATATTGTAAATACGATGGATTTGATGGTTTAAAAAGAGCAATTTCACTATCGGATGAAGAAATTTTAAACGAACTGGATATTGCGCACTTAAGAGGTCGCGGTGGAGCAGCCTATCCTTTAGGAAAAAAATGGCGCCATCTTTATCATGCAAAAGGAACCACAAAGTACATTGTTTGTAATGCTGATGAAGGCGAACCAGGGACCTTTAAGGATAAAGTACTTTTATCTGAAGATCCATTGAGTGTGATTGAAGGAATGATTATTGCTGGCTATTTATTTTCAGCAAAAGCAGGTTATATTTATATGCGAGGAGAATATCGCAGAATTCAAAAAACATTTCAAGAAGCACTCGATAATGCACGACAAGCTGGCTTTTTAGGGGAAAACATTTTAGGAATTGAAGGATTCAATTATGATATTACGATTATTTCTGGTGCTGGCGCCTATATTTGTGGGGAAAATTCAGCACTTTTAAATTCAATTGAAGGAAAAACGGGGCGGCCGCGTGTCAAACCACCACACTTAGCAGATGTTGGTTTATATTTGCAACCAACATTAGTGAATAATGTTGAATCATTTGCAAGTGTTCCTATAATTTTACGAGAAGGTGGACAAGCCTTTTTAGAGATGGGTACTGCCGATGGTGGCGGCACAAAGCTAATTTGTTTGTCTGGACATATTAAAAATCGGGGCTTATACGAGGTCAACCTTGGAACACCATTAGAAGAAATAATTTATGGCGAGCAATACGGCGGAGGCTCTGCAACTGGTCGACCATTAAAATTTATTCACTTCGGTGGACAATCCGGTCCAATTGGTGCTGTCGCAACGTTAAGGGATTGTTTGTATTCTTACGAAGATTTATGGGCGCATGATTTATCTGTCGGCTCTGGCGCAATTGTAGTAATGGATGATTCAGTCAATGTTGTGGACTATTTAGTACACGTGGCGGCCTTTTTTGCTCATGAGTCCTGTGGTAAATGCACCCCTTGTCGATTGGGAACAACTAGGATTTTGGAATTATTGAGTAAATTTAATCGGAACGAGGCAACAGCTAGTGATTTGCCGCGATTGGAAAAGATGCTCACGCATGTCACGCGATTATCAGCTTGTGGTTTGGGCCAATCCGTCGCAAATCCAATGAAGAGTGCATTGGCTTTGTTTCCAGAAGAATTTGAAACGACTGCTGAAACAGAAATCTATGCCACCAGCAAAGGAGGTTGGTAAAAATGAAAACTAAGTTGCATACGCAAACAGTTACGTTGTCTATTGATAACCAAGAAGTAACTGTGCCTAAAGGGACTACTATTCTCGAAGCAGCGAAAGGGCTAGGTGTTGAAATTCCAACGCTCTGTCATTTAAAGGAATTAGCACCTGATGGTTCTTGTCGGATGTGCGTGGTTGAGGTGGAAGGCGGCCGACGTGGTGGCTTAACAACTGCTTGTACGGCACATTGTCAAGAGGACATGGTTGTGTCAACACATTCTGAAAAAGTTGCTGATTCCAGACGTTTTATTCTTGATTTATTATTGAGTAATCATAAATTAGAATGTTTTTCTTGTGGAAAAAACGGGGATTGTCAATTACAACAGTATGCGCTAGATTATCGGATTGATGCCACTAGCTTTACCGAGGGAAAAAGAATGCCTTGCCATCAAGAAGATACCAGTAATCCATTTTTCTCTTATGATCCAGAAAAGTGTATCATGTGTCGTCGTTGTGCCCGTGTCTGTCAATTGCGGCAGGGAAGAGATGTACTTAGTATTGCTAATCGTGGCTTTGAAACAAAAATGATGCCAAGTTATGGGCAGGCGTTTGATCAATCTATCTGTGAATCATGTGGCAATTGTGTCTCTTCCTGTCCTACAGGAGCGTTAACAGCAAAAGATACGAAAGAGTACCGCAAATGGGAAACCCAGAAAATTCCTACAACTTGTCCGCATTGTGGGACAGGCTGTCAGATGAATTTACTCGTTAAAAACAATCGTTTGGTGGGTGTTGAACCCCTAGATGGACCAGCTAATAAAAATTTACTTTGTGTGAAAGGAAAATTTGCTTCATATAAATTTGTTGGGTCAGGAGATCGCTTAACGGAGCCATTAATTAAACGGAATGGCATTTTTGAACCTGCTTCTTGGGAAGAAGCCTTAACGCTTGTTTCGTCAAAATTTAACGAAATTAAAGCAGAAAACGGTCCGGATGCTCTTGCTGGTTTTTCGTGCTCTAGAGCGACAAATGAAGATAATTATGTCTTTCAAAAAATGGTGCGTGCTGCTTTTGGTACCAATAATGTTGATAACTGTGCCCGTGTTTGTCATTCGGCTTCGGTCCATGGTTTAGCCCAAACCTTAGGCTCTGGTGCGATGACTAATCCTATTGCTGATATCACTGAAGATGTCGACATGATTTTATTAGTAGGTTCCAATCCAGAAGAAGCTCATCCAGTTATTGGTGCGCAAATTCGCCAAGCCATCCAAAGAGGAACGCAAGTTGTTGTTGTTGATCCGCGGAAAATTAACTTAGTGAAGGATAGTGCGCTGCATTTACAAGTTCAGGCGGGAACGAATGTCGCATTTGCTAATGGCATGATGCATGTGATTTTGAAAGAAGGTTTAGCAGATCGCCACTTTATTGAAGAACGGACAGAAGGATTTTTAGATTTAGAAAAAATGGTGGCTGATTATACGCCGGAAAAAGTCGCAGAAATTTGTCATATTCATCCAGAAGATTTAATTCAAGCAGCACGCATGTATGCAAAAGCAGAGAAAGCACCAATCATTTATTGTTTAGGCGTAACGGAACATTCGACAGGAACTGAGGGTGTTATGAATATGTCTAATTTGGCAATGTTGGTTGGTAAAGTTGGAAAACCAGGCTGTGGTGTCAATCCTTTGCGAGGTCAAAATAATGTTCAAGGTGCTTGCGATATGGGCTGTATGCCTTATGATTTCCCAGGCTATCAAAAAGTCAATAATCCAGAAGTAATCGACAAATTTGAAAAAGCTTGGCATGTGCCGTTAAATCGAAACACAGGTTTAACTTCTACTAAAGTCTTGCCAGCAGCAACGGCAGGAAATGTCAAAGGCCTTTATATTTTTGGAGAAGATCCAATTGTTACGGATCCAGACACAGGACATGTTCGTCAAGCTTTAGAAAGTTTAGACTTTTTAGTTGTTCAAGAATTATTTATGACCGAAACGGCTGCTTATGCAGATGTCGTTTTACCAGGCATCAGTTATGCAGAAAAAGACGGGACATTTACAAATACAGAACGGCGCGTGCAAAGAGTCCGTAAAGCTGTTGAACCAAGAGGACAAGCGCGAGAAGACTATGAAATTTTTTGTGAAGTCATGACACGAATGGGCTATCCTTGTGCGTATGAATCTGCAAAAGAAATTATGGAAGAAATTTCAGCTGTGACGCCTTCGTTTGGTGGAATTAATTATGAACGATTAGAGAAGGAGAGCTTACAATGGCCTTGTCGTAGCTTGACAGATCCAGGTACGCCGATTATGCATGTGGGCAGTTTTGCTCGTGGGAAAGGTTTATTTAAAGCAATTCCGTATAAGCAAGCACAAGAATTACCAGATGAAGAGTACCCGTATTTAATGTCGACAGGCCGAATGCTTTACCATTACAATACCCGAGCAATGACAGGACGAACGGAAGGGATTAACCAAATAGCGAATCACTCTTATATTGAGATAAATGCAGTCGATGCACAAGCTCTGGGAATCCAAGAAGGTGACAAAGTGGAAGTTCATTCTCGACGTGGCAAAATCGAAACCTATGCGGCTGTCGGAAATCGAGTATTTCCGCAAGAAGTCTTTATGACATTCCACTTTCCAGATGGGAATGTTAACGAAATCACCAATGCTGTATTTGATGATATCGCCACAATTCCTGAATATAAAGTTTGTGCCGTTGCGATTAAACCAGTGAATAAATAAAAAAGGATGGTTAAAACATGATCGAGTTGGAAGAAGCACGAGAGAAAATGACCCAACATATGAAGAGTCAATGTGAAACAGAAGAAGTGGCGCTGCTTGATTCCTTGGGACGGATTAGCGGAGAAACCATTTTTGCAGAGACAGCGATTCCTCATTTTCCTCGTGCCGGAATGGATGGGTATGCCGTTCGTGCAGTAGAAACACGAGGTGCGACTGCTGAAAGCCCAAGTTGTTTAAAAGTCGTCGGTTCTTTAGTGGCAGGGGATTCCATGTTTTATTGTAATCAGACGAATAACTGTGCGATTAAAATAACAACAGGTGCTTTTATTCCAACCGATTTTGATGCTGTAGTGCCACAAGAATGGACGGATTTTGGGCAAGACCATGTTAAAATTTTTCGCTCTGTCACTGCGGGCCAAAACTATGCGGAAATTGGAGAAGATATTGCTTTTCAGCAAAAAATTTTAGCAAAACATCAACAGATTAATAGTCGCATGATTGGTTTGTTGGCAATGCAAGGGATTGATAAAGTTGTTGTTTTGAAGCGCATGAAGGTGGGGATTTTAGCGACCGGTAGTGAGTTAGTTTCTTTGGAAGAACCACTGTCAGTTGGGAAAATTTATAATAGTAATCTCTACATGTTAGCAGCTTTTGTCAAAGCGAGTGGTAATGAAGTAATCCACCTAGACCATTGTTCAGATGACCCTGAAGAATTAGCGAAGAGGCTGATTGAGATTTCACCAAAACTTGATGTATTAATTACTTGTGGTGGTGTTTCGGTAGGTGAAAAGGACAATTTACCTTTAGCAATTAAACGTATCGGAGGAACAGAGTTGTTTCATTTTGTAAATATGAAACCTGGAACCCCAGTTATGGGAAGTCAATTTCAAGAAACACTCATTTTAAGCGTTTCAGGCAATCCGTTTGCGGCAATGGTTAATTTACATCTTTTTTACTGGACATTATTAGCTACTTTTTTTAATTGTGTCGAGTTAAATCTCAAGGAACGAACAGTAATTTTAGCGCATGAATTAGCCCCCAGTAGACTACGTCGATTTTACCGAGCGAAAGAAATAGATGGCAAAGTAAATTTAGTGACAAAAAGTCATCTTTCATCCAATTTATCAAATACTTTAGAAACAAATTGCCTACTAGAACAACCAGCTGGTGTACTACTCAAAAAAGGCGCGCTTGTAAAAGTCTATTATTGGCAAACTTGATGACAACCTGACCTAAGATTAGTATGAAAGTAAAAGCCTGGAACAAAAATCACTTTGGATTTTTGTTCCAGGCTTAAAAATTGATAAACGGCGGGAACAGAAGCAACACTACGCGTTGCTCCGATCTCAACAACTTCTAAGGTGTTTTCTCGACATGCGTCTCGTCACAGTACAGCCTTCAAAAGAGCTACAGCTCTAAGAGTTGCGATGTTTCACTGTGAAGCATGAACAGATGAAATCATCGTACCTACTTGGTGAAGGTCCTTCGGAAATAAGCCGAAATTGTTGAGAATCACGAAGAACGTAGTGATTCGATGATGAACAATACCTACTTGGTCTCCAAAAATTAAAGAACACCGGGTCCTTCAATTCTAGCATGTTCCATGCTTAGAAATTGATGCGAACGAAACGGAGTGTAGTGTATCATGCAACATCAACTCGTTCCTCGTTGTGTTTTATGACAATTTTCGGAAATTTCTTCTTATTGCTGAGAAACACTATTTGCAAAGCAAATAGATGTTGAACAGTACCTACTTGGTTCTCGGAGTTAAGCACTTCTGTCCCGACCTCTTATTACTTATCAAGTTTTAAGACTTAGACAAAAGTCTGGTCAGGCTAAGCAAAGCACGTAATTTTTGTCGCTTAACTTTTTTAACTTCGATTTCTCGCTAAAAAAAATTATGGATGCCAGATTGTTTTTTTGATACAAGAGTGATACACTTAAAAAAGAAGTATTGTGTAAACGTTAACAAATGTCAAATGTGAGGTGGAGAAATGGTTCAAAGTAAGGAATTTACGCACTTGAATACACAAGGAGAAGTGCATATGGTTGATATTTCGGAAAAAAATGATACTCAAAGAACAGCCCTCGCTTATGGAGAAATTCACATGTTGGAAGCGACAGCAGAAGCGATTCAGACCCAAATGATTAAAAAAGGTGAAGTATTACAGGTAGCAAGAGTCGCTGGGATTACCGCCGCAAAACGAACGTTTGAATGGATTCCTTTGTGTCATTTGGTTGCTTTGACAAAGTGTGAAATTCAGTTTGATTGGCGCAATCAAACTTGTTTAGAAGTACGTTGCTTTACAAAAACAGTGGGTTCAACTGGCGTTGAAATGGAAGCGCTAACAGGTGTACAGGCAGCACTCTTAACAATTTATGACATGTGTAAAGCAATTGATCGAGGAATGACAATGACAAACATTGGTTTATTAGAGAAAAATGGTGGACGTAGTGGTCATTTCATTCGTTCTTCAATTAAATCAAAGGAAAGTGATGAGTGAACAGCATGAAAGATGCATTTAACCGTGAAATTGATTATGTTCGTTTGTCTTTAACAGATCGTTGTGACTTACGTTGCACGTATTGCATGCCAGCAACAGGTCTTTGCTTTTTAAAAAAAGAGCAGCTTCTAACAGATGATGAGATTATTTTTTTATTGAGGATACTAGCGAAAGAAGGCATCAAAAAAGTTAAATTAACAGGTGGTGAACCGCTTGTTAGACCGAATTTACTCTCTTTAATTAAAAGGATAAAGCAAATCTCAGGCATCGAAAAAGTAACCCTAACGACTAATGGCATGAAGTTAGCTCGTGAGGCTCAAGGGTTAAAAGAGGCGGGCTTGGACGGCATTAATATTAGCTTAGACACTTTGGATCCAGAAGAATTTCGAGAAATAACAAGAGTTGGTCAGTTAAGGGATGTTCTGGCGGGCTTAGAACAAGCGATTGATGTGGGATTACCTAATATCAAAATTAATACTGTAGCTAGGAAAGAGCTAAGTGAAGCAACAATTGTAGAACTGGCTGAAATCGCTAAGAAAGAGACTGTGCATCTTCGTTTCATTGAAATGATGCCAATTGGATTAGGGAAGGAGCATCCAGGTAAGCAACAAGAAGAAGTAGAAGACATTTTAACCCAACATTATGGAACGTTACAACCATACCAAAAACCATTGGGCAATGGCCCTGCTAGTTATTACGCCTTAAAAGATTTTAAAGGAAAAATAGGTTTTATTAGTGCATTAGGGCATTGTTTTTGCGAGACGTGCAATCGGATTCGAATTACTGCAGACGGTCATTTAAAAACGTGCCTGCATTCTGCAGACGGCTACTCGTTAAAGGAAGCTTTAGCTATGGAACAAACAGCAGAATTGTTAGGGATTATCAAGAGTGGCATTGCCTGTAAGCCTGAAAAACATCTTTTCTTGGAACAACAAGGAGAACAACGATTTATGTCACAAATAGGAGGGTAAGTATGAAAACAGGAGAAATTATTGCAATAAATATTAGCCCGCGAAGAGGCACACAGAAAAAGGAAATTCCTGAAGTCAACTTAATTAAAGGTTTCGGATTAGAAAATGATGCGCACGGCGGTAATTGGCATCGACAAGTCAGTTTGTTATCTTTTGAAGAAATAACGGCTTTCAATGAAAAAGGAGCTCGGGTTGGCAATGGTGCTTTCGGGGAAAATATTATCGTCTCAGGGATTGATTTACGTCAATTACCCGTTGGAACGAAAATGAAAATAGGCGATTCTGAATTGGTGGTTACTCAAATTGGGAAAGAGTGCCATAAACACTGTCAGATATACGCGCGAGTGGGCGATTGCATCATGCCTAGAGAAGGAATCTTTGCAGTTGTTGTGACAGAAGGTCATATTAAAAAAGGAGACCAGTTAGACGTTGTTTAAAGTGGGCATTGTAACATTAAGTGATCGTTGCTTTCAAGGGCTTGCTGTCGACCAATCGGGTCCCTTGATTCGTGAACAGTTACCTGCGCTCTACCAGGTAACCAAACAAACCATTTTACCAGATGAAGAAAATCAATTAGTAGAGCTATTGCAAGAGTGGTCTAAGACCTGTGATTTGATTTTAACGACAGGCGGCACAGGGGTGAGTGAACGGGATCGGACCCCAGAAGCTACCTTACGTGTAGCAGAGCGAATCATTCCTGGGATCAGTGAGGGCTTGCGTCAACTTAGCTTGGAAAAAACACCATTTGCTATGTTAAGTCGAGGCGTTTCTGTTCAAAGAGGACGCACGCTCATTGTTAATTTGCCTGGTAGCCCGAAAAGTGTAACAGAACATTTGCATTTTTTGTTGCCTGTTTTGCCCCACGCTTTGGATTTAATCACAAATAAAAAAATCATACATGATGAGGAATAAACCATGAAAACAATTCGAACAGAAGAGGCAGTTGGCCTTCCATTGAGTCATGATATTACGCGAATTGACTATGGGAAGACCAAGGAAGTGTGTTTTAAAAAAGGACATATAGTTGTTCAAGAAGATATTCCAATTCTTTTATCATTAGGGAAAAAACATCTGTTTGTTGCCTTGGATCCAGCAGAAATACATGAAGAAGAGGCAGCGACATTTTTGTATAACCTGTTAACAGATGACTCATGTCAGCCGAGTGAAGTCCATGAAGGAAAAATTGTTGCTAAAGCTAGCACGAGAGGTCTTTTAAAAGTCAATCGAGAAAAATTAATTGCTTTAAATGAAATTGAAGGTCTCGCCTTGTCAACTAAAGTTACCAATATAGAAGTTCAGAAAGATGAAAAAGTTGCAGCCTTTCGAGTGATTCCACTAACAATTTCTAAAAGCCAATTAGAAAAGGCACGCCAGTTCAGCACGTCTGAGCCACTAATCTCTGTGAAACCTTTCAAAAAAATACGGGTCGGGATTGTAACTACTGGCAGTGAAGTTTACACAGGATTGGTTGAGGATGCTTTTTACCCTGTGTTAAAAGCCAAGTTCTCCGCGTATCCTTTAGTTACGATTGTCAAGCAAGAAATTGTCGATGATCAGCCGCAAAAAATTACTGTTGCGATCAAAAAGATGTTAGCACAAGGGCTTGATCTGATTGTTTGTACAGGTGGTATGAGTGTAGATCCTGATGATTTGACACCGTTAGCAATTAAGCAGACAGGTGCTGAAATCGTAACCCATGGGACACCAGTCTTACCAGGCTCAATGTTTTTGCTAGCTTATAAAGGAGAGCAAACGATCATTGGCTTACCAGGTGGTGTTTTATTTTCAGAAAAAACTGTTTTTGATTTGTTGTTACCAAGATTAATGGCCAAAGAAGTGATTAAAAAATCTGAAATTATTGACTTGAGTTATGGCGGGTATTTATAAAAGAAAAGAGGCGTTCAAATGTCTAAACAAAAAAAGACTGTGTTCTTGCTTAGTTTATTCAGTTTAGTTGCCCTAATTGCTGCATGTACAAATCAGCCGCAAAAAGAAACAGTTTCAACAAAAAAAGAAGAAATAACCCTTGCGGCAGCAGCTAGCTTAGAATCAGTCATGGAGAAGAAAATTATTCCAGCCTTTGAAAAAGAGCATCCAGATATTCAGGTAACTGGAACCTATGATAGTTCTGGAAAATTACAGATGCAAATTGAAAAAGGCCTAAAAGCCGATGTATTTTTCTCAGCTTCGACAAAACAAATGAATGCATTGGTTGCAGAAAAACTAATTAATAAAAAAAGTGTCGTTCCTTTATTGGAAAACCAGCTTGTTCTTATTGTGCCTAACCAAGATCAAGCAAAGTGGCATGATTTTTCTGATTTAAAAAAAGCCCAAATGATAGCAATTGGTGATCCTGCGAGTGTTCCAGCTGGTCAATATGCCAAAGAAGGCTTAAAAGCTTTAGGCGCTTGGTCTTATGTAGAAAAACACGCAAGCTTTGGCACGAATGTAACAGAAGTCCTTGAATGGGTAGCGAATGCAAGTGCAGAAGCTGGCTTAGTTTATGCGACAGATGCAGCAACCAATTCAAAAGTAGCGATTGTTGCGGCCATGCCTGAAGCTGCTTTGAAAAAGCCAATTATCTATCCAGTTGGTAAAGTTGCCGCCTCTAAGAAACAAAAATCAGCAGATGCTTTTTTAAATTTTTTACAGAGTCAACAATGCAGAAAATATTGGCTTTAAGTTAACAAAGTAGGTGGGAAAATGGATGTTCGACCAATTCTTTTATCTTTTCAGACAGCAATAATCGCCATTTTATTTACTTTTGTTTTAGGAACAGGCGTTGCGTATATTGTTTTTCGTTTGAAAAATCGTAAATTAAAAATTCTTTTGAATAGTTTATTTACGTTGCCATTAGTTTTACCGCCGACTGTTTTTGGTTTTTTTCTCTTAACTATTTTTGGTGTTCAGCAACCAGTGGGCCAGTTTTTACTTGATTTTTTTGCCATTCAAGTTGTTTTTTCATGGCCAGCTACGGTTATTGCTGCCGTTGCTGTTTCATTTCCTTTAATGTATCGTTCAGCCTTAACGGCGTTTGAACAAATGGATAGTGAATTGTTGGCGGTAGCCCAGACACTCGGGTTTTCGGAAAGTCGATATTTTAGAAAAATTGCGTTACCTTTGTCGATGAACGGTCTCTTGGCCGGTGGCGTGTTAGCCTTTGCCCGCGGGCTAGGCGAATTTGGAGCGACGACAATGTTAGCAGGGAATATTGCTGGCAAAACAAGAACGCTTCCTTTAGCTATCTACTCTGCTGTAGCAAGTGGGGATTGGCGCTTAGCCAATCAATATGTTGTGATTATGTTATTACTTTGCCTGATTATTTTATTTTTTACGGAATTTTTTAGTCAGCGCGCTTGGAGAAGATCGGAATGAGATTAATTGTTGATATTCAAAAAGAATTGAAAAGTCATACTTTGCAAATTCAGTTTGAAACAAAGACGCAAACAACAGGAATTTTAGGTGCTTCTGGTTGCGGCAAGAGTATGTTATTAAAATGTATTGCGGGTGTTGAGACTGCGGATAAAGGTCAGATTGTTTTAAATGATCAAGTCTTATTCGATGCTGAACAAAAGATCAATTTGTCGCCGCAACAACGAAAAATTGGTCTTTTGTTTCAGCAGTATGCGTTGTTCCCTCATTTGTCGGTAGTAGAAAATCTCACGTGCGTGACAAAAGATTTACAATTGGTCACTCAATTGCTTGCGTCTTTTCACTTAACTAAAGTCCAACAACAATATCCTAGTCAACTTTCTGGAGGACAAAGACAACGAGTGGCTTTTGCGCGAATGCTAGCGGCTCAGCCGGCTTACCTGTTATTGGATGAGCCATTTTCCGCATTAGATGCACCCTTAAAGGAAGAGCTGCAAATTGAACTTCAACAGCGATTAAGTAATTTAAATCAACATGCCTTAATTGTGAGTCATAGTTTAGATGAACTGTATAAGTTATGTCAGAGTTTAGTGATAATCACAAAAAACCAAACACTTTTTGGTGCAACAAATCAATTATTTAACCAACCTCAAACGATTGAAGCAGCTAAACTCACTGGTTGTAAAAATATTTGGCCTGTTAAACGCATAGATACGCACAGAGTCCAAGTGATTGGTTGGCAACAAACACTAATGGTTACACAAGAAGTTCCTATTTCTTGTCATTCTATAGGTATTCGGGCCCATGATTTCACAACAGAACCGCAGGCAACCAATCAAATCGAAGTGCATCACTTACAAACATTGTCAGCACCTTTTGAACAAAGTGCTTGGTTTCAACACCAACAAACCAAAATTTGGTGGAAAGGCAGCAATAGACTCAATCCGAAAGTTATTACTCAGTTATCCATTCCACCTACAGCAATTATGCCATTATGTCTATAAAATAGAAAAAGATTACGTGAAGCGGTTGACATATGATTGCATCTTCATTTATAATAGATTCATGAAAGGTTATTCATGTAAACGGAATAATCGCTATTATATAGGGAGTGAAGGTGTTTAAATGCAAAAGAGTTATAAACTAGAAGGACTTGATTGTGCAAGTTGTGCAGATAAAATTGAAAAATCTGTCCAAAAAATTCACGGAGTAGAAAAAGCGCGTGTGGACTTCATGGCTGAAAAGATGACACTGGAAGTTGAATCAGGACATGATTTAGAAGTCGAAAATGAAGCGCGTGCAGTGATTGGTAAGTTAGAACCAGATGTCAAAGTTATTTCTTTAAAAGATGTCAAAGAAGAAGAGGGACGTAATCCAAATAAGAATCGCTTAATTCGTATCATTATTGCATTTGTTTTATTTTTAGCACTTATTATCATTAAACCAAGTAATAATTGGGTTGCTTTGGCATCTTATTTAGTCGTTTATGTCTTAATTGGTGGCGACATTGTCAAACGAGCGGTAACGAATATTTTTCGTGGGGAAGTGTTTGATGAAAATTTCTTAATGTCTGTGGCAACGATCGGGGCATTCTTTATTGGGGAATATCCCGAAGCTGTGGCAGTAATGTTGTTCTACCAAGTCGGCGAATGGTTCCAAAGTGCTGCGGTTGATCAATCCAGAAAATCAATTGCCAAATTAATGGATATTCGTCCAGATTCAGCAAATCTTTTAGTAAATGGACAAATAAAAGCGGTCGCTCCAGATACAATTGAAATTGGGCAACAAATATTAGTGAAACCAGGTGAAAAAGTTCCATTAGATGGTCAAATTATTGATGGATCAAGTATGGTAGATACCTCTGCGTTGACTGGTGAATCCGTTCCAAGAACGGTCAAAGTCGGCGATGAAATCTTAGGTGGTTTTATCAATAAAAATGGGGCCTTGACCATTAATGTTACGAAAAAATTTGGGGATTCAACAGTTAGCAAAATTTTAGATTTAGTTGAAAATGCTAGCAGTAAAAAAGCCCCTGCAGAAAACTTTATTTCTAAATTTGCTCGTTACTATACACCAGTTGTCGTTGTTTTAGCTGTCTTATTGGCAGTGATTCCACCATTTATTTTCCCTGATACTTCTATTAATGAATGGGTTTATCGGGCATTAACGTTCTTGGTTATTTCTTGTCCATGTGCCTTAGTCATTTCTGTTCCTTTAAGTTTCTTCGGTGGAATTGGCGGAGCCAGTAAACTAGGTGTTTTAATTAAAGGAAGTAACTATTTAGAAATTTTAGCGAATACGGAAACGATTGTTTTTGATAAAACTGGTACGCTAACAAAAGGAAATTTTGTGGTTCAAAACATAACTAGTGTTGTTTTACCTGAAGAAGAGTTGTTACGTTTAACAGCAACAGCAGAACAATTATCCACTCATCCAATTGCTATTTCTATTAAAGAAAGCTATGGCAAAGAAACAGTTCCAGCAACAGCAATTGAAGAGGTTGCCGGACACGGTATCAAAGCCACAATTGAAGGCAAAACAGTTTTAGTCGGTAATGCGAAGTTAATGAAACAATTTGGTATCGAAGCACCAGAAGTGAAGGAAGCGGGAACTTTAATTTTTGTCGCTATTGATAATCAATTTGCAGGCTATTTAGTGATTGCGGATCAATTGAAACCAGACGCTATTTCAGCAATAAAAGAATTAAAAGCTGAAGGGGTCAAACAAACTGTTATGCTGACTGGAGACAATCAACAAGTTGCAGAAGCTATTGCAAAAGAAGTTGGTGTTGACAAAGTTTATGCAGAACTTTTACCAGATGGCAAAGTGGATCGTTTAGAAGAGTTGTTAAAAGCATCCTCACCTAAAAACAAAGTTGCCTTTGTTGGTGACGGCATGAATGATGCACCTGTTTTAGCCCGGGCTGATGTTGGGATTGCCATGGGTGGTTTAGGAAGTGACGCGGCAATTGAAGCTGCTGATGTGGTGATTATGAATGATGAACCAAGTCGTATCGCCTCTGCGATTAAATTATCAAGAAAAACATTGAGAATTGTTAAACAAAACATTATCTTTGCGATTGCTGTTAAAATCATTGTCTTGGTACTAGGTGCATTAGGCTTGGCTTCAATGCAAGCAGCAGTCTTTGCTGATGTTGGTGTAACTATTATCGCTGTTTTAAATGCTATGCGTTGTTTACGTGTAGAAAAGATGAAAGATAATAACTAAGCCTTAAAAAGTACAGCTGAAACAAACATTTTTAGCTGATTATCAGAGTTTGAGCGTGGGACAAAAATCACTTTGACTTTTTGTTCCACGCTTTTTCTCCTACACAATTTCTATTCGTTCTTAAATTGCCAGAGTTCTTGTAAAGAAATCTTTAAATTTTTCGCTTTGTGGCATATAATAAGAGAGAATTTGTACGAAAATTGCGCTTCGCTTTTTTTTCATGGTACAATAAGCAAGAATGGATTGATTTACAGGAGGGAACCTCAACATGGCATCAAATGAAAAAACACGATATAAAGCAATCATTGCAGACCATACGTATACAATTATTGGCCAAGAGTCAAAACAACATATGGATTTAGTAACAAAAATTGTCAACGAACAACTGGCGGAAATTAAACATCTTTCTCCGCAAACTGATACGGAACAAGCTTCTGTTTTATTAGCAATTAATGCAATTTCAGATCAACTAAAAAAACAAGAATATGCTTTAAAATTGGAAAAACAAGTAGCAGATTTAAAACAGAAAACCATTCGTTTGGCTGAATTAGAGAATCGTGTGCGCCGAATGGAAATTATCGAAGAAGAAGCACGGGATGTTTTGAAAAAGAATGGACAAGAAGATGTAGAAATTCATAATCATGTGGAAGCCCAACAAATTTTGAATGAAAATCGAAAACAGCAGATTCAAAATAAAGGTGTTTCGGAGTAGTTCCTGAAAGGATGACAAGATGTTAACAATACTTATTTTATTACTTTTAGCCTTTGGATTTTATACAGGAGCTAAACGAGGCTTGATTTTACAAGTGCTCTATTCGGTAGGTTACTTAATTTCATATTTTGTTGCTCGAACTTATTACAAAGAGGTCGCCTCTCATTTAGAATTGTATATTCCATATCCATCGGTTACGCCAACGTCAAAGCTTGTCTTTTTTAATCAAGAGATTTCTTTAGACTTGGACAAAGCCTTTTATTCAGCGGTTGCGTTTTTATTATTGCTGTTTGCAGGCTGGTTGGTCGTTCGTTTTTTAGCGATCTTTTTACATGGATTAACATTTATTCCAGTTTTGAAACAGGTAAATGGACTATTAGGTGGCGTATTAAGTGTTCTTGTGTTATACGTGGGTCTTTTTCTAGTGTTAGCTACGGCGTCAATGATTCCGTCAGATATTGTCCAAAATCAGTTTCGGTCAAGTGGCTTGGCACGAGGCATTGTAAAAAATACCCCAATTCTAACAAAACAAGCATATGAATTATGGGTTGAACCAATTACGAAATAAAGCTGAATGGGACTGAGATAGAGATAAGAAGTAAGTGAGCAAAGCGAAACTTCTTATGTTATGTCTCAGTCTTTTCAACAAATGAAAAAGTTAGAAAAGTAGGTGGAAAAATGAATCAGCGTATTCTATCAACATTAGGGTTTGATAAAGTAAAACAACAGTTGTTGCAATTTATTGTGACAGCTCAGGGGACAAACGAAGTTTCGGAATTATTACCGATTGCTGATGAAAATAAAATTCAATCATGGCTAAATGAAACACAGGATGGTTTAAAAGTTCAACGATTACGTGGTGGAATCCCCATTCCTAAATTAGAAAATATCCAACCACACATGAAACGGATTGAAATTGGTGCGGATTTAAATGGCATAGAATTAGCACAAGTAGGCCGTGTCTTGTCGACTACTTCAGAACTGACTCGTTTTTTTGATGAGTTAAGTGAAAATGAAGTGGATTTTGAACGTTTATATATGTGGCGAGAGCAACTAGAAGTTTTGCCTGAATTAAATCGCCAACTCAAACAAGCCATTGATGATGATGGCTACGTCACAGATGAAGCTTCGCCAGCCTTAAAGGCAATTCGGCAAAATATTCGACGTAGTGAGCAGACCATTCGAGAAGAACTAGATAGTATTATTCGTGGGAAAAACGCACGTTACCTTAGTGATGCCCTTGTTACTATGCGAAATGAACGCTACGTGATTCCAGTCAAACAAGAATATAAAAATGTTTTTGGTGGCGTGGTTCACGACCAAAGTGCTTCAGGACAAACCTTATTTATTGAACCTAAACAAATTTTAGAAATGAATAATCGTTTGCGACAACAACAAATTGCCGAAAGAAATGAGATTACTCGCATCTTGGCAGAACTGTCGGCCGAGTTGGTCCCTTATCGCCGTGAAATTACGCATAATGCTTATGTCATCGGTAAACTTGATTTTATTAATGCTAAGGCGCGACTAGGAAAAGAACTAAAAGCAGTTGTTCCAGAAATTAGTCAAGCAAATCATGTAGTTTTTAAACAAGCCCGGCACCCGCTATTGGATCCAGAAAAAGCTGTAGCCAATGACATTTTGATTGGAGAAGAATATCAAGCAATTGTGATTACAGGGCCTAATACCGGCGGGAAAACCATTACTCTGAAAACGTTAGGTCTTTTACAATTAATGGGTCAAGCTGGATTACCTATTCCAGTTGAAGAAGAGAGTAAAATGGGTATTTTTACAGAAGTATTTGCGGATATCGGGGATGAACAATCGATTGAACAAAGTTTAAGTACTTTCTCTTCACATATGACGAATATCGTGTCTGTCTTAAAGAAAGTCGATCATCAAAGTTTAGTACTATTTGATGAATTAGGTGCTGGGACAGATCCGCAAGAAGGGGCCGCTTTAGCGATTGCCATTTTAGATTCATTGGGTGCTAAAGGAGCCTATGTGATGGCAACAACCCATTATCCTGAATTAAAAGTGTATGGCTATAATCGAGCTGGAACAATCAATGCCAGTATGGAATTTGATGTAGACACTTTGAGTCCAACCTATCGTTTATTAATTGGCGTGCCTGGCCGAAGTAACGCTTTTGAAATTTCGAAACGTCTTGGATTAGACAACAGTATTATTGAAGCTGCAAAACAAATAATGGACGGTGAAAGTCAAGATTTAAACGAAATGATTGAAGACCTGGAAAACCGTCGCAAAATGGCCGAAACTGAATATTTAGAAGCTCGCCACTATGTCGATGAATCGGCCGCTTTGCATAAGGAACTGAAAGAAGCCTATCAAGTGTTTTTTGAAGAACGAGAAAAAGAATTACAAAAAGCGCGGAAAGAAGCGAATAAGATTATTGCAGAAGCGGAAGAAAATGCGGAAACCATTATTTCTGATATTCGCAAAATGCAATTGGAAAGTGGCCAACAAGGTGGTGTCAAAGAACATCAGTTAATTGATGCGAAAACACAACTTTCTCAATTACACCATGAAGAAACCAAGCTTACTAAAAACAAAGTGCTGAAGAAGGCGAAAGAGCAGAAAAAATTAAAAGCTGGCGATGAAGTAATTGTCAATACCTACGGCCAACGAGGGACCTTATTAAAAGACAACGGCAAAGGACAATGGCAAGTCCAATTGGGCATTTTAAAAATGAACGTATCTGAAGAGGATATGACGCCTGTCGCTCCACAAAAAGAAGCAAAACCAAGAGTTACAACGGTTCGTTCTGCAGAAAGCAGTCATGTTGGCACACAACTAGACTTACGTGGCAAACGCTACGAGGAAGCATTGGCAGAAGTTGACCAATACATTGATGCTGCGATTCTAGCGGGCTATCCACAAGTAACCATTGTTCACGGCAAAGGAACAGGTGCATTAAGAACCGGAATAACGGAATTTTTAAAAAATCACCGCAGTGTGAAAAGCTATGAATTTGCGCCACAAAACCAAGGTGGTAATGGTGCGACTGTCGTAAAATTCCAATAAACAAGGACTTACAATAAGTAAGCAGAACACTCGCTATCTTAGAGATGACGTGTTATACTAAGCATGTAATAAGAGTAAAGAGTAGGAGGTTTGTGAAATGACACAAGCAATTACCGATAAAGATTTTGCAACAGAAACAGATGAAGGATTAGTCTTAATCGACTTTTGGGCAACTTGGTGTGGCCCTTGTCGTATGCAAGCACCCATCTTAGAACAATTATCTGAAGAATATGATGAAGACGAAGTGAAAATCGTCAAAATGGATGTGGATGAAAATCCTGCAACACCAGCAAGTTTTGGAATCATGAGCATCCCAACATTGCTATTGAAAAAAGATGGCGAAGTTGTTGAAAAAGCAGTCGGTGTTCATACAAAAGACCAATTGCAAGCAATGATTGCCAAACACTTATAAACGTTGATTAGTCATTACGAATAGTCTGATTCAGTCTGAAGAGAAATCATTAGCGATTGTCTTTTCAGGCTGTTTCTTTCGTACATAAAGTAGCGGCTTTTTTTGTTTAATTACAAAAAGAGGTGTATAATAGACGAAGCATTTTGTTAGAAAGGAAGTATCGTATGAACGAACGAATAAAAAATAAATTAGCACTGCTTCCTGATCAACCTGGTTGTTATTTAATGAAAGATAAAAACGGCACGATTATCTATGTTGGGAAAGCCAAAATTTTGAAAAACCGTGTCCGATCTTATTTTCGTGGTAGCCATGATACTAAGACAGAACGATTAGTCAGTGAAATCGATGATTTTGAATATATTGTGACAGAATCGAATATTGAAGCACTTTTATTAGAAATTAATTTAATCCATAAAAATAATCCCAAATATAACATCATGTTAAAAGACGATAAAACCTATCCTTTTATCAAAATCACAAACGAAAAATATCCTCGTTTAATGATTACTCGAAAGGTTTTAAAAGACAAAGCGTTATATTTTGGCCCATATCCAGATGTAAATGCAGCGAATGAAACAAAGAAACTGTTAGATCGGCTTTTTCCTTTGCGAAAATGTAATCCGTCGCAAAAAACACCTTGTTTGTATTATCATTTAGGACAATGTCTGTGTCCCTATGCTTTTGATGTGGATCCGCAAGTCTACAAAGATATGGTGGAAGAGATTAAAGGGTTTCTCTCTGGTGGACATACAGAAATTCAGGACCGCTTACAAGAAAAAATGGCTTATGCAGCTGCACATATGGAATTTGAAAAAGCTGCAGAATTTCGCGATCAAATTAAAGCGATTGAAACAGTTATGACCCGCCAAAAAATGACGAATGTGGATTTAATTGATCGTGATGTGTTTGGTTATGCTGTTGATAAAGGCTGGATGTGTGTCCAAGTATTCTTTGTCAGACAAGGAAAATTAATCGAACGTGATGTATCGATTTTTCCATTTTATGATGATGCCAGTGAAGCATTTTTAACTTTTATTGGACAATTTTATCAAGAGAATGAGCATTTTGTGCCAAAAGAAGTCTTGATTCCTGATGACATTGATAAAGAAAGCGTTGAAGCTTTATTAGCTACGAAAATCTTGCAGCCGCAACGGGGAGAAAAGAAAAAACTGGTTAAATTAGCCAGTAAAAATGCTGCAGTTGCTCTAAATGAAAAATTCGATTTGATTGTACGGAAACAAGAACGAACAATTGGCGCAGTTGAAAAATTAGGCAATGCGATGAACATACCTGCGCCCATTCGAATTGAAGCATTTGATAATTCAAATATTATGGGAACAAACCCTGTTTCTGCGATGGTTGTGTTTATTGACGGACGGCCAGCTAAAAATGAGTATCGAAAATATAAAATAAAAACTGTGCAAGGTCCTGATGATTACGCTTCTATGAGAGAAGTCATTTATCGCAGATATTCACGAGTTTTAAAAGAAGGCTTGCCTTTTCCTGATTTAATTTTAATCGATGGTGGTAAAGGTCAAGTCGATGTTGCCAAAGATGTGTTAGCCAATCAACTAGGAGTCGATATTCCTGTAGCTGGATTAGCCAAGAACGACAAGCACAAAACGAGTGAACTTTTATTTGGTCCAGACTTAGAAGTTGTACCATTGGAAAGAAACTCACAAGAATTTTTCTTGTTGCAACGAATCCAAGATGAAGTCCATCGTTTCGCCATCACATTCCATCGTCAATTACGTAGTAAAAATAGTTTTGCTTCCAAATTAGATAACATTGAAGGCTTGGGACCGAAACGCAAAAAAAATCTTTTAAAAGAATTTAAATCGCTTAAAAATATTACGGCAGCCAGTGTTGAAGAATTAAGAAAAGCTGGGTTACCTGAAACTGTCGCGAAGAATGTGTATCGTCATTTGCACCAAGAAACAACCTCTGAGATAGAAAAATAAATGAAAACAAGCCAGAGGTCGGGACAGAAACGTTTAGCTCCGAGAACCAAGTAGGTACTGTTCAACATCTATTTGCTTTGCAAATAGTGTTTCTCAGCAATAAGAAGGAATTTCCGAAAATTGTCATAAAACACAACGAGGAACGAGTTGATGTTGCATGATACACTACACTCCGTTTCGTTCGCATCAATTTCTAAGCATGGAACATGCTAGAATTGAAGGACCCGGTGCTCTTTAATTTTTGGAGACTAAGTAGGTATTGTTCATCATCGAATCACTACGTTCTTCGTGATTCTCAACAATTTCGGCTTATTTCCGAAGGACCTTCACCAAGTAGGTACGATGATTTCATCTGTTCATGCTTCACAGTGAAACATCGCAACTCTTAGAGCTGGAGCTCTTTTGAAGGCTGTACTGTGACGAGACGCATGTCGAGAAAACACCTTAGAAGTTGTTGAGATCGGAGCAACGCGTAGTGTTGGTTCTGTTCCCGCCGTTTATAAGGTTTTAAGCCTGGGACAAAAATCCAAAGTGATTTTTGTCCCAGGCTCTGTTTTTTTATTCAATTTTTTCATGAAAAGTTGAACTCTCAAGAAAATATGATAACGATTTCTTTCGTGATATACTAATACTAACTTAAAAGAGAGGACGTCTGATCATGAAAATACTAACGCCCGTTTATCAAATAAAATTTAAAAAAGTATCAAATCAATTACTGATTGATGAGCGTTTAATGAATGAATTGGGTACGTGGTTGAATCGTACAGGTCGAATTTGGGCCTGTCAATCATCAAAATCGGCAAAGGAATTTAAAAATACATTTTATGAAAGCACAGGCTTGACCGCAAATGAAGTGCATATTTCTGCCGAGACGGATGGCCTTTTTCGCTTAGCAGAAAATAAAGCGTCTGATTAAAGTGAGGCATCTTTCCATAACAATTGTCATTGACAAGCCAACACAGGAAAGATACGATATGAGTAACTAAACAGCGGTTTAGAAAAAGTGAAGGGGGCGTTTATGTGTTAGAGGTAAAAGAGTTAGTCAAAACCTTTGGGGATTTTAAAGCAGTTGATCATGTATCCTTTACGATACCGGACGGGAAAATTTTAGGATTAATTGGCCAAAATGGTGCCGGGAAAACAACTACATTTCGCTTGATTTTAAATTTTTTAACACAAGATAGCGGGTCGGTTTTATGGAATGGTCAACCATTAAATGAAAAAGAGTACAATATTATTGGTTATTTACCAGAAGAACGGGGTTTATATCCTAAAATTACGATTGAAGACCAACTAATTTATTTCGCTTCGTTGCGGGGAAAAACTAAAAAAGAAATTGAACCTAAAATTGACTTTTGGATGGAAAAATTTCAAGTTAAAGGCAAAAAAACAGATAAAGTTAAATCTTTATCAAAAGGAAATCAACAAAAAGTTCAATTGATTGCGACACTTATTCATGAACCGAAGTTAATTATTTTAGACGAACCATTCAGTGGCTTGGATCCAGTTAATGCAGAATTATTAAAAGACGGCATTATTGAATTGAAAAATCAAGGTTCTTGTGTCATTTTTTCCAGTCATAATATGGACAATGTGGAGAAAATCTGTGACCATTTAGTCATGTTAAAAAATGGACGCATGGTTTTAGATGGTCAGGTTCATGAAATTCGACAACAATTTGGTCGAACAAAATTATTCTTAGAATCACCGTTATCTGTTGAGGAAGTTGCTGCTACAGCAGGTGTGAAAGAAGCACACTTGCGACAAGATGGCGTCTTAGAAGCGACATTAGAAAACGCTGAAGTGGGCAAAGTGTTGTTTGATAAAGCAACAGCCAACGGCTACATTCCAATGTTTAATCAACAACCACCAACATTGGAAGAAATTTTCAAAATGAAAGTAGGTGGGCAAGATGAGTAAATTTTGGATTATTGCGACTGATGTCTATAAGAAAAATGTGAAGTCGCTGTCTTTCTTAATCATGATTTTAGCGCCATTTCTTCTTGTAGGAATTGTTTACTTAGCGGGCTCTCTAGCTAGCGGTTTTTCAGGAGATACTACCATTGGTCTGGTTTCGGAAAACCAAACGCTGGTTAAAGAGTTGACAAAGAATAAAACAGAGGACTTTTCTTTCAAAGCTGTTTCTTCTGAGAAAAAGGCCCAAGAACAATTAAAAGACGAGAAAATTGATGCCTATTTACTTTTGGACACTACAGATAATCAGATTTCTGGTCAGCTTTACTCTGAACGCTCTTTAGGAAATGCAACCGAGATGCTAATTCCTCAAATGTTAAACCAATTACAAACAATGGCGAATGCCAATCGTTTAAACCTAACAGCTGAGCAAGTTGCCATGTTGAATCAACAAGCAACATTTAAAAAAGCCAAAATTAGTTTTGATGAAAATGGCAAAATAAAAACAGGAGAAGATAACACAGGGATTCAAATGGCGTTAGCAATGGGGATAACAATTTTGTTATTTGTCTTCATCAGCAGTTATTCTTCAATTATTGCCCAAGAGATTGCTTCTGAAAAAGGCACTAGAATCATGGAAGTTATTCTCTCTAGTACAAAAGCGCAAACCCATTTTTATGGCAAATTAACTGGGGTTATTCTAGTAGCTTTAACACAAATTTTCATTTACGGAGTGGCGTTTGTTCTCGGCTATTCTCAATTGAAAAATCTTGATTTTATGAAAAGTCTATTAAGTGGTATTTCACCACAAAGTATTTTTTCATCAACCTTTATTTTTACATTAGGCTTTTTCATTATTGGTATTCTCGTTTTTGCTGTTTTGGCAGCACTTTGTGGTTCTCTTGTTTCCAAACCAGAGGATACAGCAAAAGCAGTTCAGCCCATCATGTATATTGGTTTAATCGGTTATATGATTGGCATTACGTTTGGGACGAATGATCCGCAAAATATCGTGGTGAAAGTGACTTCCTTTATTCCGCTGATTTCGTCATACATTATGCCAGTACGCTTGGCGACCGAAACGGCATCAACAATGGAAGCAATTGTCTCATTAGTGATTTTGGCAGTTTTTGGAATTATTTTAACAATCTTCTCTGCTCGTTTATACAAATCAAACGTTCTTGTATACAGCGAAGGCGGCATGATTCAATCCTTAAAACAGTCAATTTCTATTTTAAAAAATGAACAAAAGCATAAATAATTTTTGTTTAACTCTAAAAGGACCCGGTAAATCAGTCAAAGTGACTGATCTGCCGGGTCTTTTTTAGGCACCGTTCGTCGTTCAACTAGACGAACGGTTAATTTTTTTTCAGGAATGTTCGTCTGATTTAATTGGTTGTATAGGTAAATAAATGAGTTTTCGGCTTGATACTGAATGGCATAATCAACAGTCGTAATATGCATCAATTCACTGACATAACTATTATCAAAGCCAATGACAGCGACATCGCGAGGAACGGCATAATTTAGATTTTCAAGTTCTGAAATAAACTCAGCTGCTACGTGATCATTATAAAAGGCCAAAGCTTCTGGCTTTTCGGTTAATTGTTGCCAGTAATGGGCAATTTTGCGACCAGAATGGTTAGTATACTGATCATTAATCAGCCACTCAGCTTGCCAAGGTGCCTGAGTGTTTTCATAAAAATCTTTCATTGCACGTTTTCGTGCGTGCGTGTTTAAATTTTCGGGATTACCGAGGACATGACCGATTTTTTGGTATCCTTGTTGTTGTAAATATTCTAAGGAACGATAGTAACCAGAGTAATGATCAATGTAGGAAGAGTATATATTAGGTGAATCGATACGATGCCAGGTTGCTAAAGGGCCATACGCGCTGTAAGGCTCAATCACCGACCATTCATTTGTTCGTGTCAATAAAAACAAGCCATCTAATTGTTTATATTTTAATTGGTTCAAGGCATCAATTTCTTTCTGCTGATCGCCATCTGTAAAAAATAAGGTTACGGAATAATTGTATTTTTTGGCAATTGAAATAAAGCGATTCAAGAAAATACCTAAGGAACCTAAATAGCTAGGGGCTAAAAAGCCAATGGTTTTTGTGGCACCTGCTCGTAAATTCCGCGCCACATAATTCGGGGTATAATTTAATTCTTTCATTGCTTTGAGAATTTTTTCTTGACTATCGGCACTCACATATCCTTTTCCAGAAATTAAGCGAGAAACAGTCGATTTCGAGACACCGGCAACTTTTGCTACATCAATGATAGACGTCATTTTTTACCTCCAAAGTGGAATGTATTCTTATAAGAAGTATAGCATACATTTTTTTGAAAATAGTGCTTGACATGGGAACATTCCCATAATTTATCCTAAAGATGTAAACGATAACAATTTAATCAAGGAGGAAGAAGACGGATGACAAGAGGAGCATTAAAAATTGCAACAATTGGTGGCGGTTCTAGTTATACACCTGAATTAATTGAAGGATACATTAAAAGAAAAGATGAACTGCCAATTAAGGAAATTTGGTTAGTCGATATTGAAGCTGGTAAAGAAAAATTGGAAATCGTAGGTGCAATGGCGAAGCGCATGATTAAAGCTGCTGGTTTAGATTGGGAAGTTCATTTAACATTGGACCGTGAAGCAGCCTTAAAAGGGGCGGATTTTGTTTCAACACAGTTTCGTGTAGGATTATTAGATGCTCGCATTAAAGATGAACGGATTCCTTTGTCCCATGGAGTATTAGGCCAAGAAACAAATGGCGCGGGAGGAATGTTTAAAGCATTTCGAACAATTCCTGTCATTTTAGCTATTATTGACGATATGAAACGCCTTTGCCCAGATGCTTGGTTAGTGAATTTTACTAATCCAGCTGGAATGGTTACGGAAGCTGCAATTAAACATGGCGGTTGGAAAAAAACAGTTGGCTTATGTAATGTGCCGATTGGTCATAGAAAACAAGCGGCCGAAATGCTGGGAATTCCAGAAGAAGACTTATTCTTTAAATTTGCTGGAATTAATCATTTCCATTGGCACCGTGTTTGGGACAAAGAAGGACAAGAGCGAACACAAGAACTCATTGATTTAATTTACGGACCTAAGCAAGAGCAAGAAAGTCATTTGAAAAATATTTTTGATGCGCCGTTCCATTATGAACAGTTAAAAGATTTAGGAATGTTACCATGTGGTTATCATCGCTATTATTATATTGAAGATGAGATGTTGAAGCATTCCATCGAAGAGTATGAACGGGGCGAAACAAGAGCACAAGTGGTTAAAGAAACGGAAGGTCGTCTGTTTGAATTGTATAAAGATCCCAAACTAGATTACAAACCAAAAGAATTAGAAGAACGGGGCGGCACACACTATAGCGATGCAGCTTGTGAAATGATTGCATCAATTTATAATGATAAACGAACGGATATGGTTGTTTCTACTGAAAATAATGGGACAATTACTGATTTACCGTATGATTGTGTTGTAGAAGTATCTGGACCTGTGACAGCTCATGGCCATGAACCTTACAACTGGGGGGCCTTTCCGCCAGCAGCACGAGGAATTATTCAAAATATGAAAGCTATGGAAGAAACGGTTATTCGAGCAGCCATCAATGGTGATTACGGCGCAGCATTGCATGCTTTCACTATTAATCCATTAGTTCCTGGCGGCGTCATGGCGAAGACCTTGTTGGACGAATTATTAATTGCCCACAAAGCGCATTTACCGAATTTTGCAGATGCGATTAATAAAATTGAAGAAACACAACCAGAAACAGTCACATATGTGGCCGAATTAATGAAAAGTAATTAAAAAATATCGCACGCTAAAGATTCGTTTAGTGTGCGATACTTTTTTTAGAATAGGAAGCAAAGGATTCCGTTTTTTTCTTGACAGTAAAATGATAGGTTTGTTGCCGGAACAGCCACTGAATACCAGAGTAAATTAAAATTTCAGCAATAATAAACGTCGAAAGTTTCTGTGCGGAAAGGAATAATAGCGTTAAAATTAAAAATAAGACGACACAGGTATAAAAAACATGTTGCAATTTTTTAGAATTGATAATCGTGATTTCTTTGGTATCTTCAGTAACTTCAATGCGCCGATAAAATTGGAACCAGCCTTCATAGAACGTTAAAACATCCCCAGGATCAGCCTCAATTTCAATAGGTACATTAGTAAAAAGTTTCCCTTGATGCACGCCATTTTTATAAAATGTAAAATAGCGTAACGCGCCCCAAGCTGATGTTTTTCGTGTCAATGTAATCTTCATGGTTTTCACCTCCGTCTTTATTTTGCCATAGTTTCGGTAAAATTGTATCCTACTAAAGTCCGATTCTCTCATTTTAGGGTCAGAATTGACAAAAGAAAGCAGAGGTGTTAATGTGGGAGTAATTAAACGAGGAGGTATAATTGTATGTTGGCATCTATCAGAATTTGGATTGACTTTTTGACAAAATAAATTGAATAAATCTTATCAAAAAGTCTGAAATTAAAATTCATGGGTGGCGTGTGTACTTTTATACGAAACTACAAGGATAGCGATTAGGCTGTCCTTTTTTGCGTACCCAAGATTCTTTCGTTTCAGAAATGAAAGAAGAAGGCAAAATGAAAAAATTAAGTATTCATCTGAAAGAAGTAAGTATTCACTTTTCGGGAAAACCAATTCTAGAAATTGATGAATTATTTGTATATGAAAATGAAAAAATTGGGATTATTGGTAAAAACGGCGCAGGAAAATCAACACTGCTCAATTTAATTATGGGTAAGATTCAATCAGACAAAGGAAAAGTTCAAAGATTGAACGACTTTCATTACTTGGCACAAGTAGCTGAAGAAATAACGAATGAACCAGAGAAAACTGACAAAAACTGTTTGCTAAATCAGAAAAATCAAAAACTAAGTGGTGGCGAAAAAGTCCAAAAACGCTTAGCAACATTATTTTCAGAGTATCCAACCGGGGTTATTTTAGATGAACCAACTACACATTTAGATAAAGAACATCGTCAGTTGTTAGTGGCAGATTTAACGTATTATTATGGGACCGTTTTGTTTGTTAGTCATGATCGCTTTTTCTTGAATCAATTAGCAGAGAAAATTTGGGAAGTTTCGGATGGACATGTCAAAGAATATTTAGGAAACTACGATGCCTATTGTCGTCAAAAAGAATTGGAACAGCAAACACGATATAATGTCTATCATCAGTATCAAAAGGAAAAGAAAAAATTACAGGAATCTTACACAAAGAAACAAGCACAAGCGCAAAAATCTAGTCATGTTTCAAAAAAACAAAAACAAAAGCAAATTAAACCTAGTCGTTTAGCTGGTTCTAAACAAAAAGATACCGTACAAAAAGCACTCCAAAAACAAGCGAAAGCGATTAATGCCAGAATTGACAGATTACCCGATGTTGCGCAAGCAAAACAAGAGCGAAAAATTATTTTTCCTACTAATAATCAGTTCTCTTTATACAATCCATATCCAATTAGAATTGAAAATTTAACTTTCGCTTATGAGAATCGAACAATTCTTAACCAAGTGAACGTTCAAATTCCTTTAAACGAAAAAATAGCACTTTGTGGAAAAAATGGTGCTGGGAAGAGTACCTTCCTTCAACAAATTGAAGCTCGTCACCCGGCCATTTACTTTTCTCCCAAAGTCCGGTTAGGAACGTATCATCAATTAGATTATCGATTAAAAAATGATGAGCCACTGTTGACTTATTTATTGAAGCGGACAAATTATTCTGAAAAGGTTGTGCGTTCACTTTTATATCGGCTAGGTTTTCAACAAGAAAATTTACAGACAAAGATATCTTCTCTAAGTGGTGGCGAAGCCATAAAAATTACTTTGGCGCAACTGTTTATAGAACCAAATAATATTATCTTATTGGATGAACCCACCAATTTTCTTGATTTAGAGACAATCCAAGCACTTGAAGAATGTATAAGTGCCTATCAAGGAACAGTAATTTTCACCTCGCATGATGAAACGTTTGTGGAAAAAGTAGCCACCCGCACTATTTATTTAGAAAACGGGAAAATTATTGATAAATAAAAAAAGTAAACAAAAAGTCGCTATTTTAGCGACTTTTTGTTTAGACTTCTTCAATTGGTAAATAGGTGTATTCTGCAATTTCTGCGGCATGGGAGCCAGCAACATGTCCAGTGACAAATGCAGCTGTAACATTGTAGCCTCCAGTATAGCCATTAATATCTAAAAGTTCACCAGCAAAAAATAAACCATTGACTAATTTGCTCTCCATTGTTTTAGGGGTCACTTCTTTGAGGGAAATCCCACCGCCTGTGACAAAAGATTTTTCCAAAGGCAATGTTTTCGTAACAGTGAACTGAAAGTCTTTCAGTAGTTCCACAAAGGAAAGACGTTGCTTTTCTGTTAGTTGTTTGGCAGGCACTTCTTCAATTGCTAGTTTCTCTAGATAAAAAGTAAGCAGACGTTCTGGTATTAAAGAATGAAAGGCATTTTTTGCCACTTTATTTGGCTGTTCCTCAATCATGTAATCAACATTTTTCAGCACTTCTTCAAAAGATTTTGTCGGAAACACATCCAAGGCTACCGTGACAGGTTGATTGCCGTTGCGAGTTAACTCTTGGTTAATAAAACTAGAACAGCGGAGCGCGGCAGGTCCTGAAATGCCAAAATGTGTAAACAGCATATCCATTTGATGATTAACTAAAGGTTTTCCTTTTTGGTTCAAAACAGTTAAATTAATATCTTGTAAAGAGAGACCTTGCAACGTTTTATCAAGGATAAAAGGTTCTTCAGAAATAATAGGCGATTCGGTAGGGTAGAGCGGGCTGATGGTATGCCCCATTTTTTTGGCTAGTTTATAGCCATCACCAGTTGCTCCTGTGGAAGGATAAGTGCGGCCGCCAGTTGTTAATACAACACACGGTGCATAAATTTTTTCCAGTTCGGTTTCAACGCCAATTATTTGATCGTCTTTTCGTAGTAATTTTGTGACCTGTGTTTTTGTAAAAACAGTGACTCCTAATTCGTTAATGCGGTTAAATAGCGCATCAACAATTGACTTCGATTTATCTGTAACAGGGAACATGCGTCCGTGATCTTCTTCTTTTAAGTGAATACCATTGGATTCAAAAAAGTTCATGATATCATAGTTATCAAATTGTGAAAATGCGCTGTATAAAAATTTTCCATTCCCAGGAATAAATGAAATGATTTCTTCTGCGGGCCGATTATTGGTTACATTACAGCGGCCGCCACCAGTCATTAATAATTTTTTCCCAACACGGCGATTTTTTTCAATCAATAATACTTGAGCACCAGCTTCTGCGGCCGCAATCGTGGCCATCATACCACTCGTCCCAGCACCGACAATAATTACATCAAATTTCTTCATAGTTCTCCTCCAATTCAATAGGTAGTGTACCATAATTACAGGATTTTTTCTGGATTTAAGGAAAAAATAAACGTTTGACTATGGTAATTTTTGAATTTTCAGTTAAAATAAACCTATAACAATGAGAGGATGATTAAATGGACGCAAAACAATATGTTAAAAATATTCAAGAAAAGATTCACCAATTAGACCAAGGTCAAACAGAATATTTACAAGCAGTCGATGAGTTTTTACCAACCGTAGAAGGTTTTTTAGAAAAAAATCCTCAATACATTGAAGCAAATGTTTTAGGTGTCTTGATTGAACCTGAACGTATTTTTCAATTTCGTGTGCCGTGGCAAGATGACCAGGGCAATTGGCATGTGAACAGAGGCTATCGTGTCCAATATAATTCAGCGATTGGACCATACAAAGGTGGTTTGCGGTTTCATCCAAGTGTGAATTTAAGTGTGATGAAGTTTTTGGCCTTTGAACAAATTTTTAAAAATAGTTTAACTGGTTTGCCAATCGGTGGCGGCAAAGGCGGTAGTGATTTTGATCCAAAAGGTAAGTCAGATGCTGAAGTGATGCGCTTTTGTCAAAGTTTCATGACCGAACTTCAAAAACATATTGGTCCAAGTACAGATGTTCCAGCAGGCGATATTGGCGTAGGCGCTCGTGAAATTGGTTATTTGTTTGGCATGTATAAACGCTTGCGCAACTATGATGCAGGAGTGTTGACTGGAAAACCTTTAGGATACTGGGGAAGCCAAGCAAGAACAGAAGCGACGGGTTATGGAACGGTTTATTTTGTTAAACATTTATTAGCAGATAAAAACGATACGTTTGAAGGCAAAAAAGTTGCTGTTTCTGGTAGCGGGAATGTCGCAATTTATGCCATGGAAAAAGCAACTGAGCTAGGCGCCACAGTAATCACATGTTCCGATTCGTCTGGTTTTGTCTATGATCCAGAAGGAATTGATGTGGCGTTAGTAAAAGAACTAAAAGAAAAAAATCGTGAACGCATTTCAAAATATGTTGAAACACGTAAAGGCGCAACTTATTATGATAAAGAATCTGTTTGGGATTTCGAAACAGCGTATGACATTGCGTTACCATGTGCAACACAAAATGAAATCAACGAAAAGCAAGCCGCTATTTTAGTGAAAAATGGAGTGAAAGTCGTGGCAGAAGGCGCAAATATGCCTTGTACACTAGAAGCAGTCGCCGTTTTTGCTAAATCAGCTGTAATTTATTGTCCAGGCAAAGCCGCTAATGCAGGTGGTGTTGCGGTTTCTGCATTAGAGATGAGCCAAAATGCTGAACGTTTAGCTTGGTCCTTTGAAAAAGTTGACGGTATGCTAGATCAAATTATGCAAAACATTTATGAGACTTGTCGTGATACGGCTAACGAATATCAGGCACGAGATAACTTTGTTTTAGGTGCGAATATTGCTGGCTTTGAAAAAGTAGCGGCAGCGATGCTAAGTCAAGGACTCGTTTAATAACAAAAAATGCTAGGATTTCCTAGCATTTTTTCTTGGTTTGTTTGATTAAGAGAATAAATATCTCTAATTAAATAGTTAAAATTAAACAATTGGTCTATCCAAAAGAATTTGCTTGAAAAAATGTCTAAAAACACGTAAAGTATACATGTAGTAAGTTTACTTTCGAGGAGGAAAAGGAATGTCACACATTCAATTAGATTATTCCAAATTAGCACCATTTGTTGCTGACCATGAATTGGAATACATGCAAACACAAGTCACTGCAGTGGACAAAGCATTACGTGAAGGTACAGGAGCTGGTAATGATTTTACTGGCTGGATTGATTTACCAGAAAACTATGACAAAGAAGAATTCGCGCGCATTAAAAAAGCAGCAGCAAAAATTCAATCTGACTCTGAGGTATTAGTAGTCATTGGTATCGGTGGTTCATATTTAGGTGCCCGTGCAGCAATTGAATTTTTGACACATTCATTTAATAATCTATTATCCAAAGAAGAACGGAAAGCGCCACAAATCTTCTTTGCTGGAAATAGCATCAGCTCAACTTATTTAGCTGATTTAATCAATGTGATTGGTGATCGTGATTTTTCTGTGAACGTTATTTCAAAATCTGGAACTACGACAGAACCAGCGATTGCTTTCCGCGTCTTTAAAGAGTTATTAATTAATAAATATGGCAAAGAAGAAGCCAATAAACGTATTTATGCGACAACTGACCGTGCTAAAGGAGCAGTAAAAGTTGAAGCTGATGCGGAAGGTTGGGAAACATTTGTGATTCCTGATGATGTGGGCGGCCGTTTCACTGTTTTAACGCCAGTAGGTCTTTTACCAATCGCTGTTAGCGGTGCGGATATTGATCGTTTAATGGAAGGTGCAAATGATGCACGTAAAGAATACGGCGCAACGAGCGACTTAAAAGAAAACCAAGCCTATCAATATGCTGCGTTACGTAACATTTTATATCGTAAAGGCAAAACAACTGAAATGTTAATTAACTATGAGCCTGGCATGCACTATTTCTCTGAATGGTGGAAACAATTATACGGTGAATCAGAAGGAAAAGATGGCAAAGGTATTTTCCCAGCAGCCGCAGACTTTTCAACTGACTTACATTCTATGGGTCAATATGTTCAAGAGGGTATGCGTAACTTATTTGAAACAGTGGTTAAAATTGAAAATCCACGCCATAGCATTTCAATTCCAGAACAAAATGAAGACTTAGATGGCCTAGGCTATTTACAAGGAAAAGAAATTGACTTCGTCAATACAAAAGCGTTCGAAGGTACGTTGCTTGCTCACACAGATGGTGGTGTGCCAAACATGATCGTTAAAGTGCCAACAATGGATGCTTATTCATTAGGTTATGTTATGTACTTCTTTGAAATTGCGGTGGGCATCTCAGGTTACTTAAATGGGGTTAATCCATTTGATCAACCAGGTGTTGAAGCTTACAAACGCAACATGTTCGCTTTATTAGGTAAACCAGGTTTTGAAGAATTAGCAAAAGATTTAAATGCACGTCTATAATTTGTAAATAACAGAAGAAAAGAGCCAGAAACACTTACGTTTCTGGCTCTTTTCTTCTGTTTAAATTATTTTTCCAATGGTTCGTTCCATTTTTTAGGACTCCAAATGGTTCCTTCCAATGCAACTTGAAGACTTTCATTATCATCTTCTAATTGCTCAATATATTTGATGGTTTCCTCGATAATAAAAGAATTTGTTTCTTCGCTGATTGACTGAAGTTGTTCTGCTAACCATGTATTTCTCATTTTTCTTCACCTCAAAATGTAGTCTATCATAGGTGAGCTTTTTAGTAATGAAACTTGCTTATTGGTTTTCCTTTAAAATAGCATAAATTCGTTCAATATCCGCTTGGGTACCTCTTAATTCATAGTCAGCTAAGAAGGGGAAGTTAAATTGTTCCGCATACTGTTTAGCTGTCAGGCAGTATTGGTGGTTAAAGTTTTTATTGCCGCTGCCCACCACGCCAGAGCAATAACGATAATTATTTTCAAAAGCAAGATATTCTCGCATGACTTCTGTTAAAATTTCGGTATTGCCGTTGTTGATGCCATCGCCACCATCTAAATAGGTAGGCACAAAGGTAAAAAATGGTTCTGTTTCTACTTCTAACGGAGAATTTTCCGAAATTTCTTTGAAAGTAATCGTAGGATTTTTTTCGTTTTGCTGATGTTGCTCTTCAGCATAAGTTGTTAAACGTTGAACAAATGAGCGCGTATTACCAGAGATTGAAATATATCGTATATTCATCAGAGATCCCTCCAAATAAATTTAATTGTTTACGTAAGTATAGCACATCTATGTGAAAAAAATTCAAGATCAATAATTATAAAGCGAAAAAAATAATGCCTTTTTATTACCTATTATAAAAGTGAAAATTTGTTATTTTAATTCATTTGGGTAAGTATTGAATTTTGCGAAAAACTTTGCTAAGATGGTAGAGTATTGAATAAAGAATGGTTGGGCGAAAGCTTCAAGGATTCAGTTCTTCAAGGGGTGAGAAGAACAATTTTTGAGTTTGCGCCTTTTTGCATACCTAAAACAAAAGGGCTGAGCGTATCTCTATTTCGCTAGTCCTTTTTCTTATATGCTAAAGGTGTAAAAACTAAGGAGGTGGAGACAATGGTACAAGAAGTACTAGAGCAAATCAAGGCAGCGGAAGATGCGGTGGAAGAGCATCGGCAACAAGCTAAGATGAATTGTCGTTTATATGAAGAACAGAAGCAAGAACGTTTAGCTGAACTACGTCAAGAGAGTGAAGAAGCTGTTGAAAAAGTGCTGACGGATTCACTAGCAACGCAAGAAAAGATGTTACAACTTGAAAAAGAACAACTTTTAGATGAAACAAAGCGCACTGAACAAGCGCTTCACGAACGTTACGAAGCGAACAAAGAACAAGTCATTGATTCAATTATTGAGAGGGTGAAAGACGTTTATGGCAGTTAGTAAAATGGAAAAAATGACAATAATTGCCGCTGCCGAAAAAGAAGCAGCAATTCTACAAGCCATTCAAGGCTTGCAAATTGTCGAAGTAAAACGGATTTTTCATTCGCCTGAAGAAGAACAAGCCTTAAAGAGTCAATATTCTTTTTTACAAGCAGAACAGTCAACTGAACAGCTACGTAAATATGAAACGATGCTACAACAATTGCAAGAGCTTCTTTTATTTTTGACACGCTCTTCAGGAAAAGGCTTAAAGATAAAAAGAAAAGTCTATACCTTAGAAGAGTTGGAACAAACCTTTGATGAAAAAACATTACAAAGCTATTTGACGGAATTAAAGAATATTCAAGAATCTTTGAAACAAATTCAAACGGATCGTCAAGGGTTAGAAGCCGAAGAAGAATTATTAGGCCGCTGGCAATATCTGGATATTTTACCGCATAAACAACAGTTAAAAAGTAGTTATGTCGTTCATGGTTCGATAAATCTAGCCAATAAAGCCAGTTTCTTGAGCGCTTTGTCTCAATGGCCAACGGTTTATTTTGAAGAAATTTATCAAAGTATGCATCATAGTTACTTTACACTCGTTTACCTGAAGGAACATCAGCAGAGTGTAACCGAGTTATTAAACCAATATAGTTTTGAACCACTCCAATACCGTTATGATGTTCCACCTAAAGAGGCATATCAACAAGTCAAAGAACGATATGAAATTTTACAAAAAGAAGAAAAAGCCTTAAAGCAACAACTGGCTTCTTATCATGATTTTTATGAAACGTTTTGTTTGGCTGAAGAAGTCTTATTGGCGGTTATCCAAAGAGAACAAGCACGTCAACATTTGTTAAATGCTTCATCATTTTTCATCTTGCAAACGTGGATTCCGGTCGAAGAAAAAGCCGAGATTTTGACAGCGATTGAAGAAAAAGTTCCTAAGGACGAAATAGCTCTTACTTTTGAAAATCCTACGAAGGCGGAAATTGAGACGGATATACCAGTTAAACTAGCGAATAATAAATTGGTGCAGCCGTTTGAAATGTTAACAGAGATGTATAGCTTACCAAAATATGAAGAAGTTGATCCGACACCTGCGATGATGCCGTTTTATCTAGTCTTTTTTGGCATGATGGTAGCGGATATTGGCTATGGCTTACTGATGCTACTCTTGTCTATTATTGCTCTGAAAGCATTTGTTTTACCGAGAGGCATGAAACGTTTTGCCGACTTTTTCTTGATTTTATCATTTCCAACAATTATTTGGGGCTTCATTTACGGTTCGTTTTTCGGTGCAGCATTACCGCCAACAATGTTTGGAATCAAATCACCATTTCCGATTTTATCAACGACCGAAGATGTAAATACGATTCTTATTTTATCGGTTATTTTTGGGTTTATCCAATTGGTTGTCGGTTTAATGATTAATGGGATTCAGTTATCAAAACAAAAGCGCTATTTAGATAGTATTAACGAAAGTTACGCTTGGTTAGGGAATTTGTTTGGTTTAGCATTGTTAGTCGTTGGTAAATTAGTGGTTAAAAATGAAGGCTTATTTACAGCAGGTGCGATTTTAGCTAGCCTTTCTGCCATTGCAATTATTGTGATTCCAATGATTCAATCGAAGGCCAAATTAAAAGGCTTAGCCAAAGGACTGTATGGACTATACGGTGTGACAGGTTATGTCGGTGATTTAGTTAGTTATACACGTTTGATGGCGTTAGGAATTGCTGGGGGAAGTATTGCTTCAGCGTTTAATATGCTCGTAGAGTTCATGCCGCCAGTTGCCCGTTTTAGCGTGGGCATCTTGCTGTTAATTGTTTTACATGCGTTAAACATATTCTTATCGTTATTAGGTGCTTATGTTCACGGCGCACGTTTGCAATATGTTGAGTTCTTTGGAAAATTTTACACAGGCGGTGGCCGGGCGTTTAATCCGCTAAAAACAAAAGAAAAGTATGTCAATGTTGAGAAAAAATAGAAAATTATTTATTGGAGGAAAATAGAGATGATGGATTACTTAATTAATAATAATGGTGGAATTGTTTTTGCAGTATTAGGAATGGCGATGGCGACAATTTTTGCTGGGATTGGATCAGCCAAAGGGGTTGGCTTTACTGGGGAAGCAGCAGCAGCTTTAACGACGGAGCAGCCAGAAAAATTTGGTCAAGCGTTAATTTTACAGTTATTACCAGGTACACAAGGACTGTACGGTTTCGTTATTGCTTTCTTAATTTATATTAACTTAGGAAACGATATGAGTATGGTTCAAGGATTGAACTATTTTGTAGCAGCTTTACCAATTGCTTTTGCAGGATTGTTCTCTGGGATTGCCCAAGGTCGTGTAGCCGCTGCGGGGATCCAAATTTTAGCGAAGAAACCAGAACATGCAACAAAAGGAATTATCTATGCTGCCATGGTTGAAACTTATGCCATCTTAGGGTTCGTAATTTCCTTCTTACTTGTATTGAACGTCAAATAATTGAGGAGGTAGATGGATGGATGCCATTGAAAAAATCATCAGTGAAATTAAGCAGCAAGGAAAGCAAGAAGTCGAAGCCTATGTCACCAGTGAACAAACGCGCATCGATCAAGAATTCCAAGCAGCACAACAAGAAATTTTGCTGAAGCAAGAACATGAAATAGAAAAACGACAACAACAATTATTAAAAGAATTTAAACAACGCCAACAACGGCAAACACTAGAAATTCGTCAGGATGCATTAAATAAAAAACAAGCATATCTTAACCAATTATTTGACGAAGTGGTCTTAAAGATGAGTGAATGGTCAGCGGAAGAATTTCAACAATTTATGAAAGCACAATTAGGTTCACTTGAATTAACAGGAAAAGCCACCATTCTTTTAGGCGAGTATTCTCAAACGAAAGTGACGCAAGAATGGCTGACCGCCCTTTCTGATGCTACTGTTCAATGGGAGCTTTCAGAGGAAGTTGTTCCAAAAGAAAGTGGCTTTGTCGTTGCAAAAGACGGTTTGGATTATAATTTTCTCTTTTCAGCATTAGTTGAAGAGATTCAAAAAACAGAAGGCTTTAAAGTAGCAGAAAAACTTTTCAGTTAAGAAGGGAGGACGTAGCATGAGAAAACCAACGTATCATCAAATTAATCCGCTGATTCGTTTAAAAGAAACGGAGCTGCTTTCTGAGCAACAGTTTCAACAACTTTTAGAAGCGGAAACAGTTGAAGACGTTAAAAATATGTTAAAAAGTACGGTTTATCAACCTTATTTAACCGAAACTTTTGAAGAAAAATTTGACTACCATTCTTCTGAAGCGCTGGGAAGTCTTTATCGCTGGTTATATGAAATGGCTCCAGAACCAGCTGTAGTAACGTTGTATACGATGCGTTTTACCTTCCATAACTTGAAAATTTTGACGAAAGCTGAGCGAACAGGTAAAGATTTTGATTATCTTTATTTAGAAGATGGTCGTTATTCTCTAAACACAGTCAAAAGTGCCATTCATACAAAAAACTCTTCCGAACTTGAACCAGCGTTGTTAGAAGTGATTCGTGATGTTTTTGCCTATCTGGAAGAAGGCGGTTTGCCGCAAGCAATTGATATCCTTTATGATCGAGCATTTTTACAGCAACAGCGAAAATTAGCGGATGAATTGGGCTATGAAGAGTTAACGAAGGAAGTCATCGCTTTTATTGATTTAACCAATCTATCAACGATGGCTAGAGGGATTGTTCAACATCAAAACAGTAACTTTTTATCAACCGTGCTTTCTAGCGCTGGCAGTCTCTCAAAGAAAGAGCTGTTGACCTATGCGGAAAAGTCACTTGTAGAATTTACAGCATTTGTCAGAACAACGAATTACGGACAACTATTAGAAAAGATTATCAATAAAGAAACCAATGAATTAAATTTATTGGCTTTTGAAAAACTCAAAGATGATTACCTGACCTCAATGTATGAAAACGGGCGAACGGTTGCTTTTGGGCCGCTCCCATTACTAGCCTTTTTGAATGCGAAAGAGGTTGAATGGAAAAATCTACGTTTAATTTTGGTCGGAAAACATAGTGGGTTTTCAAATGAAAAAATTCGAGAAAGGATGCGAAAAGTCAATGGGGTATAAAATTGGTGTCATTGGAGACAAAAATTCAATCTTACCATTTAAACTGTTTGGCTTTGAGGTCCATCATGCCATTTCAGAAATGCAAGTTAGAGAAGCCATTGAAACTATGGCAAAAAATAAGTTTGGGGTCATTTTCATAACGGAAGAAGCCTCTACTTTAGCAGAAGAAACGATTGAACGATACAAAGAACAAGTGACACCAGCGATTATTTTAATCCCAAGTCATAATGGTACAATCGGAATCGGTTTAAGTGAGATTGAAAAAAATGTTGAAAAAGCAATTGGACAAAATATTTTATAATGCAAAGGAGAATGAGCGTGCAAATTGGAAAAATTGTCAAAGTTTCAGGCCCTTTGATTTTAGCTGAAAACATGTCAGATGCTAGTATCCAAGACATTTGTCATGTAGGAGATTTAGGCGTTATCGGAGAGATTATTGAAATGCGAGGCGACGTCGCTTCGATTCAAGTATATGAAGAAACAACAGGCATTGGACCAGGAGAACCAGTTATTTCAACAGGAGAACCATTATCTGTTGAATTAGCCCCAGGTTTAATTGCCGAAATGTTTGATGGTATTCAACGACCATTGGATACATTTCAAGAAGTAACCCACAGTAACTTTTTAGGCCGTGGCGTTAAAATTGATGCGTTAGATCGTGAGAAAAAATGGACGTTTGAACCGACTGTGGCAGTTGGTGAAGAAGTGTCGGCAGGTGACATCGTCGGTGTGGTTCAAGAAACACCGATTATTCAACATAAAATTATGGTGCCTTTCGGCGTTTCAGGAACGATTGCCGAAATTAAAGCAGGTGACTTTGCCATTGATGAAACAGTTTACTCAGTGGAGACGGCTAAAGGAACAGAAAGTTTTAGCATGATGCAAAAATGGCCCGTTCGGCGGGGACGTCCCATTTTAGAAAAACTAAGTCCCAAAGTACCGATGGTGACCGGACAACGCGTAATTGATACCTTTTTCCCAATTACGAAAGGAGGAGCGGCAGCAGTTCCAGGACCATTTGGCGCTGGAAAAACAGTCGTTCAGCACCAAATTGCCAAGTGGGCCGATGTCGACTTAGTCGTTTACGTTGGTTGTGGGGAACGCGGGAATGAAATGACAGATGTTTTAAATGAATTTCCAGAATTAATTGATCCAACAACTGGTGAGTCTTTGATGAATCGGACGATTTTAATTGCGAATACGTCAAATATGCCGGTAGCGGCACGGGAAGCCTCGATTTATACAGGGATTACCATTGCAGAATATTTCCGTGATATGGGTTACTCAGTCGCAATTATGGCGGATTCTACTTCTCGTTGGGCAGAAGCGTTACGAGAAATGAGTGGTCGGTTAGAAGAAATGCCTGGTGATGAAGGCTATCCAGCCTATTTAGGTAGTCGCTTAGCTGAATATTATGAACGAGCAGGACAAGTCATCGCGTTAGGAAAAGATCATCGTGAAGGAAGCATTACGGCGATTAGTGCGGTTTCGCCATCTGGTGGGGACATATCAGAACCTGTCACACAAAATACGTTACGCGTTGTTAAAGTATTCTGGGGCTTAGATTCTCAATTAGCACAAAAACGTCATTTTCCTTCTATTAACTGGTTGCAAAGTTATTCTCTTTACTCCACAGAAGTAGGGCAATATTTAGACTTGGAATTGCAAGGGAACTGGGCCGCTATGGTAGCTGAAGGGATGCGGATTTTACAAGAAGAATCTCAACTGGAAGAAATTGTTCGCTTGGTTGGGATTGATTCCTTGTCGGATAAAGACCGTTTAACGTTGGAAACAGCCAAATCATTACGGGAAGACTATTTGCAACAAAATGCTTTTGATGACGTGGATACGTTCACTTCTCGAACCAAACAAGCGAAAATGTTGCAATTGATTCTAACTTTTGGTGAAGAAGGTCAAAAAGCCTTAAGTTTAGGCACTTATTTCTCTGAGTTAATGGCGGGAACAGTTGAAATCCGTGATCGCATTGCTCGTAGCAAGTATTTACCAGAAGAAGAATTAGAAAAATTGGATCGTTTACAAGCAGAAATTAAAACAACGATAAAAGAAATCATTGCTGAAGGAGGAATGACGAATGATTAAAGAATATCGCACAATCAATGAAGTCGTTGGTCCTCTGATGATTGTTGAAAAAGTGGCAGGCGTAAAGTACGAAGAATTAATTGAAGTACGCATGCAAAATGGCGAAATTCGTCAAGGGCAAGTTTTAGAAATCAATGGAGATAAAGCGATGGTCCAAATTTTTGAAGGAACGAGTAATATCAATATTCGTGATTCAAAAGTTCGCTTTCTGGGACATCCTTTAGAATTAGGGGTTTCGCCAGATATGATGGGGCGCGTTTTTGACGGCTTAGGTCGCTTAAAAGATAATGGACCAGAATTATTACCTGAGAAAAAATTAGATATTAACGGCGAAGTTATCAATCCAGTTGCTCGTGATTATCCCGATGAGTTCATCCAAACAGGGATTTCAGCGATTGACCATTTAAATACCTTAGTTCGTGGTCAAAAATTACCTGTTTTTTCAGCATCTGGCTTACCTCATAAAGAATTAGCGGCACAAATTGCCAGACAAGCCAACGTGTTAAATAGTGAAGAAGAATTTGCCGTAGTTTTTGCGGCCATTGGGATTACCTTTGAAGAAGCGGAATATTTTATGGAAGATTTCCGTCAAACAGGCGCAATTGATCGTTCAGTCTTGTTTATGAACTTAGCGAATGATCCAGCCATTGAACGGATTGCAACACCTAGAATGGCTTTGACAGCCGCTGAATATTTAGCTTATGAAAAGGGCATGCATGTCTTAGTTATCATGACGGATATGACCAATTATTGCGAAGCGTTGCGAGAAATTTCAGCAGCACGCCGTGAAGTTCCAGGACGTCGTGGTTACCCGGGTTATCTTTACACGAACTTAGCAACGTTGTATGAACGAGCAGGCCGAATTCGTGGCTCAAAAGGTTCCGTAACACAGATTCCTATTTTAACAATGCCAGAGGAGGATAAAACACATCCAATTCCCGATTTAACTGGCTATATTACAGAAGGGCAAATTATCTTGTCCCGGGAACTATATAAGAGCGGTATCCAACCACCAATTGATGTATTGCCATCACTTTCCCGTCTTAAAGACAAAGGAACTGGCGAAGGCAAAACGCGCGGGGATCACGCAGCAACGATGAATCAATTGTTCTCAGCCTATGCACAAGGGAAACAAGCCAAAGAATTAGCTGTCATTTTAGGAGAATCAGCTCTTTCCGATGTCGATAAAATTTACGCAGCTTTTGCCCAACGTTTTGAAGAAGAATATGTCAATCAAGGATTCGATACAAACCGTTCGATTGAAGAAACGTTAGATCTTGGATGGGAACTATTAAGTATGCTACCGAGAACAGAACTAAAACGAATTAAAGAGGATATGCTCGATCAATATTTAACTGAAGGGAAGTAGAAAAATGGCTCGATTAAATGTTAATCCAACCCGTATGGAACTTTCCCGATTAAAAAAACAGTTAACTACGGCCACGAGAGGTCATAAGTTGCTGAAAGACAAACAAGATGAATTGATGCGACGGTTTATTGCGCTAGTCAAAGAAAACAATGAGTTACGTATTCAGGTTGAACAAGAAGTAACGGATGCGTTATCAAATTTTGTATTGGCAAACGCAACGTTGAACGAAGCTTTTATTGAAGAGTTAGTGGCAATTCCAGCCGAAAAAGTTGAATTAGAAATTATTGAACAGAACATCTTAAGTGTGCCAGTTCCTAAAATGATTTTTGATTACGATGAATCGGTTCAAGAAGCACCCTTAGATTATGGCTATGTGAATTCAAACAGCGAGCTTGATCAAGCTTTTGCTAAAATTTCAAGCATTTTACCGAAATTATTAGCACTTGCAAATGTTGAAAAGACGTGCCAATTATTATCAAAAGAAATTGAAAAAACGCGTCGTCGTGTCAACGCCTTAGAGTATATGACGATTCCACAATTAGAAGAAACAATTTACTACATTCAAATGAAATTAGAAGAAAATGAACGTGGCGAAATTACACGTTTAATTAAAATTAAAAGCATGAACAAAGAAAATTAGTGGTTAGAAAGAACGAGTGCGAAGCCAGTTGGTAGCTTTCGGGCTCGTTTTTAATAAAAAAGGGAGTGGAAAAAATGAAAAATGAAGAACGCCGCAAAGCGATTGCACTGAATTGTCAAAAGTATGAAAGTGACTATGCTCGCTTGGTGGAACCAATCAATGAGCTACTGTTAAACTTGGGAGCGGCTATTTCAGAAGAAGCCGCGAAGCAAATCATTCTGAATGTAAAACGATATCATCACGGCGTGAAATATCTTCCTGAGTGTCATTTAGATGAAAGTAACCAATTTATCGAAGATGGGCTTGAAGCTCTTAAAAAGGGAGATTTAGGCAACGGTGCGTTACAACTATTTGGGGCTGGCTTAAACTTTGCTAGTTTTGCAGCAAAAGCACAAGGAACCAAAAAAATTGATGCCCACCAAATGTTGGCAGAACGTTTTACGAAGTTGTTGTCTGTAAAGTAGCCAGCTACTCATTGTGAATTTTAGTATCTGGGACAGTAGTCAAAATGACTTTTGTCCCAGATATTTTTTTTATAAAAATATGAAACCTTTTACAGATACTTAACGTCTAATAGTTAGTTAAATGAAAAGAGGTGTTTTATGGATAAAATTTCAACAAAAAAATTAGTTCAGAAAGCAAAAAAAGGAGATGGACAAGCATTTGTTCACCTTTGTCAAAAATATGAAAAAGTTTTATACAATGCTGCATATAAAATGCTATTAAACGAAGTCGACGTTGCTGATTGTTTACAAGAAACTGAACTATGTGCATGGGAAAAAATAACAACATTAAAAAATGAATATGCGTTTAATTCATGGATTTTTAAAATAATGTTAAACCAAGTTCAAAATATTTTTAGAGAAAAGCAGAAAACAACTCACTGGATGGATACTTATTCTCTTGTTCCTGCTTTTGATGATTTATATGATTTGGATAAAGGATTACATAAATTACCTGATAATTATCGCGTTCCGCTAGTTATGTACTATTATGTTGGCCTTAGTATAAAAGAAATCGCTCAGCAACTTGATGTTTCAACAAATACCATCAAAATTCGCCTTTCTCGTGGTCGAAAAAAATTAAGGACATATTTAAAGGAGACATGGTAAATGGATAGAAAACGAAGTGATATATTAAAATATGAAAAAAAGATGCCTTTAGAAACAATAGAACGTTTAAACACACAAAGAACTAAGATATTAATGGGAGAAATAAAACAATACAGACAGCCAAAGAAAAAAATATCGCGTAAACATTTAATTATAGGGCTAATTAGTATTGCTACCACTTTTACTTTGATAGTAAAAACACCCATTGGACGTGCCATAGAAGAGGTATTGGGGATTAGTCAAGATACCGGTGTTCAAACAGTAGAATCTTCTGGTGTTCCAACAAAACTAGAATTGCGGAGTGTACAAAATGAGCAAGAAATCGTATTAACAAAATTTGTATCGACAAAAAATAAAATGGCGTTTGATTATCAATTTAAGATTAAAGATCAGAAATTAAAAGAGTTATTACAGAAAAAAATCGCTAGAAATAATTATTCTCAAGATATTCAACTAGGGTTATTTAGAGAAGGAAGCAAAGAAGATTTATTTGGGGGTGTAAGTTCAACATCGTTATATAGAATCGAGAAGGATGTTTTTTATGGTTCAGTGATTTCAACTTTCAATAAGCAAAAACTTGTTAGTCAAGATCAATTAACGCTTCATATCTACCGATTAGCTTGGGAAGATCAAGAACAGCATGATAATGAATTAAAAGAAGCAATCAAAGCAAGTAGCCGATCTTTTAGTGTTGAGAATGAATTAGAGTATCAAGGCGATTGGACGTTTAAAATTCCTTACCAACCCATTATGAAAGAAACGATACCTAGCATTAAAAACGTGAAAAAAATTAAAAATATTAAGGCCCAAAGTGATGCGCTTCAAACTACGCTGATTATGGACATTCCAAATCCAGAAAAAAATAAAAAAAGTCGTGAGATTCTAATTTCAGTTTATAAAAACGGTCTTGAGATACCTATTGCACGTCAAATTGGTAGTGGCTTTAATAAAGGGGAAGATGCTACAATTAACATTTCTTTTGACTTAAGTAGTTTGGATCATAAGTCATTATATAAAGTAATCGTTAGAAATTCTTATGAAGATGATGCAGCAGGAAAAGAATTAGGTTCGTTGGAGTTAAAAAATACTCAGAAATAATTGCTAAAAAGGTTATGGGAAATACAAATATTTTAATTAATATAACTACTAATAAAAGCATCTTTTTTATTGAGCGTTGTCATTAAAAAAAGATGCTTTTATTTTCATTATCAATGGTTATCATTAGGATATTCAGACACCTGTAATTGCCATAGCTTATCTGTCACTGAAGCAATAAACGCAGCACTCTTAGCATTATCAGGTCCTTTAGTAAAAATTGCTAAAGCAAAGGGATGAGGTGTTTCTAAAATCCCCATATCATGAATAAATTCATCATAGGAACCAATTTTATGAGCAACTTTTCCTTGAGTTGTGGGAGTTTCCATTCTTTCATGGAAAACACTTTGTTTCATAGAATCATAAATCGTTTGGTAATCTGGTTTTGTTGCTTTTTCAGTATATAATTTTTGTAGAATAACAAGCGCATCTTCAGAAGAAAATTGTGGCTCTTCAATCGAAGGTGTCTTGTGCAAATAACGCTGATACATTTCTCGTTTTGCTTTTGCATCACCACCCAATGTGTCATAGAGCATATTTTTAGCGATATTATCAGAATAGGTGATGGCATATTCTTGTAACGTTTTTAATGGATATTCTGGTTGGATATTATAGGCAATGATCCCAGTTCCTTCTTCATAATCTTCTTCGGCGTTATAGGGAATCAGGTCTGTCCATTTTTTTTGACCAGAAGCAACCGTGTCGGCGACTAGCATCGTCAGTGGCACTTTAATAGTACTAGCTGTATAAAATTCATGTTGGCCATTCACAGAACGTTGTTCGCCAGTTTCCAAATCTAAATAACTAATCCCGACCGTTCCTTCAAATTCTTTGACAGAAGCGACGAGCAGGTCATTTATTTTATCAAAAAATACTGTATTTGCTGAATTATTTTCTTCCTTGTCTTTCGTATGCTTCTCATGTTTGGCGGAATCAATTGTAACTTTTTGTTCAGATTCTTTGGCATAATCTTCGCCACGACTTGAGAAGAAGAAGCCTACAATTAGGAAAAAGCAAAGAAAGAAAATGATGCCGTATAGTGAGAGCTGCTGTTTCTTCAATGTAAAACCCTTTCCGTTTCTCTAATAGATATTTTTCTCAACTCCTCCATTTAATCATTTTTCGGATAAGAGCGCAAGCGTCTTTTTAACGGCACTACTGGTTTTGTTTCATTTGTTTTTGGAGTGCTTGCGATTGCTTTAATAGCTCTTTGCCGATAGTGGTATCTTTCACCAATAACCGCTGTAAGGGGCGATCGATGACTTGTTTGATGGAATGAATGTCTTGATTATTTAAAATGGCTGTTTCTTTACTAGAAAAAGATTTATGCGCGGTCAGTTGTAAACCAAACGAGTTGTACAACAATGTATAACCAGCAATCCCAGTAATTGTCTGATAAGATTTTGAAAAGCCGCCGTCAATTACGAGAAGCGTGCCATTTGCTTTGATTGGCGATTCGCCTTTTGTTCGTTTAACTGGTGTATGGCCATTAATGATATGTCGATTTTCACCAGTCACTTCAAATTCATCTAGGATTCTTTCACAAACTTCAACCGTATCACGCAAAGAGTAATAAGGATTCTTTTCTTCGTAATGTGTTTCTTTTTCAGCGAGAAAATAACGCTCGAAGGTTTTCATAGCTCGTTTACCAAATAATGAGGAACCTTCGCCACACCAAAGATACCATAAACAATCTGTTGCATAGTCATCTGTGCTAGCAGGCTGAGCATAAGCTTCTTCTAACATTTCCTGAAAGAAGTCAACTAAAGCTTTTCCTGAATAGGAGTGGCCTTTAAATGTATAAGCTTGAAAAGTACCGTCCGCATTCAGAGGCAGACAGCCGTGGATCAATAAATTTTGATTATACACAAGGTAAAGAGAGGCTTTTTCCATTAGAAAGCGCATGTGTTTTGTTAACCGCGGTGAAGACTGAAATTGCGTTAATAAATCATCAATTATCTGTTTTTCCTCACGTGTTAATTGGTAAGGCTGCTCTTCAGAAACGGTTTGGAAACAGCTGTTAATTAATGTATAACGACATTCGTCAAAAGTAATAGTTTCCCCTTGAATCTTATCTAGGCGTAGCCGATGTGCCAAGTTAAAATCAGGGCGTCGACCAATAATTTGGCCTTCTAGTTTTTCTTGAATAATGGCAATGGCTTGTTGCACACGCATCGCTACTTGTTTTTCATCTTCAGTTAACGCACGATAGGGATTTTTCTTGGGTGCAAAAGCAGGATTTTCTTTATACGTTTCTAAACTAAATTTTTTTAAGGCGGTTAAATCGATAGCATAACGTTCTTCTAACAAATCTAAATTTCCATAGCGAGCACAAATACGTACTACATTGGCTAAACAAGCCAGTGAACCACTATAAGCAGCCAGCCAAATCATATCATGATTGCCTAGTTGAATATCCAAGGAGTGATAGGACATTAATCGGTCCATAATTTTATCTGGTGCTGGCCCCCGGTCATAGATATCCCCAATAACATGTAGGTGATCGATAATCAGACGTTGGATTAGATAAGCTAATTCTGTCACGAAACGTTTGGCTTCACCTAGTAAAATAATTTTTTCAATAATTTGTTGATAGTAACCGTTTTTGGTTGTTGTCTCATCATATTGATAAATCAATTCTTCGAGAATATACCCATAGGTTTCAGGAAGGGCTTTGCGAACTTTAGAACGTGTGTACTTCATCGAAGAAGAACGGACGATTTCAACCAGACGGCGAATCGTTAATAGCCACCATTCATAAGAGAGGGCGCTTTCATTTTCTAAAAGTGTTAATTTTTCTTCTGGATAGTAGATAATAAAACAAAGCTCGTCCATCTGATGGGCATTTAATTCTTGTTTAAATAAAAATTGAACTTTTTCTCGGATTCGCCCAGAACCATTTCTTAAAATATGGTCAAAAGCTTCAAATTCACCATGTAAATCACTGACAAAATGTTCTGTTCCTTTCGGTAAATTCAAAATTGCTTCCAAATTAATAATTTCTTCAATTTGTTGATCGCGGTTCAGTGTAGCCAAGTCATCTGCCTTCTTTCTTTTTCGTATATACCAATTTTTATTTAAAAGATTAAAGTCTTGATAATAAAGGTTTTTTATTCGTATGCCAATTATTGTAGGCTATTTGGCGAAAAAAAGCAACAGGAGAAAGTCAGAGAAAAATGTGGAAAATTATAGGAAGCTACTGGGTTTTATGCTATGATTTTTAATAAAACGAAATGAAGGGGCGGGAAAACATGTTATTTGGTACAGCAAAAATGAATCGGGAAAATCATTTAGAAATCGGTGGTTATGACACCGTAAAGTTGGCGCAAAAATTCGGGACGCCGTTATTTGTCTATGATGTCGCTCATATTCGCGCGCAAGCACGTGGTTTTAAACAAACGTTAAATCAATTAGGTATCAAAAATAAAGTGGTTTATGCAAGTAAAGCATTTAGTTGTTTAGCTATTTATCAAGTGTTAAAGGAAGAAGATATTGCTTGTGATGTTGTCTCTGGTGGAGAACTATTCACAGCTTTAAAAGGGGGCATGGAGCCAGCGGAAATTGAGTTCCATGGAAATAATAAAACCCCTGAAGAATTACGTTATGCTTTGGATAACAAAATAGGTACAATTGTCATTGATAATTTTTACGAAATTGACTTGTTGGAAGAATTATTAGCTACACGAAACCAAACACAAAAAGTTCTTTTTCGGGTGAGTCCTGGCGTGGATGCAGAAACACATGATTACATTTTGACAGGCCAAGAAGATTCAAAATTTGGTTTTGATGTTGCAAGTGGCCAGGCAACAGAAGCACTCGTTCGTCTTTTATCAAACCCCTCTTTTGATGTACAAGGGGTCCATTGCCATATTGGCTCGCAAATTTTTGCTGTGGAAGGCTTTTTAGCTGCTGTTGAAAAAATGTTCACTATTTTAGAAGACTGGCGGCAAGTCCATCAATTTACAGCACGTGTTTTAAATATGGGTGGTGGTTTTGGTGTGCAGTACACGCAGCAAGATGAGCCATTAGCACCAGCAACATTTGTTGAAAAAATTGTTTATTCCTTGAAAGGTCATTGTGAACAATTAGGGTATCCACTGCCTGAGCTTTGGATTGAACCAGGCCGCAGTTTAATTGCCGAAGCGGGCACAACGATATATACAGTTGGCGCGCAAAAAGAGGTTCCTGGTGTTCGTCATTTTGTTTCCGTAGATGGTGGCATGGGTGATAATATACGGCCTGCTTTGTATCAAGCGGTTTATGATGGATTTCTAGCGAATCGTGAGGGGCATGATTCAGTCAAGAAAGTCACAGTGGTTGGTAAATATTGCGAATCAGGAGATGTCTTACTTCGAGATATTTTATTGCCAGAAGTTAAAGCAGGGGATTTATTGGCCATTAGCAGTACGGGGGCTTACGGTTATTCAATGGCAAGTAATTACAACCGAAATCCTCGACCAGCGGTGGTTTTTGTCGAAGATGGACAAGCAAAATTAGTTGCTCGCCGTGAGACATATGAAGATATGACAACGTTGGATTGTTGATAGATTAAAAGTAGCCGCCTCTTTTTGAGACGGCTGTTTTTTTTCAAAAAATAACAAAATGTAAGGGTGATTTCTTTCAGAAATGAAAAATCCATAGTATATTAAATGAAGAAGGAAATACTTTAGAAGAGGGTGTGATTTGCAGATGAAATGGCTCCTCGGGTTACTGATCATTTTTGCAATAATTGGCGTTGTTTTTTCTTTTTACATTGCCAATTATTTTTTGAAAATTGCGTTGCTTAAAGACAACCCTTGGTATCATAAAAAAGGGCATCGGTTATTAAATCCTGATAATTTTCAAGAACGGGAAACAAGATATACAAAAATAGAAGAACAACAAAAACAAGAAGGCGAAGCTTTTTGGACAGAGTCTTTTGCTGAAGATCGTTGGTTGAAAATTAAAGATGAAACATTGTATGCACGGTGCTTTATTCCTTATCCAGATAACCATCGTTGGGCGATTTGTGTGCATGGTTATCGTTCAAACGGAAAACGCGATATGGCATATACTGCATTACGTTTTGCAGAAGAAGGCTACAATGTTTTAGTTCCCGATTTGCGTGCGCACGGGAAAAGTTCAGGGAATAAAATTGGGATGGGATGGCTGGATCGGTTAGATTTATTAAGTTGGATTAGTGAAGTTCTTGCCATTGATATGGAAGCAGAAATTATTTTAGTGGGCGGTTCCATGGGAGCGGCTACTGTCATGATGGCAAGTGGTGAAAAGTTACCAACGAATGTCCGCGGATTAATAGTGGATTGTGGCTACACTTCTGTTTATGATGAATTTAAATACGTCCTACATGAATCTTTTCATTTACCCGCTTTTCCTATTTTAACAATTGCTAATCAATTAGCATTAAATAACTATGGCTTTCAATTGAAAACCGCTTCTTCCGTGAGACAATTACACAAAAATACGTTGCCCACATTCTTTATTCACGGTACAGGTGATCGCTTTGTTCCAATGACAATGTTTGAAGAAAATTTAGCGGCAACTCAGGGGATACAAAAAGGTCTCATTGTTGCTAAAGCACCACATTTATCTTCAAGTGTCTACGAACCTGAAAATTATTACAGTAGTATTTTTGAATTTTTGGAAGAAAACTGTCCTGCAGTAAAAACAACATCCGACTAAAAAAGACATGGATTTTCATGATCCCATGTCTTTTTTTTGTCTGACTCGTTTAGCTAAATTTAAAGTGCTTAAAAAGAAAAATAACGGCGCCAAACTACCAAGGCAAAGGAACCATTTCATTGAATAAGTTAACTCTTGCTGTAAAAGAGATTCTCGTATATAGCTGAAACCTTCGCCATGGACCCGCAAATAAATATAAATGTAAGCAAAAAGAATCACTAAAGGCAAAATACAGACTTCTAATATTTCCAAAAGATAAGGAAAGGTTTTATTTAATAATTTGAGGCGTGTCTTATTCAATAGATAAGCAAAAATGAAAATTGACCATAAAAAACCAAAAAAACTAATCAAATAAAAAATCAGATTCGCACTTCCTGCATTCATAAAAGCTTTCGGGAAAAGTAGTCTGCCGATGAATGTATTTTTAATTGTAAAAGGAACATCAAAAATGGAAATATAAAGACAAAAAAGTACTAATGTTAACAAGGCATGCCAAATCTTTTTCTCCATTTCATTTAAAAAATATCTAATTACTTGGTACATTTCCATAAACTGTCGCTCCGTGTTTGAAATAATTGTAGTTCTGACTATACCATAGCTGTTCTCAATTTTCTTGAAAAAAATACACGCAACCAGCCTCGACTATACGAAACACACAGAGTGTCTAAAAAATAAGTTGCCGATCGCATTTTTTCGCATGCTAGTGTTGCACTTCTGTTTCGTTGGTGTTTTCTAATTGCTGATTTGTTGATTAAAAAAGGGCAGGAGGGAGCGTTTTTCTAGTATAATAATATAAAAGAATATAGAGAAAATCGTAGGATGGGAGTTATTCAAAGTGGCGGAGATTACAGTTAAGACAATTTCAGCGAAAGATGATTTAAAGAAGTTGCTTTTGGGTCAAGAGTATGACCACCAGCAGCCGGTTAAAAATATTTTAAAAGCTAGAACATCGAATGTTCATATTGAAAAGTACGAGGTTGTGGAGGATGTTTTTTTAAAGTTAACTGGGAAGGCGACCGTGCACAAAGATATTATGAACTCATTTTGGACAACGTATAAAATTATGTTACAACTTGTTTATCCCGATTTCTTTAGACCAGCGGAGGTAATTGGGGAAAATCAAGAAAGCTATTTAGAAAAACCTTCTGAACAGAATTTGCTTGCAGTAAATAGCAAGTATCCGCCTCATGATTCCGGGACATCGGCTGTGATTTCGGACCGATATTTAACTTATTTTGACCAAGTTTTTCCTGACTATTTACCAAATCCTGTACCCAAAAAATATACATGGAATGAATTCCTTCTCGACAATTTTACTAAATTTGATCGAGTCCATCAGGACCCACAATTAAAGCGTTTTGCCGAACTTACCCATTCAATTGGAAACATTACAGTAGTTCCACTAGGATTTAACAGTGGAAGAAGTTTATCGTTTAAAGATTATTGGGATTATTCTTTAGAACAACTTTCGATATTTTTAGCTTCGTTTCATTCATGGGAAAGCTACGTTCATACGTATGAGATGCAACCATTTTTAAATGAACAGTATCAACCAATAGCACTATGGAAAAATCATTTGAAAAAAGACTCGTTTATCTTACCTCAGAATATAGAGGAGATAAATGAATATTTAGTTCAAGTAAATCAACGAATAAAAAAAAGAGGGCAGCGAATAGTGAATCGGTTGTAATGAAATAAGAATCGACTTTTCACTAAACGTTGAAAGTCTCGAATCGTGTGCTCTTTTATTGACTCAGGAACAGAGAACGATTAAACTACTAGATTAGTATCAAAAAATAATTGCGTATAGGGATAACCAGTCGCATGTTTAAATAATTTTTAGGTCTTATGTACGTAACAAAAGTTATTAGTACGAAGCAATCATTTTAGAAAGGAGCTTTTATGCAATTCACATTATTAAATCAAGAAAATCAAGCCTATTGGGAAGCAACCTACATAGAAGCTTTTCCAGAAGAAGAGAGACTGCCGTTTGGTCAATTATTGACGTCTTCTCAAGCAGGAAAATTTCATTTGTTTGTTATTCAAGAGGCGGATGAGAACGTGGGGATTTTGTTAAATAGTCAAATTGCACCTGAAGCAACCTATGTCTTTTTCTTTGCAATTGATCAGCACCACCGAAACCAACGATTAGGTTCAACCGTGTTAGCGTTATTGAAGACACGTTATCCTAAGGGGGTTCTTTTGGAGAGTGAAGAAATTGGCAAAAATGCAGCGAATGAAGCCCAAAGAGAAAAACGTTATCAGTTTTATGAAAGAAATGGCGTGCTGGATACAGGGTATCTGATTATGGATAGAGGGCTCACTTTTCATATCATGTTTGCTGGAGCGTCAAGCTTCGGTGGAACGCAGTTACAGTTTTTATTAGACTTCCATCCAGTAGCAAAAATTTGGAAAAGGCCAAGTATTGATGGTATCAGGTAGTTTTTTCAAATAAGTAAATTAAACAAACAAAAAAACATATGAAAGAACGGACCAATCGGTTCTTTCATATGTTTTTTATCATTAGTCTCGAAATAACTAGCGAATACCCAAAGCAATTCGTGCGTAACGGCTCATTTTATCCGTTGTCCAAGCAGGGTACCAGACTAATTTTACTTCGATATTATTCACTTCAGGAATATCTTTTAAAACACCATGGATTTGTTCTGTTAAAACATCTGCTAACGGACAACCCATTGTGGTTAAGGTCATTTTGATGACAGTATCACCAGTTTCTTCTGCAAATTCAACTTCATAAATTAGTCCTAAATTAACAATATCGATGCCTAATTCAGGGTCAATCACTGTTTCTAATGCAGTTAAAATATCTTCTTTAATTGCTTCAACTTCTTCGGTTGAACGTTGTTGAGGTTGTTCACTCATTCGTCTTCTACTCCTTTGCAAGTTGCCTCTTTACTATCATACCTTTTTTAAGAATGTTTGTAAATGAGAAGTATCTCACATGTCATGGAATTTACTGATTTATTAAAAAAGCTCATAAAATTCGAAATTCATTTTATTTTAATTGAAATCTCATTATTTTATTGACATTAGAAAACAATGAGTTTAGAATGATCGATAACAATCTAAATTTAATTTTTGGATATTTTTAAAAAACTGAATTTTCAGTCAATTGGAAATATCAAAGGGAGGATTTTATGAAAATTAAGCAGGTACATGTTAGGGCATCGAAAATTAAACTGAAAGAAACATTTACGATCGCTTTGGGGACGATAGAATCAGCGGATAGTGCAATTGTGGAAATTGAAACAGAAGAGGGATTAGTTGGATATGGAGAAGGAGGGCCAGGCATTTTTATTACCGGTGAAACGTTGGCTGGCACGATTGAAACGATCGAATTATTTGGCCAAGCAATCATTGGCTTAAACCCCTTTAATATTGAGAAAATTCATGAAGTGATGGATAAAATATCTGCTTTCGCTCCAGCGGCAAAAGCAGCAATCGATATTGCTTGTTATGATTTGATGGGTCAGAAAGCTCAACTGCCTCTTTATCAATTGTTAGGCGGCTATGATAACCAAGTAATAACGGATATTACACTAGGTATTGATGAACCAAATGTGATGGCACAAAAAGCCGTCGAAAAAGTCAAACTAGGTTTTGATACATTAAAAATTAAAGTCGGAACAGGAATTGAAGCTGATATCGCAAGAGTAAAAGCGATTCGTGAAGCAGTTGGCTTTGATATCAAGCTCCGCTTAGATGCGAATCAGGCTTGGACGCCCAAAGATGCAGTTAAAGCGATTCAAGAATTAGCAGATTATCAAATTGAATTAGTGGAACAGCCAGTTAAAAGACGCGATTTAGAAGGTCTAAAATACGTTACTTCACAAGTTAATACGACAATTATGGCTGATGAAAGCTGTTTTGATGCTCAAGATGCGTTGGAATTAGTTAAAAAAGGCACAGTCGATGTTATCAATATAAAATTAATGAAGTGTGGCGGCATTCATGAAGCGCTGAAAATTAATCAGATTTGTGAAACAGCAGGCATCGAATGCATGATTGGTTGCATGGCGGAAGAAACAACCATTGGCATCACGGCTGCTGCCCATTTAGCTGCTGCTCAAAAGAATATCACACGAGCAGATTTAGATGCGACATTCGGTTTAGAAACTGCGCCCGTAACTGGGGGCGTATTCTTAGAAGCAAAACCATTATTGGAATTAGGAGAAGCAGCTGGATTAGGCATTTCTCATTAAAAAAGGAGTAAAGCAAATGAAGTATGATTTAAAGTATCTTAGTGTCCCTTTGCCTGAGGAAATTCAAAGGGTGAAAGAATTTGGCGATTTTGCAAGTGCGGATATTGCCATTGATTTTTGGTTGACAAAAGAACTTCCGCAGGCATTAAAAGAACGTTTGATAATTGAAAAAGATGTCATTAAAATGATGCGTATGAATGAGTATCCTCATAGCTTTGCAAAAGCTGATCAAATGATGAGAGACACTTTTCAGGATTATCAAACAGAGGAATTAATTCGTTTAAAAGAAACGGGATTAGTGGACTGGGTTTATATTGACGGTGAACCGTATTTCCAACTTCGATTTTTGGCCAATTTAATTAAAACAAATGCGGCATATGTTGCACGTTTGCGAGAAGCAGAAAGCAATCAATTAGAAATTCTCCGCAAAAAAGAACTAAAAGAGAACATCGAACAAATGCAAAAAAACGGTGGTAGAAAAGTGAGAACAACAATTAAAGCCACCATTCAGGTGAAAAAAGAATTTGAGCGTCCAGGTGAGCGTGTTCGTGTCCATTTGCCGCTGCCCAAAGCGTGTCAACAACAATCAGAAATTGAAATCCTAGCTACGTCACCTGAAGCAACCTATATAGCGGCAGAAGATGCGCCTCAACGAACACTGTGTTTTGAAACAATCTTAAAAGAAAATCAAACGTTTACAGTTGAATATTGTTATGTTAATCGGATGGTTTACCAACAGTTAGAAGAAAATAACGTAGACAAAATGCAACCAAGCTTTGATTTAGAGGAACAGTTACCGCATATTCGATTCACGCCTTATTTAAGAAATTTATCAGATGAGATTGTAGGCGATGAAAGTAATCCCTTAAAAAAGGCACGCTTGATTTATGACTTTGTGACGACAAAGATTCATTATTCTTTCATGCGTGAATATTTTACAATTTCCAATATTTCAGAGTATGCTGCAACTAATTTAAAAGGTGACTGCGGCGTGCAAGCGATTTTGTTTATCACGCTTTGTCGGATTGCAGGGATACCAGCCAAATGGCAATCGGGATTATATGTTTCTACACATTATACAGGCTGTCATGATTGGGCACAATTTTATATAGAACCGTACGGCTGGCTCTTTGCGGATTTATCTTTTGGCGGAGGTGCTTACCGAGACGGGGATAGACAGCGGTGGAATCATTATTTCGGCAATTTAGATGTTTTTAGAATGGTCGCAAATAGTGAGATCCAGGCAGACTTTCAGCCGGCGAAAATGCAATTGCGTGCAGACCCAATTGACAACCAGCGGGGAGAATTTGAGTACGAAAATGAGGGCTTGCCCTACGCATGCTTGATAGTTTCGCAAGAACGGCTTTCCATGGAAGAGTTGCCGTTTGATTGACACATAGGGGGAATAGTATGAAAAAGTTAAAAATGATGGGGATTATGTTATTTGTTAGTACGGTCTTGGTAGGTTGTGGCACAACAGCAGAAACAAAAAGAGACGAGAAAGCAACTGAGAAAACCAGTGTCTCGAAAAAAGTTTTAAATTTAATGGAGAACTCGGAAATCGGTTCAATGGATTCTATTTTTACACAAGATGAAGCCAGTATTAACGCACAGTCCAATGTCTTTGAAGGGTTATATCAATTGGATGAAAAAGATCAACTAATACCAGCTGCCGCTAAAGAGATGCCTGAAATTTCTGAAGATGGCAAACGATATACCATTAAACTAAGAGAAGATGGTAAGTGGTCCAATGGTGATGCTGTAACAGCCAATGATTTTGTTTTTGCTTGGCGTAAATTAGCGAATCCCAAAAACCAAGCCAATTACTTTTTCTTGTTAGAAGGAACGATTCTGAACGGAACAGCTATTACAAAAGAGGAAAAAGCACCAGAGGAATTGGGTGTCAAAGCGCTTGATGATTATACTTTGGAGGTTACTTTGGAAAAGCCTGTACCATATTTTACGTCCTTATTGGCATTTTCTCCATTTTTCCCACAAAACGAAGCATTCGTGAAAGAAAAAGGACAAGACTATGGCACTTCTAGTGAAATGATTGTATCTAATGGTCCGTTTTTAATGAAAAATTGGGATCAGTCAGCGATGTCGTGGGATTTTGTGCGTAATCCCGACTATTACGATAAAGAAAAAGTAAAATCAGAAACGATTCATTTTGAAGTTCTTAAAGAAACCAATACCGTTTATAATTTGTACGAATCAGGTGAATTAGATGTGGCTGTCTTAACAGGAGATTTTGCTAAACAAAATCGAGACAACCCAGACTATGAAGCAATCGAACGGTCAAAAGTCTATTCCTTACGTTTAAACCAAAAAAGAAACGAAAAACCATCCATTTTTGCAAATGAGAATGTCCGCAAAGCTTTAGCTTATGCTTTGGATAAAAAAAGCTTAGTCGACAACATTTTAGCAGATGGTTCAAAAGAAATTTATGGGTACATTCCAGAAAAATTTGTATATAATCCAGAAACGAATGAAGATTTTCGTCAAGAAGCAGGTGCCCTTGTCAAAACAGATGCCAAAAAAGCCAAAGAGTATTTAGACAAAGCAAAAGCAGAGCTAAACGGAGATGTAGCCATTGAACTTCTTTCAAGAGATGGTGATAGTGACCGAAAAGTTGCTGAATTTATCCAAGGCCAGTTACAAGAAACGTTGCCAGGTCTCACTATTAATGTCAAAACAGTTCCTTTAAATAATGCGATTGAATTAATGAGAAAAGGGGATTATGAATTGTCTGTTGGCATGTGGGGACCCGATTATCAGGATCCAATGACTTTCTTAGAAAGCTCAGTTAGTGGTAACCGTATGAACTATTCTAGCCCAACGTTTGATCAACTAATTGAAGAAGCAACAACTAAATACGCAAATGATCCTGAAACTCGTTGGCAAACATTAATTAAAGCTGAAAAAGTATTGGTGGAAGAAGATGCCGCTTTAATTCCTTTATACCAAGAGGCCCGTAGTCAGCTTGTACGACCAGGTGTCAAAGGTATTCAGTATCATAACTTCGGTGCAACGAGCACATATAAGTATGCCTATAAAGAATAAATTAGTGAACAAAAGTACCTTTAGCTGAAGGTACTTTTTTCCCGATAAGAGTTTCTTTTTTGTTAATAGTCAACAATTAATAAAAAAATAATTGAAAAAGGTTGACAAAAATAATGATACTCGTTAGAATAAGCACTGTTAACAAATGAATAGCGTTTTCATGTGACTAGATAATACTAGGCATGGAAGAATTTCGTAATACAATGTGGTGTACAATGGTTACGCAACATGTTTAACGGGATTGTTCTATGCTTTTTTTGTTGTTTTCACTGAAAATGTTAGAATTACTTCTGCAGAAGAGGGTCATTTATGAAAATTAAAAAGGTGCTAAATCAAAATGCTGTACTTGTTCTTGACGAAGGACAGGAGAAAGTAGCTGTCGGTAAAGGCGTCGGGTTTAATAAGACTAAAAATGATGTCTTATCTCAACAATTGGTGGAGCGGATGTTTGTGATGGAGCCAGAAGGACTGAAAAAACTTCAAGTACTGCTATCACAAATTGAAGACAAATACTTTTTAGCGAGTGAAGAAATTATCCAACATGCTGAAACGGTATTGGGTGAAAAGTTGAATGAACATATTAATATTGGGTTGAGTGATCACATTGCTTTTGCAGCTGAAAATATTCAAAATAATATTATTGTTCGGAACAAGCTTTTAAGTGAAATTGAGATTTTATATAGTGAAGAATTTGCTATTGCTCAATGGGCTGTAGAATATTTAACACAAACCTTAGAGATTCCATTTAGTTATGATGAAGCGGGGTATATTGCAATTCATATCCATAGTGCTCGCAGCGGGCGTACTGATAATAGTAAAAGTATCCGTGAAGTTACAATCGTTTCTGAAATTATTCATTTAATCGAGCAGGAATTGGCTATTGATATTCATGATGATAAAAATAGTCTCAGTTATTCACGTTTGGTGAATCATTTACGTTTGTTTATTCATCGCTTCCAACAAAATCAATATGCTGTTTTAGATGAAGAAATTTTGGAAGTCGTAAAGAAAAAGTATGCTGAAAGCTATGAAATCTCAAAAAAAGTACAAGTCTTATTAATGAGAAATTTTCATTATCAAGTACCAAATGAAGAACTTGGTTATTTATCGATTCACATTGAACGATTAAGAATGACCAAATAATAAAAATTAAATAGTTTATGTGAGGAGTTACGTATAATGAAAGCGTATATGCAAAGAATGGGACGTTCGTTAATGTTACCAGTTGCTGTATTACCGGCGGCTTCTTTATTAGTCGGTATTGCCAACTGGATCGTGGGAACAATCGGCGCTAGTCCAGCCACAACTTTTCTAATGAATGGTGGTTTGGCTATCTTAAACAACTTAGCATTATTATTTGCGGTTGGTTTAGCGTTAGGAATGTCAAAAGATAAAGATGGATCGGCAGCATTAGCTGGTTTAGTCGCTTATTTAGTGCCAAAAACTGTTTTAGCGCCTGCTTCTATCCAAGCCATTAAAGGCTTCAAGGATATTGCTGAAGTAAACCCAGCCTTCAACAGCATGGACAACAATGTCTTTGTCGGGATTGTCGCTGGTTTAGTTGCCGCGGCAATGTATAATCGTTTCTCTGGTGTGAAATTGCCAATGGCTTTATCATTCTTTAGTGGAAAACGTTTAGTTCCTATTATGTCAGCTATTTCGATGTTAGCAATCTCAGCTGTCTTATTCTTCTTCTGGCCAGTTGTTTATAACGGATTAGTTGCTTTTGGTAAAGGAATCTCTAGCTTAGGTTTCGTAGGAGCTGGCTTGTATGGTTTCTTTAACCGACTATTAATTCCAACAGGCTTACACCATGCTTTGAATTCTGTTTTCTGGTTTGATGTTGCTGGTATCAATGATATTGGGAACTTTTTAGCTGGTCAACAAGCGTTAGATACTGGTAAAGCAATTGTAGGACAAACAGGGATGTATCAAGCTGGTTTCTTCCCAGTAATGATGTTTGGTTTACCAGCAGGCGCGTTTGCAATTTATCAATGTGCACGTCCTGAGAAGAAAAAAGTTACAGCTTCATTAATGTTAGCTGCTGGTTTTGCGGCTTTCTTTACAGGCGTAACTGAACCTTTAGAATTCTCATTTATGTTCGTTGCTTGGCCTTTATATGTTTTACATGCAGTCTTTACAGGTATTTCTTTAGCATTCGCTGCGTTTATGCATTGGACAGCTGGCTTTGCCTTTAGTGCAGGTTTTGTAGACTTCTTCTTAAGTTTGAAAAACCCAGTCGCGAATCATCCAATGATGTTGGTGGTTCAAGGACTTGTCTTTGCAGCAATTTACTACTTCGGTTTCCGTTTTGCAATCACTAAGTTTAACTTAATGACACCAGGACGTGAAGAAGGCGATGGCGAAGAAACGCCAGATGTTGCAGAAGGCGACAACAAATTTGCTTCTCTAGCTCGTCGTATTTATGATGGTTTAGGCGCTGATGCTAATGTAACTTCTATTGATAACTGTACAACTCGTTTACGCTTAACAGTGAAAGATACAGGCAAAGTGGATCAAGCAAAAATTAAAGCAACTGGGGTTCCTGGTGTGAAAGTCATTGATGACACCAATATCCAAGTGATCGTTGGTACGGAAGTACAATTTGTTGCTGACGAAATGCAACGATTATATAACCACCAAGCGCCAGCAACACCAGTCAAAGAAACACCTGTTTCTCAACCAGTTGTTGAAGAAAAAGCACCAGTTTCAACAAAAGAAACTGAATTATATTCTGTAGCGAATGGGAAAGTTATTCCTATTTCTGAAGTACCAGATGATGTTTTCTCAGCAAAAATGATGGGTGACGGTTATGCTGTCGTACCAACAGACGGCGAAGTTTCAACACCCGTTGCTGGTAAAATTACTAGCATTTTCCCAACAAAACATGCGTTAGGTATCCAAACAGATTCAGGCATTGAAGTATTATTACACATGGGTCTAGATACTGTTGAGTTACAAGGTGGACCATTTACATTACATGTTGAAGAAGGCCAAGTTGTAAAACAAGGCGATAAAATTGCAACCATTGATTTAGCCGCATTAGAACAAGCTGGCAAAAAATCAGATTTAATTGTTGTTTTCACAAATCAAGATATCGTTGCTCAATACGATTTACAAAAAGCAGGTCAAACGACTTCAATAAATGATGTAATCGGGAATGTTACCGTAAAATAAAAGTAAAAAAGGGCTAGCCGCAAGGCAGCCCTTTTTTTATATTCTTTGAAAGTATTAGTGTCTGTAGAGACAGTAATTCAAAATAGCTTGCTCTACAGATTTTTATTTATAAATAGCCTTAGAAAGTTTCGCATAATTGAACACTTTAACCACTCACAAAAATGGCCAATGTAACGGACAGAAAACAAGGAAGCGTTTTCTTTTATATGGATTATAATAAATATATCAAGGAGGGGTTGCTATGAGTTCGAAAAAAGAACGTGGACAAAAATTGTTGTTACTTCTCTCAAAAAAACAAGATTATATGACTGCAGAAGAATTGGCAAACTGCCTAAGTACTTCTCCTAAGACAGTTTATCGTTTGATAAAAAAAATTAACGATGAATTTTCAGAAGGTTCACTCATATTATCTGAGAAAGGACGAGGATACAAGCTAGACTATGAACGATTTATGGAACAGAATCGACATTTAGCCGAAAAAGAAAGTGATTTTTCGCCAAGGGAAAGACGCAATCGAATTCTGGAGGAATTGTTGTTAGCTTCTCCACAAGCTAAAAATGTTTATGAATTATTTGCAAGATATTATGTTGGCGATTCTGTGATATTTAGCGATGAACAACAATTATCCGAAGATTTAAAGAAATATGATTTAACACTCAAACGGAAAAATCGAACGTTGGCAATTATCGGTGAGGAAAGAGCTATCAGGAAAGCCATTTCCGATAGAATACAACTGTTGAACATTATCGATATTGAGGATCTTCGAAACAACAAAGCATTAAATTTTAATAATTATGATGTCCTTTTTACGTTAGATCAAGTCAGGAACATTGAAAAAAAACTGGATATTACTATTCCACATCCATATAACGTAAACATCTTTTCGCATCTTTATATCTTAATTAGTCGTTCACGAAAAGTAGCTATTTCTGAAAAATACCAATTATCTAACGAAGAAGAACAAGAATTAACAAAGGACTTAGTACTCAAAAAGGTCGCGCAAACAACGATTCAACAGATTGAAACTTATTTAAATAAGAGACTGCCTAACGTTGAAATTTATTACTTATATCAATATTTGGTTTCTTCTAGGATGCAAGGTTCGTTTAGTAAAGTAACTAATTTTTCTTTCAAAGTAATGCAAATTACTCAATTTTATTTAGAGGAAATGAGTGCACAACTAAAAATTTTAACTGATAATGATCAGCTACTTCTTGAATTGGCTAGTCATATAAAACCAATGATAAATCGTCTTGAAAACGGCATACATGTTAAGAATAGTTTATTGGATCAAATAAAAATGACGTATGAAACAATTTTCAGAAAAATTGTGCAAGTTTCTAAGCAAGTAAGTAAAAACTATCAACTGCCGGCTATAAACGAAGATGAGAATGGGTTTATTACATTGTATTTTGCGCGAATGATTGAAACCAATCAGTTACCTATTCGTACTTTGATTATGTGTACCACTGGAATTGGAACTTCAGAACTATTGAGAGTAAAAGTTGAAAAGAAATTCCCTGAATTACAAATTGTTGAAATTATTGCCACACGAAATATAAAGAAATCATTAAAAGATTATTCTGATATTGAATTGATTCTTACAACGATTCATTTACAGGAAAAGGTCCCCATTAAATCATTGTTGGTAAGTGCCATGTTTACAATGGATGATCAGTATCGATTACAAAGAAAAGTTGAGGAAATCTATCATGAACGTTAATCCTTTATACCAAGTTTTCCTAAACCAAGAACTTCTTTCAAAGCAGCAAGTATATCAATTCATTGCAGAAACAGCAGCACCTTTGTTAACGCTCGAAGAAAAAAAGCAGATTGAGGAATCTTTGGTAAATCGTGAGAAGATGGGAAGTAATCAGATTGCAGAGCAAATTGTCTTGCCACATTTAGAGAATGCACTCTTGAAAAAAAGTGAAATATATCTGATTGGCTTAAAAACAGAAATCCAAGAATGGACGGCAGACATTAAGCAAGTGAAATTAATTATTGTCATTTTACTAAAAGAAAATGAACAGTTAAAAGTAAAAAAAGAAATCATTCGATTTACTAGAAAATTAGCAAATGAAGACTTCTTAGAAAAGTTGTTGCGTTTAAAAACAGAAACAGATTTTTATAAAATTATAGAAAAATTTGAGGAGGAAAAATAATGAAGATAGTCGGCGTAGCAGCCTGCACAGTAGGAATTGCTCACACATATATCGCACAAGAAAAATTGGAGAACGCTGCAAAAAAAGCAGGAGTTGAGATCCATGTAGAAACACAAGGGACCATTGGGATTGAAAACAAACTAACGGATGAACAAATTAAGGAAGCGGACATTGTTATATTAGCCATTGATGTAAAAATTTCTGGAAGAGAGCGTTTTGATGGGAAACGAATCATTCAAGTACCTACAGAAGTTGCTGTAAAATCACCCACTAAACTAATTGAAAAAGCAGAAGAAGTTATGACACAAGAAAAGTAATCTTCTAGGAGGAATTGTAATGGAAGTAAAGGATATCATTGACTTAAAAACCGTTAAAACGAATATGAATGTAAATACAAAAGAGGAAGCGTTAAAAGAATTAGCCAATCTTTTGCTTGAAAATGGCAATATTTCAGAGGAAAAAGGTTTTATAAAAGATATCTATGATAGAGAGGCGGAAGGCCAAACAGGCATCGGAAACTATCTAGCCATTCCACATGGCAAAAGTGCGTATGTAAAAAAAATAGGCGTGGCCATTGGTATTAATAGTACAGAAATTCCTTGGGAATCTTTAGATGATAATGGCGTAAAAGGAATCATTCTTTTTGCTGTGGGTAATGATCATAAAGAAACAACTAGCCATCTTAAACTATTATCATTGTTTGCCAGAAAACTCGGAAATGATGAAGTAGTGAGAGAATTCCTTCAATCAAAATCGCCAGAGGATGTAGTGAAGGCATTCTCTTAATGAAATTACTGAGACAGCATATTGTGGATATTTTCTACAGAAGAATCCACAACAGTAATTTTTTTAAATAGAAAATAAAATGAAAAGAACAATGTTTAGGAGGATAAAAATGAAAAAACTAAAAGAGTTAAATCTTAAAGGTCATTTATTAACAGCAATCTCATATTTAATTCCAATTGTCTGTGGCGCTGGCTTTTTAATTGCAATTGGTATGGGGTTTGGTGGCTCAAGTCAAGGAACCTTGGTGCCAGGTGAATTTTCGCTTTGGGATGCTTTAGCTACTATGGGTGGCGCTGGCTTAGGCTTACTGCCGGTTGTTATATCTACTGGCATTTCCTTTTCAATCGCTGGTAAACCTGGAATTGCTCCGGGCTTTATTATTGGTTTAACTGCGAATGCAGTTGGCGCTGGCTTTATTGGTGGTATCTTAGGTGGTTACTTGGCAGGATATCTTGTATTAGCTATTTTAAAATATGTGAAATTACCAAACTGGGCGAAAGGGTTAATGCCAACATTAATTATTCCATTTTTAACCTCAATTACTGGTGGATTAATCATGATATATATTATCGGGACCCCAATAACGGCATTTACTTCATTATTAACGAACTTTTTAGATAGCTTAGGTAACTCGTCATTATTAATTTTTGGTGGTGTAATTGGTTTATTAAGTGGTATAGACTATGGCGGACCCATTAACAAAACTGTTTTTGCCTTTGTTTTGACAATGCAAGCGGAAGGACTTAATGGACCAATTACAGCATTGCAATTAGTAAATACAGCAACGCCAATAGGCTTTGGATTAGCTTTCTTCTTTGCTAAATTATTTAGAAAAAATATTTATACAAAACTAGAAGTTGAAACGTTAAAGTCTGCCGTACCAATGGGCGTGATTAACATTGTTGAAGGTGTTATTCCTTTAGTTATGAATGATATTGTCCGAGGAGTCATTGCTACAGCGATTGGCGGCTTCATGGGTGGCGCAACAACAATGATCTTAGGGGCAGATGCGACAGTTCCATTTGGCGGTGTTTTAATGATTCCAACAATGAGTAAACCGCTGGCTGGCATTATTGCAATTGTTGTAAACGCTGTGGTTACCGGTTTAGTTTTAGCTATTATTAAGAAAGATGTAACTGAGAAAGATATGGAAGCTTTAGTAGAAAAAGAAGAAGAGGAGATAAACTTGGAAGATATTCAGATTTTCTAAACAAAATGAAAAAGCGCAACAAAATTAATGCAATTTATATTGCCTGTCAGAGATGTGTCAACGTCTGAATATAACGAGTTAGAAAAATTTTCAAAAACATCAACCAAATAATCAGATAGAAAGAGTTGAAAATTAGAATGAACAAAGTTGAATTTTCTCCGTCACTAATGACGATGGATTTGGACAAGTTTAAACAACAAATCACCTTTTTGAATGATCATGTTGCTTCGTATCACATAGACATTATGGATGGTCACTATGTGCCAAACATTACATTATCTCCGTGGTTTATTGAGGAGTTAAGAAAAATTTCGAAGCTCCCAGTATCTGCTCATCTAATGGTTACGAATCCAAGCTTTTGGGTACAACAACTAGTAGATATCAAATGTGAATGGATTTGTATGCATGCAGAGGTTTTAGATGGTCTAGCATTTCGCCTAATTGACCAAATTCACAATGCTAATCTTAAAGCAGGGATCGTCCTTAATCCCGAAACGCCTATTGAATCAATCTTTCCATATATTGAATTGTTGGATAAAATCACAATCATGACCGTTGATCCAGGCTTTGCTGGCCAACGATTTATTGAAGGAACACTTGATAAAATTGTTGCTCTTCGTAATTTACGTGAAGAAAAAAGTTATCGTTATGTAATTGAAATGGATGGCTCATCGAATAGAAATTCATTTAAGCGAATTGATGCTGCAGGACCTGATATTTATATTGTTGGTAGAAGCGGATTATTTGGATTAGATGAAGATATTGAAAAAGCTTGGAAAATGATGAGTAGAGACTATGAAGAAATGACAGGGAAAAAAATTCCATAAAACAATTGACTGTTTGTTAAAAGAATAGATAAGTTGTATAAAGTCAAGCCTAGAAAAGAATTTTGTTCATTCTTATCTGGGCTTTTTTGATGCAATAAATAAGCGCCAATAGAACAAAATTACTTGTTATTCTATTCTAGATGAAAACGTTCAATCTTGCGAAGTTACGGTTTGTTCACAAAAAAGTTACTTTTATTAAATAAAACTAAAGAAGTAACAAAAACTTCGCTTTTTTCAGTTATTTCAAGTAACATAGAACGTATCTTAAAAGAAAAAGTTTGGATGATTCGATGCGTAGAGTAAGAAAAATAATTTATAAAATCATGCTACTTTTGTTTGTTGGTTTAGTTGCTGGTCTTGGCTATCTTGGCTATAAAATACATCAAAATGTTGAAACGGTAATGACCTTTGAAAAACAAGTAGAAGCAGAAGTCAAAAAAAATAAAATACCTGAATACAAAACATTAGCTTTAGCGATTATCTATACAGAATCTAAAGGGAAATCTGGCGATATTATGCAGAGCAGTGAAAGTGTTTATGGACAACAAGAAGTGATTGAAACACCAGAGGAAAGTATCGCACATGGCGTCAAATTTCTCGCGGAAGCGTTAGCGAAAGCAAAAGAAGCTGGCTGTGATGAGTGGACAGGCGTACAAGCATATAATTATGGACTGGATTATATTCAGTTTGTTAAAGAACGCGGCGGGAAACACACGACAGAGTTAGCAGAAGAATATTCAAGAGAAGTCCTTTCACCGTTGCTAGGAAATGACCAAAATACGAAATATCGTTATTATCGTTGGCAAGCGTTAGTTTACAATGGTGGTTACCTTTATCAAAATGGTGGCAATATGTTCTATGCGGAAATTGTCAAAATGAATCGTTGGTTTATTGAAAAGTTAAATTAAAACGAGAAAAGTCTAAAGAATTCTTTCAACTTACAGGAATTTTTTAGGCTTTTCTTGCAGTTTCATGAAAATGCAAGTAAACTAGAAGGGATGTAACTGATTAATTGAAAAGGTAGGGAAAGAGCTGGATGTTGAATAAAGTCGACCTGAAAAAAGGGTTAAGTACAGAAGAAGTTGCCAAGCAGAAAGAGTTAGGCCTTCAAAATAATTATGAGGAAAATGTAGCAAAATCTACAAAAGATATTATTTTTGATAACGTCATGACGTTATTCAACTTTTTAAACTTTGCAATCGCTGTTTGTTTACTATTTGTCGGAGCGTATTCCAATCTGGCTTTCTTAGCGATTATTATTGTGAACATGTCAATCGGGATTTTCCAAGAAATTCATGCCCGTAATTTAGTTCAAAAATTATCTATTGTGGCAAAAGAAAATGTTCATGTTGTTCGAAATGGCGTACAACAAGAAATTGATACAAAAGAACTAGTTATGGAAGATATTGTTATTATCTCTGCAGGGGAACAAGTTCCTTCTGATATGGAAGTTATTGACGGTAAAGTCGAAGCGAATGAAGCGTTGTTAACAGGTGAATCAGATTTAATTGAAAAGGAAATCGGCGATACCTTGCTTTCTGGAAGTTTCATTGTTAGCGGACAAGCCTATGCCCGTGTTATCCACGTTGGAGCCGAAAACTATGCTGTGAAAATCACCCAAGAAGCCAAAGTGCATAAACCAATTCAATCAGAGTTAGTCAATTCGATTCGTAAAGTCTCTAAATTTACAAGTTGGGTGATTATTCCTCTAGGGATTATTTTATTTGTTGAAGCTTTTTGGTTAAGAGATGCTGGCATTAAAACATCTGTTGTTGCTTCTGCAGCTGCTTTGTTAGGGATGTTACCAAAAGGATTAGTACTATTAATTAGTATTGCACTGACAACAGGTGTCATTAAGTTAGCCAAAAAACGTATTCTAGTACAAGATATGTACTCAATTGAAACATTGGCCCATGTGGACACTTTGTGTTTAGATAAAACTGGAACAATTACAGAAGGTAAAATGAAAGTGCAAAAGGCGATTATCTTGCATGACAAATATGAAGAACTTTTCCCGCAGATTATCGGAAGCTACCTATCTGAAAGTACGGATAATAATATTACAATGCAAGCAATTCGTGATCATTATGAAGTATCCAATCGATTTGGCGCAAAAGAAGTCTTGGCTTTTTCTTCTGAACGAAAATGGGGAGCTATTGAATTTCCAGAAATTGGGACAGTTTATTTAGGGGCTCCTGAGCGTTTGGTAGACGATAGTCGGTTGCCAGAAGCTGTCTTTACAGCACAAGAGAATGGGTATCGCGTCTTGATGTTAGCCATTGCGGAACAACAACCGTTAAACGAAACCAAAATGCCTTATTTAGAGCCATTAGCAATTCTAGAAATTGATGATCCAATTCGCCAAAATGCCAAAGAAACACTGGCTTATCTAAAAGAAGAAGGAATCGACTTAAAAGTAATTTCTGGTGATAATCCGGTAACTGTTTCAAATATTGCTCGTCGTGCTGGGCTACCCGGTTATGAGTCTTATATTGATTTGTCGACCAAAACGACAGAAGCAGAAGTGCGTGAAGCAGTTCAGCAATACACAGTGTTCGGACGTGTATCGCCTCAGCAAAAAAGAACCATTGTACGTGAGTTGAAAGACACAGAGCATGTGGTGGCGATGACCGGCGATGGCGTCAACGATGTTTTAGCGTTACGAGAAGCGGATTGTAGTATCGCCATGGCAGAGGGAGATGGCGCTACTCGGCAAATTTCTAATCTAGTTTTACTAGATTCTGATTTTACAACGTTACCAGATGTCTTGTTTGAAGGACGACGTGTGGTAAATAATGTAACCCGAGTTTCCAGCGTTTTCTTCATTAAAACGATTTATTCGTTTATTCTCTCAATCATTTGTGCCTTAACGGCCATTGCGTTCCCGTTCATTCCGATTCAAGTGACCTTGATTGATTTAGCAATTGAAGGATATCCTGCTTTCTTCTTATCTTTCGAAGGGGACAAACGAAAAGTTGTCGGGAAGTTTTTAACAACGGCTTTGAAAAATGCGTCTGTTAATGCGCTTTTAGTTGTAGCGAATATCATTGCTGTTTATCTGATTGGACAAAATCAAGGATTTTCTTCTTTAGACACCACGACGTTAATGTATTATTTATTAGTTGGAATTAGCTGTATGGCTGTTGTTCGAGCATGTCTGCCTTTAAATCCATTACGCATTTTCTTGGTTTTCAGTACCATTATTGGTATTTATGTAGCAGCTATGTTATTCCACAACATTTTAGAAATTGGTTTCTTAACTTCGCAAACAATGGGTCTCTTCTTTATTATGATGGCCATTAATATTGTAGTGCGTGTAACAATTGGTTTCGTACAAATGAAACGTGCTGGAAAAACAATTAAAGATTTATAAAAAGCAGAGGTTGAGCTAAAAGCATTCGTCTCCAGAAATGCAGTTCTTCTTTAAATCTTGAAGGAAGTCGGAGCAAGCTTGATGTTTAACTGATTATTTTAAGAGTTAGTGTCTGGGGCAGGAGTCAAGATGACTTTTGTCCTAGATACTTTCTTTTTTTGTTGAGTTGAAACAAGATACTTGAAAAACAGAGATTATGTGATACAATAAATCATGTGTAAATGTGTCCATTGGAATTCGCACTGAAATGACAGTGCGTTTTTTAAACGGTCAATCACATGAGTTAGCACAATGCTATTCTTAGGAGGTGAGGACAATGGCACAACGCATTCCTCAGGAAGTCATTGAGGAAGTTCGTCACCGAACGAATATAGTAGATATTATTGGGCAGTATGTCCAGTTAAAAAAATCCGGTAAAAATTATATGGGTTTATGTCCGTTTCACGAAGAACGTTCCCCTTCATTTTCAGTAGCAGAAGACAAACAAATTTTTCACTGTTTTGGCTGCGGGAAAGGTGGAACTGTTTTTAATTTCTTGCAAGAAATTGAAGGCATTAGTTTTCCAGAATCCGTGAAACGTGTTGCAGATTTGGAACATTTATCTGTGGACTTTGATTGGTCAGAGCCGCGTGAAGTAGCGGATACCCCAGAAAACCAACAAAGACGGAGTTTGTTACAACTGCATAGTAAAGCCGCAGAACTTTACCATCATATTTTAGTGAATACTAAAATTGGCGAACCCGCATTAAACTATTTATTAGAGCGGGGGTTAACACAAGAACTAATTGAGACCTTTCAAATTGGATTTGCGCCGCAAAAACGTGATTTCTTAAGTCAAGTTTTTAAAAACGAACAACTGGATGAAACGCTTTTTGAGCCTTCTGGGCTGTTTGTCCAAAGAGATAACGGTACGTTTTTGGATCGTTTCTATCAACGAATCATGTTTCCAATTAATGATCCCCAAGGCAATGTCATCGCCTTTTCTGGTCGCTTGTTAAAAACAGCTGATTTTCCAGGGGATGAGATGCCTAAATACTTGAATAGTCCTGAAACAACACTTTTTAATAAGCGAGAAACGCTGTTTAACTTTGATAAAGCCAGAAAAGAAATTCGTAAAGAAAATACAGTCTTGCTTTTTGAAGGATTCATGGATGTTATCGCTGCTTGGCAATCAGGCGTAAAAAGTGGGGTGGCTTCAATGGGGACTAGTTTGACCAATGAACAAATTCGGCGTTTGGAACGGGTCGCTAAGGAAGTAGTTATTTGTTACGATGGCGATAATGCCGGTGTTCAAGCCACAAACCGTGCGATTCAATTATTGCAAGAAAACAGTCATTTTGACTTGAGTATTGTCAGCATCCCTGAAAAGCTGGATCCTGATGAATATGTGCGGAAATATGGCGCAGAAGCTTTTCAAAATTTAGCCAATCATGGCCGAGAAACAGTTTTTAGTTTTAAAATGAACTATCATCGGTTAACTAGAAACATGAATAACGAAAAAGAACAATTGGATTATGTGAACGAATTGTTACGGGAGTTAACCAATGTTCAATCTCCCTTGGAACGTGATCGTTATTTAAACCAAATTGCTCAGGAATTTCAACTTTCTGTTCATAGTTTGGAAGAGCAATTCAATCAATTGAAGCAAGAGCAACGTTCAGTCCAACGGCAAGAAAGGCAACAATTTTATCAAGATGAAATGATGCCACCACCAATGGAAGAACCTGTTTTTGAAGAGAATCACGTCCAGAACAAGTTACCGTTAACCCAAGTTCAAAAAGCAGAACGTTCCTTATTATTTCGTTTAATGAATGAACAAGGAGTACGGCAAACCGTTCAACAATTGCCAGATTTTTCGTTCGCTCATGATGAATACCAAGAATTATATTTCTTGCTAGAAAGTTATGCGACACTGCATCAAAGTTTCGACATTGCCGATTTTATTAATTTCTTGCAAGATAATCAAACCAAACAATTAGCAATTGAAATTGCGTATCAGAATTTATCGGAAGAAAGCTCTGAGCGAGAAGTTGCCGATTTATTACATGTAATTGCCTTATCAAGTATTGCAGAGGCAATTGAGCAGAAAAAGATTCAACAGCAAGAAGCAAAACGAGTGGGCAATCAACAGCTTGAAGCCGAATTAACAATGGAGATTATCCAATTGGCTCGACAGCTTAAAGCTCAACGAACATTTACTTAAGTAATAAATGAATAGAACTAAGCGTTTTGTTCATTTTATTTTGATAAGTCCCAGTGATTTATCAGTTATTTCAAGCGTGAACCGAAAAATGAAGGGGGCCTTCTTTCATGGAAAAAGAAACAAGTAAAAAATATGAAGCTGCAGTGGCAGCATTTATCAAAGAAAACAAGCCTAAAGGAACAGTGGTTTATGATGATTTAGCGAATCAATTAGCCACACCGTATACTTTGGATACAGAAGCTATGGAAAAATTAATCCAAAAAGTTGAAGATGCTGGTATCAGCGTAGTCGATGAAAATGGAGACCCAAGTGAACATAGCTTGAAAAAAGATGAAAAAGAAGCGGAAAAGGCCCAAGCAGAAGACTTATCTGCGCCAACAGGTGTTAAAATTAATGATCCCGTGCGTATGTACCTAAAAGAAATTGGGCGCGTTCAATTATTAACTGCCGCAGAAGAAGTTGAATTGGCACTTAAAATTGAAGAAGGCGATCAAGAAGCAAAACAACGTTTAGCAGAAGCCAACTTACGTTTGGTTGTTTCAATTGCCAAACGATATGTAGGTCGTGGTATGCAATTCTTGGATTTAATTCAAGAAGGTAATATGGGCTTAATGAAAGCTGTTGAAAAATTTGACTACCGTAAAGGGTTCAAATTCTCTACGTATGCTACTTGGTGGATTCGTCAAGCGATTACGCGGGCAATTGCGGACCAAGCTAGAACGATTCGAATTCCTGTTCATATGGTTGAAACAATCAATAAATTGATTCGGATTCAACGCCAACTATTGCAAGATTTAGGTAGAGAACCAACGCCAGAAGAAATTGGTGCGGAAATGGATTTACCAACAGAAAAAGTTCGTGAAATCCTAAAAATCGCACAAGAGCCAGTCTCTTTAGAAACACCAATTGGTGAAGAAGATGATTCACATTTAGGTGATTTCATTGAAGACCAAGATGCTACCAGTCCTGCTGAACATGCAGCTTACGAATTGTTAAAAGAACAACTAGAAGATGTTCTGGATACTTTAACAGACCGTGAAGAAAATGTTTTACGTTTACGTTTTGGTTTAGATGATGGTCGGACACGTACGCTAGAAGAAGTCGGAAAAGTTTTCGGTGTCACTCGTGAACGTATTCGTCAAATTGAAGCAAAAGCGTTAAGAAAACTAAGACATCCTTCTCGTTCAAAACAATTAAAAGACTTTTTAGAATAAACATACCGTTTAGCGGCTCTTTTCGTGCATGCGAGAAGAGCCGCTTTTGATTTTTAAAAAGTCTCTAAATGTCATTGCTAGTTATTGGAAGAAGGCGCAAGTTGTGGTAAATTAGAAGTAATGGAATATTAGCAGAATGTGAGGCGGAAGAATGACAAAAAAATGTCCGAAGTGCGGGAACGAATTCGATGCAGAATTAACGACCTGCCCAACATGTGGCTATTCACTAACTGACACAACAGTTGATAAAGAAGAAGCGGAAACGACTTCAACAAATATAGATTTTGAAACACAGGAAAATGAACAACACGAAGATCAATTAAATGAGAATATTGAATGGTCTGAGTTAAAAGATATGAGCTTAGGCCATGTGATGGAACTGTTTGGCGAATCACCTGAAGAAGAAAGTAATGATGACAAAAAAGAAGAGTCGATAGAAGATAACTTAATAGTCTCTGATTCAGAGGATGTTTCTGGTCTAGAAACATCGCTTCAAGAAGGGGCTAGTGAGGAGACTCATGATTCGGTGGAGGAGTCGACACCAGCGACAGAAGAGACGCCTACTCATTCAACAGAAGAAAAACTAGCAACGGACGAAGCAGTTAATTTAGAGGAAACAACAGAAGAAACAACTACTGTTGAAGCAGAAACAGCTGAGGTATCTGAGACAGTGAAGTCAGAAGAGGAAGCTTTAACAGAGATTTCAGGAACTGAAGTTATCTCTACTACTTCTGAAGAAGAAATTTTTTCACAACCACCGATAGAAGATCAAGATGTAACACCAAACGAAACTTTGCAAGCTTATATTCAAGCGCATCGAGCAGATACAGAAATGTCTGAAAATCCATCAGAAGAAACAGCAGAGACCCAAGAGTTAGAAAACAGCGGTGAGGCAGTATTAACCCAAGCCGAAACACCAACTGAATCCATTTCAGATTCTGAAGAAGGGTTAACAAGTGCAGCGTCGCTAGAAGCACCGAGTGAAGCTGATACAACCGAGGAAAAAGTTTCAGATTCAGGTGTGATACCACCGATGAATGAAACTGGGAATGCTCAACCAGCGCCTGCTCCGAAGAAACCATCAAAAAAAGTAGTTTTCGTTGCGCTTGCGGTTGTTTTATTAGCTGGAGGTAGTGCTTGGGCGTATCATGATCAAACGCAAAAAGCTGCCGTACAAGAGGCGGCGGCACTAACCAAGAAAACAGATACGCTGAAAGATGAACTAGCAGCCTTTTATACCACGAAGGAGCAAGTTTTTATTAAACCCGATATGGTGACTGTTAGTCCAGAAAAACTCTCAAAACAAGTCGCGGAAATTAAAGATTCAGAAGAGTATTCTCAATTAAATAAACAAATTCAAACATTGAAAGAGAAGCAACAAACCATTCAACAAATCAACCAATTATTTGAGGCGCCGATTGTCAATGGCAATGAGTTGAAACCGGCGATTCTAGCTGCTGATCAACCAATTTCCGTAAAGAAATTAACAGGAAATGATCCATTTGACCAATTGATGAACCAAGCAATCGATCAAGCGAACCAACAATACAACCAATTACAAAAAGCTAAAAAAGCGGTTGAGGTCATTTATAAAGATGGAAAAACTACCAATCAGCTGAATCGAGACACGTATCAAGCTGCTAAGGCAGAAGTAGATAAAGTAACAAGTGATAAGCTGAAAAAAGAACTGGTCAAACAAGTCACGACAGCTGACCAAGCGTTAACCAAGGTTGAAGAAGAACAGAAAAGAATTGCAGAAGAACAAGCTGCCGCAGAGCAAGCAAAACAAGCAGAAGAACAAGCAAAACAAGCTGCTGCCGCGAAAAAAGAGAACGCTAAGAAGGAAGAAACAGCAAAAACAGAAGCGAATGGCTACACGGCGCCGAACAGTGACGGGGTTTACACTAGTCCGCTTTATGCGCCAGATGCTGCTGATATCGCTGATAGTAGCAATCCAGCGTGGACATGGGCACCAGGTGTGAAAGAAAAAGTCTTAGACACAGTGATTGCTCGTGGCTATGTGGTTCCTGGCGGATATTCTTTAGAACCTGCCAAAATTGTGAATGGCGAAGGTTACTACAATCTTTATGCAACAAACAATCAATCAATCAAAATTATTAGAAGGCACTACAGAGAAAAATGTTCACATGTATTTAGTTACAATCAATGCTAAAACAGGTTGGTTCAAAGGGAACGCTTCTCGTAATGCAGGGCAATAAAAGAAAATAGAAACAATCGAACAAAAGCAGAAATCTTTTGTTCGATTGATTTTCCTTGAGGAGTTAATGATAAATGAGAGAATTACTAGCAACAACATTTACCGGCATTGTGGTCGATGAAAATGAACAATTTTATTTTGTTCAAAAAAATGGCATCACATTCCGTTTAAAAAAAGAAGAAGGTACGCATGCTATAGGGGAGGCTGTAGAAGGCTTTGGTTATTTAAATCAAAAACAAGAGCCAGCACTGACAACTACAATTCCTACTGTGCGCATTGGTAGCTATGGCTTTGGTACTGTCACAGGAACGAGACGTGATTTAGGTGTTTTTGTGGATGTTGGCTTACCAGATAAAGATGTTGTTATTTCGTTGGATGAATTACCAACCATGCGGGAACTTTGGCCTAAAAAAGAAGACCGAGTAATGGTTACTTTAAAAGTGGACAGTAAAGACCGCATTTGGGGCGAATTAGCAGATGAAAAAGTCTTTAAAGCAATGGCAAAACGCGGGAATGCTGAAATGCAAAACCAAAACTTAACTGGGCATGTGTATCGTCTGAAACTTGCAGGAACGTATATTTTAACTGATGATTTATACATTGGATTTATCCATCCTTCTGAACGATTCCAGGAACCACGTTTAGGTGAAAAAGTAGTGGGACGTGTGATTGGCGTGCGGCCGGACGGCGTATTGAATCTTTCATTAAAACCAAGAAGTCATGAAGTAATCAGCGATGATGCATTAATGATTCTAACTTTCTTAGAAAGAGCAAACGATCACCAAATTCCTTTCACCGATAAATCAAGCCCTGATGAAATTAAACAAACCTTTGGCATTAGTAAAGCTCAATTTAAACGCGCCTTAGGCCATTTAATGAAACAAAAATTAATTAAACAAGAAGATGGTAAAACAATTCTAATTGGCTCGTTGGAACAATCAAAAGAAAAAAATTAAGGTAGCTAATTGAGAATATCTTGCAAATTACAGTTATTTCTTTTATAATTATTTTAATTTGATTGATAAATTAAGTTTCTTAATTTGTAATCATTCTAAACAAGGAGCTGTAATAATGGATTCGACTGCTGCTTTAAAAAAGACAAAAAAACAATTACATGAATCAGGCTTTAAATTAACACCACAACGGGAAGCAACCGTACTTGTATTATTGGAAAATGAAAAAGATCATTTATCAGCAGAAGAAATTTACTTCTTGGTAAAACAAAAAAGTCCGGAAATTGGTCTAGCAACAGTCTATCGAACGCTAGAAATTTTAACAGACTTAAAAGTCGTTGATAAAGTGAGCTTTAACGATGGTTTAGCTCGCTATGATTTAAGAAAAGAAGGCGCCAAACACTTTCACCACCATTTGTTATGCTTAGAATGTGGCACAATTGAGGAAGTGGAAGAAGACTTGCTTGGTGAAGTAGAGCAAATTGTTGAAAGTCGGTATCATTTTTTAGTCAAAGATCATCGCTTAACTTTTCATGGTATTTGTCAAAGTTGTCAAAGTAAACATTAAAAAAACTGCCTTGCATTAATTTATGCAAGGCAGTTTTTTATTTATTGGCATTATAAATTAGCGAATTTTTCCAATAAGCGAATCATTTGGCAAGTAAAACCATATTCATTGTCATACCAAGCCACAGTTTTCACTAATTGGAAATCGCCAGCTGTCGTTACTTCTGTTTGCGTTGGGTCAAAAATCGAACCTTCTGTCGTGCCGATTATGTCTCCAGAAACAATTTCACGATCATCATAACCGAAAGAAGGGTTATCAATGGTGTGTTTTTTCATTGCTTCATTTACTTGATCAGCTGTTACTTTTGTTCTTAAAATGCTAACTAATTCTGTTAAGGATCCATCCACAACGGGAACACGTTGGGCATGGCCTTGTAATTTTCCATTAAGTTCTGGAATAACTAAGCCAATTGCTTTAGCAGCACCAGTTGAATGGGGAATAGTATTGTCTGCAGCAGAGCGTGCCGCACGAAGATTTCCGCCACGAACAGGGCCATCTAATAGCATTTGTGTTGATGTGTAGGCATGGACAGTTGTCATGGTACCAACTTCAATACCGAATTCATTATTTAAGAAGTAAGCCATCGGTGCTAGACAGTTTGTCGTACATGAGCCGGCAGAAATGATTTTATCGTTGGCATCAAGTGTATCATCATTGACGTTATAAACGATTGTTTTCATTGCGCCTGCAGGAGCAGAGATAACCACACGTTTCACACCTGCATCTAAATGAGCTTGTGCTTTTTCTTCAGAGGTATAAAAACCTGTACATTCAAGCACAATGTCTACTCCGTTTTCTTTAACCCAAGGGATTTTACTTGCATCTGGTTCTGCGTAGACACGGGTTTCTTCGCCGTCAACCACAATGCCATTTTCAGTGGCTGTCACGGTGCCAGGATAGGTGCCATGCGTAGAGTCAAATTGTAATAAGTGAGCCAACATTGTTGGGCTAGTCAAATCATTGATAGCCACAACTTCAATATCATCAGAAACTTCTTTTATTCGGCGAAAGGCTAAACGACCAATTCTTCCAAAACCGTTAATTCCTACTTTGACTGTCATAACAAAAATTCCTCCTTTAGATGTTTGTGTTTCTTTGGACCCTTGCTGAAAAAGTGATTTTCTTCAACTATCTATAGTATGAACCTCTAAAATTTTTTTGTCAAAAGACTGATAGCGAAGCGACAAAAAGAAAGCGAAAGATTCATGAGAAATTTTGCTTTTTCCAACGATAACTAACTAGAATTGCTAGACAAACGGTTGTTTTCCCGATACAATAATAAAGACTTTCGAATCACGCTTTTTGAGGTGATTAAAGATAGTAGAAGTAGAATAGGAGGACAAATTATATGTCCATGTTTTTAGATCAAGTGACGATTGATGTCAAAGCTGGTAAAGGCGGCGACGGAATGGTTGCTTTCCGTAGAGAAAAATATGTACCAGACGGGGGTCCCGCTGGTGGTGATGGCGGTCGCGGTGGCGACGTTGTTTTAGTTGTTGAAGAAGGATTACGCACATTAATGGATTTCCGGTTTAATCGTCATTTTAAGGCGACACCTGGAGAAAATGGTATGAGTAAAGGAATGCACGGTCGTGGTTCAGAAGATTTACTTGTCAAAGTTCCACCAGGTACAACAGTTCGTGATGCAGAAACTGGAGCCTTAATTGGGGATTTAATTGAGAATGGTCAGACCTTAGTAGTAGCAAAAGGCGGACGCGGTGGTCGCGGGAATATTCGCTTTGCTTCCCCAAGAAACCCTGCACCAGAAATTGCAGAAAACGGCGAACCGGGCCAAGAACGTAAAATTGAATTAGAATTAAAAGTTTTAGCAGATGTTGGCTTAGTTGGGTTTCCTTCTGTAGGGAAATCAACGTTACTCTCTGTTATCTCGTCCGCTCGTCCGAAAATTGGTGCCTATCATTTTACGACGTTAGTTCCAAACTTAGGGATGGTGACTACTAGTGACGGTCGAAGCTTCGCTGCAGCAGATTTGCCAGGCTTAATTGAAGGAGCTTCTCAAGGTGTCGGCTTAGGAACACAGTTCTTACGCCACATTGAACGGACGCGTGTTATTTTACATGTCATTGATATGAGTGGCATGGAAGGACGCGATCCTTATGAAGATTACTTGGCAATCAATAAAGAATTGGCTTCACACAATTTACGTTTGATGGAGCGACCTCAAATTATTGTTGCCAATAAAATGGACATGCCTGAAGCAGAAGAGAATTTAGCGAAATTTAAAGAGCAACTTGCGAAGGAACGCACCGATGAGTATGCTGATGAGCTACCTATTTTCCCAATTTCTGGGGTTACTCGTAAAGGTATTGAACCTTTATTAAATGCAACAGCTGACTTGTTGGAAGTAACGCCTGAATTCCCATTATATGAAGATGAAGTGGTAGAGGAAGAAACCGTTCGTTATGGCTTCCAACCAGAAGGTCCAGAATTTACGATTGATCGTGAACCAGATGCTTCATGGGTTTTATCTGGTGAAAAATTAGAAAAATTATTTGAAATGACGAATTTCGATCATGATGAAACAGTAATGCGTTTTGCACGTCAATTACGTGGTATGGGTGTCGATGAGGCATTACGAGCACGTGGCGCGAAAGATGGCGACATTGTTCGGATTGGTAATTTTGAATTTGAATTTGTCGAATAAGCATAAAACCAGTTCACTCAGTGAACTGGTTTTTTATTTTAAAATTAGTATTAAATCAGCGAATAGATTGAAATAATATTTTTAATAGCTTATAATTTTAAATGTAACAAAATAACAAACGAAAGGAGCGAAATTGAAATGGAAAACAATCAAGCAATTGTTCCTAAGTTTTCAGTTAAAAGTGCTGGTTTTCTTTTTAGTATGGGGCTCTTATGTGGTGTCCTGTTGCCGAGTGTTTTATTATGGACTTTCAATCTGCCGTTTAATATTGGTGCCATGATTTTTTTGCCTGTTGGGATTGCTTTTGCGTTAGCGTATAGTCATTATTTTATTGAAACGAAAACAGGTTTTTGTAAGCGTTTTATTTGGTTGTTTTTAATTTCTCTTATTTTATTAGAGCTTATCTCTTATTTATGGCTGATTAAAGGAGTTATTTTTTAAGAGAAAAACAGAGGAGAGTGTTATTTATGTTAGATAAACTGACTGTTTGGATTGAAAATCATCTAGCTGGACCAATGGCTAAAATTGCCAATCAGCGCCATTTACGTGCGGTGCGGGATGGGATTATTGCGACATTACCTTTAATTATTGTCGGTTCTTTTTTTCTAATTATTGCATTTCCGCCGTTACCAGAATCTTGGGGCATTACTCAATTTTTAACAAGTAATGCTGCTACAATTTTATTGCCTTACCGAATGACAATGTACATTATGGCGTTATATGCGACTTTTGGTATTGGTGCTAGTTTAGCGAAATCTTATAATCTTGATCAAGTCTCAGGAGGGATTTTGGCTACGATTGCTTTTTTATTAACATTAGTACCTGTGGCGATTCCTGAAGAAGCCAGTAAAGCAGCTGGTGTTTCTGGGTTTGTTTTACCAATGGCTAATTTGGGTGGTGCAGGGATGTTTGTCGGGATTGTGACGTCAATTATTGCTGTCGAAATCTATCGAGTGACAGATAAGTCTAAGTTCAAAATTACAATGCCTGATAACGTTCCACCTGCTGTTGCTCGTTCATTTGAATCGTTGACTCCGACGTTAATTGTCATGTTATTGATTGGTTCAATCACTTATTATTTAGGCTTTGATTGGCACACATTTGTAGGGAACTTAGTGGGACCACTAGTTCAAGCAGCGGACTCTTTATTGAGTGTCTTGCTGTTAGTCTTTTTAACCACATTTTTCTGGTTTTTTGGGATTCACGGCGCTTCAATCGTAGGATCGTTGGCGCGTCCTCTATGGCTACAACTATTAGAGGAAAACACGACTGCTAAAGCAGCTGGCGAAGCATTACCTCGGATTGCGGCAGAACCTTTTTACCAATGGTTTATTTGGATTGGTGGTGCTGGAGCCACAATTGGTTTAGCTATATTATTAGCCTTCCGGGCAAAATCAGAATATGGTTCAAAACTAGGAAAAGCTATTTTAGCACCGTCTATTTTTAATATTAATGAGCCAGTTATTTTCGGTGTACCGATTGTCTTAAATCCGATTTTAATGATTCCTTTTATCTTTGCACCAATGGTTTTAGCAACGATTGCTTGGTTTGCCACTAAATTAGGTTTAGTAAGTGAAGTTGTCTTTACCGCACCGTGGACCTTACCAGGGCCAATTGGCGCCTTTATGGCGACAGGCGGCGATTGGCGTGCTGCTGTTTTGAATATTGTTTTAATTCTAGTGGCCATCTTGATTTACTATCCGTTCTTTGTAGCTTATGATAAAAATGAGCTTGCCAAAGAACAAGGCAAACAAATAGAAGAATAAAGAGTGCAGCCGTTTAGTGTCCAGAACAAAAGGTGATGACCTTTTGTTCTGGACCTATTTGTTTATAGGTGATGAAAATTCTCAATTTTTTTGAAATGTATAGAAAATTTTGAGAAAAGAAACGCATAAAAAAGTGTAAAATATTATATATATAATGAAAATGGTTTTCTTTTGTGTGAACATAATAAAGTTATTGTTAACTAAAAGAGAAAAGGGGTATGAAAATGGTTAGAACGAAGGTATATACAAAGGAAAAAATCTTAAACGTAGCTGAAAAAATTTTAGTAGATAAAGGTTTTTCTAATTTAACTGCTAGAAATATTGCAGATACTATGGGGATTTCTACGCAGCCAATTTATTTAGAATTTGTCAACATGGACGATTTAAAACGAACCTTAATTAAATCGCTATTTCATCGTATGCAATTATTTTACAAAGCAGATGTCGGTACCTCAGACCCAGTGATTGCATTGGGTCTGAACTTTATATTATTTGCCCAAAAACATCAAAAAATCTATACGGCGTTATTTATGAAAGCACATGGTTATGAAGAAGAATTGCAGCAAATGCTTCAAACTTTTTTTGAAGAGCGTTTATTATTGGATAAAAAATATGTACAAATGGACAAAGGAAAATTTGTCGAATTATTTCCTAAAATGGTGGTAATCTATTTAGGTTTAGCCACAGCGGTTACAATGAAAACAATTGACTTAACTAAGAATCAAGAAATTCAATTATTAAGTCAATTATTGATAGAAGAGTAGTGTTTTGTTATTTATTCAAAATAACAAAAATACGACATAAGTCTGAGGAAAAACTGGTCGTTGCGCCCGAGGAAGGATTGTTTAAAACTTGCTATACTTTGGAAGAAGTAACAGAGAATAATTACTCGGGAGGATTTATGTGATGAAATTTATTAAATTTTTAGTGGTGACAGCAATTGTTATTGGTGGTGGTTTATTTGGGGCCAAGTTTTACGCAGAGAAGAACTCTGGCGAATTAGCTGGTGTGTTAGATCAATTAAATCCATTGGTTAAAGAAGGAAATGTGTATGTTAAAACAAAGAAAGCCGATAGCGTTAATGGCTATGGAATTGCTAGTTATACGCAAGTAGCCGCAGATGAGGAAGGCAAAACGCGAGAAATAACTTTCACAGCGGACCATGAATTAAAAACAGATCATTATCTAAAAGTCTCAAATAAAGGGGCCCACATCAATACGTATGAAGAGGTCAATCAAGACCAAGTACCAGAAAAGGCATTACAAGCGATTCAAAAATAACAAAAAGTCAGAACGTATCTTCAGCGTACGTTCTGACTTTTTGTTATTTTTTTGCTTCTTGAAGAATATTGATTTTTTCAATTTTAACATCAGTTTTTGGTTTATCGTTGGCACCAACTTCGACTTTGGCAATTTTATCGACAATATCCATTCCTTTGGTTACTTGACCGAAAACAGTATGTTTTTTATCAAGAGAAGGATAGCCGCCTTTTTTGTAAGCATCAATGATTGCTTTTGGATAATCATCATATAAAAGACCATCAGATTGATCATCTGTATTTTGGACAATAAAGAACTGACTGCCGTTAGTATTAGGTCCTGCATTCGCCATTGATAACGCGCCACGAATGTTATATAACTGGTTTGAAAATTCATCTTCAAATGGTTTATTCCAGATGCTGTTTCCGCCAGTTCCATCACCGCTAGGATCGCCACCTTGGATCATAAAGTTATTGATGACGCGGTGGAAAGTCAAGCCATCATAATAGCCATCTTTGGCATGTTTCATAAAGTTCTCGACAGTTTTTGGAGCCTGTTTAGGAAATAGTTTGATTTCAATATTTCCCATTGAAGTAACCATTTGGACTAAGTCTTGATCTTCGGCAACTTTGTCATCTAGTTGTGGTAAATCTAGTGAATTTAAGTCGACCGAATCCTTTGTTTTGCTTTCACTGGATTTAGCGACAGAATCACTCGTTGCGGTCGTGCCTTTATTATTGGTTGTGTTACAGCCTGCTAAAAGCAAGGTGAATGCTGCAACTGAAGCAACAGCAAGCATTTTCTTATGTTTCATCTGTTTTCCTCTTCCTTTCACACTGACAATTAGGTTCTTTTTTATCATAACAAAAGAGAAGATAACAAACCAGTGGAATTTTTATAAGATTTCCTATAGGAAAGGTGTAGACCACTTTTGTTTTTTTTGTTACAATGTAAGCAGATACATTATTATGTTTTACAATTTAGGAGGCAATCACATGGGAAAATTAGGTATTTCAATTTATCCAGAACGTTCAACATTTGAAAAGGACAAAGCATATTTGGATTTGGCTCATAAATACGGCTTTAAGCGTGTCTTTACTAGTTTATTGCAAATCAATGATGATCGGGAAAAGGTATTAGCAGAGTTTAAAAAAGTCGTAGATTACGCCAACCAATTAGGTATGGAAGTGATGGTCGATATTAATCCTGCATTGTTCGAACAATTAGGCATCTCTTATGATGATTTATCATTTTTCCATGATATGGGCGCTTACGGTATTCGTTTAGATCTTGGTTTTACTGGGCAAGAAGAGGCGAATATGACAAGAAACCCTTATGGCATTAAAATTGAAATTAATATGAGTTCAGGGACAAGTTATGTAGATAATATTATGGCCTACTCACCAAATACAGAAAATTTACTAGGTTCACATAATTTCTATCCACATCGCTATACAGGCTTAGGCTATGATCATTTTGTTTATTGTTCAGAAAAATTTAGAAAATATAATTTAAATACGATGGCGTTTGTGAACTCACACGATGCTACATTTGGGCCATGGCCGACACAAGATGGGTTATGTTCTTTGGAAGACCACCGCGATTTAGAAATTGCAACGCAAGTTAAGCATTTAGTTTTAACAGGATTAATCGATGATATTTCTGTCGGAAATGCTTATGCCTCAGAAGCAGAATTAGCAGCAATGGCAGAAGCCTTTCATGCACCGTATCCTTCGATCAAAGTGGATACAGAACCAGAAATCACAGAAGATGAAAGAATTGCATTGTTCGATAACTTACACAGTTATCGTGGAGATCGTTCTGATTACGTTTTGCGTTCAACAATGACACGTGTTTACTATAAAGATCGTCCTTTCCCAGCTCATACAACGAGAGATATTGTTCGAGGCGATGTCTTGATTGACAACGTTGGCTATGGACAATACAAAGGGGAAACACAAATTGCTTTAAAAGAAATGAAAAATGATGGCCGTGTAAATGTGGTTGGTCGTATTTCTGATGACGAACGTTTCTTATTAGAATTTTTGAAACCATGGTCAAGTTTTAAACTTATTGAAAATAAATAATTTTTAGTTTCCTATAAATAGATAAGTGGAGCATAGCGTAAAAGGTAACATTTTTGTGCTATGCTTTTTTTGTCGCAACAAAATTGTCTCATTGTAGTGGTAAAGAAAGATGGCTGAATCTTTGAATGGTAGTTGTCAAAAAAAGGGCGACAACTTATAATGAATCATACAGTTTAAATAAAAGGAGTACGTAGATGAATCGATGGTTAAAAATTTTGATTGCGCTTATTGTAGTAATTGCAATTGGTTTAATTGCGGCAGGCTTATATTTTTATAATTATGCAGTAGTTCCAGGAAAGAAAGACTTTATAAATGAGAATACCCCAGGGTCAAAAGTGATCCAGACACCTGAAGGCGCGTGGTTTAAAGATGACAAAAATCGACAAGAATGGTCAATTACTTCGGAAGATGGGCTACGTCTAAAGGCCATTTATTTACCAGCCGACAAAAAAAGTAATCGTACCGTTATTATGGCGCATGGTTATATGGGTTCGGCAGAAACGATGTCTGTCTTTGCGAAAATGTATCATGATTGGGGCTACAATGTGTTAGCGCCAGATGCGCGTGGTCACGGGAAAAGTCAAGGAGATTATATTGGGTTCGGCTGGCCCGATCGTAAAGATTATGTCCAATGGATTGAGAAAGTTTTAACCGAAAATGGTCAGCAAGAACAAATCACTTTATACGGTGTCAGTATGGGTGCTGCTACAGTCATGATGACGAGCGGGGAAAAATTACCAGATAACGTGAAAGCCATTGTGGAAGATTGTGGCTATTCTACAGTCAATCAGGAGTTGCAATATCAATTGAAAGAGCTTTTCAATTTACCAAGTTTCCCATTAGTTAATGTTACTAGCGGGATTACGAAACTTAGAGCTGGCTATTTCTTTGGGGAAGCAAGCGCTGTTAAACAATTGCAAAAGAATCATTTACCAATGCTCTTTATTCATGGTGAAAATGATACGTTTGTGCCGTTTAGTATGTTAGACGAAGTTTATAATGCAACCCAAGGACCTAAAGAAAAATATGTCGTGCCTGGAGCAGAGCATGCGAAAGCTTATAATAAAAACCCAGAAAAATATAAGGAAACAGTAGCTGCTTTTCTAGATAAATATATAAAATAACAAATTTATTCTTTACTAATAGTAGCAACAACAAAAGACTTGTTCTTAAGTTAACGACTTAGTGAACAAGTCTTTTGTTGTCAGTTGATTTTTTTTAATAAGTTGGAATTTACCCATGCAATCTAGGGCATAATCTGATAGGATAGTACTAGAAATGAGGGAAGGATAATGGAAGAACAATTAGTCGATTATTTACACTATTTACAAATAGAGCGGGGCTTATCAAATAACACACGACGGAGTTACGAACGAGATTTAAAAAAATACGTAGCCTTTTTACAAGAACAAGGCCTGCATTCTTGGGACGAAGTTGACCGTTACATGATTACAGAATTTTTGCAATCCCTTCACGAAGAACAGCAAGCTTCAGCAAGTGTGATTCGGATGATTTCTAGTTTGAGAGGATTTCATCAATTTTTACGTCAAGAACGCTTAAGCGAACATAATCCGATGCAACATATTGACTCCCCCAAGAAAGTTCAAAAATTGCCAAGTACATTATCTGTTGACGAAGTGACTCGATTAATTGAAACGCCTGATACAAGTAAACCACTAGGTATGCGGAATCGTGCTATTTTAGAAGTGATGTATGCAACGGGCCTGCGAGTTAGTGAGCTAATTGAAATAAAATTAGGGGATCTGCATTTATCCATTGGTTTATTGCAAACAATCGGAAAAGGGGACAAAGAACGAATTATTCCTTTAGGCGATTATGCGATTCAATGGATTGAGCGCTATATGAACGAAGCCAGACCTCAATTGATTAAAAATCATCCGAATGAAACACACCTATTCGTTAACCATCATGGCGAACCGTTATCTAGACAGGGCATTTGGAAAAATTTAAAACAGATTGTCCGAGAAGCCCAGATAGAGAAAAATATTACGCCGCATACATTACGGCATAGCTTTGCGACACATTTGTTGGAAAATGGCGCAGATCTTAGAATCGTGCAAGAATTATTAGGACATGCAGATATCTCCACGACACAAATTTATACACATATTACCAAACAACGAATGGCAGATGTTTATAAGGAACATTTTCCTCGGGCTTAATTTGCGAGAATGCCCACAAACGAATAAATTTATGGTAAACTAGGAAGTCGAGAAAAGAAAGTTGGTGTCGTTTTTGCAAGAAATTAATTTAAAACTAGATGTCTTTGAAGGACCACTGGATCTTCTACTACATTTAATTCAAAAATTAGAAATCGATATCTATGACATTCCCATTACAGCAGTAACTGAACAATACATGTCTTATATTCATGCGATGCAAACCTTAGAGTTAGAAGTCGCTGGAGAATATCTAGTCATGGCTGCCACCTTAATGGCTATTAAAAGTCAGATGTTGCTTCCAAAACAAGAGCTTGAAATCATTGATGATGAAGATTTTTTTGAAGAGGAAGACCCACGGGAAGCTTTAGTAGCTCAGTTATTGGAGTATCGGAAATTTAAATATGCAGCGACTGTTTTACATGAAAAAGAAGAAGAACGTAAACTCTATTATACAAAAGAACCAATGGATATGGATGATTATAAAGAGGAAGATACAACACTACCGCCTAATCAAATTAATACAATTGATTTATTTCTAGCCTTTCATGCCATGTTAGAAAAGAAAAAAAATCGCCAGCCTGTTGAAACAACTGTTGCTAGTGACGATGTTTCCATCGAAGAAAAAATCACCGCTATTTCAGAACGTATGCGTCAAGTACAGAAAGGGAAGGCAGTGTCGTTTGATTCTTTCTTCGATTCTTATTCCAAACAAGAAATTGTGACAACGTTCATGGCTCTTTTAGAATTAATGAAAACAGGCGTGATTTATGCTGAACAAGAAAATAATTATAGTGAAATTTTGTTATTTAATACAGAAACCCAGCAGGAAGATACAACAGAGGTGGAGGAAACACAGTGACATTAGTTAGTCAAATTGAAGCAATTTTATTTGTGGTTGGCGAAGAAGGAATTGGCTTGGAAGAGCTTGCGTACTTATTAGAGAAGTCAACAGCAAAAACCTATGAAGAATTAACGAAATTGAAAGAACATTATGCTTCTGACAATAAATCGGCGTTAAATATTTTAGAAGTCGGCAATCATTTTGTCTTAACAACTAAGAAAAAATATGCCTCATTACTAAAAAAATATGCGCAATCGCCTATGTCGAACGCCTTATCACAAGCGGCGCTAGAAACATTATCCATTATTGCTTATAAGCAACCAATTTCGCGTATTGAAATTGATGAAATTCGTGGCGTACAGACTTCTGGCTCTATCCAAAAGTTAGTTGCCCGTCAGTTGATAGAAGAAAAAGGCCGCGTAGATGGTCCTGGTAGAGCAATTTTGTATGGCACAACGAAGTATTTTATGGATTACTTTGGGTTGAAAAGTTTAGATGAATTACCAGATATCCAACAAATGGAAGATGAATTAGAAGAAGAACTACCAATGGATCTATTTTTTGATCGTTATCAAGAAACGAACCCAATGTCTGAAACAACAGAAGGCGAGGAAGCTTAAACAATGGAAAGATTACAAAAAGCAATTGCTCATGCTGGGGTGACTTCGCGTCGCAAAGCAGAGGAATTAATTGTCAAAGGTCGCGTAAAAGTCAATGGCCAAGTGGTCAAAGAATTAGGAACACAAGTAAGTAAACAAGATACCGTTGAAGTTGATGGTGTACCAATTTATCAAGAAGAATATGGTTATTATTTATTCTATAAACCAAGAGGGGTTATTTCTGCGGTGTCTGACGATAAAGGCCGTAAAGTAGTAACGGATTATTTTACAGATGTTACTGAGCGAATTTATCCAGTCGGTCGTCTGGATTATGATACTTCTGGGTTGTTACTTTTAACGAATGATGGAAGTTTTTCACAAAAATTAACCCATCCTAAACATGAAGTAGATAAAGTCTACGTAGCAAAAATTAAAGGTGTACCAACTAAACGAGATCTATTGCCATTAGCCAAAGGCATTCGCATTGATGGCAAACGCACAGCACCAGCCAATTTTCAAATTCTTTCAGCGGATATTAAAACAGGTAGCAGTGTCGTGGAATTAACGATTCATGAAGGACGTAATCATCAAGTGAAGAAAATGTTTCAAGCTGTTGGTTTCCCTGTTCAAAAATTAAAACGTGAACGTTATGGTGAGTTGACCTTACAAGGTTTGCGACCAGGACAATATCGTGATTTAACTAAAAAAGAAATCAGTCAATTATTAAATCAAGCTAAATAAGATAAAATGACTCGATCTCTTCGCGCTTATGGCGAAGGGATTGTTTTTTTTGAGAAATGAAACAATCAATGAAATTTAATAAAAAAGCTTAGTTAGTTGCATTCATTGTTCAAATCGGTTACACTAAGTAAGTAAAAAAATATAATACAAGGTTCGTCTTCAGGGGCAGGGTGTAATTCCCGACCGGTGGTTATAGTCCACGACTCGTTTTTAACGATTGAATTGGTGTAATTCCAATACCGACAGTATAGTCTGGATAAAGAAGATAGGGCTTATTTGAGACGCTTTTTCATCAGATAATCCTACTCTATTTTTCCCTGCAGAAAAATAGGGTTTTTTTGTATGACAAAGAAGCGAATCAAAAAGTTCGTTGAAGATGGGTCCTTAATTGGAGGATTTCAGATGAACAACAAGGTACAAAAAATGGTCAGCATTGCAATGTTGGCCGCAATCGGTACAGTATTACAATTTGTGGCATTTCCGATTATGCCGGCGTTTAGTTTTTTGAAAATCGATTTTAGTGATATTCCGATTCTACTCGGAATGTTCTTGTACGGACCGTTAGCAGGAGTAATTACTGCTTTTGTTCGTTCGTTGCTACACCTGTTCTTAACCGGACTAGCACCGCAAAATATGGTGGGAGATTTCGCTAGCTTTTTAGCAAGTAGTATCTTCACCTTGCCAATTTTTTATTTCTTTGGTAAAAAGAAAAATATCCGTACAAATCGGATAGTGGGCTTAGTAAGTGGGATCTTAGCCTTGACGATTTTCATGAGTATTGCGAATTATTTTGTCATTACACCAATTTACTTACAATTATATGGTGTGACCACACAACAATTTTTAGGAACATCTTTAGCAAGCTATGTGGCGATTGGTATTGTGCCATTCAACCTTATTAAAGGCCTCTTAGTCAGTGGTGTTTTTCTAGTACTACATGCGAAGTTATTGCCATGGCTATCAAAAAAACAACATACTATTCAGAAAAAAACACCGTTAACAAAATAAATGATAAAAAACCTGCTGTTGAACAATGTTTGACAGTGGGTTTTTAAAATTTACGCCTAAAAGAAAAGAGGTTGTCATAATCTGTCATCATTCTGTTAAAAAATACTAAACCATCTGCATTGTAATTTTAACTTTCCCTTGGTATGATAGAAATCATCAAAGAAAGAGGAGTTTTCCTGAGTGAAAAAGTGTAAAAATTGTCGTCACGTGAATCGTGATACGGAGTCCTTTTGTGAAGAATGCGGCGCTCCGCTAATGAATGAATCAATGCATCAAGAGGAAAACCAAGCACAACCATCAATGAATAAAGGGAACGAATCTACTCCTCTCAGATCAAAAAGAAGCTGGATCTGGGTGTTTCTTTTTGTGTTCATCGTTCTTGGAGCGGGTAGCTATTTTCTCGGGACGCATTATTTTTCTAAGGAACAACAAATTTCTCATTTTATTGAAGCGATTGAGAATGGTGATGCCCAAGAATTAAGTAAAAAAATGAGGACGAACGAGTCTGAATTTCAAGTGAATCCGCAAAGCATTAAGCCTTTAATCACTTATTATCAAAAAAATCCAACTGAGCTAAAAAAATTAGAAAAAGCGCTATTAAAGGATAAAAAGCTACATGGTTTAACTATTCGTGAAACAAGTCAAACAGCATTTTTCTTTCACCGTTATCAATTCATTTTAACGCCTGTTTCTGTTCAGTTAACGACGAATCAGCGCGGTGTGACGCTGGCAATGAACGGGCGGGAAGTGGGCACTTCCGACTCAACCACTTATCAAAAGGAATTGGGACCCTTAGCGCCAGGACAATATACTTTTACAGCCACAGTGAAAGATAGCACCGGCGAACCTGTTATCACAGAAGAGTATCGTTTATTAGAAGAGGAAAATTATATTTCTAGTATTCCTTTAGATTTTAAACGAATGAATTTTGTTGTGGAAAGCAATCTGCCAGACGCAGATATTTATATTAATGATCGGAAAGTTGGTACGCTAACGAATGGAAGCAAAACGATTGGCCCTTTGTTCTGGTCCAAAGGGATGACGATTCAACTTAAAAAGACGATTAATGGAGAAGAAATTCAAACATCAAAAGAAACGATTGGTGAAAATGATTTTGTCGAAGCGCTCTCCGATAATCCAACGCTACAATTGAATTTTCCGTTAGCTAGCGACTATGATGCCCGCAAAGCGCTAGAAACCTTTTATCAAGCATTTGCCAAACAAGTGAAAAGTCATACGGATAGTACAGAATTTGCTAAAAAATATCTCGTTGGTGGGGAAAATAATCCTCAATTTCCTTCTTTTATAGAAGCACTTGAACGATTACGTGAAAAGAAATCGACCGATGTTTCACCAGATTTTGAAGTGACCATTAATACGCTACAATTGGATGGTAAAGAAAATTACCATGTCAATTATTATTTAGAAGCCAAAAATTCTAAAGCAAAAGAAAATGGTCTTCGTTATGAATGGATCAATGGCCTAAATGATCAAATTCATTTAGTCAAAGAACCGTTAAAAGAAGGACAATTACAGTTTGTTTCGATAGATGAACAAACACTTGCTTGGCTCGAAAAGATACTCTAAGCAAAAATGAGTGCTAAATTATTTAGCACTCATTTTTGCTTATTTCTATTGCACGCGTGGGACATTTGCGGTACGCTTTTAACACATTCTCGCGTTCGTTTTCTGGAATAAATTGTTGTCGAGCATGCGGCTCGTCTTTAAAAAGGACAATCCCATGATCATCATAATCAAATATATTGGGCGCATAAACTTGACAAAGTCCACAAGCAATACATTTTTCAGGAACTAAACGTGATTGCATAAACAGTGACACATCCTATCTAAAAGAGGTTTACTATGGAAGCAACTTTTATTTTAGCGTTATTATCTCACGGATACAAGGTACGTGCATCAACTTTGTATCATCTTTTAAAAGGCAAACGGACTAGCTCTGTTTTGATTTATGGTTTTTTATATGATTGTTTACGGTTCATTGGCTGGTGGCCAACGATTTCCGAACAAGCCTATTTTCAATTTCTTGAAAAACTTTCGAAGGCGAAACAAATTCAGTATCACAAAGAGACAAATGAGATTCAACTAACAAAAGAAGGGCAACTATTTTTAAAGGAGCACCATTTTTCGTTGCTGGATTATCCTGCAATTGATCTTTATCGTTTTGGCAGAAGTGATCGAGAAAGTTGGCAACTCATTCAATTTGCCGTGCAAGTGACTTCGTATTTATCATTTGAGGAAAAACAGTATATTCCACTTTTATCAACACCGATTCCGCAACTATATTTGAAACGATGGTTACAACAAGACAAGAAAGAGCAGCGCGTTCAATCAATCAAAGAAGAACTGTTGCGAGGGTTTGAGTTACTACCTGAAGCAGAAAGCGACTATTTGGTTGCGCAACTTTCTGGTTATCAGCAAACTGGCAAAGTTCCTCAGCAATTAACAAGCCATAAGACAGTTCTTGAACAGCGTTTATGGCATACGCAAGCGGTTCATCATTTACTGCAGTTGATAATGTACGGAGGAAACTATCCTGCTTTACAAACGCTTGTATGGCCGTATCTAGAAAAAAATCTAAACCAAAGTATGCAAGAAACTCAACGATTGTTAACGGAAGGTAAGACACTTCAAGAAATTGCTGAGCAGCGAAAAATAAAACCGAGTACCATTCATGACCATCTATTAGAGTTGGCTATTCAAGGGCAGCTGCAGGTGTCTGTTTATCTTGAAAAGGAGGCAATACTCCAAAACTTGGCTCAAACAGAACAAGATCCGCGGTTGTGGGTGTATCGGGATTGGCGAGCGCAAGAAGAGACGCTTTCTTATTTAGATTTCCGGTTATATCAAATCCAACAAATTTGGCAAGAAAAGGAGTGAGTGTTGTTGACATTAGAACAAGAATTATTCACTCGATTTGGTTACGCAGCGTTTAAGCCTGGTCAAAAAGAAGTGATTACAAACTTACTTGACGGTATGAATACATTGGCTGTTTTGCCAACAGGCACTGGCAAATCATTGTGTTATCAATTTGTGGGTCAGAAGTTAGAGGGACTAACGGTAATTGTTTCTCCCTTACTTTCGTTAATGGAAGATCAGGTGCGTCAATTACAAAGACAAGGAATTAAAGGTGCGGTTGCCTTAAACAGTACGTTACAGTATTCAGAAAAGCGTTATATTTTAGCGAAAATGTTCCAATACGATTATCTGTTTTTAAGCCCAGAAATGCTTTTGCAGCAAGAAGTACTTAGTGTGTTACAACGCCAAAAAATTGCATTATTTGTGGTGGATGAAGCCCATTGTGTTTATCAGTGGGGCGTCGATTTTCGCCCTGAATATAGTAAATTAGATCTGGTCCAAAAACAGCTAGACTTTCCTTTGACCTTGGCGTTAACTGCCACAGCGACACCCGTTGTACAGCACGCAATTATAAAACAATTATTTTCTCATGGTAGCTATCAAGAAGTTCTTTCTTCAGTGAATCGAAAAAATATTGGCTTGTTCGTGAAGGAAACGTCAGAAAAAGAAGAAGTGTTACTAGATTACTTATCTAAAACGGCTGGTAAAATCATTATCTATTGCGCCACGCGCAACAAAACAGAACAAATTAGTCAACTTATTCAGGCAAAAACCAGTTTTAAGGTGGCCTATTATCATGGGGGCTTGGAGGCTAGTGAACGTAGTCGCTTGCAAGAACAATTTATTGATAATCAAATCGATATTCTTTGTGCAACGAATGCTTTTGGGATGGGAATCGACAAACCTGATGTTCGTGGAGTGATTCATTTTGATTTGCCTGATAGCTTAGAAAATTACCTGCAAGAAATCGGGCGAGCTGGACGTGATGGTCAAAAAAGTTGGGCGCTATTATTGTATAAAAAAGGGGATGAATTTATTCATCGGTTTTTCTTAGAAGAGACAAGAGCGAATCGAGCGACCTTAAAATCGCTGATTGAAGGAGAAGAACAAGCAGGTTTGTTAGAAAATGCCACCGAGTTACAACAAAAATGGGTTCAAGGCTATTTAGCCAAGGATTATTCTTTTGAAGAGCTAGAGCATCGTTTAGAGGAGAAAGAAAAAGATCGTCAAGCGCAATTAAGAGGGATGCTGATGTATATTGAAACCACAACCTGTCGAAGAACGTTGATTCAAACTTATTTTCAAGAACCGATTGTAAAACAATCACTGGAAACTTGTTGTGATAATTGTGCGTTATTCTTTGACATTTACCAAGATTCAATAGTAAAATCGAACAAGACCAGCAATCAAAATGAAGAAGGTTGGCGTTCTAAATTTCTAAAATTATTTAAAGAACGTGATTAATTCATTTTTTTAGTCGGCAGTTGGCAAAAGCTATGATATAATAACAAGCGAGAGAAGTTTAGGAGGAAATTAGCAGTGAGTAAAAAGGACAAAAAGAAAAACCAAGCTCGTGAGCCATGGGAACAATCAATTTATGAACCTGATCAAAATGGTGGTGGTTCTCGTTTAGCAAAACGCCAACAGCAACGAGGAAATTCATTATTTCTAACTGTTTTAGTTATTTTGCTATTATTAATTATTGCCATTCCAATTGGGACTTTCTTATGGATGATGCAAGACAAGAAACCGAACGAAAGTGCTAGCAAAAATAGCCAGCCATCTTCTTCATTAGTCCAATCATCATCAAAAGAGAAGAAAAAAGAAAGTATGTCAAAATCAGTGGAAAGCTCAGAACCAGCAAGCAGCCAACCAGCTGAAAATACAACACCTTCAAGTTCTGATGCTGCTGCACAGCAACAACAGGACCAACAAGCACAACAACAGCAACAACAAGAGCAGCAACAACAACAAGAAGCTCAAAATCAACAACAGCAACAAGCGCAGAACCAACAACCTGTTTATGATACCGTTCAAAGTGGCGAAGGGGCACGTCAAGTTGCCGAACGTAACGGAATGACATTAGAACAAATTTTAGCGTTAAATCCTGGGATTGATACATCTGTGTTTTATCCAGGACAACCATTACGTATTAAATAATCCAGAAAAAGAGGTTTGGACAGCACTTTCAAGGGTTAAACCGCGACGGATGATTACATGAGAATGCCAATAAGCAGAAATTTCCGAAAGATGTTTTGCGTCTTTCGAGGGATTTCGGCTTATTGCTTTTTCGTTAGAAACTCGTCATCAGTTTAAATCCAAGTTCTTTTCTTCTGATTTTAATATAAAAGAAGAAGCGCATTTTAAAGGATGCATATCAGTTAAGGAGTTTTTTCATGGGGAAAATCAGTATTGCTATTGACGGACCAGCTTCGTCAGGCAAAAGTACAGTTGCAAAAATTTTAGCAAAACAATTGAATTATGTGTATTGTGACACGGGGGCCATGTACCGAGCGATTACGTATTTGGCCTTGCAAAATCAAATCGACATTCAAGCGGAAGAGCCATTAGTAGCGCTTTGTGTCAACCACACTATTTCTTTTCAGCAAGCAGAAAATGGCCAACGTGTTTTTATCGATGGTCATGAAGTGACCGAAGCGATTCGCCAGCCAGATGTAACGAATGCTGTTTCAGCTGTTTCAAAACATGCAAAAGTTAGAGAAGAAATGGTGGCGTTACAACAGAAAATTGGTCAAGCTGGCGGAGTTGTCATGGATGGTCGAGATATTGGTACTGCAGTTCTACCAAAGGCCGAAGTAAAGATATTCTTGGTGGCTAGCGTTGAAGAACGTGCAGAACGTCGTTTTAAAGAAAATCAAGAAAAAGGGATTGAGACGGATTTTGAAACTTTGAAGGCGGAGATTGAACGTCGGGATTATTTAGATTCAACCAGAGAAGTATCACCCCTTGTCCAAGCAAGTGATGCTGTGAAAATCGATACAACAGGGTTGACGATTGAAGAAGTCGTCGCCGCCATACAAAATGTGATTAAACAAAAAGGTTTTGAACTTTTTTAAAGAATTTTAAGAAAAATAGAAGAAATCGCTTTATTTTTTTACAAAAATCTCGTACTATGTAAGTATATATAGCTAAGTTTTGGAATTTTTGTTGGCATAGGAGGATAAGAGGCATGACAGATTTTGAAGACAAACAAGTAGCAAACAACGAAACAATGGAAGATGCAATGAACAGCGTTCAAGAAGTCAGTGTTGGCGATATTGTTAAAGGCGAAGTTTTAGCCATTGAAGACAAACAAGTTGTTGTCGGCATTGAAGGAGCGGGCGTTGAAGGCGTTGTTCCTGCAAAGGAATTATCGACTTTACCAGTTGAAGATGTACACGAACTTGTGAAAGTCGGTGATGTGTTAGATTTAGTTGTTATCACATCAATTGGCAAAGATAAAGAAAACGGCAGTTATTTACTGTCAAAACGCCGTTTAGATGCTAAAAAAGTTTGGGAAGAAATTGAACAAGATTTCCAAGCGGGCAAAGTAATCGAAGCACCTGTTACAAATGTTGTTAAAGGTGGTTTGGTTGTTGATGTTGGTGTTCGCGGATTTGTTCCTGCCTCAATGGTTGAAGATCATTTTGTTGCAGATTTTTCTGAATATAAAGGTCAAACACTAGCATTTAAAATTATTGAAATCGAACCTTCAGAAAACCGCTTAATTCTTTCACATAAAGCAGTTGTTGAAGCTGAAAAAGAATCGAAAAAAGAAGAATTACTTTCTTCCTTACATGACGGAGACGTTGTTGAAGGGAAAGTAGCTCGTTTGACAGATTTCGGCGCATTCATTGATTTAGGTGGCGTGGATGGTTTAGTTCATGTTTCTGAAATTGCTCATCAGCATGTGGGCAAACCAAGTGATGCGTTAACTGTTGGCGAAGACGTTCAAGTAAAAATTCTTTCAATTAATCCAGAAGAAGGACGTATTTCTTTATCCATTAAAGAAACATTGCCTGGACCATGGACAGATATCGAAACAAAAGCAGCCGCTGGGACTGTTTTAGATGGCACAGTAAAACGCCTAACAAGCTTCGGTGCGTTTGTGGAAGTTTTCCCTGGTGTGGAAGGATTAGTGCATATTTCTCAAATTTCTCACAAGCATATTGCAACGCCTCATGAAGTTCTTCATGAAGGGGATCAAGTACAAGTGAAAGTTTTAGAAGTTAATCCAGAGGAACATCGTATTGCTTTAAGTATCAAAGCGTTAGAACCAAAACCTGAGTCTCAAGAAGAACCAAAAGAAGAACAGGAATATGAATTGCCTGAAGAAAATACTGGCTTTACCATGGGCGATATTTTAGGTGACGCTTTATCTGATGCGAAAGAAGAGGAATAACACGTTACTTTCTTGAAATTTATGAGTTTGACATAGCCGTAAACAGATCGGCTATGTCAAACTCATTTTTTCTTGAATTGGTTAGAAAATCAGCAGAAACTAAAACTTTTCTTGCACTTTAAGGTTTGATTAGGTAAACTAGTAAGGATTGAAATTCTCAAGGAGGGAATCAAATGGCAAATCCAACTATTGCGATTGTCGGTAGACCGAATGTCGGTAAATCGACTATTTTTAACCGCATTGCCGGTGAGCGTATCTCGATTGTAGAAGATACTCCTGGCGTAACACGCGACCGTATTTATACAACTGGAGAATGGTTAGGGCGTGAATTTAGTATTATTGATACAGGTGGGATTGATTTAGGTGACGAACCATTTATGGACCAAATCAAACACCAAGCAGAAATTGCGATTGATGAAGCAGATGTGATTATCTTTGTTGCTAGTGGCCGTGAAGGAATTACTGATGCAGATGAGTTAGTAGCAAAAATTTTATATCGTAGTAATAAACCAGTGATCTTAGCTGTTAATAAAGTTGACAATCCTGAAATGCGTAATGATATTTATGAATTTTATGCTTTAGGACTAGGGGATCCTTTCCCAGTTTCTGGTAGTCATGGTTTAGGCATTGGCGATGTGTTAGACGAAGCAGTTAAACATTTTCCTAACACTTCAGAAGAAGAGGACGAAGATACAATTAAATTTAGTTTAATCGGGCGTCCAAATGTCGGTAAATCATCATTGATTAATGCTATTCTTGGTGAAGATCGTGTGATTGTTTCAGATATTGAAGGAACAACGCGAGATGCAATCGATACGTATTTTGAATCTGAAGAAGGTCAAAAGTTCTTAATGATTGATACAGCTGGTATGCGTAAACGTGGGAAAGTATACGAATCAACTGAAAAATATAGCGTCATGCGCGCAATGCGGGCGATTGAACGCTCAGACATTGTTTTAATGGTCTTGAATGCAGAAGAAGGTATTCGTGAGCAAGACAAGCGTGTGGCGGGCTATGCCCATGAAGCAGGTCGCGGTATTATTATCGTGGTCAACAAATGGGATACAGTCAAAAAAGATACAAATACAATGCGTGATTTTGAAGCGGAAATTCGTGATGAATTCCAATATTTAGATTATGCACCCATTATTTTTGTGTCTGCATTAACCAAACAACGTTTAAACAAACTGCCTGAACTAATTGAAACAGTAAGTATGAATCAAAACTTACGGATTCCTTCAGCGTTGTTAAATGACGTTGTAATGGATGCTGTAGCAATTAATCCGACACCAACCGATAAAGGAAAACGTTTGAAGATTTTTTATGCAACACAAGTGGCAGTCAAACCACCTACATTTGTTATTTTTGTCAACGAAGAAGAACTAATGCACTTTTCTTATGCCCGGTTTTTAGAAAATCAAATCAGAAAAGCATTTACGTTTGAGGGTACACCGATTAAAATCATTCCGCGACGCCGGAAATAGTGCATTCTACCATACTTTTTTTAGATATTCAAATAAATTTATCAACTTTGAGAAAAAATGATTATTTTTTGAAAAAACTGGTTAAAATACACTAAAAACCTTGCTATTACAACTTTCTTATGCTATCTTGTTAACAGAATATTGAACCAGATCAATATTTGCTGTCTGTTTTTGGACCACTCAAAAATAGACGGAACTTTAGGTGTGTAAAAACATCGTATCTCTTATAGAGGAGGTGAAATGATCCATGGCAAATAAAGCAGAATTAATCGAAAACGTTGCATCTTCAACTGGTTTAACTAAAAAAGATGCTACTGCAGCAGTAGACGCTGTCTTTTCAACAATTCAAGAAACTCTTGCTAAAGGTGAAAAAGTTCAATTAATCGGTTTTGGTAACTTTGAAGTTCGCGAACGCGCAGCTCGTAAAGGACGTAACCCACAAACTGGACAAGAAATTCAAATCGCTGCAAGCAAAGTACCTGCATTCAAACCAGGTAAAGCATTGAAAGATGCAGTGAAATAAGACAGACAATTAGAACCCTTGGTTTCCAAGGGTTCTTTTTTGAATCATACATAAAAAATGTTATTTTAAGAGGTGGTCGAAACAGTACGCTAAAAGGCTAAATTGTAACGAACCTTGGGTGAGAAAAACGTGCTTCGCTCCGAGAATCAAGCGGGAACGGTTCGACACTCGCTCCTTGCTTTTTTGATAAAAAGAGAAATATTTATGAATGAAGGACAAAAATAAGTTGTTGCCAGTAGCTGTTTTTTAGTGGTTATGCTAGACTTGGGGTGAAGGAAGAGGAAACAGTCTTAAGGTGGTGAATCAATGAAATACAACTATTCTAGAGGGGAAAACAAGGTCGCTATTATTTATGGAGAAACATTTGCTTCCGTCCTAAAAAAACGACCAGTAACGACGGAGTCAATCGTTGTTTTGGCGAATCAGCGTTACTATGATCTTTTTTCGGAGAAGATTAATTATGCCTTTGGGGAACAGTTGGGATTAAACTGGTATATTTGTCGCAATGATGTTCATTGCAATGACTTATCAGAATTAGAAAGTGTGTTACGTTTCTTAGCTGATTGGCCAGAAAATCAGGATGTTTTATTGATTGGTTTAGGTAATGAAGGGGTACTACAATTAACCGCATTTTTGCACCAAGTAAGTAAGTGTTCCTCCAAATGTTGGCTGATGCCTGTGTCTGTTCAAGCGTTACGGCAAGGACTTTTACCAAGTGTCACAATTCAGCAAGTACAGCATGCAACCATGCATATAGAAAATCATTCAGAAAAAATTTTGTTTGATAGTACCTTGACCAATAAAAAAGGTGCCGCCCCTTTAATTGATTTGCTCGTTTTTATTCGAGCGGGTCTTGTCTGTGATTATGCTTATTTACAAATGCTATACCAAACGTATCCAGATAAAAAACGGTTGAATCAAACGTCATTTAATGGTATTTTAGACGAGTTGTTATCCTTTTATGAACAAGCAGGGGAAAAAGTGGATCAATTTGGCCGAGTTTTTGAAGCGGCCTTTGCTACAACCGAAAATGGCCATTTGTTATCAGGCCCCATGAAACGATTATTGGGATTATTGTTACAAGTTTTATGGAGCCAGCAAGTCAATCACTTTGACTTTCAATTTAAAAATTTTATCGTTTGGTTTATTCGCTTAGGTTTTCCGGTGGCGTTTCCAAAAGAAATTTTAAGTGCTGATTACGCAGAACAAGTCTTGGCTCACACAGAAACACTAGGTCCTCCTATGGTGTTGGAAAAAATCGGTCAACTAGGAGCAGCTTTAAAGCCAACGCCCGATCAACTGTTAACAACGATTGAAAGATACCAAGAAATTTTAAAAGAGATTTGAGGGGAAATTATGTCATATAGTGAAAAAATGGTTCAAGCATTACAAGCTGAAAATTTAGCAGAAGCACAGTTAATGTTTGAAGAAGCATTAAAGAAAGATGATGAAAATACCTTAGCTGATTTAGGGGAAACGTTATTATCTTTAGGTTTTCTAGAAGAAGCCAAACAAATTTTCCAACAATTGTTGGAACAATTTCCCGATGCAGATGGCTTAAACATTCCATTAGCAGAAATCGCCATTGAAAATAATGAAATAGATGACGCATTCATCTATTTAGAAAAAATTCCAGAAACTAGTGACAGTTATGTCCAAAGTCTCTTAGTCACTGCGGATTTGTACCAAGTTTTAGGGATTCCAGAAGTCAGTGAAGCGAAATTAAAAGAAGCAGCCAATCTTATGCCAGAAGAGCCGTTAATTCAATTTGCTTTGGGAGAACTATATTTTACAAATGGTCAATTTGTCGAGGCTATTACTCGTTATCAAAGCATTGTAGAAAGTGGGACAGCGCAAATCTCTGCTATTTCCTTGAATGAACGCTTAGGAAGTAGTTACAGCATGTTAGGTGATTTTGAAGAAGCAGTTCCTTATTTGGAAGCCGCGGTCAAAGAAGAACAAACAGACGATCGTTTATTCCAGTTAGCTTTCACTTATTTACAGTTACATGAGAATCAAAAAGCCATTGCGTTGTTCCAGCAATTAAAAACATTAAACCCACATTATCAATCACTTTATCTATATTTAGCGGAAGCGCTCCAAGAAGAAGAGCAATTAGAGGAAGCAAAAGCGGTGATCGAAGAAGGAATTGCGGAAAATCCCTTCCAAGTAGAGTTATACCAATTTGCCTCTGAAAATGCCTATCGCTTACACGATATTGCTGGTGCTGAAAACTGGTTGTTAAAAGCTTTGGAATTAGGTGAGAAAACAGATGAAAGTCGTTTGACCTTAAGTAATCTCTACATCACGGAAGAGCGTTTTGAGGAAGTAATTACTATTTTAAATGATTTAGAGGAAACGGATCATCCTTATGCTGAATGGAACTTAGCAAAAGCGTACAACGAATTAGAAGACTTTGCCGTCGCTAAAGTTCATTACGAACAAGCAGCGCAAGAATTGTCTCACGAACCAGAGTTTCTAAAAGAATACGCATTGTTCTTACGAGAAGAAGGCGAACTTGAAAAAGCAAAACACTTGTTGCACCATTATTTGGAACATGAACCTGGTGATGTCGACATGCAATCTGTGCTAGCAGATATGGAAGAAAGATAGGAAACGACGATGTTTGTTAGTTTATCAGAAAAGAAAAAATTTTTAACTTGGTTAGTGAATACCGTGCCTTTTGGAAGAAGAGAAGTACTGTGGATTTTAAATTACTTATTAACGCACGATGCGATTTTAAATAATGTTCATTTTGTTGAGAACGTAGAGAAAACCGATCGGGGGATCCGTGTGGTAGCGGATGGTTTAGGTAAGGAGCCGTTATTGCTTTTTATCCAAGCACAAGAATTTACAGATCCGGAACAAATTTTTCATGAGATTCGAATGAATTGGCGGAAAGCTCTTTATTTAGAATGTGTATTTCCAGAGGCTTGGCAAACGAGCCAGTATTTATCTGTTTTAGAAGATAATCCGTTTGCGCCATGGAATGAACAAGTGGATCAAGAAGTTGCCAGAGCGATTGATCAATATTTTAAGCAAGAAGAACAAACGCAACGAATGGCATTACTTAAAGCTCAAATTGATGATGCTTTAGAAACAGGCAACAAAGAAGCGTTTTTAGAATTATCCGATGAATTAAATCGTTTGAAACAACAATAAATAAAACCCAGCATTTTCAATAAATGCTGGGTTTTATTTATTGTTTTAATTTAAAGCGCCGTTGTTTGCTGGGTTTTGCATAAGTAAAGCCTTCGCCAATTGCTTCATGTACGTTAATGATGGACACAAAGGCTTTTTCATCTATTTCATTAGCAATCCGTTTGACTTCCATTATTTCTCGAGGACTGACTACCGTGTAGAGAACCCGTTTTTCCACTTGTGAATAAGCACCTTCACCATTTAAATATGTTACTCCGCGTTCTAAAGAAGCCATTAAACTTTGACCGATTTCTTCGGAATGATTGGAAACAATTAAAATTCCTTTCGCAGCATAGGCTCCATCGAGTACAGAATCAACAACACGACTGAAAACAAAGGACACAATTAAAGTATACATCATTCGTTTGACATCAATATAGGTTAACGAGAGGAGTAAGACTGCAACATCAAAAAGTAACAACGAGCGGCCCATGCTAATCCCAAAGTATTTTTCGAAAATGCGGGCAATGACGTCGGTCCCACCAGTGGTTCCGCCTACGCGGTAAACAAGGCCACTCCCGAATCCTGCGGCCAAACCAGCTAAGAGAGCAGCAATCAATAAATCATGATCTAAATTAATTTCAACAGGAAATTTTTGCCAAAACCACAAAAATACCGATAACGACACGGTACCAATTAGCGTATAATAGAGGGAACGTTTGCCTAAAATTTTACCACCAATTAATAAGAGCGGAATATTGATTAATAATGTCGTATATGCTGGGTTAAAATGAAATAAGGCTCTTAAAATCAAAGTAATCCCCGTGACACCACCTTCGGCCAGGTCATTGGCAATATTGAAAGTAACCAAACCAAAGGCATAGATACAGCTTCCTAATACAATAAATAACACATCTTTAAAATAAAATCTTTGTTCTTCCATTTAATCACGTCCTTTTACAGTATAAACTGTATCATTCTCTATATAAAACAACAAGTAGAACCTTTCCAGATAGCCAAGTTTTTGATAAGATGTAGGAGGTAGAGTAAGAAAGGTTGGGGTAAAATGTCAGAATCAGAACAACGTAGTTTGCAATCGATGCAAACAGAAGTTGATGATTATATTCAACAGTTTAAAACAGGCTATTTTTCACCATTAGGACAAATGGCTCGTTTGACGGAAGAGGTCGGAGAATTAGCCCGTGAAGTCAATCATTATTATGGTGAAAAACAGAAAAAAGCAGACGAAAAACCAAAGACAGTATCAGAGGAACTTGGAGATGTCTTTTTTGTATTGATTAGCATGGCAAATTCTTTAGAGATTGATTTAACCGAAGTTTTTGAAGAAAATATGGCCAAATTTAACAAGCGGGATCGTTATCGCTTTGAAAGAAAGGATGGGAAAACACATGATTAAAATAATTGTCGCTGGGTTTAAAGGACGGATGGGCAGTACTGCTACACAAATGGTCTTAGAAACCGCAGACTTTGAATTAGTAGGTGTGTATGATCCTCATGAAGCACAAGAAACTGTTTCTTTCAATGATGAAACAGCAATTCCCGTTTTTCAGCGCTTAGAAGAAGTCCTAGCTGTCAAACCAGATGTTTGGATTGATTTTACGGTTCCTGAAGCTGCCTATCCAAATACGCGTTTTGCGTTGGAACACGGTATGGCGCCAGTTGTTGGGACGACAGGCTTTACGGAGGAACAAATCGACGAATTGACAAACCTATCTCGAGAAAAAGCCATCGGCGGCTTAATTGCACCAAATTTTGCAATTGGGGCAGTTTTAATGATGCAATTTGCCCAAAAAGCGGCACAGTATTTTCCGGATGTGGAAATCATTGAATTACATCATGATAACAAATTAGATGCACCAAGTGGAACGGCTATAAAAACTGCAGAAATGATTCAAGAAGTTCGGCCAGCAAAAAAACAAGGGAATCCGCAAGAGGTAGAATCAATATCAGGGGCACGCGGGGCTGATTTCGAGGGTCTGCGAATCCATAGTGTCCGCTTACCTGGTTTAGTGGCACACCAACAAGTCCAATTTGGCAGTGTAGGTGAAGGGCTCACTATTCGGCATGATTCTTATGATCGGCGTTCATTCATGACAGGAGTGGCGTTAGCTTGTCGGCAAGTGGTACAGAGAACAGAACTACTTTACGGATTGGAACAGATGCTATGAAATTGACAACTATTCCAAACGAATTTAAAGAAGCTGCTCCCGTTATTCGTGAAATCAATGCACAGGGCTTTGAAGCGTATTTTGTCGGGGGCAGCGTCCGTGATGCTTTATTAAATAAACCAATCCATGATGTCGATATTGCGACAAGTGCCTACCCAGAAGAAATTAAGCAAATTTTTAAACGAACCGTTGATGTGGGCATCGAACATGGCACAGTCCTTGTATTGATGGAAGACCAACAGTATGAAGTAACAACCTTTCGTACCGAGTCAACTTATCAAGACTTTCGCCGACCGGATGAAGTCACCTTTGTTCGCTCCTTGAAAGAAGATTTAAAACGACGAGATTTTACGATTAATGCCTTGGCGCTCGACAGCACAGGTGAAATCATTGATTTATTTGATGGTATCGAAGATTTAACTAATCAAACCATTCGTGCAGTCGGCAATCCCCATGAGCGGTTTCATGAAGATGCTCTGCGAATGATGCGGGGCTTACGCTTTGCTAGCCAATTAGATTTTAAAATTGAAGAAAAAACCTTAGCCGCTATCGCTGAATTTCATCCTTTATTGGAAAAAATTTCAGTAGAACGCATTACAATTGAATTTGTAAAAATGCTTTTAGGGGTTAATCGACAAGGTGGCTTAGCTCCGTTTATTGAAACAGAATGCTATCAATATTGTCCCAAATTACGAGAACAAGGGGCTGGACTTTTTCGTTTAATGGACTTGCCTGCTCGTCAAATTGAAACAGAAGCAGAAGCGTGGACGTTACTTATCCAATCGTTGAATTTACCAGAAGCAGAAATTCGCTCCTTCTTAAAGGCTTGGAAACTTTCAAATCAATTAATTCAAAACGTTTCACAATTAGTACGCGGTTTGCGTTTTCGCTTGAGTAACGACTGGCAGCCAATGGTGCTTTATGAATTAGGCGAAGAATCAGCAGTACTTGTTGAAAGGCTTTTATATTATTACCAACAAGAGAGTCAAGTACAAGTAACAAAAGAGTTAGTTAAGGCATTACCCATCCATCAAAGACATGAATTGGCCATAACAGGAAAAGACCTTTTAGCCGTCTTAGAAGAAACACCAGGCAAATGGTTAGGGGAACTGATTGCTGAAATCGAGCAACACGTTGTTGAAGGTAGCTTAGAGAATAAACAAGAAGTTCTGCTTTCGTTTGCCAAAAAACAACGTTCAAAAGGAGAGAAAGCATAATGCCAACAGAAATGTTTACAAAAGAATTCTTGGTGAAAGAATCACAAACGGCTAAAATGCTCGGTTCTGGTGACTTAGAAGTTTTAGGAACTCCTGCTTTAGCTGCCATGATTGAACAAACAGCCAAAGAAGCTGTGAAGGACCAATTATCAGTTGGGGAAACAACTGTCGGAACGGTGTTAGAATTACACCACTTATATCCATCTGCGGTAGGGGCGACAATCGTTGTTACGATGACCAGCATTGAACAGACTGCACACAAAATACGCTATGAATTTGTTGCTTATGAAGGAGAACGACAAATTGCCAAAGGTTCTCACCAACGTGCAGTAGTTGATATTGATTCTTTTTTAAAAAGAATAACAAAAGATTAAGAATCTACAGCGAAAGTTTGTGACCGTTTATCAAAAGTATGGTAAACTAATAATGTAAGAAATTATTTTTAAGTAAGGAGATTTGTGCTATGGCTAGAGAAATGACAGGACTTAAATTTTATTTCAGAAATGGTGAAACTTGGACGATTGATCGTCGTTTTATTGGTGATTTATGGATCAAACATATTACAACAAGTTTTGGCCGTATCCATGGTAGTGAATTTGTTGAAATTCATCCATGTGAAGGGTTCAAAATTGAAATTTTCCAAGAAGGAGATCATGTTCAAACCCACGATATTAACTTAGGTGGCTTAGAATTAGGGATGTTCTCTCGTGCTTTAAAATATGAAGATATCGAACGTATGGAAATTCTTTACAAAAATGGCACACCAGATTTAGTTTATTTCCCTTACAAAGATAAAACAGATGAGGGCTTGGATAACATCTATCAATCTACAAAAGTCAGCGAAAAAACTAAAAACTTATACATTGTTATCGACCCAACACAAACAGTTGACGATGTATACGCTGAAGAATTAAAATAATTTTTGCCCCACAGGAATCAGTGAAATGACTGGTTCCTGTGGCTTTTTTAGTCTTTTGGCGAATAAAATAACATTGGTTTTAATGAAATAGTCAAAAAAATAAGGGAATAAGTGTTGACACATGTTTTTTCTAGCGGTATACTGTTAACAATTCTTAATTAAATCAGTTTTGGAGTGATTCTTATGACAACAACGAAGAAAAACCATACACAACTGAATAACTTTTACTTTAGCTATTTTAGATAGGTTTGTATTCATAACATTATGGGTACAGACAACAAACGTTTGTATCTATAATGGCTAGGGAAATTTAAGATGACTTTCAGCCATGTAGATTTAAGAAAATCTATAGTGGCTTTTATATTGCTTTTTTGTAGGGTATTCACTGTAGATTTTTCTTAAAATTTACTGTGAATATCCTTTTTGTTTGGCCAAAAATTAGGATTTCAGAAACTTACTAAAAAAATTTCGTAAAGGAGCACACAGGATGAAAGAAATAACTGGAGCCACTCGTTTAGCTGGGCTATTCGCGAAACCCAGCCGACACAGTATTTCACCGTTGATTCATAATACAGCATTTCAAAATTTAGGAGTTGATGCTCGGTATCTGGCGTTTGACGTTGGACAAGAGACATTGCCACAAGCAATTGAAGCGATTCGAACGTTTCACATGTTAGGGGCCAACTTATCAATGCCCAATAAAGTGGCGGCTGTAAGTTATATGGATGAACTAAGTCCTACCGCTCAACTGGTTGGCGCAATTAATACGATTGTCAACAAAGATGGAAAACTTTACGGAGACAGCACGGATGGTACTGGTTTTATGTGGAGTTTGAAAGAGAAAAAGGTTGACGTTTTTCAGAATAAAATGACCATCTTAGGAACAGGTGGTGCAGCCTTATCAATCATTGCCCAAGCTGCTTTAGATGGCGTGAAAGAAATCGCCGTTTACAACAGGAAAAGCGCGGGCTTTAACGACAGTCAAAAAAAACTGGCAAATTTCACTGAACGAACCAACTGTGTAATTCATTTAAACGATTTAGCGGATACTGAAAAACTAGCAAAAGATGTTGCTGAAAGCGTCTTGTTAGTTAATGCAACGAGTGTGGGTATGCATCCACATGCGCATAGTAGTCCTATAGAAAATTATGCAATGATTCAACCGAAGTTATTTGTGTATGATGCTATTTATAATCCCAGAGAAACACAGTTATTAAAAGAAGCCCGTTTACGTGGTGCAGAAACAAGCAACGGCTTGGACATGCTACTTTATCAAGGAGCTGCTGCTTTTGAACAATGGACAGGACAAAAAATGCCTGTATCAGTCGTAAAACGTAAAATTGAAAATAGATAAAAAGAGCGCCGTTTAAAGGCATGAGGAGAGAATATAATGATCGTAATTATGAAAGAAAATGCAACCGAAAAGCAAATGAAACAAGTCATTGATTTAGTAACAGGTGCAGGCTTAACTACTCAAACAAGTCAAGATAATGGAAAAACAGTGATAGGCTTGATTGGTGATACAGAAAAATTAGTTGAAGCAGAGTTAACAGCATTAGAAGGCGTGGAAAAAAGTGTTCGCATTTCGTTGTCTTACAAACTAACGAGTCGTTTATTTCATCCAGAGAATACAGTGGTTGATGTGAACGGTGTTAAAATCGGTGACGGCAGTATGACCATGATGGCGGGCCCTTGTTCAATCGAAAGCTTAGATCAGATTCGTGAATGTGCGCGAATTGCTAAAGCTGGAGGTGCAACAATTTTACGAGGTGGTGCATTCAAACCTAGAACGTCGCCATACGATTTCCAAGGACTAGAAGAAGAAGGACTGAAATACATTCGCCAAGCGGCTGATGAATTAGATATGCAAGTCATTACAGAAGTGATGGATGAAGCGAATTTAGAACTTGTCGCAAAATACAGTGACATTTTACAAATCGGTGCGCGCAACATGCAAAATTTCAAGTTATTACAAGCGGTTGGTAAAACTGGAAAACCTATCGGCTTAAAACGCGGGATTGCTGGTACGATTGATGAATGGCTAAACGCAGCTGAATACATTGCTGCGCAAGGAAATTTCAATGTGATCTTCATTGAACGTGGGATTCGTACGTACGAAACCGCTACGCGCAATACACTTGATTTAAGTGCGGTGCCTTTAATTAAAAAATTAAGTCATTTTCCAATTATTGTTGATCCGAGTCATGGTGTTGGTATCTGGGATTTAGTACCGCCAATGGCCCGAGCAGGTGTTGCTTCAGGTGCGGACGGCTTGATTGTAGAAATTCACCCAGATCCAGCGAATGCGTGGTCAGATGGGCCACAATCCTTGAATGAAAAAACTTACCTACGTATGATGAAAGAAGTTCATATCATCGAAAAAGCAATGAAAGAAATTAATGCTTTAGAAGATTAGTAAAGACAGAGGAGTAGAGGACATGAAATTAACCGTAACGTTACCTACACATTCATATGATTTAACCATCGAAACAGGTGCCTTAGATAAAATTGGCACCTGGGTACGTAGCCTGTGGCAGCCACAACGGGTAGCGATTATTACCGATGAAACGGTGAATAAATTATATGGCGTAGCTGTTGAGAAAGAACTGCAAGCTGCTGGTTTTGAAACATCATTGATTGCTGTAGCGGCAGGTGAACAAAGTAAGAGCCTCGAAACAGCTCAGCTGCTTTATGATTTTTTAGCGGAACAGCAATTGACTCGAAGTGATGGTCTAATTGCTCTAGGTGGAGGCGTTGTGGGAGATCTAGCTGGATTTGTCGCTTCAACCTATATGCGCGGTATTCACTTTTTGCAAGTACCAACAACCTTACTGGCACAAGTAGATAGTAGCATTGGAGGTAAAACAGCGGTTAACACTAAAAAAGCCAAAAATCTTGTCGGTACTTTTGCCCAACCAGATGGGGTTTTAATTGATCCTAATACACTTAAAACATTAGAACCTAGACGTGTGCGTGAAGGAATTGCAGAAATTGTAAAATCAGCAGCTATCGCTGATGTTGAATTGTGGCACCGTTTATCCTCTTTGGAAAATGAACAAGATTTAGTGGCACATGCAGAAGAAATTATCACGGCCTGTTGCAAGATTAAACGTGATGTCGTCGAAGAAGATGAATTAGATTTGGGCTTACGTTTGATTCTGAATTTTGGGCATACGATTGGCCACGCATTAGAAAATACAGCTGGTTACGGGGTGATTGCTCACGGTGAAGGCGTTTCTTTAGGAATGATTCAAATAACTCAAGTCGCAGAACAACGAGGGCTTTCCCCACTTGGGACTACCCAAGAGTTGGTCACCATGCTAGAAAAGTTCGATTTACCAGTAACGACAGATCGTTGGCCAGAAGAACGTCTCTATCAAGCAATTACACATGATAAAAAAACACGTGGGGGACAGATGAAAATCATTGTCTTAGAAAAAATTGGTCAAGCGAAAATTGTCTCTTTACCAACGGAAGAAATTCGAGCATTTTTAAACAGAGAAGGAGGAATTTAAGATGCGCTTTATTACAGCAGGCGAATCACATGGACCTGAATTAACTGCTATTATTGAAGGCTTACCAGCCGGCTTGCCTTTAAGTAGCGAAGAGATTAACCGAGAATTAGCAAGACGTCAAGGCGGTTACGGTCGTGGGGGACGGATGAAAATTGAAAAAGACCAAGTACGTATTACTTCGGGCATTCGGCATGGTAAAACACTTGGCTCACCAGTAACGTTGATTGTCGAAAACAAAGACTGGAAAAATTGGACCTCCGTGATGTCAGTAGAGCCAGTTCCTGAAAAACAAAAGAAAATCCGCCGCGTCAGTAAACCACGTCCAGGACATGCTGATTTAGTTGGTGGCATGAAATATCAACATGATGATTTACGGAATGTTTTAGAACGTTCTTCGGCACGAGAAACAACGATGCGTGTGGCGATTGGTGCGGTTGCTAAAAAACTCTTAGCTGAACTGGATATCCAAGTCGCTGGGCATGTCGCGGTATTAGGCGGGATTGAAGCTACGATTCCTGAAAATTTAACGATTCGTGAAATTCAAGAACGATCTGAACAATCTGCCGTTCGCGTATTAGATCCTTCCGTAGAAGAAAAAATGAAAGAACTAATTGACCAAACCAAGAAAAATGGCGATACAATTGGTGGGGTAGTAGAAGTACTTGTGGGTGGCGTTCCAGCTGGCTTAGGTAGCTATGTTCAATGGGATCGTAAACTAGATGCCAAAATTGCGCAAGCTGTTGTAAGCATCAATGCTTTTAAAGGTGCTGAGTTTGGCATTGGATTTGAAATGGCGCAACGCCCTGGTAGTCAAGTGATGGACGAGATTGTTTGGGACGAAAGTACAGGTTATACCAGAACTTCCAACAATTTAGGCGGTTTTGAAGGAGGAATGACCAACGGAATGCCAATCATCGTTCGTGGTGTCATGAAACCTATTCCAACCCTTTATAAACCATTACAAAGCGTGAATATTGATACAAAAGAGCCTTATAAGGCCAGCGTTGAGCGCTCTGATAGCACGGCGGTACCGGCCGCTAGCGTTGTTTGTGAAGCCGTTGTTGCAACGGAAGTAGCGAAGGCTATGCTCGAAAAATTTGATAGTGACTCATTTGAACAAATGAAAGAAGCAGTGAAACGTTATCGTCTATATACTCAAAACTTTTAATGGAAGAAAGTCGCAAGTATATGGAGGGAAAAAATGAAGAAACGTATTTTAATCGTAGGATTAGGGCTAATCGGGAGTTCACTGGCTTTGTGTATCAAAAAAGGGCATCCAAACAGTGAGATTATCGGTTTTGATAATCAAGCGGAGTCAACTGAATTTGCTAAGAAAACGGGTCTAATTGATGAGATAGCTGAATCTTTAACAAGTGGGGCAAGACGAGCAGAGATTATTTTTCTTTGTTCCCCAGTTAAAGCAACTTTAGTACAACTAGAAGAATTAAACCAATTATCACCAGAAACTGCTCTGATCACAGATGTGGGTAGTACCAAGGTGGAAATTAATCAGTTAGCAACAAAGCTTAACATGAAAAATTTTATTGGTGGTCATCCAATGGCTGGTTCACATAAATCCGGCGTAACAGCCGCTGATGAACGTTTGTTTGAAAATGCCTACTATATTTTTACCGATGACCATGGCGAAAAAAGCAAACAGATTCAGGAGTTACAAACGTTACTAAAAGGAACGCATGCGAAGTTTATTACGATGCCTGCACAGGAACATGATGAAATTACTGGTGCTCTAAGTCACTTGCCACATATTGTTGCCGCAGCTTTAGTGAACGAAAGTCAGCAACTGAATACCACTTACCCTAGAGCACAGCAGCTAGCGGCTGGAGGATTCAGAGATATTACTCGAATTGCTTCCTCTGATGCAACGATGTGGACGGATATTTTATTAAGCAATCGCTTAGTATTATTGGACTTACTAGAAAATTGGCAAAAAGAGATGACTACTGTTTGCCAATGGTTAACAGAAAAAAATGCCCCAGCTATTCGTAATTTTTTTGATAAGGCCAAAGAAACACGTGCTCAGTTGCCCATTCATAAAGAAGGCGCAATCCCAGCTTTCTATGATCTGTTTGTTGATGTACCAGATCAACCAGGAATCATTGCTGAAATTACGCAAATTTTAGGCGAAGCGGACCTTTCTCTTACAAATATTAAAATTTTAGAAACGAGAGAAGAAATCTATGGGATTCTTCAATTGTCTTTTAAAAATCAATCAGACTGCCAAGCTGCAAAACAAATTTTATCTAAAAAAACGAACTATACGTGTTACGAAAAATAAGAGGTGATGAGGGTGCAACTACGTACAAATGTGAAACATTTACAAGGGACTCTGATGGTTCCTAGCGACAAATCGATTTCCCATAGAAGTATTATGTTTGGAGCGATTTCTTCTGGAAAAACGACGATTACAAATTTTCTAAGAGGCGAAGATTGTTTAAGTACCTTAGCGGCGTTTCGTTCTTTAGGTGTGAACATTGAAGATGACGGGACGACAATCACCGTTGAGGGGCAAGGATTTGCAGGCTTAAAAAAGGCGAAGAATACAATTGATGTTGGAAATTCAGGGACAACAATTCGTCTGATGCTGGGCATTTTAGCTGGCTGTCCCTTTGAAACGCGCCTAGCTGGTGATGCGTCTATTGCCAAACGACCAATGAATCGTGTAATGCTTCCTTTAAACCAAATGGGAGCGGAATGTCAAGGGGTTCAGCAAACGGAGTTTCCGCCAATTTCTATTCGCGGGACTCAAAATTTGCAACCGATTGACTACACAATGCCTGTTGCAAGTGCTCAAGTTAAATCGGCTATTTTATTCGCTGCTTTGCAAGCCAAGGGCACTTCTGTAGTAGTTGAGAAAGAAAAGACACGTGATCATACAGAAGAGATGATTCGACAATTTGGTGGGACGCTTGAAGTAGACGGTAAAAAAATTATGTTAACTGGACCGCAACAATTAACAGGTCAAAATGTGGTAGTTCCTGGTGATATCTCTTCTGCAGCTTTCTTTTTAGTTGCGGGTTTAGTAGTCCCAGATAGCGAGATACTTCTGAAAAATGTTGGCTTAAATCAAACGCGGACAGGTATTTTAGATGTGATTAAAAACATGGGTGGTTCCGTCACTATTTTAAATGAAGATGAGGCCAATCACTCTGGCGATTTACTTGTAAAAACGAGTCAATTAACAGCTACAGAGATTGGTGGCGCTATTATCCCACGTTTAATTGATGAGTTACCGATTATTGCTTTGTTAGCTACTCAGGCTACTGGCACGACAATCATTCGAGATGCAGAAGAATTGAAAGTCAAAGAAACCAATCGGATTGATGCAGTAGCGAAAGAATTAACAATTTTAGGCGCCGACATCACGCCTACTGATGATGGCTTAATTATACATGGACCAACTTCTTTACATGGTGGAAGAGTTACCAGTTATGGGGATCATCGTATCGGGATGATGTTACAAATTGCTGCATTACTTGTAAAAGAAGGCACTGTTGAATTAGATAAGGCTGAAGCAGTTTCAGTTTCTTATCCAGCATTTTTTGACGACTTAGAACGTTTAAGTTGTTAACGAAGGAGGATAACGAACCATGGAAAGCATTGTTTTAATTGGTTTCATGGGTGCGGGTAAAACAACTATCGGCCAAAGTTTGGCCAATAAACTAAAGATGCCTCATCTTGATTTAGATACAGCGTTAATTGAAAAAATAGGACGCTCAATTCCTGACTATTTCGAAAAATATGGTGAAGCAGCTTTCCGAGAACAGGAAACCCAACTTTTAAAGGAGCTGTCAAAAAATACAGCCGTCCTTTCAACTGGGGGCGGGATTGTTGTCGGACCAGAAAATCGTAGCTTATTAAAATCTTTTCAGCAAGTGATTTATTTACATGCGACACCAGAAGAGCTGTTAAAAAGAATCGCAGAAGATACTGAAAACCAACGCCCCTTAGCTATAGAACGTTCTTCAAAAGAAATCATTACTTTATTTGAGTCTCGTAAAAATTTTTATGAAGAATGTGCGAAGATGACAATTGATACGACCAATCGCTCACCAGAAGAAATTATCAATGAAATTCTGCAACAATTAAAGGAGTAGAGAAACGATGAAAGTTGGTTATTTAGGTCCGATTGGTTCCTTTACGTACAGTGCAACGTTGGCTGCTTTTCCTGATGCTACATTGATGCCGTACGCATCGATTCCAGCTTGCTTGAAAGCAATTGAACAGCAAGAAGTGGCATGCAGCATTATTCCAATAGAAAACACGATTGAAGGAACTGTTAACGCATCGATAGATTATTTGTATCATCAAGCGCAGTTACCTGTCCAAGCAGAGTTAGTTTTACCGATTCAACAACAATTAATGGTGGCAAAAGAGAATCAATCGATCTGGCAACAAAGTCAGAAAATTTTATCACATCCGCAAGCATTAGCTCAATCGCAGATGTTTCTAGCGAAAAACTTTCCAGAAGCGATTTTAGAAGCAACGCCTTCAACAGCTTACGCCGCCAAATACATTGCAGAACATCCAGAATTACCTTTTGCAGCTATTGCACCAAAACTTTCTGCGGAAATGTATGATTTGACCATTGTTGAAAAAAATATACAAGATTTATCGGTAAATCAAACCCGATTTTGGGTTCTTGGTTCTGAAAATTTAGCGATTTCTTTCCCGCTATCTGAGAAAAAAATAACGCTGGCGATTACGATGCCAAGTAATGTTCCTGGCTCTTTACACAAAGCATTAAGCGTATTCAGTTGGCGAGGGATTAATCTTAGCAAAATAGAATCGCGGCCGTTGAAAACAAAGCTAGGAGAGTACTTCTTTTTAATGGACTTAGTGAAAGATCAACCAGAAAAATTAATTGAAGCAGCTTTAACAGAACTGGAACTGATTGGCGCAGAAATAAAAATTTTAGGGGATTACCCGATCTATGTTTTGTCCACACTTTAAAGAGTTAAAAATGAAAATGAAGCTTACTTATTAGATAAAGTGAGTTTCATTTTTTATTAAATTACATATTTGTAATAGGAATTTCCTGCGAAATGAGGTATCCTAAGAAAGGTGATAAAACACAGAGGTAAAGGAGTGACACGATGAGTCGTGTAGATCGTTATAAACATATTCATGAAAAATCGAGACCAGCAGAGCATAAAAAGACCTTTAATCCCCGAAAATCAATGGGTGAACATAGAGAAGAAGAACCAGAAGAGCTAGCTGAAAGCCTTCAAGAGCCAGTTTACGAAGACAGCTATACTGAGGACAGTCGCAGAAGTGAGAGGCGACATCAAACAGATTCAGGTGGTGGCAACGGTTCTGACCAACCACCCCGCGGAAAAAAAGACAAGAAACCAAAAAAGAAACGTAAAAAATCAAAAACAAAACGCTTTTTCAAATGGCTAGTGATCCTATTGATTCTGTTATTTGCCTATAGTACAGTCATGTTTTTAAAAGGAAAATCTGCAGCAGAACATGATGACTCGTTGCCTCAAGAAAAAGTAGAAACATTTAATGGTGTCAAAAGTAGCAATGGAGCTAAGAATATTTTAATTCTTGGCAGCGATACACGTGGGGAAGATGCTGGACGAGCCGACACAATAATGGTTCTCCAACTAAATGGACCATCAAAAAAACCGAAATTAATTTCATTTATGCGTGATACATTCGTGGACATTCCTGGTGTCGGGCCGAATAAAATTAATGCCGCATACGCTTATGGCGGTGCTGAATTGGTTCGTGAAACGTTAAAACAAAACTTTAATTTAGATACGAAATATTATGCTAAGGTAGATTTCCAATCATTTGAAAAAATTGTTGACTCTATGTTTCCAAAAGGTGTCAAAATCGATGCAGAAAAATCACTGAATTTAGATGGCGTTGATATTGAAAAAGGGCAACAGGTCATGGATGGACATGTCTTACTTCAATACGCTCGCTTTAGGATGGATGAAGAAGGCGACTTTGGTCGGGTTCGTCGCCAACAACAAGTTATGTCAGCTGTAATGAGCCAAATGAAAAATCCAATGACTTTATTAAGAACCCCAGAATCACTTGGGAAATTAGTCGGCTATATGTCGACAGATGTGCCTGTCAGTTTCATGTTAACGAACGGACCATCATTGCTGATTAGAGGAAAAGCAGGGGTTGAGTCATTATCGGTTCCGGTACCAGATTCTTGGAATTTTGGTGAATCCTCTTATGCAGGCAGTATTTTAGAAGTAGATGAACAAAAAAATGCTGACGCCATCGAAAAATTCCTGAACGAATAAGGAAAGCATTTTAAAATATCCTTTTTTATGCTATATTAGAAACAACGTGGAAAATTAGTGAAACGAGGTTACAAAATGAAAATTGCTATTGTGACAGATAGTACAGCTTATTTACCCGAGCGCATTAAAGATCATCCGAATCTTTTTGTAATTCCCATCCCAGTCATTTTAGATGGAAAAATATACAACGAAGGCATTGACATTGAAGCAGATGAATATTATGCATTGCTAAATAATAGTAAAGAATTTCCGACGACTTCACAACCTGCTTTAGGAGAAGTGTTAGAGCTTTACAAATCAATCGCTGAACAAGGGTACGACACCATCATCAGCATTCATCTTTCTTCAGGAATCTCTGGTTTTGTTCATACATTGCACGGACTTACTGATGAAATCCCAGGCGTTGCTTTGTATCCATATGACTCAAAAATTACAAGTATGCCAATGGGACACATGGTAGAAGCTGCTTTAGATTTAACAGAAGAAAAAGCCAGCTTAGAAGAAATTTTTGCCAAATTAGATTTAATTCGTGACAATACGTATGCATATCTAATTGTAGAAGATCTGAACAACTTAGTTCGTGGCGGTCGCTTAACGAATGGCGCAGCCTTGATTGCTGGACTATTGAAGATTAAACCTATCTTGACTTTTGAAGATGGAAAGATTGTATTATTTGAAAAAATCCGTTCAACAAAGAAAGCTTTTGCTCGTGCAGAAAAGATTATTGGTGAACGAAACGCAGGGATTGAAGCACCAGTTAAACTGTACGTGATTCATGCCAATAACCGCATCGTTGCTGAAAAAGAACAAGCAAAATTACAAAAGCTATACCCAAATGCAGAAATTGAAATCGGTCATTTTGGTCCAGTTATCGGGACCCACCTAGGGGAAAAAGCAATTGGTTTAGCGATTTCAGCTCAATAATAAAAGATGAGACAAAAGTAAACTACTTCTGTCTCATTTTTTATTCTATTATTTTATCGTTCGCTGCTGTTACTCAGCCGAATACTTTTTGTTTATAAGAAAATGTAAAATTACTCCTTTTTATTAGAAAATATCTTGCAAATTAAGCAATTCCTTACAAAGTAATGTATACTAAGGAAGAGGAGGCGGTTAAATGAAAAGAAATATAGCCTTGTTGCAAAGCGAAAAAATGAAAAAAGTTCAAGCTTTAGCAAACTACTACCAAGAATCAATTGACTTACCGCCTGGAAAAAACCGTGAGGCGGTTATCAAAAAGATTAACGAATCAAAAAAAGAAATTAAAGAAATAAATGATATATTAACAGATATTCAAAAGAAAAAGAAATAAAGGAGTCGTTTGTGATTATCGATGGATTTACGTTATTGCTATTTTTATTTGTCGTCGTTATGTATGGTTACTTTTACTTCGTACGTAAAAGTATTGTAATTCCGGCTGCAAAACATCCTACAACAAAATATTTAGTTGCTTTTTTTAGTTTAATGATTCTGGCCAATGCATTTTCGGCAGGAGATAAAATTGAAATGATTCGAAGTGTGTTATATATTTTGATTATCTTCAGTTTTCTTTACGATGCAAGAGGTTTTGCGGAGGACTGTATTATTACGCATCCTTTTGACAATCGGGGCACGGCCTTTAAAGATATCGAAAAGATTGTCCTTGTTCAAAAGTCGAACGGTATTCGTTTAGGGTATTTAAAAAAAGGCAGAAGAGGGGTGGTTTTACGCTTTTCTGCGCCACTAGAAGAAATGGTTCTTTTTCTTTCAACACGGATGAATGAAGAGGCAGAAATTGATATTATTGTTAATGAAGATTAACCATGTTCAGCTCCTAGAAATCAGCTTTTCCCGCGTTAAGTTTTGTCTGAATTTCTTTTAAAAAAAAGAAAGCAATTTTGCTTGTACTTTTGGTAAAATTTGTTATAATTAGTCAGATTAAATTTTGGAAGGAAGTTGTTTCGGTGAGTGAAGAATTTGAAAAGTGTGTCGCTGACTTGAAAAAGAAATATCAAGCAATCCCTGAAGAAAAACGACAACACTTTGCAGAACGTATGCAAAAGAAAAATTTCTTACGCTACAAAAAAATTGAATTAATTAAAGGAGAACTTCTTCGTTTAGAAGCACGACGCGCTCAATTGGAACTTTGCGAACGCAGTTCTGAGTTAGAAGAAGTTGAAAAGAAAATTATTCTTAAAAAGAAAAAATTACTTAAATGTTTTGATCGGTAAGTCAATAAAAATTTAATATAGAAGGGAATGATAGGATGGAATTTACCTTTCTAATCATTGTTTTTGCACTGTCTATTACCTTCTCAAACATATTCAACCGGATTGTTCCCGTCATTCCGCTGCCAATTGTGCAAATTATTGTAGGCGTTCTAATTGGTTTAACTAAAATGGGGCAGGAAATTGAATTTGAGCCTGAAGTGTTTTTAGTAATGATTATTGCACCGCTTTTATTTAGAGAAGGGGAGCTAATCAATCTGAAAGCAATGATGAAAAATTTCGGGATGATTCTTTTCTTGGCCTTTTTTGGTGTGTTAATTACCTTAGTCGGAGTCGGCTGGACCCTGCATATGATTTTGCCTACTTTACCATTAGCCGCTTGCTTCGCTTTTGGAGCGGCTCTAGGGCCAACGGATGCGGTGGCGGTAGGTTCGTTATCAGGTCGAATTGACATTCCTGAACGTTCGATGAACATTTTATCTGGTGAAGGACTCATTAATGATGCATCAGGCGTTACAGCCTTTCAATTTGCATTAGCGGCTTTATTAACGGGGTCATTTTCGCCGGTGGAAGCGGCAGGGACCTTGGTTATTTCCAGTATTGGTGGAGCGGTAGTCGGAATCGTGTTAGTTCTATTAAAACAGCAAATTGTTCATTTACTTGAAACTGCGGTGGCAAAAGATGTTACAGGCTACTTGTTGATTGAATTACTCTTGCCATTTATTGCTTATTTAATTTCAGAGTTGATTGGCGTTTCTGGAATTATTGCCGCTGTGATTGCTGGAATTATGCAAGCGTCTAGTTTGAAAAAAGTTTCGCTTTTTGAAGCAGAGCTGTCAAATGTTGGCGAAAGTATTTGGAGTATGATTGAGTTCACTTTAAATGCCTTAGTTTTCTTATTCTTAGGAATTGAACTTTCTCAAGTGTTTTCGCCAATTTGGATTGACCAACAATATTCAAACTGGTTCCTACTAATGGTTGTTTTAATTATTAGTGGTGTCGTCTTTTTAATTCGTTTCTTAGCCATTTTCAGTGTTTACACGCTACAACATGGTTTTAAAAAAGTTAAAACTGCAATGAATGAAATGTTGATTTTAACATTTGGCGGTGTTAAGGGGACGGTAAGTTTAGCCACCATCTTTATTTTGCCAACAGCGATTAACGGCGAGCATTTTAAAGAACGACCGTTATTGCTATTCATTACGGCTTGTGTTATTTTGGTGACTCTGATTGGCGGGATTCTAGTTTTACCATTTTTAACTGATTCAGAGACGGAAGTGGAAAATGAAGAGTCAGTCGAAATTGATTTATTACGTGATGTCATTGATGTCTTAAAACAGCAAAATGAAGAGAATCCTCGTGGTGAAATGAATGCGGTCATTGAAAATTATCAAGATCGTTTAAAAGAATTGTATACCGAGCAGCTAAGTGCAGAACGAAAACAAGAAGTGCAAGAGTTGCGGACGTTAATTGTGTCCATTGAACGAGACGGCTTAGAAGAAAGTCTGAAACAAGGAGAAATTAGTGTCAGAAGTTATCGTATGTATCAACGCTTGATTACACGGATGCAACGGTCGATTGCCAAACAATTATTATCGATTGTAGGCTTTTGGTTATTATTTGCTCGACAAATCATTTCGATTCTTTTACATCCTAAGCTATTTTTCAATCGTGGTGAAGCTTCTGAAGAAGAAAAAGAATTACGAAATGAAGAACTAGAAAATATTCGCCAAGTTTTTCTAAGAAATTCTCAAGTTATTCTGAAGAGTTTAGATAATTTGCGCGGTGTCTATGATGATGATTTAATTGATTTCTTCATTGACGGACGCTTGGATTTAGCCCATAAGTTTGAAAAAGGCGAATTTATTGATTCGTATATTGTTCATACGGAGACAGACTATGTCAAAGACCTATTATTAGGCTTCCAAGAAGAACGACGGATGATTGATCATTACGAACAATCTGAACGCATTTCAATTATCGAAGCGAACGAGTTACGAAAAAATGTCAATTTATTAGAGAGTTATTCGATTAGCGGCGAAGTGAATAACGTTCCGCTGAAACGATTTGTTAAAAATTTTAATAAAGAATAAGTAATAGTGTATGAGATGAAACCAAGACGATTTTTATCTCATGCACTTTTTTTATAATCCAATTTTTGATACAATAAGCAAGACCAAAATAGAAGGAGTTGGTAGTGTCGGTGAAAGAATTAAAAGTAACAGATTTAACCAAAACATATGGGGAAAAAACACTATTTGATCATCTTTCTTTTTTGATTCATGAAAAAGATCGCATTGGTTTAATTGGGATTAACGGCACAGGGAAAACCAGTTTATTAAATATTATTGCTGGCGTAGATAGCGGTGATGGTGATCTTGCTGCGATTCAGCAGCCAAGTGATTATCAAATTGGGTACCTTTCCCAGAATCAAACATTTGACGAGAATATTACGATTGCAGAAGCCGTGTTTCAGGGAGACAGCCCGATCATAAAAACAGTCAAAAATTATGAATTAGCGTTAGCTGCTTTAAGTGAGAATGGTTTAGACGAAGGGGTTCAAAGACGTTACACGCAAGCAGAAGAAGCCATGAATAAACAAGATGCTTGGACAGCAGATACCAATGCAAAAATTATTTTACAAAAATTAGGTATTCCCACATTGGAAAAGAAAATAGGTGAGCTTTCTGGTGGGCAGTTAAAACGAGTAAGCTTGGCGCAAGTCTTAATTGAAGCGCCTGATTTACTGTTATTGGATGAACCAACGAACCATCTGGATTATGAAACGATTGAATGGTTGGAAAACTTTTTAAATAACTATCGTGGCGCGGTTTTAATGGTGACCCATGACCGCTACTTTTTAGATCGAGTAACCAATCGGATTTTCGAACTTTCTTTTGGAAAACTGTATGAATACAAAGGAAACTATGAAACGTATGTGATGGAAAAAGCCGAACGTGAACGTGTCGCTGTAGAACAAGAAGAAAAAAGAAAACGCCTCTTCAAACAAGAACTTGCGTGGATGCGAGCAGGCGTTCAAGCACGAGGAACGAAACAGCAAGCAAGAATTGATCGGTTTCAGGATTTAAAAGAAAACTTGCATCAGGTACAAACCAATGGCACCTTAGAAGCAGACTTTGCCACGCAGCGTTTAGGGAAAAAAGTTCTGGAAATCAAGGAAGGAAATTATGCCATTGATCATAAACAGCTTTTGAAAGACTTTAATTTACTCATTCAAGCAAACGATCGAATTGGCATTACTGGTAAAAATGGTGCAGGAAAATCCACATTATTAAATATTTTAGCTGGACGCATTCCTTTAGAGAATGGCCTATATAGTATCGGTGAAACCGTCCGAATTGGCTATTATACCCAGCAAAACGAAGAAATGGATCCTAATCAACGGATGATTGCTTATTTGCAAGAAGCAGCAGAAAAAGTGAAACGCAGTGATGGAAGCAGCGTTGGGGTCGCTGAAATGTTAGAGCGCTTTTTATTTCCTCGTTTTATGCATGGCACACTGATTGGCAAACTGTCTGGTGGAGAAAAACGCCGGTTATATCTCTTAAAATTATTAATTAGTCAGCCTAACGTGTTATTATTGGATGAGCCAACCAACGATTTAGACATTGATACGTTGACCATTTTAGAAGATTATATCCAAACGTTTAAAGGAGCGGTAATTGCGGTTTCTCATGACCGTTATTTCTTGGATAAAACAATGGATAAATTGTTAGTTTTTCAAGGAAATGCTCAGATCCTATCATTTTATGGCACAATGAGTGAATATTTGGCGAACCAAAAAGAACAAGAAAAGGTCAAAGAAAAACCGCTCAATAAACCAGTAAAAGAAGCATCGACAGAAAAGAAAGAAAAAACAAAGCTGACTTATATGGAACAAAAAGAGTGGGCAACAATTGAAGAAGACATCACACAATTAGAAACGAAATTAGAAACATTAACTGAAGAAATGAATCATCAGGGTGATGATTTTGTTCGTTTACAAGAATTGCAAGAAGCAGTAACAGCAACGGAACAATTGTTAGAAGAAAAAATGAATCGTTGGGAATACTTGAGTGAATACGCGGATTAAGAGACGGAGGGAATAAGATGGAAGAAGCATACTTAGCGCTAGGAAAAAAGATTTTAGAAGAAGGTCATTTTAAAGAAGACCGTACAGGAACTGGTACGTATAGTTTATTTGGCTATCAAATGCGTTTTGATTTGGCCAAAGGATTTCCCTTACTAACAACCAAACGAGTACCGTTTGGCTTGATTAAAAGTGAGTTATTGTGGTTTTTAAAAGGCGACACGAATATTCGTTATTTGTTAGAGCGAAATAATCATATTTGGGATGAATGGGCGTTTGAACGTTACGTAAAAAGCGCAGATTATCAAGGACCAGACATGACGGATTTTGGGCATCGTGTCTTACAAGATCCAGCGTTTGCAGAACAATACAAAGAAGAACATCAAAAATTCTGTGACGCCATTTTAAATGATGCAGAGTTTGCAGAAAAATATGGTGAATTAGGGAATATTTATGGTGCGCAATGGCGTCACTGGGAAACCAAAGATGGTAGCTTTATCGATCAATTAGCTAATGTGATTGAAATGATTAAAACCAATCCTGATTCTCGCCGTTTAATTGTTTCCGCTTGGAATCCAGAAGATGTGCCTTCAATGGCGTTGCCGCCTTGTCACACTATGTTTCAATTTTATGTAAATGAAGGAAAATTAAGCTGTCAACTTTATCAGCGCAGTGCCGATGTTTTTTTAGGTGTTCCTTTTAACATTGCAAGCTATGCTTTATTGACACATCTGATTGCGCATGAAACAGGTTTAGAAGTGGGGGAGTTTGTACACACGCTAGGAGATGCCCACTTATATCAAAATCATGTGGAACAAATGCAAGAACAATTATCACGAGAAGTTCGTTCTTTCCCAACGCTCGTTTTGAATCCAGACAAGGCTTCTGTTTTTGATTTTGATATGGAAGATATTAAAGTAGAAGGCTATGACCCACATCCAACGATTAAAGCGCCGATTGCTGTATAAAAAAGGAGAGAGAAGCTATGTTAGCAGCCATTTGGGCCCAAGATGAACAAGGAGTGATTGGTAAAGAAGGCAAATTGCCTTGGCATTTACCCAACGACTTGAAATTTTTCAAGGAAAAAACAATTCATAATACATTGGTTTTAGGACGTGCAACTTTCGAAGGTATGGGATGTCGTCCGTTACCAAATCGAACAACGATTGTTCTTACCAGTAATCCGGATTACCAAGCTGAAGGCGTTTTGGTTATGCATTCCGTAGAGGAAATTCTTGCGTATGCTGACAAGTATGAAGGCGTGACCGTTATTGGTGGAGGTTCTGTCGTTTTTAAAGAATTGATTCCCGCATGCGATGTCTTATATCGGACGATGATTCATGAAACGTTTGAAGGCGACACCTTCTTTCCAGAAATCGACTGGTCTGTTTGGGAAAAAGTTGCCACTGTTCCCGGCGTCGTGGACGAGAAAAATCTCTATGCACATGACTATGAAACGTATCATCGAAACGATAAATAATAAAATGAAGGGAGGCATGAGCAATGCCGACATTGAAAGAAAAAATTATTCAAGAGAGTCAACGTTTAGGCATCGATAAAATCGGCTTTACTCATGCTGAACCATTTATTGAATTAGAAGATTCTCTACATGAACAACGAGAGCGAGGATATAACTCGGGATTTGAACATCAAAATGTGGAAGAACGAATTTACCCAGAAAAAACGTTTGAGCATCCTAAAAGTATTATCTCCATTGCTTTAGCTTATCCCACCAAAGCTCAGGAAAAAATGCCTAGAGATGAAAAGCGTGGACAATTTGCGCGAGCCTCTTGGGGAATTGATTATCATCACATTTTGCAGGATCGGTTGCAAAAATTAATTGCTTTTATTGAAGAGCAAGCTGCCACTGAAGCAGAAAAAGAACACTGGCGCTTTCGGCCGCAAGTAGATACTGGCGAATATGTTGACACCGCTGTTGCTCAGCGGGCGGGTTTAGGATTCATTGGTAAAAATGGTCTACTGATTACCGAAGAATTTGGTTCCTTTGTATATTTAGGTGAGGTGACCACCAATATTCAATTTGAACCAGATGAACCTGTTCCAAATGGTTGCGGTGATTGTACTCGTTGTATCACAGGGTGTCCTACAGGGGCTTTGTTAGGGGACGGTCGAATGAATGCTCAAAAATGTTTGTCTTATCAAACGCAAACAAAAGGCATGATGCCTGAAGAGTATCGGAAAAAAATGCGTAACGTTATTTATGGTTGCGACATTTGTCAGCTGGTTTGCCCTTATAATAAAGGAAAAGATTTTCATTTTCATGAAGAGATGGAACCAAAGATTGAAGAAGTCTATCCCAAATTGGCACCGTTATTAACTATTTCCAATAAAGAATTTAAACAGCAATTCGGACACTTAGCAGGCTCTTGGCGTGGTAAAAAACCATTGCAACGGAATGCTTTAATTGCGTTAGCGAATTTGGGCGGCCGTGAAGCTATCCCACAAATTATTCTCTGTTTAAATGATCAGCGTCCTGTCATTCGCGGAACAGCTGCTTGGTCGTTAGGTCAGCTCGCAAAAAGAGAACCCGAGCAAAGTTTAGAAGCTTTAAATTATCTACTTTCTGTAGAAACTGAAGCAGAGGTTATCGAGGAAGCTCAAAAGGCTATTTACTTGTTAACAAGCAAAAAAGGAAGCCGCTCAACGGAGTGACTTCCTTTTTTTATTAAATATGATTGCGATATAAACCAACAACTTTACCTAAAATTGTAACGTTATCTAAAAGAATAGGAGCTAATGCATCATTTTCAGGCTGCAAGCGGATATGATCTACTTCTCGGAAGAATCGTTTACAGGTTGCTTCATCTTCATCGGTCATTGCGATTACGATGTCGCCATTATTGGCATTCGATTGCTTACGAACAATCACTTGGTCGCCATCTAGAATACCTGCGTTAATCATACTTTCTCCTCGAATCGTCAACATAAATAAAGCATTTTCTTCTGTACGTAAATCAGGAGGTAACGGGAAGAAATCTGATGCTTCTTCCACCGCTAAAATTGGTTCACCAGCAGTTACGACACCTAACATCGGAATAGTTGTCGGTTGAATCCCAATCTTTTCCAAGCCTTCTGGTGTTAATTCGATTGCTCGCGGTTTTGTTGGGTCACGTAAGATTAGACCCTTTTTTTCAAGACGAGCTAAATGTCCGTGAACGGTAGAAGTTGAGGATAAATCAACAGCCTTCCCAATTTCGCGAACGGTTGGCGGATAGCCCTTTAATTCGACTTGTTCGTATATATATTTAAGTACTTCTAATTGTCTTGTTTCTGTACGTTTCGCCAAAACCCGCACCTTCTTTCAATTGATAAAATTAGTGTACCATAAAATGCGAACGAAATCAAACAAGCGTTCGTGTTTTATAAATATCAGAATATAGTTGTTTTTTTAAGGCAGTTCTTATAATATAGACAGTGAGAGTAAGGAGGGATTTTGATGTTATCGAAAGAAAAAATTGCCCGTATAAATGAATTAGCGAATAAAGCAAAAATGGAAGAACTTAGTGCGAAAGAAAAAGTCGAACAACAAGAATTACGTAAAGAGTATTTAGAAGCATTTCGTGGAGGGATGCGTCACCATATCGAAGGAATGAAGGTCGTGGATCAAGAAGGGACCGATGTGACTCCTGAAAAACTAAAAAAAATTCAGCGTGAAAAAGGACTTCACAACAGAAAGTAATTGCTTTCATTGTCGAAATAAGCTACACTATGAATAAAGGTAAAAAAAACCTAAATTAGGAGATGATTTTTTTGTTTGACAAGACAGATCAATTGGGCGTTAATACAATCCGGACATTAAGTATTGAAGCCGTACAAAAAGCGAACTCAGGACATCCTGGTTTACCAATGGGTGCTGCCCCAATGGCGTATGCACTTTGGACAAAACATTTAAAGGTGAACCCAACAACTTCTAGAAACTGGGTTGATCGTGATCGTTTTGTACTTTCAGCAGGCCACGGCTCGGCAATGTTGTACAGCTTATTACATCTATCAGGATACAACGTAACAATTGACGATTTGAAAAATTTCCGTCAATGGGATAGTAAAACACCAGGGCATCCAGAAGTGCACCACACAGATGGTGTTGAAGCAACAACAGGACCTCTAGGACAAGGGATTGCTATGGCTGTTGGTATGGCAATGGCTGAAGCGCATTTAGCTGCAACTTATAATCGTGATAGTTTCCCTATTATGGATCATTACACGTACGCAATTTGTGGTGACGGCGATTTAATGGAAGGTGTTTCTCAAGAAGCAAGTTCAATGGCTGGTCATATGAAATTAGGTAAATTAATTGTCTTGTACGATTCAAATGACATCTCATTAGATGGACCAACTTCTAAAGCCTTTACTGAAAATGTTGGGGCTCGTTATGAAGCATACGGATGGCAACATATTTTAGTTAAAGACGGCAATGATTTAGATGAAATAGAGGCTGCGATTGAAGCGGCTAAAGCTGAAACAGATAAACCAACACTGATTGAAGTTAAAACAGTCATCGGTTACGGAGCACCAAAAGAAGGAACATCTTCCGTTCACGGCGCGCCAATTGGTGAAGAGGGCATTACAGCGGCTAAAGCTGTTTATGGTTGGGAATACCCTGACTTTACTGTGCCAGAGGAAGTCGCTGCTCGTTTTAAAGAAACGATGATTGACGAAGGCCAAAAAGCTGAAGAGGCTTGGAATGAGATGTTTAAGAACTATGAACATGCGCATCCAGAATTAGCCAAACAATTTAAAGAAGCTTTTGCCAATCAATTACCTGAAGGTTGGGAACAAGAATTACCTAAATATGAACTAGGAACAAGTGCCGCAAGTCGTGTAACAAGTAAAGAAACGATTCAAGCTATTTCAAAAGTTGTTCCAAGTTTCTGGGGCGGTTCAGCTGATTTATCAGCCTCAAATAATACAATGGTTGCTGCAGAAAAAGATTTCGAACCTGGTCAATACGAAGGCCGTAATATTTGGTTTGGTGTTCGCGAATTTGCAATGGCTGCAGCAATGAACGGGATTCAATTACACGGTGGTAGCCATGTTTATGGCGGGACATTCTTCGTCTTTACTGACTACTTACGTCCAGCAATCCGTTTAGCCGCTTTACAAAAAGTTCCTGTAACTTACGTCTTAACGCATGACTCTGTTGCGGTGGGTGAAGATGGACCAACACACGAACCAATTGAGCAATTAGCAAGTGTTCGTTGCATTCCAAATGTTCATGTGATTCGTCCAGCAGACGGTAATGAAACTGTTGCTGCTTGGAAAATTGCTATGACTTCTACGGAAACACCAACTATTTTAGTTCTAAGTCGTCAAAACTTACCTGTTTTAGAAGGAACGTTAGAACACGCTTCTGATTCTGTTCAAAAAGGTGCTTATGTATTGTCACCACAAAAAGGTGAACAACCAGCAGGGATTTTAATTGCGACTGGTTCTGAAGTAAATCTAGCAGTGGAAGCACAAGCTAAATTAGCGGAAGAAGGCATCGATGTATCTGTCGTGTCAATGCCAAGTTTTGATTTGTTTGAAAAACAATCTGCTGAATATAAAGAAAGTGTGTTACCTAAAGCTGTGACAAAACGTGTGGCGATTGAAGCTGCAGCAAGCTTTGGTTGGGAACGCTATGTAGGAACAGAAGGCAAAACAATCACAATTGATCACTTCGGCGCTTCTGCACCTGGCGGTCTAGTTCTTGAAAAATTCGGCTTTACTCCTGAAAATGTGGTTAATACCTATAAATCACTATAAATAAAGATTAAAAAACCTGAATGCTTGTGATAGCATTCAGGTTTTTTTGCTTCATTTCTTTTTGGGAGCAAAGAGCATAAAGTGGAAAAATAATGCGAACAATTGGAACCCAATACCAGTTAAAGTAACACCGGACCAACCATAATTTTGCCACATTAATGTACCAATCAATGAACCTAGTGAACCACCGATGAAATAGAAAAACATAAAGACGGTATTGTTACGATTGCTGGCTTCTTCTCCCAAATTTTGGACGCGTGTTTGATTGGCTACTTGCCCAAATTGAGTACCGATATCTAAAACAATAATTGCTAAGATTAGTGAGACCACATGTGTTCCGCCTAGAAAAAGTAAGATAAAACTACCGAACTGCATCAACAGGCCAATCAAAACAATCTTCCGTTCTGGATAATAATCGGATAGACGACCAATGATGGGTGCTACAAAAGCCCCTGATAACCCAAAAATTGCTAGAATACCGACTTCTTTCGGTCCCCAATAATAAGCTGGACTACTAACAAAGAAAATTAATGTAGACCAAAAGATTGAAAAGGTTGCAAACATAAAAAAGCCATTGACAGTTGCTTCTCTTAACAAAGGTTGCGATTTGATTAGCTTAGGAAGACTTTTCAAAGAACCTAAATAAGTTAATCGATTTGAAGTTTGAGTATGTATCACTGTTTTGGGCAATTTTAATTGAAGTAGAACGACCAATGCTAACACGAATATTACGGCGATTAAGTAGACTGTTCGCCAAGAAGCTGCACTAGCAATGAAACCCGAGATCGTTCGAGACAATAAAATTCCTGTCAATAGTCCGCCCAGCATTCGACCTGTTACTTTACCACGGTTCGCTGGTCCCGCCATGACCGCAGCATAAGGAATAATAATTTGGGCGACAATAGAGAGCAGCCCGATAAAAAAAGAAGAGAGTGCAAAAAGGAGAAAACTTGGTGCAAAAAACGCAGCACTTAGAGACAGCGAGGAGAGCGCGGCTACTCGAATGATTAATTTGCGGCGATCAACGACATCGCCTAATGGAACAAGAAAAAGTAAGCCTAGCGCATAGCCTAATTGGGTCAGCATAGTAACAAAACCAATAGAACCAATACTGACTTGAAAGGCCTGAGCAATTTGGGTGCCAATTGGTTGAATATAATACATATTGGCGACCACAACCCCGCAAGTTAACGCTAATAAAAACGTCACTTGATTTGTTAAACCCGATTGTTGTTTCTTCATCTAACCACCTACATTTCTATGTAATTCATTTTGTAATACAACAACTACTCGGCAATAGTTGTTTTGACTACAAAAACAGACTTCTCTTATAAAGTTTGTTCAAAAAGTGACAAGTCCATTAAAAATTTTATCACAATAAATAAAGAAAAGTAAGAGGATAAATAACAAAAATCTCATCAAATTGAAAAGAAGAAGTGGTTGTTTTCACAAGTGTGAAGAGGGTTAATTAAATACAAACAAGATTTCAATTACATTACAGAAATTTTAAAACTCAAAATTTAATACGTTTATTTCTTGTTTCAATAGGAAATTAACGGTAAAATAGAAAAGTGAGACAGTGAGGAGGAAAAATGAATGAGCGAACAGTTAACAAGAAGTAGTAAACATATTCAAAAAGCTCTTAAAAAGCAAAAAGCTTATAAACGTGCTACCGCCGTTGCGGGGACTTCAATGATTTTAGCACCTGTGGTTGGTGCTGCGGTACCTGCCCAAGCAGAATCAAGCCAGCAAGCATTTATTAATGAAATCGGAAATTCAGCAGCAGCCGTTGCCAATAGCAATGATATGTATGCTTCCGTCATGATTGCTCAAGCGTTGCTAGAAAGTAGTTATGGTAGTTCTGGGTTAGCATCTGCACCGAACTATAACTTGTTTGGTGTAAAAGGAAGTTATAATGGACAATCTGTTTATATGCCAACAAAAGAATATTTAGACGGACAATGGGTGACCGTCACAGCAGCATTTAGAAGTTATAATTCTTATGCGGAATCGTTCCAAGATCATGCCAATGTTATTCGTTCCACTGCTTTTGGGGATACATACCATTATTCAGGCGTTTGGAAGAGTAATACTAGCAGTTATCGCGATGCAACAGCCGCTTTAGCTGGAAGTTATGCAACTGATCCAGGCTATGCCGAAAAATTGAATTGGTTAATTGAAGCATATAATTTAACTCAATATGATTGGGGAGCACCAGTCGCTCAAACCACTAGTTATTCAGATACAACGGGAACCGTTGATACAACAATCGATACAGCGGCTTCTGCAACAGCAACAGCAGAAACTGTAGCTAGTCAAAGTTACACTGTCGCAAACGGCGACACATTGTGGGACATTGCTGCACGTTTTGGAACGACAGTTGATAATTTAATGTCACTAAATGGATTAACATTGGATTCTGTTTTATCGGTGGGTCAAACCATCCAAATCGGTTAATTTTGCAATTATTTAGTTGAAGAAGGACCTTACAAAAGCGGCAGTTTTTGTAAGGTCTTTTATCGTGAAAATAGGTAGTGCCAGCAGCAATTATTGGATGAGTATAATCCGTTTTTTTATTTAATTTTTCACAAACTAAAATTCGTTTTTCTGGTAGAAATCGTTTTTTTGAGCTATGCTTAGAGAAAGAATTATTATATTGTTTGTAAAATTGGAGGATGTAGGATTATGACTAAAGGTTATGTAAAATCAGTAACAGAGTTAATTGGTCAAAGCCCAGTTGTGAAATTAAAACGGATGGTACCAGAAGGAGCTGCAGATGTTTTTGTTAAACTAGAGTTCTTTAATCCTGGTGGCAGTGTGAAAGATCGAATTGCTTTAAGCATGATCCAACAAGCCGAAGCAGATGGTCGCCTAAAACCTGGACAAACGATTATTGAGCCGACTAGTGGTAATACAGGCATTGGGTTAGCAATGGTAGGTGCTGCGTTGGAATATCCAGTTAAGATTGTGATGCCAGATACTATGAGTATTGAACGCCGCAAATTAATGCAAGCATATGGGGCTGATCTATTATTAACCCCTGGTGCCGAAGGAATGAAAGGGGCAATTGCAAAAGCTACAGCATTAGCAGAAGAACACGGGTACTTCATGCCTTTGCAATTTAATAATCCAGCTAATCCAATGGTACATGAACAAAAAACAGGAAAAGAAATTGTTGATGTCTTTGGTAAACGTGGCTTAGATGCGTTTGTTTCTGGTGTTGGCACTGGAGGAACCGTTACAGGAGTTGGCCATGAATTGAAACGGATTTTTCCAGATATTGAAATTGTTGCAGTAGAACCAACGGAGTCGCCTGTTTTAGAAGGTGGCGAACCAGGTCCACATAAAATCCAAGGAATAGGCGCTGGTTTTGTCCCAGAAGTTTTAGACACCACCGTTTATCAAAAAGTTGCCGCTGTTTCTAGTGAAGACGCATTAGAAACTGCTCGTTTAATGGGGCCAAAAGAAGGCATCCTTGTGGGGATCTCAGCAGGGGCAGCAATTAAAGCTGCCATTGATTTGGCAGTTGAATTAGGCGCAGGCAAACGTGTCTTAGCGCTGGTTCCGGATAACGGCGAACGTTATCTTTCGACAGCTCTTTACGAATTTCCAGAATAAAAAACACGCCAAAAAACGAGCATTTCTCTTAGTTTAGTAAAATGCTCGTTTTTTCCACGAGAATCCTACAATAATTCTTGTCAATCGTAATAAGAAATAGTATTATTTAAGAAAGATAGACAGGGGAGGGATACAAAGATGGACAACGTATTGGTTAAAAATGCACTTGCTGAATTAAAAGAAGCCAATATCCGAATTACTCCGCAACGTTATGCTATCTTGGAATATTTAATCGAAAATCATACACACCCAACAGCTGATGAAATTTATCGCGCACTAGAAGATCATTTTCCAAATATGAGTGTAGCAACGGTTTACAACAATCTACGTTTATTTACTGAAATCGGTTTCGTTCAAGAAATGAGTTATGGCGATGCATCTAGTCGTTTTGATTTTAGTTCGAAGAAACATTATCACGTGATTTGTCAAAAATGTGGTAAAATCGTTGATTTTCATTATCCAGGGTTAGAGGACGTTGAAATGGCCGCTAGTAAATTAACAGGCTTCGAAATTAATGAACATCGTTTAGAATTATATGGATTATGTCCAGATTGCCAACAAGCACAACAGGAGAATGTGTAAAAAATTACATACTGTTAAAAATTTATCAAAAGATAAGTCACTTGTCTAGGCAAATTTCACAAGCGTAAGAGTTTTCACTCTTATGCTTGTTTTTTTGTGTGGTTATTGACTTTTAAATTCTTAAAAACAAAAAATTAACTAGCTATTATTAAGAATTAGCAACAGTTTGTGAATTTTTTTATATGCGATTCACAAGCATAGAACTCGAATAAGCTTGATTCCTCTGATATATTTTAAACAGACAGAGGGAGACGTCACCTCTGCAAAACAAAGATTGTGAAAGAAGGGATTTACAACATGAAAGTCGTAGTCGTAGGATGTACCCATGCTGGAACTTCAGCAGTTAAAAGTATTTTAGCAAATCACCCGGAGGCGGAAGTCACTGTATATGAAAGAAATGACAATATTTCCTTCCTATCTTGCGGAATTGCCTTGTACGTTGGAGGCGTAGTTAAAAATGCTGCTGATTTATTTTATTCAAACCCAGAAGAACTGGCTTCTTTAGGAGCAACAGTGAAGATGGAACACAATGTTGAAGAAATCAACGTGGACGACAAAACTGTTACAGCGAAAAACTTACAAACGGGTGCAACTGAGACCGTTTCTTATGATAAATTAGTGATGACAACTGGTTCTTGGCCAATTATTCCACCAATTCCAGGAATTGATGCTGAAAATATTTTATTATGTAAAAACTATTCACAAGCCAACGTGATCATCGAAAAAGCGAAAGATGCCAAACGTGTCGTTGTCGTTGGTGGCGGTTATATTGGTATTGAATTAGTAGAAGCTTTTGTAGAATCAGGTAAACAAGTTACTTTAGTTGACGGGTTAGACCGCATTTTAAATAAATATTTAGATAAGCCATTCACAGATGTTCTAGAAAAAGAATTAGTTGATCGTGGCGTTAATTTAGCTTTAGGTGAAAATGTCCAACAATTCGTAGCAGATGAGCAAGGAAAAGTGGCAAAAGTTATTACACCAAGTCAAGAATTCGAAGCAGATATGGTGATTATGTGTGTTGGTTTCCGTCCAAATACAGAATTATTAAAAGATAAAGTTGACATGTTACCAAACGGTGCAATTGAAGTCAATGAGTATATGCAAACAAGCAATCCTGATATTTTTGCTGCGGGTGATAGTGCAGTTGTTCACTACAACCCAAGTCAAACAAAAAATTATATCCCATTAGCAACGAATGCTGTTCGTCAAGGTATGCTAGTAGGTCGTAATTTAACTGAACAAAAATTGGCTTATCGTGGCACACAGGGAACTTCTGGTTTATATTTATTCGGTTGGAAAATTGGTTCAACAGGTGTAACAAAAGAAAGTGCCAAATTAAACGGACTAGATGTCGAAGCAACTGTTTTCGAAGATAACTATCGTCCAGAGTTTATGCCAACAACTGAAAAAGTTCTGATGGAATTAGTCTATGAAAAAGGAACACAACGCATTGTTGGTGGTCAATTGATGTCTAAATATGATATCACACAATCTGCCAATACTTTATCATTAGCGGTCCAAAATAAAATGACTGTCGAAGATTTAGCGATTTCTGATTTCTTCTTCCAACCACATTTTGATCGCCCTTGGAACTACTTAAACTTATTAGCCCAAGCCGCTTTAGAAAATATGTAATTAATAATAGAAAAAGGATGAAGAACAGAAGTTCTTCATCCTTTTTGTTAGTCACTAAGCGCTCCAGTTGTTTGGTTCATTAATGCCATTAATTGCTCTTTCGTTGTTCGTTTGATAGAAAGAGGGGGGAGATTATCTAAAGAAAAATAAGCACAATTCGAGGTTTCAATGTTTTTTTCAAAGGGATGATTTTCTAAAATCTCACAAGAAAAGATCATTTTATAGTACTGAAATAGTTGAGGAATGTCTTTTCGTTTATCTGTATCATAAACAGCAAGCAATTCTTTTGCTGTAACAACTAAGCCAGTTTCTTCCAATACTTCTTTTTCAATATTTTCTTTAGGAGAGCAGCCAATTTCGGCATAGCCACCAGGTAATGACCATTCTTTGGTCCGTAAATCTTCAACTAATAAAAAACGATTCTCTTTTTTTATCAAACCGCGAACATCTACTTTCGGTGTTGGATAACCTTCTTCTTTAGTTAAGATTTTTTCTAAGTCGGGCAAGACAGTCGCTTCGTGTCCGGTTGCGCTAATAAGTTGTAACGTAAGTTCCCGTAGTTCTTGGTAACGTTCTTGATCAAAAGCATCTTTCCCGTAAAAAAGACCTGCATCTGCCAATGCTAGCAACCGCTTATAGGTGTTCAGATAATCCATATACGCACGCTCCTCATAGACTTAATACGTTTAGTTTAACAGAAAAAAATAAAGGAAGGGCAGATTTAGCGAGAAAAGGCGTCGTTTTAAGGAAATAATAAAGAATAAATGACTAACTTACATTTTTAAACTACCTATGCTATTATTTAATAAAAAAGATTGGGTATACAATAATTTTATTATGTAAACAAAAAGGAGGTTGTAATTTGAAAGAATTCACAATTATGAGGGAAAAAAATGCAGATAAAAAGACTCAGATAGCACAAGAGGTATTGTTTAATCTTCCAGAATGGTTTGGCCTTGAAAAAGAGACCCGCAAGTATATCGATATAGCTAGCACTTTACCTATGTGGGTGGCAAAGGATGTAGAGAATAAAATACTCGGTTTTATAACACTTTCAGAAACAAGTAAAGATACAGTAGAAATCCATTGTATGGCAGTTAAAAAGCGGTATCATCGCAAAGGTATCGGCAAGTTATTGATAGAAAGCGTGGAAACGTATTCTAAAAATAACTATTTTTTTATTCAAGTCAAAACAGTTGACGAAGGAAATTATTCCGTGTACGATCATACTATTCGTTTTTACGAATCATTGGGTTTTAAGCGCCTTGAGGTTTTTACGACATTATGGGACGCTTGGAATCCTTGTTTAATTTTAATTAAACACTTGATTTAATCTACAAAGGAGTTTTAGTATGTCAGTATTTATTAGAGAGTGTACCGTCGCAGACGTACCAGAATTAGAGGCCATTTGCCAAGAGACTTTTGCAGATACTTATGGAGATGGCGAAAACGAAGAGGATTTACAGGCACATTATGAGAGGAAATTTAGTCCAGCAGTTTTAGAAAGCGAAATCTTACATAAAGATTCGCAATATTTCTTTGCTTTTTATAATAATGAACTTGCAGGTTATGTGAAATTAAATCACGGTGATGCTCAGATTACCTATCAACATCCACAAGCGTTACAAGTTGAGCGCATTTATATTCGTAAATCTTTTAAGCGTTTAGGCTTAGGCAAACATTTGATTACGAAAGCAATTGAATTAGTGGAAGAAGCAGAAAAAGAGACGGTTTGGTTAGGTGTTTGGGAACATAATCATCCAGCGCAAAAATTTTATCAATCATTGGGCTTCGTCAAAACAGATGAACATGATTTTTATATGGGAAATGAACGCCATACCGATTATACAATGACGAAACAGTTAAAAGAGTCAACGTAAAGCAAAAACAAGGAAACGGACGCAATGAAGCCGACGATTCCTTGTTTTTTTATCTTAAAATTGTGAAGGGGATTTTCCATAATATTTTTTGAATAATTTACTAAAATGATAGGCATCTTCGTAACCAACCGTTTTTGCCACTTCTTTGACACTTAAGGAATCATTTTTCAGCAATTCTTTCGCATGGTTTAAGCGGATTTGAATTAAATAATTGATTGGCCCAACGCCTGTGGCCGCTTTAAAGGTTTTCGACAAATAAGTCGGGGTCACATATAACATTTCAGCTAACTGTTCCAAAGTAATTTCTTCGTCATGGTGCGTTTCCAGATAATAAATCGTATGATTGACTAAATTTCGTTTTCTTTTTTCCGTTTTCGATAGCCGAGTTTCAATTTTATTTTCTTGATCAACTGCTAAGCTTCTTAAAATATAAACCAATAGTTCAATAACTAAAGCTTTAATTTGTAACGCTGATTCAACTTCTTGATGGTTTAATTCATGAACAATTTGCCAAGCTTTTTCTAAAAAAGCACCATGTAAATGACTTAAATCTAATAAAGCTGATTTATTTGGAAATACGTTTCGCGCTAAGCCTTCTAAATAGAGATTTGAAATGCCAATGTGTAGTTGATGTGAGTAAGTTCCTGCTTTTTGTTGCTCACCATGTTCCGTTCGCGGATTAAAAAGAAACACCGTACCAGCAGTGGCATGGTACTGTTGCCCTTGAACAATATATTCAGATTCACCTTCTAAAAGAATAGATATTTCCAGAAATTCATGATGATGACAATTATAAGGGTGGGTCTCTTCGTTCCAAGGATCAAAGGCATATAAAATTTCAGGATTAAACGTTCGACTATTTGTGTAGTTCATAAAAAATCACTCCTACTTGTATCCGCTTTCTATACTATATTGTACATCAAAATATACAAGAATGCCCATTTCTTTTCCTATAAAAAAACAGTAATCTTATACACGTCCATAAAAACAAGAGAGAGTAGGGGAGAAAATGAATAGTTTTGAATGGATTTGGCAATATGCTAAAAAAAATAAGAATAAGTTACTGCTAGCTGTTATTTTTGTCGTTATTAACGCTATTTTAATTGTTATTATTCCATTGTTATCTGGCAGAATTGTAGACCAAGTAATCAATCAGGGGAAAACTGAAGAGCTTGTCCCAATTCTTGGGATTATGATTGGAGTGACCGTTATTCGGACAGTTGTTCGTTATAGTTATCAAGTCTTGTTTGAATCGGTTGGACAATCTGCGTTATTTGACTTAAGAAAAGATATGTATGTCAAACTTCAAGAATTAGATTTTGATTTCTTTAATCATACACGTGTTGGCGACATTATGGCGCGAATGACAGGGGATACAGACGCTATCCGCCATTTTGTTTCTTGGGTCACTTATAACCTCTTAGAATGTATTTTATGGTTCATCGCAGCCGTGATTGTGATGGGGACGATCAATTGGCAATTGATGCTAGCATTAATTTTAATTACACCTTTGATTTTTCTGTTAACACAAAAAATGTCGAAGGAATCGCATCCGGTATTTTTTGAGATCCGGGAAAGTTTTTCTCGGCTAAATTCGATGGTCGAAGAAAATATTGGTGGAAATCGGGTGATTAAAGCTTTTTCTCAAGAACCTTATGAAATTGAAAAGTTTAACAAGCACAATGAAGACTATAAAAAATGGAATATGGCTTCTGCAGATGTCTCAAAAAAATATTTACCGTGGTTAGACGGTTTTGCAGGTAGTTTAAATGTTATTGCCTTAGTTCTTGGTGGCCTCTTTGTAATTCAAGGTCGGATGACAATTGGTGATTTAGTGGCCTTTAACGGTTTTCTCTGGATGTTGAACATGCCGATGCGAATGAGTGGCTGGTTGATCAATGATGTGCAACGCTTTACGGCATCGTCCATTAAAATTCGTCAGTTATTAGCAACGAAACCGAAGATTCCCATTGCTCGGGAAAAAGAAGCAGAACCAATCCAAGGTTATGTGACGTTTGATCACGTGTCCTTTCATTTTTCAGATGATCCAGAAACCCCCATTTTATCGGATGTTTCATTTTCAGCAAAACCTGGTGAAACAATTGGTATTTTAGGGGAAACTGGTTCAGGCAAAACCACTTTAGTTAACTTAATCGCTCGGTTCTATGATCCAACAAAAGGCACTGTTTATATTGATGGAAAAGATGCTAAAAGCTATTCTGTTCGTAAATTGCGAGAAAATATCTCCATGGTTATGCAAGATGTCTTTCTTTTTTCCAATACAATAGAAGATAACATTGCTTTTGGTAACACATTGGCTAACTTGGAACAAGTGCAAATGATGGCTGAAATTGCTGATGCTCATAGCTTTATTTCCAGAATGCCCGAAGGTTATGCAACAATTGTTGGTGAACGCGGCGTTGGCCTATCTGGTGGCCAAAAACAGCGGATTTCACTGGCCCGTGCCTTAACCAAAGATCCAGCTATTTTAATTTTAGATGACACAACTTCCGCTGTTGATATGGAAACAGAATCAAAAATTCAAAAAGAACTAGGTCGTTTGACGGAAAAGAAAACGACATTTATTATTGCCCACCGAATTTCTTCTGTGAGAGAGGCCAATTTAATTTTGATGATGGAAAAAGGCCGTGTGGTGGAAAGCGGTACGCATAGCGAATTAGTCGAACAAAAAGGCAAATATTTTGACGTATATCAAAAACAATTAGGTCTGACAAAGGAAGGTGAGTCGCGTGGCTAGAAATACGTTTGATGTAGATGAGACTTTAGAAAAAGAATTTAATTGGTCCCACTATAAACGATTAGGCGCCTATATTAAGCCTTACAAAAAAGCTGTTTTTAAAACATTATTTGTCATCATATTAGCTAATCTGGCAAGTATGTTAGGCCCTTACTTTACTAAAATTGCGATTGACCAAGTAATTCCACAAAAGAATCTCTCGTTACTCTTGATACTAGGGGCTATTTTCCTATTTTCCTTGGTGATTATTGGTTGGTGTATGCGTTATCGGATATATGCCATCACAGAAATTGGACAAGATATTTTAAAAGATATGCGTTTTTCAATTTTTGAGCATCTACAAAAATTACCATTTTCTTACTTTGACAGTCGGCCGCATGGAAAAATCTTAATTCGGGTGGTCAATTACATCAATACGTTAAGTGATTTATTAAGTAACGGATTGATCAATTTAATTTCTGATTTATTTAATGTGATTATCACCTTAATCTTCATGTTATTTATTGATGTGAAATTAACCTTATACAGTTTGCTGCTATTGCCTGTGTTGTTCGTGATGGTTCTATTTATCCAAGGGAAACAACGGAAAGCTTACCAAGAGCTTAGCAATAAACAATCAAACTTAAATGCCTATATTCATGAAAGTATTTCAGGAATTAAAATTACACAATCTTTTGCACGAGAAGATGAAAATTTCCAGATTTTTAACGAGGTAAGCGAAGAATATCGTCAATCCTTTATGAAAGCTGTGCGTGTCCAGTATTTATTATGGCCAGCAGTGCAAAATATATCCGTCATTACGACTTGTTTTATCTATTTCGTAGGAATCCGTCAATTAGGTGTGTCCGTTACTACTGGGACGCTAATTGCTTTTATCGGTTATATCAATAACTTTTGGAATCCAGTCATCAATATTGGTAACTTCTACAATTCTCTGATTACTGCAACTGCCTATTTGGAAAGGATTTTTGAAACGATGGATGTTGTTCCAGAAATTCAAGATGCGCCGCACGCTATTGCGTTGCCGCCAATTAAAGGAACCGTCGACTTTCAGCATGTTTATTTCCGTTATGAAGAAGGAAAAAATATTTTGACCGATGTTAGTTTTCATATTGAGCCAGGACAAACAATCGCCTTGGTTGGGCCAACAGGTGCGGGTAAAACAACAATCATCAATTTGTTAAGTCGTTTTTATGATGTGAATGAAGGGGCCGTTAAAATTGATGGTTATGATGTTCGCGATGTGACACTCCGTTCGTTAAGGAAACAAATGGGGGTAATGCTTCAAGATACGTTTATTTTTTCAGGAACGATTATTGAAAACATTCGGTACGGAAATTTAGCAGCCACAGAGGAAGAAGTCATCCAAGCCGCAAAAATTGTTCGTGCGCACGACTTTATCAAGGATTTAAAAGATGGCTATGAAACAGTTGTGGAAGAGCGGGGGAGTACTCTCTCGGCAGGACAACGCCAATTAATTTCATTTGCTCGTGCTTTACTGGCAGATCCCAAAATTTTAATTTTAGACGAAGCTACCTCCAGTATTGATACAAAAACAGAAGAATTGTTACAAGAAGGACTACAACAACTTCTAAAAGGACGGACATCGTTTATTATTGCTCATCGACTTTCTACCATCAAAAATAGCGATAAAATTTTCTATATTGATGGTGGTCGTATTGTGGAAGAAGGATCTCATGATCAACTAATGGCAAAACATGCGTTATATCATCATTTATATCAATCGCAATACGACTTATTAAAGAGTTAGATGATAAAACAGAGAAAATTCTTAGTTGAATCTTTCTCTGTTTTTCTGTATCGTAACCTTAACAAAGGAAAAAATGATGAGGTGCCAAATGAATCGGAATTTTGAAGTGGAATTAACAACATTATGTATGATTAGAAATCAGAAAAATGAAATCCTTGTGCAAGAACGACAAAAAAAGGATTGGCCTGGTTGGACGTTCCCTGGCGGGCATGTTGAAAAAAACGAGGGCATGGAAACAGCCATGGTTCGCGAACTCCTTGAAGAAACAGGCTTAGTGCTAAAGCCACAATTAGTAGGTGTTGCAGAATGGCTGAATGATTGTTCGGGTGCGCGGGAATTAGCCACATTATTCATTGCAGAAACAGCGGCTGAACTACCAGAAGAAACGGAACAACCCTTGTTTTGGGTCACTGAAAAAGAATTGCGAGAAGGTCCTTTAGCTGGCAGTTTAGCAGAACTTTTCCCAGTATTTTTTGGCGAAAAGCAATTTTATTTTAAAAATAATACAGCTTAATGATTCAAACCTAAAAGATTAAATCAATCCCACTTATTAAAAGAGAGGAAATCTAAAATTAAACATTGCTATTTATAAGCAATGTTTGCTATTCTTAATAAAAGGGAATTAATTTTTATATAATGAGGGGGAAAAAGTGTGTTAAAAAGAAAAGTGGGGATTATTGCAGGCGTTTTCTGTTCAGCTTTGTTGCTGACAGGCTGTGGCAAAAGTGCGAAAGATGAGTTCATTCAAGGGATTGGCAATCAAAACGCACAAGAATCTGGGGTTTGGGATTTCTCTATGTCAATTAGTGACATGAAATTTTCACAAGAAGATAGTGCACAAACGAATCCTATGATTGGGATGCTCATCACGCAAATCAAAGACGCATCGCTTTCTGGGAAGATTCAAGTAGATGCCAAAAAAGAAAAAGCATTCAACTTAGAGATGAAATTAAAAGCGATGGGCATGGATGTACCGATTTCATTGATTGGATCATTAGATAACGAGGGCAAAGAGCCAAAACTCTATTTAGCAACAGATATGATGGAATATATTGTCGCTGTCGCAGACTCAATGACTGACGGTGCTATTGACAGTTCTCAGTTAGATACAGAAAAACTAAAAGGAAAATACATTGATCTTTTAGCCATGAACGAGGAAAGTACGAAAGAATGGCAAGATACAATCAAAGAGTATCAAGAATCGGAAAAAGAACGAAAACAGTCTGCTAAGGAATACAAAGAGTTTTTAGAAGGATTAGACAAGGATACGTTCGAGAAAAAAGGGGACACCATTACCCATACGTTTACAAAAAAAGAATTACAAAAGTTAATCAAAATTACGACAGAAACATCTGAAAAAGGTAAAGAACAAGATCCTTTCGAAAAAGTCAAAGATGTTTCTGCCAAAGTTTCTGTTAATACAAAAGAAAATAAAACAAATATGTTGATTAATGTGAAACCGCAGCAAGACAAGAACGTTGACATGGGACTTGAATCATTATCTAGTAAAATTAGCATTACACAAAAAGCCAAAAAAGCGACGATTTCAATGCCTAAGAAAGAAAATATTTTATCAGAACAAGAAGTTGAAAAAATATTTTCCGATAGCACCTCTATGACAGGTCTATCGACTGAAGACACGACTGTTGCGATCAATCAATAACGCTGAATGACCAATAAAAACGGTCGCTCAAAAAAGTAACGAAAGACCTAGCATGATTGGGATGCTAGGTCTTTTTTGAATAAAAAAACAGCATTTTAGTTTTCTTTGAATTATTGGTTGTTATTTTTGGTGGTGTAAACAGTTTAAAGTTAATACATTTGTTTTTGATTTAAATTCTACTGCTATTTTTAATCATTCTATTAAATAACAAATGTTTTCGAGTGTTTTTAAGCATTATTTTTGTTATGCAGAGTGGTTTTTTTATACAATGAGTATAATTTTAGATGAAGGAGTGTTTTAGGTGAAAAATCAACATTTAACTACGTCACAAGGAAGTCCAGTTGGCGATAATCAAAATTCGCTAACTGCAGGAGAATTTGGTCCTGTCCTAATCCAAGACGTTCATTTATTAGAAAAATTAGCTCATTTTAATCGTGAGCGCGTACCAGAACGGGTTGTTCATGCCAAAGGTGCTGGTGCTCATGGGATTTTCAAGGTGAGCCAATCAATGGCACAATATACTAAAGCCGATTTTTTATCTGAAGTTGGCAAAGAAACACCTTTATTCGCTCGTTTTTCAACTGTAGCTGGAGAGTTAGGTTCATCAGATACATTGCGTGATCCTCGCGGTTTTGCGCTTAAATTCTATACAGACGAAGGAAATTACGACTTAGTTGGCAATAATACGCCCATTTTTTTCATTCGTGATGCAATTAAGTTTCCAGATTTTATTCATAGCCAAAAAAGAAATCCACGGACGCATTTGAAAAGTCCAGAAGCTGTTTGGGATTTTTGGTCTCATTCACCGGAAAGCCTTCATCAAGTAACAATTTTAATGAGTGATCGTGGCATTCCGCTATCGTTCCGTCATATGCATGGTTTTGGTAGCCATACATTCAAATGGGTCAATGCTGCTGGAGAAGTATTTTTTGTTAAATATCACTTCAAGACGAATCAAGGAATCAAAAATCTAGAGAGTCAATTAGCAGAAGAAATTGCTGGGAAAAATCCAGATTTCCATATTGAAGATTTGCATAATGCGATTGAAAATCAAGAATTTCCTTCTTGGACATTATCTGTGCAAATTATCCCGTATGCAGATGCGTTAACAATGAAAGAAACACTTTTTGATGTAACAAAAACGGTTTCTCAAAAAGAGTATCCGCTGATTGAAGTTGGCACGATGACTTTAAATAGAAATCCAGAGAATTATTTTGCAGAGGTTGAACAAGTAACCTTTTCACCAGGGAATTTCGTTCCTGGTATTGAAGCTTCTCCAGATAAATTATTGCAAGGACGTTTGTTCGCTTATGGGGACGCACATCGTCATCGCGTGGGCGCTAATAGTCACCAATTGCCAATCAACCAAGCAAAAGCGCCTGTAAATAACTACCAAAAAGACGGCAATATGCGTTTTGACAATGGCAATAGCGAAATTAATTACGAACCAAATAGTTATACTGAAACACCAAAAGAAGATCCTAAGGCGAAAATTAGTTCCTTTGAAGTTGAAGGAAATGTTGGTAATTATAGCTATGATCAAGATCACTTTACACAAGCAAACGCTTTGTATAATTTGCTGCCAAGCGAAGAAAAAGAAAACTTAATTAACAATATAGCGGCATCTTTAGGTCAAGTGAAAAATCAAGAAATCATCGCGCGTCAAATTGATTTGTTCACTAGAGTAAATCCAGAATATGGAGCACGTGTCGCACAAGCCATCAAGCAACAAGCATAATTTATATAACGTACGTGACAAAAAACCAGTCTAGATAAACTTAAAGACTGGTTTTGTTTGCTTTTCAATGCTTTTTACTCTACTTTGTATAATGTATATTATGTTAACTAGAATAGAATAAAAAACTTTAGCTGATAAATTGCACCTCTCTTTCGACTAATTAATTACCCAACTAACCTTACAAGTTATTTGCTAAGCTAGTTGGGTTTACTGTTTATTTAAACCTTGGATTGTTCATTTCTTGATGAATTTCTTTGCTCGCTTCATATAGAAACAATGTTTGTTTTTTACTTGATGCATAATCGACAATGGGTTTTGGATAATTTTCTCCTAAATGTACATGATATTGCGTTTGTAAAGCTTCGTTCATTATATTTGGTTGATGAATATACTTTTGTGGCACTTGCTTAAGTTCTGGAACATATTTTTTGATGAACTGGCCGTCATTATCAAATTTTTTTGACTGGATAATTGGATTAAAAATCCGAAAATACGGGACAGCGTCCGTTCCCGTTGAAGCAGCCCATTGCCAGCCACCGATATTATTGGCGGCATCATAATCAATCAACATTTTTTGAAAGTATTTTTCACCCCAACGCCAATCGATGTGTAAATTTTTAACTAAAAAAGAGGCAGTAATCATTCTTAAGCGATTGTGCATCCAACCAGTTTGATTCAGTTGTCGCATTGCGGCATCAATTATAGGGTACCCCGTCTCCCCTTTTTGCCACTTGACAAACATTTCTGGGTCATTTGTCCATTGAATATAACGAAATTTTTCTTGAATAGCTTCCTCTTTTTGTTGTGGAAACGCACTATAGATCATATTGTAAAAGTCGCGCCAAGCTAATTCTTTTTTGAAGGTTTCTTTACTTAAGCTAGAAGGCACAGATGCAAGCTCTTGCCAAATGGTGCGAATCGAAAGTTCTCCCGTTCTTAAAAAAGTAGACAGATGACTCGTTTGATCCTGATAAGGAAAATCACGCTTATTTTCATAGGATTGAAGTTTTTGATCAATAAAAGTATTTAAGCGCCTTCTGGCTGTTTCTTCGCCGACACTATAGTGTGTTAAAGGAATCCTCGCAATCTGTTCACGATAAGCTGCTTCCTCTTCTGGAAAAAGACACGCACTAAAAATTTTTTCAGCTGTATAGGAAACAGGAATCGGTGTTTCTTTAGGCGCCTCTTTCCATTTATTGTAATAGGGCGTAAACACTTGGTACTTGCTGCCATCGTTCTTCTTAATTTCTTCAGAGCCATGCAAATAGGCATCTTGAAAAGAGAAAGACTGAATATTATTTTCTTCAAAAAAGCGCATAGCTTGCTGGTCCCGCTTTGCCCCAAAGCCACAAGTATCTTCATTAAAATAAATGGCCTGCCAATCGGGTAATTTGCGTTTCAAACGTGAAAATAAATCTAATGGTTCGCCGACCATGATTTGTAAATGTGCCTCTTGATCGATTCGTTCTTTGAACGAGGCTAAACTTGCAAAAAAAGCGTTATGATTAGCACTTTCTTGAATAAATTGTTGAGGATTCATTTGGAATAATAAAATCAATTCATCAGCTGCAGAATTTTGTAACGCGTGTGCTAATGCTTTATTATCCTGTAATCGTAAATCACGTCTAAACCACATCACTCTTTTCATTTTTAAATCCTCCTAAATACTTCGTCTTGCTTATCGTAACCGTGACTGCTGATTTTTAAAAGCAACTTGCCTAGACTTTTCAAAAAGCCGATAAAAACTGGATTTTCAGCTTTTATCGGCTTTTTGATTAAATTAATAGGAAATATTAAAAGCTTTCATATCTTTCTCAATATATTGTAGGACTTCTGTATTACCAAAAAATTGTGTAAAATAATAGGCTTGACGATAGTCATCGGCTGTGTCTTCCCCGAGCATTTGTTTATTAAAGGCTTTTTCATATAAAAGATAATCTAGCAAATAAATGGAGTGTTTGTCACGACAAATCTGAATCCCTTTTTCGCTTAAAGTGACACTTTTTTGGTAGTCTTTCATTTCCGAGTAGAATTTAGCAGAATTATAATAAATTCTACAACGCTCCAAGGAACATTCTAATTTAAATTGTTCCAATTCTTGTAATGATTTTTCGTAATACACTTGCGCTTTTCTCATATCTTTTTCCAGTTCATATAGCGTACCTAGCGCATTCAGGCTTAAAATGTTGTAAATATTGACTTTACGGTCAATTTCCGCGCCCCGATATAGGTAAAACAAGGCCTCTGCTTTATCTTTTTTTCCTAATAAACAAGTAATTCCCTTATAATATAACAATTTAGTCGTTAGTTCATTATTAGATAAGATAAGACCTTCAGGCACTTCTTGTAATAATTTGTAGGCCTCTAAGTGAAATAACCGTAAAGATAAATCCTCGACTTTGTTTAGTAGATTTTCAATTTTCTTTTCTTCAGAAATCATCATGCATTCTTCTACTTCTAAATCTAATCGGAGGCAAATAGATGAGAAAATATCTAAACTGTCACATAGATTACGGTTTTCAATATTACTAATTGTTGCTTGCGTACAGATGCCGTTAGCCAGCTCTGATTGTGTGATTTTTTTAAGTTTTCTCGCTTGTTTTATTTTGTCTCCTGCTACCTTCACGAACAGACCTCCACTTGTATTATTATGTAAATTCATTAAAAAATGTTATACTTTGATTATCAATTAAAGGAGGTACATGCTATGTTTGATTTACTTGCATTATTGACTGGAACATCAACTTATGGCAACGTTCCCCATGTTTAATTAGTCAATGCGTGTCAAGTATGGTCTTCCATACTTGGCATGTTTCCTTTAAAACTGACTCAATCATACTACAAACGGATAGACAAATACAACCGAAAATCATTGGTTTTTTCTTAAGAAAAAGAACAGCAAGAAGTGATAACTACTTCTTGCTGTTCTTTTGTTTAGTTAGGTGTATTTAGATTTAAAATGATTTGTTCCGGCGTAATTTCATTATGATCTGACATCATTGGCTCTACGCTTAAATAACTTGAAGTATTTGTAATGATAACCATGACAGTTGAGTCAAGCCCAGCTTCTTTAATGGCTTTTCGATCGAACGTTCCTAAAAGATCTCCTTTTTTAACACGGTGACCTTGGGTTACTTGTGTCTGAAAGACCTCCTGCCCCAATGTGACAGTATCAATTCCTATATGAATTAATACTTCAGCTCCTGCGTCCGTTTGGATACCATAAGCGTGTCCAGTTTCTGCAACCAAGTTTAATAAACCATCTGCAGGCGCGTAAACCTTGTTCGCTGTTGGCATGATTGCTAAACCTTTGCCCATCATCTCGCTTGAAAATACCGGGTCATTAACAGCAGTAAGATTCATGGCGTAACCAGTTACCGGAGAAAAAAGTTGTTCATCTAAGGTATTGTGTTGCATTTCAAAGACTTCGCGTTCTTCCTCTTCGATTACTTTATCTGAAATCAAAACCTCTTGCGGAATTGCAAATAGACTGGTTAATGCATAACATACACCGACAGATAAAAGTGCGACTAATAAATAGATCACTAATTGATGTGCACTATAGATATACATTAAGAAAGAAGGAATAACGGCTAATCCATAAGAATTTGATTGAATATGAAAAATAGCTAAAATTGCTCCGCCTAAACCTGATGTAAACAAGACACATAGCAGCGGTTTTAAGTTCCAACGAATAAGTAATCCAAATAACACAGGCTCACTAACTCCAAATAATTGAGACAACATAGAACCAATGGCTGTCGACTTCACTTTGCTATCTTGCGCTTTTTTCGCAAAGGCTAAACAACTGCCAACGTTGGCAAACCCATACATGGCACATATTGTAATCAATGCATTAAATCCTGTATTTGCTAATAATGATGTTTCTACCATAGTTAGTGTATGATGAATACCAATCAAAACCATTAAAGGATATGAGGCACCAATCACGAAACCACCTAGTCCTAAGGGCAACCCAATCAACCATTGGACAACATCTACCATGCCTAACTCAACGGTATGCAAAATTGGGCCAATTCCGAGAATCATGATTAAAAAAGTAATTAACATAGTCATAAAAGGTGTAAAAATTTGATCGAGAATATTCGGCATCTTTTTTCGGAAAAAAAGTTCAATCTTTGCGCCAATTATACCAGCAGCAATTGCACTTAAAACGGATCCTTGTGCACCGACAACTGGGATAAAACCAAAAGCCATAATAGCTTTCACGCCAGAATCTGGTGTTGCAACTGCATAAGCGTTTGGTAAAATGGGTGATACCATCATTAAACCAATAACAATCCCGATTACAGGTGTCGCATTAAATGCTTTAAAGGTAGACCAAACAATCAAAGCTGGCAAAAAGGCAAAGACGGTATCTGTAATGACAGAGACAATTTGTTGAAAGCTTTCAGGAATATTGGCTACACTTGCTCCGAATAATTGTAAAAAAGTATCGTTAAAAATAACACCTTTTAACCCTAGGAACAATCCTGTTGCTGCAATTACTGGAACAATTGGAATGAATATTTCACTTAAAATGCGCATTGTTTTGCGCATGCCCGTTTCATTATTTTTTAAAATTGCTGTTTGCTCTGCTTTTGACACAACATTGATTCCAAGTTTTTCTATTTCATCATACACTTTAGTCACAATACCAGTTCCTAAAATCACTTGGTATTGACCGCCATTATAAAAGACACCTTTTACTAAATCAATTTTTTCTAGTTGTTTACCATCTACTTGTTCGTGGTCCTTCAAAATAAAACGTAACCGCGTTTGACAATGGGTGACCGATATAATGTTATCCATACCGATTAATTGAATAATGTCTTTGGCTGCCTGCTGATAATTTTCTGCCATGTTATACTCCTCCTAGCTACTCATTTATAGTAATCAATAGTCCTTGATAGCTTTTTAATAATGTTCCCTGCTGAACTAACTGCTCTCGTTCTTCAGACTGTGTATCAAAAATAACTGTGCCATTAACTAAATAATGAGGGATTGGAACCGCCTCACCAAAATTAAAAAAGGCGTAAATCGTTTTTTCATTTAATTTGCGTTTATAAGCAATAACATTATCTGGAAGATTTGATAGACCCTCAAATGTTCCATAAAGTAAGATGTCTGTATAGGGACTCTTTTGACGAAATGCAATCATCCGCTTATAGAAATGAAAAATACTTTGACTATTTTTTATTTCTGCTTCGGCATTGATTTCTTTATAATTATCCACCATTCCTAACCAAGGCTTGACGCTTGAAAAACCGCCATACATAGAATCATTCCATGGAAAAGGCGTGCGGGCATTGTCTCGACTACGCAAATTGACAAGTGACAAGGCTTCTTTGGGCGTAAATCCTTCTTTTATTGCTCGATAGTATTGATCAATGCTAGAAATATCATCGAATTCATCAATCGAACCCCTTTCAAAATTGGTCATTCCTAATTCTTGTCCTTGGTAAATAAAAGGCGTGCCCCTTAAAAAGAAATACATGGCGCCGAATGTTTTAACCGCATTTGGCTGTTGAGCCTGTTCTTTTAAATATTTCGTTGTCGCTCGAGGTTGATCATGATTTTCAATAAAATTTGCACTCCAACCAGCCTCTTGCATGGCTTCTTGCTGTTTGAAAATTAATGTGCGTAAATCATTCCAAGACCAATCGATTCTATAAAACCATTCGCTTCCTGATTTCACATCCAAATCAGCCCATTTGAAGTCAAAAATCATGTCGAAATATCCTGTTTCTCCAATAAATTCTGATAAATTTGGATAATTGACGCCGGCCGCTTCGGCAACTGTGACAATATCAAAGCCAGCAAAAGCTTTTTCTTTTAATTCGTTCAGAAAGTCACTCATTCCTGGCATGTTTCTACTAGCTTTTGTTACTTTGGCTAATTGATCTGCCCCATCAGCAGGTAAGTTTGTCCAAGTCAAATCTTTCTTAATAAAATTAATCGCATCTACACGAAAACCAGCAATTCCTTTGTTTAACCAAAAACGAATCATTTGGTAGATTTCTTTGCGTAGTTCAGGATTTTCCCAATTTAAATCCGGCTGTTTTTTATGAAAGGCATGAAAGTAGTAGGCATCTTCCCCAGGTAATTTTTCCCAAACACTACCACCGAAGTTAGACCGCCAATTTGTAGGTGCTTCTCGTCCTTCTTTTATAATATAAAAGTCTCGAAAACGACTTTGAGGATTTTTTAAAACATCTTGAAACCAAGCATGTTCATCAGATGTATGATTTACCACCAAATCTAAAATAACTTTTATGTTTCGTTTTTTTGCTTCTTCAATGAGTTCATCGAAGTCTGCCATTGTACCAAAATCGCTAGAAATACCATAATAGTCTGAAATATCATATCCATTGTCAGCCATTGGCGACGGGTACATTGGACTCAGCCAAATCAGCGTAATTCCTAAATTTTCTAAGTAATCCAGTTTTTGAATAATGCCTTGTAAATCACCGATTCCGTCATTATTACTATCCGAAAAGCTACGTGGATAAATTTGATAGGCCACTTCTTTTTGCCACCAATTTCTGTTCATTCTGGTTCTCCTCACTCTTAAACTAGTCCTGTTAATTTTTTCTGTAACCGTTTTTACATTTTGTATGATACTCGTTTTTGCGTAATATGTCAAACGTTTATCATAAATAAATGTAAATTATAATATTCTTTTGATTTAAATAGATTTATATATGTTATACGTTTGACTTTTTTCTGATTTGTTTATACTATTAGACTAACTACTATTTTCTAATAAAGGAGACATTACTTATGTCAAGCATCATGAACCAATGGACGGATGAATTACGTTATGCGCCTTATTCTTCTTGGACATCTGCTCACCTCGAAAATCTAACTTCTATTATCGCGCAATCTAGTTGGCGTTTTAAGTATCATATTCAACCACAGACAGGACTACTAAATGATCCCAACGGTTTTTCGTATTTCAATAACCAGTGGCATTTATTTTATCAAGCGTTTCCTTTCGGGAGTGTTCACGGACTAAAAAGTTGGGCCCACTTAACTTCCTCCGACTTAATTCACTGGGATTATGAAGGAATTGCCCTTTATCCCGACTCTGAATATGATTCTCATGGCGTCTATTCAGGCTCAGCTTTACCAATAGATAACCAACTATGTTTATTTTATACAGGAAATGTTCGTGATCAAGCTTGGCAACGATTTGCATATCAAAATATTGCATGGCTGAATTCTTTAGGTGCGATCACAAAGGAATCAACACCATTCCTACCTATTGACCCCAATTATTCTTCCCATTTTCGTGATCCGATGGTATTTCCTTATCAAGAAGGACTTGTTTTATTAATTGGTGCTAGTGATTTAAATGGACAAGGAAAAATTGTGGTCTATTTTTCTAAAGATCGAAACGTACACAATTTTCATCAACTTGGCGAATTGACGTTCACCGACCAAGAATTAGGCTACATGGTTGAATGCCCCAATTTGGTATTTATTGATGGCCAGCCTGTCTTATTATTTTGCCCACAAGGTCTATCTCCATCTGTAAAAAGTTATCAGAATATCTATCCGAATATGTACACATTGGCCGAAACGTTTGATTTGGAGAATCTTTCTTTAGTTCAGGCTGGGCCTTTTGAAAATTTAGATGAAGGATTTGATGTCTACGCCACTCAAGCCTTTAATGCGCCAGATGGTCGTGCACTTGCGGTCAGTTGGATTGGGTTGCCAGAAATCACTTACCCAAGTGATGTGGAGGGTTGGGCAAATGGCTTAAGTCTGGTTAAAGAACTCACAATTCACAACGGGAAACTATTTCAATATCCAGTTTCTGAAACAGAAATGCTTCGTCAATCCGCTACTACTTTATCAAATGGCTGCCATTTCTTATCTACTGCTTCTTTTGAATTAGAAGTGGATATTCCCAAAAATGAGATTGCTTTTATTCGGCTTTTAGCGAACGAAACGGGTTCAAAAGGACTTTTAATTACAATTGATACGATTCATGGTAAAATAACCCTTGATCGAACATTTGCTGGCCAATCTTTTGCTGAAAAGTATGGCACAATTCGTGAAACTAAAATTAGGAAAAATAAGTCAGTTCAGTTAACTATTTTTGTTGATTGCTCTGTTGCAGAAATCTATGTAAATAAAGGTGAAAAAACGATGACTGGTCGCTTCTTTCCAGATAAAGCGCAACGGTATCTTCATCTATCCAAGACGGCAAAAGCTTGTTTTTATGAGCTGGAAAATACGAATAATTAGGAATGATGGTGAATTTTGATGGTGGTTAAATTAACGGATGTAGCAAAGCTTGCTGGGGTGAGCCCGACAACGGTGAGCCGCGTGATTAATAATTATGGTTATCTTAGTCAAAAAACAATTGATAAAGTTCATCAAGCGATGGAAGAATTAAATTATCAACCTAATGGATTAGCCAGAAGCCTCCAAGGAAAAAGTACGCAGCTGATTGGTTTAGTCTTCCCTTCTGTTAGTCATCCATTTTTTGGTGAATTAATTGAAACACTGGAAAGAAAGCTCTTTGTTCAAGGATATAAAGTGATTTTATGTGATAGTGAAAAAGATCCAGAAAAAGAGCGCGCCTATTTACGAATGCTCGCTGCAAATAAAGTGGACGGTGTAATCACTGGTAGCCATAACTTAGCTATTAACGAATATGAAAATGTTTCACTACCTATTGTTTCCTTTGACCGTTTCTTGGCACCTGGCATTCCAATTGTCTCTTCGCAAAACTTTCAAGGTGGCCAAAAAGCCACTGAAGCCTTATTTGCAAGTGGTGCACAAAAGATTGCAATTATTACTGGTGCTAATAACACAGGCGCACCTAGCGATTATCGATTGGCTGGTTATAAACAAACGATGGAAAAATATGGCGCAGAAAAAACGATTCTACAAATTGATAATGGAACCTCTACAACATTAAAAAATCTAGAAATCGAACGTTTGCTTCAAAATAAAACTGTAGACGGCATCTTTTGTACAGATGATTTGACAGCAATTACAGTTATGAATATTGCTCAAAAATTGAAGATATCCATTCCTGAAGAATTAAAAGTAATTGGTTATGATGGGACAAAATTAATCAAAAGAATTGCCCCACAACTATCAACCATTGTGCAGCCAATCGACGAGATGTGTGACGTTATGATTGACTTACTGCTTCGTAGAATGAAGGATCCTGATGTTGTACTCGAGGAAAATTATCCTATTCCGATTCAGCTATCATTGTCTGAATCCTGTTAAAAAAGACACCTTTTCAGGTGTCTTTTTTTATTCTTAATTCCTCATTTGCCTATTTTCCCTTAATTCCAAAGCACAGAGATTAAATAATACAACAACATGATCCCTACAAATACACCGAGCATTAGTAAAACATACCATCAATTTTTGGCGCTATAGGTTTCATTTTTATTTTTTTCGGTTCGTTTCCCGGCAGCCCATTTCCATAAATCGTAATTATTCATCTCTCTCACCACCTTTAATGGGTTTATTAACTTAAGCCTAACACGGAATGAGAGAACTTGAAAACAAAAGGATCACCCGCTTATGCAATGGATGATCCTTTTTTGGGCACTATTCTCCTGATAACCCATTATTTTTAATAACTGATTGGTACCAATAAAAACTATCTTTTTTAATGCGTCGTAAATCTTTTAACTCATGGTCTTCACGATTGACGTAAATAAAACCGTAGCGTTTTTTGAATCCTTGATGAGAACTTAAAATATCCATGACCGACCAAGGGCAATAGCCAAACAACTCAACACCGTCAGAAATAGCCGCATGACAAGCAGCAATATGATCATGCAAATACGCAATTCGATAATCATCATGAATTTTTCCGTCCTCTGTTAGGTGATCTGGTGTGCCTAAGCCGTTTTCTGTAATGATTAACGGCAAACGGTATTGACGATAATAATCATTTAAAACTAAACGTAGACCAGTTGGATCAATTTGGGCACCATACTTAGAGGTTTTTAAATGTTGATTTTTTTCGATTTTAAAATAACCGTATAGATCAAAATCAATGTCCTTTTCTTTCGTACCCAATGGGTGTTGCTCATCTGTCGGTAAATAGCTAGCAACTAACGTCCGATAATAATTAAGGGCGATAAAATCTGGTTTAGCAGCTTTCAAAATTGCTTGATCTTCTGGCTGTGTTTCGGGATAAATGTCGCATTTGGTCAAATACTCTTGATAGTAACCAGGGTATTCGCCAAAACAATACATTTCTAGAGCGTAATTCGTTTTAAAGTTATCATTCATACGAGCTGCCCAAACATCTTCAGGCTTATTGGAACTAGGATAAGTCATCGTTGAGGAAACAGAGGGACCGACTTTTCCCCCAGCGACCAATTGGTGACAATCATTCGTCGCTAGCGCATGGGCAACAAACATATGGTAATCCATTTGTGCACGAATTTTTTCAGTATTTTCTGGTACAACATCGTACATATTCATTCGTTCATCGACACGAATCATTAAGTTTTGTTCGTTCGTAACTTGCCAATTTTTGACTCGATCACCAAACGCTTGATAACAGACTTGCGCATAGCGTTGAAATGCAGAAACGCAGCGACGATCCGCCCAACCATTGTAATTTTCCACCAACGCAAAAGGTAAATCAAAATGATAAAGTGTGACAAACGGCAAAATATCGTTTTCTAAAAGTGTATCAATGACAGCATTATAAAAATCGATGCCGGCTTGATTGATTTCGCCATCACCTGTTGGAATGATTCGTGCCCATGAAAGAGAAAAACGATAGGTTTTTAAGCCTAATTCTTTCATTAACGCAATGTCCTCTTTGAAACGATGGTAAAAATCGCTGGCGACTTTCGTATCTGCTTGTACAGCTGACTTTTTAAAAGAATTGTAATCAAGCGACTGTTAGGCCTTTGCCGTCCTCATTCCAAGCGCCCTCAATTTGAAAAGCGGAGGAAGAAGCGCCCCATAAAAAATCGTTCTTAAATTGTTTAACCATTAGTTTTGCTCCTTTACTTGCATGAAAAATAAATTTGTTTGTGGTGTAATCTCTGTTTGTTTGGTTGTCTCAATTACAGCCATTTCCGCAGTATTTGTTACGATGACTAAGACGGTTGGATCATAACCAGCAGCTTGGATGATTTGTTTATCAAAAGAGAGCAGCTTTTGTCCTAGCCTGACTCTTTCTCCTACTTTTACGAACGTTTCAAATGCCCGCCCTTTTAATTCGACGGTATTGATTCCAATGTGAAGGAGGATTTCAGCACCATTGTCTAACTTTAAGCCAATTGCATGATGAGTTGGATATAAAGCCGTCACTTGCCCATTTCCTGGTGAAACAATTTGTTCCTCTGTCGGATAAATAGCTAGCGTTTTTCCCATTTGTTGAGAAGCAAAGACTTCATCGTTGATTTGGTCTAAAGATACGAGTTGTCCTTGAATAGGTGCTTGAATCCGTTGTTTTTCTTTGACTGTCCCTGCCTCTGTCTTGAAGCCGGGTTCTTGACGTGACTCGTCAAGCGGTAAATCATTAAAGCCTAGAAAAATCGTTAATAGAAATGCACCAAAAAAAGCAATACCACAACCTAATAAATAACAAATAAAGGCTTTGGTTCCTGCTTCTGCGTAAACTGGGATGGTCAAGAGTCCTTGGTTAGCGAAGGCTGTCCCGTAGGAACCGCCCCAGCCCATTAAGGCCCCGCCTGCTGCTCCGCTAGCCACCGCATAAATCATCGGTTTTTTTAGCCGCAAGTTTGCACCATAAATGGCTGGTTCTGTGATACCAAATAATGCAGTCACTGTTGCAGAGGCAGCAACAGCTTTCAAGTCTTTATTTTTTGTGCGGACAAACACGCCAAATGCGGCGCCCGCTTGAGAAAAGTTTGCTGCACCAGCAAACGCTAGCAAATTTTGCCGTCCTGTTCGAGCGACATCATTAATCCCAATTAGCACAAGCCCACGGTGAGCCCCAAAAATGACTAAGACACACCAAATTCCCCCGATAAAACCGCCTAACAAGATGGGACTCAAATTCATTATATAATAATACAACCAATTCACGCCGTCACCTAAATAAATCCCTATCGGTCCAAATAATAATAAAGTGGCTGGAATCATTAAAAGTAATGACAGCGTAGGAACCATAATAATTTTTAGAACTTCTGGAATGACTTTTTCCAAAAAGCGTTGCACATAAGCTAACATAAAAATTGCAAGAATAATAGGAATTACTGTGGAAACATAATTGGCTTTGGTCACATGTAATCCAAACAAGGTAACCGCTGATTCTTCAGTCATTAATGAAACGATGGTTGGATAACATAAGGTGGCACCAATTACCATGGCGATATATTCGTTTGTTTTGAAAACCTTAGCAGCTGAATAACCTAAAATAACTGGCATAAAATAAAAAAGTGCATCGGAAGCGGCGCTTAAAATAATATACGTATTCAAAGGTTTTAAATCGACCTGGTAAAAATTGTTTGCGACCATCACAGCAATAGCTAGAATTCCTTTTAACATGCCTGAAGCGGCAATTGCTGGTACGACAGGTGTGAAAATCGCCGCAACAGTATTTAAAATTCGATTACCTAATGAATTTTTTTCTTTTGTAGATGTTTTGGTCGTAAGTTGCTGAGCCAACAAAGGTTCTAGAGCATTATAGACATGCGCGACTTTATTGCCTAAAACCACTTGATACTGCCCGCCGCTTTCAACAACAGAAATGACACCTTCTGTTTGTAGTAAGGCTTCTTTGTTCGCTTGTTTCGTATCTTTCAATACGAAACGCAATCGTGTATAACAATGTGTGACATCCACGATATTGTCTTTGCCACCTACGTCTTTCAAAATTTCTTTTGCTATTGCTTGGTAGTCCATGGTGACCACTCCTTATCTATAAAATAACAGCTCAATAAAAAAGACCAAATCACACATGCACGTTTCAGCAAACACACTCAATATTTGCTCGTCGTGAATGTCCCTTTGATCTGATCTACGTAATAACTATGTTTCTCACGATAGAATAGCTGATTGAATTTATTTTTAATTTACCATTATTTAGAGGGATTATCAATGAATTAGGTAGAGCAACTCAGTGTTTTGTTACTAAAATCAGCAGTGAAAATAGTAGTTTACTACATTCACTGCTGATTTATTTGATTACAAGACTGGGGACAACAAGCGTGAAAAGTTTTGCTTGAATCGTAGCCAGTACCCTTGTTTTTTAATTATCTCGTCGGTTAGTAAGACACTTTTTTCTATATCTTCTTCAAAGACTTGCGCTAACATCCACGCAATGTCGGGATTGTAAATAAACGTACTTACCTCAAAATTCAATGAATAACTGCGAATATCTTGGTTTGTTGTCCCAACCATAGCTAATTCATCATCAATCACCATTGTTTTTGCATGAATAAACCCACTATCATAAATATAAATTTTAATGCCGCGTTTGTGTAAGTAATTTGCGTAATATTGTGTCGCGCGGTAAATAAAGGGATGGTCAGGCATACAAGGAATCATAATTCGCACGTCGACACCTGAACGAACCGCCACTAACAACGCATTAATCATACTATCATCAGGGATTAAATACGGTGTTTGAATCCAGACACTCTTTTCTGCAGAGAAAATCATCCGAACAAACCCGCTTTTCAAAATTTCTTCTTCTGAATCAGGACCATCTGAAACAACTTGTAAGGACAAATGCTCCACTTCATGATCTTCTGGTAATTTAAAATATTTTTCATGATACGTCATACGTTCTTCAGGATATTTGACTGAAGCATTCCAATCCATGATAAATATCTCTTGCAATGAAAATACGGCCGTCCCGACCAAACGAATATGGGTATCTCGCCAGTAACCAAATTTTTCGGTGACATTCAAATATTGATCCCCAACATTGAACCCGCCGGTCCAGCCAATTTTCCCATCGATGACAACAATTTTTCGATGCAAGTGATAATTTAGACGTGTTTTACGGATCATATCACGAGAAGTAATAAAGGGAGCTACTTTTCCTCCAGCGTCAACGTAACGAGCAAAAAACTTTTTATTTGCGCCGGGTGAACCCCAAGGATCGTAAATTAAGTAAACTTCCACGCCTTCATGCAACTTTTCGATTAATACATCTAAAAATTGATTGCCAATTGTGTCATTAAAAAACGCATAATACTCCACATGAACGGTTTCTTTCGCTGCACGAATATCTTCAAATAATGCTTGGAATTTTTCTTGGCCATCTGTGAATAATTGCAAACTATTTCTTTTGGCCAACGGTGATGCGTCCATATTCCGGAAATAACGATTTAAAACTTTCGCATCATAAAGTAAATCATAACGTTTATCGCGCCCTGCTTTTTTGTTATCAACGTCCACTTTTTCTTTAATTCGTTGAACCATTTGTTTTTCATCATCAGACAATTTAAAAACTTCTTGTCCATCGATACCTCGCCCACAGAATAAGTAAATAATAAAGCCGATACCAGGCAAGAAAATCAACGTCATCATCCATGCTAAAACGCTGGAAATACTACGAGGTTTTCTAAAAACAGTAATTAAGGCAGCAATAACGTTAATTACTAATAAAAATAACAAAATCCAAACAAAAATTTTCATCGCTTACCTCCTTCTTACTTCATACTAAGATTATATCAAATAACAGTTAAATTAGGCGAATAATATGAGCGAGTATTCAAAAAAGAATTCATTTCTATAAGTGTTTCGCCTTTGATTCTCAGTTTTTCTGTACTATAATGAGGGCTGGATGTAAAGATTTTGAAAAGAGGTACTTATTTTATGGTCGTTGATTTGAAAATGTTAGCTATGATTTTTATCATTAATTTTGCGTATATTACCTTAAATACTATTCGTTTTATGTTAACGATGAAAGGTTATCGGGTTATTGCACCGCTGGTTAGTATGGCTGAAATAACAATTTATGTCTTAGGGCTAAGTATGGTTCTGAATCGGTTAGACAATCCTTTAAATTTACTTGTTTATGCGCTTGGTTACGCTGTTGGCATTAGTGTAGGAATTAAAATCGAAGACTATTTGGCCTTGGGTTATATTATGGTATCGGTTATCCTCCCTTCTACTACTGAACAATTTCATTTACCAGAAACACTTCGTGAACACGGCTATGGTGTTACACAAAGTGTTGCCTACGGACGCGAAGGAGAACGAATGGTTTTAGAAATTCTTTCCCCAAGAAAAAACGAACGTACATTGTACAAATTAATCAATCAATTAGAGCCGAGAGCATTTATCATTTCCTATGAGCCTAAGTTCATTTCCGGTGGGTTTTGGACGAAAAAAGTTCGCAAAAGAAATGACGCCATTTCTCACTAAGAAGCGGCGTCATTTCTTGTTATTGATTTTTAGTTTACATAATAAAATTATCGTAACTTTAATTTATTCTAAGATAACTTAGAGAGTTCGTACCTAGTTGCTCAATCAATTGTTGCATAAAAACTAAGCGTTCGATGGCCGATCGGTTAGCAATTTTTTCATAATAAAATGCTAGAATATCCGACTGTGCTTCTAAAGGCTCGGCTTGTTCCGTTGCTACTGGTAAAAGGAGTTTTAAGTGGTCCTGGTCAATCGTAATCACTTGGGTCAAGTGCAAACTTTCTTGAAAAATATTAGGCACAGTACTGACTTTGCGGCCTCGCAGAGCTTGTTTAATGACTCTTCTCGCTTGCGAAAGATAGTATTCAGGATTTACGTCCCCTAGCAAGTCATATAAAGCGCTGAAGGCTTCTGGCAAGGCTTCCTCTTTGCCCAAATAATCAAAATAACGAGGCATTGTTGGAACCTCTGTCTTTTCTTTTTCAAGCGTAATTATAGATAGTTGTGCCGAGGCCAATCTTTGTTTTTGATAAAATGAGAGGCCACCGCTCACGCCAAAAAAATAGTCTTCCTCTTCTGGAAACACTTGTGGCCAAAAAGATTCAGCTAGCCAAAATAATTGCTCTGTTACAGTTCCTTTAAACTTAGGAAGTTCGTCTTCAGCCAAGGGCAAACTCGCAACTTCAGCTGCCGTATAAATAGGAAAATTCAAACGATATTGACGATTTTCCCGAATGATTAACTGACAATCAATCATTTCTGATAAAAATTGTTCTAACTTGGCTTCTGTTGCAAAGGCCGCTTTTAATTGTCTTAAAATGATTCTTTCTTCCCGATGTTCATACATAAAAGTAACAAGAGGGAAAAAAAGTGATTGGTTGAGCAAATGATTGTATTGTTTCGTTTGTTGCGGAGAATGATAGTAAATTGCTAAATCATTCATGTTAACGCCCCTTTACTATTGAAGCGCCTAAGCAACAAGGAATTTATCGCGTTGCTTAGGCGCTTACGGTTTTAGTTAAAGACTTCTGTTAATTGTGGTACTACTTGTTTTTTACGAGAAACAACGCCTGGTAAGAACGCACGATTGTTAACTAATGTTACATTGAACGCTGCTTCAATTTTAGCTTGTTCCGCACCAATCGCTAATAATTCAGAATCACTGTCTAGGATATTCGTAATAATTAAGACAAACAAGTCATAATTATTGGCTGCATTTTCTGCAGCCATAGCTGCTTCTAATTCAGCTTGACGATCTAAAACTTCTGCTAAGTCGACAGTATTTACTTGGGCAACGCGAACTGTTTTGCCGTTCATTGGGAAGCTCTTAGCGTCTAAATCTAAAAGGACTTCAGCTGATTTATCGCTTAAATTTGTTCCTGCTTTTAATAAGTCAAGACCATAGCCTTCTAAATTAATTTCAGCAATATCAGCTAGGGCGTGCGCTGCATCGATGTCTTCTTGTGTGCAAGTTGGTGATTTAAATAATAATGTATCAGAAATAATCGCTGAGACCATCATACCAGCAATTTGAGCTGGAATTGTCACGTTATTTTCTTTAAACATTTTATAGATGATTGTACTGGTACACCCTACTGGTTCTGCACGATAATACAATGGATCTGCTGTTTCGAAGTTGGCAATCCGGTGATGATCCACTACTGCTAAAATGTTTACTTCAGCGATATCTGAAATGCTTTGTTGGAATTCGTTATGATCCACTAACATGACTTGGTTTGTTTCGCTAGCTGCTTCAGTGACAACACGTGGTGCTTCAATATTAAAATAATCTAAGGCATATTGAGTTTCTTCACTTGGTGTTCCTAAAGCGACAGCTTCTGTCTCTTTTCCTAATTCTTTTTGTAAGTAAGCAAAACTAATTGCTGCTCCGATAGCATCTGTATCAGGATTTTGGTGTCCAAAAACTAAAATTTTTGACATAATACACACTCCTTGGTTTTGATTCACTCTTAATGATAACAAAAAATAGAAAAGAAACAACAAAAAAATTGTCTTCTTTTCTATTTTTTCGTTTGTTAACGTGCTAGATAACCTTGATAGTCCTCGACATGTAGTAGTTTTTTCGCATTTTCAACACGATCATTTTTAGGAGGCTCAATTCCTTCTAATGGATAAGGAATACCTAGTTCTTCCCATTTGTACTTGCCCATCGTATGGTAAGGAAGCACTTCAACTTTATCTACATTGTTTAATGTTTTTATGAAGGCATCCAGACGGATTAAATATTCGTCGTAATCACTACGTTGAGGCACCAATACGTGGCGAATCCAAACAGGTTTGTCAATTTCAGATAAATAGGTAGCCATCTCTAAAATATTATCATTTGATTGCGTTGTTAACAGTTTATGCTGCTCGTTATCAATATGTTTGATGTCGAATAAGAGTAAATCTGTATACTTCATCAATTCATCAAATTGACTAATGAAGGGTTCTTCCCGAGTAAAAGGTTTGCCACACGTATCTAAGGTTGTATGAATGCCTTGTGCTTTGGCTTTTTTAAATAAATCAATCAAAAAGTCCATTTGCAATAGCGGCTCACCACCACTGACAGTGATACCACCCTTTTCGCCCCAATAAGAGCGAAAACGTAATGCTTCCTCTAATACTTCGTCAGTCGTCACCACACGACCACCGGAACCAATTTTCCAAGTATCTGGATTATGACAGAATTGACATCTCATGCGACACCCTTGTGTAAATACGATAAAACGGACACCTGGGCCATCAACGGTACCAAAATTTTCTGTTGAATGAATTCTACCTGTAACTGGTGTTGTCATAATGATCCCTCTTCTTTCAAACGAAAAGGATGACACGTTGAATGTCACCCTTTCAGTTAAATAATGTAAATGTTTTTTATAGTCTGTCGTGTGAAGTTCTTGAGATAACGTCTGCTTGTTGTTCAGGAGTTAAGTCACGGAATTTCACGGCATATCCAGATACACGGATAGTTAAGTTTGGATATTTTTCTGGATGTGCTTGTGCATCTAATAATAATTCGTTTGTAAATACGTTTACGTTTAAGTGGTAACCACCTTTATCGAAGTAGCCATCTAATACGTTACGTAAGTTGTTAATTCTTGTATCGTCGTCTTTACCTAAACCATTAGGGTTGATGGTTTGTGTATTAGAAATACCATCTAAAGCGATTGTATATTCTAAACGAGCTGTTGAGTTTAATGAAGCTAACAAGCCATTTTTCTCACCTAAGAATTTACCGTCTTGATAACTTGGGTTCGCACCTGGTGCAAGAGGTTTGCCGGCACGACGTCCGTCAGGCGTGTTCCCTGTTGCTTTACCATAAACAACGTTTGAAGTGATTGTTAATAATGAAGTCGTTGGTTTAGAGTTACGGTATGTGTGTTGACGTTTAATTTGTGTCATAAAGTAATCTAAAATCCAGTTAGCCATTGCATCGGCTTCTTCGTTATCGTTTCCGTATGTTGGGAATTCTTTTGTTGGTACATAATCAATTGCCATACCATCTTCGTCACGGATTACTTCTACTTCACCGTGTTTAATTGCCATGATACTATCAGTCGCATGAGAGATTCCGGCAATACCAGTTGCGAATGTCCGTTGTAAATCAGTATCCATTAAAGCTAATTGTGGTGCTTCATATGCATATTTATCATGCATGTAATGAATAATATTTAATGTGTTAACGTACAATTCAGCTAACCAGTCTAAGATGTCTTTATAGCGTTCCATGAATTCGTGGTAATCTAATTTGTCACCAGTCATTGGACGATATTTTGGTGCTACTTGCATTTTAGTTTTTTCGTCGACTCCGCCGTTAATTGCATAAAGAACAGCTTTCGCTAAGTTCGCACGAGCGCCGAAGAATTGCATATCTTTACCCATAACTGTTGCAGAAACACAACATGCGATTGCGCAGTCGTCAGAACCCCAGTTTTCACGTAATAAGTCATCGTTTTCAAATTGGATAGATGAGCTTTCTTTCGCGATTTTAGCTGCATATGTTCTGAAGCCTTCTGGTAAGTGAGAAGAATACAATACAGTTAAGTTCGGTTCTGGAGATGGTCCCATGTTTGTTAAGGTGTGTAAGATACGGAAGTCATTTTTGGTAACTAATGAACGACCGTCAATACCCATACCAGCAATAGATAATGTTGCCCAAATTGGATAACCAGAGAATAATTGGTTGTATTCTGGTGTCCGTGCAAATTTAACCATACGTAATTTCATGATTAAATGGTCAATCATTTCTTGTGCTTCAAATTCAGTGATTAAACCAGCTTCTAAGTCACGTTGGATATAGATGTCTAAGAATGCTGAGATACGACCAATTGACATTGCCGCACCATTTTGAGATTTAATGGCACCTAGGTAACCAAAGTATAACCATTGGATTGCTTCTTGCGCATTTGCAGCAGGACGAGAAATATCGAAACCATAAGAAGCAGCCATTTGTTTTAAGTCATTTAACGCACGGTATTGTTCAGAAATTTCTTCACGTAAGCGAATAACATCGTCTGTCATTTCTTTGTTACCAGTGTTATCATGATCTTTTTTCTTTTGTTCCATTAAGTAGTCGATACCATATAATGCGATACGACGATAGTCACCGATAATACGGCCACGGCCATAAGCATCTGGAAGACCAGTAATGATTTTGTTTTTACGTGCTAAACGCATTTCAGCTGTGTAGGCATCAAAAACACCTTGGTTATGTGTTTTTCTGTATTCTGTGAAGATTTTTGTCATTTCTTCGTCAGTTTCATAACCATTTGAAACTAAGGCATTGTTCGCCATTTTAATACCACCGAATGGCATAAATGCTTGTTTTAATGGTACATCTGTTTGTAAACCGACAATTTTTTCTTCTTCTTTGATTAAGTAACCAGGTTCATGTGACGTAATAGTTGCTGGGATATCGCTATCCATGTCATAAACGCCATTTTTTTCATGTTGGATTTCAAATAATTCTTGTAGTTTTGTCCATAATTTGTCAGTGCTCGGAGCGATTGGTTCTAAGAAACTGTCGTCGCCTTTGTACTCTGTGTAGTTGTTTTGAATAAAATCACGAGTGTCAACGCTTGTTCTCCATTTGTCGCCTTTAAAGCCTTCCCATTGTTTCATGAAGTGTTTGCCTCCTTAGTTAACTGCTACTTGATTGTATGTAACAGCTTTATGTGATTAGTATAACACATAACCTTTTAGATGCAAGCGTTTTTTTATTATTTATTGCACTTTCTTAATAAATAAATAGGGATCGAAGATTCTAAACGCTGATATATAAACATTTATACTTGTGAAAATAAGAACGATTTATAGTTGTTATCACTTGTGAAAAATGTACTACTGTATTAAAAACAGCAGCCATCTGTATTAATACAGATGGCTGCTGTGGAGATATTTATAACACAGTTTAGTTTGTTTGTTCTTCTTCAATCACTGCAGAATGCATCTCGTGGACTTCCATTACTTGGCCATCTTTTTGTTCATCGATGACAAAGGAACCGTTGGATGTTCGTTCACTGATTGGATAGTTTTTCGACTGAATAACTTCTTGTGTGCCTTTTTGCGTAGTAACTAATAAATCTAAATCGGTACTTTCAGACATAAAGACAACACGATGTGGATTTTTCTTCAATTCCCGTAAGACCATTAATCCACGTTTTGCTCGTCCTAATTGTGTTAATTCTTGGGCTAACATGCGTTTAACACCGCCACGTTGGGTAACGATGACAATCGGTGTATCCCCTTCAGAATGAACCAGCAAACCATTAACGACATAATCGTCTTCTTTGAGGTTCATTGATTTAACTCCAGCCGCTTTACTACCCACGACTGGTACTTCATATAATGGATAACGTAAGCCAAAACCGCGATTGCTAACGAGGAAAACATCCAATAAGTCTTGATCATTTGTTAAATAAACATTGGTAATTTCATCTTGGTCTGATTTTAATTTCATACAAGATGTCGGGCGGCTCTTATAAGTGCGCCAAGGCTCAAAATCAGCCATTTTGGTCTGTTTAATCATGCCAGCTTTTGTAATGAAAACAAAGGTTTTTGTCGGACTTAACTCTTTATAAGGATATACAGCAATAATCGATTCATCGATAGCAAGATTTAAAATGGTTTGAGAAATATGTTCGCCAATTTCTTTCCAGCGTAAATCTGGCAACTCATGGACGGGGCGATAGATCATATTCCCTTTATTTGTTACTAGTAAAAGATGATCTAATGTATTGACTTCGCCAGCATATAGTAAAAAGTCGCCTTCTTTCATGCCGATTTCTTCTGGTTTTGATGCTGTATAAGAACGAATACTACTCCGCTTGATATAGCCTTCGTGCGTCACGGTTACGACCACGTCTTCCTGCGCAACTAACACGGCTGTTTCAATCTTGATTTCTTGGATTTCCTCTTCAATTTGAGTTAAGCGCGGATTGCCATATTGCTTTTTAACTTCGCGAAGTTCTTTTTTCATGACTGAGAATAGTTCTTTTTCATTGTTTAAAATGTTCAATAACTCAGCAATTTGTTGTTCTAAAGTTTTCGCTTCTTCTTGTAAATCAGTAATATCCGTATTGGTTAAACGGTATAGCTGTAAAGTAACGATTGCTTCAGCTTGTTCTTCAGTAAACGCATAGTCGGATACTAAGTTCTTCTTCGCATCTTTTTTATCTTTACTTCCACGGATTGTTGCAATCACTTTATCTAAGATAGACAATGCTTTAATTAAACCAGCAACAATGTGCTCACGTTTGCGAGCTTTGTCCAACTCAAATTGACAACGGTTAATGATAACTGATTTGCGGTGCGTAATGTAACTTTCTAAAATCCGTTTTAGGCCCACTTGTTGCGGGGTCATGTTGTCGATGGCTACCATGTTAAAGTTGTAATTGATTTGCAATTCAGTGTTTTTAAATAGATAATTTAAAATACCTTCTGCATTGACATCTTTTTTTAGTTCAACAACAATTTGCAAGCCAGTTCTGTCACTTTCGTCACGAACTTCGGCAATGCCGTCTACTTTTTTATTTAAACGGATTTCATCCATCTTCTTCACTAGCGTTGCTTTGTTGACTTCATAAGGAATTTCAGAAATGACAATTTGTTGTTTGCCGCCTTTTAAGGGCTCAATCTTTGTCTTCGCACGTAAAATTACTTTACCACGGCCGGTTTCGTAGGCTTTTTTAATTTCTGCTTTTCCTTGTAGGATCCCACCTGTTGGGAAATCTGGTCCTGGAATGTATTCCATTAATTTCTCTAAACTTGCATTAGGATGATCAATTAAATACACAGTTCCATCAATGATTTCCGCTAAATTATGCGTAGGAATTTCTGTTGCATAGCCTGCTGAAATCCCCGTTGAGCCGTTTACCAATAAATTAGGATATTTGGCTGGTAAAACAGTGGGTTCTTTTTCTGTATCGTCAAAATTCCAGACGAAATCGACGGTATTTTTGTCGATATCTTTTAACAACTCACCACTTAACTGTGATAAACGAGCTTCTGTATAACGCATCGCCGCTGGTGGGTCGCCATCCATACTTCCGTTGTTTCCGTGCATTTCAATTAGTACTTCCCGTAATTTCCAGTCTTGACTTAGACGCACCATCGCTTCATAAATACTACTGTCGCCATGGGGATGATAATTCCCCATAATGTTTCCGACAGATTTTGCTGATTTACGAAAGCCTTTATCAAAGGTATTGCCGTCTTTATTCATTGAAAAGAGAATGCGGCGTTGTACTGGTTTTAGCCCATCTCGAATATCTGGTAGGGCCCGTTCTTGAATGATGTATTTGGAATATCTTCCAAAACGATCGCCCATTACTTCTTCAAGGGTTAATTCTTGAACTTCTTGGCGTTTTTCCAAAATTGTCACTCCCTACTCTATGTCAAACAAACTGATTTCAGTGTCATCGGTTTGTTCTGCTTCTTTTGTTTTTTCCGCATCTAAAAGACTTTCTCCTGTTGGTGCAGAAGTGTCTTCTTCTGAACGATCTAAAATACTGCCATCTTCTTCCAACGTAAATTGAACATGTTGCTCAATCCATTTTCGACGAGGTTCGACTTTGTCGCCCATTAATGTGGTCACACGGCGTTCTGCTTGAGCTGCATCATCAATCCGAACACGAATTAAGGTTCTAGTTTCAGGATCCATCGTTGTTTCCCAAAGTTGTTCTGCATTCATTTCCCCCAGACCTTTATAGCGTTGGAGCATATAGCCTTTACCAACTTTATCAATCACTTCTGCCAATTCACCATCGGTCCAAGCATACTCAATGACTGATTTTTTTCCAGTTCCTTTAGAGACTTTATAAAGAGGTGGTAAGGCAATATAGACTTTGCCAGCTTCAATTAATGGTTTCATATAACGATAGAAGAACGTTAATAGCAACACTTGAATATGGGCACCATCGGTATCCGCATCGGTCATGATGATGATTTTATCATAATTACAATCTTCAATTGAAAATTCAGGACCAACGCCTGCGCCAATCGTATAGATCATAGTATTGATTTCTTCATTTTTCAAGATGTCTTGCATTTTCGCTTTTTCCGTATTAATGACTTTTCCTCGTAGCGGTAAAATGGCTTGAAACTTCCGATCGCGTCCTTGTTTTGCTGAACCACCGGCCGAGTCTCCTTCGACAAGATATAGTTCATTTTTCTTAGGATTTCTGGATTGAGCCGGGGTTAATTTTCCAGAAAGTAACGATTCACCTTTTTTCCGTTTTTTACCGTTCCGGCTTTCTTCACGGGCTTTACGAGCCGCTTCACGGGCTTCACGGGCTTTAATCGCTTTCCGAATTAATGATTGACTCATTTCACTGTTTTCTTGTAAATAGAAGCCCATTTGTTCGCCTACGACGTTATCGACAACGGTTCTTGCTAAAGGTGTACCTAATTTCCCTTTGGTTTGGCCCTCGAACTGTAGTAAGTTTTCTGGTACTCGAATAGAAAGGACGGCTGCTAAGCCTTCACGGAAGTCGCTACCTTCTAAATTTTTATCTTTTTCTTTTAATAGTCCTACTTTACGTGCATATTCATTGTACGCCTTTGTCATTGACGTTTTCATACCGACTTCGTGGGTACCGCCATCTTTTGTGCGGACATTGTTAACGAAAGATAAAACATTTTCAGAATAGCCATCGTTGTATTGGTAAGCTAATTCAACTTCAATACCTTCTTTGGCTCCTGAAAAATAAACAACGGGTGTTAATGTATCTTTTTCTTCATTTAGATAGGCAACAAATTCTTTAATACCTTCTTCGTAGTGGAAGACTTCTTCTTTGGGTTCTTCCCCACGTTCATCTGTTAAAGTAATTTTGACGCCTTTTAATAAGAAAGCTGATTCTCTCAAACGTTCTGCTAAAATTTCGTAAGAAAAATTTGTCGTAGAGAAAATGGTGTCGTCAGGTAAAAAAGTAACGGAGGTACCGTTGCGTTTTTTTGTTTTGCCGATTTTTTTTAAGGTACCAACTGGTTTACCGCCGTCCTCAAATCGTTCCATGTATTCTACGCCATCACGAACAATATGAACTTCTAACCACTTAGATAAGGCATTAACAACACTGGCACCTACCCCATGGAGTCCGCCTGAAGTTTTATAGCCACCTTGGCCAAACTTACCACCCGCATGTAAGACAGTAAAAATTACTTCTACTGTTGGGATACCAGAAGCATGCATCCCTGTTGGCATTCCGCGGCCAGAGTCTGCAACACAAATACTATTATCTTTTTGGATAGTTACGTTGATTTCATTCCCGTAGCCAGATAACGCTTCATCGACTGCGTTATCGACAATTTCATAGACTAAGTGATGGAGTCCACGGCTATCGGTTGAACCGATATACATACCAGGTCTTTTCCTCACTGCTTCCAATCCTTCTAGGACTTGGATAGAGGCATCATTGTACTCATTGTTAATTTTTTTAGCCAAAGAAAAAACTCCTTATACTTAGATTCTCGTTTAGTTAATAAGCGTACATTAACTATTTCTTAAAGAATTAGAAGAAGAGTGAGCGGGTTTCTTGCGTTTTCCGTTCGCTCCTTCTAAAACCATCATTACAATAATACTCTATCTGGGTCAAAAAAAAAAGAGCTTTCCGTTCAGGACGCTCTTTCTTTATAAAATTACACGTGTTTATTCAGCATCTGCCATTTTTGCCAATTCAATTTTAATACAACGGTTCATAATAACTTGCCGACCTTCATTTAATAACAAGTTCGCTGCCTCTTCGTTTTCCAAACCTAGTTGGGCCCAAAAAACAGGTGCTTCTGTTTTCAATGTTTCTGCGGCCACTTCTGGCAAAAATTCACTCCGCCGAAAGACATCAACAATATCAATCTTTTCAGGAATCTCTGTTAATGCCCCATAAACCGTTTCGCCAAGCACCGTTTCACCTTTTAAAACTGGATTGACAGGCAATACACGATAGCCATGTTGCTGTAAAATTTCCGCAATTTTGTAACTCGTGCGGTCGGGCTTGTTACTCAAACCAACCACCGCAATATTTTTTGCTTGTTTTAGAATATCAAAAATTTGATTTTGACTTGGATTCTCAAATGTCATTCACTCAACCCCTTTTTTTCGTTCTTATCTATTATAACGCTGAGTAAAGGGTTTTGGCAAAATTATTCTCTGAATACCGGTCAAATAATTATTGGCTTTGCCAATCTGCTGGATAAGTCACGTAGACAAAGCGGGCATCACCCGTCACTGAAAATTGAATTTTGCTACTTTTCGGGATTAAAATAATTTCACCAGCTGTTGCAGAAATTTTACGTCCGTCAATCAGTATATCTAATTGTCCTGAAATAATATAATCAATTTCATCGTATTCTAGTGTCCAATCGAAGGTGGTATCTTTCATCACCATTAAACCGCAACCAAGGCGCGGGCTTTCTTCTAAAGAAAACAGATCTTTTGTGTAAACAATGTCCGCCGGGTTGCCTGTATCTAAGCGATCGTCTTCTGTTACGTCGATTTCGGGTAATTTGATGGACATAATTCCACTTGGATCCACTTGTTTAGTCGGCATTAATTTTTCTGTGACAATTTGTCGAACAAGCGTTTCAATCATTTCACGATTTAATTCTGTCATATTTACACCTCATTATTTCACTTCTGTTTCGGGTTTCCCTAGCATTCGATTTGCCATAAAGATAGCCACAAAAATGGCGGTAATCCCTCCAACTAATTTGCCAACAATCATTGGAAAAATCATTTCTTTTGCTACGCCTGCAGTAAAACCAAGGTGGTCACCTAAAACGAAAGAAGCCGAAACAGCAAAAGCGATATTAATAATTTTTCCTCGATTATCCATGTCTTTTAACATTTGGAACATGGGAATATTGTTAGCTAATGTAGCAACCATTCCTGCAGCCGCTACTTCATTCATTCCTAAAACTTTTCCTAGTTTCATCAATGGTTTATTAAAGACTTTCGTAATCACTGCTACTAAACAGAAAGCGCCTGCTAAAGTTAAAGCAATCCCGCCAACGACTTCAATTCCTTCAGTAACTGGTGCAATACCAGGAATCACTGTAATTCCTAATAATAGTTGAATCGCCCCCACAACTAAACCAAAGATAGCGACAATCACTACGCCTTGGCCAAAAATTTGGAAGCCTTTAATCATGCCTTTTGGCGCTAACCATAAACCTAAAATAATTAAAGCGGCAACAATAATAATTGGAATTAAGTTAGGAATAATCAATGACAATGGCATGCCAGCTGTTAAACCACCTGCTAATAAACCAAAAGGAATTGTAATAATCCCGCTCAAAACACCCGTTGCTAAGAATTGCTGGTCGTCCTTTTGGATAATGCCAAGCGCTACTGGAATTGTAAAGACTAACGTTGGTCCCATCATTGCACCTAAGATTGCCCCCGCAAATAAACCAGCTTGTGGATCATTGGCTAATTGTTGCGCTAACGCAAAGCCGCCCATATCATTAGCCAATAAGGTTGTGGCAAACATTGCTGGATCAGCCCCTAGTAATTCATAGACAGGAACGACAATCGGACTTAAAAGATTGGCTAAGACAGGCGCTAAAGTGATAATCCCTACCATAGAAAGCGCTAGAGAACCCATAGCCATAATCCCTTCCTCAAATTGCTCCCCTAAACCTAGTTTGTTGCCAATACATTTATCGATTCCTCCAATAATCATGAAAAGAACCATAATATACATAATAATTTCATTAATGCTCATGTCTCGTCCTCCCTATTCTTCCTCTGTAGAATCAATGACACCAACAATCATTGCATCAATTGGGACATTCGGATCTTCTGCCGAAATACGGGCAGCATTGCCTTGACTAATTAACACTTTGTCCCCGACACCAGCTCCAGCGTTGTCAGCAGCAATTAAAAATCCTTGCTTTTCGTCCTCTTGATTCAAAATATCAACCATCATAAATTTCCAGCCATTTAATTTTTCATCTTTTCTTGTTGACCAAAGGCTACCAGTCACTTTTCCTAAAAGCATCGTTTTTCCTCCTTACGTCAGCAATTGATGTTTCCTAGCATAATCTTTCGCTAACGGGGTTAAATAGGCATTTTTACTTAAAGAAACACCTGATTCTGTCATTCTTATCAATTGTTTTTCAGTAATGTAGGTTCGTTTGGTCTCAGCCAAAGAACGAAGTTGTTTTTGACAGGCCGCCTGAAACATAGCGTAATTTTCTGAATCATGATAAAAAATCAGCCCAAACTGTTGGCACATGTCCACGTTTTCCTGAATCGTTTGTTTCAAACGATACTTCAATCGTGAATTTTTAGTCACTGAAGGTATTGGGGTTAAAACCAATACCGGCTTACCTTCAAATAAGAATGCTAAGATGTTTTTGACTAATTCATCCGTTTCCTGTAAATGCGCAATCGCATTTACTTGGGAAAGCGTTAGCCTCTTTACAACCAAACCTCGTGCTAGCTTCTGCTCCTTGGTTACCCAATTTACATCAGGAAAACGAACAAACATTTCTTCAGGAAATGCTTCTTTTGCTTCTGCTAAAGCCACTGAATAAGACGACGACAGCAATTGTTGGCAAATTCGATCAGTAATCTGTTGAATCAAATTTTCCATTTCAGAAACGTTCATTGTCCTTCCTCCTTTTACTTAAGAATATAGCCACGAGCTCCTTTGGTTAAGCCGCAAGCGTTGGCTTCATCGTAGTCAATGTGCATGTACGTTGCAAATCGCGGACTGATTCGCACAACTACATCATCAAAGATTAACGGACGTGTGCCTTCCACTTTGACTTGCACAATTTGGCTATTGCTTACTTTATTTTTCAAGGCGTCTTCGGGTGTCATGTGAATATGACGTTTGGCAACAATTAAGCCGTGACTTAATGTCACAACTGCTGATCCGTTCATCAGCGTGACGCCTGGTGTCCCTTCTGTCTTGCCACTCTCTCTAACTGGGGCATTAATTCCTAAAATACGCGTATCCGTCATAGAAACTTCGACTTGTGATTCGCTACGTTCAGGGCCTAAAATAACCACATTTTGAAAAAGTCCTTTAGGTCCAGCAACCGTAATTCGTTCTTTACAAACGAACTGTCCAGGTTGTGATAAATCTTTCACTTTTGTTAGTTGATATCCTGGTCCAAATAATGCATCAATCTCTTGACGAGACAAATGAACATGTCGGCCAGATGCTTCAACTTCAAAAGTATTTTGTTGTTGTTGCTGAATTCGTTTAACAACTTCTTCAACAATTTCATTCATTGAATCCAATTTGTTCATCTCCTAGTTTCGTGATATTTCAGCCATGGTGCTAATTAATTCTGTAGTCCAAGATTGAAAAATGCCGAACAGTTGTGATTCTCCTTTTAACTGGAGAATAATTTTATCTAGTTGTAATTGAATTTCTTTTGAGGAATAGCGCCATTGTCTCTGTTGGTTAGTTAGAATAGTTACCTTTGATTCCAAAATGACTGGTTCCATTACAAGCGACTGTTCTAAAATAAATTTCTCTAACCACAGTTGTTGTTCGAAATATAACCAACCTTCTGTTGATAACGCTTCATTCGTTAAGAAAGGCAAATACAATAGATGGCTTAAGTGCCGAATCTCATAAATTGTTTCTTTCGATAAATGTTCTTGTTTTTGTTTTTGTGAGGAGGCCTTCACTGAATGAACCTCAGAAAGCAATGGGTTTGTTGAAGAGAAGCTGCTATTAATCCGATGCTCGCGTAGATAGCTTTTGGCGGCTGGCGTCAGAAAACTGCCTACAGGAAACACAAAATCCGTGCCATCTTCTAGTTCTTTTTTTAGCCTTTTGATGCGAAGCATATCTTCTGTAATAACTGTCATAACACCCCTCCTCAATGAAAGTTTAGGACAGAAGTAATGAACCTACCTCTGCCCCAAAAAATCAAAATTATAATTCAGTTGTTGCGTGTGGTAAAATAGCGTCTACTTCTGTATGTGGACGTGGAATTACATGGACAGATAATAATTCGCCAACACGTTCTGCTGCAGCAGCACCAGCATCTGTTGCTGCTTTCACGGCACCAACGTCACCGCGAACCATTACTGTAACTAAACCGCCACCGACTTGTTCTTTTCCAATTAAAGTAACGTTTGCCGCTTTCACCATTGCATCGGCTGCTTCAACAGCACCTACTAAACCACGAGTTTCGATCATTCCTAAAGCATTTGTACTTGACATTATAATTTCCTCCTAAGATGTATGTTTTATTTTTAAAAATTTGGGACAATTATCAATTTGACTTAGGTCCCAAACCCTAAATCCAATAATTCATTTGTTTTACTCTTACTCGCTCGTTTCTTGTTAGTTTAAGCGAGCTAAAACTTGGGCTACCACGGCATTTACTAGTTCTTCTTGATTGGTTGTTTCGCAAGAAGTAGCCACAGATGTGGTTGATGTTTGACCAAATTCTTGACGAATCTCTTCTAAATCACGCACGCCATAAGCAACACGACGTAAATTGAACAGATTTTCAACCCCAATATTATCAGAAGTTGAGCTGCCACCAACTGCGCCACAACCAAGTGTTAATGCTGGCACTAAGTTAGTTGAAGCACCAATTCCGCCAAGTGTACCAGAGGTGTTAACAAGCAAACGAGAGACGGGTTTTCTTAAGCCAAATTCACGAATGACTTCTTTGTTTTCTGTGTGAATACCCATCGTATGACCCGCACCTTCACCTTTCAAAATTTCAATTGATAACGCGCAAGCTGCTTCCCAGTTTTCAACTGTATAGAAAGCAATAATCGGTGCCAATTTTTCTCTTGAAAATGGATATTTCAAGCCTACATGTGTTTCCTCGGCAACAATTAAGCGGCGATCTTTTGGAATAGATAAACCAACTAATGAAGCAATATGTTGAACGGAACGACCCACGATTTGCGGGTTCATTGTACCGTTTGGTCGTAAAATAAATTTAGCTAATTTGTCGGCTTCGGCTGGACTTAAGAAATACGCTCCCTGCTTAATTAACTCTTCTTTGACCGCTTCACGGTTGACAGTTTCAACAATAATTGATTGTTCCGATGCACAAATTGTACCGTTATCGAAAGTTTTTGAATCCATTATTTGTTTCACTGCATGAGGAACATTTGCGCTTCGTTCGATGTAGGCTGGTCCATTACCAGGCCCAACACCGATTGCTGGTGTCCCAGAAGAGTACGCGGCTTTAACCATTGCGTTTCCACCAGTAGCTAAAATTAAATTTGTTTCTTTATTTTTCATTAATTCGCTGGTCGCTTGCATAGTTGGCGTTTTGATGACCGAGACACAACCTTCTGGTGCCCCTGCAGCAATAGCCGCTTTTTGGATAATTTCCACTGTTTCAATAATCGATTTCAACGCATTGGGATGTGGTGAAAAAACAATGCTGTTGGCAGCTTTTAATGAAATTAATGCTTTGTAAATGACTGTTGATGTCGGGTTGGTAGAAGGAATTAATCCTGCAATTACACCAACTGGGACAGCAATTTCAGTGACTTTTTTGGCAGCATCATCATGGATCACACCAACTGTAGCTTTGTCCTTCATTTCGTCATATACTACTTTTGAAGCGAAAGCATTTTTGATGATTTTATCTTCATAGATACCAAATCCTGTTTCTTCATTGGCCATTTTCGCTAACTTTTCTCGTTGGTTAAACGTAGCCTCTGAAACTGCTTGGACAATCGCATCGATTTGTTTTTGCGAAAATGTTGCTAATACTTGCTGTGCCTCTTTGGCTTTTCTGATTAAATTTCTTGTTTCTTGGATGGAACGTAAGTCTTTATCTACTAATTCCACTCGTCTTCACTTCTTTCTATTTCAGCCATGATTGCTTGAATTAAAGCTTCTTTATTGGCAAATTTAATCTCACTTTTCTTTAAACTACTTAGGTTCATTTTGTAGGCTTGTTTGCGTAAATCAACCACGCGTTGTGTTTCTAATTTTTGGCGTGTGCCTGTGTGTTCTTCCAAATCTGGTGTTTCAATCTCTTCTTCAATTACTTCTATTTGTTCCATCGGTTCAGGTGCTGACTTGGGTTCTGAATCTGATAAAATTACTTCCGTTTGAGCATCAACCCGTGAGATCACATGATGAGCAATTAAACAATTTAATTCTTTAGCTACTTCCGTGCCTACTTCAACGGCAGCTTGGACCGCGGCAACGTCACCAATCAGTTCCACAGTTGTTAAACCGCCATTAATAATTTCAGCTTTTAACAAAGTAACGTCGGCGGCTTTCAATGCCGCATCGGCCACACTAATGGCACCTAAAAATCCTTTGACTTCGACCATTCCTAATGCTTTCATTCAGGTCACATCCTTAATAACTCAACGGATTGTCAGCGATATTTTGAATGACTTGTTCAAACGCACTGCAAGCAGCTTTACATGCAGATTGACTACCTGTCAATAAGGCGCCGCCAAAGTTCGTTTCAGAAGGTGGGCCATAAAAGACACCCATTTGAACATCGGCAGCTTTCATTGCTGCATCTAAGCCAACCATTGCTTCTAGCGGTGGTGCAATCAGATAAGCAATCGCTTCACCTTCAGGAATATTCGCTTGTTCAGATAAAAAGCTACCCGTTCTTGATACTACATGTGCAAAATAAACAATGCTGTCATCTTCGTTAGCACTATAGAAGCTGGCTTCTTCTTCAATGACTTGCGTAATGACACTCAAGCCACTATTGACTTCGGCAGGACTCGGACCAGCAATAATGCCAATCACTTCACCGGCTAATTTGGTTGAAGCATTTGCTGCGCCAGCATACATACTTTTACCGTAAACTACAGTAACATCGGCGGCTTTAGTTGCTTCATCTAATGCAACATAAGTGACATCATCACAATCGGAAGTAACAATTCCTAATGAGCGATGTTCTGGTTTCAATGATAATTCTTTTGCTAATGCCGGATCGACATTGGGAATGACTTTCATACTTAGGACATTTGCGCCTAGACGATCATTTTTCATGAGAAATCCTCCTTTATTCAGCTTCTTTTAAATCAATACCAGATTTTTTCTTGTCTAACATTTTTTTAATAATTTCGGCAATGTACGCCCCTGCTTCAACAGCCGGTGTCCCACCTTTATGAATATTTGAAATAACTGTCCGCCAGGCTTCTGGCATACCGACAGTTGGTTTGTAAGCAATGTAGGCACTCATAGATTCTGCTGTTACTAAACCAGGACGTTCGCCAACTAGCAAGCAAACAACATCAGCGTCAGTGATTTCACCAATTTTATCCATTGCTGGCACACGACAATATTTAACAAAAACTACATTGTCGAAATCTAAGTTGTACATGTTTAATCCTTGTTTAATTGCTGGTAGGACTTCTTTAATATTCGCTTCGATAGCAGCTGAACTAAGGCCATCCCCTACGACCATTTGGATTTTGGCTTTTGGTGTCGTATTTTTCCGAATGATTTCACTATTTTCTTCATCAAATTGACGACCATAATCTGGACGTGTTAAATATTCATCTTTACTGTTACAGATTGTTTTTGTAGAAATAAAATTCATTTCTTTTACCAAGTCTTCGCTTACGTCTGAAAAGACCGCATCTTGTGCTGCCGCATGGTCCGCTCGGAAACGTAATGTTGAACTAGTCATATAACGCGTCCCTGCACGACCAACGCCTAAACGAGCTGGCGAGAAAGCTTTCATTTTTAATAGTGCTTCAGGATCTACGGCATTTTTCAATAGTAATTGTTTACGTAAATCTACTTCAGTAATGTCAGGAATTAGGCCTTCTTCAATTTCTGTCGTTTCAGTGACGTGTGTTGTGACTGGTTTTTCTTCAGCAGTCACAGTGGCAGTCGAAACCGCTTGATTGTCAGCGACCATTTCTGTTAAAATTCCGGCAATCATTTCTTTTAATTCTTTTTCGTTCATTTGTATTCTCACCTCGTTTATTTAATAAATACAGATGCATCGCCAGCGCGACTTGTTAATTTTCCGTTTTCCATTAAGCCCATTTTTTCCATCCATTCTTCAAATTCTTTAATTGGACGTAAGCCTAATGTTTCACGAATCGTCGCAGTTTCATGGAACCCAGTTGTTTGATAATTTAACATGACATCATCGCCATGAGGAATCCCCATGATATACGTACAACCAGCTGTTGCTAATAACATTGCTAAGTTTTCCATATCATTTTGATCAGCTTTCATATGGTTGGTGTAGCAGACATCACAACCCATTGAAATTCCTGTTAATTTGCCCATGAAATGATCTTCTAAACCAGCGCGGATGACTTGTTTTGAATCGTAAAGATATTCTGGTCCAATAAAGCCGACAACGGTATTTACAATATACGGATCAAATTTTTTGGCTAAGCCATAACAACGCGCTTCCATTGTGACTTGGTCTGCACCAAAGTTCGCTTCAGAAGAAAGTTCTGAGCCTTGACCTGTTTCAAAATACATCACATTAGGACCAGCTGCTTGACCACTGTGAAGCGCTAAATCTTGTGCTTCAGCTAAAATTTCTGCATTTAAACCAAATGCTGTGTTCCCTTTTTCTGAACCAGCGATGGATTGAAAGACTAAGCCAGTTGGCGCGCCTTGACGCATGGCTTCCATTTGTGTCGTTACGTGAGCAAGCACGCAAGTTTGTGTTGGAATTTCCCATTCGCTGCGGAACTCTTCAAATTTGTTTAAGATCCGTTTAACACTTTCTGTAGAATCATCAACAGGATTCAAACCAATTAAGGCATCACCGGCGCCATAAGAAAGACCTTCCATAACTGAAGCCATAATGCCATCGACATTATCGGTTGGATGGTTCGGCTGTAAACGATTTGAAAAAGTTCCGGGACGGCCAATCGTTGTGTTGGCGGTTTTTTCAATATTGATTTTTTTTGCGCCAACAATTAGATCCATGTTGGACATTAATTTACAGACAGCAGCAATCATTTCTGAAGTGAGTCCACGGGAAATTCGTTTGATATCAAAATCGGTTGTTTCCGAAGATAAGATAAATTCGCGTAATTCTGCGACTGTCCAATGTTTAATACTTTCAAAAATTCGCATATTGACTTGGTCAATAATAATGCGTGTCACTTCGTCTTCGTCATAATCAACAACGGGATTGTTAAACAAGTCATTTAAGGACAATTCCGATAAAACGACTTTCGCCGCCACGCGTTCTTCGGCTGAATTAGCAGCTACGCCAGCTAACTTGTCGCCAGACTTTTCTTCATTGGCTTTGGCTAAGACTTCTTTAACGGATGTAAATTGATAGACTTTGCCAAATAGTTTGGTTTTTAAAATCATCTTTGTGTCGCTCCTTTTTAATTAAATACTAAGGTCTTAACAATGACTGGAAGGACGGCCCCTTCTGCCACTGGTAAGCCGATATCTACATAATCACCGTTTTCTACTTTGACCGAGTCAAGACAGATAAACGGATAGTCTTTTGGCAGATGGGCACTTAAGGCATGCCCTAAAGCTTTCGCCATGTCTTCATCCACCATAACAATAATGGGAATTTGTTCAGCAACTAAACTAGCTAATCCTTCCACAATCCCTTGACCATAGCGTTGAATATCAGCAAATGTTGGATTGCTCATGCCTCTAATTGCTAGGGCAATCTGGGGTGTTTCTTCAATACGATGCCAATTGAGTTTTTCTTGGATTCGCTGGCCTAATTCTGTCACAGTAAGGGTTTCATCCTCTTGCGCTAATTTTAGAATTGGGATATTTTTTACCGGCAAAATTTGCTCACGATAAGCGATCGTACTTCCGCTAATTTCAGCAGTATGTGAACCTGCTCCGACGACCGTCGCTCGGATTGTTTCTGCGCTTTCTAAGACTTCTTTTTCCGAAAAAATCAGTGACTTTCTCAAGTATTTCCCTAAAAGTAAGCCGATGTCCCCATATTTAAAGAGATTCGTACTTGTCGTATTTAAGCAATCAGCCACACCACCAGAAAATGTTACAATTGGTAATTCCTCACCTTTTCGTAGTGGATGGTTGGTTACTAATAACTGGTAGAACGGACTTTGCGTCCCCAAGCAAATGCTATTTTCTAACACGGCAACTAATTCCGAAATAATTGGCAGTAAGTTTTGTTCGGTGGCTTGGTCACCAAGGTGCAAGGTTAGCCCTTTTTTATTTATAATTTCTTGAATCTTCGGAGCTATATAGGTGATTTTTTGTTGTTGATCTAATTTAATTAAGCGTCCGCCAATGTCAAAACAAGCCGTGTCAATCACTTCGCCATCTTTAAAGACAGCTAAATTTGTCGTTCCACCACCAATGTCTAAATTAACCACCGGTTTGCGTTTCGTTTCAGAATAAGTTTGAGCACCAGCGCCTTTCCCGGCAATGATACTTTCTAAATCAGGACCAGCCGTAGCAACGACAAAATCACCTGCATAGCCACTAAGTGCTCGTAGAACATTGTTGGCATTGCTTTTTCGAGCAGTTTCACCTGTGATAATTACCGCACCCATTTGAATATCTTGTTTATGAATACCTGCTTGGCGATATTGCTCCGCTACAAACGCTTTGATAGGTTCTGCATCAATTTCTGATTGGTTAAGTAAGGGTGTAAAGATAATGTCACTTCGGTAAATGACTTTTTTATCAGAAATGCTGATACGTGGTACTGTAAACGCAGAGGCAAAATTTTCAACAGTTAATTCTGACAAGACTAATTGGGTTGTAGACGTCCCTAAATCAATCCCTACGGTTAAAAGTGTTTCCTTCGACATCGCCTGACTCGCCTCCTTTTGCATACAAAAAGGCACTTAAAGAATCGTTAGAAAATTTCTTTCTACTTTTCTTTAAGCGCCTTTGCTTAATCAATGAACAACATCACTGGTGTTCTGTTCGAAATAGAAACAGGTTTTAGTTCCCTGTTTATTGGATTCAATTGTAATTTTTCCTTTTAATTTATCTTTTACGTAGCTTTTGACAATCATCAAACCTAAACTGGTCTCGTTACTTTGATGAATGTCATAGCCTTTACCATTATCTGTAACAGTAATGGTAATCATTTTATTATCTAATGTTCCACTAAGTTTAACAACGCCACTTGTTTGTGGCTCAAATGCGTGATCAAAAATGTTTTGTAATAGTTCGTTGACAACAAGGGAAATGGTGACCATTTGTTCGCTAGAAACCATAATGGCTGGATCAACATCCATCATCATCTCAATGGGTTGTGCGCCTTGAAAAAGATGTCTAAAATTATACATCACTGCTTCCAATGTTTGCCGTAAAGCAACGTCATCTTTGACTTGTTTTGACAGCAATTCATGGGTGGCTGCAATCGCCATAATTCGATTGACACTTTCATGAAGGACTTTCTTTGCTTCGGGGCTTTGCGTTCGCCGTTCTTGAATACGCAATAAGGAAACCACCGATTGCAAGTTATTTTTAACACGATGATGAATTTCACGAATCGCAACAGATTTGGAAATAATTTCCGCTTCTTTTTCTTTAAATTCTGTATTGTCTTGAATAATCATAATCAGTTGTTCTTCTGATGCCAACCACACTTTCCGAACCTTAAAATAATAATTAAGGTAGGTCGTTTTGCTTTCAATTGGTTGATTACTCATTTTATATTTCATTTGATACAACACATATTCAAAAGTTGTATAATCGATGGACAAATTGTCATAGCTCATTCCAATGATATTGTCCCGATAACCAAGTTTGCGATAAAGCTCTTGTGCATTGTGATTGGTAATTAATAAGTGACCCGCCGCATCAAAAATCAAAACGGCTTCTGCCAATTGATCAATAAATAACGCGTCGACTTGACTAGTTGATTTCGCTACTTTTGCTAACTGGCAGTTATTTAGCTCCTCTTTTTGTAAGTCCGCTTGAATCTCTTCATCTGCCGCAATCTCGACAATAATGACACCAATCGTTCGATGTTCATTGCGAATGGGATAGATATTTTGCTTAATCAAACGATTTTCCTGAGTCACTGCTAACAAACCAATGCTATTTAAGCTAGTTTGCATGGTACGCAGAACACCAGGTTCATTTTTTAATAAAGCTTCCATCCCGACGACATCTCCGCTATATAAAGAAGTTGTCTTCGCAGGCGGCTTATGATAAACGACTAGTGCTTGCTGTGACATTTCCTTATACACATCAATAAAAACATCTGCACTTTGATAGAGTGTCGTCGAAGAAAGATAACGTGCTGTACGTTGTAATTCTTTAATGTCTGATTCTGAAAGATTGGTATATTGGTGACATAATTGCTCTAATCGTTTCATTTATTCATCATCCATTACAATCAATTCTGCAATTTCACTCATACGTGCGCGTTTGTTCATACTTAACGTACGCAACATTTGGTAGGCTTCTTCTTCCGATATATGATTTTCTTTTACAAGAATACCTTTGGCTTTTTCGATAATTTTACGTTCTTCTAATTTTAAACTTAATTTATCGATTTGATTTAGTAACAGCTGCGTTTGTTTGCCTCGTTCAATGCTCATTTCAATTGTAGGTATTAATGATTTTTCATCTAGAGGTTTAACTAAATAACCCAGTGCGCCTAATTTTTTAGCCTTGTCCGTATTTTGTACGTCACTGTATGCAGATAAAAAGACTATACTACTGGCTAGTTGGTCTTGAACAATTTTTTTACCTGCTTTTAGACCATCTAAAATTGGCATTTGAATGTCCATTAATACTAGGTCAGGTTGTGTTTTTTTACATACTTCAATTGCTTCAAAACCATCGGCTGCTTCACCGACTACTTCGTACCCTGCTTCTATCACAATATCACGAATATCGAGTCTCGTAATAGGTTCATCATCGACTATTACAATTCGTCCATCCATTTTCTTCACGCCCTTGTCCTTTCAACGCTATGTTCTGGTAATTTTACAAGTTACAGAAAAGTTTAAAATCTGTTGTAAACCTTCAATCACCGCTTGTAAGGCTGCTTCCACTGAGCTTACGTCACCAGAAATGACTACCGATCCAGAAAAACGATCAATAAAACCGATTTGGATATCTCCGCTTTTAGTCGCAATATCAACAGCGATAATTGCCGCTTCGCTCGGAGTGATTGTCAAAATACCTAGTGCATTGCTGGTGCCTTCTGGCAACCCTAATTTTGTATAAATTTCTTTATTAGGACTAGCAATGATGTGCGCTAACGTTACTTGTTTCCCAGGAACATATTCTTGAATCATTCGTTGTTTTTCTTCCAACCAGACTCGCTCCTTTAATTTAGCAAATAAAAAATCCTCAATAAAAAACGTAAAGGTTCCACTTTCGCTTTCTACTAAGGAGCTTCTTTGCTCTTAAATTTTGAAGCACGCCGTTGTGCTACCCACATTATATGTTATCGATTTCATCCTGTCAATCGCTTATAAGATAGAATTTAAAATTTTTGTCACTTCTGCTGCTGTTGGTTGGACAGGATTTGTTTTGGTGCAACCATCCATCAATGCGCCTTCAGCTATTTTTGGGATCGCAGCTTGGACTTCTTCTTTTGGTAAACCATAGTCACTAAAAGTGGCAGGCATGTTTAATTTTTGACGGAGTTGCTTGATTTGTCGAATAAATTGTTGAACACCAATCCGTGCATTGGTTGTCTGTGTATCATTTAGACAATTTGCTAACTGCGCATAACGTTTAGCTGTTGGTTCGTTGGTGACTTTGCCATTCGCTAAGCCACTGTTATATGCAATGACTTCAGGTAAGAGCATTGCATTCATTCGTCCATGTGGCACATGTAAACGCGCACCGGCCGCATGAGCAATACCGTGATTCAAGCCTAACGAAGTAACATTAAACGCCATCCCTGCCATACATGAAGCTAAATGCATATTTTCCCGGGCTTGTTGGTTGCTGCCATCATTAAAGGCTATTTCTAAATTGTCGAATACCAGGCGAACGACTTTTTCGCACAACGCATCTGAAATCGGATTTGCTTCTGTTGAAACATAAGCTTCAATAACATGCGTTAAGACGTCCATTCCTGTATCCGCTGTGATTTTTGGTGGGACACTCATCACTAAATTTGTATCTAAAATCGCAATTTCTGGTTGAATTTCATCCGTTACAAGCGGGATTTTGGTGCCAGTCTCAGCAACCGTAATCACTGAAAAATTCGTAACTTCTGAACCAGTTCCACTAGTTGTAGGAACCGCAATAAACTCAGCAATCTGAGTTTGCAAAGTACGTTTGCCAAAAAATTTCATTGCTTTGGCCGCATCAATAGCGGATCCCCCACCTAAAGCTAATATCGTATCTCCTTGAAATGCCGCTAACTGCTTAATTCCCGCAGCAATCTTATCAATTGGTGGATCGGGGATGATGTCACTAAAAATTTGCCATTCACTTTTTGTTAAATGCTTTGTCACTTCATTCACAAATCCAGAATCAACCATGAATGGATCTGTGACAATGAAAACACGTCTATCATGAAGTGTTTCCAAATTGGCTAATGCGCCTTCTCCTACCCATAGTTCGGTAGGGAAATGAATTGTTCTCATCACAATTCCTCCTTAATAAAATACAAAAAGACACTTCAAACAAACGAAAAATCATCTGTCTGAAGCGTCTTTGCTTCCTTATGTATACGCCATTGTACACGAAACCTTATCCATAGAGTACAACGCCTTTAATTAATTGTCAATAAAAAAAGGGAATATAGCAGTACGTCATTGTACCTGAAATCTCCTTCAACATTGAAAGACCAGCCCAAAATTCCCAAAAGCACTTCCTCGTGCCATTAATTGGATTAATACAAATATCTTGGGCTGGATTTTCAACACAAGCGTTGTTAAGAAACATCCTGTTTTGCCTCGAAACAGCATGCCCAATAATGAAAAAATGAAAAGACCTGACTTAAAAGCAACCTTGCTTCTTCACAGTGGCGGGACCGTGCCAGATTCTCACTGGCTTCCATTCATATTTTTCATAAAATATTCGTTTAATCTATCTGAAATTTACCATAAGTTTTTTAGAAAAGCAACTGTTTACAATCCATCTTCTTTAATTTTATGGAAAACCTTTTCGCTTCGTTCATAAAAAACATCAGGTCGTTGTGCTTGAACATTTAAATAGCGAGCCAACGCATAAAAATAATCTGATAAACGATTGGTAAAAATTAATACCTCTTCGTTAATTTTGGCTGTCCAATTTAAACGCACAATGATGCGTTCTGCGCGCCGTGCAATCGTCCGAGCAACATGAACCATACTGGCTGCTGAGGTTCCGCCAGGTAAAATAAAACGATCAATATCTGGTGATTGTGCAGTGTAGAAATCAATCCGCTGTTCTAGCCAATGCACACTTTCCTTTTGTAATTTAAATGGTCGTTGTGCTTCAATCGGTGTTGACAAATCTGTTCCCGCATCAAAAAGTAAATGTTGTAAAGCTTCTAGTTCTTCTTTAATTTCTTGATTTTCTTGTGGAAGTTGGCTGATAATATAGCCGACCCAAGAATTCAATTCATCAATTGTTCCATAACTTTCAACTCGATCAGAATCCTTAGCGACGGTTGAGCTGCCGACTAATTTCGTCATTCCCTTATCGCCAGTTTTTGTATAAATTTTCATTCTGCTTCATCCTCCTCTAAATAATCTACTAATTCTTGCAAGCCAATTTTTTCAACAGAAGAAATTTCAAAAATTCTTGTTGCACCCGCACTTTTTAATTGTTGCCGAACAATCTCTAACTGTTGAGAATCTTGTGCTAAATCAATCTTGGTTAAAATACCAATGATTTCTTTCGGGAAAATACTACCAAATCCTGGTGAAAAAACTTGTTGTGTTTCTACAGCACTTTGGACCAAACCGATCACATCTGCTTCTGCCGCTGTGACGTTTAATGCATTATAATATTGCCGATGCAAAATAAACTCGCCTGGTGTATCAATCATTTCTGTATGAAATTCCACCGCCTGTGTTTTATCATAAATTAATTCTTTGCCTTGCAGAGCTTGACATAACGTGGTTTTGCCACAACCGATAGCTCCCATTAAAATGATTCGTTTCATCGCTACCTCCATAAAAAAGGAGCCCAAAGCAAGTACCATTACGTACTTAGTCTTGGGCCCCTTTGCCGATTTGTTAAAACACGCCATTGTGTTTCTGATTCTTTGCCTTTATCTTACCTGTTTCCAAAAAACTTGTCAAAGTTATTGAATAGTTTCCCAAACTTTATGTTGTTTCTGAAAATAGGAAACAATATCTGTTTCAAAAATCGTTTGTAAAAATTCTTTTGAAGCCAACGTTTGAAAATCACCTTGCGCGGCCACTTTCCCTTGCTTCATAAACACAATTTTTTCACTTAGCGTTAACGCTAAACGGATATCATGAAACACCCCGATTAACGTTTTCCCTTCTTGCGCACTCCACTCATTTAACTGCTGAATCAATTCTTGTTGATACCGAATATCCAAATGATTATTGGGTTCATCCAATAAAATAATTTCTGGATCTTGTACAAATAATTTAGCCAAAAATACTCGTTGTTGTTGTCCTCCTGAAAGCTGATTGACAACTTTATCTTTTAAAGGCAATAAACCCGTGCGTTCTAAATAATAAAGGACTCGTTCTTTTTCTTGTTTAGAAACAATCGGTAAAAAACGTTGTGCTTGTTGTCGATACGCCCCCATCAAAACTGTTTCGTAAACCGTATAATCAAAAGCAACTGTCGTGAATTGACTCATCATCGCTACTTTCGTTGCCAATTCCTTCCGCTTTTGTCCATGAACTTCTTGACCATCAATTAAAACAGAACCACTATAAGGGACAAGTCCGGCAATCGTTTTTAAAAGTGTCGTTTTACCGCAACCATTTGGACCTAAAATACAAGTTTTACTACCTGTCGGAAAAACGAGGGAAATATCTTTTAAAATGGGGGTTTGTTGGAGTGTTACAGCTGTTTTTTTTAATTCAATCATGCAGCAACTCTCCTTTTTTTAAAGTAAATATACAAGAAGAATGGCGCTCCAATCAAGGCTGTTACGGCCCCAATGGGAATTTCTCTTGGTGATAAAATCGTGCGGGCAATTGTGTCCCCTAGTACCATGATGGTCCCACCTAAGATTGCTGAACCGGGAATCAGCCAGCGATGAGTCGCCCCTAAATAGCGACGGACAATATGTGGTGCTATTAAATCAACAAAACCAATCACACCGACAAATGAAACCGCACTTCCTGCTAATAAACTAGCCAAAAGAATAATGCGTAGTTTTGCTGTTTTGACTTCTACTCCCGCTAACATCGCATGTTCTTCTCCTAAGCCAAGAACATCCAATGCGTTGGCATCAAACCAAAGAAACAGACTGCTGACAAGCAAGATTGGACAATAAATAGCAATTTTTTGCCAATTACTGCCAGAAAAACTACCCATTTGCCAAAAGACTAATTGTTTCAAATAATCTTGGAAAAGTGCTGTAATCAACGTCAAAATAGCACCGACAAACAAGGTCATAATCATTCCCACTAAAACAACTGTTTGATTGGACATTTGACTATCCATTGTTTGCGTAAATAACAAAACTAAAAAGACCGTTGCTAAGCCAAAGATAAAACCAGTTAAAGGCAATAAAAATGCCCCTAAGATCGAAGCAGTTACTCCAGTTACCATGATTAACGCAGCGCCTAAAGATGCTCCCGCTGATACGCCCAAAGTATACGAAGAAGCTAAAGGATTACCTAAGAGTGATTGCATCACCGTGCCACTTACTGCTAAGCCTGCGCCCACGAGATAGGCCATCACGACACGCGGTAACCGAACATTCCAGATGATTCCCTCTAAAATCCCGTCTTCTGAAACCGTCTTTTTCACTAAAATTTGAAGCAAATCCGTTAACGAAATCTGAACGCTTCCAATTTTAATACCCAAAAAGAGCATGCTCATACTGATCAAGAGCATCAGTATGAGACACGTTTTTTTACTCATCTTTTAAATCCTTGTATTCCTCTGGATAAACAGCTTTTGCCATTTGTTTTAATGCTTTGGTAATGTGGTTATTTGGTAAAGAGCTAGACATGTTATCGATTTCGAAAACTTCTTTGTTTTGAACTGCAGGAACGTTTTCCCAGTTTTTACGAGCTAAAATTTCTTTGGCGGGATCTTTCATATAGTTAACATTGGTTAAAATGACTTCTGGTTTTGCAGCAATGGCCGCTTCTTCTGTCACTGGTAACCAGCCTTTTTCATTTGCCAAAACATTTTTTGCCCCAATTGTTTCAATCATTTCATTTAAAAATGTCCCATTACCAAAGCTATAAATGTCTGGTAAGGCAGCCACTTCAAACAAAACAGTTTTTGGTTTTTTAATAGTTTTCCCAATTTTGGCTACTTCGTCGATTTCTTGATCCATTGTTTTGATTAACTTTTGTCCTTTTTCATGTTCAGATAAGCTATCCGCGATGAATTGGACGTCTTCTTTGATTGCTTTGATACTTGTACTAGTGGGGATGTTAACGACTGTAATTCCAGCATCTTCCACTTGTTTCCAAACACTTTCTGAGCTAGCTAAATTGATGTCATTCACATAAACAATTTGTGGTTTCAAGGCAATCAATTTTTCGGCATCGACAGCCATCATATCCATTTGTGGTAATTTTTTTAAATCAGTCATCATTGTGCTACTTTGAGTATCAACTGCGATTAATTGATCGGTTTTACCTAAGTCTTCAATCACTTCTGTTGTTGATGGCACTAGGGAAATAATTTTGGTTGCTTCTTTGGGTAAAGTAATTTCTTTGCCGCTACGGTCTTTGGTTGGTAACGTTACTTCTGTTTTTTCAGAAGAGGTAGTTGCTTTCTTTTCCTGTTTACCACACCCTGCTAAGCCAAGTGTTGCTACTAAACCTAAAGTCATCATTGTTAAAGTAAATTTTTTCATTTTTCATCCTCGCATTCGTCTATTTTATTTTGGGGAAAATTTTCTGAAATGAACCTCCTTTGTCTCAACGTCAAAACAATACAAAAAAACCACTTTTTTCTCCAATAGAAAAAAAGCAGTCACTTAACTATGCTAATGATATACTCAGCCAGTTATCTTCAAAGCCCCTTCTTTTTCCTACAAAAGAATGATTAGACTTATCAAGCCGGTATCCTGACTTAGCTTCTTCTTACTCCCAATCCTTCCAGAATAATCTGTGGTCTTATTGGTTTCATCCACCATACAGTAGGTAGGTCTGTAGAGGATTCGCACCTCTTTCCCTGACACTTCATAAGTACATATATATTGTATCTTCGTTGATAACTAATTTTCAAACCAGTGATTAGACGTCTTTGTCTAATGACACACATTTATTATAACGGTTATCAATCATTTGTCAACGCTTCCTCAAGCAAAAGAAAAACTTTTCTTGTTTTAGTTATTAGACGTTGTTCCGTTTTTCTATTCATGATAAAATAAATCCTAGTTTGAATAAGAAAGAGGTTAACTTGATGAAAATCGTCATTTTGTTACTTGTTGCCTATTTATTAGGTTCGATTCCCTCAGGTGTTTGGATTGGTAAACTTTTCTTTAAAAAAGATATACGCCAATTTGGGAGTGGGAATACAGGAACAACCAATACATTTCGTGTCTTAGGGAAACCTGCCGGAATCACGGTATTATTAATGGATATCTTGAAAGGAACGTTAGCCACTTCATTACCCTATTTGTTTGGTTTACAAGGCGTGAACCCGCTCTTCTTTGGGGTAGCAGCTGTTTTAGGGCATACCTTCCCTATTTTTGCCAATTTCAAAGGTGGTAAAGCCGTAGCCACTAGCGCTGGCATGTTATTAGCATACAGCCCCACATTTTTTATTTATTCTGCTCTTATTTTTGTGATTTGTCTGTATCTAACCAGTATGGTGAGTTTAACAAGTATGATTAGCGCTGTACTAATTACACTTTCTACTATTATTTTGCCTTTCACTGTCCCAGCTATTTTACCAACATTTAACTGGTTATTAACCGTGATTGCGATTGCTTTGACTACTTTTATCTTTGTCCGTCATCGTGAAAACATTCAGCGAATTAAAAATGGAACAGAAAGTCGTCTTTCTTTTGGCTTACGTGCAAAAAAATAAAGAAAAAGGCTGTGAACAAATAATGTTCACAGCCTTTTTCTTTATTTTACACTAATCATATACTGTGTTTTAAATAGTTCGTTAGCTGGTAACTTATTGATGCCAAATTTTTCAGCAAGTTGGCCAGTTGCGTCGACAGCATCAGCAATCCCGCACCAAGGTTCGATACAGACAAAAGGCGCTTCTTTCGGTGTCGGTGACCAAATCCCCACAAAAGGCATTTCTGGATAACTCAAAGTGACTTGATGGTCACTTTCGTCTGTGGCAATCGTAATTGCTGTTTGACCTTTTGTTTCAAAAATCATTGCATCATTTTCAAATAATTGATGCGTTAAGTCAAAGCTGGTATTCGTTTGGGCTAGCGTTTTATTCGCTAAATCAATAAACGGGCCTGCTAAGGGAATTTGTGTCCGTGATTTTTTAGGTGAAAAACTTAGATAATAATCTTCAAACGTTAGTGAAGATTCTAAAGGTACATTAAAGGCTGGATGACCACCAATCCCAAAATACATCTCTTCTTTCCCTGTGTTTTCTACTTGGTAGTTTACAGTCAATTCTTGATGTTCTAATGTATAAGTAATCACTAGTTCAAAATCAAAAGGATACTTCTTCTTGGTTTCTTTTGTTGATTTTAGTGAAAAAGAAACTTCTTCTCCACCTTTTTCAATCACATCAAATACTTGATCACGAGCAAAACCATGTTGAGTTAAATGATACGCTTGATTTTGGTACATATACGTATCTTCTTTTAGACGACCGACAATCGGAAAAAGTACGGGCGCATGGCGGGCCCAAAATTCAGGATTTCCTTGCCAAATATATTCAATGCCGGTTTCTTTTGATTGTAAACTTACTAATTCTGCTCCTTCTTCAGCAAATGTTGCGATTAGAAATTCATTTTCAATTTGTACAGTCATTGCGTTGTCCTCCTAGTTGATACGAGCAATTGCTTATTTTTCCAACTCTTTAATAAATTGTTGATTTAATACTTTTAAATAAGTCCCTTTCATACCAAGAGAACGTGATTCAATAATTCCAGCTGATTCTAATTTTCTTAAGGCATTCACAATTACGGAACGAGTAATGCCTATTTCGTCTGCAATACTTGAAGCAGTTAAACGACCTTCTTCGCCATCTAAGGCTTCAAAAATGGCATGGACGGCTTTTAATTCACTATAGGAAAGAGTGTTGATGGCCATTTGCACGGCAGTCGCACTGCGAACTTCTGCTTCAATTGTTCTGGATTGATGATACAAAATTTGCATGCCGACAACGGTCGCACTATATTCAGCTAACACTAAATCATCCTCGTTAAAGGATTTTTCAACACGCGCTAAAATAATCGTACCCAAGCGTTTGCCGGCACCGTACAAAGGCACAATAGTGGTTAAACCAAACGGATACAGCTCTCGTGATTCAAAAGGAAATGCAGTTAAATCACTGTCTATTGGAATATTTGCTTCGGTTACTTTGAGCATATCCACGGCCTCGGTGTATCCTTGAGGAAATTTTTTCTCTTTAAACATATTTTTGATACGGGCATTATTAACATCTAATTTTTCAGTATACCCCAACAAATCACCTGAACTGCTAATAATATACGCATTACTTTCTAAAATATCCCCTAAAATCATTGCCATTTTGTTGTACGGAAGTTCTGCTTGTACGTCAAACAGATTATTTTTTTGCAAAAGCTCGTTCACTTGACGTGTTTTTTCTAATAATGTAGCCATCTTTTCTCCTCCAGCCTTTTTTATAAGATGTAACGACTTAAATCTTCATTTTGAACAATGTCATTCAATTTTTCATTGACATATGCTTCGGTAATCGTAATTTCACCCATTTGCATATCTGGTGCTTCATATAATAAATCTTCTAATAAACGTTCTAAAATTGTGTGTAAACGACGCGCCCCAATATTATCTGTATCACGGTTTACATCATAAGCGATGTGTGCTAACCGTTCAATTGCTTCTTTGGTAAAGATGACTGAAACATTTTCTGTACCGATTAATGCTACATATTGTTTAATTAAAGCATTATTTGGCTCAGTTAAGATACTTACGAAGTCATCAGCCGTTAAATCATCTAATTCAACTCGAATTGGGAAGCGGCCTTGTAATTCTGGAATCAAGTCACTTGGTTTTGACAAGTGAAAAGCACCTGAAGCGATAAATAAAATGTGATCCGTTTGTAAAGGACCATACTTCGTGTTAACTTGAGAGCCTTCAACAATCGGCAAAATGTCTCTTTGTACTCCTTCACGAGAGACTTCGCCCGAACTTTGTTGACTTTTAGAGGTGATTTTATCAATCTCATCGATAAAAATAATTCCGCTTGATTCAGCTAAACGAATCGCTTCACTATGAATATCAGCGTCATTGACAATTTTTGCTGATTCTTCTTTCACTAATAATTCTTGTGCTTCTTTCACCGTTACAGTACGTTCGATTTTTTTCTTTGGTGACAGAGCGCCTAACGTTTCATTTAAGTCGATGCCCATTTGTTCTAGGCCATTGTTCATAGCTGGCATCGTTTTCTTCGGTTCTTCAATTTCAATTGTTACTTCACGATTATCTAATAGACCTTTTTCCAGCTGTTCCAAAATTGTTCGGCGATTCGTTCGAATATCTTCCGTTACTTCTTCTTGTGCTTCTTGCTGTTGCTGAGCCATGTTAAACATGTTCATCATTTGTTCAAATTGATTACCGCCAGCCTGTTTTTGTTCTTTTTTAATTCCAGGCACTAATACTTTGACTAAACGTTGATTGGCCTTTTTCAACGCTTGCGCGTACACGCGACTGTATTGTTGTTTTTCAACAATTTGGATCGCATTTTCTACTAAATCCCGAACCATTGATTCGACATCCCGACCGACATACCCTACTTCTGTAAATTTGGTTGCTTCAACTTTTACAAAAGGCGCATTGACAATTTTTGCGAGACGACGAGCAATCTCAGTTTTACCAACACCTGTTGGTCCAATCATTAGTAAGTTTTTAGGCGTAATATCTTGTTGCATATTTTCTTCTAATTGCAAGCGACGATAGCGGTTACGTAAAGCTACCGCCACTGATTTTTTGGCAGCTTGCTGTCCAACAATATATTGATCTAGTTCTTTGACTATTTCTTTTGGTGTTTTGTTTAATTCATTCATGGATTTTCCCTCGCTTATAATTCTTCTACAATGATATTATGATTCGTAAATACACAGATATCTGCAGCAATATTTAAGGCATTTTTAGCAATCTCTTTCGCTGGCATTTCTTTATCACCAAAGTTTTTCATGGCTCTTGCAGCGGACAAAGCAAAATTACCGCCAGAACCAATTGCTAAAATACCATCGTCTGGTGTGATGACTTCCCCAGTTCCTGAAACTAAGAGCATTTCTTCCTTATTCATCACAATCAGCATAGCTTCTAATTTTTGCATAGACTGTTGTGTTCGCCACTCTTGGGCTAACTCAACCGCAGCTCTCGTTAAGTTTCCGTTGTATTCATTTAATTTTCCTTCAAACTTTTCTTCTAATGTAAAGGCATCTGCCACACTTCCTGCAAAACCGACAACGACTTCATCATTGTAAATACGGCGCACTTTTTTGGCCGTACCTTTCATAACGACAGATTCGCCCATTGTTACTTGGCCGTCACCAGCCATTGCAAATTTTCCATCTTTTTCGACTGCACAAATTGTTGTAGAGTGAAATTGTGATTCAACCATTATTGTTCCTCCTAGACGTTTACCTCCATTATGCACGAGGATGAAACGTTCGATAATTTTTTTGTAAACTTTCTTTTGTCACATGCGCATATATCTGAGTTGTTGATAAATTAGCATGTCCTAATAATTCTTGAACTGTCCGCATATCGGCGCCATTATTTAATAAATGTGTCGCAAATGTATGGCGTAACATGTGGGGATGAATTTCCGCATTTAATGAACTTTTTTTAATTAGTTGGTTTAAGACATATTCAATCCCTGTTGGCGTGATTTGTTCACCATGATGATTAACAAAGACATACGGATGTTTTTGTTGATATTTTGTCATTAATAGCGCGCGGCCATTCTCTAAGTAATCCTTTAAGGCGTCTTGTGCAAATGAACCAAAAGGCACATAGCGGTCTTTATTTCCTTTTCCGTGAACCAATAAAACAGAAGCTTGAAAGTCAACTGCGTCCACCGTTAAGTTCGCACATTCACTGACCCGAATACCAGTCCCATACAGAACTTCTAGCAACGCTTGATTTCTCAAATCAAGCGGTTGCTCCCCTTGTGCGCTCTCAAATAATGCATCCATTTCTTTTTCATAAAAAAAACGGGGCAACCGTAACTGTTTCTTTTTCATATGAACATAGGAAAAAGGATTCTCTTGGATTGCTTCATTTTTTAATAAGAATTGATAAAAAGAACGCAAACTGGCAATTTTTCGACTAATCGAATTACGGCTATATTCCTGATCGTACAATTCGCTCAAATAAGCCCGAACATCCAAATGTTCCACAGTCAAATAATTGTCATTACCTGAAGTCTTTAAAAACGAAAAAAAATGTTGTATATCTTCTTGATATGCTTTTTTTGTTTTTTCTGAATAGCCTCTTTCGACAATAAGATAACGAGCAAATAACTCAGGCCAATTCTTTTCTTCCATGTGATAGCCCTCCTCATTCGATTACAAAGTAACTTTAGCATAACCTTTTTCAAAAGACAATTAAGTTGTCAGAATTTAATCAATATTTCTAAATATGTTCACAATTTTAACTATTCTTTAGCTTTTGTTATTTTTTTCTAAAAATTAAAAGACTGAGTATCATCGCATTTCTTAGCAATGATGCTCGGTCTTTTCTCATATTTTTTCTACTTTAGTCTAAAGATTGGATAACTTGAGCTTGGACATCTAAGGCCCGATTAGCAATTGCTTCATAGCGTTCTTTTTTGTCACGAATTCGTTCAGGTAACTCTGGGAAAAGCCCAAAGTTTGCATTCATTGGTTGGAAATGTTTGCCTTCTGCATGTGTAATATAATAAGCCATACTTCCTAAAGTCGTTTCGCGAGGGAATTCAATCGGCTCTTCCCCTTTGGCAAGACGAGCTGCGTTAATACCTGCGAGTAAACCACTTGCCGCGCTTTCAACATATCCTTCAACACCAGTCATTTGTCCAGCAAAAAACAGATCGTCACGTTTTTTTGATTGGTAGGTTGGTTTTAGCAACTCTGGAGAATTCATAAAACTATTACGGTGCATGACGCCATAGCGAACAAATTCAGCATTTTCTAATCCCGGAATCATACGGAATACTCGTTTTTGTTCACCCCATTTTAAATGCGTTTGGAAACCAACAATATTGTATAAAGAAGCTGCAGCATTGTCTTGACGTAATTGAATTACAGCATAAGGGCGTTTACCTGTTTTAGGGTCTTCTAGTCCGACAGGTTTCATTGGGCCAAACAACATGGTTTTAATACCACGTTGCGCCATTACTTCGATGGGCATACAGCCTTCGAAAAACTTCTCTTTTTCAAACGTGCGTAAAGGAACCACTTCTGCATTGACTAGTGCTTCATGAAAAGCATTGAATTCTTCTTCAGTCATCGGACAGTTTAAGTAAGCCGCTTCTCCCTTGTTATAACGAGATTTTAAATAAACTTTATCCATGTCAATAGTTGATTTATCAATAATTGGTGCTGCTGCATCGTAAAAATAAAAGCCTTCAGAACCATTAAATTCTTGAATTTTTTGAGATAAGTTTTCAGAGGTTAAGGGACCCGTTGCAATAATTACAATCCCTTCCGGAATATCGGTGATTTCTTCATTTTTGATTGTAATTAATGGATGACTTTTAATTTTTTCAGTGATTGTTTCAGAAAAAGAATCACGGTCAACTGCTAAGGCGCCGCCAGCTGGTACAGCGGTTTGATCTGCACTACCAATAATGATTGAATTTAAACGGCGCATTTCTTCTTTCAAAACACCTACCGCATTAGTTAAACTATTTCCACGTAATGAATTAGAACAAACTAACTCTGCAAAATTTTCTGTTTGATGCGCTGGTGTCTTTTTGACAGGGCGCATTTCATATAAATCAACTGGTACGCCAGCATTGGCCACTTGCCATGCCGCTTCACTTCCGGCTAAACCGGCACCAATAATTGTGACTTTTTTTGTCATGTATAAAAATTCCTTTCTATGTCAAGAAGTTAAGAGCTGTCTCTTACAAACTCAATTCATTTTACTAAAAGAGAAGACCGAAGTAAATTCTTCGGTCTCAATTTTTCTTATTTTTGGACGTTTTCTTCATAATCGCCATTGATACAAACGACTTGTTTGCCGCCTTTAACTTTTTTCTCTACTAAATATTGCCCACATTTTGGACATGGCCGGCCTACTGGTTTGTCCCAAGAAGTGAAGTCACACTCTGGGTACCGACTACAGCCATAGAAAATCCGATTTTTCTTTGATTTGCGTTCGATAACTTGTCCTTCGTGACACACAGGACACGTCACGCCAATTTCTTTAACGATCGCTTTTGTATTCCGACAATCTGGGAAATTACTACATGCATAAAATTTTCCGTAGCGACCCAGTTTAATCACCATTGGATGTCCACATAGTTCGCAGTCAAAGCCTGCTGGTTCATCTTTAATTTGGATTTTTTCAATCTTTTCTTCGGCATTTGTTAATTCTTTTTCGAAGGGCTTGTAGAAGCGATCGACAACTTCAACCCATTTTTCTTGGCCTTCACCGACTTTATCTAGGTCCGTTTCCATTGTCGCTGTAAAATGTGTATCGACAATTTGTGGGAAAAACTCTGAAACTAGAGAATTCACAATTTCACCTAATTCCGTTGGTTCAAACCGTTTATTGGTTAGCTTCACGTAATAACGCCGTTGAATGGTTTCTAATGTTGGCGCATACGTTGATGGTCGGCCCACACCATTTTCTTCTAAAGTCCGGATTAACGTGGCTTCACTAAAACGAGCCGGTGGTTGAGTAAAGTGTTGTTTCGGTTCGATATCGACCGATTTAACAACGTCACCTTCCACTAATTCAGGTAAAATATTTTCCTTGTCTTCTTTACCATCATCGCGTCCTTCAACATATACTTGCATAAACCCTTTAAATTTCACTTTGGAGCCATTGGCAATAAACGTTACGCCGTTTTGTTGAAGCGTGACCTTCATGGTATCTAAAATCGCTGGTGTCATTTGACTAGCTACAAAGCGCGACCAAATAAGAGTATATAATTTTAATTGATCTTTATCTAAATACTTCTTCATTTCATCGGGTGTTCTTAAAACGCTTGACGGACGAACCGCTTCATGGGCATCTTGTGCACCTTGCGTATTTTTTGCTTTGCGGCCGCCATGTGCTGAGAACTCATCTCCGTAGGTCTTTTCAATGAATTCAGCAGCTTCTGCTTTGGCGGAATCAGCAATTCTGGTTGAGTCTGTACGCATGTAGGTAATCAGCCCCACAGTGCCTTGTTTCCCTAAAGCAATTCCCTCATACAATTGTTGCGCAACCATCATGGTTTTACGGGTACGGAAATTTAATTTACGTGCCGCTTCTTGTTGTAAACTACTGGTTGTAAAAGGTAATGCAGGATTACGTTTCCGTTCTTTTTTCTCAACTTTTGTAACATCGTAATCTTTACCGTCAATCCGAGAAGTGATTTCTTTCACCGCTTCTGCATTTGGTAATTTTTTCTTTTTACCATCTACGCCCCAGAAATTTGCTTTGAATTTCTTGCGACCTTTTTGGAAATTCCCATCAATGCTCCAATATTCTTCAGGTTTAAATTCTCGAATTTCATTTTCTCGATCAATAATCATTTTTAAAGCAACAGATTGCACACGACCAGCACTCAAACCTTTTTTGACTTTACGCCATAAAATAGGACTAATCGAATATCCAACTAAACGGTCTAAAATGCGCCGTGCTTGTTGTGCATCAACTAAATCAACGTTGATGGTTCTAGGTTCTTTAAATGCCGCTTTTACCGCTTCTTTAGTGATCTCATTGAATACCACACGGTTTTTATCTTTTAAATCAAGGCCAAGAAGATAAGCTAAATGCCAAGCAATTGCTTCACCTTCTCGGTCCGGATCGGCTGCGAGATAGACTTTTTCAGCTTTTTTTGCAGCCGCTTTTAAACTTTTGATGACATCGCCTTTTCCGCGAATCGAAATATAATGAGGTTCATAATTATTTTCAATATCAATCCCCATTTTACTTTTTGGTAAATCGCGAATGTGACCAACACTGGCAACCACCTTGTAGTTTCTTCCTAGATATTTTTCAATTGTTTTGGCTTTGGCAGGTGATTCTACAATCACGAGATACTTATAGGCCATTCAATTAGCTCCTTTCGCGTTCGCTTTCCTACTATATAATATATGTAAAAAACGCACAAATCGTAATACATCATATGCTATATAGAATAGGTTTGTCAAGACTAGGCTTTCTAACATTTCTGTCATTTCTGTTTGACTGTCCGAATTTATAAATAAAAAATGCCTATGATTTATAGATTTTATCCTAAAGCATTAAAATACCCAAAACATTCCAAATAAAATGAGTCAAGACAGCAGCTTCAAAGCGACCCGTGCGTAGATAGACCCAACTTAAAGCTAAACCCATGCCCCAATAAATAACAAAACTACCTATATCTGTCGGCGTGTGCACAAGTGCAAATAAAATAGAAGAAACGAGTATGCCTATTTTTGAAGCTGGCTTGAAAAACGCTTGAATCCCGACACGAAAAATTCCCTCTTCGAAAATTGGCCCAATCACACCTGCAAAAATAAGTATAAGCCCTTTAGGAATAGATTGGACAATTTCTTCAACACTTTGTTGGTTAGAGGTCGTCTCTAATCCTTCCAGACGTAATAAGAAATCACCAAATATTCCCACACAAAAGATTATCACCAAACCTAACAAGACCACTGGCAAGGTTTCTTTGATTCCTAAAAAAGTCCAAATTATGAGCTTTTTCTTTTTCAAAAAAGCAACAAATAGATAGACGAAATAGGCACCAAGTCCAACAGCCACTAATCCACTAACAAAGCGAAACCAAAAATTTTCTGTAGAAAATTGAACAACTGAGACCATCATCAAAGGAATTTGATCCAAAATCAAAAAGCCCAGTAGCTGCATACCAAACAACCATCTTTTTCTAACAACCGTTTCCATTTAGACACTCCTAACTAACAACCAAAAGATTAAAATCTGATTAAATAGTACCGAAGTGAACGTAGGTTGTCAATTCACAATTAGTAAAAGTCACAATTCTTCACAAATATCATCAATTGTCTGAACACATTTAGCGCCGTCCTGAATTAATTCATGGCAGCCTGTTGAAAAAGACTGGAAAATACTTCCCGGTACGGCAAATACCTCGCGCCCGTAATCCATCGCCGCTTGTGCAGTAATTAAAGAGCCACTATTCTTACGAGCTTCCATCACGCAGACCCCTAAAGATAATCCAGCAATAATGCGATTACGTGCAGGAAAATGATATTTTTTCGGCCCACTCCCATTCACATATTCTGTTAAAACAAGCTGATTCTGCTTCATAGTTTGCTGTAATTCTTTCTTTTCATACGGATAATATACATCTAATCCAGTGCCTAAAATTCCAATTGTCTGACCCCCGTTCTGGATGGCCATCTCATGGCTACGACTATCGATACCTTTGGCAAGACCACTGACGATTGTGAACCCTTCTTTGACTATTTTAGGAACCAGAGCTTCAGTCACTCTTAACCCATACGAAGTGGCATAGCGAGCGCCGACGATGCCAATTTTCCTTCTACTTAACAATTGTAAATTTCCTCTATAAAAAAGAATTGCTGGTGGATTATAAATTTCTCGTAATAATTTAGGATAGACGGCATCTAAAATTGTCATAAATTGGTGTTGGCATTGTCGTATATATAACGCTTCACTATGAATCGTATGGTGTAACCAAGATTGTTCAAATAATTCACGATATTTCTTGATTTCAGCAATTCTAATAATTTCTGTACTGGAAAAATCAACACGCTTTTGTGCGATAGCTTCTTGTAACACTTTTAAGATCCCTAAATTGCCAATTCCTTGGCATACCGCTAATTTAAATAATAATTGTCGTTGTAAAATTTCCAACAAAAAACACCTCTTTCACATCTTCTTAAAATAAGAATACGTAAAAAAAGTGTTTTATTTTTAAATCATATCTTTTATTGGCGCAAACGTACGTCGATGAATGGGCGTTACACCGTATTTTTCTAACCCGAGAAGATGTTCTTTTGTTCCATAACCTGCATTGTTTTTAAATCCATATCCAGGATATAATTCATCATATTCTTCCATTAATCGATCTCTTGTTACTTTTGCAATAATACTGGCTGCTGCAATCGAAATGGAGCGTGCATCCCCTTTAATCAAACTTTCTTGTGGTTGGGGAACGTCTAACTGCATTGCATCAATTAATAAATAATCTGGTGTAAAAGCTAAATCGTCAATTGCCATTTTCATCGCTTGTTTAGTTGCTTGATAAATATTAATTTGATCAATGACTCCTTGATCAGCGATACCTAACCCGATAGCGACAGCCTGTTCTTGAATCTGGTTATATAACGTTTCCCGTTTTTTAGCAGATAGTTTTTTTGAATCATTTAAGCCTAATAACTGACAATCTTTCGGTAAAATAACTGCAGCTGTCACAACAGGGCCAGCTAATGGTCCGCGGCCTACTTCATCAATTCCTGCAATTAAACGATGGCCTTTTTTATAGGCCACTTCCTCAAATTGACTCATTTCTTTAAAAAGTTGCCACTCTTTTTCTTTGGCTAACTGGCGACGTTCCCATTGTTTGATCGCTTGTTGCACTCCTGAACGTTCATCTTCTCGCCAGCTTGCTAATCGTTCATCGGTTGCATCAGTGACAGTTAACAACGCTTCTTTGATTGCCTGAATCGACTCTTTTGCCATGTTATTCGTCTCCTAGTTCTTCCCAGCGGTCCAAAGTATACGTACCTAATTTTCCACTGCGAATTTCTAAAATAATCATTTCGCTGGCTCGATTATAATCATCTCTAAAACCACGTTTTTGGCTAATTAACATCAACTGTTCTGGGGCAGGTAAAAATAGCTCTTCCTCTGTTAAACCATATCGTTCCGTCAAACGTTGCGGATAAAAACGTGCAAAAAATTCTAATCCATAAATCGCCAAATCATCTAGATGCAATAATTGATCTTTTATAGCGCCAGTTAAAGCTAATTTTTTTCCAATTTCTTCATCTTCAAATTTTGGCCAGAGAATCCCTGGTGTATCCAGTAATTCCAATTGGGAACCAGAGCGTAACCATTGTTGTCCTTTTGTCACACCTGGCTTGTTCCCAGTTTGCGCAATTTTTTTTCCGACTAAACGATTCATTAAGGTTGACTTACCAACATTGGGGATCCCAATACACATGGCGCGAATCGCACGCGGTTTCAAGCCTTTCGCCTGTTCACGAGCCAATTTTTCTTTTAACGCTTCCTTGGCTGCTGGCACAATTTTATTGATTCCTTTATTTTGTTGGGCATTGATAACTAGGGTTTGGTACCCTTTCTTTTGAAAGTAATGTTGCCATTTTTTATTTTGGTCGTTATCTGCTAAGTCCCCTTTATTTAAAAGGACTAATCGTGGTTTTTGTTGGACAATTTGGTCCATCATTGGGTTACGGGAAGAAAGCGGTAACCGCGCATCAACTAGTTCAAATACAATATCGACATATTTGATTTTTTCAGAAACTTCTCTTCTTGCTTTGGCCATATGGCCGGGAAACCATTGAATGGTCATAATCTGTTCAAATCCCTTCTTTAACACATTGTTTCTTTGATTCAATTCTTCAACGAGTCCTGTGTTCCGCGTAGATTCTTGCGAAAAAACACCTTCTCTAGTTTAACATATTTTTCACGGATTTGATTTATTTTCTGCAGTGTTCTTTAAAAAACAAAAAAGCTGAGCCAAACTCACTTTGGATTTTGTCTCAGCCTTGTACACTGGCAAAGTATAGAAAGAAGTAGGTCAAGCTCTTCTCAAGACCGACTCAAGAGTATTTCTGTTTTTACTTGTTATTTAGCATGAAGTAAATTTTCTTTACAATGAATTAACTCTGTTAAAAACTGACAGTACGGTGTAGCAATCCCATAGACTTTCCCTTTGCGAACAATTGCTCCATTGATATAATCAATTTCGGTTAAACGATGATTGGTTATTAAGTCCTGATACATCGATGGATGGTGCAAACCAATTGTTTCTCGATTATAACACGAGCGGATTTGTTGAAGAACTGCTTGTTTATCTAACGTAACTTGTTCCGCTTCAGCGACTGCTAAAAATTCATTAACTATTTGTTGAACAATTTGATCTGCTTGCTCTGTTTCGCCAAAGTCTGCCATATTACAATCCAACAAAGTACATAAACCATTCATTGTTCCATTCACACAGGCCTTCTTATAAATGGATGATAAAATATTCTCAGAATAACGAGCATTTAAGCCAGCGTTATTTAATACCTTAATGACTGCTTCTGCTGCTTGTTCACTTTGCGCCCCTAAATTTTGTAAATCAATCGAACCATTACCAAATAATTTTACTTTGCCCGGTCCTTCTAACCCAGCGGTCCACATTGTGTTTCCTAATAAAATATTTTCGTAAGGCACGTATTTTTTGATAATATCTTCGTGCCCAATTCCATTTAACAAGCATAAAACTTTCGTATTTTTATTAAGGAAATGTTCTAATGCTTCAAGCATTCCTGCCAGTTGCATTGCTTTTGTAAATAGGATAACTAAGTCTGCTGTAAAATCGATGCTTGCTACTTCTGTCTGAGGATAGATAGGAATTTTAGCGGTCACCACTTCGCCATTAAAATCAGCAACTAACCCGTTTTTTCTTATTGCTTCAATATGTTCTGGCCAACCATCGACAAAAATAACATCATTTCCTGCTTGATGTAACATTAGTCCAAAGCGACTGCCCATAGCGCCAGCACCTGCGATAATAATCTTCATTTCTTTTCCTCCGTTCAATTTTTTATTTTTAGGTAAAAATCTGCTAAGAAAATCTCTATCTCTTACTTTTATAGCAATAAAAAGGCAAAACATATGTTATATTATAAGTGATCTATTTGTTATTTTTTATCCAAGCACATTTGTGTAAGCGCTTTTAAAAAGAAAGGGAGTTTCTGATGAATATTCAGCTTTTAAAGTACTTCATTGAAATTGTTAATACCCGCAGTTTATCGGCGGCCGCTCGCAATTTATTTGTCACCCAACCAACACTTTCTTTAGCATTGAAAAAAATGGAATCTGAGTTAGGCACAGCGTTGTTTGATCATTCTGATCAACCGTTTCAATTGACCGATACTGGTGTTTATTTATATGAACATGGCCAAGAAGTTGTTTTTCAATTCGATCAATTGGTAACAGATATTCGTGAAATGAACCAGAAACCAGTTAAAAAGCAATTGCGTTTAGGGTTAACTACTTTATTTGCTGTACAATTTATGAAAGAAATTTCACGATTTTTAACAACCCATCCACATGTGAATTTAATATTACAGCAAGACGGCTCGCCAAAATTACAAACGATGTTAGCAAATAAAGAAATTGATATGGGACTAATTTCTTTCCCAAATACCTTACCTGAAATTATTCATATTGAACCTTTAGAAACGACTACCAAAGGCTACCATGTTTATGTCGTAGTTCCAGAATCAAATCCTCTCTCCCAATATGAAAAATTAACTTTTAAAGATTTGAAAGATCAACGATTTTCATCGTTAAGTGATAATTTTATGATTGGTCGCCTACTACTAGATCGGACTCGGAGCTTCGGTTATGAGCCGAATATCATTTTGCATAACGATGATTTACAAGTACTTCTTTATAGTTTGCAAAAAAATAATTCGATTTGTTTGCTGCCGATTGAATATTATGAAGTGGGAAAAAGTCAGGGACTGAAATGGATTCCTTTAAAAGATAAGTTTGACTATTTCCCCATCGGCATTGCTTTGCGCCGCGATTTTAGTATGACAGAAGATGTTAGAGATTTTATCCAAATCATTAAAGAAAATTAATGGATAATCTAGCCTTGATAAGCAAAGACGACTTTACTATCATAAAGTTTCAACACTTTTTCAAATAAGAATTTTGAGAATAAACCCGCGACAATTGGAACAACAAACCAAGAAAAGAGTAAAGGTAAGATCCCTAAGCCCGCATCCAATGAAGCAAGTGGCCCCACGAGTCCAACCAAGCCAAATCCAGCCGATTGTGGGGTTCCTGAAATGTTGAATAGAACCACAGGAATTGCTGAAATAGTCGCTGTAAATAAACAAGGAATTAAAATAATTGGGTATTTAAATAAGTTAGGCATCATCATTTTCATACCGCCCAAAGAGACAGCCAGTGTCACTCCCGATTGGTTGACATTCCAAGAATTAATCACAAGAACAACAGTTGTGGCTGCAATTCCCATTGCGGCAGCACCTGCAGACAAGCCATTCAACTGAATCGCCAAACCGATTGCCACAGTAGTGATTGGTGAAATAATCAGTGCAGCAAATGAACAAGCAATTAAAATACTCATGATAATTGGCTGGAAATCAGTAAAATTGTTAATCACTTTCCCGATGGCGACCGTGATCTGTGTCACATATGGATAAATCAACATGCCAAACAAACCTGCACCTACTCCAACAACGATCGGTAAAGCAATGATTTCCACTGAACCGAATTTTTTATCGATGACTAATAAAAGTAAGACTGCAACAGAAGCGGTAATCATAATATTAATGATGTCACCAGTGCCTGCACCAATAAAGCCTTTCACTTCTGAATTAAATTTAATCACGCCAGAACCAGCAAATGCTGCACCGCCAGCAATCATCATTTTCTGTGGCGTTAAGCCAAATTGAAAAGCAATCAGTCCACCAATAATTAAAGGGGTGGCTAGTTGGAAAATTTGCGCCGCATGAATAATCATTTCGATAATCTTGTATTCTGCAAAATATTTTAAAATGGCTCCTAATACAGCATTGGGAATTAAGGCGATAATGGTGCCGGAAGCTGTTCCAGCTAACACTTTGTTAAAAAATATTCTTGGGGTTAATTGAGCATCCAGTTTATCAGTGGGCATTTTCAACACTCCTATTGATTATTTTTGTTTTTTTAGAACAAGTTTGAGAATGATTGAACTTTCTATTAGATAAAGAGCGGCCTCAAAGAAGAGCGCTTATTTCTTTGAGGCGCTTTTTATTTAACTAAAGCAAGGAACGATTTTTAATATACATCCGTATCCGCATTATATTTCGCTAAATTATCTTTAACATCTCGCAAGAACTTACCTGCTTGTTGTCCATCTAAAATTCGATGATCAATAGAAAGACATAAATTAACCATATCTGCCACTTTAAAGCCTCCATCTGCGGTTGGCACAAGGCGTTTATTAATTGACTCTACTTGTAATATCGCAGCTTGTGGATGGTTAATAATTCCCATCGATTGGACGGAACCTAGTGTTCCAGTATTATTAAGAGTAAAGGTCCCTCCTTGCATTTCTTTGCTTGCTAGCGTTCCTTGTCGGACTTCTTGTGCCAAGCGATTGATTTCTTTAGCTAGCCCTGCAATTGAATAGTTATCCGCTTGTTGAATCACTGGCACATAAAGATGCTCGTCTGTCGTTACAGCTATGGATAAATTAACATCTTTATGATAAATAATTGAGCCATCATCCCAAGATGTATTGATTTTTGGATTTTTCTTTAACGCTTGAATGACTGCTTTGGCAAAAAATGGGAAGAAGCTTAGAGACAGGCCTTCTTGTTGTTTAAATTCATCTTTTAATGAATTTCTAAGTTGGACTAAGTTGGTCACATCCGCTTCCACCATTAACCAAGCGTGAGGGATTTCGTTGACACTTTGGACCATTTTTTTAGCAATTGCTTTACGTACAGGATCTGCAGAGACAATTTTATCTGTGGTTGTTTCAGTTGGACTAGCTGTTGCGGCGCTTTCATTTTGCGAAGCAACTGGCTCCTCTGAAATTGAAGGGCTAGTTCCTGGACTCACTGTTTTCTCAGGTGTTCTTGCCTGTGTTGGTGTAAAGTTTGTGACATCTTTTCTAGTAATTCGACCATCACGACCTGTCCCTGTAACTTGTGTTAAATCAATCTTTTTTTCTTGGGCAATTTTAAGGACTGCTGGGGAATAACGACCATTATTTTTTTGATGGGACGTCGCAGTGCTTGTTGTTGCAACCGTTTCATGTTCTTGCACTTGTTCCGCACTTGCTTCTTTCACTGGTGCTAAAGTAGCTTCTTCTGTTTTTTCGGTTGTTTCTTCTGTCTCTAACGTCATCACCGCTGTTCCGATGGGCACATCTGTATCTAGAGAAATCAGAAATTCTTTTACTACACCATCAAAATCTGATGGGACTTCCGTGGTGACTTTATCAGAAACGACTTCCATTAAGGGATCATAGCGTTTCACTGAATCTCCTGGTTTAACTAACCATTGGACAATGGCTGCCTCTGTGACACTTTCGCCTAGATGAGGCATTTTGATTTCTTTTGTGGCCATTTATTTTTTCCTCCTTGCTTCAATTAAAATTCTGCTAATTCTTTCATTGCTGCTAATACTTGCTCTTCATTGATTAAAAATTCTCTTTCTAAAGGTAATGCATAAGGCATGCTTGGACAATCAGGTCCTGCAAGTCGTTGAATCGGTGCATCTAAATCAAAGAGAGCATCTTCTGAAATCATTGCCGCAATTTCACTCATCACGCTGCCTTCTTTATTGTCTTCTGTTACGAGTAAGACCTTCCCTGTTTTCTTAGCTGCAGCTACTAATGTTTCGCGATCTAAAGGATATAATGAGCGAACATCGACGATTTCGGCATCAATTCCTTCAGCGGCTAGTTTTTCCGCCGCAGCTAAAGCTAATTGCAAGGTCATGCCATAACTAATCACGGTTAAATCACTACCCGTTCTAACGACATTGGCTTTGTCAATTGGTACGATATAATCATCTGCAGGCACTTCATCTTTTAGTAAACGATATAAACGCTTATGTTCGTAAAAAATGACTGGATCATCGGAACGAATCGCTGCTTTAATCATCCCTTTTGCATCATAAGGATTAGAGGGGGTCACCACTCTTAATCCTGGTTGTCCACAAAAAACTTTTTCTGTAGACTGAGAATGATACAGCCCACCACGAACACCGCCGCCATAAGGGGTCCGATAAACGATTGGCGCAGTCCAATCGCCTTTTGTTCTATAGCGCATTGTCCGAGCCTCTGATAACAATTGATTGGTTGCAGGCAAAATGTAATCCGCAAATTGAAATTCACCAATTGCGCGATAGCCCATTAAACCTAAGCCGACAGCTAAACCACCAATTAAGCCTTCTGTTAACGGTGTATTAAAACAACGCTCGTCACCGTATTTAGCAGCTAAACCCTTTGTTACACCGAACACGCCGCCTTTGTCGCCGCCGACATCTTCTCCAAAAATAACTACTTTTTCATCACGAGCCATTTCTTCAGAAATTCCTAAGTTAATTGCTTCTAAATAAGTCATCTCAGCCATTATATTTCTTCTCCTCTTCTCTTATTTTGCATACACTTCTTCTAAAATTGATGTCGGTACAGGATCTGGCATTGCTTCTGCTTCATCCGTTGCTTGATTGATTTCTGCACGAATTTCTTCATCAATTTGGGTAATGTCTTCGTCTGTTAAATAGCCCTCTTCTAATAATTGTTTTTCAAAAAGCTTCACTGCATCGTTCTTTTTCATTTCTTCAATTTCTTCTTTTGAACGATAAACAGATTGATCATCGTCAGCGGAATGAGAAGTCAAGCGAGAAACCATTAATTCAATCAATTTTGGTCCTTTTTTCCCGCGAGCCGCTTTTACTGCTTCTTTAAACGCTAGATAGACTTCAGTAAAATCACTACCATCAACGGTCACACCTTCAAAGCCATAAGCTTTCGCGCGATCGGCCATTCGTTTATTGGCATACTGTTCTTCGATTGGGACAGAAATCGCATATTCATTATTTTCAACAACAAAAATGACTGGCAATTTTTTTACGCCTGCAAAGTTCATAGCTTCTTGGACTTCTCCTTGATTGGCAGAGCCTTCCCCAGTGGTGGTCAATGCAACAAAATCAGCTTTTTGAAGTTGCGCTGCATAACCAACACCTGTCGCTAATGGCATTTGTGTACTTACTGTTGAAGAGAAGGAAACAATATTATGCTCTTTTGAACCATAATGATTCGGCATTTGACGACCATGGGAAGAAGGATCCGCTTCTTTTCCAAAAGAACCCATTAAAATATCTTTGGAGGTCATGCCCCAAACCAAGCACGCGGTCATATCACGATAATACGGTAAAAAATAATCTTTTTGAGGATCAAAAGCCATCGCCATCGCTACTTGTGCAACTTCTGCCCCTTGACCAGAAATATTGAAAGAGGTCTTACCAATCCTTGTTAATTGCCACAACCGTTCGTCTAAACGACGTCCTCTTAGTACTTCACGATATGCCTGAATCAATTCTTCTTTTGATAAACCTGATTTTTTAAGCGCTTTCATTTTCATCAACCTTTCTCTATTTGTGAATCGCTAAGCCATAAGTATCTAAGGCTGCTTCTTGCAATACTTCTGTCATTGTTGGATGCGCATGGATTGCTTCACCAATTTCAATGGGCGCGGCATCTAAATACATGGCAGTACTTGCTTCGGCAATTAAATCCGTGACATGTGGGCCAATCATAGAAACCCCTAATAAATCATCGGTCTTCTTGTCACGAATTACTTCTATAAAGCCATCTGTTTCTCCATAAACAAGTGATTTACCATTACCATTAAAATTAAAGGTGCCAATTACTACTTCTTTTTCTGCTGGTAAAGTTTCTCTAGTATAGCCGACACTTGCTATTTCAGGATTTGTATAAACACCTCGAGGTACGTTTGTATAATTTAAAGGTTCAACTGTCTCGCCTAAAAGATGCTGAACAGCTAACTCTCCTTCTTTCATAGCCACATGTGCTAGTTGGAGTGTATCGATACAATCACCAATCGCATAAATATGTCCTTCTGTGGTTTGATAAAATTCATTTACTTCAATGCCTTTGTCAGTATATTTCACTGAGGTATTCTGTAACCCTAACTTATTGATATTGGGCTGACGTCCAATTGCTACCATGACTTTGTCAACGGTGAGGGTTTCTTGTCCTGCAACTTCTACTTGAACCTTTTGTCCAGTAACTTTCGCTTCTTGGACTTTGCTTCCTAATAAAATGTTAATTCCTCGTTGCTCTAAACGTTTCTTTAATTCTTTAGAAATTGTTGCACTCTCATTTATAAGTAAACGATCCAAAAATTCAATGATAGTTACGTTGACACCTAAACTATTTAATAAAGAAGCCCACTCGACACCAATAACGCCACCACCAATAATTGCAATTGATTCTGGTAGCTCTTCTAATTCAAGCATCCCATCAGAAGATAAGATAAATTCTTCATCCAATGGCAAATTAGGTAACGTTTTAGAACTAGAGCCTGTCGCAATAATGACATTTTTAGGAACGATAATTTCTTCTTCTCGTGTTGGATCATTAAACGTAACTGCCACTGCGCCAGAGACTGGTGAAAAAATGGAGGGACCTAAAACCTTCGCCTGCTAAAATTTTGATTTTATTTTTCTTGCATAAGCCTTCAACACCTTTGTGTAACTACTCAATAATTCCTTCTTTCCGTTGTTGTATTTTAGAAAAATCAATGGACGCTGCCTCTGTTTCAATCCCAAAAGAAGCCGCTTGTTTTAAGGTATCAAAAACCTCTGCGCTTCTTAATAAAGCTTTTGTAGGGATACAGCCTTTGTGCAAACAAGTGCCACCTAATTTGTATTTTTCAACAATTGTGACGTTTAGCCCTTTTTGTGCAGCTCGAATTGCTGCTACATAGCCTCCTGTTCCGCCACCTAAAATCAGTAAATCTGTTTGTTCCGCCATTTTGATCACTCCTGCTCAATTTTTGCTTCACTATAATTTAAAGCTTGTTCTTCCCCTGTTAATACTCGATTGACGCCTTCATATAAAGCAGCCATCTCCATTTCACCTGGGTAAACCTTAATTGGTGCAATCCAAGTGACTTTTTGACTAATTTCTTGAACAACGGTTTGCGAATAGGCTGCGCCCCCTGTTAAAATAATTGCATCAATTGTGCCTTCAAGAACCACGGCCATCTCGCCAATACTTTTTGCGATTTGGTAACACATTCCTTTTAAATAGTAATTTGCTGTTTGATCACCTGCAGCTATTTGTGCTTGGATATGCCGTAAATCTGTTTCACCTAGGTATGATTTAAGACCGCTATTCCCCGCAATTAGCTTTTTCACTTGGCTAATCGTTAACTCCTGTTCAAGTATCCATTGCGCAAATTCAACGAGCGGTAAGGCACCACTGCGTTCTGGCGTATAAGGACCTTCACCATCAAGCCCATTTACCACATCCACCATGCGGCCTTTTTGATGCGCCCCCAAGCTAATGCCCCCACCTAAATGAACAACGATAAAATTGCTTTGCTCATATGTTTTCCCTAAATCCTCAGCGATTTTTCGAGCGACCGCTTTTTGATTTAAGGCGTGACCAACGCTACGCCGCTGAATGCCTTTTAATCCAGAAATCCTGGCTAATGGCTGTAGCTCATCTACAACAACAGGATCGACAATAAAGGCTGGCACGTGATATTTTTCTGCAAACTCATTAGCTAAAATCGCCCCTAAATTTGAAGCATGGGTATTAAAGCGTTCTGTCCGCAAGTCTTCTAGCATTTGTTGGTCGACAAGATACGTACCGCCAGGAATAGGCTTAAGCAAACCACCACGCCCTACAACAGCGGCTAATTGTATGATGTTATGTGTTTCTAAAAATTCCGCGATCATTTGTTTTCGAAATGATGTTTGACTGACAACATTTTCAAAAGGTGCCAATTCTTGGACGCTATGTCTAAGCGTTTCTTCTGCCAAGCAATCATGATTAGCAAAAAGCGCTAACTTCGTGGAGGTCGAGCCAGGATTAATAACCAATACTGTTTCCATTGTTTTCTGCTCCTTTTTTTAAACTTGTCTCATGGCAAATCTTAATGAATGGAATTTGCTTTCTGTCGAATCGCTTCTAGATGTTAAAACAACTGGGACTTTTGTGCCAACAATCGTTCCTCCCACCTTGGCGTGCCCAAACAAGGTTAATGATTTGTATAAACAATTTCCAACATCAATAGTTGGGACCACTAAAATATCTGCATCCCCCATGATAGGACCGCTGTAACGTTTATGCGCAACCGCTTCTTCAGAGGTCGCTAAATCAAGCGAAAGTGGCCCAAAAACCGTAGCCTCTTGTTGATCATTAAAATGTGCCGTGACTTCTTTTGCTAAAACAGACGAAGGCATTTTAGGATTGAAATTTTCCGCTGCGCTTAACAAAGCAATTTTCGGGTGATGCAGTCCCAATTTTTGGGCGACTTCTTTAGCATTTTCAACAATTTCAATGAGGGTCGCTTGAGTGGGGGCGATATTCATCGCACAATCGGTTAACAAGAAGGTTTTTCCCGCAGGCAGCTCCACCATTGCTACATGGGAAAGAATCGGTTTATTTTTTAATTGATGCTCACTTTTCAACATTTCTTTCAGTAATGTGTGGGTCTGAATAATTCCTTTCAATAAAATTTGTGCTTGACCGGTTGCAACTAAACTGACAGCTTCCTGTGCTACCGCGGCCTCATCTGAGCAATGAACATATTTCCAAAGATTTTCAGTATCAAGATTTTCATTTGTATCAAATACAATAAACTGCAACGGTTGCTCGGCTTCTTTTAGTGCTTTTTTAACTAACTGTAAAATCTCTGGTTGTGAACCTCCTGCAATTGAAACAGTGATCATTTTCTCACCTCATTTTTTCTTCTTTACACTTTAAATCTACCTTAGTATGTAAACGCATACAAATTGTTAATTTTTATGTCCTCATTAATATTTTTTATAGAGAAGGAAAAGCTTAGTAAATCAAGCTTTTCTTTCTCTAAACAATTGTTATCTAATTTACTTTTCATGAAAAAACTTCTTTTCTAAGAATGAAAGGAAAACTTATGCTTCGGCACAGCTGTTTATTTATGTCAGATCCTAAAGCATGTTATACTTTAGATACTTATTTTTAGGAGGAATTAAATGGCACTACTACTATTCTTTTTGTTTATCGCCCTACTAGGATTTGGTATATTAAAAATTAATAACCGCAGTATCCTCGGCGGTATCACTCTGGCTTCCGGCACCTTATTGTCATTAGTCACCTTACTATTTATCGGATTAGACAAAATTTATTTACATTTTAAGAATGGCGACCTAATTACCTTGGCCATTGCTTATCTATTAATTCCCGCTGTGTTTATCGGCATTTGCCTTTACTTTATTTTTAACTCACGTACGATGCAAACGAAAGAAGGCAAAAGTGTCACGGCTAAATTGTCGGCGGGCTTAGGGCTGAACTTATTAATTGCTTTACCAGCCTTTCTATATTTATTATCAGTTGGCACAGCGCAAATACCTTATGTGCTTTTTCTGTTCTTACTTTTTCTATTGTTAATGGATCTTTTGCTGACCTTTCTATTTGCTGCTTACGTCTTGTATTCATGGATGTACCAAATGATTCCTTTAAAAAAAGCGGTTGATTATATCATTGTTTTAGGTTCGGGAATTCGTAGCGAGGAAGTACCTCCACTTTTGAAGAGTCGGTTAGATAAAGGGATTGAATATTATGAAAAAAATCCCACTGCTAAATTTGTAGTCAGCGGTGGTCAAGGTCCTGACGAACCTGTGGCCGAAGCTTTCGCAATGAAAAAATATTTGCTTTCACAAAATATTCCTGCAGAAGCAATTTTGATGGAGGACCAATCCACAACCACTTATGAAAATATGTTGTTTTCTAAAGCAATAATTCAGGCAGATTGGCAAAAGATGCCGTCTGATTCTAAACAACCCTCTGTTATTTTTTCAACAAATAACTATCATGTCTTACGAGGAGCTATGTATGCCCATCGTGTCGGCTTAAAAGCTGAAGGTGTCGGGGCGCCAACTGCCTTATATTTTTTACCAACTGCTCTAATCCGAGAATACATTGCCTTACTGGTTCATGATAAGCGAATTGTGCTTTTTGTTTTTCTACTTGTCACTCTTCTTTTAGGAATCAGTATCTTACCCATCTAAAAAAACAGCGACTCACATTTTTGTGAGTCGCTGTTTTTATTCTTTTAATATAAAAAGGTTTAATGAACGTAATTGGCTATCAATGCAATCAGCCATAAATGGAGCGGATAGAATCCGTAAAATAAATATTTGAAAAATGGTGCTTTGCTCCCTCTCTCACCATTGTAAAGCGATATAAAGGGTAACACAGTGATAAACATAAAATCAGAATTATAAGCTAACATTTCAATTGTCGTTGGCCAATCTCCCAACCATTGAAAACTTGTAACTAAGAAAAAGAGCGCTAATGCACCATATAAACAGTTCCGTAAGACAAGTCTCTTTCTGGCTAAATACGTAATCAACATAAAAGGTAACATCACAATGCCACCTTCAGCAAACATTGCTCCTATTCCTAAAATTGCTAGTATACTAATCAATAAAACAATTTTTAAACTGATTTTTGGCATCTCTAGCATCGCTTTTGTCACAATTAACATACTGACACCAAGGGCTAAGGTGAAGAAAATATTGTTGTGAACAGCGACAGCTGGATTATTCACTAAATGATTTAGAAGCGTATTTCCAACAAACATGATTGCTGCCCAAATATACAAACGACCATTGTAACGATAAACATTCCGTGTATAGTTGAAACCTTCTACAGCCATGTAACCAAAAAACACACCGACACAACGAGTAATTACATGAAAAATCAGTGCCCATTCTGGCGGAACAAAATAACTAATATGGTCAAGAACCATTAACCCCATCATCAATAACTTTAAGCGATTTGCGTTCATGAATCGTCTCCTTTATTTTTTCTACAGAAACTATCATATCTTTTTATATAACAGAAAACAACGAACATTCTTGTTAGATTCAACCATTCTTTTTGTCACTTTTGTTAAACTTGGTACCGCAAAGATAAATCTTCAAATAAATAATGTTGGTATTTAAATTGTTCAAAATGAATTTTTCGAATTTCTTGCTTAATGGCTGTTAAGCATTCATCGACCGTCATCAATGATTCTTCTTTTAGAAGCGCCTCTTCTATTAATAATTTGCATTGGCAATCAATCAATAAAAGTTGACTATAGAATGTGTAAAATGTTTCTTTATTTAATTTTTCAATCAAATTTTTAGCTTGATTCTGCAGCTTTTGATAACATTTGGTCAATTTTTGGTAATCCATTAAATCAACTAACTGACCTTGTTTTAACATGTTACTAAAGTCTAAATCCCAAAGCATTTCTTTAGTCGGCTGTTGCAATAAATAATACATAGAATGACTACTAATAATTTCAGTGGTCGGTTCTTCAATTGTTTCATAAAAAGTCACAAAATATTCTCGCTCAATCACAGTAATAATTTCTTCTTCTGAAAGCTCACAATCTTCTAAATTTTGATAGAATATCAATAATTTAATCCGTTCATCTATTTTATTCAGCGAAGCGACTAATTCAGGAAAAAGAACCGACTGACAATTTTCTACTAATTCTCTTGCCTTATTTTGTTCATTTTTATAAAAGTTGTATAACTTTTTCCGCTGTTTTAACGAGTTTAGTAAGTTATCGGGTATATTCCAGTAATATTGTTTCTTCATAGCATTCCCACTCTTCTTTTTTATGTACAATTTTACAAAATTGGTCTTAGCCAATTTCGTCTCTAGTTATTCTATCAAAAAAGTGATGCTTTTTTACTGACAATAATTACTCGTTTTACGCCCAAAAAGTGAAAATCTAGCTGTTAAGTAATTATTGGGGCTTGTTTCCCTAGGGCCGAAAAAACTTTTTCCTTTTAAAAGTCCAGAAAAAGACCTACACTAGAGATAGACAAACGTTGGAGGGATTTAAATGGATTTACACTTAACGAATAAATTAGCATTAATTACTGGTTCAACCAAAGGAATTGGCAAAGCAATTGCGATTGAAATGGCTCGTGAAGGGACCGATGTCATTATCAATGGGCGCAATGAAGCCGAAGTAACTAAAGTTGTTAAAGAAATACAAACAATGTTTCCAGACACTCATCCTCAAGCAGGGACTGCCGATATTTCCATTGAAAGTCAACGAGCTACTTTGCTTGAAAAATTCCCTAAAGTCGACATTTTAGTGAACAATATGGGGATTTTTGAGCCAATGGAATACTGGGACATCGATGACGCCACTTGGGAAAAATTTTTTACTGTGAACGTGTTGTCAGGCAATGCATTAGCAAAAGCTTATCTACCTAAAATGCTTGCACAAGATTTTGGTCGCATTATTTTCATCGCTAGCGAAGAAGCGGTGATGCCTTCTGGCGAAATGCCCCAATATAGCATGACAAAAACGATGAATCTTTCCTTAGCTAAAAGTTTATCCAACTTAACTGTTGGCACACATGTCACCGTTAACACGGTTATGCCTGGCTCAACCCTTACCGAAGGTGTAGAAAAAATGTTGGAAGATATGTACGCTGATTCAGACATTCCCAAAGAGGATTGGGAAAAAGATTTCATGAAAAATCATCGTTCTCGTTCACAAATCCAACGGCTCATTCGACCAGAAGAAATTGGTCGTTTTGTTACCTTTGTGGCCAGCCCAGATTCTTCTTCTTTCTCAGGAGAAGCCTTAAGAATCGATGGCGGCTTAGTTCCAACAATCTTCTAAAATAAACAAAAAAGACAGCCAGCAAAAATTCACATTTTTTGCTGGCTGTCTTTTTAAGCATATTAATTGATTACTTACCAAAAGTAAGTTATATTTATCTCGAATTCGAAATAAAAAGAGGTGAAACAATGAACCAACAGCAAGAAGCTTTAAAAGCCTATATCGGTTTATTAAGAACCAGCCATCGACTAGAGCAACTTGCCAAGCAAGATGTCACTTGTTATGACTTAAACATTACAGAATTTTCAGTATTAGAGCTGTTACTCCATAAAGGTCCTCAGACCATCCAAAAAATTAAGGAGAAAATTTTAATCGCTAGCAGTAGCACCACTTATGTTATTGACCAATTACATAAAAAAGGCTATGTAACGCGCACCCCCAGTGAAAAAGACCGACGCATTACTTACGTTGAATTAACAGAAGCTGGAAAAACATTAATTGAAGAAATTTTCCCGACGCATGCAAAGCGAATTGCAGAAGCATTTGAACAACTCTCTTCCGAAGAATTAACACTTCTTCAAAAAACTTTACGAAAAATAACAAATGAAACGAAATGAGGAAATAATGATGAAAAAAGAAGATCAATTATTAGGAATCCACCACGTTACAGCTATGACAAGTGATGCAGAAAAAAACTATCACTTCTTTACAGATGTTTTAGGGATGCGTTTAGTCAAAAAAACAGTGAATCAAGATGATATCTATACTTACCATACCTATTTTGCTGATGATTTGGGTACACCAGGTACAACCATGACCTTTTTCGATTTTCCCAATAACCCTAAAGGATTAAAAGGAACCAATACAATTTCAAGAACAGGGTTCCGGGTTCCTTCAGATGCAGCTTTGACTTATTATGAAAATCGCTTCAATGAATTTGCTGTCAAACACACAGGCATTTCTGAAGAATTCGGGAAAAAAGTCCTTCGCTTTTGGGATTTTGATGATCAAGCGTATCAATTAATCTCTGATGAATTAAATCAGGGCGTTGCAGCGGGCACCCCTTGGAAAAAAGGACCTGTTCCAACAGAATTTGCGATTTATGGCTTAGGACCTGTCGAAATAGCTATTTCCTATTTTCATGAATTCAAAGAAGTCTTTGAAGAAATTCTAGGCTTTCACGTAGTGGCACAAGAAGGCAATCGCTATTTACTAGAAGTTGGACAAGGTGGCAATGGTGCCCAAGTCGTTTTGGTAGACGATGATACTAGCTCACAAGCGCAACAAGGATATGGTGAAGTACATCACGTTGCATTCCGCCTAGCGGATCGTAAATCACTTGGGACTTGGCAAGCGCTCTTTGATCATTTAGGCTTACAAAACTCTGGCTATGTCGATCGTTATTATTTTGAATCATTGTATGTTCGCATTGGGCATATTTTAGTCGAATTAGCCACCGATGAACCAGGATTTATGGGGGATGAACCTTACGAAACATTAGGAGAAAAGTTATCTCTTGCGCCATTTTTAGAAAACCGTCGTGAATATATTGAGAGTGTGATCAAGCCTTTCAATACAAAACGAGCCTAAGGAGGAAAAAACATGCATTCAATTTTTAAAAAAGGACATCCTGAAGCACCTGTCTTTGTGCTACTTCACGGTACAGGTGGTGATGAAACATCTCTCCTACCAATTGCCCAAGAACTAAATAAACAAGCTACTGTGCTAAGTATTCGTGGTGATGTTTCAGAAAATGGAATGAATCGTTATTTTAAGCGCCTAGCGGAAGGTCATTATGACTTAGAAGATCTAGAAAAACGCGGCGAGGCGCTTCATAAGTTTATTCAACAAGCCGCTAACGAGCATCAATTTTCATTGGATAAAATTATTTTTATTGGCTATTCAAATGGGGCCAATATCGCTATTCAATTATTGCTTACTCATCCCGACAGCTACCATCAAGCTGTCCTCTATCATCCCATGTTTCCTGTTGAATTGACCAATCAACCAGACTTGACCGACACTTCTGTTTTATTATCTCTAGGAGAGCATGACCCGATTGTCCCACTTCCTGAGAGTATGCGTGTGATTCAACTATTTCAGAATCATGGAGCAACCGTACAAGAGGTTTGGACACAAAGTCATCAATTAACTTATCAAGAAATTAAGGAAACACAAACTTGGTTGGCACATCTGTCCTCTTAACAAAAAAGTGGGTCCTAAGTCATTTCGACTTAGGACCCACTTTTTCTATTTTAAGATAATTCACTGTCTGAGCTTCTTTTTATTCTGCCATTTGAACAACTATTTTACCAACTGCATGGTGCGTTTCACTGAGTGCATGTGCATCATAAATCCCTTGTCTAGAAAAAGGGAAAACTTCACCAATAATTGATTTAACTTTTCCAGCTGCCATCAAATCAGCAATTTTTTGTAATTGTTCTCCATTTGGTTGAAGCCAAATACTTTCAGCAGAAATATTTTTTTCGGCTGCCAATTGTTTATCTTCAATTCCCACAATTGAAACAAGACGACCGGTGTTTGGTTTTAAGACGGCAAAACTATTTTTTTGAACCTCACCACCCATTGTATCAAAGACTAAATCAACATCAGTTAATACCTCTGCAAAATTCGTTGTATGATAATCAATCACTTCATCTGCACCAATTTTTTTCAGTAAGGTATGATTTTTTGCGCTAGCGGTCGTGATGACATGTGCGCCCGCTTCTTTTGCTAGTTGAATCGCATAAGTACCGACCCCACCTGCACCCGCATGAATTAAAACAATTTCTCCTTCTTTAAGGTGACCATGATCAAACAATGCTTGCCAAGCGGTTAAACCAGCCAACGGAACGGCAGCCGCTTCTTCAAAGCTAATTGTTTCAGGGATTTTTGCTAATAAATGATCATCCACAATCGTTACTTCTGCATAGGTACCAAAACGAGTAGTTTCAGGACGAGAAAAAACTTTATCGCCAACTTGCCAATCCGTTACTTGACTCCCCACCTCTGTAATCACACCAGCGACATTCCAACCAAGAATAATCGGAAAGGACCAATCAAACATCTGTTTTAAATATCCTTCACGCAATTTCCAATCAATCGGATTAATTGATGTCGCGTATTCTTTTACCAACACTTGATGTTCCGATAATTCTGGCAGTGTTACTTCTGCTTCTTCAAGTACCTCTTTACTTCCGTACTGATTAATCACAACAGCTTTCATAAACCAACTTCCTCTCATTTGTTTCATTTTTCACACTTTTAGTATACGCCTATTGCCTTCTTTTTATATAAGAATATGCTTTAGTTAAATTGAGAGAAAGTAGCTGTTTTTAGTCTATTATTCATAACGTAAAGATTCAATTGGATCTAATTTTGCTGCTCTTCGAGCTGGTAAAGTTCCTGCTAAAAAAGCAATAAACATAATAACTAAGATAATCGTTAGTGAAGATGGCAATGAAAATTGAATTAATTTAAATCCTGTTAAAGCCTTTAAAAAAGAATCCGTTGCCAAACGATTAACTAAATTTCCAACCCCAACAGCTCCTAAAATGCCTAATATTGAGCCAAAAAAGCCAATTAAAGCCGCCTCAACACTAAAAATTGTAAAGACTTTCCCATTGCTAAGACCCATGGCTTTCATTAAACCAATTTCTCGCGTTCTTTCTTGGACAGACATATACAGCGTGTTAATAATGCCAAAGCTTGCAGCTAACAAGGCAATTGCACCAAACATGGTTAAAACACCAGTGATTGCATTGATTATATTACGAATCATGCCAATTTCATCTTCGACAGTAGTCGCTAAATAGCCAGCTTTGTCTAAATCTTTTTTGATGTCCTTAATCTGCTCTGGCGTGCTGTCTTTTTTAACTTCAGCAATAATCATCGCGTATTGATTTTTTAAATGTTCTGGAAGATCTGCTTGATTGATTGAGACAACTTTATCAATCAATGCTTTATTCATCAGCGAGAGCCCATTTTGAATGACACTGGCATTTCTAACGCCAACAATTTTTGCTTCAATAACTTGCTCTTGTCCTTTCAAGGAACTTGAGATACCTAATTGAACTGTTTCCCCCACGGCAGCTTTACTAGATGTATAGCCGAGCGCTTTTACATATTCTGGTGACAAATTAATTTCGAAGTCCTGGCTCGTTTGCGAAACTTTACGGCCAGCCGCTAAATCAATGGTCATCTCATCTAGCGCAGAAGTTGCTGAAAATACATATTTATGCTTATCTGCTCCTTTTATATAATCGATAGCAACGGATTTCATTGGTTCCACTGATGTAACATCCGAGATTTTTTTAATCTTCTCAATATCTTTTTCAGCAAGCATACTTTGTTGTTGAATCGTACTGGTTTTTTTCTCTGGATTATATTTACTTGGTTCTGTTCCGTTACCAACATTCATCTCCATTTTTGGCTGAATAAATAACTGATTTGCACCACCGACACTGCCGACTTGTTTGTCAATATAATCATTTACACCAATATTGACTCCTGTAGTTAAAGCTATGGTAAATGCTCCAATAAAGATTGCAATAATGGTCAATACGGTTCGACCTTTATTACGCATTAAATTGGTACTAGCTGATTTTAAAATATCTCTAAATTTCATTTACTCATCTCCTCCTACAATCAAGCCGTCTCGAACATGAACTTGCCGATCACAACGTGCTGCTAAGTCTGGATCATGTGTCACAATAATTAAGGTAATTCCTTTATTTTTATTTAAATCAAATAACAATTCTTCAATTTTCTTCCCAGTGGCAGAATCTAAATTCCCTGTAGGTTCATCTGCAAAAATAATTTGCGGATTATTAACTAAAGCACGTGCATGTATCCTAATAAAGTGGACACATTTTTTGGTATACTCTTAAATAAATAGACACAAATTTTGAAAGGACTTTTTAATATGGGAAACAACAGAAAATCACCACGTAAATTTGATGAAGAGTTTAAAAAATCCATTGTGAAACTTCACGAAAGTGGTAAAACTCAAAATGCTTTAGCTAAGGAGTACGGCATTGCTCTTTCTTCAATTGCTCGTTGGGTCAAACAATATTCCGAAGTAAAAATTGACGATGACACGATCCTTACGGCCCGTCAAATCAAACAGCTACAAAAACGAAATGCGCAACTCGAGGAGGAAAATTTAATCCTAAAAAAAGCGATTGCCATATTCACGCCTCGCTTGACGAACGATTAAAAGCCATACACATTCTTCGATATGAACACAGTATTGTTACACTCTGTCGTGTACTCAAAGTCAATCGTTCCACTTATTACAAACGCTTTTCTGGAAAAGTAGCCCCAAGAACAAAAGAAAATCAACACCTAAGAAAAGTGATTTTAGAAATTTATACTTCTTCTCAAAAACGTCTTGGCGCTGCAAAAATCCGCCAGATTCTTTTGCGTGATTATGGCATTTCGATTAGTATTGGTCGTGTTTATCGCTTGATGAAAGCAATGGACCTCCCAAAAATGTCTACAGTAAAGCCTGTTTTCAAAAAAAGGAAAAACAAGGTTTCTTTGACACGGCCAAATCATCTAAACCAAGCGTTCAATCCACCTGCACCAAATCAAGTTTGGACAAGTGATTTTTCTTATATCCCCATCGGTAAGAAAACATTTGCGTATTTGTGTGTCGTTTTAGATTTGTTTTCTAGAAAAGTAATTGCTTGGACCGTAGGATCAACGATTGATACAAAACTAGCCATTCAAACATTAGAAAAAGCACTTCATTCTCGAAAATTAATGAATCCTGTTCTTTTTCATACAGATCAAGGGTCTCAATATACCTCTTTTGAATTTAGAAAGTTTATAGAGCATCATCCGATTGTCCATTCTCTTTCAAAACCAGGTTATCCGTGGGATAACGCCGTTACCGAAGCTTTTTTTAAATATATGAAAAAAGAAGAATTAAATCGCCGTTCATTCCATTCAATCGAAGAAGTACGTTTGGCTTGTTTCGCTTACATTGAAGGATTCTATAACACCAAACGTCCTCACGGAACATTAGATATGCTTACACCAAATGAAAAGGAGGCTCTTTACTTTGAATGTCTTTAAGTATCTTCTCTTTTTGTGTCTACTTTATTGACATCTATCCAACGCGCTATACATACCCGTTGTTTTTGGCCACCAGATAAATTATTCGCTTTATTTTGAACTTTATCTTCCAAACCGACTGCTTTTAACGCATCTAAAGCCATCTTTTTCCTCTTGCTACCGGAAATCCCACCAATTTTTAATGGTAAAAGAACATTATTTAAAACTGTATCCTTGGCATTCATAAAGAATTGTTGAAAAACAAAACCAAATTCTTCATTTCTCGTTTTATTCAGCACTTTCTTTCTAATACTAGTAACATTTTTACCATTTAAATAAATATCTCCTGAAGTTGGTTGATCTAACAATGCCAAAATGTGCATAAATGTTGATTTCCCAGAGCCACTTTTACCAATTATGGCCACAGATTCACCTTTTTCAACTTTTAAATCAACACCTTTTAACGCGTCAAATTTTGTTTCGTTCTTTCCATAACTTTTTTTGATATTTTTTGCTTCAATTACCGCCATGTTACCCCTCCATTTTTCATTCTTTGTCGTTTACTTATTTACAAAGTTTTTTACTCTTTTCATACTCCTTTCTTCTCTTTCTATTTTGACGGAAGCCCTTTCCTTTGTCATGGTACTTCCGATGTATCTCTCAATTAAAACAATAAGAACATGTTCCAAATTCACCTCATTGAACATGTTCTTATTAATTAGTTATGCATTTACGCGTTTAATTTCACGATGTTTATTCAATAAATAGGCCAAGCCAAGATTAATACCAACAAAGCAACTGATTGTCAGAAGAAGTGGTAGGACAGTAAAACCAGTGGATTGATAACCAACCATTGTTTGCAAGATGTGGAGCATTCTCAGGCGCATTGGTGCCCCCCCTAATTGTGCAATCGTGCCCAGTAAAATAGGAATCATTAATAACAGCAATAAAACAATGAGTTTTTTTACGCCATCTATCCGATCATTAAAGACACCTGCTAACAAGCCAAGTGAGCCACTAAGCATTAGTAAGATAAAAAAGAGCAACCACGACATGAAAAAGTTTCCTTGTGCATAGACATCAATTAATTTCATTGATAATTGAAAATGAGAAATGAAATTGCCGCTAAATACTTTAATCAGTACAAGTACAGCCAAGGATCCAACCAAAGATAAAATAGCATTACTTACAAAATTCACCAAAAAAATTGTCCAGCGGGAAAGCCCGTTTTGAATAAACAGTTTAAAATCTGTGTTCATCCCCAAAAATGATAGTATCCCCATAAAAACCAGACAAGGAATTACTGCATCAGAGCTGACAGTGTTCACGTCGTTAGAAAAGAGCAACCCAATAAGAGGAAAAAGAATGCCGAACAAAGCATAAAAGCCAAAATAAATTGCTAAGGAACGGACTTGATAAATAACACGATACCGCAAAGCTGTTTTAAATTTCATTTTACTTTTCCTTCTTTCTATTGGTTAATTGTACAAAATATGTTTGTAAATTTAGCGGCGCAATTTGAACCTCTGCTTTTTCAGTCGGCAAGTCGCCGTACACGTAAGCCGTAACTGCTCCACCTAAAGTGTCCATGCCTAAGATTTCCAATGACTGAGTATAGCGCTCTACTTGTTCTTTCGGCCCAGAAACAATGCGACCGTTTTTCAAAATTGTTTCAATAGATTCTGCGCGAATCAATTTTCCTTGATCAATGATGATAATATCTTCTAATAAATTCGCAATTTCTTCAATCAAATGGGTAGAAATCACAAACGTACGGGGACGTTCTTGGTATGTCTCAATTAAATAAGTATAAAATAATTCCCGATGATTGGCGTCTAAACCTAAGACTGGCTCATCTAAAAAAATATACTCACAGGGGACGGATAGCGCCACTATTAGTTTAGCAATACTCCGATAACCAGTTGATAATTTTTTGAATGTCTTTTTACCATCTAAATCAAAATCGCTTAACATTTGTTCGGCTAAAGACCAGTCAAAGGATCCATAAAAACCTTCAGTCGTTTTAAAAATATCTTTAATTTTTAACTGAGGAGGAAACAAATTATCTTCACTCATTAAGTAAATATGAGTCAAAGCAGCCTCATTATCGGTCACTGTTTCTCCCGCCAATTTAACGGAACCTGAAGTGGCAAAACTTCGATTATTTATGATATTTAATAACGTACTTTTACCAGCCCCGTTTCTGCCTAAGAGCCCATAAATCGTTTCTTTTTCAAAAGTAATTGAAATATTATCTAGTGCTTGTTTTTGATGATATTTTTTACTTACTGATTCCACCCGCAAACTCATGCGTCATACCCTCTTTCAATTAGTTGTTTTAATTGTTCAGCTGTAATCCCTAATTTTTTAGCTTCTGCGACAACTTCTAAGACTTCTTTATTTAAAAATTCTTCTTTCCGTGCACTTCTTACTCTCTCTTGAGCGCCTGGTAAAACAAACATGCCAATCCCCCGTTTCTTTTCAATCAACTGTCGTTCTACTAATAAATTCATTCCTTTTAAAACGGTGGCTGGATTGATTTGATAACTTTTTGATATTTCTGTGGTTGAGGGAATTTGTTCGCCTTCTAAGTAAGCGCCATTAAAAATTCCTTCGGCAATCTGATCGGCTACTTGCTGAAATAAAGGCTTTTCCCCCGAAAAATTAAATTCCATTTTTACACCTCGCTTAAACGGTTAACTACTTATGTAACTAACTATATATCCTAGAAATTCTTTTGTCAATAAAAAAACCATTGTTTCCAAAGAAATTTTTCTTTGAAAACAATGGCTATACTTTTGAGTTTATTGAATGGTTTCGTTCTTATAGGGTTCCATTGTATAACAATTCATCGGTTGTTTCGTTGACAATTTTTAAGCGATTTTGTTTTTTTATCAAAATACTTTTATAGGTCGTTCCTGTAGCCTTTTCTTCCATCACAAGAATGCGTTTATACTCATTATCAGTGACTTTCTTAATCGTTGTTTGATTTAAGGACGGGATTTTTTCTTTTAGCGTTTTTTCTTCCGCCAGACCTTTTAAGATTTCTGATTCTGTAGTGGAACTTGTGGATTTACTAGAATCGCTTGATACACCTTCGTTATTAGACGCACTTTCAGATGACTTGCGACTTGATTCGGTTACTTTAGGCTGTGATGATTCACTGGTATTAGTTGAATTCATTTGAGTTTGGGTTTGATTCCCACATGCACCAATTAGCAACCCAACGCCTAAGATAGAACTTGCTAAAATTGTTTTTCTAATCATTTGCATGACCTCCTACATCTATCATTACTTTAACCTTAACATTTTTCAGCTAAGAGAACAATTTTTCAGATTAGAAAAGACCACTAGTCGTTATTTAAATAAACGAACTAGTGGTCTTACTTATTTAGGAATGATCTTCATATGAGTGAGTGGGTAATAAACAAATTGTGCTTTCCCTAAGATTTGATCTGCATGTATTGCACCAAAAGAACGGCTGTCTTTGGACATACGGCGATTATCACCAAGCACAAAATAGCTATCTTTAGGTAATTTTTCTTGCATTAACAATTCTTTTGAATCAAAATTCGTAGTGTAAGGCATCGTTTCATGATCTTTTTTTCTGTTTTTAGTTAAATACGGTTCAGCGATTGGCTGATTATTGACATATAATTGATCGTTTTCGTAACGCACAGCTTCTCCTGGTAAACCAATCACACGTTTAATCAGAATCGATCCTGTGTCTGTTTTAAAGACCACCACATCAAACCGTTTAATGGCGGAGAATTTTTCCATCACAATCATATCTCCTTGATTCAAGGTTTTTTGCATAGAATGGCCATCCACCCGAACAGGAATCAGGAAAAATCCTCTTAAAATAAAAACGGCTACGATTGCTGGTACTAAAATTTTCAGAAAGTACATTAAATACCCAACATAATCACGTTTCTTCTTCAACTTCGTGCCACCTTTTTCTAGTTTTTTTGAATTTCTTTGACTGCTGTATCGTAAGCAGCGTCATTTTCAAGAATTAATTTACCTAAAGTGGCTTCAATTTTTGTGGCTGTTTCATTGTCGATTTCTCCAGTTACAGGCAAGCCATTTTTCTGTTGAAGATCGCTAACCGCTGCTTTTGTTTCTGCGGTGTAGTTTGCATTGTTTTCATCAACAGGATACGCTAATACAGCTAAAATAGCATTTAAGTTCTGAATATCTTCAGATTGATCTCCTTCTTTTAGCGTTTTATCGCGAGGAATCAATTTTAAATAGGCATACTCGGGGTAATCAGCTTTGATGGTTGGTTCAATTCCTTTTTCGTTGATCCATTCGCCTTTTGGTGTTAACCATTTTAAAACAGTCAATTTTATTTCGGTTTGGTCATTTAAATCTTTCACCGTTTGGACCGTTCCTTTGCCAAATGTTTTCGTTCCAATTAATGGGACATTCGCAGATTCATGCAGTGCTGCAGCAAAAATTTCGGATGCACTGGCACTATTGCCATCAATGATAACTGCAACAGGTTCTTTTACTTTAAAGCCGCCGTCTAATTCTTTGGAAGCAACTTCTTTCATCGTACGTCCTTTTTTGTCTTCAAATTGAACAATTGTTTCGCCATTTTTTAAAAACATACTGGCCATTCGCTCTGCTTGATCTAGCAGTCCACCAGGATTTTGGCGTACATCAATTACAAAGGATTTAGCTCCTTTGTCACGTAAATTCGTGATTGTTTCTTTCAATTCTTGATATGTTTTTTTACCAAAGGACGTAATTTTAATCGAGCCAATTTGTGCATCATTTTTGTCTAACTCACCAGTCACTGTTTTAACGGGAATTTTCCCACGTTTGATTGAGATATTTTTAGTTTCTCCCTCTCTTTGGATAGTCAATTCAACGGAAGTTCCTTTTTTACCTCGGACTTTTGAGACGACTTCTGCTAGTTTCATCCCTTTTGTAGCTGTACCATCAACCTTTTCAATAATATCGCCTTCTTTGATTCCCGCTTTTTCAGCTGGGGAATCTGCTACAGGGGCCTCTGCTACAACTGGTTCGCCATCTTTCATTGTCATAGTGGCACCAATTCCTTCAAAATCACCAGATAAGCTTTCGTTTAAATCATTGGCAGCAGATTCATTTAGATAAGTTGAGTATGGGTCTCCAATGGCTTCAGACATGCCTTTTAAGGCGCCTTCAACTAATTCATTTTTATCTACTTCACCTACATAATTGGTACTAATTTCATTATATAAATCCTGCACTTTGCTTAAATCAGCATTGGTAATTGCCCCTTCTTGACTCATCTTTTTAACACGATGATCAAAATAAATATAACTACTTCCTCCAGCTAAAAATGCGACACAGAGGAGCGAAATAATATATTGATAAAAAGGAACAGTTCGTTTGTTCTTCATAGATTTCATCTCATTTCTAACAAATTCGTCACTACTTTTGTTTACTATAACATGAATGAAAAAAGAGGAAAAGCTTTGTTTGCTTTTCCTCTGGATTTATTTATTGTTTTCAAGGTACTTTTCCCATAACTCATCAAAGATGTCCATGTTGCTTAAATAGTCAGCATTCATTTCTAAATAAGAAGAAAGTTCATGATAATCCTCGGTTTGTTTTGGAAACTGAATATCTTTGGCCGCTTCATTGGCAAAATCAGTTTCAGGATCTTTAGCCGGACCTTTTAATGTCATTAAGTAATGGTAAAAGCTTCGTCTCATGTAAATTAGTCACTCCATTTTTCTTCGATAAATTCACTTCTACGTTGATGGGACAATCCATAACGCAAAGCGTCTTTTTTATAAAAGTCTTGATGGTATTCTTCAGCAGGATAAAATGGTGCTGCTGGTTCGATGGTGGTAACAATTGGTTCTGTAAAACGGCCGCTATTAGCTAGACGTTCTTTACTTTTCTCAGCAGTTTCTTTTTGTTCTTGAGAACGATAAAAAATAACTGGCCGATAATTATCGCCGCGGTCTTGAAACTGACCGAAAGCATCAGTAGGATCCGTTTGTTGCCAATAAATCTCCACTAATTGTTCGTAAGAAATAATCGCTGGATCAAAAGTGATTTCTACTGCTTCCGTATGGCCTGTTGTGTGTGTTAGAACCTGTTCATATGTTGGATTAGGCACGTGCCCACCTGTATAACCCGAAACAACTGAGATAATTCCTGGTTGTGTATCAAAAGGCTGCACCATACACCAGAAACAGCCGCCTGCAAAAATTGCTTTTTCTTCCATCTCTAACACTCCTTTTTTATTTCTCTTTTGGCAAGTATATATTCATCCGAATGTCATCGTCAACTAAATTAATCTTTTCTGCTCGAACAAATAGACCATTTTGCATTCTAAACTGATCTAAACGTAATAAAACAGTTTGATCATCTGGATTGATTTCAACCCATTTAGGTAGTTTGTAAGAACGTTTAGCAAATTTCAATACTTCTTTAATTGGCAAGCCTAACGTTCCTATAGACAAACTTTTTGCTTTTAATTGTACATTACCATTCGCCATCACGTAAGGATCAAAATATAAGTAAAAAGGAATGTCATGCCCTAACACCTGAAATGTTCCATTTAATAAAGCATCATTTTCTAAATAAAATTTATATTTGATCTCCGAACCTTTTTGAAAGTCGGCTAAATAAAAGTCAATCAGTTTGTTCACTTGTTGTTTTTTTGACTGAATGGTGACCACTGGCTCGCCTTCTTTTTCAACAATTGCTGGTATTTTCTTTAAATCTGGTTCGCGAACTTGTGTTGCTCGAAATGTCACGAAAGCTACACTACCAATGACTAAACCCACTAGAACAAGAAAAGCGATTTTCCAGGGATTTCGTTTAAGATTGGTTGGTTGTGTCTTTTTAATTGATTTACTTGTTTTTGGCTTTTCTTCATTCATTTTATTCACTACCTTCTGATTTGGTTATCCATTCTTTCTCTGTCTTGACCATTTCATCCCGGACAGCTCCGGCCATAATTTGGTAGCCAAGATTATTCGGATGGAAGCGATCTTCTTCATATAACAAATTGTTTAAATCCTCTTTGCTAGCACTACTTCCTGTAGTTTCTGAGTCATCACCAGTTACGCCAACTTCATCGCCACGACCTTTATAGAGTAAATCATTGATAGGAATGAAATAGGCTCGTTTTTGCTCTTGAACCATTTCTTCGGTTGCTTGATTCCAGTTATCAACGATTTCTTGCATTTCTGTAATTTCGGAAAAGTTTAAGTAGAAGGGATTGTAAATTCCTAAGACATAAATAGGGGCCTTCTCGTTGTACTCTCGGATTTCTTCAAGTAGTCGTCTTACTCGGCGTTGATAGGCTTTTTGTGGACGATTGAACGAGCTGACTTTCAAGTCGAAAATATTACTACTAATTACTTTCATTAAGTCATTTCCACCAACCGTTAGCGTAATCACGTCCGCAGAGGCAAGGCCCTTTTGAATTTCAGGTTTTTCTTTGATTCGTTTTAAAATTTGGTCACTACGATCCCCATTTTTCCCAAAATTGTCTGTTTGAACACCGTTCAAGTTGTAGTGTTCTTTTAAATCATCTGCCACAATAGGAACAAAACCTCCACTATTCGTCAAATCGCCAATTCCTTCAGTTAAAGAATCACCGATAGCTGTATAATAAATGACTTCTTTTTGATTTTTTTGAGCAGTTGTGGCCACTTTCTCTTGCTTTAATAGTGGCTTTGCTTTGGGGATGGCCACACTTAACAATGTAAAAACACCTAGCGCAATGAGGATAGGTGTTAAGACGGTCAGCAAAATATGCTGTGTTTGTTTTTTCATCTTCGTCACTTCCTTTTAAATAAACCAACAAGAAATTTTCCTTTTCTTGTTAGAAAGAGGTTGCGTCTACTCATTTAAGAGTGAGACCCAACCTCGTTATTTCTTAGTCTGTATAGTACATAATAGCAAAGGCATTTTTTCCTGTATGTGTTGCAATGACTGGATTCGTATGTAATACGGGAATATCCATGTCTTTAAAGATTGCTTGTAATCCTTCTTTGAATCCATTTGCTAGTTCTAGCCCATCCGCATGAGAAATGCCAATTTGTCGAACATTTGGAATCTTACTTAATTCTGATTTCAATTCGTCAAACCATTTATTAAACGTTTTAACGCCTCGGCCTTTCGCTACAGGAATCAATTCCGTATTTTCAAAGTCCATGACAACTTTCATATTAAAAATGTTTGATAATAATCCTGTTGTACGGCTGATTCGTCCACCTTTAACCAAATTATCTAATGTTGAAATGCCAATGTATAATTTAGTATTTTGTTTGACGCGTTCAATTTCAGCTAAAATTTCTGGAACGCCCGCTCCCGCTTGTGCCAATTTTGCTGCTTGAATGACTTGGAAAGACAAACCTTGGTCTGTAAAATCGCTATCAATCACCGTTACTTTACTTGATGATAAGTTACTAGCTTGACGGGCCGCTTCAACCGTTCCACTTAAGCCTTTTGTCATGTGAATCGAAATTACTTCACTGCCATCTTCACCTAAGCGATCATATAATTCTACAAATTCACCAATTGGTGGTTGACTGGTTTTGGGTAAGGCCTTCGCATTAGCCATCATGTCCATAAATTTTTCGCCTGGCAAATGATCATCATCTGGATAAACAACGCCATCAACCATAATTGATAAGGGCATCATATGGATATTTAATTCATCTCTAAGACTTTTTTCCATCGTACATGAAGAATCCGTTACGATTTTAACGTTTGTCATAAATTTATCACTCTTTCTTTAAAAGGAACCTGTTTTCATGGTAGAATACCATTAAACGGTTAATTATCTAGTTATAGTATAACAGACACTGCCGAATTTTTCATCAAATTAAAATAAAGGAAGTGAATTTATTGGAAAAAACGCATTTCTCAAAAAAATACCTAATCGTGAACGAAGTCTTAAATGCAGTTACACATGGCATAGGCGCAGGTTTAAGTATTGCTGGCTTAGTCATTTTACTTGTTAAAGGAGCTCGTTTAGGCTCACCGATTCACGTGGTATCTTATGCTATTTATGGCTCCATGTTGATTCTACTTTTTTTATCTTCAACGTTATTTCATAGTTTAATTTTTACAAGAGCCAAAAAGGTCTTTCAGGTCTTCGATCATAGTTCTATTTTCTTATTGATTGCTGGTAGTTATACGCCATTTTGCTTAATTAGTATTGGCGGCTGGTTAGGTTGGACTTTATTCAGTTTAGTTTGGTTAATCGCCATCGTCGGTATTGTCTATAAATCCCTCACGTTGCATAAACAAGAAACAGTGAAAAACATTTCAACGATTATTTATATTGTTTTAGGTTGGCTCTGTATCATCGCTGCTCGTCCGTTATATGAATCTCTTGGGTTTACAGGAACAGCGTTATTGGTCGCAGGGGGTGTGTCTTACACATTAGGTGCAGCCTTCTATTCATTGAAAAATGTGCGGTTTATGCATGTAGTTTGGCACTTGTTCGTCATGCTTGCAGCGATCCTCATGTATTTTTCTGTTCTCTTTTATACGTAATCACAGCACAATAAGAACACGATGCTCAAAGCATCGTGTTCTTTTATTGCCCTAAATCTCTTTATTATAAAGGAATATTCTTCTTTTCGAATTATTTTAACATAAATTAGTAGAAAAGACTTTACAAAACGAACATACATTCGTATAATAACAATACGAACACTCGTTCGAATCAAATGAAGAGGTGATACACATGGAAGCAATTCGTCGTGTTGGATTTTTATTTTTTGTATTGGTTATAGGTATTTTTTTGGGAACATTAGGATTACGTCTTGCTTTTATGATCGTGACGCCGTTATTTATTCTTTGGTTTATGTCATGGGATGAGAAGCGTTATACACGTACACGTAAACAACAGCAAGCAAGATACGTTTATCGTAAGTTCCCTTAATAAATAATAAAACGGTGTGTTCCCCCCAAGCTACGCTCCGTTTTTATAAATATGTCAAAGAAAGAGCGAAGGATTAAATCCTTCGCTCTTTCTAATTAAATTAGATTAGTATTCCATTAAGGTAACAATATCGTAGCCATCAATTTTATCGCGGCCATGTAAATCCATTAATTCAATTAGGAACGCACAACCAACCACAATACCACCTAATTGTTCGACTAATTCGATGGTTGCTTTAATTGTACCACCAGTTGCTAGCAAGTCATCACAAATCAAAACACGTTGGCCTGGTGTGATGGCATCTTTGTGCAACGTTAATGTATCTGAACCATATTCTAAGTCATAAGTCACTTCGATGGTTTCACGAGGAAGTTTTCCTTTTTTACGAACCGGAGCAAAGCCAACCCCTAGTTCATAAGCCACTGGACAGCCGACAATAAAGCCACGAGCTTCCGGTCCTACAACCATATCAATTCTTTTTTCTTTCGCGTAATCCACGATTTGTTTCGTTGCTTCACGGTATGCATCCCCATTAGCCATTAATGGAGAAATGTCACGGAACACGATCCCTTTCTCAGGATAATCTGGAATGCTTGCAATGTAATCTCTTAAATCCATTTTTATTTGTCCTCCTCATTCCACAGCCATTGTTGTATTGTTTGACAATCACTGTAAAGTAGAAATTCTTCTGTTTTTATTTTTTTCAATCGTTGTTGGTACACTTGACTTTCAGTCAATGGTCGATTGTCGGGTTTCTCAATACTGTTTAAAACACCGCTTTCTATTGTAACAAATCCTAAGTCAAAAAACACCTGTATCATGAAAATTAATAATTTTTCTTGGATATTTAAGTAATTTACCACCTTCGATAGCTGGGAACGTAGATTTACTTCTTTTTGCTGCAAAATAAATTTATACAATGTTGCAAATTGTTCACGTGAAGCCATACCGTTTAAATAAGCTTCTTCTGGTGAAATAAACATCATGTATATACGTTGTATCTCAGTCGCTTCAACAATTTCTTTAACCGTGATTGCTTCCACAGGACAGTCGACAAAAACCAGTTGTTCGATTTGATTTTGAGAAACAGCTTCCACCAATTCTTCTTGGTTTGACCAAACAATAATATTAGCGGTTGGATCTGAAATGAATTTTTGATTTTTTTCATCAAACAAAAGATAAGCTGTTGCTTCTGAAGGAATTGGTTTCGTTTGATTATTTTTGCCACGAAAATCAAATAATTGTCTTCCCGATACAGCAAAATCAGTCACCATTAATTGTGGTTTCTTACGACCATTCCATTCATTGATGGAAAGTTGGCCTGCCACATCGGCGGTTCCTTGTGCTAGTTCATCCGCTTGAGGCCCCATTTGAAAAGCAATTGCATCCAATTGTGCCCCTTCTTGATTCATTTGAAATTTCAGATGTGCATTATCTGCACCAATTTGCCGAATTTGCGTAGGCGTGATTTCCTTAAATACAAAAGTTGGCACAGTATTATCAGTCCCAAAAGGCGCCAAAATACGCAATTGATCAATAAAAGCAGTCGTTGCCTGCGAAACCGCTAAGCTCTCACTAATGAGCAACTCTTGTCCATTAGCCATATCAATTTGATTTTTTTCAATAAAGTGTGCCAAATGTTCTTGAACAAAAGGAATATTTTCAACAGGTAAAGTCATTCCCGCTGCCATATGATGCCCACCAAAATGAGTGAATTGCTCACGCACTTCGTTCAACGCCTCATAGAGATTCAATGCGCTAATGCTACGTCCAGAGCCTTTAGCGGTCGTACCAGATTCATCTATTGCTAAAATAATGGTTGGTTTCCCCGTTTCTTGCATAATGCGGCCCGCGACAATCCCTAAGACGCCTTCATGCCAGCCTTGTTTCGCTAAAATATGGACCGGCGCATTCGGGTCGATTAAATCCAGGGCTTCTTTGGCAATCGTCGTTACAATGTCTTTTCGTTCATTGTTTTGTTGATCAATATATTTAGCGATTTCCAGCGCTTGCTCTTCATCAAATGTAGTCATTAATTCAACACCTGGTGCGGCTTCCCCTAATCGACCTAACGCATTTAAACGAGGTCCGATGGTAAAGCCAATTGATTCTTCTGAAACAGCTTCCTTTTTCACACCCGCTTCTTGTAGTAAAACGTCTAAACCAATTCGATCACCAGTTTGAATCATTTGAAGGCCCATTTTGACAAACGTTCTATTTTCATCGGTTAATGAAACCAAGTCAGCAATTGTCCCAATTGCTACCAAATCTAATAACTCAATTGGCAATTCACCAAGTAACGCAGTAGCGACTTTGAAAGCCACGCCAACACCAGCTAAATCTCCAAAAGGATAGTCTCCTTGCGGATGTCTAGGGTGGACAATCGCATAGGCTTCTGGTAATTGTTCAGGCAATTCATGATGGTCAGTAACGATTACATCTACCCCTTGAGCCATAGCGTAGTTAATTGCTTCATGTCCAGCTACACCATTATCAACGGTTACAATTAATTGGACTCCTTGTTCAATTTGTTCAGCAAATACGTCTTTATTAGGCCCATATCCATGAACAAAACGATTCGGTAGAAAGTACTGAACCATGCCACCGACTAATTCGATTGCTTCTTTCATAACCGTGGTACTAGTGATGCCATCTGCATCATAATCCCCATAGACAAGGATTTGTTCACCCGCTTCGACGGCTTGCTGGATGCGGGCTACCGCTTTCTCCATATCATGCATTAAGAACGGATCATAAATATCTTCGATAGTCGGATGTAGAAACTTACGTAATGCTTCTTCTGTCCGGATATTGCGGTGCCATAAAAGTTGGCCAATTAATGGATTAATTTGTTCTTTTTTTAATTGTTCTATAAATTCTACAGGTAATTCTGTCTTTGTCTGTAACTGCCATTGATAGTTTGATTTTTTCACGACGTCACTCCTAACCAAGTAATTATAGCAAAATTTTTCCAAAAACTAAAGAAAGCATTTTTTTAAATCAGAGAAAAAAACTGTGATATCTGTTAGATAAATAGCAGATATCACAGTTTTATTTTAAAAGAAACTTAGCGATAAAGTCTCTTCCTTATTTTTGTTCCTCTTCATTTACACGAGGTTTCACATAACGATCAATACGACTACCTGACACAGGCGTTGCGTCTACTTCTGTGTTTGATGTTTGTTCGTTGACCACTGGTTCTGCGACTTGTGGTGCTGCCGCTTGTTTGGCTTGCAAATCAGCCAATTGATTATCAAAAGAACGTTGAACTTTTTCCGTTTCTTCTTTGACTAATTTATCCATATCATTTTTATAAATATCCAACTCTTTTTGTACAGCTTTTAATTCCTTACGTTGGTTCCAAATGGTGGTTGTGGAGGTTAGTAACCCAACTAGTGCGCCAATAATTGCAGAACCTAAAATAATTAAGATTAACGGTCCACTAATTTTAGTAAAACCAAAGTTTACTGGAACAGCTTGATTATTTAAAACAGCAAAAATAACAACAATTAAGACCAACACAAGGCCCAAAATAACACGCCATTGATTTTTCATGACTTGATCGACTCCTTTATTTTTTATTTAAAATATTTCCCGCTATGAAATCTCCTAAATGTGGAAACAATGTATAAAAGCGGGCAGCTGCTTCCATGACAAACGGACGATTAATCTCACGTCGAGAAGTCCCCATACTCCCAACCACTTCTTTCGCTAATTTCGTAGGGTCCAAAACAATTTTATCCACCGCAGCTAGATAAGTGCCTGTCGGGTCCGCTTTATCAAAGAATTCTGTTTGGATTGGTCCTGGATTGACAGTCGTTACTGCTACACCCAACGGTTTCAATTCTAAACGTAAAGCATTTGAAAAACCTAACACAGCAAATTTCGTTGCAGAATAAACGGTTGATTTAGCTGTAGCCATCTTCCCAGCCATTGAAGCAACGTTGATAATATGTCCTTGCCCAGCTTCAATCATTTTAATAGCTACTTTTTGAGTAAACGTCATCATTCCTAGAACGTTGACATCAAACATTTGGCGTGCAACAGCCAAGTCAATTTCAACAAAATTTTCAAACAAGCCAAAACCAGCATTGTTGACTAAAACATCTATAGGACCAACTTCTACTGAAATAGCTTCAACCACACGTTCAACACTTTCTGGATCGGCAATATCTAATTGATAAGAAAATGCTTCTCGTCCGCTTAAAGTGGCACACTGCTCGCGAACTTTACCAATCAAATTAATTCTGCGGGCGCAGACAACGACGACTGCCCCTTGTTTAGCTGCTTCATAACAAATTTGTTCACCTAAACCAGCTGAACCTCCAGTTACGACAACGACTTTATTTGTTAAATCCATCTAAGCTCCTCCTTCATTGGCAAATGGAATCTCAATGATATCCATATCTTTTACGATTTTTGTATTGGGGAAAATTTCTTGGGCTTCTTCTTGAAGCTGATAGGCCTCTTTGGTTAAATAACGGGCACTAATATGCGTTAAGATAAGTTGTTTTACTTGCGCTTCTTTTGCAACTTCAGCTGCTTGTTGACTGGTTGAGTGGAAGTAGGCTTTTGCCATTTTTGCTTCGTGTTTATTAAACGTACTTTCATGGACTAAAACATCCGCTCGTCGTGCTAAGGTTACGCTATTTTTGGTTTTGCGAGTGTCTCCTAAAATCGTCACGATTCGTCCAGGTTTACGCTCTCCCACAAACGCTTGTCCATTAATTTCCTGTCCATCAAAAACAATCGTTTCACCACGTTTGAGTTTGCCATACAACGGCCCAGAAGGAATCCCTAAAGCTTGAAGTTTCTCTACTTGTAATTCTCCTTCATGCGCTGCTTCCTCAATTCGATAGCCAAAGCTCGTGATGCCATGGTCCAAGATATTACAGCGAACAGTGAATTGTTTATCTTTAAAAATAACGTCATTTTCTTTCGTTAATTCAATAAATTTCAGTGGATAGGACAACCGCGATTGCGAGACCCGTAAAGAAGTCTTGACAAAGTCAGCAATCCCAACTGGTCCATAGATTTCTAAAGGTTCTGTCCCGCCCTGAAAAGAACGACTACTTAACAAACCAGGTAAACCAAAAATATGATCCCCATGTAAATGTGTAATAAAAATCTTTTCAATTTTTCTTGGGCGAATACTACTTTTTAAAATTTGCAATTGAGTCCCTTCCCCACAATCGAAGAGCCAAACTGCATTTCGTTCATCTAATAATTTCAACGCAATTCCTGTGACATTGCGATGTTTTGCTGGTACACCAGCGCCTGTTCCTAAAAATTGTATTTCCATCTGCTACCATACTTTCTTTTAAACTTCCTTTTTATTTTAGAAGAAGTTTGCTCCTTTAGCAAATAATAATTTATCTATTTTCTCAAAGTTTTCTTCTTAGTTTACCGTATTTTACGATAAAATAACAAAAAATTAGCAAACTACCATAAAAAACCGTGATTTCTTAGTATTTTAAAAGACTGTTTCCCTTTATTCAGAAAACAGTCTTTGCTCCTTATTCTTCTTTCGATGTCGCTTCTTTATGTTGTTCTTTTTTTGCTTGCCACGATTGTTTCGCTTCATTTGCAACTTCGTTCGCATCGTTAATTTCTTGTTGGACTTCCTCTAAATCAAGCCGCGTGATTTCGCCACCTAAGTCAAACATAACCAATTGGTTGAGCGGACGATTGTCTTCTTCTTCTGCAATTAATAATAATCCCGTTTGTCCTTCATCAATCTTTTGAATCACATGTTCAAAAACCGTTTGTGCTTCTTGAATTTCTTTGGCGTCTTTGCTTGCACCATACATACTTCCAGCAAACCAGCCAAAAAGAATGCCCAGAGGACCACCTAATATGCCTACTAGCATCCCAATCATGCTATCTTTTGATGTATGATTGTTGCCTGTAAAATCGATAAAATCATTGATTTTAAATTGATGCTGGCCATCATTAACATGCGTAACAACCGCCATTTGCTCACCTTTAAGCTGTCTTTCTGCCTGCATCTTTTTTATTTCGGAAAATGCTTGGTACGATTTACTTTCAATATCAAAGTTCATAATGATAATTCGTTTTGCCATACAAATCGCTCCTTTATTCTGGATACATCTATTTTAGCAAGAAAGGCCTGTCTCTAGCAATGAAAACTTTTTGGTTATGTATAAAAAAAGAAGATAGCTAGGCTACCTCCTTGTTAATGCTTATTTACCATCAAGAATATTTAAACGGACCTTTTTCGGACCATCGATACGTACACTATAAACAATTGTCCGAATTGCTTTTGCAACACGCCCTTGTTTACCAATGATACGTCCAATATCTTCTTTGGCCACAGTCAAATTATACTCGAGGAAATCAGTTGATTCCTCAATTTCTAATGAGACTGCTTCAGGTTGACTGACTAACGGACGGACAATAGTTAAAATTAACTCTTTCACATCTGCCATATTCAATCACCTTATTTCTTAACGTTTTTAGCTTCATGATGTTTTTTCATAACGCCTTCTTTTGAAAGGATGTTACGAACTGTATCAGAAGGTTGCGCACCTTTAGATAACCAATCTAAAACTAAATCTTCTTTTAAAACTACTTCTGCAGGGTCTTTCAAAGGGTTGTAAGTACCTACAGTTTCGATGAAACGTCCATCACGAGGAGAACGAGAATCAGCTACTACAATACGGTAAAAAGGACTCTTTTTAGAACCCATACGTTTTAAACGAATTTTAACTGCCATTATTAAATACACCTCCATTAACTTAATCACAAGAGTTAGTTTAACAGATTAACAACAACCTGTAAAGAGTTTTTTCTTGACACCTTTACTTTTTTTCAATTTTTTTAGCCAATTTGCAGGAAAACAAACGAAATAATGAAGAATTTTTACAAAATTTGATAATAGTTGTACTGGTTTCTCACTTGAAAGCCTTCTGTTTGATAGAGATGAAGCGCTGCTTGATTTTCTGTTTCAACTTCTAAAAAAATAGTCGCTGAAGCTGAATTTTCTAAAATCATTCGGAGCGCAGACTGTAACACTTGACGGCCAAGACCGCGACCTCGTTGCGTTTTTGTCACAACAAAGCCATAAATCCCCCATTCGTTTTCAAAATGATCCAAACGTAGCGTGGCTAAAAGTTGATTGTTTTCTTTATAAATAAGTGTTCGTTGAAGGTCCTCCGGCAAAGGCGTACCTTCGAGTAACCTAGCCAAGGAATCCAAATCAGCCACTTGTGGTCGGAGAAGTGTCAGCTTCGCCAACGCCTGTGAGCAAGTTTCTCTTTGAAAAACCAGATACTGTTCTGAAAAAGCTGGCACAATTCCTTGTCTATTAAAATAATTCAGGCCAACAGATTGCTTGTCGTCCATCACGAGAAAGACTTCTTTCATTCCCCACAAAGCTGCTTGCTTTTCGAGTTCTTGAACAAGTTCTTCAAAAAATGGTCCTACATTTGGCGCAACAATCGTCGCTTCCAAGGTTTCCCCATCAAAACAATACCCTACGATATACGCTTGTATGGTTTGTTCCTTCCTGTATAAACCATAATAAGTATAAGCTGATTCCTCAGGAAATGTTTGTTCCAATTTATAAAAAGTTCCTTGTTTAATCAATTCCTTGTTTTTTAATTCAGTCAATGTTTGTTTCTCCAACTGTGTTAACTGTCGGCGCCAATTTATTTTTTTATTCAAGCAGTTGCTCCTTTACTCATCCTTTTACTAGCTATTATACGTGAAGTTACGAAGTTCAACAATGTACAAGGATAAAACGTTTGCGCTTTTTTTGAAAAAGTACTATCATAAAGTAAGTAAAAGAAAAATGGAGGGATTTACATGACAAAAAAAATTGGTATTTTTGTAGGGAGTTTAAGAAAAGATTCATTTAACAAATTGGTAGCAAAAACAATGGCGGACTTATTTCCAGCTGATTTCGAACCTGTTTTTATTAACATTGGTGATTTAGAATTATACAATCAAGATTTGGATGATGAAGGAACCCCCACTGAAGCTTGGACAACATTCCGTGAAGAAGTTAAACAAGTAGATGGCGTAATGTTTGTAACACCAGAATATAACCGTTCAGTACCAGCTGTTTTAAAAAATGCATTGGATGTCGGTTCACGTCCGTATGGCGAAAGCGTTTGGGATAAAAAACCAGGACTTGTGGTGAGTGTTTCACCAGGTGCAATTAGCGGATTTGGTGCAAACCATCATTTAAGACAATCATTAGTCTTCTTAAATGTTCCAACTTTACAACAACCTGAAGCCTATATTGGCGGCATTACGAACTTAATTGGTGAAGATGGTAAAATTATTGATGGCACTGTTGGTTTCTTACAATCAATTGTAGATGCTTACGTGGATTTCTTTAATCGCTTAACTGCCTAATTGAATCAATCGAGAAAAAATGAGGCAACTTTTAACAGGTTGTCTCTTTTTTTTATTTTTTGCTTGACATTCTCGTTACGTAAAGGTTTATGATAGATTTTGTCAGGAGGAATGAATGATGGAATATACAATTAAAAAAATGGCTTCACTATCTGGCGTCAGTGCACGGACGTTACGATATTATGATGAAATTAGTCTTCTTCAACCAGCCAGAATTAATTCTTCTGGTTATCGAATTTACGGGCAAGCCGAGGTGAATCGTTTGCAACAAATTCTTTTTTACCGTGAATTGGATCTGAAACTAGATGAAATTAAAGAAATTTTGGAGCAACCTGACTTTAATGTTGAACAGGCTTTATACGAGCATCAACAAAAGCTATTGGAAAAGCGCAATGAAATTGATCGTCTTTTAGCCTCTGTTCAACAAACCTTACACCATTACAAAGGAGAGATAAACATGTCAGATCAGCAAAAATTCGAAGCATTCAAACAACAACGAGTTCAAGAAAACGAAGAAAAATATGGTAAAGAGATTCGGGAAAAATATGGCAACGAAACGATTGAACAAGCCAACAAAAAATATTTAAACTTGACGGAAAAAGACATGCAAGCAATGCAGAACGTGGAAAAAGATTTATTTTCTAAGTTAGCCATGTATCAAAAATCACCCAAGTTGACTAGTCAACTTGCGCAAGAAATTTTCCAATTACACAAAGATTGGTTAATGTACTCTTGGTCAAGCTATTCGCCAGAAGCACACAAAGGGTTAGGGCTTATGTATGTTGGTGATGAACGATTTACGTCATATTATGAACAACACGGCGCTGGTTTTGCCGAAGCGTTAAACGCAATTATCCAAAACTACGCTTAAACAGAAAGTGCGCCATCAGTCGAAGAGACTGATGGCGCACTTTCTGTTTCTTACAATAATTAACTAAAGCCTGTTTATCTTTTTTTCTTTTTCTTCTTTTTGTTTTTCTTCATCATACGATTCATTGCCATTTTACCTAGCTTGCCTTTAACGCCGCCACCTAACATTTGATCCATACCAGGAATGTTCATATCCCCTTTGGACATTTGTTGCATCATTTTTTTGGATTCTTTAAATTGTTTAATCATACGATTGACTTCAACCACACTATTTCCTGAACCAGCTGCAATTCTGCGGCGGCGACTAGGATTTAATAGATCAGGATTTTCACGTTCTGCAGGGGTCATTGATAGGACCATCGCCCGTTTCCGTGCCACATCTTTTGGATCGACTTTGACATTTTCAATACCAGGCATGTTACTCATTCCAGGGATCATTTTTAATAAGTCTTCAATCGGTCCCATGCCCATAACTTGATCCAATTGCTCAATGAAATCGTTAAAGTCAAAACTGTTTTCTTTCATTTTTTGAGCAAGTTCTTCTGCTTTTTTCTCATCGTAATCTTGTTGCGCTTTTTCAATTAGCGTCAACATGTCCCCCATACCTAGGATACGACTCGACATACGATCGGGATGGAAAATTTCTAAATCGGTTAATTTTTCACCAGAACCGACAAATTTAATCGGAGCGCCCGTTACTGCCCGAATTGACAGCGCAGCCCCCCCACGAGTATCGCCGTCCATTTTGGTAATAACAACCCCAGTAATTCCAAGCTGTTCATTAAAACTATCTGCAACGTTGACAGCATCTTGCCCCGTCATCGCATCAACAACTAACAGAATTTCATTGGGATCAGCCAACTCTTTAATTTGTTTCAATTCGTCCATTAAAGCTTCGTCAATGTGTAAACGGCCGGCCGTATCAATTAAGACATAATCATTTTTCTTTTCTTTTGCTAATGCTAACCCTTGACGAACAATTTCCACTGGATTAGCATCTGTTCCCATATCAAAAACGGGAACTTCTAATTGTTGACCTAAAACCTTCAACTGATCAATCGCTGCTGGACGATAAACGTCACCAGCGATTAAAAGCGGACGAGCGTTTTCAGTTTTCATTAAGTGTTTTGCTAATTTACCAGTAAAAGTTGTTTTACCAGCCCCTTGTAACCCTGTCATCATAATCACTGTCGGGATTTTTGGAGATTTATTCAGTTCAACCGTTTCTGAACCTAACGTTTTCGTTAATTCTTCATCAACAATTTTTACAATTTGTTGGGCTGGTGATAAGCTTTCTAATACTTCGACTCCTACTGCCCGTTCTCTGACGCGTTTTGTGAAATCTTTGACCACTTGTAAATTAACGTCGGCTTCTAATAAAGCCAAACGGATTTCTCGCATCATTTCTTTTACGTCGGCTTCGGAAACTTTTCCCTTACGACGGATTTTACTCATTGCCTGTTGTAGGCGGTTTGTTAAACTCTCAAAAGCCATAGTTTCATTCCTCTATTTCTTGAATTTGTTCAATATATTTTTTGATTTCACTATCTTTGGGATAAGTTTCTTGAACATACTGCTGTAGTTGTTCAAGATATTCTTTCCGTACAACATAGTTTGAATAAAGATGTAACTTTTTTTCGTATTCTTCTAAAATTTTTTCGGTTCGTTTAATGTTATCATAAACCGCTTGGCGACTAACCTCATATTCTTCCGCAATTTCTCCTAAAGAAAAGTCATCAGCATAGTAAAGCTCCATATAATTCATCTGCTTTTCCGTTAATAATGTCGAATAAAATTCAAATAACGCATTCATGCGGTTTGTTTTTTCCATTTCCATGAGCCGTGCTCCCATCTTCAATCCCTTATAGGTTACCGATTTCATAGGGAATAGTCAATCTTTTTTTACTAAGTTTTTACCTTTTAAAAAGAAATGTCCGCAAGTTGCCATGTTTCTTCAGAATAAACGGTCATTCCTTGTTGAATAAAATAAGCAGTTGCCACCCCAACTCCAGCTTTTTTAATGCCAGAAAATTGTCCATCATAAATCAGCTGGCTGCCACAGCTGGGACTTTTTTCTTTCAAAATCAAGGTTGTAATTTGTTGAGTTTTTAATTTTTGATACGCGCGTTGTGCCCCTGCTTTAAATGCATCAGTGACATCTTCCCCGTTATCCGTATATACATAAGCAGTATTCGCCCAAACATCAAAGCCATCCCCGCCAATGATTTCTGCTGGCGGACGTGGCATAGGCAACTCTCCTAAAACTTCGGGACAAATCATTATTGCTTTTCCATTAGTTATAAGTTGTTTTAACGCTTCTTGTTCTTGAGATTTTCCATCGTAACGGCAACAAATCCCACCTAAGCAACTACTAATACCAATCATTCGCTTCTCCTCATTTCATTTCTCTATTATACCATGAGTTGACTTTTCTCAAAAGTAGCATTCTCGCTTACTTTAAAGTACGTTCTTCCTCTAAAAATATGTTAAACTAACAATAGTGAAATATACACTTATTTTCAGAAATTTCTTGAAGGAGTTATGTAAATGAAAAAAGTTCTTGTCGTCGATGATGAACCATCGATTTTAACTTTGTTAACCTTTAATTTGGAAAAAGAAGGCTATCAGGTGACTACTTCCGAAGATGGTAAAAACGGCTTCGAATTAGCTTTGTCTAATCAATATGATTTTATAATTTTAGATGTAATGCTTCCTGGTATGGATGGCTTAGAAATTACCAAAGCACTTCGTCGAGAAAAAATTGACACGCCTATTTTGATTTTAACTGCCAAAGATGAACAAGTAGATAAAATCATCGGCTTAGAAATTGGGGCAGATGATTATTTAACAAAACCTTTTAGTCCCAGAGAAGTCCTAGCACGCATGAAAGCTATTTTTCGTCGTTTAAAACCTACCACGACCGAACCGCTTCAAGAGGACACACCTAAAGCTCCGCTTGTGATTGGCGAGATTCGTGTGGATGAACAAAATTATGAAGTCTTTGTGCGCAATCAGCCCATTGAACTAACACCGAAAGAATTTGAATTACTCGTTTACTTTATGAAACGCAAAGATCGGGTCATTAATCGGGAAACCTTGTTGGAACGAATTTGGCAATATGACTTCGCTGGACAAAGTCGCATCGTCGATGTCCACATTAGTCATTTACGTGATAAAATCGAGCCCGATCCCAAACGGCCCGTTTACTTAGTAACTGTCCGTGGCTTTGGCTACCGTTTTCAGGAGCAAAAACGATGAAAAAGAGACTGCGGATTGAATATTTTTTAGTTGCGGCAGTCATGCTTTTATTATTTGTCGGGAGTATTGCAGCGACCAATTTTTTCTTTCAAAAAGAAATGGTTGCTCAGCAAGAAACCTATTTAAGAAGAAAAAATACCCTTTTAACAGACCAGTTGCCCCCTTCCGTTTTCGAAAAAGGGCAACTGACAAACCAACAACAACTCCTTGTCACCCATGCGTTAGATGATGCAGAAGAACGGGTAACTTTGTTGCAAAAAAATGGTACCGTCTTTTTTGACAGCAGCCAAAATGAACCGCTAGAGTCGCACAAAAAACGACCTGAAATCGCTGCGGTTCTATCAGGAGCTACCTATGGTTCAGCTTTACGAAAGAGTAAAACGTTAAATAAAGAACTTCTGTACGTTGCCACGCCTGTTTTAAAATCAGGAGAAATCGTTGGTATTATTCGGATTTCGGAACAAACCGCGCTATTTTCTAAAAATATCCAATCTTTTCGTCGCTATATTATCTTTACATTTGGCATCTTGTTCCTACTAATTACCTTGTTTATCTTTTTATTGTTACGGCAAAAAAATCAACCGCTAGTGACTGTCTTACCGATTCTGAAACGAATGCTTAAACATCCAGATGAAAATCGATCCATTATCCAGCAATCTTCTGAATGGAATGAACTTTACGAAACTATTAACTTACTGAGTCAACAAGTAAGTCAAACGTATAAAGCGTATACGTCTGCGGATGAGCAATTTCACGAACTTTTAGATGAGTTGATGATTGGTGTCTTTATCATTGATACGCAAGGACGGCTTCGTCTGTTGAACCCTAAAATGCAGGAAATGTTAGGACTCTCTGCTAAAAATATGCAAAGCAATTATCTTGAAGTGATTCAAGACGCCGATTTGATTCATTTAATCCATCAAGTCGTCGCTGAAAAAAACAGCTTACATCAAGAAATCACTGTGACACAGGGACCAACACCTTTACGCTTAGATCTTTCTCTTCGTTACTTGGATGATCAAAGTGCCAATGATTATCAAGTGTTAGGAATTGCCTATGATTTAACGCGCGTTCGCCAACTAGAAAAAATGCAAAAAGATTTTGTATCAAACGTGTCTCATGAATTAAAAACGCCTGTCACTTCTCTTTTGGGCTTTACCGAGACACTCATAGACGGCGCAAAAGAAGATCCGGAAGTCCTTAATCAATTTTTGCACATCATGCAAAAAGATGCCCAGCGTCTGCAACAATTAATTCAAGAAATTTTAGAACTTTCTCGGGGCAGCGCGACAATTCCTTATGCAGAGCAAGAAATTACTTTAGAAAAATTTATTACAGAAATTCTCGGTTCTTATCAGCAACAATTGGCAGCAAAACAGCTGAAAACAGTCGTTCATGGTCTGCCAGAGAGCCAGTTTTTCACCAAATACGAATTGTTTTATCCAATCGTGAAGAATCTAATTGAAAATGCCATTCAGTATTCCCAAGAAAATGGTCAGATTACTATTTCTTATGCTATAGAAAATCAGCAATTACGTTTATCTGTTCAAGATACTGGCATTGGCATTAGTCAAAAAGACCAAGAACGGATCTTTGAACGGTTCTATCGTGTCGATAAAGCACGTAGCCGTCATTCTGGTGGCACCGGTCTAGGTCTAGCTATTGTCCAAAATTACACAGAATTATTAGGCGGTAAAATCGCCATTGATAGTCACTTAGGCTTAGGGACCACTTTTACAATCACCTTGCCTTTAACAAAAAAAGAAGCCTAAAAAAACTCAGCCAATCCTGTTTATTGGCTGAGTTTTTTTGTTTATTTTTCAGTTACTTTTCCATTTACATCACGTTCTACTTGCATATCTGTGATGGCTAAATAACCTAAGTCTTTGACAATTGTTTTTTGAACATCATCGGTGACCATATAGTCTAAGAAGGCTTTTACATCTTTATTAGGCTCCCCTTTTGTATACATATGTTCATAAGACCAGATTTTCCATGAATTGTCTTTCACGTGTTCTTCTTTTGGTTCAACACCATCAATGCTTAAGGCAACGGTGGAATCATCCATATAAGAAAAAGCTAAATAGCTGATTGCTCCTGGTGTTTGTTCAACAATTTTACGAACTGTTCCCGAAGAATCTTGTTCTTGTGATTGAACTGGTTTAGCTCCATCTAAGCCCCATTTTTCAAATGTTGCTCGGGTGCCACTTCCGTTTGCGCGGTTTATTACGACGATTTCTTGATCTTTGCCGCCCACTTCTTTCCAGTTTTTGACTTTGCCAGTAAAGACATCAATCAATTGTTGCTTCGTTAAATTCTTCACGCCGACTTCTTTGTTGACCACTGGTCCCATACCGACCACGGCCACCCGATGATCAACTAATTTAGAGGCATCCACGCCATCTTTCTCTTCGGCAAACACATCGGAATTTCCAATGGTCACTGCGCCATCTGCAACTTGCGAAAGTCCTGTTCCGCTGCCGCCACCTTGGACAGAAACTGTATAATTGGGATGTTCTTGTGTAAATTGATCTTTCGCAGCATCTACTAACGGTTGTAAAGCGGTGGAACCAACAGCGACAATTTTAACTGGTTTGTTACTATCCGCTTCGCTGGATTTTTCAGTTGTGCCTCCTTGAGCTCCGCACCCAGTTAATAATAACCCTAGACTCAGCATAGTTGCTGCAATTACACGTTTTTTCATCTTTGCACTTCCTTTTCAATTAGTTACAAGTTTAGTCTACCAAGACTCTGTTAATTCTGTTTCAATTAAATGTAAATAAAAGGTAAAGGTGTGTAAAGAATCTATAAAGGCTAGTGCGTTACGCGTTGTGTCGCCATGTAATGTGCGATTCGTTCCATGGCCGTTGTTAATTTATCCATATCGGACGCATAACTAATTCGGACGTATCCTTCTGCTTCTGGACCAAAAGAAATACCTGGAATCAACGCTACTGCTTCTTTTTGCGCTAAATCAATACAAAATTTCATAGAATCTTGTTCATAACCAGTAGGAATCTTAGCAAAAATATAAAAGGCGCCATTTGGACGTGCAACCTCAAACCCCAATTGAGTCATCTGTTCATAAACAAAATCGCGCCGTTTCCGATACTCTTCTTTCATAATTTCAGCATCATGCATTCCTTCGATTAAGGCACGAACAGCCGCTTTTTGAGACACTGTTGCAGCCGCAGTAACTAAATACTGATGAACTTTAATGATCTCCGCTGTTAAAATCGCTGGTGCAAAAATAAAGCCAATCCGCCAGCCTGTCATGGCATGTGATTTCGACAAACCGTTAATTAAAATCGTTTGGTCACGTAACATTTCAGCAATCGAAACATGACTCTCATCATAAGTTAACTCACTATAAATTTCATCGCTAATCACAAAAATGTCGTATTTTTTTAGAACATCAGCAATTGCTTGCAACTCTTGGCGGTTATAGGTGACACCAGTTGGGTTGCTAGGATAATTTAAAATAATTGCTTTGACTTGTTCCCCATGCTCGGCCATTGCCGCTTCAATCATTTCAGGGGTCAAGACAAAATCGTTGCCTCGTGTATCCAAATATACCGGTTCCGCCCCCGCCAATGTAATAATTGGTTCATACCCTGGGTAAATAGGTGCTGGCAATAGCACTTTGTCACCTTGTTCTAAAATTGCTATTAACGAAGCTGAAATCGCTTCTGTTGCTCCAACTGTTACTAAAATTTCTGTCCCAGGCTGGTAAGTCAAATGGTACTTTTCTTTCATAAAATAAGCGGCTGCTTCACGGACATCTAATAAACCAGACATCCCTGTATAATGAGAAAAATTCGCATCAATTGCTTCTTTGGCTGCTTTTTTGACATGCTCAGGTGTGTTAAAATCCGGCTCTCCTAGCGTTAATTTTAAAATACCTTCAATTCCTGAGACTTGTTCGTCAAATTGACGAATTAAAGAAACAGCAATTTTATTTACTTGACGATTAAAACGATTGGTTAAATCCATTTAGCTTCACTCCTTCAGTTGACGTTATAGTAGCACAAATTGACCGTAAAATGAATGATTTTCTCATTGTTTCGCTAGATTTTTATTATAAATATCTCAAAAAAACGACAGAGAAGAAAATAGGAGAACTTTGTCCTTTTCAACAAAGTTCTCCTATTTATTTATTTTTCGAAACGCCATGTCCGAATTTCAAACGGACGTAATGGTGCATCAACTTCTATCGCTGGTGTCAACGGTTCTTCTAATACATTTGTTAAACAAGTCGCTGGTTGTGTCTCTTTGTGAAGTTCACAAGGAATATTTTGCGCTGTTAGATTAAAGCCACGAACGACTAAATGATTTGTTTGCTCTTGACGTTTAACGGCTGTCCAACCAATTGGTCCTTCTGCCGTTGTCAAGTAGACGTGGTTCGGTGCTAGTTTACCTTCATGACGCGCAGTAGTAGCTGCAGTAAAAGGAATTTGTGCACTATAGGCTTGTTGATACGTAGCAAAGCGTTCTTCTGGTTTTCCATGCAATGACAAACCATATTTAAAGGTATATTCTCCTTGGCATTGTGCTTCTGGTGTCGCAAAATAGCCCCAATCACCTAGTTCGCCAACACAACGAATTAATGTGACCGCAATGGTTCCATCTGCCAAGACTTCATACTCATTTAAGCCTTCATTGAAGATAGTCACGCCTTTGTTTTGGTCATGAACATTCACAAACGCTTGTTGGTGCTGCGGGTTTGTTGGATTTTCCCATGTGTCGCTTACTTGATTTGGTCGTGTCACGACTTCATAAATACTATCCGCTTCGTGTGTTTCTGTGACCATGCCAGTTGGGAAAAGCACGCGTAAACGATGATCTTTGATTTGATTATTAATGGTTGTTTCAAAGAATAATTGGTTACTTTCTTTGATCATTGTAACCACTGTCGTTATTTCGAACGGGCGAAGCGTCGTTGAACGTTGTGCTTGGCGTTCTCTAAACTCACGAACAGCCTTTTGTTCTTCTTCTAATCGTTCATCTGCTGAAACTGGTAACATGACGGTTTGTTTAATTTGATAACTTGCTTTTACAGGGGAATTTTCTTTATTCGTAATTTCAGCCGTTACATTTTCGGTTGTAATTCCTTGGTCTTCGGTCGGTTTGAAAAAGATATATTCATTCCCAATGTCGCCAGTATCTTCAAATGTTAACAATTTTGAAAATATTTCTCCTGTTTTTTTGTCAACAATGGTTAAGCTACCATTGTTTTCAATTTTCACTTGAATAAATTCGTTTTCCATTTCATTTGTTGCTGGTTGAGCCAAAAGACTTCCTTCAAAAGCTTTCGTTTCTCCTTGAATCAATGCAAAGCTATCCCAAGAGAATGGCGCCATTTCTTTGACAGATAATTCGACCGTTAAGTATTTAGCCATGTACGGTTGACGGAAAGCATCTTTAGGTAAATCGTAACCAAAACGAACATCTTCTTTGACAATACGGCTTGCAACGGCTTTTCCAGTTGGATCAATCACTTGATAATCTGGGGTGGCTTTTTGTTTTAATTCATGATAAAGATCTTCAGGTTTTCCTGTATAAAATGGCAATCGTTCAATCTCTACTTCCACAGTGACAACCTCCGTTTTCTGATAGCCACTAGTATTAAATAAAACAAACGGGTGCGCTTTTTCTGGGAAAACACTTGTATCAATTGCTTCTGTTAATTGTCGTGTTGCTTCATCTGCTAAGAAATGCCCGACATCATTGGCATTTTCAAAGCGAGTCATCATGCCTCGGTGAACCTCGTCGACAGAACAGCCACAAATACTATCGTGCGGATGGTTTTGAAGCAATGTTTTCCAAGCATAATCAAATTGGTCATGTGGGTAGTCGCCAGTTACTTCGTAAGCCATTGCTGCTAAAGGTTCTGCGATATTTTCTAATTGGCGTTGGACTTTTGTGTTCCACTGTTTTAAATAGACGCGAGCAGAAGAAGTATTGGCTAATGTGTACCAGCCATCCGTTTCTTGACTCGTTAATTCACCTGTTACTGTTCCTAAATCTTCTGGTAACTCCTCTTGAACAGCTTTCAAATAGTCATCGAAATTGGAATGAATAAATTCATATTCTGGGAATAGTTCATTGGCTAAAGCGATGGCCTTAGTAATATCTCTTTGTACCGGTTGGTGGTCGACCCCATTCATCATCAATAAATGGTTTGTGGAAGCGTAACGTTCCACATCAGCCAATTTTTGTTTCCAAAAAGCGATTGCCGCTTCTTTTTCTGAAGGAATTTCGTTCCCGTTACTATACCAGTTCGCAAAAAGCAAGCCGAAAATTTTGGTTTGGTCCGGACCTTCCCACCACATTTCAGAATATTGTGAGCTATAGTCGCTTTCTAAGACTTGATTATCAAAGCCAATCGGTTTCACCCCACGTCCAAAGGCAGCCGCAGGCAGATTTGCTAATTGCATCATTTGAGGCGTTTGACCCATGTTACCAAATGTATCCGGGAAGTAACCTAATTGAACTGGTGCTCCCCATTTTTGACTTTCTAAATGCCCAATCAGCATGTTTCGAACATTGGATTCAGAGCTAATTAAAAAGTCATCTTGTAAAATATAAAATGGTCCGATTTTTAGTTTGCCTGCTTGGACAGCTTTTTTTACAGCTTCTTTTTTCTCTGGGCGAACTTGTAAATAGTCGTCTAAGATAATCGTTTGTCCATCTAAATGGAAACTGTTAAACTCTGGATCATTTTCAATTAAATCTAATACATTATCCACTAATTCAATTAAGCGCATATGATGTTCTTCATAAGGAAGATACCATTCACGATCCCAATGACTATGGGAAACAATATAGACTTTTTTCTTTGTCATCACTTTTCCTCCTATTTATCCACTCGGATGTCAAAATAATCCATAACTAATTCACAAAACATCATATTAGCCCATGAAAACCATTCTCTTGTATAATTTTCAGGATTATCTACGTCAAAACCTTCATGCATCAAATGAGTCCCCGCATCTGTGGCAACTAATAAATCTAAAATTCGTTCTTTTTCAGCTTTATCTTTGGTTGTCATTCCTTCCATTGCTAAAGCAATCGGCCACACGTAATTTTCTGGTGTATGCGAGCTACCAATCCCTTTCGCGTATTTGCCTTCATAGAAGTAAGGATTTTCTTTACTTAATAAGGTTTGACGCGTTGTTAAATATTGTTCATCCTCTGTTGAACAATAACCCAGATAAGGGGCTGCTACTAAATTGGGAACATTACTGTCATCCATCACGCTTGCATTGCCTAAGCCATCCACTTCATACGCATAAATCGTTTCGTTATTTTGATTTTTTGTTCGTCCAAATGTTTGGATGCCTTCTTCAATCTCTTCTTGTAATTTTTTAGCAATCGCCACAATCGTAGCATCTTCTAAAACATCAGAGAAAATTTCTTGAATATAGCCTAAAATTACGACTGCAAACATGTTAGAAGGAACTAAGTAACCATATTGGCAGGCATCATCACTAGGACGGAAGCCTGACCATGTCATCCCTGTTTTGCCAACTGGTGTTCCTTTCCCTGCTTCAACCAACGTATCTTCTTGACGCCACGTATCTCGTTCAAATAAATAAGGTGACTGTGCGTGATCTTGTTCTGTTGTGAAAACGTTGAGAATTTTTTTGACGCCTTCCACAAAATCTGAATTAAATTGTTCGGTCATCCCAGTATTTTTATAAAGTAAATAGGCTAATTGGACCGGGTAACATAATGAATCAATTTCATATTTCCGTTCCCAAATCCAGCCATTCATTTCGGTCTTATCAGTTTGATGGCCTGCATGATTATCTGTTTCATTAAACGCATTGGCATAAGGATCAATGCAAATATAACGAAACTGGCGTTTAACCAAACCAGCAATCATTTGAGCAAGGTCTTCGTCTTCTTTCGCAATCACTAAATAGGGACGAACTTGCGCTGTTGAGTCTCTTAACCACATTGCTGGAATATCGCCTGTTAATAAAAAGGTAGTACCATCTTCTTGACGTTTCACTGTTGTTAGTAAAGTATTGGCAAAGGCCGCCTGAAAGTTTTTTGCCCAATCTTGATGTGCTTCACCGCATTTTTCTGTAATTGTCTCCATAAATGTTGCTACGGATTTTGGAACTTCTGTATAAACCATTCTCGTCACCTCTTAAATTTGATATATCATTTCACAATTGAATTATAGCGTTTACATTTCACTTTGTCTAGTGATTTCAATCATTTTTTTCATTTTAAAACCAATTAATTTATGGTAAACTATAAATAAGATATATCTTATTGTGAGGTGAAATGAATGAAGCAACCATTATATCAACAAATTATTGATTATTTACAAAATGAAATTGATTCAGGGCGATTGCCTGTTGGAGCGCAAGTGCCTACCGAAAAAGAATTATCGGCTCAGTTTAACGTCAGTAGAATTACGTCCAAACGAGCGCTAACTGAGTTGGAAACGCAAGGCGTAATCCAACGTCACCAAGGAAAAGGAAGTTTTGTTCAAGCACCAAAGCATCCTCTTCATACCTCTTTAAATAAAGTTCTTTTTTTATTGCCTTTTGCAGACGATTTATCAGTAGGAAATTTCTATAGCGGTTTGGCCCCTACTATTCAAGCAGCTGGTTTAGAAGTCTTTATGACCTCGCCTAATTTTTTGAGAGAGAAAAATGCTGCGGACATTGTGAATGAGTTTGCCGGGCTTGTCTATTATGCTGCTACTAGTAATGACTACCTCGACTTATTGTTTGAGTTGGCTTTGATGAATTTTCCAGTCGTTGTCTTGGATAAAAAGATCCATGATTTACCTTTTGCAACCATTCAATCAGACAACTTTGCTGGTGGTAAAACAGCAACCGAACGCTTAATTGGCTTAGGACATACAAAAATTGGATATATCCTTTCAGGAAGTCCGGCCCTACAATCCGTTCGGCAACGTTATTTAGGTTATCTCCAAGCTTTAAAAGAAGCCAATCTGGCGTTCCATACAGCAATCACGGAAACCAATCTCTTAGATGAACACAACTTTAAACAGTATTTTGAGGCGCACCAACTCACAGCCGTGGTCTGCGATAATGACTTCAGCGCGTTACATTGTTTACGAAACTGTAAAAACCTAGGTATTCATGTGCCTGAAGAATTATCGATTATTGGTTTTGACGATATTCAAGCAGCAGCATTTGTCGAACCGCCATTAACAACCATGGCGCAAGACTTTAAAGAAATGGGAAAACTAGCTGGTGAAGTGTTATTACAAACGATGCAACAAGACATTCAAATCATAGAAGACATTCAAGTACCTGTCACATTAATTGAAAGAGAAACCATTTCTACTGTTTCAAAATGAGCAAAAAAAGAAGAGCGTGGGACAAAAATCACTTTGGATTTTTGCTCCACGCTCAAAAACTAATAAACGGCGGGAACAGAAGCAACTCCTTCGGAAATAAGCCGAAATTCTCCAAAAATTAAAGAACAATTTTCGGAAATTCCTTCTTATTTCTCGGAGTTAAACACTTCTGTCCCGACCTCTTCTTTTTATTCCTTAGTGCTAAATGTTTTGGTATCTACCTCTTTTTTAAACAACGCTTTTAGTTCTTTGATAAAGTAGCGACCAATCGGACTGATTTCCCGATTTTTGGGAAAGAGTAAACAAATACGATTTTCCAAGGCTGGCGCCAATGGTACTAACCGAATTTCTTTCTTCGTAAAACCCGTTACGACACCTGAACCAGAAGCATAAGCATTGGTTTCTACCAACAAATTCATCAAGGTTCCACGATCTGTCGTATGAATGACCGATTCCTGTTCAGGAATTTCAACTAAATCTTCAGAAAAATAGGAAAAATTGCTTCCTTCTTGATTAAAGCGAACTTGTGGATAGGGAACTAATTCTTCTAAATGAATTTCTTTTTGCTTGGCTAAAGGATGATGATTTCCTAAAAAAATGTGTGTATTAAAAGTACTAATTACCTCGTAGGCTAGATTAGCTTGTTCTAAATACCGTTCAATACTGACACTATTTTGTTCATTTAAATAAATAATCCCCAACTCACTGTGAAATCCTTTGACGTCTTCAATTACTTTTAAGGTTGTGGTTTCAAAGACACGAAAATCTTTATATTGATCCCCATACTTTTTAAGAACTTTGGCAATTACCTCACCTAAAAAATCGTAATGTTGCGAAGAGATGGAGAATCGTTCGCTGGTCACTGTCTCGCGATAGCGATTTTCCAATAACTCCATTTGAACTAAGACTTTCTCTGCTTGTTCTAAAAAAACCATTCCTTCTTCTGTTAAAAAAGCGCCTTTATTAGTACGTAAAAAGAGGGAAATTCCTAGTTCTTCTTCTAATTCTCGAATACTATTTGACAAGCTAGGTTGTGTAATAAATAGTTTTTTGGCTGCTTCCCGAAAACTCCCATTGTTAGCTATGGCAGCAACATACTTCATTTGTTGAATATTCAACCCTTTTTCCTCCACACACTAATCATTTGAAAAATAAATCTTACGCCCATTCAACGGCTGAAGGGGCCGATTGTTAAAGGCCAACATACCTTCCTTAATCTTATTTAAAAAGGCTTGATCCATTTTTTGAATGGTATCAAATACAAACCATTTCACTGGACCCTTAGTTGGCGGTGTTGTTAACGAGCCTACATAATGGTAGTGTAGACGCTCCTCTGGTAAAAAGATTGACGGATTAAACCATTGTTGGTGCGTGCCGTTTTCCCAGTCCATCGGATGATTCGCTTCTGAAAAACGATTTTCTTCCTCTGTGATGGTAAACAGGCAACCGACAACTAAATTTTCGCCAGCATCGTTCATATGAACCAAATGGAATTCTAGCGGATACTGCTTTCCCGATAGCAAATGTTCGCTAGGCATATGAAAATGGATATCGGTTAAATGATACGCAACATTTTCAAACATTACGTAACTTTCCGTATTTGGTGGTACAAAATGAAACGTATTTTTGAATTCTTTTTCAGTGAATTCTTCTTTTTTATAATGAAACGTAATCTGAGAATTTACTGTCTCAGCACTTTCTTTTTCTAAAGCAATTGGCGATTGATAAGCAAACTTAGCACCTTCTGCAAACCAGTCACATAGCGTATGCCAATGTTCTGGTCCATCGTTGCCTGTATAGCTCCATTCAACGTCCATATTTTTTATTTTTTTCATACACTCTTCCTTCATTTCCACATAGTAATCAGGTAAAACTCATGTTAAAACTCTATCCTAACATCTTTTCTACGTCAAACAAAAGAACTTAGATCATTACGCTCCTCGGCAAATGACCTAAGTTCTCCTACCGTTAAATCTGGTTACTGAAAATGACACTAAAAATCAGACGACAAGAACCTTCTTTAGTTCAACGGTTATTTGCCCCAGTTTTCAGGATCTTTTTTCCATTCTTGTAATAAGGTAACATCTTTTTCTTCGATATAATTTGCTTCTAATGCAGCATCAATTAAAGTTGAATAATTGGTTAACGTTAGTAACGTCATCTGTTTATCTGCAAAATTTGCCGTTCCTTTGGGTAACTCATAAGTGAAGATTGCCGCAACGCCTAAAACCGTTGCTCCTTCACGTTCCGCCGCTTCTGCCGCTTCTAACACGCTACCGCCTGTTGAAATTAAATCCTCGATAACTACCATTTTTTGTCCTTCAGAAATTCGGCCTTCAATTTGATTCCCTTTGCCGTGATCTTTGGCTTTACTGCGGATATAAACCATTGGTAATCCTAAAATATCGGCTACCCATGCCGCATGTGGAATCCCTGCGGTAGCTGTCCCAGCAATCACTTCGACTTCTGGGAAAGTCTCTTTAATTTTTGCCGCTAAGCCTTCTGCAATTTCTTTACGCACAGCAGGATAACTCATCGTGATACGGTTATCACAATAAATCGGGCTTTTTATGCCACTTGCCCAGGTAAACGGCTCATTAGGGTTTAAAAATACCGCTTCAATATCTAATAAATCTTTGGCAATCTTTTTTGCTACTTTTGTCATGTTACTTTTCGCTCCAGTCTTTTTTGATTTCTTGATAGGCTTCATAAGGATTTTCTGCTTGGGTAATAGGTCGGCCAACAACGATATATGTGGACCCAATTTCGCGAGCATGTTGCGGCGTAACGACCCGTTGTTGGTCACCTACTGCACTTCCTGCTGGACGAATACCAGGTGTTAAGCAAATAAACGTCTGCTTGGTTGCTTCTTGAATACCACGTGCTTCTAATGCTGAACAAACCACGCCATCCAGACCCGCTTTTTCCGCACATTTAGCATAATGAATGACACTTGTCTCTAAAGGAACGTTGATTAATTGATCATGGTGCATCTCTTCTTCACTAGTAGAAGTCAACTGGGTTACAGCAATTAACTCAGGAACCTTAGCGCCTGGCTGAGTCCCTTTGATTAGACCTTCCTTAGCTGCTTGCATCATTCGAACGCCCCCTGCTGCATGGACATTAGTAATGGCAACGCCTAATTTTGCTAAATTTGTCATCGCTTTTTCCACAGTATTCGGAATATCATGTAATTTTAAATCCAAGAAAACATCGTGTCCTTGTTCTTTAAGCCAGCGAACAATCGCTGGTCCTTCTGCGTAAAAAAGTTCCATCCCCACTTTAACAAACAAGGCTTCTTCCTTAGGAAATTTTTCTAAAAAAACAGCCACTTCTTTTTGCGTGGGAAAATCTAACGCAATAATTGGTCTATCGTGCATTTTGCTGCCCCTCTCTCACTTCTTTAATTAATTGTTCCAACGATTCAATACCTAACTCTTCCATTCGCTTAGGTAATCCGTCAATCAACTTCGGACAAATATATGGATCTGTAAAGTTGGCCGTACCAACACCGACAGCGCTAGCACCTGCCATGAACATTTCCAAGACATCATCCACTGTTTGAACACCGCCCATTCCAATAATTGGCAACTGAGAAACACTGGCGACTTGTCGGATTAAGCGAATAGCAACAGGTTTAATGGCTGGGCCAGATAGTCCGCCAGTTTGATTGGCTAAAATAGGTTTTCTCGTTTTTAAATCAATGCGCATCCCTAGCAATGTATTAATCATAGAAAAACCGTCTGCACCCCCTGCTTCAATTGCTTGGGCGATTGGCACAATGTCCGTTACGTTTGGTGATAGTTTAACATAAATCGGAACAGAGGCGACTTTTTTGACTGCTTGTGTTAATTGAAAAGCAACCTCTGGATCTGTACCAAAAGCTATGCCGCCATGTTTCACATTGGGACAGGAAATATTCAGTTCAATTGCTTTGACGTTAGGCGCTTGCCCAATTTTTGCGCAAACAGCCACATAATCCTCTTCGCAAGCACCTGCAACATTTGCAATAATCGGTAAGTTAGGGTATTTTTCTAATTTTGGTAATTTTTCTTGCATAACCACGTCTAAGCCTGGATTCTGCAATCCAATGGCATTTAGCATACCACTAGGTGTTTCAGCTACACGTGGTGTGGGATTTCCATATCGTGCTTGGGGCGTTGTCGCCTTAATCATAATTGAACCTAATTGATCAAGGTCATAATAGTTAGCATATTCTTCCCCGAACCCAAAGCAACCACTGGCGGGAATAATTGGATTTTTTAATGTTAAACCTGGAATTGAAACGGCTAAAGGATTTTTCATCATAAGATAACCTCACTTGCTTTAAAAATCGGACCTTCATCACAGACCTTGACACTTTTTGCTCCAGTAGTGTCTCCTTTTTTATGGCAAACGCAGGCATAGCAAGCCCCAATTCCACAGGCCATCCGTTCTTCTAAAGAAAGGTAAACGTGTGGATGTGTTGGAAATAAAGAATCAATTGCTTTTAACATACCATTCGCACCACAAGCATAAACTGCATCAGGGATCCGTCCTTTTGCTAACGCTTCTGACAATAAACGGCCCACGTTGCCATGAGCGCCAAACGAGCCGTCATCTGTGGCAAAATGTGTTTCTCCTAATGCCATAAATTCTTGTTGGTAATAAGCAACCTCTTTTGATGCATAACCAAGAAAATGAATCACTTTCACGCCTTTTTCATTGAGTTGTTTTGATAATTCATACAATGGGGGAATCCCGATTCCTCCACCAACGATAAAAGCAGTTTGACCAGCTGCTACGGTAGTTATATCAAAGCCGTTTCCTAAAGGACCTAAAATATCTAATTGTTCACCAGCCTTCATGGTGGCAAACACTTCCGTTCCAGCGCCTTCGACTCGATAAATCAAACGACAGGTTTCGTTCGAATGATCAATTTGGTTGATGCTAATCGGTCGCCGCAAAAGTAAATCTGCACGCGGAACCTTGATATGCACAAACTGTCCAGGTCGTGTCATCTCTTTCACTAACTCGCCTTGTAAGTCTAACTGATAAATCCGTGGCGCTAACTGTTTTTGAGCTACAATGGTCATCATTTCTTGCTTTCTCTGCATCAGTATCCTTCACTCCTTTATTCTCTGATTCCCCTATAAATGATTTTCTATTTCTTCGTAAAAGAATCTGGAACAGTCCTCCTCAGACGATTGTTCCAGATTTTTGCTTAAATGGCTTCTGTCGTAAAGGCTCTTGATTCTAAAACTTTTAAAATCGCATTCGCTGTGTCAAGTGAGGTAAACAATGGAATCCCATGTTCGACTGCTTCCCGACGGATTGAAAACCCATCTTGGTTGGCACTGGAACGGTTTTTATCCATGGTATTGATTACCACTTGTGCATTCCCATTACGAATGACATCCAGCACGGTTTCCCCTTCAGGATTAGAAATTTTCGTCACTTTCTTAACAGGCAACTGATGCTTCGCTAAAAAGTCAGCGGTTCCTTCCGTTGCGACTAAACTATAGCCAATTGCTGAAAAACGCTTAGCAATTTCTAACGCCTCTTCTTTTGTTTCATCAGCAATGGTGAAAAGTACAGCTCCATAACTTGGCAAATGCAAGCCAGATGCTTCAAAGGCTTTATACAAGGCTTTTTCTAAATAATAATCACTACCCATAACTTCCCCAGTTGATTTCATTTCAGGCCCTAAGTACGTATCTACTTTTTGTAGTTTCGTAAAGGAGAACACAGGGGCTTTCACATGAACTTGTTTACTTTCAGGGTATAATCCATCTTGATATCCTAGGTCAGTCAGTTTCTCACCAAGAATCGCTTTTGTAGCAACTTGGGCCATCGGAATCCCTGTGATTTTACTTAAGAAAGGAACTGTTCGACTCGCACGAGGATTCACTTCAATCACATAAACACGATTTTCATGAATAACAAATTGAATATTCATCATGCCTACACAGTTTAAACCAAGTGCCAGTTTTTTTGTATAATCGGCAATCGTTGCTTGAATTTCTTGAGAAAGATACTGCGGTGGATAAACTGCCATTGAATCACCAGAATGCACACCAGCTCGTTCAATATGTTCCATAATCCCTGGAATTAGTACTGTTTCACCATCACAAATGGCATCAACTTCACATTCCTGTCCCAATAAATAGCTATCAACCAAGACAGGATGTTCTGGAGAAGCTTTGACTGCGTGTCGCATATAATCTTCCAAATCCTTTTGATTTTCGACAATTTCCATTGCACGACCACCTAAAACATAACTTGGACGCACTAAAACGGGATAGCCGATACGATCAGCAATCACGACTGCTTCTTCTGCACTTGTGGCCGTATCTCCTGGTGGTTGAGGAATCGCTAACTCTTGCAAAGCTTGTTCAAATAAATCACGATTTTCCGCACGATCTAAATCTTCAATTGTTGTTCCAAGAATTTTAACGCCTTGTTTTGTGAGCGGCTCAGCTAAATTAATCGCTGTTTGTCCACCAAATTGGACGATCACGCCAATCGGATTTTCTAAATCAATCACATTCATGACGTCTTCTAAAGTTAATGGCTCAAAGTATAATTTATCAGAAACAGAGAAATCTGTTGAAACTGTTTCAGGATTACTATTCATAATAATTGCTTCATAACCAGCCGCTTGGATTGCTTTGACAGAATGAACGGTTGCATAATCAAACTCGACCCCTTGACCAATGCGAATGGGACCAGAACCTAATACTAGTACAGAAGGCTTTTTCGAAACATTGCTTTCGTTTTCCACTTCATACGTGCTATAAAAATAAGGCGTATGTGATTCAAACTCTGCAGCACACGTATCCACCATTTTATAGACGGGCACAATTTGATTGGCTCTGCGGAAGTCAGCGATGGCTTGCTCTGTTTGTCCCCAAAGTGCTGCGATTTTCCGATCAGAAAAACCATTTTGTTTGGCTTCTTTCAAAACAGCTACGTTGTTCACGTGACTTTCAAGGGTCGTTTCAATTTCGATAATGTGTAAAAGTTTATCCAAGAAGAATAAATCAATTTTCGTTAAACTTTGTAATTCTTCAATGCTATATCCTCTGCGAATGGCTTCTGATAAGTAGAACAATCGATCATCTTGCGCATGGACCATTTTCTTCGTTAATTCCAAATCACTGACATGACTTAGTTCTGCTAACTCGTTGTGATAAGCACCAATTTCTAAAGAACGAACTGCTTTTAATAAGGATTCTTCAATATTGCGGCCAATTGCCATGACTTCCCCGGTTGCTTTCATTTGCGTTCCTAGTTCTCGAGCACCTTTTTCAAATTTGTCAAAAGGCCATCGAGGAATTTTGGAAACAACATAGTCCAAAGCTGGTTCAAATTCGGCATAAGTGGTTCCAGTAACTGGATTTTTCATTTCATCTAATGTTAAACCAACAGCAATTTTTGCAGCTAACTTCGCAATGGGATACCCTGTGGCTTTACTAGCAAGTGCAGATGAGCGAGAAACACGAGGATTCACTTCAATCACATAATAATTAAAGCTATGCGGGTCCAAAGCTAATTGAACATTACAGCCACCTTCAATTTTTAATGCACGAATAATTTTCAAAGACGCATCTCGCAACATTTGGTATTCATAATCTGATAAGGTTTGACTCGGAGCAAAAACAATCGAATCCCCAGTGTGAATGCCGACAGGATCAAAGTTTTCCATGTTACAAACCACAATCGCATTATCAGCCGAATCACGCATCACTTCATATTCAATTTCTTTAAAACCAGCAATACTTTTTTCAATTAAACATTGTGTAACTGGTGATAATTTCAGACCGTTTTCAGCAATTTGGCGGAGTTCTTCTTCCGTATCACACATGCCGCCGCCTGTTCCACCTAAAGTAAATGCGGGACGAACGATAATTGGATAGCCAATTCGTTTGGCAAAAGCCACGGCTTGTTCCACCGTATTGACAATTTCACTTTCTGGAATCGGTTGTTCTAATTCTTCCATCAATTGTTTAAATAAATCACGGTCTTCCGCTTGGTCAATCGCACTGAGCTTTGTTCCTAGCAATTCTACATTTAGCTCATCTAAAATTCCTGATTCCGATAATTCCATCGCCATATTTAATCCAGTTTGACCACCTAATGTTGGTAGAAGAGCATCAGGACGTTCTTTTCGCAAAATTCTTGAAACAAATTCTAAAGTAATCGGTTCGATATAAACATGATCCGCGATTTCCTTATCGGTCATGATAGTCGCTGGATTTGAGTTTACTAAGACAACTTCATACCCTTCTTCTTTTAGCGCTAAACAGGCTTGTGTGCCTGCATAGTCAAATTCTGCTGCTTGTCCAATAATGATTGGTCCTGAACCAATCACCATGATTTTCTTGATGTCCGTTCGTTTTGGCATTAGTTTTGCTCCTTCCATGCATCCATTAATTCCATAAATTCGTCAAATAAATGAAGACCATCGTGCGGTCCTGGAGCCGCATCTGGGTGATATTGCACAGTAAAAGCAGGATAATCTCGATGACGCACGCCTTCAACCGTTCCATCATTGACTTCCACGTGGGTCACAAGTAATTTTTCTGGATCAATTGTTGCTTCATCTACGGCATATCCGTGGTTTTGTGAAGTGAAATCAATGCGTCCTGTTGCAATTTCTCGTACAGGATGATTCAAACCGCGATGTCCAAACTTCATCTTATACGTATCCGCACCATTCGCTAATGAAAATAACTGATGACCTAAGCAGATGCCGAAAATCGGAACTTTTCCTTGGATTGCTTGAATCATTTCAATAGCTTCAGGCACATCTTTGGGATCTCCAGGCCCATTTGTCAACATGACACCATCGGGACTTAATTCTAAAATCTCTTCGGCCGTTGTATTATAAGGCAACACGGTTAAGTTGCATTGCCGTTTTGATAATTCTCGCAAAATACTATGTTTCAACCCAAAATCAACGACGACCACATTACGCCCAATACCTGGACTCGGATAAGGCTTAGTGGTGGAGACTTGTGCCACTTGATTTTTCGGCATGACTGTCGCTTTTAATTGATCAAACGCATGCGGCAAATCATCCACGGCATCAATGATGCTCCCTTTCATTGTTCCAGCTGATCGTAACTTACGAGTCAGCGCACGCGTATCAATTCCTGAAATTCCCGGAATCCCTTTGCGCTTTAAAAATTCATCCAAGGTCATTTGTTGACGCCAATTTGAAGCAACCCGCGCATGCTCTTTAACAATGACACCTTTACAGGTTGGTGCAATGGATTCATAATCATCTCGGTTGACCCCGTAATTCCCAACTAATGGATACGTAAAAGTAATCATTTGTCCATTAAAACTTTGGTCAGTAATTGCTTCTTGGTAACCTGTCATGCCAGTAGTAAAAACAACTTCTCCTACTACATTGCCTTCTGCACCAAACGCTTTTCCTTCAAATACTGTTCCGTCTTCTAAAATCAATAACCTTTTCAAACCTACTGCGCCTCCTCCGACCAAGCTAATGCTCCGTCAACAAATGTCATAAGTGTCTTTCCTTTGACTGTCCACCCTGTAAATGGTGTATTGACAGCCATTGATTCAAATGCTTCTGCATCAATTGGTGCAGCTGTTGCTAAGTCAAAAACTGCAATATCTGCTGGTGCACCAATTGTTAGTGTTCCTGCGTTTAATCCAAAAATTTCTGCCGGTTTCACTGCCATCCAATCAATCACTTGTTCTAATGTGAAAATGCCTGTTTCGACAAAGTTCGTATAAATCAATTGGAAGGCCGTTTCACTACCGACAATACCAAAAGGTGCGTTTAAAAATGATTGTTGTTTTTCTTCTAAACCATGGGGCGCATGGTCGGTAGCAATACAGTCAATCGTGCCATCTAACAAGCCGTCAATCAATGCTTGTCGATCTGCTAAACCACGTAATGGCGGGTTCATTTTCCAAAACCCTTCGTCACCAGGAATATCCTCATCGACTAAAATTAAATGGTGTGGCGAAACTTCGGCTGTTACGTGAATCCCTGCTTTTTTAGCATCTCGAATAACGCGCACGCTTTCTTCTGTTGAAACATGACAAACATGATAATGAACGCCTGTTTCTTTCGCTAAAGTAATATCCCGAGCAATTTGTGAAGCTTCCGTTGCACTTAAAATCCCTGGTAGGCCTAATTTCTTAGAAACTTCTCCTTCATGCATCACACCACCAAATAATAAAGATTCATCTTCCGTGTGCGCAACAAGTGCCATATTTAATGCAGCCGCTTCTTTCATGGCTAAGTACATCGTTCCTGCCGTTTGGACACCAACACCATCATTCGTAAATGCAAAGGCGCCCGCTTCTTTTAAGGCCTTCTGATTGGTTAAAACTTCACTCCGTAGCTCTTCTGTAATGGGGGCATATTGTAAAACTTTCACGACTGCATCTTTTTGAATTAAGTCGTAAACCTCACTTAATTTTTCAGCCGTATCTGGTACTGGATTCAAATTGGGCATTGCGCAAACCGTAGTAAAACCACCGCGAGCAGCAGCTTTACTACCCGTTTTAATCGTTTCTTTATACGTAAAGCCTGGTTCTCTAAAGTGAACATGCACATCCACCAAGCCTGGCGTGATTAGTTGCCCGTTCGCATCAAACACTTGCTCAAAATCTGCTTCGTCAAACGATTCTCCGATTGCGTGAATCACACCATTTTCTAGCCAAAGTGCTGCCTCAATCAATTGATTCTCTTTTTTGATGATTTTTCCATTCTTAATTAACGTCTTCATTTCTCCACCTAGGCCTTTCCATGTAAAATTGCTTCTAAAATTGCCATGCGCATAAAGACTCCGTTACTCATTTGCGCGACGATTCTTGATTGCAGACTTTCCACTAATTCATCTGCCAGTTCAACATCCCGATTGACTGGCGCTGGATGCATAATAATTGCGTGTTTCTGTAAACGAGTTGCCCGTTCGTTGGTTAAACCATATTCCAAATGATAGCCTTCTTTTGAAAAACTTTCCTTACCATCATGACGTTCGTGCTGCACGCGAAGCAACATCATCACATCGACTTTTTCAACAATTTCATCTAATGCCACATATTGTCCATAGACATCAAACTGATGATCATACCACTCTTCTGGACCTGAAAAATAAATTTCAGCGCCTAAACGGTTTAATAACTGCATATTTGATTTAGCAACGCGAGAATGTGTAATATCTCCCACAATCGCCACTTTCAAGCCTTCAAATCCACCAAATTCTTCATAAATAGTCATCAGATCCAATAAACATTGTGTAGGGTGTTGTCCACTCCCGTCCCCACCGTTAATAATAGAACATTGAATCGTTTTACTTTGAATCAATTCATCGTAATAATTTTCTTTACCATGACGAATGACTGCTACATCTACACCAATTGCCGACATCGTTAGTACTGTATCGTATAACGTTTCTCCTTTTTGAACAGAACTTCTACTTGCTTCAAACTCAATCACTTCTAAGCCTAATTTTTTCTCAGCTACCTCAAAACTTTTATGTGTTCGAGTACTATTTTCAAAAAACAAGTTTGTTGCAAAATATTGACGTTCTTCTGGGTGCCATTTTGCCCCCTGTTTAAATTCTCCTGCGCGACGGATTAACCCCATGACTTCACGGTCGGTTAAAGCCTCAGCAGTTAAAAGATGTTTTAAACTAATTCGTTCAGATGTAATAATCATTCGTCCAGTCCTCCTACTGTTCTTCGCTACGTGCGTTTTCCGGTAAAATTAAATTCAAAACAATTCCTAAGACGGTTGCTAATGCCATTGAAGACAATTCAAAGGTTCCTACTTTGAAGACTAAGCCACCAATGCCGATGACTAAAATTACTGAAGCAATCAATAAATTCTTTTTCTTATCAAAATTAATCTTATTATCGATTAAGATTTTCAAACCACTTGCGGCAATCACACCGAACAAGACGAAACTAATTCCTGAAATAACTGGTCCTGGGATACTTAGAATCAAGGCACTTAATTTTCCAACAAAGCCTAAAGCTACAGCGAACACCGCGGCTCCACCAATCACGAAGACACTGTGTACTCTTGTAATTGCCAGCACGCCGATATTTTCACCATAACTTGTAACTGGTGGTCCACCAACAAAACCTGCTACAATTTGCGCTAAGCCATCTCCCATTAAAGTTTTAGATAAGCCTGGGTCTTGGAAAAAGTTGCGCTTGGTTAATTTATTCAAGACCATTAAATGACCAATATGTTCTGTCATTGTTACAAAAGCAATTGGTGCCATTGTTGTAATGGCATTTAAATACAATTTCGGTTGGTATTGAACAAAAGGTACTTCAAAATTCGGTAAAGCAAACCAAGTGGCTTCTTTAATAGGGGTTAAGTCAATAATTCCGAAAGCTAAAGCGACTAGGTACCCACTGACAATTCCCAAAAGAATTGGAATTAATCCTAGGAAGCCTTTGAAAAACATGTTGTAAAAAATGGTTAAGCCTAAAGTAATTAAGGCTACGGCAATATATTTAAAATCATAAACGTTGTTGTTATACATTGCGTTATTTGCGGCATTAGCTGCCAAGCCTAAACCGATAACCATCACGACAGGTCCTACAACGATAGGCGGTAAAATTTTATCTAACCAGTCGGAACCAATTTTTTTAATGATTAATGAAACGATTAGGTATACCAAGCCGGTTGTCATAGCACCTTGGGCAATGGCTGGATAACCATCACTCTTCATTAACATCTGCATCGCTGCAATAAAAGCAAAGCTACTGCCAAGATAGGCGGGGATTTTTCCTTTTGTAGTAATCAGATAGACCATTGTTCCTAATCCTGAACTGACTAACGCAATCCCTGGGTCAATTCCTACTAAGATTGGTACTAAAACCGTTGCACCAAACATCGTAAATAAATGTTGTAAACTTAGGCCAACCCAGTGAAAAGCTTGCGGTCTGTCTTTAATATCTAAGACTGCATCCTCATTTCGAAATTCTTTTTCTGACAACGTTGTTCACTCCTTTTTATTCGTTTCCTTTACTGATCATAATACGATCTGCGCCGTCACGCTCTTCCATTTCCACAATAATTTCCTCAGTTTTTGATGTTGGAATATTTTTTCCTACATAATCGGCACGAATCGGTAGTTCCCGATGCCCACGATCTACTAAGACTGCTAAAGAGATTTTTCTCGGACGACCTAAATCCATAACAGCGTCCATCGCAGCACGAATGGTCCGGCCCGTGTACAAGACATCATCCACTAAAATAACTTCTTTACCTTCAATTGAGACTGGTACGTCAGAAGAATGTAATTCAGGTTCCTCCATATCTTTCACATCATCACGATACAAAGTAATATCTAATTCACCAACTGGCACGTCAATATCTTCTAATTGTTTTAAGCGTTCGGCTAGACGTTGTGCAATGTATATCCCACGCGTTTTAATTCCTACTAAAACAATGTCTTGAATTCCTTTGTTTCTTTCAATAATTTCATACGAGATTCGAGTAAGCGCTCGTTTCATTGTGACTGCGTCAACAACTTCTTTCTTTGGCATAATAATTTCCTCCTCATTTCTTTTTTATCTACGTCCTCGCTGTCTTGGGATCAGCGATTCTTCCTTCAATTGAGCAGCTGAAAAATAAGTGGGTTTTTATTGAAATTGTCCTGTTATTTTTTCCAACAAAAAATCCTCCTACCCGTATGAGGATAGGAGGATGTTGGTTACAGTTTAAAAAGGTACAAGGGTACCATGTAGCCCACACAACTTACTAACTAAGCGCACCTAGTGTTCTTTTGCATGATTCCTTCTTAGCCTCACGGGACTAAACTTAAAGGTTACAGTTATTTAGTTATTTTTCTTCTTAAAAAAGAGTTTACCTCTTCTTCAGAAAAAAATCAATGATTATTTCTTAATTGGTGTAAAGTTTTTTCAAAAACTTCTGGTAAAGGTGCTTCAAAGACTAATTGTTCACCTGTAGTAGGATGTGTAAAGCCTAATAACTTCGCATGTAAAAATTGTCCATTGCCAGGCAATGTTTTTTTCGGTCCATATAATGGATCTCCAGCTAATGGATAACCGATATATTTCATGTGAACACGGATTTGATGTGTCCGGCCTGTTTCTAGTTGTAATTCAACTAAGGTAAATGCATCAAAACGCTCTAAAACAGTAAAATGCGTGACTGCTTCTTTACCGCCTTCAATGACCGCTTGCATTTTACGGTCAACCTTGGAACGACCAATAGGCGCATTTATCTCTCCCTTATCGTGAGGAATAACACCGTGGACCAAGGCAACGTATTTGCGTAACGATGTTTTTTCTTTTAGCTGTTTCGCTAATGATTCATGGGCTTGATCATTTTTAGCCACCATCAATAGTCCCGAAGTATCTTTATCAATTCGATGAACAATTCCCGGTCGCACCACATCATTAATCGCCGATAAGTGATCCGCATGATGAAGTAACGCGTTCACTAATGTACCCTTGGGATGCCCTGCCGAAGGATGAACGACCATGCCTTGAGGTTTGTTGACGACAATCACATCATTGTCTTCATAAACAATGGTCAAAGGAATATCCTCTGCTACCATATCTAGCACTTCTGGTTCAGGAATTGTTACCACAATTTCATCGCCTGCTGTAACTTTGTAATTTGCGCGGACCGTTTCACCGTTAACTGTTACGTGTTTTTCTTTTAACCATTGTTGAATTTGCGAGCGGGAATGATTGGGTAAATGTTCACTTAATACTTTGTCAATCCGGCCTTTTTCTGTTTGAATCGTTACGTTAATTTGTTCCATTTTTGCCTTCCTTTGCTGCTTTTTCATCTAAAATCAAATAAATAAATATACAAATAACGCCGACCACTAACGTACTATCTGCAACATTAAAAATAGGAAAATTCATAAAATCCGTTTGGAGCATGTCCACCACGTAGCCTAAACGTACACGATCAATAAAATTCCCAATGGCACCTGCTAAGACAAAAGATAAACCTACAGAATACCAGATACTTTTTTTATAATTCTTAATTAATAAATAAATAATCACGACACTAACAATTACTGTGATGACATAAAAGAATATCATCTTTCCTTCTAATAAGCTCCAAGCAGCTCCGGTATTTCTTAAATGGGTCAGCGACAAAAATCCAGGAATGAATTCTTTTGTTTCACCCAAAGAAATGTTTTGGACCGTCAAATATTTGCTCCATTGGTCAAGCCCTACTAATAAGGCACTGATTAAAAAATATACTACTAACAATCGCGTCATTCCTTTTCTCTATGAATACTTGCTAAATCTCTTGGTCGAACAATGCCTACTAACTCACCATTAGGATGGCCACTTTTACTAATAAGCACAGCTTCTAAGCGTGGCTGCTCCCGAAACATTTGTTCAACTTCAAAAACGGTTGCTTCAATTGAAACAAATTGATAGTTGCTGCGTTTATAATTTGATGCCAACAATTCTCGCACCGTTCGGTTGGCAATGTGAACTTCTCCTTTGGTGCTCTCAATGGCAAACCATACACCAATCCCTCGAACCGTGATTAATCCTTTAAATACACCTTTTTCATAAATCGGAAATTGAGAATATTGTTTTTTTGCAATAATCGTTAATAACGTTTCTAAAGAAGTGGTAATTTCAAAAGCTGTAACACGTTTCGCAAATTTAGGCACTACTTTTTCTGGTTTTGTTAAAGCTTGTTCAATCGTTTCAATTCGTTGAACTGCCCATTCGTTTGGCTCTGCAATTACAAAATCATCAGCAATTCGCTCATGAACGATGGCATTTCTTAACTGAGCCATTTGAAGCAAATCCTCTTCAAATTGAGCAATCTGTCCTTTTTCTTTTCGGGAAAGACGTCTTGTCATTTCACTGAATCCCATATTGACAGGATTGTTCAGTCTCTCTCTCATCCACTTTTCAATGCGATTAAAGTGTGCTAAAAATGTATCTGCTCGTTCCCCCATAGTCGTTGCTCCTTATAATAAACTACGCAATAAATTTCCGTCATTATTTTTTATTGAGCTACTTTCAAGTATATACTAAAAATAGGTCTCAGGAAAGAGCGGCTTTAAAAGAGACCGCTCGCTTGACCCGTTTCGTCCACATCCATATTTAACGCAGCAGGAACCTTCGGCAAGCCAGGCATCGTTAAAATGTCACCCGTTAACGCCACGATAAACCCTGCACCGATTTTTGGAACTAGCTCACGAATCGTAATCGTAAATCCTTCTGGCCGTCCTAATTTTTGAGGATCGTCAGAAAGTGAATACTGTGTCTTCGCCATGCAAATTGGTAATTGATCCCAACCATTTTTTGTAAAATCTGCGATTTGTTTTTGCGCTTTCGGAGAAAAAATCGCCTGTTCCCCGCCGTAAATCGTTTGTACAATGGCTTGAATTTTTTCTTCAATAGTTTGGCGAGGATTATATAAAGGTTGAAACTGTTTTGTATTGGCTTCAATCTCTGCTACTACTGTTTTCGCTAGATTCGTGCCACCTGCGCCACCTTGCGCCCAAACACTTGTTAACTCGACGGGCACGCCTAACGCTTGGCAGGCTTCTTTCAATAGTTGAATTTCTTTTTCTGTATCCTGTGTAAACTCATTAATTGCAACAACTACTGGTACATCATAACGTTGCATGTTTTGAATATGTTTTTCTAAGTTGGCAAAGCCTTTTTGTAACGCTGGTAAATTTTCTTCTGCTAACTGATCTTTCGCCAAACCGCCATGCATTTTCAACGCGCGAATCGTTGCCACAATCACAACAGCATCGGGTGCTTTTCCTAAAGAAGGTACTTTAATATCTAAAAATTTTTCGCCACCTAAGTCACCACCAAAACCCGCTTCTGTTACGACATAATCCCCTAGATGCAAAGCCGTTTTTGTCGCTAAAATACTGTTACATCCATGAGCGATATTGGCAAAAGGACCACCGTGAACAAAAGCTGGAGTTCCTTCAATCGTTTGAACTAAATTAGGTTTTAAGGCGTCTTTTAATAATAAAGTCAGGGCACCTGCCACGTTTAAATCTTTAACCGTCACCGGCTCTTTTTGGTCATTATAGGCGACAATAATCCGACTTAAGCGTTCTTTTAAGTCCGTTAAATTTTGCGCTAAACAAAGAATCGCCATAATTTCGCTCGCCACAGTAATATCGAAACCGTCTTCTCTTGGTACACCTTGGAAAGGACCGCCTAAACCAACAACGACCTGTCTGAGCGCACGATCATTTAGATCCACTGCCCGTTTCCAAATCACCCGTCGAGAATCAATCTTTAATTCATTTCCTTGCTGTAAATGATTATCTAGTAACGCAGCTAAGGCATTATTGGCTGTCGTAATCGCATGCATATCACCAGTAAAATGCAAATTGATTTCTTCCATTGGTAATACTTGTGCGTAACCGCCACCTGTTGCGCCACCTTTAATCCCCATCACAGGACCTAATGATGGTTCTCTTAGGGCAATAACGGTTTTTTTATTGATTTGATTTAATGCATCTCCTAAACCAATGGTCACGGTTGACTTTCCTTCTCCTGCTGGCGTTGGATTAATCGACGTAACGAGGATTAATTTACCTTCTGGTTGCGCTTCTAAGGATTGAAGCGTCGGAAAATCTATTTTCGCTTTGTATTTCCCATAAAGTTCTAGCGAATCTTCTGAAAGACCGATTGTTTCGGCAATCTCTTGAATAGGTTTTAATGTTGCTGCTTGTGCAATGTTAATATCTGTCTTCATAACGGACCCCTTTTCAATTCTTTATCGTCTTTGTGACACATTGTTTCTTTTAAATTATAGCTTGTATTGAATAGAATGGCTAGAATAACCTTTTTTAAACAACCCAACCATTGACGTTTGGTAGCCTTTTCTCGTATAATGAAAGTGTCTTTACAAATCTAAAAGGAGCGTGAATTGGATGCAAAAAGGAATTGTCAAATGGTTCGATAACAGAAAAGGTTATGGTTTTATCGTTTACAACGAAGAAGATGAGATTTTTGTCCACTTCACTGCTATAGAAGGTGACGGATTCAAATCACTTGATGAGAATCAATCTGTAGAGTTCGAGATAATGGAAGGCAATCGTGGGCTACAAGCAGCACATGTCAAAAAAATAGATAACTAAAAAAGCTGAACCAACAGCGCTTAGCTCCAAAAAGTAAGTAAACGTAGCGTTTGTTTCAGCTGATTATTTTAAGATTTTGAGAGTGGGTCACCAGTCGTTTCGACTTATGACTCACTCTTGTTTTTTTCTTCTTTTTTATGAAGGCCCAAAGAATGATCTTCTGCTACCTTCAATTCAGGCTTTTTTATCTTAAGTGCCTCAAGAAATAACGGAATCGTTTTCTTTTTCATTAAAAAGACTTTTGAGCCTTCCTTAAATTCTGAGGAAAAAATTTCGATGCTTTTTTCATTGTAGGTTACTTTTTCTATCTGAGAAAGCGGAAGTGCTTTTTTGCGAAACCATAAAACATCTCTGACAATTAAAGATGTTTCTGTCAGGTTAAAAGACCGCGCAATTCCTAGATACGCAAACACAAAAAATGGAACCATCACCAGATTACTAATCAAGTAAGGACCATTATTTTCCAATGCTAAAATTAAACTAATAAATAATATACAAAATGTGCAAGACCAGTAAATAATTGTTGATGCTAATTCTGGCTGCCAATAGAATTTCTGTTTTTTCATAAAGTGCCCTCACTACTTCTGGATCAACGCCGCTAAATTTAAATATGTTATAATAGTAACATACTTTTTTTAAGAACAAAAAGAAATTAGGAGTAATTTTATGTTAAGAATTTATGTAGATGCTGCAACAAAAGGCAATCCAGGTGAATCTGGCGGCGGTATCGTTTACCTCACCGACCAATCGCGGCAACAATTGCATGTGCCTTTAGGCATTGTTAGTAATCACGAAGCCGAATTTAAAGTGCTGATTGAAGCTTTAAAACAAGCGATTGCCAATGAAGACAATCAACAAACCGTTCTTCTCCACTCAGATAGTAAAATTGTTGTCCAAACAATTGAAAAAAACTATGCTAAAAATGAAAAGTACCAGCCTTATTTAGCAGAATATCAACAACTAGAAAAGAATTTTCCTTTGCTCTTAATCAAATGGCTACCTGAAAGTCAAAACAAAGCGGCCGATATGCTTGCACGGCAAGCATTACAAAAATTTTATTCCAATAAAAAGTAGCACTGTTTACTTAATGCTTTTCCTTTATTAATTTGATAATTAAACACGTGGAGCAAAAATCCCTAGCGATTTTTGCTCCACGTTTAAAAACAGATAAACGGTTCTGTCTCGACTTCTTCTTATAGCCACTTATTCTTTTGTCGTTATTTCCGCAAATTGCCCATTGGTTAGCGAAAGGATTGCTTCAGGCGCTAATTCAATTTGCATGCCACGTTTGCCTGCAGAAACAATAATTGCAGAATATTGTTGAGCTTCTTCAGCCAAATAGGTGGGAAATTGTTTTTTCATCCCAATTGGTGAACAGCCCCCACGAATATAGCCTGTGGTTGCTTCTAAATCTTTTAAGTGAAGCATTTCTACCTTTTTGTTGCCACTAGCTTTCGCTAATTTTTTCAAATCTAATTCTTGATTACCAGGAATGACAGCCACCACTGGACCTGTTTTATTACCTACTGTAACCAAGGTTTTAAAAATTCGCCCTTTGTCAATACCTAAACTTTCAGCGACACTTTCTGCACTTAAATGATCTTCACTCCAAGCGAATTCATATTCTTTATATGGTACTTTATGTTGTTCTACCATGCGCATCGCATTCGTTTTTTGTTGTGTTTTTTTCTTTGCCACTTTTTTCACCTTCTGAATCACTTGTTTTGTTCGAATGTCTTTAAATAATTTCTTAATACTTGTACGGATAGTTGGCCTGGTGCAGACGCTTGCTGGGCGGAGCCAAAAGTTAGTGCCGATCCGAACAGTTGACCTGTTACGCGACTAATCATCCCTAACTGTCCCATTGACATAGTAACGATTGGAACAGATGCATAATGGGTGTACATTTCATTGGTTGCTGAAAGTAACGTAAGTACATCTGTCGCATCTTGTGGCATCACAGCTATTTTACAAATATCTGCCTGACGCATTTGCATTTGGCGTAACCGCGCGACAATCTCCTCTTGCGACGGTGTTTTCTGAAAGTCGTGATTACAGAGAACAATTTTAATCCCCGCCTTTTTAGCTTCGTGAATTAACGTATCTGCCGCCAGTGGATTCGCAAATAATTCAATATCCAATAAATCCAACGCACCCTTTTTCACTAATTCATGATACAAAGCAAAATAATTTTCCTCAGAAAAAGCCATTTCGCCGCCTTCTTTTTGTGTACGAAAAGTTAACAATAACGGTTTTTGCCCCAACCGTTCCATTACTTGTTGTGAAAGATTACATACATCGGAAAAATCAGCGACATTTTCATAATAGTCTAAACGCCATTCTACCAAATCACAATCTAGTGTTTGGCTCGCCGTTGCTTCGACCAAAATATCCTCGGCTGTTGGAGCAACAATGGGCACCACAATTTTGGGATTCCCTTCACCTATTCGCACATTTTTGACTATAACTGGCTTCACAGTTCCACCTAACTTCCTCGTTTGTTTTTCTCTCTTCATATCATACCATTTCTATTCTTTTTTGCAATTTAAAGAGCTACAAAGACACCTAGAATTAGGAATTTCCTAACACTAAATGCCTTTGTTTGGGTTATTTAACTCTTTCAGTTGTTACGTTAAACTTCCGTACTTTGTAACTGATACATATCCGCATAAAGGCCACCTTCTGCCAGTAACGTTTCGTGCGTTCCTCGTTCTACAATCTGCCCTTTGTCTAAAACTAAAATCAAGTTTGCATCACGAATCGTCGAAAGGCGATGCGCAATCGCAATTGTCGTTCTCCCTTGACGCATTTTGGCTAATCCTTCTTGAATCAATCCTTCTGTTTCTGTATCAATATTAGCGGTTGCTTCATCTAAAACTAAAATTTTGGGATCAGTCACAATCGTTCGTGCAAACGAAATTAATTGACGTTGCCCGCTAGAATAACTCGCTCCTCGTTCAATGACTTTCGCATGATAGGTATTGGGTAACGTGTGGATAAATTTATCCGCCTGAACAAATTCCGCAGCCTGTTTAATTTGTTCATCTGTAATATTGGGATTCAGTAAACGGATATTTCCAGCAATATCTCCATAAAACATGAAAGCGTCCTGTAATACTAAGCCCATCTTTTCTCGTAATTCTGTCATGGGAAAATCACGAATGTCACGATCATCAATTAAAATCTGCCCTTCATAAAATTCATAGAAACGCATGAGTACATTAATAATTGAACTTTTACCACTTCCTGTATGACCGACTAAAGCGACGGTTTCCCCGGGATTTGCAACAAAGCTAATATTTTTCAATACTTCGTTTTTGCCGTCATAAGAAAAAGTAACATTGCGAAATTCAATTTTCCCGCGAATAATTTCCCCATTCGCACCTACTGATTGTTGCGGCGTTAATTCTTCCGTATCCATAATTTTTAAAATACGGCTACCTGCGACAATCCCATCTGTAAAGATACTTAGGAAGTCCATCATTTGCGTCATCGGATTAAAAAAAGCTTGTACATACGTTACAAAAGCATAAATCATCCCCGCTTCAACAGGTGAATGTAAAGCATCGATGCCAAACATAGTTAAGGCCAATGCAATCGCCAACGTATACAACAAATTAATGATGGGACTTAATAATAACGAATTCATACGAATCATTGCTACTCGTGTTTTTAAATAATCATCATTGGTTTCCTCAAATTCTTTTTCCAAACGCTTTTCTTGGCGAAATTGTTGAATGATTTGCATACCAGAGATGTATTCATTTAGTTTGGTGTTTAATTGACTTAATTTTTCCCGCATACTGCGATATAATTTTGAACTAAATTTTTGGTAATACCAAATCACAACTAATAAAATTGGCAAGAAAATTAGACAATAAAATGAAATTTTTGGACTGAGTTGAAACATTGCAAAAAATGACGAGATTACGGCAAAAATTCCTGTAATCACCATTAGGAATACATACCAGAATTCAAACAATGTTTCTGTGTCATTTGTAACACGAGACACCGTCGAACCCGCTGGTGTTTGATCAAAATAACGCATACCTAAAGTGTGTAATTTTTCAAATAATTTCACTCGTATATATTGATACGTTTTTAAAGAAGCCATCGAATACAAATACCATTGGAAAAACCAAACAATACTTTTGACAATGACACCAAAAAAATAAATAGCAGCAAAGGTTAGAATCACTTGCATTGTAGCAGTTTTAGGCGTTAAATAATTATCCATAAAAACTTGAATGACTCTAGGCAAAAGAATATTGATAATTGATAAGCCAAATGCAAAGAGAATAGCTGTGTAAAACATGCGTCGAAACGGTTTGGCAAAACGAAACAAACGCTGAACAATCGTTAATTGTTCTTTCAGCGGTAACTCTCTGGACCATTCGGATTGATACCTTTCTTCCATTAACTCTCACTCCCTTCAATTTTCGCTTCTAATTGCTGTTTTTCCCACATCCGCTGATACCAACCCTTCTGAGCCAGTAACTCCTGATGTGTCCCCCGTTCAATAATTTTCCCTTCATCCAACACTAAGATTTCTTTTGCATGCATGACACTACTTAAACGATGCGCTGTAATAATAGTGGTTTTTTCTTGGCGTGTTTCTTTTAGATTTGATAAAATCGCCTCTTCAGTCTTCGCATCGACTGCAGATAAGGCATCGTCTAAAATTAACAATTCTGGTTCAACAATCAAGGCCCGTGCAATAGAAATCCGTTGTTTTTGTCCTCCAGAAAGCGAAACGCCACGTTCCCCAACCATTGTGTCATAGCCTTCAGGGAATGCTTTAATTTCTTGGTTAATAAATGCTAATGCTGCCGCTTGTTCAACTGCTGCTTGTTCTAAGTCTGGTTTAGCAAAACGAATGTTATCTCGTACCGTCATGGAAAAGAGAAAATGGTCCTGTGGCACGTACCCCATTGCACCCATCAATGCATCTAATGTGTAATTTTTAATGTTATGTTTTCCAAAGGAAATCGTTCCTTGGTATTGATCATATTCACGCATCAACAACTTCAAAATAGTGGTTTTACCAGCGCCTGTTTTACCAACAATCCCCAAGGTTTCTCCTTCTTGCAACGAAAATTGGATATTTTCCAAAGCCACCGTCTCTTCTTTTGGATAAGAAAAAGAATCAATCTTCATTGAAATTGTCCCTTGCGCCATTGTTTTGATGGCATCTTTTCGTTCGATAATATGCGTTTTTTCATGTAATAATTCGTTCACACGATCGTAACTAGCATTCCCACGTTCCAACACATTAAATAAGCGCCCAATCGCAAACATTGGCCAAACTAGCATCCCAATATAGGCAATGAAAGAGACCAACTGACCTAAACTAATCGTTCCTTCCATGATGAAACGACCACCAATAATAATTGTCAAAACATAAGAAACACCAATAATCAGCGTAATAAACGGATCAAATAGTGCATCTAAAAAGTTCGTTCGTTTATTTTTGACGATAGCATCATCAATTTTCTCTGTAAAATCAGCAAGATCTTCTTTTTCTTGCCCAAATGTTTTAATGACTTTAATTCCAGTAATACTTTCTTGTGTTTTATCATTAATCGCTGAAAAAGCAGCTTGTGAATCTCGAAAGGCATCATGCAACTTAGAACCTAGAACTCGTGAAGTGACGGCTAATAAAGGCAGCGGTAATAAAGCAATTAATGTTAAGCGCCAATCGACAAATAGAACCATTGCGATAATCGTTGTTCCTCCCGTAATCACAGAGTCGGCAAACGTTAAAATCCCAGCTCCAGCAACATTTTGGATGGCATTTAAATCATTGGTTGCATGCGCCATCAAGTCACCTGTCCGATATTTCTGATAAAAGATGCTATCCATTTTTGTGAAATGATGAAATAATTGAGTCCGTAGCTCTTTTTCCAAACGAGCCGCACTCCCCCAAATATGCATCCGCCAAATATAGCGAAAAAGATATTGGGCAAGCCCAGCACCAATCAAGAGTGCAACCCACACGATAATTTTCGTTAAGCGAATTTCTTTGTTAACAATTTCATCTACAACGACGCCAATAACTTTGGGCGGGACTAATTGAACAAGAGCGACCATCATTAATGAGAAAACCCCAATAATATAACTTTTTTTCTCTTGCTTAAAAAACCAGCCTAATTTTTTGAATATGGACATTCAGTTGTCCCTCCTTTTACTTTGTTGTTCTACGAAGACTACTTTCGAGCTAGAAGGTTTCTTCGTTATTGTTGTTTTTGATTAAACGTTTCGCTCTTTTCCTCCTAGATTATCCTATTCTCCCGCAAAACAACAAAAAAACGGACTGAAAATCAGCCCGTTTTTACACTTATTCATGATTACCTGAATAACCTTTACTATTTTCCTTGGTTTTTCATTTGTTGCATCATTTGTCTAACCTTTTTCTCTGACGGTTTTTGACCCATTGATGCCATCATCATGCGTAACATATCCTCATTAACGGGAGGATTTTTTTTGAAATAATCTTGCATATATTTGCGTGCAAGGAAAAAGCCCCCTGCAGCGCCTACTAATAAAGCGATTACTGCGATTAATACTACCCAACCTGTTGCCATTGAAACTCTCTCCTCTCCGTATAGTTTTGCTCTCAATGAATTATTTTACTAGAAATAGCAAAAAAAGAAAAGTTCTTTTTGCGGGATTTCTCTTAAATAATGAAAAAAGTCTGATTTTTTTGCAAAATAGTGATTAAAAGTCAAAAATATACGCTCTTAAATGTCAATAGGACCTTTAAGAGCGATTGTTGCTTTAGTTTTGTCCTTGAATTTTTTCTAATAATTCTGGATCAAATGTTTGATTTTTTAACATCGCAATTTCAAAGCCGTAAGGGGCCTTTTTATTTTTTTTGTCTTCTCCGACATAAGGTGTTTCTAAAATTTTTGGTAAAGCAGTTAATTTTTCATGGTGAACCACACCGTTTAAAGCTTCAAAACCAATAGTGCCAAAGCCAATATTGGCATGACGATCTTTATGTGAGCCCATAGGATTTTTAGAATCATTCACATGAATAACTTTTAAACGATCCAATCCGATAATTTTATCAAATTCAACTAATACGCCATCAAAATCATCTTTTACATTATAACCTGCATCATTAATGTGGCAAGTATCCAGAGTGACAGAAAGCTTATCATTTAGCGTAACTCCGTCAATAATCGCAGCTAGTTCGTCAAACGTACGGCCGATTTCGGTTCCTTTACCAGCCATGGTTTCTAAAGCGATTTGAGGGATTTGCTCTTTCCACAAGACTTCGTTTAGACCTTTAACAATTTGTTTAATGCCGGCTTCTGGACCTGCACCAACATGCGCACCTGGGTGTAACGTGATTTGCGTTGCTCCCAACGCTTGTGCTCGCTCAATTTCTTGACGCAAAAAGTCTACGGCAAAACCGAAATTTTCCGTTTTAATTGTATTACCTAAATTAATAATATACGGGGCATGAACGACGATATTACTTAAATTGTGTTCCTTCATAAAAGCTTGCCCAGCTTCAATATTCATTTCTTCAATCGGTTTCCGACGCGTGTTTTGTGGCGCACCTGTATAAATCATAAAGGTTGTTGAGCCATAACTAGCCGCTTCCTCGGCAGAGCCTAATAGCATTTTCTTGCCACTCATACTAACGTGTGATCCTAATAACATGTGGTTCCTCCTAATAATTCTTCTTTTTCTTTTGGTAGTGTTGATACTGTTGCAGCCATTCTTCTAGCGTGATTTTTGTTACTAATTCGCCAATTAGTTCATAGGGTATTCGCTTAGGATTAGTGAAGCGAAGACAACTTTTCCCCATGTTTAGCTTTGTTGACACTTGTTCCTGATAGGCTTCTTGAAACCAACTTCGGACGGCTTCATTTCCCATTAATCCCATGTGATATAAAGCTACTTGCCTTTTAGTAGCGCCTAAGCTGATAAATGGTAACGGTTCATCACCACGGTTAAGATAGCCTTCTGGAAATACTGAAAGCGGCACAACAAAGGTTGGCATGCCATATTGCATTGTTAATTCAAATCCTGCTGGCAAATTTTGCGAAACGACATCTAATACTTGCTGATAAGCAATTCGCCAGTTTGGTTCAACTGTTTCGATGTATGCTGTAACTGTTTCAATTGACTGCGCCATTATTTCTTCCTTTGCTGATAAAGCGCTTTGGTTTTATAGCCTTCTTTTAAAATGACTAACATTTCAGTTTGCCGCTTTTTCCGTGTCTCCGCTCGCTTTGCACTAAATACATACCGCGCCCACTCTTTTTGATAACCAGGCGTTAATGCAGCGAATGTCGCTGCAGCAGCTGGTTCTGTTTGTACCAACGCTTCAATTTCCGGTAAATATTGAACATAATCCCCAACAGCAGAACTGGTCTGATTCTTCGCTAGCTTTTTAAGAACATTCTTCATGCCGACAACCGTAAAAGTCTCATCTAAACTAACCATGCGATTAAATTTTAAGGTTGAGCCTTTAATATACCCATCTGCCTCGTTTACTTGTAATGTTGGAAAAATTTCATCTCGGTGGACAAAGGTTGGATACATTTTATTGCCTTTTTTCGGATAAGCCACATATAACAACCCATTTTCTACTAAATGTTGACCTTCAATCACCATTGAAACAATCTCTTGAAATTCCGCCATTGTTTTCACAAATGCAAAAATCAGCTCAACTGGTTCTGAGGGTAATTGCTGCGCGGCTGAAGCAAATTCAGATAGATACTCTCCCTGTGGTCTATTTAAAATAACTAGTTGCTGATACTTCGTTAAGTTTAACTTTTCGACAATTGATTTCATAACCTACTCCTTATAGCGACTGCACTTTTTATTCTAGCATAGCACAAGTTATCTGTAATTGAATATGCCCAATAGTAAAAAAGAGTTTTTTGTAACAGAATTAATCCCAATTTATCTTTTTTAAAAGCGAAAGCTTGGAACCTGTTGTCTAAACGACCTTCGTCCCAAGCTTTCATTTTTTTAGTATTTTAACAAGAAATATTTTTTCTTACCGCGACGAATCACAGTAAATTGTCCTTCGATTTTATCAGTTTCTGTCAATTCAGCTGCTAAATCTTGTCTACGTTCTCCATTGACGTAAATCGCTCCATTTTGAACATCTTCACGGGCTTGACGTTTGGATGGTTCTATTTTTGAGGTAACTAATAAGTCGACTAAACTTAATTGATCCTCTGGTTGCACCTCATACGTCGGTACATCTTTAAAGCCTTGTTTAATTTCTTCTGCTGTTAAGCTTTGGATATCCCCGCTGAATAAAGCTTCTGAAATTTTAACCGCTTGATGATAGGCTGCTTCACCGTGGACTAAAGTAGTCACTTCTTTGGCTAACGCTTTTTGCGCAGCACGTTGACCTGGGTTCGCTGTAAATTCTTCTTCAATTGTTGCAATTTCATCCAATGTTAAGAAAGTAAAGTATTTCAAGAATTTCACGACATCACGATCATCTGTGTTAATCCAGAATTGATAAAATTCATATGGCGAAGTTTTTTCCGCATCTAGCCAAACTGCGTTTCCTTCTGTTTTACCAAATTTGGTACCATCTGCTTTTGTAATTAAAGGCATAGTTAAGCCAAATCCTTGAACTTCTTGTTCTCGGCGTAATAATTCAATCCCTGAAGTAATGTTTCCCCATTGATCACTGCCGCCTAATTGCAATAAACAACCTTCTGTTTCGTACAATTTCAAGAAATCATACGCTTGTAATAATTGATACGCAAATTCAGTATAAGAAATTCCTGTTTCGATTCGACGTTTCACACTTTCTTTACTCATCATATAGTTAATTGTAAAGTTTTTTCCAACATCACGTAAGAAATCAATTAACGAAAGCTCTCCAAGCCAATCATAGTTATTTGCTAGAATCGCTGGATTTTTTTCATCTTCAAAATCGATAAAACGTGACAACTGGCCCTTAATACTTTCAGACCAAGCTTTCACTGTATCAAGTGTGTTTAAACTACGTTCTGCATCTTTGAATGATGGATCACCAATCATGCCTGTTCCGCCACCAACTAAAGCAATGGGCACATGACCATTTTGTTGGAAACGACGTAACATAAGAATTGGCAGTAGATGCCCGATGTGTAAACTGTCTGCCGTTGGATCAAAGCCGATATATAATTTAACAGATTCTTCATTTAATTGTTTTTGTAAGGCTTCTTCATCTGTGACTTGGTAGACCAACCCACGGGCTTTTAATTCTTCAAAAAAAGCTGAATTCATGATTTTCCTCCTATAGTAAAACATAATAATAGATCAAATTCCCCTATTCATAGTAACCGATTCTGTCACACTTGAAAAGTCAAAAAATGAGATTTCCCTATTTTCTCTTAAGTTTTTTCAACAAAAAATGGCAATTGGTGTAGAAACTATTCATAGAAGCTTTTTTTTGCTATAATAACACAGAATGTATCATTTTATTGAGGTGAAGCTTTTGAAAAATAATTCAAGTAACAATAAGCAAAAACCAACGACCTCTTCTGGCGGCAATGTCTTTTTACTTATTTTAAATGTCATTATTCGCGTTTTTCAGTCATTAGTGGTTTTTGGGGTTATTCTGATTGTCTTAGGTGGCTCTCTTGGCTTAGGTATTGGAATGGGCTATTTTGCTTTTCTAGTTGAAGATACACAGCCCCCAACGAAGGAAGAATTGCAAAAAGAAATCAGTGATATTACCGAAGTGTCAAAAATGACTTACGCAGATGGTACTCCGATTGCTAACATCAAATCAGATTTAATTCGGACACGAATTAATGGCGATCAAATGTCTCCATTGCTAAAAAAAGCCATTATTTCAACAGAAGATGAATATTTTGAAGAACATCATGGGGTGGTACCAAAAGCGCTAGTTCGAGCGTTGATTTCTGATGCGACAGGTATCGGCGGTTCTTCTGGTGGTTCAACATTGACTCAGCAATTGGTCAAGCAACAGATTTTAACTGATGAAACGACCTTTAAACGGAAAGCCAACGAAATTTTATTAGCTTTACGTATTGAAAAATACTTTTCTAAGGACGAAATCGTGACAACTTATCTAAATGTCTCCCCTTTTGGTCGTAATAACAAAGGTGAAAATATTGCAGGCGTGGAAGAAGCAGCCAAAGGACTCTTTGGTAAAAGTGCCAAGGACTTGAATCTTCCTCAAGCGGCCTTTATCGCAGGACTTCCCCAAAGTCCCATTGTTTACACGCCCTATACTAACACTGGTGCCTTGAAAGACGATTTGTCTTTAGGAATGAAGAGAAAAGATTTTGTTCTTTTCAGTATGTACCGAGAAAAAGCTATTTCGCAAAAGGAATATGAAGAAGCCAAAGCTTACGACTTGAAAAAAGACTTTTTACCAACTGAACAGGCCAATGTCAATACAGAAGGCTATCTATACTATACGGTGTTAGATAAAGCAGTTGAGATTGTCATGGATTTAGATATGAAAAAAGCTAAAGTTAATCGTGATGATTTAGATCAAGTTGGTTTAGATCAATATGAAGAACAAGCACGTCGCGAAATCCAGTCGCAAGGCTATACAATCCAATCAACCATTGATCAGAATATTTACAACACGATGCAAACCGCTGTCGCAAATTATGGTTATTTGCTTGATGATGGCACTGCAGATGTCAATGGGAATACAATGATTGAAACTGGCAATATTTTAATGGATAACGCTACTGGTCGTATCCTTGGTTTTATCGGCGGCAGAAACTTCGATATTAATCAAAACAACCATGCCTTTAATGCCGATCGTCAAGTTGGTTCTACGATTAAACCAATTTCTGTCTATGGTCCTGCGATTGATCAAGGAATCATTGGTTCTGAAAGTCGTCTGGCCAACTACCCAACGACTTATGCTGATGGTCGTGAATTTGTTAATTCCACAAATGTGGATTTAAATCAATTCGTGACTGTTCGGAATGCCTTGAATTGGTCTTTCAATATCCCTGTCGTTCATGTTAATAATGAGCTAAGAAAAAAAATGGGTGATGATAATTTCTCTTACAATCACTACTTAAGTAAAATGAACTATCCAGCTTCAGATGCTTGGGCTTACGAATCTGCGCCATTGGGTTCAGTAGAAACAAATGTTGTAACACAAACAAACGGCTTCCAAGCGCTTGCTAACAAAGGTAAATATCAAAAAGCCTACATGATTGAAAAAATCACAGACAATAGCGGACATGTGGTCTACGAACACAAAGATGAAGGAACGCAAGTTTATTCACCGGCGACCGCTTCTATTATGAATGACTTGTTGCGCTCAGTGGTGGATTCTGCGAATACGACAAAATTCAAACCAACGTTAGCTGGCTTGAATCCTCATCTAGCTAGTGCTGATTGGGTCGGAAAAACTGGGACAACTGATGAGTTTAAAGATTCATGGCTGATTGTCTCTACCCCAACTGTGACACTAAGTTCTTGGGCAGGACATGATCTACCAGCACCAATGACGATGACCAGCGGCGACAATAATGGGAATTATATGGCGAACTTAGCCAACGCGCTGTACTATGCGAATCCAGAATTGTTTGGCATTGGTCAAAAATTTGAATTAGATCCAAGCGTTATTAAATCAAAAGTTTCTGAATTTACTGGTGAAAAACCTGGCTCAATTACCTATAATGGTGCCAAGTTCAACACACCTGGCAAAACAACGACTTCATACTATGCCAAAGATGGTGCACCACAAAGTACCTATAAATTTGGGATTGGTGGAACAGACAGCAATTACGCTTCTTACTGGGGAAATCTTGCTCCACGTGCCACTACAAATAATAACAACAATAACAATAAAAACAACGATAATAAAAAGAATAATAATTAACTCGCTAAAATGAGCCAGAAAACGTATTTTTCTGGCTCATTTTTAGGTATCAAAAAACGGCTAAACTAAGAGTTAACGCTCTTAGTTTAGCCGTTTAATTCAATTTATTTTGTTGAACCTTTTTGATCAATTCCATAAGGTAAAACAACTGTTTTTTCTTCAATTTCTTCTTTGTTCATTAGTTTTGTTAATAAACGCATTGACACGGCACCGATATCATATAAAGGTTGTGTAATACTTGATAGACGTGGACGAGAGACTTCTGTAAGCAATGAGTTATTGCTTGTAATGATTTCAAATTCTTCTGGAACTTTCACACCAGCATCTAGCATCCCATCTAATAAGCCAATTGCTAGCTCATCATCTGTAACAAAGGCAGCAGTTGCCCCACTATTACGGACACGCTCAGCCAAATTAATGCCTGCTTTAAATTTATATTCAGATTCAAAAACTAAGCCTTCATTATAAGATAAGCCATTTTCGGCTAAAGCTTCTTTGTAGCCTTTCATTCGGTTTTGACCATTAATTGGATCGATTAATGCACCACTAACAAAAGCAATTTTTTTGTTTCCATTTTTCGCTAAAGTCGCTGTTGCATCTTTCGTTGCTTCTGTGTAATCAATATTAACGCTACCAACTTGTTCGTCTGGATCAATTGAACCTGCTAAGACAACAGGTGTTTTTGAACGTGAAAATTCACCACGAATATCATCTGTAATGCGATGACCCATAAAGATAATCCCATCTACTTGCTTGGCAAGTAAATTGTTTAATACAGTAACTTCTTTTTGATCGTCTCCATCTGAATTAGCTAAAATGATATTGTATTTATACATTGTAGCTACGTCGTCAATGCCACGTGCTAATGAAGCAAAAAATGCATTACTAACATCTGGAATAATGACACCCACTGTTGTCGTTTTTTTACTTGCTAAACCACGTGCGACTGCGTTAGGACGGTAATCTAAGCGATCAATCACTTCTAAGACTTTTTTACGCGTTGCTGGTTTTACATTGGGATTACCATTGACAACACGAGAAACAGTAGCCATAGATACATTTGCCTCTCTAGCAACATCATAAATTGTAATTGTTTGTTTTTCCATGTTTCTTCTCCTATAAATATGAATTTGTTCTCATTTTCTGAAAACACTGTTTACATTTCTTTCCTAGCCTAGAATATCAAAATTCTTCTATTTTTGCAACCGTTTTATCGTTTTTTCATGAAAATTTACTTTCCATTTCAAAAGGAACTTTTTGTCATTTCATGTTATGATAGTACTGTGATTCACTTCAGAATAAAAGAAAGAAGGATGTTTTATGAATCAAGAAAAAATTGCCGATTTAAAAAATTGGATGCACCAAGAAAAGATTGACTTCACTTATATTAGTGATCCTGGTCATATCGCTTACTTTTCCGGTTACGAAAGCGAACCTCATGAACGCGTGTTAGCTTTGTTTATCGCTGCGGACGACCAATCATTTTTATTTACACCTGCATTGGAAGTCGAAGATGCCGAAAAGAGTAGTTGGACTTATCCCGTTTATGGTTATTTAGATAGCGAAAATCCTTGGGAAAAAATTGCGGCTTTATTAAATAAACGAACACAAGGCACACCACGCTTTGCTTTAGAAAAACAAGCTCTTTCTTTAGCTCGTTTCGATCAATTGAAAACCTATTTCCCAGCTAGCGATTTTTCGCATGATGTTACGCCTTTAATTGAAAAACTTCAATTAATTAAAACAGAACCTGAAATTCAACGTTTACTAGAAGCTGGTAGTTGGGCTGATGTCGCTTTTGAGATTGGCTTCAAAGCAATTCAAGCAGGCGTTGCGGAACAAGAAATTGTTGCAGAAATCGAGTATCAATTAAAACGTCAAGGTATTCGCTCAATGAGTTTTGAAACGTTAGTCTTAACAGGAAAAAACGGAGCTAGTCCTCACGGGGTACCTGGCGAAACAAAAATTGAGCCCCATGACTTAGTGTTATTTGATTTAGGTGTCGTTCATAATGGCTATTGTAGTGATGCCACACGAACAGTCAGCTACTTGGAACCTTCTGATTTCCAAAAAGAAATTTATGGAATTGTCTTAGAAGCACAATTAGCAGCAACTGAAGCGGTGAAACCTGGTGTTACAGCAGGCGAATTAGATGATATTGCTCGAGGTGTAATTACAAAAGCTGGTTATGGTGAATACTTTAACCATCGCTTAGGCCATGGCATTGGAACCACTGTCCATGAATACCCATCGCTAGTTCATGGCAATGATTTAGTCATTGAAGAAGGTATGTGTTTCTCTATTGAGCCCGGTATTTACATTCCTGGAAAAGTAGGCGTTCGTATTGAAGATTGTTTACACGTAACGAAAACAGGCTCCGAACCATTCACTAAGACAACCAAAGAATTGCAAATTATTCAATAGCATAAAAATAAAATGAGGCCATCAGTCAACCGGACTGATGGCCTCATTTCTAAATTTTAAGGTAAGCCGCTGAACAAAAGCAACACGATCCGTTGCTAACTTTCATAAGCTAAACGCTTGTTACCCTTTAAATTCTTTTTTTACGTCTTTCGCTGCATCTTTAACATCTTCTTTTGCTTCTGCAGCTTTTTCAGGAACATCTTTGGTGGTTTCTTTTGCTTCATCGACACCAGCAGAAACAGTTTCTTTGGCCGCTGCCGCAGAATCTTTAACGTCAATATAGATATCTTCTGCTGCATCTTCGGCAATTTCACCTAAATCTTCTGCGTGATCTTGAGCATCGTCAGCTGCTTTTTTAAATTGATCAGATAAATCACCTGTTTGTTTTTTAAAGTTATCAAGCATGTCGCCAGAAACACCTTGTGCTTTATCCAATGAATCTTTTGTTTTTTCTTTGACAGAACCTGCCAAATCAGAGGCTTGATCTGATAAAACGCCGGCTTTTTGTTTTGCGATTTCTGTTAATTCTGTTCCTTTTTGAACAGCATAATCTGTGTAATCTTGCGCTTTGTTTTTTAAATCATCTGTTTGATTTGATAAATCATCACGTAATTCTTTACCTGATTTTGGTGCAAGTAATAATGCGGCAACGGCTGCTGCTGTTCCACCAATTACTGCTCCTAAGAAAAATCCGCCTTTTTTAGCCATAAAAATCTCCTCCAATTAGTTATTTGTTTTTTTATTTTTTGAACGCATTGCTCTAAAAGCAGAACCGCCTACTTTACTCACTAAACCAGCTTTCGCTGTGCCTTTCCCTACGGTTCCTACCTTTGTAATCAAATGTTTACTTGAGGTGTTCAATTCAGAGACACTTTCGCTTAAATCAGCAACGGCCGTAAACAACGGATCAATCGTTGCCACTTTTTGATTCACATCTGTCAATAGTTCATTACTTTTAACAAGCAAGCCTTCCACTTGGCGACTCAATACATTCACATCGCTAGTCACGACTTTGATTGTTGTATTTGTTTCATCAATTGTATCTTCAATTTTTGAAACAACTTGAGAGACTTTATATAACACAAGTACTAAAAAGATGACTAAAACAACAAATGCTACCGCTGCAATTAAGGCAGCAATTTCCCCACCTGACATATCATTACTCCCCTCTGAAATTTTATTTATAATCTTAGGATAACACCAACTTATATTTTTCACAACTCATAAAGCTAAGAATGACAATTTATTTTATAAAATTCTCATGCCCTTTTCTTTAAGAAAAAAAGCGTAAAATTTCCTTCTAACGAATTGAAATTTTACGCTTATTTTTATTTATTTTTCTTTTGGTTGCTCTTTTTTCGCTAATTGAGCACCTAAATTAATAATGTATTCTCGTAAATTATCTTTTACTTCTGGATGAGTCAAACCATATTCAATGCTTGTTTTCATAAACCCAAATTTATCGCCAACGTCGTAACGTTCTCCTTTAAACTCACGAGCAAAAACGCGTTGTGTTTTATTTAAAGTGTCAATCGCATCTGTTAACTGAATTTCGTTACCAGCTCCTGGTTTTTGATTTTCAAGTACATCAAAAATTTCAGGGGTTAATAAATAACGGCCGATAATCGCTAAATCACTTGGTGCTTCCTCGGGTTTTGGTTTTTCAACAAAATTCTCGACATTGTATAGTCCTTTTTCGATTTCTTTTTCTGGGTTGATAATACCATATTTTGAAGTATCTTCATGGGGTACTTTCATTACCGCAATTGTCGAAGCATGTGTTTGTTCGTAATCATCCATTAATTGTTTCGTTAATGGCACTTTATCTTCCATTAAATCGTCGCCTAACATCACGACAAAAGGTTCATTGCCAACAAATGCTTTCGCTTGTAAAACAGCGTGTCCTAAGCCTTTCGGATGGGATTGACGAATAAAATGTAAATTAACATCCGTTGTTTCTTCGACTAATTTCAATAAATCGGTTTTATTTTTTTCTTTTAAGTTATTTTCTAGTTCAACATTTGAATCGAAATGATCTTCAATCGGACGTTTGGCTTTGCCTGTCACAATTAAAATATCTTCGATTCCTGAAGCTAGTGCTTCTTCTACAATAAATTGAATCGTTGGTTTATCAACAATCGGCAACATTTCTTTTGCCATCGCTTTAGTAGCCGGCAAGAAACGTGTTCCTAACCCAGCTGCTGGAATAACTGCCTTTTTAACTTTCATCTTTTTTCCTCCTAAAAATCAAGTGTAAATTCGTTTTCGGTTTTGCCATCGCGCAACATGATTTCTTTTGCTGCTTGTTGTACATCTTCGTCATTGTACAAGACATTGTAGATTGTTTCTGTGATTGGCATTTCGACTTCTAATTGTTGTGCCAATTCATAGGCTGCTTTAGTTGTTGAAACACCTTCCACAATCATGCCCATGTTTTCTAAGACTTCATCTAACTTATGGCCTTTTCCTAATAAATTACCCGCACGCCAATTTCGAGAATGGACACTTGTACAAGTAACAATTAAATCCCCAACACCACTTAAACCAATAAATGTTAATGGGTTTGCTCCCATCGCAACCCCTAAACGACTAATTTCTGCTAAACCACGAGTCATAATTGCCGCTTTGGCATTATCACCAAAGCCTAAGCCATGAATCGCTCCGGCGCCCAAAGCAATAATATTTTTTAAGGCCGCCCCTGTTTCTACACCAATCACATCATCATTCGTATAAATTCTAAAGTAATCATTCATAAACAACTCTTGCACATACACAGCGTCTGCTAAATTTTCGCTTGCTGCTGTAATGGTTGTAATGTCATGAACAGCGACTTCTTCTGCATGGCTTGGACCAGATAAAACCACAATCCCTTGCCGTTTTTCTGCTGGAATCTCTTCCGCTATCACTTCTGAAATCCGCTTATGTGTACCTTGTTCGAGCCCTTTACTTGCATGAATAATAATTGGTTTTGTTTTTAAATGTTGGGCCACTTCTTGTGCTACTGAACGAATGGCTTTAGTTGGTACCACAAACAGTACCGCATCAACATCTACTAAAGCAGTGGCTAAATCAGTGGTTGCCTGAATTGAAGTAGGTAAGATTAATTCTGGTAAATAATGTTTGTTGGTGTGTTTTGTATTTATTTCATCGATTTGCTCTGGTTTATTTCCCCAAATACAGACCTCGTGTCCATTTTCGGCTAATACTTGAGCTAAAGCTGTCCCCCAGGAACCTGGACCTAAAACAGCGACTTTTTGTTTCATCGGTGAAACTCTCCTTTCGCTAAACAACGTTACTTCTTTAGTTTACCATATTCTTCAATCAAGTTGGATTAAGAAGTTGTTATTTTTTTCTTTTGTTTCTCCCGATTGTAAAATTTCAAATTGGGATTTCTTCTGCGAACGATCACAATAACAATTGCTGCCACGAACATCACTAAAGACAACAATTGTGAGACACGAATGTTACTAAACGCATACAAACTGTCCATCCGTAAGCCTTCGATGAAGAAACGGCCGAAAGAATACCATATTATATAACCTAAAAAGACTTCGCCTTCTTTTAAAAAGTGTGGCTTTTTGCGTAATAACACTAAAACGATAAAGCCTAAAACATTCCAGACAGATTCATATAAAAATGTTGGTTGATGATATGTTCCGTTGATATTCATGTTATCAATGATAAACGTTGGTAAATGGAGATTTTCTAAAAATTGTCTGGTGGTCGCTGGCCCATAGGCTTCATGATTCATAAAGTTGCCCCAGCGACCAATTGCTTGCGCTAAAATCACACTTGGTGCGGCAATATCTAAAAAAGTCCATGTAGAAATGAAACGATGACGCGTAAAGAAAAACAGCGCCAGTCCCCCACCAATAAGACCACCATAAATCGCTAAGCCACCATTTCGAGTAAAGAAAATTTCAATCGGATTGTCTACATAATCTTGCCATTGAAAAGCGACGTAATACAAGCGCGCGCCAACAATTGCTGCAGGTAATCCCCAGAGCATAAAGTCAAAGACATCATCTTCTTTTAAACCAACACGAACGGCTTCACGACTACTTAGCCAAACAGCTAAAGCAATCCCTGAAACAATAATAATTGCATACCAATAGACGGGAATACCGAAAAGGCGAAATGCAATTGAATTTACTTGGGCTAACATCATCACATCTTCTCCTTCTATTCTCCTGAATTTTCTTCAATCAAACGGGTTAAGCGCTCTTCGAACGTTTTTGTTGCATCATAGCCCATTGTTTTCGCGCGGAAGTTCATTGCTGCTACTTCAATGATAATGGCCACATTTCGGCCGGTCTTAACAGGAATACGAATCTGAGGGACATCAACGTTAGCTATTTCAACCATTGCATCATCACTACCAAGACGATCATATTTCTTGTCTTTTTCCCATGCCTCTAAATAAACGACCAATTGAACTTGCATAAAGCCACGGACCGCACTAGCTCCAAACAGGTTCATGACGTCAATAATTCCGATACCACGAATTTCAATTAAATGCTGCAAAATTTTTGGTGGTTCTCCAACCACGGTTAATTCATCTTGCTGATAAACATCGACACGATCGTCTGCGATTAGCCGATGTCCACGTTTAATAAGCTCTAAAGCTGTTTCACTTTTACCAATACCGCTATCTCCTTGAATCAAAACACCAAGTCCATAAACATCAACTAAAACCCCATGGACACTTGTCCGAACAGCTAAACGGCCATCTAAATAACTGGATAGTTCCCCTAGTAAACGGGAAGTTGAAATCGGTGAACGTAATACAGAAACCCCATTTTCTTTTGCTGCTGTAATTAATTCTTCGGGGATTTCTAGTCCTCTGGATACTATAAAGGCTGGAGTATCTTTCGCACATAAACGGCGCATCACTAATAAACGCTCTTCAGGCATCATTCGTTCTGCAAAGGTAATTTCTTTGCTCCCAAATAATTGTAAACGGTCATGGGAATAATAATTAAAATACCCAGTTAATTCTAAACCTGGCCGGGAAATTTCACCAGTTTTAATTGTTCTATTTAAGCTTTCTTCATCTCCGTATACTACTTCTAAAGAAAGATTTTCTACCAGTTGATAAATCTTTACCACTTCTGTCATATCGAATGTCAGTCCTTTCTGCTACTTGTTATATTTTATCATTTAAAAATACAAGTTTCTAGCTATTCACTAGATAATTCCTAGAATTATCATATTTCAAAAAAATGAAACTATTTTTCAGTGAAATTATCTATGCTATTTCTGTTACTTGACTATTTCAGAAAACTTTGTATACTTGAAGCCGATCCTTTTAAGAAAAGAGGAAACTTATGAAAGAATATTTAAAGGAAAAAGCCCATCAATTACCGTTAACACCGGGTGTTTATTTAATGAAAGACGCAACCGACACAATTATTTATGTGGGTAAAGCCAAAAAATTAAAAAATCGCGTGTCGAGCTATTTTATTAATAGTAATCAACATTCTCGAAAGACGATGCGTTTAGTCAAACAAATTATAGACTTCGATGTTCTCCATACTGACACAGAATTGGATGCGCTCCTCCTAGAATGTCAACTGATTCAACAGTATCGGCCGCGCTACAATCGCCAAATGAATGCTTATGAACAATATTCTTATGTATCGGTAGCCGTTAATGAGCGGCAATTAGAGATTAAACTCTTAAATATTCCCACTAAAGAGAACTGTTTTGGTCCTTATTCGATTCGCCGAAAATTAAACCGTTTAAAAATAATTTTGGATAGTATCTACGATCTCGTCCCAACCAACTATTGGCATCAAACCTTTCAAAAAGAGAGTGCCATTCCGACCGAACTATTTCAACAAGAATTGTTCGACTTTTTCCATAATCAAGGACGAGAACCAATCAAACGAATTGCTCAACAAATGCAAGAGGCTGCTGAAAAACAAGCCTTCGAAAAAGCGGCAAAACTCAAAGAAGATTGGCTCTTTCTGACGCGCTTTGCAAACCAAAATCAACGAATTAGTCAAGCTAACCAACGAGATTGGCAACTGATGTGGTTACCTTGTCAGAAAAAAATCAAATACTATTTAATTTACCAAGGCTTGGTGGTAGCAACACGTGTTGTTACTAAACAAACGTTTCAAAAATATCCACCGCTTGAACTAGCAAAAAAAATCATGCCCAAAAAACCACCGAAAACAATTGAGCATTACTCGAAGCAACAAGTTGATTTTTTAAACATTTTATATGGCTATATCAGCCGCCATCCAGAATGTCACCTAGAAAATTTAACCATCGAAAAAGCCTGAAGAACGCATTTTATGCTGCGCTCTTCAGGCTTTTTTATTCATATTTAGATAAATTGTGATCCGTAACGATCGTATTGACAATTGACATAATTACAGCCATTAGCACCGCTGCCCAAAAACTTGAGAAGCCAAAGTTCATTTCCCCCACAAAAAACGAGGTCATTTGTAAAATCGCTGCATTGACAACAAAGCTAAATAGACCAAACGTTAATAAAGTAAATGGGAGCGACAAGATTGTTAAGACTGGTTTCACCAACATATTTAGGATTGAGAGAACAAAGGCGGCAATAATTGCAGGCATTATGCCTCTCACATGAATCATGCCAGGAAAAACAACTGATAAAGAAATGAATGTCAGTGTATTAACAACCAATCGCTGAAAATATGTCATTAAAAGTCACTCCATTCGTCATCATCAATTTTTTCCGCTTCTTTACGTTGCTTTTTATTGGCAGCATAAGGATTTTCATTGCGAACATTTCTATTATAAGGATTTTGATGGCCGTAGCCGCGATCGCTTCCTGTTCTTCCAGAAGGGATCAAGACTGCTAAGGCAATGTATAAGAGAATGCCTGGAAATCCTGCTGAGAAAAAGCTGAGCAAGACATAAACGACACGAATAATTGTTGGGTCAATTCCTAGCCAATCAGCAATCCCAGCTAAGCTTCCTGTTAAAACCACGTTATTCGGAGATTTTGTTAGTTTTCTTTTCATATGTTTTCACCTCGTCTACTAAATTTTACACTAGAAAGGCTGATTCGTCAGCCCATCTAGCTTAAAATTATTAATTATTTATCCGTATCTTTTAGGAAAATACTTCCCGTTGTTGTAGAAGCATTAATTTGAGCCATTGATTCTTCCAGTACACGTCTAAAATGTAATTGTTGATTGCCGCGATCTTTCTTTTCACGAACAACTTCAATATCTGTTAAACGGCTGTTAATACTACCTAAATTCGTTTTCACTTGCCCTTCAACGCCTAAGTCATTTGGCAAGGCCAACTTGATATTCCCATTTGCAGAGCTTGCTTCAACACGGCGAAGCGTTTTTTCTTTAGCTGTAATGCGGATATCTCCATTAATCAGAGAGACACTTAGACTTTCTGGTGCCGCGGAAATAGACACATCACCATTGACTGTTTCAATAATGTTATCTAAAATCGTTCCTTCTAGGACTTTAATTTCACCATTCACGCCTTCAATTTCTAACATAGTTGCATCAATTTTTTTAAACGTAATCGTCCCATTCGTTGATTTTGTGTAAACATCTTTCGCTGTTAACTCTTCTACTAAGACATTTCCGTTTAATAATTTAACAGATACATGATCGTAAGTGCGTTTTGGTAAATAGAACGTTAAATCTGCTTTCACCCGTTTGTTTGGCACTTGGAAAGAAATCGTTTCATCATCCACATCAATGTCACTTCGTTCTAAGAAAGCTTCCATTGGTGAATCTCCTGCCATTTTACCATATAATTTGATTTTTGCTTCGACTTTCACATCTTCTTGATCCCAAGTTTTGAAAACCACGGTACCATTTGCTACCTTGACATCAATTAAACTTGCTTGTGGATTTGGATAGTTAAATTCATGTTCAAACTTAGTTGTTGCCACACCAGGAACTTTCATTTTAATGTCTTTCCATTCCACATTATCATTCATGGTATCACTGAAAGAATTAAATGTTTTTTTCAAGAATTCTCCCACTTGGCCGCCAACTTCGGCAACTTTGCCGCCGACTTGGTTAAAGGTGTCTGTGGCTTGATCTTTCCACTCTTCAGAGAATTGAGAAGAAACTTTTTCTTTTGTATCATTCCATTGACCTTTCCATTGTTCTTTGCGAATGTTTTTTAGTTCTTCTTCCAGTGCTGTTTTTTCAGTACTTTGAGTCGCTAATTTTTCTTCTAATTGTGCAAGTAAAACGTGCAAGTCTTTTCGTTGAACTTGTTCATCTTCTGTTAATGCATCTAACTCTTCTTTTGTATCTAATGTTCCAATTTCTTCTACGACTTCTTTAATTTCTTCTTTGATGCCGGCAATTTCTGCGTTGACTTCGTCCAATTCAGCCGAAGCACGATTGGCTTTTGTTGCTAACTCATCAAGAATTCTTTCTAAGTTTTCACGATCTTTTTCTGCACTGTCCTGTGTATTTTCTTCAAACGGATCAACAGTAGGTCCTTCTGATTCGCCTTTTTCTAATGCATCCATTAAATCTGCGACTTGATCTTCTTTATTTGTTGTTCCAATATTTTGTGTATCGACTTTTTCAGCAGCTTTTTCGATTTGTTTTTCATCTTTTTCAGTTGCCATATTTTCTAATAAAATTAACGCTTCTTCTGACGTTAGAATACCTTTTTTCACTAATTCTAATACGCGTTCTCTTTCTTTCATGGATATTGCCTCCTTAGCAAATTTTTCACTCAATAGTGTTTTCCTTACATGCATTATTATGCCTTGTTTTTGATCATTTGTCATAGGACTTAAGAACGATTTCTTCTCATTAGTAAGGACTAGTTTTATAAAATCAGTTCATTTTACGCTAAAAAAACTAGGAATTGGTCTAAAAAAGGCCGTCTCCTAGTTTTTTTTATTTGTTTTTCTTAAAATTGTTCGTCACGATTACTATTCAATTCGGTAATTTTACCAGTTGCCAAGTAAACAATCCACTCACAAATATTTGTGACATAGTCGCCAATTCTTTCCAAGTATTGTGCCACATGTAGATAATCAGTTCCGCTAATGACCGTTTCTGGATTAGCTTTCATTGCTTCTACGGCATGTTTGTAAATACTATCGAAATATTCATTAGTACGATCATCCATTTGTGCAATCATTCGTGCATCTTTTTGATCCGTTTTAACATAGGCGATTAAAACATTATCCACCATTTTTTTCACATAATCAGACATATCTGAAATTTCTTTTTCAATTTCAGGAATACGTGTTTCTCCTTTTAAGCGAATCGTTGATTTAGCAATTGAAACGGCATGGTCCGCCATTCTTTCTAAATCCGAACTAGCTTTCATAACAGTAATAATCATACGTAAGTCTGTTGTCACTGGTTGTTGTAACGCAATCATTTCAAAACTCTTTTTCTCAAGTTTGACTTCCATATCATTAATTTCAATATCGCGATCAATCACTTCTTGAGCCAATTTTTTATCATGATTAATATATGCCTTCACGGATTTATGGACGGCACTACTAACCATCATACCCATTTCATAAAATTGATTGTGCAGATTCAATAGTTCTTCTTCAAATTGTGTCCGTAACATTCTTTTTCCCCCTTTTAACCAAATTTACCAGAAATGTAATCTTCTGTTTGTTTTTCTTTTGGATTTAAAAATACTTTTTTCGTGTCATTAAATTCAATTAAATCACCTTGTAAAAAGAAGGCCGTTTTATCAGAGATCCGTGATGCTTGTGACATATTATGTGTCACCATAATCATGGTATATTTCTCTTTTAATGTTAACAGCATGTTTTCAATTTTACCACTAGAAACTGGGTCCAAGGCGCTAGTTGGTTCATCTAATAAAATAATATCCGGTTCCACAGCTAAAACACGAGCGATACAAACCCGCTGTTGTTGTCCACCAGAAAGTGAAAGTGCACTTTTGTGAAGTTTATCTTTGACATCCTCCCAAACGGCAGCAGCTTTCAAACTGGTTTCAACTGCTTCATCTAAGACTTGCTTGTCTTTGACTCCTTTTAGGCGCAAGCCATAAATCACATTTTCATAAACTGAAAACGGAAATGGATTAGGTTGTTGGAAAACCATGCCAATTTCTTTACGTAATTCAACGTTATCTGTTTTCGGTCCATAAATATCTTTTCCTTTATAGACGACACTTCCAGTAATAGTTACGTCTGGGATTAAATCATTCATACGATTCAAGCAACGTAAATACGTTGACTTCCCGCAACCAGAAGGACCAATCATGGCAGTTAATTCTCCTTGATTAAAAGTTAAATCAATACCTTTCAATGCTTCTTTTTTCCCGTAATATAAATGTAAATCTTTTGATGAAATAATTTCTTTGCCCATCTTGCTCCTCCTAACCAAAATGTCCTGAAACGTAGTCTTCCGTTGCTTGAATTTTTGGTCGTGTAAAGATTTTTCTTGTATGGTCGTATTCAATGACTTTACCCATATAGAAGAAAGCTGTATAGTCACTAATCCGCGCCGCTTGTTGCATGTTATGTGTCACAATGATGATCGTGTAATCATCTTTTAAATTCACTAACGTTTCTTCAACCGTTCCTGTTGAAATCGGATCTAACGCGCTTGCCGGTTCATCTAACAATAAAATATCTGGTTTCATCGCAATTGCCCGAGCGATACACAAACGTTGTTGTTGCCCACCAGACAGAGCTAAGGCGCTTTTATTTAAGTTATCTTTCACTTGATCCCAAAGTGCGGCTTGCTTCAAACTTGTTTCAACGATTTCATCTAATTTTTTCTTATCCTTTTCACCATGCTGTTTCAATGCGAATGTGATATTTTCATAGATAGATTTACTAAATGGATTGGGCCGCTGAAAAACCATGCCAATGCGTTTTCTCATTTCGTAGACGTCAACTTCTTTCGTATTGACATCGACATCTTTATACATGATTTTTCCAGTAACACGTGAATTGGCAATGCCATCGTTCATACGATTTAGCGAACGTAAATACGTGGATTTACCGCAACCAGAAGGTCCAATTAAGGCGGTTATTTTGTTCTTTTCAAATTGCAAATCAACACCTTTGATAGCCTCATTGTCCCCGTAAAAGACATGTAAGTCTTCCGTGTGTAACGCAATCGGGTCTTTTTGGCTATCTAGTTGAAGTAAATGGGTATCATTTAAATTGTATTCTTTCATGCTAATTCCCCTAACATTAAGCTGATGTCATTCTCTTATAAAGACGGTTGCCGATAAAACGAGCGCCGAAATTGAAAAGTAAAACTACTAAAATTAACACAGCGGAGGCACCTGCTGAGACCGCAGCGCCATCTGGCATCGTTCCTTCGGTATTAATTTTCCAAATATGCACAGCCAACGTTTCCGCTTGACGGAAAATGCTAATTGGACTTGAAACGCTCAATGGATTCCAATTACTGAAATCTAAGGCAGGTGCGCTTTGTCCTGCTGTATAAATTAACGCAGCGGCTTCACCGAAAATCCGACCAGAACTCAAAATAACACCTGTCAAAATTCCTGGTAATGCTTCTGGCAAAATAACTTTTTTAACTGTTTCCCAACGTGAAAGACCTAAGGCTAACCCCGCTTCACGCTGTGTATAATGAATGGCTTTCAAAGATTCCTCAACATTTCTAGTCAATAATGGTAAGTTAAAAAATGTTAATGCTAACGCACCTGATAAGATTGAAAAGCCATATCCGATTTGTACAACGAAAATCAAGAAGCCGAACAGCCCGACAACAACGGAAGGCAATGAACTTAAAATTTCAATCGAGGTACGAATTAAATCAGTTAACCAATTCTTTTTCGCATATTCCGATAAGTAAATTCCAGCACCCAATGAAATTGGAATACTAATAATCATTGTAATCAATAGTAAATATAGTGAGTTAAAAAGCTGAATACCAATCCCACCACCAACTTGATAGGCTCTGGATGGTTGTGTTAAAAATTCCCACGAAATATGTGGAATTCCTCTAGCTAAAATGTAAATCAGTAAGGCCGCCAAAATTAAAACAATGACGCCAGATACGGCATATAAGATACCTGTTGCGATTTTATCTGCTTTTTTTGCATTCATTATTTTAAGGCTCCTCTCTTACCGATAATTCGGATAACAATGTTGAATAGTAAAGACATCAACAATAGAATCAAGGCTAAAGACCAAAGAACGTTGTTTTCAACTGTTCCCATAATTGTATTCCCAATCCCCATTGTCAAAATACTTGTTAGTGTCGAAGCTGGTGTTGTCAAACTAGTTGGCATCACAGCTGCATTTCCGATTACCATTTGGATTGCTAAGGCTTCACCAAACGCACGAGCCATACCAAAGACAACCGCAGTTAAAATACCAGGCACAGCTGCCCGCAAGACAACTTTATAAATCGTTTGCCAACGCGTAGCACCAAGCGCCAACGACGCTTCACGATAATGTCGAGGTACAGCTTTTAATGCATCTACGGTCATCGTAGTAACCGTTGGTAAAATCATGACAAATAGCACAAACGTACCAGCTAAAATACCGAAGCCAGTTCCGCCAAAGATTGAACGGACAAAAGGAACAATGACAGATAAACCAATAAATCCATAAACAACAGAGGGAATCCCTACAAGTAATTCAATAACTGGTTGTAAAAATTTTGCTCCTTTTTTAGGTGAAATTTCTGTCATAAAAACAGCCGCTCCAATCGCAAATGGTGTCGCAACAATCGCTGACAAAAACGTTACAATAAAGGAACCCGCAATCATCGGTAAAGCCCCAACCATGGGTTTACCGTCTGCGCCGATATCACTTGGGTTCCAGTTTGTTCCAAATAAGAAATCAAACACATTAATCTTATCTTTAAAGAATGTAGCAAGTCCTTTACTTGCAACAAAATAGAAAATTGAAACAACCACTGCTACAATTAAGGCAATACATAGGAAACTAATAAATTTCCCTCGTTGCTCCATCTTGGCTCTTTTCGATTTTGTTAATAATTTTTTCTGTACATCTTCCAAGAATATTTCCTCCTCAAACAATCCAACTTTTACAGATAAAAATAGTGTACCTTTTTTACATCAATTTGTTTTTAATAACATGTAAATTTTATGTTAAGTTTGTAAATTTTGTGTTAAGAGAATTATTTAATGACATTTCCTTGCCAATCCCGTTCAATTTCCATTTTCGAAACAGGAATATACCCTAATTGACCAATCACACGTTCTTGGATATCATCTGACAACATAAAGTCTAAAAACTCTTTGGTTAAATCACTTGGATTTTTACGAGTGTACATGTGTTCATAAGACCAAATAATCCATTTATTGTTCATTACATTTTCATCTGTTGGCTGAACACCATCAATACTTAACGTAGCTACTTCATCAGTAACATATGAAAATGCGGTATAACTAATCGCTCCTGGTGTATCAGAAACAATGGAACGAACCATGCCGCTGGAATCTTGTTCTTGCGCACGAATGGCTGTTTTATCTCCCAAGACCCATTTTTCAAAAGTCGCACGCGTACCACTACCGGCCGCTCTGTTCAAAATAACAATTTTTTGGTCTTTTCCGCCAAGTTCTTTCCAGTTTGTTACTTCACCTAAAAAGATTTTCTTTAAATTTTCCATTGAGATATCTTTGACACCGACATTTTTGTTAACGATTGGTGTAATCCCAACGACAGCAACTTTATGATCAATTAAGTCTTCCGCTTTGATGCCCTTTTTCTCTTCTGCAAATAAATCAGAATTACCAATGTCTACCGCGCCAGATTGGACTTGACTCAAACCTGTTCCGCTTCCGCCACCTTGGACATTAATAAATCTTCCCGGATTTTGGCTTTGATATTCCTCACTCGCTGTCTCTACTAATGGTTGTAAAGCTGATGAGCCTACCGCTGTGATGGATTCACCACGATCAATCCATTTTGCACATCCTGTCAAAGTAAGTATACTTGCCAAACCAATAAATAATAGCAATCTTTTTTTCATCGATTCATTATTCCTCCAATTAATTTCAATCTATTCTATTTTACCATTATATGTAGGACTTGAAAATTATAAGTTATCAATTTGTTGGTACAACTGAGAAAACTCTTAAATTAAATAACAAGTATTTTAAAACTAAACGAAAAAAAGCTCTCCAAAATGGAGAGCTTTTTTTCGTTTAAATTTTCAAGAAACGACGCATTGAAATAACTGAACCTAGTGATCCAATAATCATTCCTGTTGCAATCATTAATAGATTGACTTTCCAGATAAAATCTTCTGGACGAATTAATGAATAATTCGAACGCAATAACTGCGGGTTGAACATGTTATAAACTTGATGGTAGCCTAACGTCATAATAATGACTGGCACGATTGCGCCAATCAACCCAATCCAAGCACCTTCTAAGAAGAACGGCCAACGAATGAAACTGTTTTTGGCTCCTACAAGACGCATAATTTGGATTTCTTTTTGACGAGATAAAATCGTAATCCGAATAGTGTTGGAAATTAAGAACACTGCAACGAATAAAAGTAATGCAGCAGCTGCTAAGCCCCAAGTTCGAACGGTTTGAGCGATTTTAAAGATTTTGTCTGAGTTTACACCACCGTAATCGGCTTTAAAAACACTTGGGAATTTAGCTGCTTGTTTCGCAATATCTTTCGTGTCTTCTGGTGTTTTTGCACGGACATAATACACGTCGTATAATGGGTTACTGTCGCCTTCGAAAAGATTCCAGGCATCCCCCATTTGTTCTTGGATTTTTTTCAATTGTTGATCTTTGTTTGAATAAGAAATATCTTCAACATTGTCTAATCCTTTAAGTTGTTTTTCTAATGTTTTCATTTCATTTTGTTTTGTACCAATATCGACAAAGACAGACACTGTCACGTTTTTTTCGATATCATCAGCAAGTTTCGTTGCATTAAAAATAACGCCCATAAAAATACCAACTAAAACTAATGTAATTGTAACCGCACTTGCTGAGGCAACAGTCATCCAACCGTTCCGTTTTAAACTTTTGATACTTTCAAATAAATGAGAAAAGAATGTTCTAATCATCGTAGCCGTATTCTCCTTCCACTTGGTCACGGATAATGCGACCATTTTCAATGGCAATAACACGGTGACGAATCGTATTTACAATTGTACTATTATGCGTTGCCATCACGACTGTTGTTCCTTGTGCGTTAATCCGGTCCAACAATTTCATGATTTCCCATGAATTCTCTGGATCTAAGTTCCCAGTTGGTTCATCGGCAATTAAAACTTTCGGTGTATTTACGATTGCTCGTGCAATGGATACCCGTTGCTGTTCCCCACCAGAAAGTTCGCTTGGAAAAACACGTACCTTATGTTTTAGACCGACTAAATCTAAAACTTCCATCACGCGTTTTTTGATTTCGCGAGGACGTCGTCCGATAACTTGCATCGCATAGGCCACGTTCTCATACACAGTTTTCTTTGGTAATAGTTTATAGTCTTGGAAAACGATGCCGATTTCACGACGTAAATAAGGAACTTCTTTATTTTTTATTTTCATTAAATCATGACCTGCAACTGTCAAATTACCTTTTGTTGCTTTTTCTTCACGATACATTAATCTAATAAAGGTTGATTTCCCTGCACCTGAGGGACCAACCACATAGACGAACTCGCCTTGGTCAATCTCTACTGAAATATTTCGAATCGCTGTTGTACCATTCGAATATTTCTTCATTACATCTTTCATTTCAATCATGGCGTTCTCTCCATCTCTTTTTTCTTCAATCCTACTCATTATAACATGTCAATATTGCAAACTTCTTGCATTAAGTTACATTTTTATTTCAATTTAATGAAGAGCTTAACTTAAGCGCTGTTTTAAGTAGGCATCAATGAAACCATCAAGGTCTCCATCCATCACAGCTTGTACATTGCCGGTTTCGTAATTTGTCCGATGGTCTTTGACCATTGAATACGGATGGAACACGTAAGAACGGATTTGTGAGCCCCAGCCAATTTCCATTTGTTCACCACGTAAACTTGCTGCTTCTTGGGCTTTCTTTTCCATTTCCAATTGATATAATTTGGCTTTTAACATACTCATTGCTTGCTCACGGTTTTTTAATTGAGAACGTTGTGCTTGGCTTGCGACAACGGTACCTGTTGGAATATGTGTGATTCGAACAGCCGATTCTGTTTTATTAATATGCTGACCACCAGCACCACTTGCTCGATAGGTATCAATTTTTAAGTCATCTGGATTGATCGCAATTTCTATTGTGTCGTCTAATTCAGGCATTACATCAACTGAACAAAACGAAGTATGACGGCGTTTAGCGGAATCAAAGGGCGAAATCCGCACAAGACGATGGACACCTTTTTCAGATTTTAGGTAACCATAAGCATTGTAACCTTTGATTAATAAGGTGACACTTTTAATCCCTGCTTCATCTCCAGCTTGGTAATCCAACGTTTCAACTTGGAAACCGTGACTTTCTGCCCAACGTGTATACATTCGTAAAAGCATACTTCCCCAATCTTGTGATTCAGTACCACCGGCACCAGGATGTAATTCAATTAGGGCGTTATTATGATCATATGGCTCATTTAGTAGTAAGGATAGCTCATACGTTGTTAAACGTTCTTGCAAGAGATGAATTCTTTCTTCCAATTCTTCTTGAATCTCTGCATCATATTCTTCTTGTTGTAATTCAAACATCACCGTTAATTCGTCAAGTTCCTCAGAGAGCTGATGAAATTGTTGATATTTTTCTTTCAAACTATTGGTTTCGTTAATTAGCTTTTGAGCCGTTTCTGTGTTGTCCCAAAAACCAGGTTCTCCCATCCGATTTTCCGCCTCGGCAATGTCTTCTTCTAACTGGTCTAAGTCAAAGAGACCTCCTGAAGCTAGTAATTTTTTGTGTCATTTCGTCTAATAATGTACGAATTTCTGGGTTTTCCAAAATGATTCCTTCTTTCTCTTTATTGTAAAAAGAGCAAAGGCGGGACAAATTGCCCCACCCTGCGTTTTTTCTTTAATTAAGCGTTTCTTCCATGACAATTTTTGAATTTTTTGCCACTTCCGCATGGGCATAAATCATTACGGCCCACTTTTTTATCTACACGCACAGGTTGACGCTTCGCACTTGTGTTGCTTTGTGCAGCTGCATCTTGTTCTGTTTCTGGATGTTCCGCTTGTCCTTGAGCTACTTGCTCACGTTGGACATTTTGGCGAATTTCCGATTTCATGAATAAACGTGTTACTTCATATTCGATTGAACCAACCATATTGTTATACATAGAATAACCTTCTGTTTGATATTCTACTAATGGGTTGTTTTGACCGTACGCACGTAAGCCGACAGATTGGCGTAATTGATCCATTGCATCAATGTGATCTGTCCATTTAGTATCGACAACACGCAAGATGACTACTTTTTCAAATTCTAGCAATTGTTCTTGGCCATTCAATTGTTGAGATTTTTCTTCAAATACTTCTTGCGCACGTGCCACTAAGTAGTCTTTGATTTCTTCAGCTGATTTATTTTCTAAATCTTTTTTAGAAATCGTATCTTCATGGACAAGTGTTGAGGCTGCAAAATCGACAATCCCATCTAAATTCCATTCTTCTTTTTCTAATTGTGTATGGCTATCCACCACTCGGCCAATCGTCCGTTTTACCATGCCCATCAATACATCAGACAAGTCATTTTCTTCCATAATTACTTCTTGTCGTTGCGCATAAATAACTTCACGTTGCTCGCGCATCACGTCATCGTATTGTAAGACATTTTTACGTGTATCATAGTTATTTCCTTCCACACGTTTTTGAGCAGATTCTACTTGGCGAGTAAACATTTTACTTTGAATAACTGCATCTTCTTCTTGCACATTCATTCGTTCTAAGAATGTTTTAATTCGTTCTGAACCAAAGCGTTTCATTAAGTCATCTTCTAAAGATAAATAAAATTGTGAAACCCCTGGATCCCCTTGACGTCCTGCACGTCCACGCAACTGATTATCAATACGACGTGACTCATGACGTTCTGTCCCGATAACCGCTAGACCACCTAGTTCAAGTACACCTAAACCAAGTTTAATATCCGTTCCACGACCAGCCATATTTGTTGCAATTGTAACTGCGCCTTTTTGACCGGCGTTCATAATGATTTCGGCTTCTTTAAAGTGATTTTTCGCATTTAATACTTCATGAGGAATTTTAGCTGCGTTTAATTTATCAGAAAGTAATTCTGACGTTTCTACCGCAACAGTCCCCACCAACACTGGTTGTCCTTTGTGGTAACGTTCTTTAATATCTTCCACCACTGCATTAAATTTACTTTCTAAGGTTGGATAAAGTAAATCTGGACGATCGTCACGGATAATTGGACGATTGGTTGGAATTTGAATGACTTGAATATTGTAAATTTCACGGAATTCTTCTTCTTCTGTTTTAGCAGTACCAGTCATCCCGGCTAGTTTTTTGTACATCCGGAAGTAGTTTTGGAACGTAATCGTCGCCATTGTTTTTGTTTCATCTTCAATTTCGACGCCTTCTTTTGCTTCAATCGCTTGATGCAAGCCATCAGAATAACGACGACCATCCATGATACGACCAGTAAATTGGTCAACAATTAAGACTTTATTGTCTTGAACCACGTAATCAATGTCTAGTAACATGATATAGTTTGCCCGTAACGCTTGATCTAAATGGTGCGTTAATGCTGTATTTTCAATATCGTAAAGGTTATCCAATCCAAAAGTTTGTTCCGCTTTTTCAATCCCTGCTTCTGTTAAACCAATTGTTTTAGACTGAATATCAATTTTGTAATCTTCGTCTTCTTTTAAGCGTTTGACAAAATTATCGGCACGCGTATAGAGTGCTGTCGATTTTTCAGCTTGTCCAGAAATAATTAATGGGGTTCTTGCTTCATCAATTAAGATTGAATCCACTTCATCGACAATTGCATAGTTTAATGGACGTTGAACCATTTGGCTGCGATAAACAACCATGTTATCACGCAAATAGTCAAATCCTAATTCGTTATTTGTACTATAAGTGATATCACAGTTATACGCTTCACGTTTTTCATCAGAAGATTTAGAGTTAATGTTTAAGCCAACGCTTAAGCCTAAGAAATTATATAATTCTCCCATTTCGTTAGAGTCACGGGTTGCTAAGTATTCATTAACTGTAACAACGTGTACTCCTTCGCCAGATAGTGCATTCAAGTATACAGGCATTGTGGCAGTCAAGGTTTTCCCTTCACCTGTTCTCATTTCAGGAATGTTCCCGTCATGAAGCACAATCCCACCCATTAATTGGACACGGTATGGGAATAAACCTAGTACTCGTTTAGCAGCTTCACGGACAACCGCAAACGCTTCTGGTAATAGTTCGTCTAAGGTTTCCCCTTTTTGATAACGGGCTTTAAATTCATCTGTTTTTTCACGTAATTGTTCATCGCTTAGTTGTTCCATTGCACTTGCATGTGCATCAATTTTATCGGCGATTTTTTCTAATCGTCTTAATTCTTTTTTATCGTTTTCAATCATTTTTTTCAAAAAATTTGCCATTGGTATCTGTGTTCCTTTCAATTACCTCTTTTTATTTTTGTATCCTTTTTGTACAAGAAGCACAATCTATCCGTTTTATTTTATCATTACTTGACGAGAAAGAAAACCATTTCTCTCTATTTTACAGACATTTTCCTTTAAAAGAGGAACTTTTAAAGTTATTTTATGTATTTCTTTATTTTTTCTTTACTCCGTGCTTTAAAGATGTTTAAAGAGCTGAAATGCACGAAGGCATTTCAGCTCTTATTTTAAGCTTTAGTCTGTTTCAATCAAGCCATATTTGCCATCTTTACGACGGTAAACAATGCTTGTTCCATTTGTTTCAGCATCTTCAAAAATGAAGAAGTTGTGTCCTAACATGTTCATTTGTAAAACAGCTTCTTCACTGTCCATCGGTTTTAATGATAGACGTTTTGTACGAACGATGTCTAATTCTGAAGGTGTTTCTTCTGTTTCTTCACCAACTAAGAAGACAGCGGCTTTTGTATTGTTACGTCCTGTTTCACGAGATTTTCTGTTGATTTTTGTTTTAAATTTACGAATTTGTCGTTCTAATTTATCGACAACCAAATCAATACTTGCGTATAAATCAGGTGACGTTTCTTCAGCTCGTAAAACTAGATAAGGAAGAGGAATAGTAACCTCGACTTTGGCTGTTTTTTCAGTGTACACTTTCAAATTCACGTGAACCGTTGCTTCAGGTGAATCGCTGAAATATCTTTCTAATTTACCGACTTTTTTCTCAACATAGTCTCGAATCGCTTCGGTTACCTCGATATTTTCTCCACGTACATTATATCTAAACATAACAATTACCCCTTTCATCTACCAGTAAAGAAAAGATTAAAGGACCACTCTTTAATTCCCTTCTTCTTAATTTCATTATATCGAATAATCTGGGTTTTGCCAACAAAATAGTCATCAAATTTATGAATTCTTTTCTTTTTACCGCGCGAGAGTAAACGTATTCAAACTTTTAGGATAACAGTCATTGATAACAGCAGCTGCGTGGAAAAGAGTTCGTCCAGTGGTATAGATGTCATCCACCAAAATAACAGAACAATTTTTTAATTTTTTTTGGTTTTCTTTTTGGATGGCAAATGGTTGTTGCAACTGCATCCTTTCCTTTCTAGTTTTCTTAGATTGCGGAACATTTTCCTCTTTTCTAATTAAAAAAGGGCTGTACGGAACATCAGCCGCTTCTAGTAAGCCAATTACTTGGTTGAAGCCTCGTTCTTGCATTCGCTTTTCGGATAAGGGCACCGGAATAATATAGTCCGCAGATTGTTGCTGAAAGTAAAAGTTGATTTCCTCGTTAAAACACATTCTTAAGCGATAGTCTCCTTGAAATTTATAGCGTTCCATCCACTCTTGCATTCCTTCATCATAATGAAACAACGCTGCATTATGAAAAGAATACTCGGGATAAAGCAGCTGCCACCTTTGACAATCAAAACAATAGCGCTCTTGGCTGACGCGACTACAGCCAAAACAAGTGCCTATCATTGGTAGTTTCTGGAACTTTGCTTGGCAGTGCTGGCAAAGTGAAGGCCTCGCCCATTTTTTAAAACGTAAGAGCATTTTTAATGTTATCTCCAAACGAATGGGGCTTGCGCAATTTTTACAATCCATCTAACATCCCTCGTTTGCTAGCCAAGCGATTCATTTGCTTTATTTGCCGAATTGCCTCTTTCATGTCTCTTGTTTCCCCATCATGTAAAAATAAAACTTCGCCGTAATTGAATTCTTGTCTTCGATCGACTCGGCCCGCAATTTGGACAAGTGTTGAAGAAGTGAAGACTCGATGATCGGCACCATAAACAATAACTGAGACTGCATCAAAAGTCACACCACGTTCTAAAATGGTTGTAGTGATCAAAATATCCGTTTTCTGCTGACGCATTGCTTGAACTTTTTCCAGGCGAAGCTCATCACTACCATAAACGGCGACAACTTCTTTGTCGGAAAATCGCTCAGCTATTAACGCATGCAATTGGTGAATTAATGAAATGCTTGGGCAAAATAGTAAAACTGAATTACGCACCAATAAACGTTTCAAATGATGTGCAATGATTTTAATATTTTTACTAGAAATACGTTGCCACGACTGAACCCAAAATCGGCGTGGCACAGGTAATGGCCTACGGTGATATCTTGCTGGCAAAATACTGGCTGCTAACTTCTTTTGCTGCAAAAGCTTCCGCAATTCTTTCGTAGGCGTTGCTGTTAAGTACACCAAGCTACTTCTTTTTTTTCGTGCGTTACGCACTCCATAATAAAGATGCTCGTTATTAACAAAAGGAAAAGAGTCGACTTCATCAACGATAAGTAAATCAAATGCTTGATGGAATTTCAATAATTGATGGGTGGTGCAAATCACTAGTTTCGTATAACGATACGGTTCTTGACTGTTTCCATGAAGTAAAGCAATTACTTCATGAGGAAAAACCGCTTGGATTCTGGGAAACAGTTCTAAGCAAACATCGACACGCGGCGAAGCCAGCGCAATCCGCCCCCCTTCTTGTAAGGTTTGGTGTAAAACAGCAAATAACATTTCTGTTTTGCCTGCACCTGTAACTGCCCACACTAAGCGATTCTCTCTTATTTTTACCGTCTCACAAAGTTCAACTGAGATCGCTTGCTGTCCCTTTGTTAATTGTCCAGACCACTCAAAAAAGACAGTTCTTGGGCTATTGGGCCTTTCTGGTAAATGACAAAATTTTTGACAAGAAGTCACACGGCCTAATTGAATGCACGCATGACAGTAGTATGCATTTATCGCCAATCTATTTTCTTTTTTGGATACGACTTCCCCGCACCGCTGACATTGAATTGTTAAGGGGGAACGCTCTAACATTGTTGGTAAATAAACCAGTTTTGTCTGTATTGAAGGTTCTGTTTCTTCAAGAATTATTTTACGTCCATGCAAATCTTCCATGTTAACCACCTCATTTATAAAATACGCATTTCTCTAGCTTTTTTGCGAAAAAAAAGACAAGTTGCTTTTTCGAAGATTCTCGAAAAAACAACTTGTTTTTACTCTTTTTTATCTGCTTGTGCTAACAAACCCAAGGCTTGTTCCAACACTTTTTCCCCGTTCATTAAGCCGTAATCAGACATGCTAATGACATCTGTTGGGATACCTTTTGGTGATAGACGCTTTTCAAAATCACTCTTCATATAACGAACTTGTGGACCTAACAATAACACATCGACTGGATTATTTTCTAAATTTGTTTCTGCTTCCGATGCAGAAGCCGCAAATATATGAGCATCTAAGCCTTGATTAAATGCTGCTTTTTGCATTTTTGTAACAAGTAAACTAGTACTCATTCCTGCGGAGCAAACTAACATAATTGTTTTTTTTGACATTTTAACAGCCCCTTTTACCATTGCCTTTTTCAATTTTCAACATTATCTATTAAAAATATTATAGTGTAAAGTTAATTTTTGTCAATCATTCTTGTTTTTTAAAGCGGATACAATCCTAGTTTAAACGTACCATGCTGACTTCAGCAATTTATTAAATACCACATATTCTTTTTCCAAATTCACTTGAACTACTTGGTAACTCGCATTCAACCAACCATAAGCGCCCTTTTCTGGATGCTTATAATCGTTCGCCCACCAATCGACATCTGTTTTAGCAGTTTTTGGTAAACCAGAATGAGGGAATAACAATTCATCAAACTGAGTAAAAGTCAAAGTAACTTGGGAACCGCCATTCGTTTTCAAATAATGAGTAATTGTATCATATTTTTTCTGTCGTGTATGTACCATTTTCCAGCGCCTCCCTTTTCTCTATCATACCTTATTATAACGTTTTTTTCCAAAAATCTCACAAAAAAGATGAGAGAAAAAGTTGCTATTCAGTTGATTCTTTTTTATACTGACTTTATTACGAGAGAAAAGGATGCCCATATGTTAGAAAGCTATATTACAGTCAAACAAGATGGTTTCAGCGAGATTGAAATCAAGAAATCGCGGTTTATCTGTTCTGTAAAGCGCGTAACATCAGAAGAAGAAGCAAAAGCCTTTATCGCCGCAATAAAAAAAGAACATTGGAAAGCCAATCATAATTGTAGTGCTTTTGTGATCGGCGAAAAAAATGACATTCAGCGGAGTAGCGATGACGGCGAACCTAGTGGCACTGCTGGTGTTCCAATGCTGGAAGTCTTAAAGAAAAAAGAGTTAATCAACGTAGTGGCTGTTGTCACTCGTTATTTTGGCGGAATAAAATTAGGCACTGGTGGTTTAATCCGAGCATATAGTCATGCTCTTTCCCACACTTTAGATGAAATTGGTTTAGTCATTGGCAAATTGCAACAAGAGCTATTGATTACGATCGCCTATCCTTTATTAGGAAAAGCCCAAGCCTTTTTGGAACATAGTCCCTACACGCTTAAAGAAACTATTTACACAGAGTCTATTCAGTTAATTTGTTTAGTAGATGAACAAGCAACAGAAACATTTATAGCTGAAATGACGGATCTACTTAACGGTCAGTTGACAATTGAAAAAGGCGCAACGAGCTATCACGAACTACCATTTAACGAAAAAGGAGCACAATCAAATGACATTTGAAGAAGTATTGCCACAGATTAAAGCAGGAAAAAAAGCCGTACGTAAAGGCTGGAGCGGTTTCGAACTTTTTATTGAATTACGTGATGAAATTGGCACCTCCGAAGGTGAATTTTTACAAGTTACCCCGTATTTTTTAATCAAAACTTCTGATGAAGGCTACAGCATGTTTTCACCAACACCTTGTGATGTCTTAGCAGAAGATTGGGTGATTGTTGAAGCATAACTACACACATAAGGTCTGGCAGATTACGGCGATTGCTCGTTCTTCCAGACCTTAATTTTTAAATGTTTAAAGGAGTTTTTCTTATGCCAAAAGAATTTGAAGCAAAACGGGTGCTTGTAACTGGTGCAGCTTCAGGGATTGGCCAAGCACAAGCAATTGCCTTTGCTGAGCAAGGTGCTGAGGTTATTGGCATCGACCTAGACGAAACGGGGTTAAAACAGACAGCCGCACTGGTTAATCCAGATTCTACTAAGCCATTTACTTATTTTGTCGGTGATGTGTCTTCTCCCTCATTTGTGCAAGCCACGATGAAACAAATTGTGAAAAACAACGGCCAAATTGATATTTTATTAAATACGGCAGGTATTTTAGATGATTATCGTCCTTCTCTAGAAACTTCGGAAGCTTTATGGGATCAAATTTTAGCAACCAATTTAAAAAGTGTCTTTTTAGTGACCAATGCTCTATTACCTTATTTCCTCCAACAAAAAAAAGGAGTAATCGTTAATATGGCATCTATCGCTGGCTTAGTAGCTGGGGGCGGCGGCGCAGCGTACACTGCCTCCAAACACGCAATCATCGGGTATACAAAACAACTTTCCTACGATTATGCCAAATTAGGCATTCGAGCAAATGCGATTGCGCCAGGTGCCATCCAAACACCCATGAACGCAGCTGATTTTGCAGGAGAAGGTGAAATGGCTACTTGGGTAGCACGTGAAACACCCGCGGGCCGTTGGGCACAGCCACAAGAGGTAGCAAAACTTTCATTATTTCTAGCTAGTGATGACGCTGATTATATCCACGGCACAGTTATGACCATTGATGGTGGTTGGACCATGAAATAAAAAGACTTTACAGAGTGTCTGTTCTTCAGTAACATGTAACACAGTGAGGCAACTCACACCATAACACTTCAGTTGGCTTTGCTGCCCTTCCTTTGGTTATGGTTATCACTAAAACACGTCGTTGTTTTATAAAGGAGAATCTTAAATGAATCATTCATCAAATCCACAAACCAGTACGTGGTCAGCTACGGCTTTGGCTAAAATGGCGCTAGTTACCGCTTTGTATGTCGTTGTCACTGTACTTCTCGCTCCGCTTAGTTTTGGTCCGATACAGCTTCGTCTTGCCGAATTATTTAATTATTTAGGCGTTTTTAACAAGCGATATATCTGGTCCATTACGTTAGGGGTTGCGATTGCCAATACCGCTTCGCCTCTTGGTATCATCGATATAGTCATCGGTAGCGCTGGGACGTGCGTAGTCTTATGGATTGCCTATTTTGCGACAAAAAATCAGCAAAATTTATTGATTAAACTGATGCTGACGGCCATTCTTTTTGCTTTGTCCATGTTCACTGTCGCCGGACCCTTAACATTCTTTTATCAGTTACCTTTTTGGTACACATGGTTGACCGTTGGACTTGGTGAACTTCTTTCAATGACAGTCGGCGGCATCCTGATTTACGTATTAAATAAAAAAATACAGCTTGTAAAACGCATCGAAGAATAAAAAAGCGCTTGGGGGTTTAAACCCCAAGCGCTTTTTAGCACTATCCTTTAGGTTGAATGAAGTCTGCTTGCCATTTTCCAAGAGATGGATTGTAATCAAAATACCAAAGTTGTGAAAAATATTGTTTTTGATGCTTGTATCCCGATAAAACACAACCGCTTTGAGTATCTTCCTCGTAGTCAATACAAGAAAAATGAAGCATCAGTGAAAAACTGTTTTCACTAATAGGATGATAATTCGAAGCTGGCGCTACTTTCACTTTTTTTACATGATTTCTGATGCCCGCTTGTTGATTTTCTTGTAATACTGCAAGATGTTTTTGATAAAGTTTTTCTGTATAGTTATCTTTGACTACAGACAAATTTTCTTGATCCCACGCTTGTTGTATTTCTAAAAACGTTTGTTGTATTTCTTTTAAGAGTGCCTTTTTTTCTTTTGATGTTCCAGGTAATGCTGCCCACATTTCTTGAAAAGCGCCTTCATCGACTGGTTGATTTCTGCGGCGTCTTTGCCAAATCATCGCGCCCCCAAAAAGAACAAAAAACACTGTTGAAATTAAGCCTTCCAGTGGCGTTGTGTTGCTGGTCCCAGTCTCGTTATGATGAACATAACTTCTTGATCCATCACCGCTTGGCGAAAAACCATTCGAGGGATTACCCCCGCTAGGACTTTCTACACGTCCACCGCCGTAGCCACCAGCTACAGCCGCTGCTTGATTAGGCCATAAACAAAAGGCCATGGCACAACCCACAAAAACCAAAATTAACTTTCTCATTTTCTCACCTTTCGACCCCTTCAAACCAACAAATGAATAAATAGACGCAGAATACTAAACAAAGCGCCAAGATTAACAATGATTAATAATACCTTCAGCCATCTGCCATATGGTTGTACTGATTGATAACTTCGTTGATAAATACTCAAGCCAAACAGGACCGCTGGCCACATAAATATACTAGATCTTGGGCCAAACGAATTACCCTCGCCCCAAAAATTCACATGAATGGGCACATGAGCTGGTAAATCAGGATAAAACACCGCACTTAATAACAGTAAACTAACTGCCAAGACACTTGTAACAATAAATAACCCCTGACTAACTTTTTCAATCTGCTTCTCTCTCATTAATTTAGCTTTCTCCTCTAGTTTAATGATGGATATACTTTCAGTTTATGCCTCCCTATCTGAATTTGCAATAAAAAAAAGACAAGGAAACATTCGATTAAATGTCCTTGCCTCTGTTTTTAAAAATCCTAAATCAAGCCTTTCACGCCTATATCTTTTCGGTAGTACATTCCAGGAAATGAGTAATTATCCAATGTTTGATAAACTTTTTTGCGGGCTTCTTCAAGAGTCGAAGCAGTTGCTTCTGCTAAAAAGATTCGTCCGCCAGCCGAAACCAGAGCCTGTTCTGAACGAGTTACCCCTGCATAATAGATGGTTTCACCAGACATTTCGGGTAATGGTAGATTTGTCTTGTATTGATTAGGATAGCCTTCTGCTGCTACAACAACACCAACACTCGCTAACTCATTCCATACAATCGTTGGTTGCTCTTTCGCCAGCAATGAAGAAATTATTTCTGAAAGGGGACTCTCTAAACGTGCCAACACAACTTGTGTTTCTGGATCCCCAAATCGAGCATTAAATTCAATAACCTTGGGGCCAGTTGCTGTTTGGATTAAACCAGCATATAAAATCCCTTGAAACGGACGTTTTTCAGCCACCATTCCTTTAGCAGTCGGTTTCAGGACTTGGCTAATGGCTTGCTGAACCGCTTCTTCTGGGATCTGAGGCACTGGTGTGTAAGCACCCATCCCCCCTGTATTCGGACCAGCATCCCCATCGAAAATCCGCTTATGATCTTGAGCAATCACCATCGGATATACCTTCTCATTAGAAACAAAGGCCATTAAGGAAAATTCTTCTCCTTGCAAAAATTCTTCGATTACGACCGTTTGACCGCTTACTCCAAATTGTTGATCCTCCATCATCGCAACTAGCGCCCGTTTTGCGGCTGCTTTTGTTTCGGCAACTACTACTCCTTTTCCAGCTGCCAAACCATCTGCCTTAATAACAATTGGTACGCCTTGCTGTTCAATATATTCTAAGGCAGGTGCCAAACGTCGAAAGACCCGATATTCCGCCGTTGGAATCTGGTATTTTTGCATAAAATCTTTCGCAAAACTTTTTGAACCTTCAATAATTGCAGCTGCTTTTGTCGGGCCAAAAATCAGTAATCCCGCTGCTTGAAAGGCGTCTACAATCCCTTCAATTAATGGCGTTTCTGGTCCGACGAATGTCCAATCAATCTGATTATCCTTCGCAAATTGAATTAGTTCCGTTTGCTGCTCTTCACTGATAGGTACGGTCCGAATATTATCACCACTCATACCAGGATTACCTGGTGCACAATAAACAGTCTTGACTTTGTCTTCTCGCTGTAATTTTTTGGCAATTGCATGTTCACGACCACCACGCCCAATCACTAATATATTCATCGGTTTCTCCTTTAAAAATTAATGTTTGAAATGACGAGTCCCAGTAAAAATCATCGCAATATCATAATGATTCGCTAGATCAATTGATGCTTGATCTTTAATGCTCCCGCCTGGCTGAATAATTGCTTGAATGCCATGTTGTGCAGCATATTCCACACTATCTGCCATGGGGAAAAAGGCATCACTTGCTAAGACGGCCCCTTGTAATTTTCCAGCTGCTTGGGCTTGATCAACTGCAATTTTTACTGACCCAATTCGATTCATTTGACCAGCGCCAATTCCCACTGTTTGACTTTCATTGGCTAAAACAATAGCGTTTGATTTTACATGCTTGACTGCTTTCCAAGCAAAGTTCAATGCGTCTCTTTCGGCTGGTGTGGGTTGGCGCTCTGTAACAACTTGCCATGCTTGGTCATTTTCAACAACTGTATCTTGTTCTTGAATTAATAACCCGCCCATAACAGAAACTAATTCCACCGCTTTTTTTTCTTGAGCATGAAAATCTAACGTTAACAAACGAAGATTCTTTTTCTGAGATAACAATGCCAGAGCTTCTTCCTCAAAACTAGGCGCAATAATTATCTCTAAAAAGATTTGATGCATTTCAGCCGCAGTCGCTTGGTCCACTGGACGATTCAAAACAACAATGCCACCAAAAATTGAAACTGGATCTGCTTCAAATGCCTGACGATAGGCTGCCAAAATCGTTTTTCCTGTTCCAATTCCACATGGGTTCATATGTTTAACAGCGACGACCGTAGGTTCTGTAAACTCGCTAGCAATCCGGAGTGCTGCATCAGCATCTCGAATATTGTTATATGACAGTTCTTTGCCATGAAGTTGTCGAGCGGAAGCAATGGATAATGATACAGGTACAACGGATTGATAAAAGGTGGCCTGTTGATGGCTATTTTCACCATAGCGCAATGTTTGCTTACGTTCATAAGTAAGCGTCTGTTTCTCTGGTTCAGTTTCACCCACTTGCGTCGTTAAATAGTCAGCGATAAGCGCGTCATAAGCAGCGGTATGACGAAAGACTTTTGCTGCTAATCTTTTTCTGGTGGCTAACTGGCTAGTTCCAGTGCTGCTAATTTCACTTAATACCTGTTCATAATCACTAGGATCAACCACTGCTGTTACGTCTTGATAATTTTTTGCCGCTGAACGTAACATGCTAGGACCGCCAATATCAATCATTTCAATTGCTTCTGCTTCAGAGATTGCTGGTTTTAAAATTGTTTCTTTAAATGGATAAAGATTCACTACTACAAGGTCAATAAATTGAATGCCTTGTTCAGTCAGTGCTTTTTGATGCGTTTGGTTTCCCCTTTTTGCCAAAAGTCCGCCATGGATATTCGGATGTAACGTTTTGACACGGCCATCTAACATTTCGGGAAAGCCAGTGATGTCGTCAATAGCAAGTGTCGGTACCCCGGCTTCTTCTAAGACAGTCCTTGTTCCCCCAGTGGAGATAATTTCAAAGCCATTTGCAACTAAGCCTGCTGCAAATGTTGTCACTCCTGTTTTGTCTGAAACGCTAATCAATGCTCTTTTGGTCATTTCATTGTCTCCTTTACAATTTGTGAAATTATTTTTGGGTACCATTCGTGCTCAAGAGCATGAATTTTCTCTGTTAATGTGTCCAAAGTATCTTCAGTATCAATCTTGGTGGTTGTTTGGAAAATAATCGGTCCTGTATCAACCCCAGAGTCAACATAATGGATAGTGATTCCTGTTATTTTCACTCCATAATGAAATGCCTCTTCAATTCCGTGAAGACCTGGAAAACTAGGTAACAGAGAAGGATGAATATTGACGATTCTCTTTGGATAAGCCTCCAGTAAAGTCTTGCCGATAATTCTCAAATAACCAGCTAACACGATTAAATCGATCTGATGCTCTTTTAAATGTTTCAATACTTGTTCCTCATATTGCTCACGAGATGAAAAATCAGATGGCGAAAAGCAAACAACGGGAATCTTGCGTTTTTGGGCACGGGTCAATACGTAGGCTTCAGGCTGATCACAAAAGACTAAGCTCAACTGCCCTGCGATTTTTTTCTGGGAAAAAGCTGCAGCAATCGCCTCAAAATTGCTACCATTGCCAGATGCAAAAACAGCTATCTTCATAAGGCTTCCTTAAAAATAACGGCTTTCGTTTTCCTAGGTACCAAACGACCAATTTCAAAAGCTTCTGGCAAAAGCTCCTGAACTTTTTCAACATGCTCTGGACTCACCGCTAAAATCATCCCTAAGCCCATATTGAAAATTTCATACATTTCTTCAGGTGGAATTTCACCGTATTTTTGAATCAATTTAAAAATTGGTAGCACTGGCCAACTATTTAATTGAATCTCTGCAGCTAATGCGGAAGAAAACATTCTTGGTAGATTTTCTAAAAACCCGCCGCCAGTAATATGCGCAGCCCCATGCACGAGTCCTGCTTTTAACAATGGCAATAATTCCTTCACATAAATTTTTGTTGGTGTTAATAATTCTTCCCCTAACGTTTTGGGTGCCAATTCTGGAAGCTTGTCCGTTGTTTTAAACGAATGTTTCTTAAAAAAAATATTTCTTACTAAAGAGTAACCATTAGAATGAAGACCACTTGAAGGAAGACCAATCAAGAAATCGCCTTCTTTTACGTTACTTGGAGTCAAGAGTTGACTTTTCTCAGCAATACCCACGGCAAAACCAGCCACGTCATAAGCATCTGCTTCATACATATCAGGCATTTCAGCTGTTTCGCCCCCAATTAAGGCTGCATTCGCCTCACAACAGCCTGCCGCAACACCCGCAACAATTGCTTCAACTTTAGCTGGATTAACGGTCCCTAACGCTAAATAATCTAAAAAATATAACGGTTCGGCGCCTTGTGCGACGACATCATTGACACACATTGCTACACAATCAATTCCGATTGTCTCGTGTTTCTGTTCTTCAATTGCCAAGAGTAACTTTGTGCCTACGCCATCCGTTCCTGATACCAAAACTGGTTCTTTAAGCTTGTAACTACTTAAATCAAAACAACCACCAAAACCACCAAGCATGCCCAACGTTCCCGTCCGTTGTGTCTTTTGGCTATGCTTTTGAATTCGTTCCACTACTTCGTATCCTGCCTCAACATTTACGCCAGCTTTTGAATAGGCATTTTCCATGTCAATTCCTCCTAGTTTCTTTTTTCAAGGATGCTTGATATTGTTCTTCATAATCATACAAAGGCGTTGGATAGTCTCCATTAAAGTAAGCCATACACAGCCCAGAATAAGGAGCATCATAATTTAATTGAATCCCATCAATCAGCCCTGCTTCACTCAAAAAAGCCAGCGAATCTGCGCCAATCTGCTCTTTGATCTCTTCAATTGAATAGTTTGCCGCAATTAGTTCGTCCCTCGTCTGTATATCAATGCCATAAAAACACGGATATTTTAATGGCGGTGAAGCAATTCTGACATGAACTTCTTGCGCTTCTGCTTCTTTTAATAAATGAATAATGCGTCGAATAGTGGTCCCGCGAACAATCGAATCATCTACTAAAATGACTTTTTTTCCTTTGACCACGCCACGAACTGCCGATAGTTTCATACGGACACCTTGTTCTCTTAATTCTTGTGTCGGCTGGATGAATGTTCGAGCGACATATTGATTTTTTACTAAACCTAGTTCGTAAGGTATCTGTGCTTCTTCTGCATAGCCGCTAGCTGCAGACAATGACGAGTTTGGTACCCCAATTACCATATCAGCTGCGACTGGACTTTCGATTGCCAAGTTCTTCCCCATCCTTTTACGAGCTGTATGCACATTAACTCCAGCAATATTTGAATCTGGTCGTGCAAAATAAATATATTCCATTGCGCAAATCGCCGGTTGGACTTCCGTAGTGAAAACCTCTATTTTCAAGCCTTCATCAGAAATGATGACTACTTCACCAGGCGCCACATCTTGAATAAAGCGAGCCCCAACTGTTTCTAATGCACACGTTTCGGATGCCACAACGTACGCCCCATTGTTCATTTGTCCGATGGAGAGAGGGCGAAAGCCGTTGGGATCTAGTGCAGCAATCATCATCGTTTCTGTTAATAAAAGATAAGCAAAGCCCCCCTTAACCAAATTCAAGCTCTCTTTTAGTTTATCGAGAAACGAGGCAGCAGTGCTTTTTCGAATCAAGTGCATTAAAATTTCAGTGTCTGAATTGGAATGAAAAATAGCGCCTTCTCTTTCTAGTTGTTTTCGTAAACGTTTGGCATTTGTCAAATTGCCATTGTGTGCTAACCCAATTTGACTATCATAAAATTTAAATAAAAATGGCTGAATATTATCCACGCTACCCGTACCAGCGGTTGCATAGCGTACATGACCAATAGCCGCCGTTCCTTCTAATGCATTCAGTTGTTCTTGCTTTTGGAATACTTCTGCTAATAAACCTAAATCACGGTGGCCATCTAATTTCCCAGAATTGTTCGCCACAATTCCCGCGCCTTCTTGGCCTCGATGCTGCAAGCTGTGTAAGCCAAAATAGGTCACTTGTGCCGCATCAGGATGACCCCAAATACCAAAAATACCACACTCTTCATTTAAGCTTTTTGCTTCATAAGACATGGAATCGCATCCTCCCATAAGGCTTTGGCTTCTTTTGTTGAACAATTGATCACATCATCTAACGCATGAATGATCAAACCAGTTTCAGTCACTTTCCCAATATGTTGAGCTTTTCTTCCGATAAGTGTTTCAAATGCTTCTTGATGCTGGGGACTAACTGAAAGAATAAAACGGGATTGCGTCTCCGCAAATAGATATTCTTTTGCTAATGGCAGTGTCACCTGTAACCCCAGTTCGTTGGCAAAAGCCGACTCGGCTAAAGCAACGGCAACGCCGCCTTCAGCGCAATCATGCGCGCTAGCAACTAGGCCTGCTTGAATTGCTTTTAAAACTAATTCTTGGTTTGCTTTTTCCTCTTTTAAATCAAATGAGCGTAATTGCCCTTCAATTCGCCCCAGTTGCATTTTTTGAATTTCTGAGCCGTTAAAATCTGCGTGGGTTTCACCGATGAGATAAATTAAGTCATCCACTTGTTTAAACGCTTGTGTGGTAATTTGTGAAACATCTTCAATTACTCCCACCATGCCGATCATTGGCGTTGGATAAATGGCTTGACCATCTGTTTCATTGTAAAGAGAGACGTTCCCAGAAATCACGGGCGTTCCTAGCTGACGGCAAGCTGCGGCGATTCCATCCGCCGACGTCCATAATTCCCAAAAACTTTCTGGTTTATCAGGGGAACCATAATTCAAACAATCAGTGATAGCCAAAGGTTGTGCTCCACTTGCTACAATATTACGGGCTGCTTCTGCAACCGCAATTTGCCCACCAATTTCAGGATTTAAATACAAATAACGGCTATTACAATCTGTCGTCATCGCTAAGGCTTTATTGGTGCCCCGCACTCTTAAAACAGCTGCATCACTTCCTGGTTGCACCACTGTATTCGTTTGTACTTGACTATCATAGGTTTCGTAAACTGATTTTTTCGATGCAATCGTTGGTTGTTGCAATAGGCGTTTTAATAATTCCGTGCTATTCGTAATTTCTGGAATGAAGGGCGCTAATTTTTTAAAAGCACGCATCCGTTCTGGTTCTTGATAGGCTTTCTGGTAAACAGGTGCTTCTTCTGCTAAAGCATCTACTGGTACATCTGCGACTATTTTGCCACCGTGAAAGACACGATACTGTCCATCATCTGTTACGGAGCCAATCGCTACCGCTTCTAAGTCATACGTTTGAAACAATTCACAAACTTGCTGTTCTGCTCCTTTTTCCACACAGATTAACATCCGTTCTTGGGACTCAGACAAGAGCATTTCATAGGGGCTCATCTGCGTCTCTCTCTGCGGAACTTTATCTAGCTCTAGAATCAAGCCTGAACCTGCTTTTGATGCCATTTCAGCACTTGAAGAAACCAAGCCAGCCGCCCCCATATCTTGGATGCCGATTAAAATATCTTGATGATTTTTGATTAAATCAAGACAAGCTTCCAATAATAATTTTTCCATAAACGGATCACCTACTTGTACCGCAGATCGTTGCTGTTCTTCACCTTCACTAAATTCTTCTGAAGCAAAGGTCGCACCATGAATTCCATCTCGTCCTGTTTTCGCACCTACGTAAAGAATGCTATTTCCGACGCCTTTTGCTTGGCCTTTTTGAATCTCATCATGACGAATCAATCCCACACACATAGCATTAACAAGTGGGTTTCCTTGATAACATGGCTCAAAAGCAATTTCGCCGCCAACGGTTGGAATACCAATACAATTTCCATAACCGCTAATCCCCGCCACAACTTCTTGAAACAAATAACGTGTTCGTGCATCCGTCAGTTCGCCAAATCTTAACGAATCCAGTAAAGCAATCGGCCGCGCCCCCATACTGAAAATATCGCGAATAATTCCACCAACGCCTGTAGCTGCTCCTTCGTAAGGTTCTACTGCAGAAGGATGATTATGGCTCTCTGCTTTAAAAACAACAGCTAATCCGTCACCAATATCGACAATCCCAGCTCCTTCACCAGGGCCTTGAAGCACTTGTGGCCCTTCCGTCGGAAACTTTTTTAAAACGGGCTTGGAATTTTTGTAAGAGCAATGTTCACTCCACATCACGGAGAATAAGCCAGTTTCTGTATAATTAGGTTCTCTTTGCAAAATGGTCTCAATCTGATGATATTCTTCATCTGTTAGTCCCCATTCTGCATACAACCGTGTCTCCTTGATTTCTTTTGGTGTTGGTTCATTCATCATTGGCTTAATTCCTTTCCAAAGTTTTTAATGATTGAAGCAAAAAAGCTGCGTCCATCTGTTGAACCTAACAATTCTTCCATCGCTCGTTCCGGATGAGGCATCATTCCTAGAACATTGCCCTGTTCATTACAAATACCAGCAATATTCGCAAGACTACCGTTCACCTTTTCTTGATACGTAAAAACAATTTGGTTCTTTTCTTTCAGCTCTTGCAACGTTTTTTCATCACAATAGTAATTCCCTTCGCCATGTGCTACTGGTAAATGTATCGAAACATTTTCAGGATACTCGCTTGTAAACTTTGTGTGCGTATTCACTTTCAATGGGACACTTTTACAAATAAAACGAAGCGAATCATTTCTTAGCAACGTGCCAGGAAGTAAGCCAATTTCTGTTAAAATTTGAAAGCCATTACAAGTGCCAAAAACCATTTTGCCTTCTGTAGCAAAGCGAATCACCTCATTGATAATTGGCGAAAACCGAGCAATTGCACCACAACGTAAGTAATCGCCATAAGAAAAACCACCAGGCAATAACACGCCATCAAATTTTGCTAAAGAAGTGGCATCGTGTCGGACAAATTCTGCATCGACGCCCATCACCTCTTTGACAGCCCACAATAAGTCTGCATCACAATTGGATCCTGGAAAAACAATCACTGCCAATTTCATTTAAATTTCCTCCAAAGATAAAATTTCAAAACGATAGGATTCCATATTTACATTGGCTAATAGTTGATCACAAATTTGTTCAATTTTCTCTTCAATTGCTTCTGTCTGCTGGACGTGCATTTCAAAATACTTACCGACACGGATTTCGGCTACTTCTGTAAAACCAAGCCGATGGACTGCTTCCTTAACCGCTTCACCTTGGGGATCCAAAATTGATTCTTTATACGTAACATAGACTTTGACAAAATACATACGCGCTTCCTCCTCAATTAGCTGTTAGTAAACGTTGTAAAACTTCTTCATATACAGGAACTATTTCTCCTAATTCACGGCGATAAACATCTTTATCCAGATGTTCGTTTGTGTTTAAATCCCATAGACGACAGGTGTCTGGAGAAATTTCATCTGCCAGTAACAATTGATTGGCCTTCGTCCGACCAATCTCGATTTTAAAATCGATCAAACAAATATTGAGGCGTTGAAAGAGTTGACTGAGCGCCTGATTAATTTGTAAAGCCAATGCTTTAATCTCCACAATTTCAGCAGGAGTGGCTACTTTTAGAAATTGAATATGGTCTTCGTTAATAAAAGGATCATCCAGACGATCTTCTTTGTAATAAAATTCAATAATGGGCGTCACTAATTTAGTGCCCTCTTCAATCGCTAAACGCTTTGAAAAACTTCCTGCCGCATAATTACGTACGACAACTTCCAAAGGAATCATTTCTACAGCCTGAATTAATTGTTCGTGTTCAGATACTTTTTTGATAAAATGATTGGGAATCTTCTGTTGCTGTAAATGTTCAAAAATTAGACTAGTGATTTGATTATTTAAAGCGCCTTTCCCAAGAACTTTATCTTTTCTTTGACCGTTTAAAGCTGTTGCTTGATCAAGATATTCCACAAAAAGAACCGCTGCATTTTCTGTTTGATACAACTTCTTCGCTTTTCCTGTATACACAAGTGCTTTCTTTTCCATTCTTTCCCTCTTCTCGTTAGCTTCATGAACCCTATTCTTTCTAACTCAGCTGATTTACATCAGATAAAGACTTACATTAGTTGCAAAAAAACAATAATCGTTCGTGTTTGTCGAATGTAAAAATAAAAAACTTGCTTGGAGCAAGCATTTATTAAGTTACATTCCAAATACCAACAGTCTCAATTTCCTTTAACGTTTCTGATAAGCAAGGTGTTGTAATGGTGACGTGGCCCATTTTTCTGCCAACTTTTGATTCGGCTTTTCCATAGTAATGGACTTGCCAAGTGGGTTTTGACGTGCATAACTGGTAGCTTTTTTCTAAGTGTTCGCCTAAGAGATTCACCATAACCACTGGTTGAAGTAACTGGGGTAACCCAATGCCCCAATTGCTAATCCCTCGAATATGCGCATCAAATTGACTAAATGAGCAAGCTTCAATAGAGTAATGACCTGAGTTATGAGGCCGTGGCGCTAATTCATTGACGTACAACTCTTCTGAATCCGTTAAAAACAGTTCGATAGCTAAAACCCCAGATAAATTTAATTCCTCAGCAATGTGTTGCGCCAATTCCGCTGCTTTTTTTTGCACATTCTCAGAAATTCGAGCGGGCACAATTGATTCATGCAAGATATTCTTTCGATGAATGTTTTCAGATACAGGAAAGCTTTGGTAACCATGCTTATTCCCTGCAACGATGATTGAAAGTTCTTTAGTGAAAGGCACCCACTTTTCTAATTCACAAGTGGCGTTAGCTAATAATTTAGTCGCTTGGGAGAAATCCTCTTCGCATTTTAAGACGACCTGTCCTTTTCCATCGTATCCACCTTGAATAGTTTTTAAGACACATGGAAAACCAATCTTTTCTGTTGCTTGTGGCAGCTCTTTCTGACTTTTCACTTCCGCAAAAGAAGCAATCTTACAGCCAATCGATTGAAGAAACGTTTTTTCAAGCAATCGATTTTGAGTAATTTTTAACAATCCTGTTCCTTGTGGCAGCTTTTCTAGTGGAATGGCCTTTTCTAGGGAGGCCACTTCAATATTTTCAAATTCATAGGTGATCACATCGCATAACTCTGCTAGTTCAGTTAAAGCAGATATCTGATCAAAGGCTGCCACAATTTGACGGTCAGCTACTTGACCAGCTGGACTATTGAGCGTTGGGTCCAACACAATCATTTGGAAACCCATTTTTTTACCACTCATGACTAGCATTCGCCCTAACTGTCCCCCACCTATAATGCCAATAGTTGCTCCGACTTTTAAAGGTTTATTCAAGTTGTTCCCCACTTTCCATAACCGCTTTTTCCAATGATTGTCGTCTTGCTTGGATTCTTTCTGCTAACTGTAAATCATCAATACTTAGTATTTCTGCAGCTAATAACCCAGCATTGGTAGCACCTGCTGAGCCAATCGCAGTTGTTGCTACAGGAACTCCCCCTGGCATCTGCACAATAGACAACAGTGAATCAATACCGTTTAATGTTCGTGTTTTAACTGGAACACCAATGACAGGTAAGGTTGTCTTTGCAGCTACCATCCCTGGTAAATGGGCCGCTCCACCAGCGCCAGCGATAATAACCTTCAATCCTTTTGTTCGTGATTCCTCTGCAAAACGAAACATCAAATCAGGGGTCCTATGTGCTGATATCACTCGTTTTTCATAAGGAATTTTCAACTCTTCCAACACAAGACAAGCAACTTTCATCGTTGCCCAGTCTGAGGTACTTCCCATAATCACAGCGACTAATGGTTTCATGAATGTAATAACTCCTTCCGCCTTTTTTCACTGTTATTCTAACAATGAGAAAAAGAGATGTCAAAGAAAAACCGAAATATTATAGATTAAAATTATATAATGTTCGTGTTTATCAAAAAAGAGTCATCGGAAAGATGACTCTTTTTTGATATTTTTAGCGTTGCTTCCTCTTTAAGAAGAAACGTCGCCTGTATTAATAACTGGTTGTGTGCCCTTATCAGTAATGATTGAGACTAGTAAATTATTAATAAGTTGTACTTTTCGTTCATCGGTAAAATTAATTTCTTGCCCTTCTTCAATCTGTTCTAAGGCCATTTGTGTCATGCTTACCGCACCTTCAACAATTGTTTGTCGAGCCGCTAAGATTGCTTTTGCTTGCTGTCTTTGCAACATGGAGCTAGCAATTTCAGTTGCATAAGCTAAATGATTCAACCGTGTTTCGATAACCTCTACACCAGCCACTGCTAAGCGTTCTTGCAATTCTTTGGTTAACTCCTCGGAAATTTGTTCGGTATTTCCTCGCAGAGTTACATCATTATCTGAAAAAGTGTCATAAGGATATTGTGTTGCTACATGCCGGATTGCCGTTTCGCTTTGAATTTCCACAAAGTCTTGATAATAATCGACATTAAATAACGCCTTAGCTGTATCGACTACCCGAAAAACGATGACCGCAGAGATTTCGATTGGATTCCCGTCAGAGTCATTGACTTTTAATAGAGAACTATTGAAATTTCGTACTTTCAAAGAAATGTTCATTTTTTGCGTAAATGGAATGGTAATAAACAACCCATTTTCTTTAATCGTACCTAAGTAACGACCAAAAAATAAAATAGCTTTCGCCTGGTTGGGACTAACAATAGTTAGGGAACTTAAAAATAAAATAGCCCCAACTAACAAAATAATACCTAAAACAACAAGAACTCCATTGGTATGACTTGCTCCATAAATAAATAAACCAATTCCCGCAATTAAAATAACTAATAAGCTCGCAATTCCTACGTAGCCACTCATATAAAATGTTTTTTTCTCTTCCATCTGTTTCACTCTCCTAACTCATTTATCTGGTCCTTATTATACACCTCATTGCCTTCAATAGAGTAACTTTTAACATTAAATAAACTGATTTTTTCGGGGCTCTTGTAGTATACTGAGAACAAAGAAATCCCAAGAAAAGGAGTGATAGAATGCGCTATTTAAGCAAGGACATTTTAGAGGAAGTCATCACTCAACGCCCCTCTGACTCTTATAAAAGTAATTTTGGGCGTGTTGTATTAATCGGAGGAAACCGACAATATGGCGGAGCCATCATCATGAGTACCGAAGCGTGTATCAATAGTGGCGCTGGTCTCACCACTGTGATTACTGATGTTAAAAATCACGGGCCTTTACATGCAAGATGCCCAGAAGCGATGGTCGTGGGCTTTGAAGAAACAGTCCTTCTGACGAACGTCGTAGAGCAAGCGGAGGTTATTTTAATTGGTCCAGGTTTAGGCTTAGATGCTACTGCACAACAAATGTTGAAGAGGGTGCTTGCCCAACATCAAAAACAACAATGGTTAATTATCGATGGCTCAGCAATTACCCTGTTTAGCCAAGGTAATTTTTCCCTTACCTATCCTGAAAAAGTTGTTTTCACACCTCATCAAATGGAATGGCAACGTTTGAGTCACTTACCTATTGAGCAACAAACACTGGCAAATAACCAGCGCCAACAAGCAAAATTAGGCAGTACGATTGTTTTAAAAAGTCATCGCACCACAATTTTCCACGCAGGAGAACCTTTTCAAAATACAGGTGGCAACCCTGGGATGGCTACTGGCGGAACTGGGGATACCTTGGCTGGCATCATTGCTGGTTTTTTGGCTCAGTTTAAGCCGACAATTGAAACCATTGCTAGCGCCGTTTACTTACACAGTCTCATTGGTGATGATTTGGCCAAAACCGACTATGTTGTTTTACCAACGAAGATTAGTCAAGCCTTGCCGACATATATGAAAAAATATGCCCAGCCACACACTGCACCTGATTCTGAACTATTAGAACAGAAGCGTTCGAGATAAAACCCGAAAAGGCTAAATGGTGACAAATTTTGGGTTAAAAAGCAGGATTTAAGCCTGGGCCGAAAATCAAAAGCGATTTTCAGCCCAGGCTCTCTTTTTATTTTTCCTTATAAACATTTTTTAACGTTAATGGAGCGCCAAAGGTATGAAAATTCAAGCCTTTGACTTTATCATTTTGCAGGACTGTTTGTTCATTTTGGCTAAGTGGAATCATGCCAGCAGTCGTTTCAATCACTTCTTTTTCAGCTGCAATCAGTGTCGCCCATCTTTTTTCTGGCTCTAAGGCATAGGTTGTGGCTGCTTCATCTAATAATTTGTCATAGACAGGGTTCTGATAATTGCGATCATTGCCCTTGTATAAAGTCATCAGGGTAGAAATAGGATCTTGATAGTCTGGTGTCCAGTAAATTAAGAATAAATCATAGTCACTTTCTCGCCCAAAGTTCAATGCAGCTTCAGTCGGCAATGCGGTTAGCTCTATTGTCAAACCAGGAAACAGTTCTTGTAGCGAGCCTTGCAAACTTTCACCAATTTTTTTGTAAGAACCATCATCTGTAAATTACCTGCTTCTTGACGAAAATCGAGGCCCGTTGTGGGATTCGCCACAAAGCCTTCCGTAATCGCACCATGTAGCGCTTTAGAACCATCTGCAATAATATTATTGACTAGATTTTCTTTATCTATGCCTAAAGCCAACGCTTTACGCAGGTTTTCGTTTGCAAGCGGCGTTGCTTGCCCTTTCCGTTTTTGATTTAAGCGCAAATAGTTCATTGTCGCTGTTGGGTACGAATGATACAACGTATTATTTTTATTCTGTTGCGCCAATTCACCACTTAGTGTAGCCACATCTAATTGTCCATCTTCAAAAAGATTCAATGCGGTAGATGTTTCTTTGATAACCGTATAATTGATAATGTCTGAGCGCACGTTCTGGTGATCCCAATAGCGATTATTTTTTGCTAGTTGCCAGTCCATCTTTGTTTGCTGCCAATCTTTTACCACGAACGGACCATTATAGACGACTTTATCACTAGCAGTTCCATAGTCCGCACCAAATTGTTCGACTACTTTTTGATTTTGCGGGAAAAATGTAGGGAAAGCTAACAAGGACGTAAAGTACGGTTTTGGCTCTTTGAGCGTCACCTTTAATGTATAATCATCCACAGCTGTGACACCTAGTTCATTGGGTGCTAATTTCCCAGCTGAGATTTCTGCACCATTTTGAATTGTTTCAACGATGAGGAAGCTATAAACAAAGCCATTTTTAGGATCAATCATTTTTTTCCAAGCATATTCAAAATCATGCGCTGTGACAGGATCATCGTTACTCCAAACCGCTTCTTTTCTCAAAGAAATCGTGTAAGTTTTTCCATCTTCTGAAATCGACGGCAATTCTTTTGCTACGGCTGGTACCAATTGGTCTTGTTCATCTAAACTATATAACCCTTCAAACGCTGCAGTTTGGACAATAGCATCTGGAAAATCCAATAATACAGAGGTGTTGAGCGTTGTTAATTCCGAGGGTGACATCAGTTGAACGGCTTCTTTGGTATTTTTCCGTTTCTTTTTATTTTCATTTTTATTGGTACACCCAGCTAAAAATCCTACCAATAAAATACAAACCATTGTGATTTTTAAATACTTTTTCATCTTCTTTCTCCTATAACTCTTCATTTTTTATGCTTTTACTTACAGAAAGACAGCTCCCCTTTTATTTTGTCCTTTCCACAAGCATCCAGACAACGACCGCTGGCTCCAACCCATCATTATAATTAATGTGCCCCTCACCAGCTTCAATTAATTGGGCTTGTCCAGCTTTTCCGACTAAGTCTTGACCATCTTCTAAAATCGTATGTGCTTCGCCAGAAATCACATAAGAATATTCATCCTGTTCATGGCGAGCATATCCAGCTAAAGGCCGTTTTTCACCAGGCTGTAATGTAATAATGCCCATTTGAACTTGTGTATTTGGTTGGTTTTCTTTATCAAAAAAAATCGTCATTTCGTCTGATTCTGCTGATTTAATAAGCAATAGCTTTCCCTCCTTTTTTAAATCTTGTATCTTCCATTATTCCTTTAAATAGTATCAAAGTCAATCTTTTTATAGAAAATTCTGAATATTCTACACAAAAAAAGAGAGCATGAATTCTCTCTTTTTTGTCTCTTTAAACTTTTACAATCCAGCCTTCTGGCGCTTCTTTGTCACCAAACTGTATGCCAACCAGTTCATCATATAGTTGCTTAGTCACTGGTCCAACTTCCGTTTCACTATAAAATACATGGAAATCTGTGCCGTTTTGAATCCCACCAATAGGAGAAATAATCGCCGCTGTGCCACAAGCACCCGCTTCGGAGAAGTCCGCTAATCGATCAATGTAAACGTCTCCTTCAAGCGCCGTCATCCCTAAACGTTCTTTTGCTAGCGTCAATAATGAATATTTAGTAATACTTGGCAAAATAGACGCTGATTTCGGCGTAATAAAAGTACCATCTTTGGTTATGCCAAAGAAATTGGCTGCACCAACTTCTTCAATTTTCGTATGCGTATACGGATCTAAATAAATGCAATCACTAAATTCTTTCTCATGTGCTTCTGCACCTGGTAAAAGACTAGCTGCATAATTGCCCCCCACTTTAGCGGCCCCGGTTCCTCGACCCGCTGCTCGATCATATTCAGAAACGATAAAGTTGGTTGGTGCTAAACCATTTTTAAAATAGGAACCAACCGGCACGCAAAAAATAGAAAAAATGTATTCTTTGGCAGGTGCTACGCCAATATTATCGCCGACACCAATCATATAAGGGCGAAGATACAACGTACCGCCCGTTCCATATGGCGGTAAATAAGCAAGGTTGGCTTTCACCACTTCTTGGCATGCAGAAACAAAGGTTTCTACTGGCACTTGTGGCATCAGTAGACGCGCACAACTTTTTTGTAGCCGTTTGGCATTTTCATCTGGACGAAACAAATTGACAGAACCATCTGCACATTGATACGCTTTTAATCCTTCAAAACATTGTTGGCCATAATGTAGAGCAGGCGAACCTTCACTAATCGTTAACTGATTGTTATCTGTTAGCGTGCCTTCTTCCCACTTGCCATCTCGCCAATAACTAATATAACGAAAGGGCGTTTTAATGTAAGAAAATCCTAAATTATTCCAATCAAGATTGGCTTTTTCCATTGTCGTAGCACCTCAATTATTTTGATTTTTTATCTTAATTAGTGTAATTGTACCCACCAAAAACTAGAAAAGCAAGCCTTATTCTCATTCTTAACTTTTGTTATTTTTTCTTACTTGTCCATTTCTCCCTCACCAAAAAACCTTGATAGCCGTTTCTTCAATTGCAACGGAATATCAAGGTTTCGAAAAATTATTCAGTATACTCTTTGGTTTCTTGTAACGTACCATCTTGCTTATAGATTTTCAGCTTTGTTTGCTTATTCCGAGCAATTTCTTGAGCTCGTTCAACCGCCTCTTGTTTGTGGGTAAATGTATTACTTGCTTTTTCAGCGCTGTCTGAAATCACCAACCATTGGCCGTCTTTATATTTAACGTTGACAGCCGCCGTTAATAATTTTCCCGCATGTTTATCCTGTTTATGCGAATCTTGTTTCGTAGGATTTGCTTCTTGTTCGAAGGCTTTTTTGTCTGCTGCACTTGCCTCTTGATACCATTTCTCCGCTTGACTAATCGCAATTGGAATGGCGCGATCATCAGGGTAGCCATCCACAAGCAACGCATTGCCAATATCTATCGCTTTTTTCCGAATCAAAGGTGCTAAATTTTTCATTGATGTAGGATAATCATTCATATTCCAAGGCATCAAAATCTCCTCCTTAAATTCTGTCTATTACTAGCTTACTACAGAAAAGAAACATTTGAAAAAGAAATGATTACTTTGAATATTTCCTGAACCTTCTTGAGAGAATAAGCCTAATTTCCCATTAGCCAAACTTCTCAATCTTTGAGTGTATGATTACTCATTTCCCTTTGAATCAGTTATGATAAAGGAAGAAATAAATAAATTTTTTGGAGGGATTTTCATGAAAATGTCTAAAGTACTCACCACTGTTTTGACGGCAACTGCTGCTCTTGTGCTGCTTAGTGCTTGTTCATCTGATAAAAAAACAGATAGTAGTTCTAGTAGCAAAGAAACAGCTAATTCAAGTACAGAAGTAGTCTCTGGTGCTTCAATTAGTGCCAAGCCTGAAGAGCTCGAAATGGCGTTAAGTGATAAAGGAAATTGGATTGTCGCAGCTACTGACAATGTCACTTTTGATAAAGAGGTAACAGTTGCTGGTACTTTCCATGATAAGGGGAAAGATTCCAACGATGTCTATCGTAAATTAGCACTTTATTCCCAAGATGATAATAAAAAAGTAACTGCTGAATATGAAATCACGGTTCCTAAGCTAATCGTTTCTTCTGAAAATTTCAACATCGTTCACGGGACTGTCAAAGGTGATATTGAGGTGAAAGCAAATGGCTTTACTTTAAATGGTACCAAAGTTAATGGCAATATTACTTTTGATAAACAAGAATACAAAGATTCTGCTGACTTAGAAAAAGATGGTGCCACTGTTACTGGTGAAGTCACCGTAGCCAATAATTAAGTTATTACCAGACAATTTTAACTAGTAAAAAACCAATGACAAATGTTCAATCAAATTTGTCATTGGTTTTAGTTTGTAAACACAGTGCCAGCATTGGTAGATAATTACAAAATGAACTCACTCTTTGCCATAAGCCTAAATAATTAAATGGTTTTACCTGTTGCAACTGTGGAATCCTTGCTAAGCCATATAAGCCGGCTGCAAGCATACATAAAATAAACAAAAAGCCAAAAAGGTTTTTATTTTTTTGCGAACCGTATTTACTGTAGATAATGGTTAAGACGCCTGATAACAACAAAAAGCCTGTATAACCGACTGCTGATCCTCCGTTATGAAGCGCGGCAGCAACTGTGCCAGCGGTTGAAGTGTCTACGCTGAAGAGCCCACTGAAAATACAATCAAATAAACCATAAGCGCCAATCATTGCCACTACTAACCAAGCACCTTTTTTCGTTTTTCTGGAAAAAATAGCATATATCCTAGGTAAACTTGCTAACATCAACATTCCCGCAATGATAGTTAACCGATTAAAGTTTTCCCTAACTGGACTATTCACATCACCTAATAAGCTAATTACTTCTGTCAATTGATTGTAACCTTGATCTTTGAATCCGACATAATAAGGTGTAAAAAAATCAAGTAAGACCCCTAAAACTAAAAAATAGCCGCCACATTTTTTTAAAAACTGCATCTATTCACCTCAATTTTGATTTTCTATTTACTTCAAGTATAGCATATCAAAAATTCCAAATAATGAAACTTTCTTTCTCACTAAAAAACTTTTCGTCAACGCGAGACGAAAAGTTTTACTTTAGGATTCAATAGAATCTACAATCTTATCATTTTCTTTTGATTCATTTAGCCACTCCGAGACAATAATTTTAATGATTGCAGCAACAGGAACTGCTAAAAACATCCCTAAGACGCCGAAGTACGCTCCCCCAATCGTAATTGAAACAATAATTAAAATCGGATTGACATTTAGGGCATCTCCCATAATTCGAGGACCAATAATATTGCCGTCAATTTGTTGTAAAATTAATAAAACTAGTAACACCGTAATTGCTTGAGTAACACCACCTGTGAAAAGCGTAATCACACCAGCAACAATTGACGCAAAAATCGAACCAAAATAAGGAATCATATTACAAATACCTAATAAAATCCCCAAAGTCACAGCAAATTTCACATTCAAAATACTTAACAAAATCGTTGATGAAACGCCAATTATACAAGCATCAAGAAATTGGCAGCTGATAAATTTATAGAAAATTTTATTCGTTGTATTTAACCAAGTTTGTGTTTGCTTGTACACTTTTTCAGACAGCAATTTGTGGGTAGCCTTTTCAACAAATGTCAAAATAGATTGCTTAAATACCAGCGCATATATTGAGATAATCAACGTCAAAAATGCATTTAAAAAGAATGATGAAACATTTTTAGTCAACGTTCCTAATGAAAACAACGCTTGTGTCCATTGATTTAAAAAACGTTCTGGCGACAAATCTTTAAGGACACTATTTAAATATTTTTCAATCGCGGCTGTTTTTAAAATCCCTTTATCTTCTAAACTCATTACAAACTGAACCATGTGATCATAAAAAGTGGGTAAAGAGTTTGCTAAATCTACTAAATTACTAATGAGTAGCGGAACGATATAGTTTAATGTCAAAACAAAAATAAACAAAATAATCAGGTACAAAAGGAGTACGCTCAAGCCGTGTTTCGCTTTTTTAACGACTGGTAAAGGAACTCTTTCTAGTAATCCCTCGATTTTTTTCTGACTTCCACTCAATAAATAAGCAATCACAAACCCAGTAATGAATGGGGATAAGATGCCTAATAAACCCGAAACACTATGGACAAAGTGCTGATAATTCGTGATTAATAAATAGCCAACAATCAGCGCCATTACAAATAAAAAGCGGACAACCCAGTAATTCCAATCAACATTGTATTTCTTCAATCACTTCACCTCTAAATAAATTATGCCTATCATTGTAATTGTAAACGATTTGTGGCAAAAGGCAAGTTTGTCCATTCGTTCTTGATGAAATACACAAAGAAGCCTGACACTTTAAAAAATGTGTCGGTTTATTCTGCAGTATAAAAATGAGGCACTAGACCTTGCTTCTTTTCATAAAAGAAGCAACTTGGGCTACAAGTACGTTTAACTTGTAGACCAAGTTGCTTAGATAGACTAAATTTATTTTTTTGATTCCACTGTGACCGTAAAGTTATCCATAATGAAATCTTTATCGGCACCTGTTGTAAAAATACCAAACGTAGTGTTTCCTGAAGCATCCCCAATTATTTCTGCTTCATAATGCTTGGTTTGACCATCTGCTGCTGTCGAAGTTAACTCACCGACTGGCTTAAAGTCATTGTTATTTTTCAACTCCCCATTAATGGTCCCAGCAGTAAAGACATTTTCACCATCAGTTTGATAATCAAATTGGACCGTATATTTCTTGTTCGGTTCAAATTTAATATTTTGCGGAATTGTTTGAAGCATCAATCCTGCTCCTTGTTTATGGGCTTTCAAGGACCAGTTGCCTTCTAATACATCTGAAACAAGGTTTCCATTCCAACCATATTGTGTGTAAGGTTCATTTCTTTCTGATAAATGAATCCGTGGATCTTCTACACCACCAGCTGAGCCTTTAACAAACGGATATAACCCAACTGCTTGTGTGTCTTCAAAATCTTGCTTAATAACTGTTTGTTTGTCTGGGTTCATGATATCCGTTTGACGCTCAACAATTCGTAAATCATCAAATTTTGTAACGGAATTGCCTTTATCAACCGCTAATGTCACCGAGCCTTTTTTGGCATTATCTGGGATTTCAAAATCAATTCGCATATTTTGCATATACTGCGGATTTTTCCTGCTTGTATGGTTAATATCTGCCTGAATGTAGTTTTGGGCAACCGAATTATTCACTGTCCGCGTATATTTTTTACCACCAATTTTAACAGTTACTGTGGCTTTGCGATCATGTGTTTCTGTGTTTAAATACAAACTATATTTTCCTGGTTTAGGAAGATTGATGTCTTGTTTGATTTCGGTTCTTTCTTTTTCTGAACTAAAGACATAATCACCGTTAGCATCTTTTTTAACCTCTCCATCACCTCGGAAAACTTTCCAGTTATTTTTCAAGGTATTGGCTTCATTAAATCCAGGATCTTTAAATGGTGTTCCTGTTCCGAATGTCATCGGTTCAATACTGTCAGGTTCAGCAATGACATACGGTGTATTAGCCTCGGCTTGGATGGTCACTTGGTTATTTGTAGTGGCAATTACGCCTTTGTCATTACGCCCTTGATCTGTTAATTCATATAAATGTAAATTCGTTTTTCCTTGCATTTTCTTATCCAATGACCAAGTGCTGGTACCGCCTTTTGGATTCCAGTGATATAGTTTGTCTTGACCATTGACATTCCAAGGCAGTAGATACGCATCACCTTTTAGAACTTCTGTCTCATTTAACGTAATGCTTCTTGGCGAATTAGCATCTGCTTGAGTAACGGTCACTTTTTCAGCACCGTTCGCTAATTTAATCGTGCCATAGATTTGACCATCTGCTGCTGTTGTAGTTTCCCAGTTTGTAATTTGGTAATGTTGTAAGAACTTAGTTGGGACATTAATGGCAAAAGTTTTTTGGCGATAGGTATTAAAATTGGTTTTACCCACCCAACCTTCATAGGCTTCAAATTCAGCTCCACCTAACAAAGGGTTGTCGGAAATAATCCAAGTATCTTTTTGATGATTCCGAATAAAACGAACGATTGTACTGTTAAAGCCTTTCGTTGTTGTACCGCCGTAATCTTTTTCTGCAGACCAATGGTTCCAAACCGAGTCATACTCTAAAGCATTCGGAAATTCATTGGTTGTAAACCAACCGAGTGAATTAATTTCTTTACTTAGTTGACGACTTGCCCAACCTGATTCGCCTTGATTGCCCCAAACATCAACATAAATATAATCTAGATTCGGTGCTTTTTGTTTTAATTCTTTAAAGCGCTCATAGCGACGACCACTCAATGCATCGGGTCTTTGTTTAATAAAATAAGACGGATCTAACCAATCCCAGCCACGCTTCGTTGGATCAACTAATTCCTCATTAAATCCTTTTGCTTCTGGGTAAGACTCGGTGTCATTAATATGCACACCGAAAACGGCATTTAATTTATGTCCTTCATCAATTAATTGATTCAACGCTTGTTCCCCACCAGGTCGCTGACCAATAGCACCGTAATCTGGATGCGCAGAATCATGTCCTTCATTTTGATACCCTTTTAGTAAATTCATTTGTCCTAATCCATCTGTTAAATTGTAAATGCGTTTTGATTCGTCTAGCGTCACTAAGAATGGGTTTGTCGCCTGACTAGCAAAGTTAAAAGGAATCCGTTGGTTGACTAATTCAGGGACTTTTTCCGCGCCCATTGGGTTATTCATAATTGAACGGAACCCAATTGCCGCATCTTGCCAATCCACCCGATTGTCGTCGTTGCTATCTTTTGAGAATTTAACTTTCACTTCTGGTGTTTCTCCAGTTGTGTAATCTTCCGGTGCATCAAATGGTCGATAGGTCCATGCCCCACTTGACAAGGTTGTTACAAAACCAGTCGCCGCTTCTTTTGTTTGTTTATGGATTCGATTGTTGTCACTACCATCGACAGAGCCGTCTCCATAGGCGTTCGTCCAAAAACTTGCAGCATAATTCGCCGTATTTAAGAAACCATACATATATTTTTTCGTTTCTTCTTGGCTTGTTGTAGTTAAATCTTGGATAGTATCACCATTTTTATTTCCGTTATTTGCATTTGTCCCAGTATTCATCACAACGCCAGCAAAAGTCGCCCCTTCATCTGTACTATTGACAGAAATCAAGCCTTGATTTGGAATTGAAATTGTGTGTATTTTAGTTCCTTCTTCACGAATATCTGAGAGTTTCATAGCTAATTCTTGGCCTTTGGAAACAGTCAATGTCGTTGTGAAACGCAGGCCAATTTCTGGGACAGCTACATTATAAACGGCTTGATTTGCTTCACTCTTTTGTTTTTCAGCAGTTGCTTTATATGCTTTGCCATCAATCATTACTTGATCAATTTTCTCGTGTTGGCCATTAAAAATCACTTGATTATTCTGAGGGTCTTCGTAGCGAATAATTCGTGGAAATTGTGGATCAACCACGGCTGTTAAATCTGCAGAAGAGATTTTGTCGCCTTTTTCAGCTTCATTGTCTTTAGCAACAACAACGCTGGCTTTTGCTTTGATATTTGTATTTTCCAAAGTACCGTCGACTTCAAAAGTTCCTGGTTCTTTGTATGCATCAGGATCGATTCCATCCCAACGGACTGCTTCATTGGCTTCTTTACCAGTATTATAGGTCACTTTTACTTGTTTCGGTAATTTTGGTGCAACACCAATTTTTGTAAAAACTTTGACTGGCGCAATTTGTGTCACTTCTGGCACAATTTCTGGAATGCTATCTACGGGGCCATTTTTAAAATAGTCATAATTGACAACTTTTTTGTCGTACCACAAACGGACACCCACATGTCCGGCTTCTGTTGGAATTTTGTCCCCGTTGGCCAAAACAGGTTCTCCTTCGTAAATCAACGTGGTGTTAAGCCAGATAGTAATTTTTTCACCAACATAACGTACTTTCAACAAATAATTCGTATCTTCATTTAACGTTGGCCCAGAAATTGAATCATTCCACGAATTAGGGCTTTCAACTAACCATTTGCCATTCGCGTTATAGCCTACAAAAACCCAGCTATCTTTGGTATTACCACGAATAATCACACCCGTTCGACCGTTTCCAGCAGTGTATTTAAACTTTGTTTCTACTTCACCATCAGCTAATTTAGGGGAATCTAAATTTAAAGATACGGCATTATTACCTGCTGCTGCATCTCGTGAAATCGCCAATGACTCTCCTGCTAATTCTCGATTTGTTTTACCAATCACATCTTGCCACTCACCAATTTTCCCTCCTGGAAAATCAGATTGCCACAATTTTTCTTCTGTTGCGGCAGGTTCCACCATTGATGAGCTTGTTTCAGTGCTGCTGTTTGTTGTTTCTTCTGCAGACGTACTTAATGGTACTAAAATCGTTGCGCTTGCCAATAGTGTCAATGTACTAAATCGTTTTATTTTTCCATGTTTCATCTGATAAATCAGCCCCCTAACATTTTTGAACACGCTTTCATTATTAACAATTAAAGGGGCGTTCCAAAAATAAATTCTTTTATTTTTGGAACGTCCATCTCTAAATCATTCTCTTAAAAACTTTAATTACTTACGACAACAAGTCAGAATTATTCATCCTCATCATCTACTGCAACATTTAGCAGCAATTCGTTGACTTTCACAATACTTTCTGCTGATTCCTTAACATAGTCACCTTCAATCGCTAATAAATTTGCATTTACATAGCTGATAACCATCGGTAAATTCATCCCAGTATATAAGTCAAACGAAGCACCTTGCATAATTTTTTTGGATAAAATATTACAAGGTGTTCCCCCTAATAGATCAGCAAAGACAACAAAATCTTCTAACGATTCCGTAATCGCTTCAAATTTTTCTAAAAAGTCAGCTTCACCTTCTTCTGGTAATAAAGCAACAGTGGAAATTGTTTCTTGCGGTCCCATAATCATCTCCGCACTTTTTTTCAATTCCTCGCAAAAACGGCCATGACTTACTAAAACTAAATGTTCACTCATCGATTTTCTCCTGTCTTACTTATTTTGAAATAACACCTAACGCAGACAATGCGACACAGACAATTAATACGATAAAAATGGCTTTAGTAGACGTCATATTCTTTTTACCTAACATCCAATAAACGCCACCGACAATTCCTGCAGGAAGTAGACGTGGTAAAATCATATCCAAGTTATTTTGCATGTTAAGTGTTACATCCCCAATACTTGGTGCCCATGATAGTTTGACATTAACCATTGTTGCCACTAAAGCGCCAACCATGAAGACCCCTAGTAAAGTTGCAGCGTCTGTTAAGGCAGTTAAGCGGTGTTGCATAGTTGTTACCAAAGAAATTCCTTCGCGATACGCAAATTCCAATTGTTTCCAACGGAAGACCATCACGGCAATTTGAGCAACAATCCAGATAAAGATACCAGTTGGGTTGCCATTAATCGCCATGTTGGCAGCTAGCGCCCCAAAAATAGTTGGAATTAAAGCTGCGAAAATTGAATCCCCAATTGCTGCAAACGGTCCCATTAAACCAGTTTTCAAACCTGAAACTGTTTGTTTTCCAGCAATGCCTTCTTTTTCTTCAATGGCCAAATCGATCCCTGTAATAATCGTATTAAAGAAGTTTGAAGTATTGAAAAATTGCGTGTGTGTTTTCATCACTTCTTTTAATTCAGGCGTATCATCCCCATAAATTTTACGCAATTGTGGCAAAATCGTATACAAGTAACCTGATCCTTGCATTCTTTCGTAGTTCCAACCTAATTGGAAAGTAAACAAGCTTCTGCGATTAATTTGTTTAAAATCTTCTTTCGTCAATTTATAATTAGATTTCGTCATCTTCAATCTCTCCTTCGTCTGAATCATTCGCTGCATGTTCTTTTTTGGCTGCTGGCCCACTCGGAATCATTTGGCCATTTTTGTAGCTAATTGCGGCTAAAGCGAAACCAATTAAAGCAACTGCTAACATTGGTAGTGCGTTAAATACACCACTGAAGTCTTTCACAACGCTCGCAACAGATGTTCCTAAAAGTTGCATGTTTGTAAAGATTGTTCCTAGTAAAGCAGTTACAGTGAAACCAAGAATTAAATAAGGGAAATGTTTTTTCACTGGTAAGTAACGTAGTAAAATTGCAAAACCGACCGCTGGTAAGACCGCCCCAGCAACAGACAAGCCATCACCTAACCATTTCAAATCGCCATTTAGGACAGATACAACTTTTTGTACTAAACCACCACCAAAAGCAAGTGCTAAGAAGACTGGAATCATTCGAGAAAGAGACCAAGGTAAGGCACCCATTAAGAAGTTACGTTCAATTCCTTTGTAGTTCATATCTTCGACCATTTTATCAATCCGATGTGCAAAGTAGGTATTCGCAAAACGAGCCAAAATGTCTAATTGAATCATTAAACTAGCAACTGGTACTGCAATAGCAGCGATTGCTTGTTCAGGGTTCATTCCTAAAGACACAGAAAATGCTGTGGCAAGAATCGTGCCTGAGTTAGCATCAATTTTGGAGGCACCCCCGAAAGTCCCAACTCCTAATACAGTTAATTGCATACTTCCACCAATAATAAGTCCTGCTTTAATATCCCCCATCACTAATCCTGCAAAAAGACCTGCAAACACTGGCGCACTTAATGAAGAATAAATTTGTAATTCATCTAAAATTTGGTATCCTGCGTATAATGTTAATAATAAGATCTGCCACCATAAGATATTCATTTTTTGTTCCCTCCTATTTTGTTATCAAACTCATAAAGTCTTCCGCTTTGTCACTTGGCACCATTTGAGCAATCAGATGGACACCTTTAGCATTTAACTCTTTAAAAACCTCAATATCTTGATCGACCACATTGATTGACTTAGTAATAGACCGTGTTTCGTTTGTTTGTGACATGTTCCCAACATTGATTTCTTTAATCGGCACCCCAAGTTCTACTAGTTTTAATAAACGATCTGGTTTCCGTACCACAATTAGTAAACGTTGTGAGTCGTATTTTCCTGCTAAAATATTTTGAGCAGCTTTTTCAACTGGTAACACGCTTAGTTTCACGCCAGCTGGTGTTGCTAATTTTAAGCCACTTTTTTCAATGGCATTCCCTGCAACCTCATCATCAACGACCATAATTCTGGAAATATTCAATTTTGTCGCCCATAAATTTGCCACTTGTCCATGAATCAAACGTCCATCAATTCTTACGCCAATAATACTCATTGTAATCCCTCTTTCATTTCTTTATATAGTGGTTCTTTTACTAACTGAATTTCTGGTTGGTACGTTCCTTCCGTTTCAAAAATGACGATCTCATTTTGCCCTTCTTTTAATAATCCTTTGGGAATATATAAGGAAAGCGTCGGACCAACATTCCAGAAACGACCAAGATTGGTTTGGTTAACAAAAACAATTCCTTTGCCGAATTTAGAAACATCAATAAATGTATCTTTCACTTCTGCTAACTCCATATGATACTGGTAAAAGCTTGGTTGATCAGGTTGCCATTCTCTTGAATAGTCTACCTGTTCACAGCTTGTCATAGGTAAACAATATTGTTGCCATTGCGTCATAAAATGTAAATCTGCCATGACACCCGTTCGAATCCCTTTTTTCTGAGTATCTGCAAATAGTTTATGCCCGTAATTGACACGACCCATATTTTCTATTAAAACATCGATTTGATTATTCTCTTGCGGCAGTGTAACGTAAATATCTTCGCCAATTTCCGTTTGATATTGCGTTGCTTGATGTACCTGATTGACAAATAATTGCAGACGATCACGACCGTCAATCACTCTTAGCTTTTCTTCTGCAGCATCTTTTTCAATGCTTGTTCGGTAAAGAAGATAGCCGGTATTTTGTCCTAATTGTTCCATGGTTTGCGGATAAACGCTGACCACTGGCTGACTAATCGTTTCTAAAGTCGCAAACAAACTCACTTTGTTTGTTAAAGGAATTGCTGTTTGCGCAAAAGAATCTTTTACTAATGGTTCAGCTTGTGGTAACGCAGGGTACTCTTCGTGAAGCATTTTTTGTAACGCAAAATACTTTTCGGTTGGGTTCCCTTGTTCATCAAGTGGCGCATCATAATCATAGGAAGTGATTTGTGGTAAATCAATGGTTCCTCGTGCGGAGCAGCCATTCATAAACCCAAAATTGGTGCCGCCATGAAACATATATAAGTTGATACTGCCTAATGCTAATGCTTCTCTAACTGATTCAGCCAATTCTTGCGGATCTCGTTTAATAATTGGCTCTTTCCAACGATTAAACCAGCCATCCCAAAATTCCATACACATTAACGGCCATTTTTTACCATGTTCTTCAAAAAAGGCTTGCATCATACCGAAATTTTCTTTGGCTTTTGAGCCAAAATTCCCAGTTACTAAAATATCATCTTCAATCATGCTGCCTGCCCGCAATGTTGCGCGCCATGGCCCGTCAGAAGTAAAAAATGGTGCTGTCACGCCACGTGCAATCATCAAATCGCGAATCGCCCGTAAATACGCTTTTTCTTCGCCAAATGAACCATATTCGTTTTCGATTTGAATCATTAAAATATTGCCACCGTTAGCAAGTTGATGCGGAACAATTTTTTCCATTAAAACATCATAATATTCCGCAACATGCTTCAGATAGGTTGGATTATTCGAACGCATCCGTCCTGGTTCATTTAATAGCCAAGCTGGAAAACCGCCAAACTCCCATTCTGCACAAATATAAGGAGACGGCCGTACAATCGCATATAGTCCAAGTTCTTGTGCTAATTTTAAAAAGCGCTCCAAATCTAATATTCCCTCAAAATGAAATGTTCCTTTTTGCGGTTCATGTAAATTCCATGGCACATAGGTCTCAACTGTATTGAAGCCTAAAGCTTTCAAGTTATAAAGTGAATGATACCAATCTGAGGGATCTACACGAAAATAATGAATGGCGCCTGATAAAATTTTAAATGGTTGACCATTTAAAAGAAACTCCTCTTTAATTTCAAATCTGTCCACATTGCCACCCTTTCTAGTAAACGCTTTCAATTGCTGGATAATTGCTAAATAAAGAAAGCTCTTTATTTAGCAATTTCAACTACTTGGATGTTCATAAGATGTTTCTTCACGTTCTCTACGTCTACATGCCCAGTCATTCTTTCTTGGGCATTAGCCATTCCAGCCGCCATGCCCCATTTTAGCAGTTCGGCAGCTGGGGCATCCTTGGCTAGTCCATATGCAAGACCAGCAATGGTTGCATCTCCTGAACCAACAGGATTTTTAGCTTGAATCGTTGGAATTTTTACACGATAGAATTGATCGTGATGTTTGGCAATTGCACCATCTTTTCCTAAAGATACGACAATCCATTCAATTCCCGCAAACATTGGTTTTGTTAAAGCTGTTTGTACAGCTGCTAATGGATTTTCTGAAAAATCTTGCTCTAGCAATCCTTCTAGTTCCTCTAAATTAGGTTTAATTAAATACGGTTTCCATGGTCCTTGAAGAACTTGCCTTAAACTATCACCAGAAGTATCTAGTAGCACTTTAACCTCTTGTGCTTGAGCTTTTTGAACTAATTCTTGATAAAAATTTGTTGGTAATCCTTTCGCTAAACTGCCAGAAATTGTGACAATTTCAGCTTGCTTAATTAATTGATCGAAATTTTCAAGGAAGTCGCTGATTTCTTCTGGGGAAACCGTCGGTCCAGCTTCTAAAATTTCAGTTTGATTCCCTTCGTGCAAAATCGCAATCGAATCACGCGCTTCTTCTTTGATTGACGTAAATGCTTGGGGGATGTTTGCTTTCTTTAACTCGTTTGCAATAAACGCCCCATGAAAACCACCAAGAACGCCGGTAGCGATAACATCTCCACCTAAATCATGAATAACGCGAGTGACATTTAGTCCTTTGCCACCAGGGGTTTTGGTCACCTGACTGGTCCGATTAACGGTATCAAGCTTTAGATGATCTAATAGGTAGGAGATGTCAATTGACGGATTCATTGTTACTGTTACTATCACAGCTATGCCTCCCAATTACCCTTCATTTACTTGAACTTTTGCATGCCAAGAGCTGGCGGTTGCCGCGATGACTGCATTTAAACTTTCAATGTTTTCTCGGCCTTCTGTTTTTAACCAATCACAAGCCGCAGTTTCTCCTGCTTCAACGAAAGGTTTCACGCCATTTTTCCACGTAGCACGGCCACATAAAACACCATTAAATGTTGAACCAGCTTCTTTAGCGAAACGTAGTGTTTCTTGGAATAGCTCTGTTGAGACACCGGCACTTAAAAAGATAAATGGTAAATCAGTGGCTTGACTTTGTTCTAAGAAATAATTCGCCGCTTCCTCTTTTGTATACGCTGTTTCAGCCGGCGCAAAACCTTCTACAAAATTCATATTAACTGGAACTTCCACTTTCAATACATCTACTTTATATTGGGGTTTAGAAAATTCTTTCATCATTTCATTCACTTTATGCGGTTTAACTTTTGCATATTCTAAAGAAGTCGCATCTGCTATTTGTGCATCATAAGAAACTAATTCTAAGTAAAATGGTAGGTCTTCTTCTGCACATTCACTTCCTAAGCGTTCAATGAATACATGTTTTTGATGATTGATTTCTGGATCCTCATCCACATCATAGTATAGTAAAAATTTAATCGCATCTGCGCCTTCTTCTTTCAAGCGTAAAACAGACCAATCTGCTAGTAAATCAGGCAATCGTCCCGGAGTTGTTGCATCATAGCCCGTTTTTTCATAAGCGAGTAACAATCCAGCCTCGGTATCGCGTGCTTTTGCAGCAGGCAATCCATATTCTGGATCCAATAAAATGGCGGACGCATAAGGTGTCAATTCTTTCGAGACTAATTCTTTAAACGTTTCAATTTGTGCATCAGTTGGCTCTACATCTAGCGCTTTGATCATTTTTTTCAAGGCACCTCGTTGATCAATGGCTAATGCGCTAATGATTCCTTCTTGGGTTGACAAACGATCCATTGCCGCTTTTTTTCCAGCTGTTAACGTAAGCATAGTTCCTCCTCCAAATGTTGTATTATTTATAGTCATAAATCGTTACGCCTTTAACCACACGATTCACTGTACCTGTTGGTGAAGGGGTATCCGGTTTATTTCCAACTTTAATAGATGTTAAAAGTGCGACTGTTTGGGCTACCATAATATCTGCTAATGCTAAATAGCCATCAGGTAATAGAGCAGTTTCTGCGGAATATTCAATAGTTGAACCTGAGAAATTACGTTTGCCAGGTTGAGCAATCGCAAAAACACCCGCCGCAATTTCGTCACTGTGAACTTCTTCTAAGATATCCAAGTCATAATCTCTTGTGTATGGTGTATTATTAACAAAACCAAACATTATTGTTTTTTCATTAATAAATGATTTTGGTCCATGACGGAAGCCCATAGAAGAGTCAAAAATTGTGGCAACTTTGCCGGCTGTTAGTTCTAAGATTTTTAATTGCGCTTCTCTTGTCAAACCAGCTAAACTTCCAGAACCAACATAAACAATTCGTTCAAAATCAAGGTTAACAATTTCATTTAATTCTTCTTCACGGGATAGCACTTCTTCACCTAATTTAATTAGAGCGGTTACATAATCTTGTTTTTGCTCAAAGGCTGTTTGATCAAAGAGTAGTAATGTACCCAAGGTCATGCAAGAAAAGCTACCAGTCATCGCAAAACCACCATCATTGGAACGTGTTGGCATTAAGAATAAAAAGCTGTTTTCTTCTTTTTGGCTTATTTGTGCCAATTGTCCTTCTTCGGCACAAGTAATCGCTAAATGATGAATTGTTTCAACCACTTGATTAGCTACTTCAACTGCCGCTAAACTTTCAGGACTATTTCCACTTCTTGCAAACGAAACTAACAATGTTGGTTCGTCTTTAATCAGATAATCTTCTGGTTTGGCCACAATATCCGTTGTCCCAATACTTTCGAATGAAAAGGGTTGTGTGTCGCCGTGTGCTCTTAGATAAGGTACAACCGTATCACCGACATATTGCGAAGTCCCTGCTCCTGTAAAAATTACTCTTGTTCGTTTTCCTTGCGCTTTGGCTTGGACTTCTTTTAAAAAGTTTTCCAAAGCTGTTTGATTTTCATGATAAAGTGTCACGGTTTCTTGCCAAAGCTCAGGTTGCTGACGAATTTCACGTGTCGTGATTTCCGCTCCTAGTTGTTCTAGTTCTTCTTTTTCTGCTGTAAACATACTTAACTCTCCTAACTATTCCGAATATGGCGTATCTGATAATGAAATTGATCTGCTCGCGCCACACTCAACGTAAATTCAATAATTTCATTTTTCATGTTATATGTCTGGCGTGCTAAATGAAGGACTGGCGCTCCTTCTGGAATCATCAATAATTTGGCATCTTCTTTTGACGCAATGCTAGCGTATAATTCTTCATCAGCTAAACGAACGGTTTGCTTAAAATCTTCCGAAAATAGATCATATAATGGCTTGCTACGTAGTAATTGATCCGTGAGTGATAAGAAAAATTTCACAGGCAAGTATGTGTCTTCAACCATTAATGGCTCGTTATCAGCAATCCGCAACCGACTTAATTTAAAAACTGCCTCTCCTAACGAAAGATTCAAATGCTGACAAATAAATTTATCCGCTTCCAATTTTTCGAAGGATAATATACGGGTATGTGGTTTTCGACCCAGCCCTTTCATTTGTTCTGTAAAACTATATGCGCCAGCTAAATCAGCGGCCTCTTTTTTTATATCTGAAACAAATGTTCCTTTGCCATGACGACGATAGATGGAACCTCTATTTTCTAGTTCTTGTAGCGCTAACCGGACCGTCGTCCGACTCACTCCATATTGTGCAGTCAATTCACGTTCAGAGGGCAACTTGTCATGAGGAATCATGCATGTTTCGATTCGTTCCTGCAGCAAATCAACAAGTTGATGATACAAAGCTTTGTTTTTAAAGGCATTTTCCATAACTTTCTCCTTTACCCTAACTGGTTATAACCACAAACCAATAGTACGGTGGTTTTTTTTATTTTGTCAATAAAAAGTATTAATAAATATCTTCATACCGCTATAACCTTGAAATGATAACGTTTACATTTTTTTATTTTTCTTTATTGTAATATTTTTTTCCTCAAGAAATCATTTTTTTATAAAAAACCATCCTTAAATATGATACCAGTTGCTGGCTTTATTTTAAATAGACAAAAAAGAGTATGAGACAAAAATCACTTTAGATTTTTGTCTCATACTCAAAATCTGAAAAACAGTTCTATCCCGACTTCTTCGTTTCTATTGTTTGGTTCTGGCAACAACTAACAAGTAACTGATTTTACGAAATCCATGACAATATTCATTATTGAGCATATTCAATCCTTCTGCTAATTTTCGTATAAGATAAATATTGATTGAATGTGTTGATACAACGAAAGGCCGTCCTATTCGCATATTGATCATAATAACGCTTGGTATACCACTGAAATTCTTTCGTCCAAGGTTTGACATGGCCAGTAAAGTGGATAATGGATGGTGCTCTTCTCGTTTCTTCATATTGTTTTTCTCCATAAATAGTTGGATGTTTTTTCGCTTTTGACAGAATATAACCTTGGGCGTTCCACTTAGGATGCAACAGGGTCCAACGGTCGTGTAAAACCGCATTCAATGCATCTTGATCATGGAAACGTAATTTATCTGGATTTTCTTCAATAAATCTTAAGACTTTAGTGGTTACATCTAAATTCAACCATTTTTTAACATCGATTAGCAACAAGCCTGAGTTAAAATAACACATAGATTCTGCAGGAATCGCCATTTTTTCCAAACGTTGATGGAACCCTGCATCTTCAACAGCGGCAATGATATTTTCACCTAAATCAACTGTCCATAATTTTGCGACATCATCTAAGGCAATCATGTCACAATCCATATACAACAGCCGTTCGATCTGGCTTCCTCTAAACAGCTCTGGAATAGCAATCCTGTAGTAAGCTGTTTTGGGATTCGTTCACTGGTTACAACATTTTTGAAAAAATGGGGGTTGATTTTTAAAAATGTTAACTCTGCATTGAGTTGGGTATGTTTAATCGTAAAGTACAATAGTTGCTTGCTTTCAAAATTGATATTGTCATCAATTACATAAAAATGAACAGCTGCCGCTGAAGGACTATTTTCTAAAATTGAAACAAACATAGCAGCAAGATGCGGTACAAAGTTGGTATTGCAACATGAGACAATCGCTAATTCTTTTCTATTTTCCATTTCTTGCACCTACTTTCTTTAACTTGTTTAGATAAAGAGCTGTATAAGGATGATTTTCTAACGTATTCCAGGGTTTATCGTGACCAGTAAAATGAATAATCGCTGGCTCTTGATTTCCCGCTGCATATAATTTTTGGTAAGCCTCATTAGGCGCTTCATGACGATTAAAAACTAAAGACGTCTGCATATTCCATCTTGGTTCTAAAGCTAGCCAATCTTCATAAAGAACGGCGTTTAAAGCATCTTGGTCATGATAAACTATGCGGTCCCCATTTTCTTCTAGATACTGAATTGTTTTTTGCGTGATTGCTTTCTCGTTCCATCGGTCAATATCAATAATCATAACTCCTGAATTAAAATAATAATCGGAGGAATGGATGCCCAAACGTTTCAAGGCATATGCTTGACCAGGATCAATAACCGCGCCAATCGTTTGGTTCACTAATGGCGTATCATACAACTGGACAATATCATCTAAAACCAGCGTATCTGCATCTAAATAAAGAACCTTTTTATAGCTATATTTTTGTAAAAGTGACGGTAAAGAAATGCGTAAGTATGCGGTCGTTGTAATATGATCACTCACTAAAAAATTTTGATAGACTTCTTTGTCTGCTGTTAGAAATTCAACAGTCGCACTTTGTGAGATACTACTAATCGTTTCTCGGAGTGCTTTTTTGCTAGATAGCGACAGCCCATCATCAATCACATAAAAATGAACAGATCTCTCCGCATGACAATTTTCTAAAACAGTTGTCATCATTACATTCAAATAAGGAGCATAATTTTCGTCTGAAGCTGTCACAATTGGCAGAATCTTCTGATTTTTTCTCATCAAAACCACTCTCCTCTTTTATTTTTATAGCTAAGTTACTATTCAGAATAGGCCCTGAAAAACTTATCTGCAAATCATATGCTCATTATTTTATAATATAATTATAATAAAAATATATTTTATGGCTATAAAATAATTTTGTTTTCCGTTAACAACTATTAAAAAAACAACATTTCTCTTACTTTATCCTCAAAAATACTATTTATTTAATACTTGTTTTACTAATTTTTTTATCTAAAAATTCGCCTGTTGTATTTTCTGTTGATGGTAATTTTAAAATGTACAGCAAAACTTAATATAAATTCTAAACTGACTTCTTACTCAATAAAAGAGCGAAAAAGCCTGATAAATGGCGGAAACAGAACCAATTGCTTCGAAAATAAACGACTCTGTTCTGACCTCTTTCACTTCATATATGATTCTCTTTCCCTTCCAAAAGTTATCCTTCTTAAATGATCTATGGCGTAGTCGGATAATTTTGGACTGTCGTTTGATTGCCATTTTGACTAAACAAGCTGGTTGATTGTGCATTTTTTTGTTTTTCTACTTCTAAGACTTTGTTTTTTTCAAAAGCCACATCATAGTTGTAGTCCTTTGGTTGCACTTCTTGGAATCCTTGTGGTTTATAAAAACGTAAAAGGTTTTCCTGATTTAATTTGTCAGATAAACTTAACGATTTTTTCACCCAATCGTTATCTTTCGTGACTTCTGCTTTTAAATCTGCTGGAACTTGGTCTAATTTTTTTCCTTGATTATTGTAGATTTCCCCACCTAGATACGAAAATTGAGGCGTTACAAAATCGCCATTTCTAAAAGGAACCACTTGTTTATATTGAGGAGATAAAAGGTCCGTGCCAAAATGGATATAATTTTTATCATCGACACCTAAAAGATGGTACAGTGTCGGTAAAACGTCAATTTCCCCACCATATTCGTGCATGATTTTCCCTTGCGTATAGCCTGGCATGTAAAACATCAAAGGTACTCTTTGCAATTGCGCATTGTCATAGTTTGTCCACGTTTTTGGATCGCGGTTGAAGGCTTTACATAAGTCCTTGTTGTTCGCATCTGAAATACCGAAGTGGTCACCATAAATAACAAAAATAGAATGATTGTATAAACTTGTTGTTTGCAAGTAATGGAAAAATTGTTCTAGCGATTGATCCAAATAGTGCGCTGTTCGAACATAATCATCCACAATCGAATTGCCTGTGTTCAATTTAGGAAACGGGAAGTTTTGGTCATCCGTATAATAAGGGGTATGATTGGTCACAGTTAAAAACTTCGCATAGAATGGCTGCTGTAAATGCTCAAGCTCACTAGCTGATTCACGCAACAATTGTTTATCTAAAATACCGTAACCTAGCATTTTGTCATCTTTTGAAAAATATGACCGATCAAAAAAGTATTGATAACCTAAGTTTTTATACACATGGTCTCGATTCCAAAAACTCCCCACATTCCCATGGAAAACAGCGGTTGTATAGCCTTTTTGTCCTAAAACTGCGGGAGCCGCTTCGAAAGTATTGTCTGATCCTAATTGTGTAAAAAGAGAGCCTTGCGGTAACCCGAATGTTCCTGTTTCCAACATGTTCTCCGCATCACTCGTTTTTCCTTGCCCTACTTCATGAAAGAAATTATCAAAACTGATTGTCGCTTTGTTTTGATAAAGCTGATTTAAAAACGGTGTAACCTCTTGGCCTTGGACTTTCATATTAATCAAAAATTGTTGAAAACTTTCTAAATGAATCACAAATATATTTTTCCCTTTGGCAATCCCGGCATACTGCGGATTAAGCGGTAAATTGTTTTGCTTGGTAAATTTCATGATTTCAGGTAATTCGTTTGAACTAGCTTCTGCTCTTACCTCATTTGACATAGCTGTTTTGACACCATCGATGGCTGTGAATGCATCCAAGCCAAGATATTTTACAATATAATTACGGTCAAAAATTCTTTGAAGCAATTGAGGACGATCGGTTTCGCTTAAAAATAAGTTAACCGAAAAGAGCAAGACACTTAAACAACTAATTGAGATTGCTAATCTTCTGTTGATAGGTTTGGTGATAAAGACTTGATGATTCCGTCGCTGTTTAAAAGAGTAAAATACCAAAACGAGCAGTACTAAAGTATCTAGCCAATAAAAGACATCGTGGACTCTCATTAAAGCAAGTAAATCACCAGAAATCCCTTCTGAAACTTTTGAAAAGCCAAAAACAGATTGGATGGTAATAAAGTCAGTGAATTCACGATAAAAAATAATATTCAAATATAAAATTAATGTATTTAAAACATTTAAAAGAGTTAAGCTAAGCATAAATGTTTTATGCTTTTTAAAATACAAACTAAAGCCAAATAATAACAGCGTAGTAGCAACTGGATTGAACCATAAAATTTCTCGTTGGAGACTGCCCTTAACGCCCAATGAGAAATCTAGGTAATACGCCAGAATCGTTTTTGCCCAAAAGAGTAAAACAAAAAATAAAAAGAGTCCTAATCGGTTATTTATTTTTTTCATCTAAGTTTGTCTTCCTTTCCCTTCAAAAAAATCTTGATTTGTTAAAAATAAAACCTAACTCTGCGCAATGACTTTTTCGCTAGCGGAGAATTGGATAAATAACTTAAAAAGATAATCGCAATGGCGCAACATCCAAATAAAAGCCATACGTTTGTAAAAGGTGTTCGAGTAAGCGAACTAGTAATAGGCTTTGTAATTAAAAGACTTGGTAGCGCAACCCCTAAAGAATTGCCAATTTGCTTACATGTCACCGCAATGGCTGCTGCCGTTCCTGACTGAGAAAGTGGCATTCCTTCAATCGCTGTAATGGTAATCGGCGAATTTAACATCCCAAACCCAATGCCTAAAAAGATATAAATAACAAATAAAATAATCATAGGCGTTGTTTTAGTTACAAATAATTGTAAAAAGCTAACAGCCAACATTGAAATACCACAAAGCATAATAGGACGTTTCGTCCCTATTCTCCCTACCATTTCGCCGGCTCTCGGTGCAACAAGAAAACTAACAAAAGCCAAAGGAATGGTTGATAAGCCAGCTTCCAACGGGCTGAAGCCTCTCATTTCTTGCAAATATAGCGTGTTTAAAAATAAATAGCCGTTATATATGATAAAGCCAAAAATAGCTAAAAAAGAAGCCGATGTAAATGGAATAGATAAAAAGAAACGCGGGTTGATTAACGGATTGTCAATGTTATATTCATAAATAAAGAAAATGGCAATGGCTAAGCAGCCGATTATCCCAGTACTTAAAATATCAGGCGCGAAAAGCCCTTTTCTAGGTAGTCCGATAATGGAATAGATAGAACTAAATAGAAAAAGAATCATCAATGCTTGACCAACAAAATCATTTTTCGCCGTTTTCTCTACTTTTGACTCTGGTACAAACTTTTGTGTAAGGATGATTGCCGCAGCAATGATCGGTACATTTACAAAAAAGACATACCGCCAGCTAAAATAAGAAACAATCAGTCCGCCAATAATCGGACCCATGCCTAAGGAAATCCCTGTAACAGAGCCCCACAAGCCAATTGCTTTCGCTCGTTCTAACTTTTCAGTAAATACCTGTGTAATAATAGACATTGCTACCGGATTTAACATAGAACCACCAATCCCTTGCAACATGCGAAACGCGATCAATTGCCCTGGGGTTTGCGAAATCCCACATAGGAAAGACGCTAAACCAAAACAGGCTAAGCCCAATTGAAGAACTCGTTTACGGCCAATTCGATCTGCTGTAGACCTAGACAACAATAATAAGGATGCTACCATTAAAGTGTACCCATCTGTTACCCACTGTAATGTAGACAGATTCGTGTGAAAATCACTTTGAATGGATGGTAACGCCACATTGACAACCGTAACATCCATGGTCACTACAAACAAACTCATGCAACAAGTATACAAAATAACTTTTTTTCTATCGATCATAAAAACAGTCCTTTCTAGCAACTACATAAAACAGGAAAAGCAACAATGACACTTAAACTTCTAACGACACAGTTATCGCAAGTACTCACGTATCAACAGTTCTTTATATTCCTTGCCATTTAGTTATTTTATATTTAAAAAAGTAAATCTTTAGATAGCCAAACTATACACCAGAACCCCTTTAAATTGAACCGTAATAGATACGATTTATCGATTCTTAAGTTATTAAATAATTGAACATTCTGTTCAGAAATATCGAACAGCCCCATAATTGAGCATCTCTTTTAAACAATGAACAACAAAAATAGCCTTATCCGCAGCAGAAGTAAATCTAAGCGAATAAAGCTATTTTTGGTAACTATTCCAAAGTAATTTTAATGGCTAAGTCTCTAGCAACTTTTGTAAAGTTGCCTTGATTTGACCAGGTTGGACAAAAACCGAACTGGAAACATTTCGGTATAAATAAAATTTTTGTTTTCGTTCAATCGGTAAAAAGAAGAGTTTAGAATCAATTTCCTGCAGTTGTTCTTTCCGAAGAGAGATTACCGCATAAACTCCTTTACTTTTTTCAATGAGACGAGTAAGCATCAATGTATCGTAGCAACAAACAAGCGGACTTGTTAATTGCAACATTTCTAGCACACTCTTGGTAGCTTCTAAATGATCTAAGTGATGAGGCAAAAATAGAAATGGATAGTTGGTCAAACAGGTGAAGCCTTCTTCCTCAATTTCTTGTTTAATTTCTCTTGAAACACAAAGATACATTTTTAGTTCAATTAATTGTTCTTTCTTTAAAACTGGACTATTCACATCTGCAGAAGTAATCACAAAATCCAACTCATGATTCTCCAATTTATTCAATAACTCAAACGATGAACCATGGTAACATTCCCAAAAACGATTCAGTTGATCCTCATTCTCTGTCACTTTATACATCAAGGACGTATTTCCAAAACCTAAACGCATCACTGGATTCTCAATCATTTCATGCAAATTAAGTTTCATTTTCTTGGCCTCGTTTAAAATGATATATACAGATTGGACGATTTTATCACCATAGGAATTTAACGTCAAAGAATTACCGTTACGGTCAAAAAGTAAATGGCCCAATTCACTTTCCAAATCTTTTAATGACGCACTTAAGGTTGATTTACTAACATGGAGTTCAGAGGCTGCTTTGGAAATACTATTATATTTTGCAATGGTATAAAAATATTCTAATTTTTCAATAGTCATCTTTTGTCATCCCTTTTATTCAAATTCATTTGCCCACGCAACCTGTTCAAAACACGCCTCACTCTTTATCAATAGCGTAGTTATTTTTGCTCTAATAAGCTATGTCCATCTTGTTATTTTTCTATAACTAATAGTAGATGAATATGAAAGTGCCTTTGGTAAAACTTTTTCTCGGAAATAGCATGAACATTCGCAACAAATTCAGCTTATTAAAAAAGGCGTCTAGCTTTTTCTATTTTACGCAAATTTACTTAAGAAATTCCATTTCAATTCTTTTCTAAAAAAGGTAAGATGGACACAACAAATGTTTCAGTTTCCATGCCCATTTACTTTAAAGTTCAGCGTTATCTACTAAGTATGAAGAATGTCAAAGAAAGGTTAGGTACTCCCAATGAAAATCAACTATTTAGGTACGGGTGCAGCAGAACGGATTCCAGGAATTTTTTGTAATTGTAAATTATGTAAGTATGCTCGAGAGAAAAAAGGACGAGAAATTCGTACACAAACTCAATTAATTATTGATGATGTCCTGCTGATTGATTTTCCAGGGGATTCTTATTTACATTTGTTGCAGTATGACTTGTGTTTTGCAGACTTTGACTCTTTACTAATCTCTCATTGGCATTCCGATCATTTTTACGGCGAGGATTTGGCTTATCGAATGTCTGGTTATGCATTAGATATTCCCAATCGTTTAACTGTTTACGGAAATGAAGCAGTTAAGACGTTTTATCAGCGCGCCTTTGATTTAGAAGGTCGTCAAGATGATACCCGATTACATTATCAGGTTATTCAGCCCTACAAATGTTTTACTATTGCGAACTATACGATTTATCCCCTTCCTGCACAACATGGAAATTTCAGTGAAGATTGTTTTATTTTCGTTATAGACGATGGTAAAGATGCTTTTTTATCCACCCATGATACAGGTTACTTTACGTCAGAAATGTTTGAATATCTTGAAAAGAGCCACTTACTTCTTAGTATTGTTTCTTTAGATTGTACTAGTCAAACAAACGAAACTGGCAATAGTCATATGAATTGGGAAGAAAATTTAAAATTAATTGCAGAATTAAAAGAAAGAAAACTCGTCACAGATAAAACGATTTACGTTGCCAACCATTTTTCTCACAATGGCGGCTTGTCTTATGCGGAGATGGCGGCTTTATCTCAAAAGCATGAAATCATTACGAGTTATGATGGTTTAGAAATACTAACTTAATCGGATTATTTGCCTTCTTTTCAGCACTATTATATGCTTTTAACCGATAATTACAAGGTACTTTTATCGTAACTTACACTATCTTAAAAAACAAAAATACTCGAGATTTCCCGTGATTCTGGAAATTCCGAGTATTTTTATGGTTCTTTACGCTGCTGGCACAGCGGATAAACGTTTATTTTCTTCTTCATTCACTCGATTAACAATAAAGTTATAATTCACTTCATTTAGTCTTTGACCATGATTTCCTGTTTGCTTAATGCCGCCATTGGAATGAACACCAACTACTTCAAACTGATCATTATAGATTGGTGAACCAGATTGACCACCGGTTGTATCGATATCATAAAATAGTAATGGATTTTCTAAGTCTGTAAAGTTAGATGTAAACAAATCATTTTCATGAGACCATTGTGTGTGGTTTTTCTCACCTGGATAGCCTGATATTGTGACATGGGTATCTGAAGATTCAAACTTTTTCAAAACAAATGGCGTTAAAATTTCTCCCAACTCTGGGCCATCTGGACGATCGTTTTGTTTGTCGACAGTCACGACCGCAATATCCGCATTCGGGGAAAAAGCTACATCAATCACTTTGAATTTGCCAAATGGTGTCGCACTGCCATCTCGACCTGGATAAAACCAAGCATCATCTTTGGCATTCGGATTTAATACTTTGGCATTCTTAAAACTTTCAGCCACATGATTATTGGTGACAATTGTATTAGTTCCAACAACAAAGCCTGTTCCTAAAGAAATATAGCCTGGTTTACTGGCAGGGGAAATGATTCTTCCGATTGACGCAAAAGGCGCTTCGGTTGTATCTGCCACTTCTTGTCTTCTGTCTTCAGGGTCCAGTAACGATCTTTTTTGTCGTGAATGACTTTCGGCAGGAACGATATACTCTTCTGCATTTGCAGACAGGCTAAAACCGGCGATCAAAGTTACTAAAATCAGAAACAAAAAACCAGCACTAATTTTTCGTATGGAGAACTTTTTCATAAGATCATGCCACTCCTTATCCATTTTTATTTAATTGGGGAATTTTTTTCATTCATTGACCAGAACAGATTCACTTGGTTGGTTTACCTGAATGTCTTCTTTAGCTCCGATTCCAGCAGAGTTAAAGGCTGCTGACACCACTGAAGCTGCTTCATCGCCATATTGAACTTTTGCAGCAGCAAGCATCGCATCACGAGCATCACTGAATTGTGCTTTAGGTGTTAAGTAATTTACTAACGAGCTGTAGAAAATAGTCTGTGCTTTTTCAATGCCTAAGTTCTGGATAATGGTGTAACCAATCCGATTAATAATTCCACTATTATAATGAACACCGCCTTGATCATAATAAGGCGTTCCTTTATACCGTGCTCGATCGTCGTATTGAGCCATGGTTTCTGGTTGTCCGTGTTTACTTGGGGTTTGTAAATTTCGAATACCTGTTTTTCGGTCAACACTCTGAGTATCCGCACCAATTTCTGGATTAGATGCACCCGAAATAATATAACCCATCAAATCAGAATAAGATTCATTCAACGCACCTGATTGTCCTAAATATTCTAAACCGGCAGTATGTTCCGTCACACCATGTGTCATTTCATGACCAACTACATCTAAAGAGGAAGCATACGTTTTTCCTGTTGGTGTACTTGTTTCACCATAACGCATTGCTTTTCCATCCCAAAAAGCATTGTCATAAGCATCTGGATGTTGTTCATCAACAACTGACAAGATGGGCATCCCTCGATCATCAATACTGTGTCGTTGGAAATGATCTTCATAATATGTTTTCACAAATTTTCCATGCGTATAGGCATCAACAGCATTCTGATTTAATGCTACTAGTGATGGTGCTTGAATAATAGAATAATTATTTTTGCCATCAACTACTGCATGGTAAACCCCTGTGTTATCCGTTCCGTGTAAAGCAATTCCCGTATTGCTTTTTTCAACTGGTACATTAAACGTTACTTGAAAAGAGTTTTTTAACGTTACTTCACTACCGACATGTTCCGTTAAATCTTGTTTTTCCATAATTGTTCCATCTGTAGCATTTACTTTATAAACCAATGATATGGGGTCACCAGTTGGTGAAGAAGTTACTCTGACTTTATAAAATAATTGCCCTTCATTATTTACACGTTTGTCAATAGCTAAAAAGACAAGATCTTTAGTTTCCGGATTATCAGAAGCAATAATTTTTTTAACTCCTTCTTCACCGATTGCATCAACCGATTGAATTTTCACTACTTGATCAACTGGATTTCCTGTAACACTTGTTACTGCACCGTTTTTATCTAAATGAATAATCACATTATCTGAATCAACAGTAACGCCTTCCGTTTGCTTTTCTAACTTAAGATGCTTCATACCCCACGCATCTTCTTTTCGATCTACAACCGTATATTGTTCAGCAGCTGCCTCAGAAATTGCCTCCTTTTCCAACTTCGATAAAACTGTTGAAACTTCACTTTCTGAATAAACTTGTTCTTCTGCTGCTACAAAAAGTGAAGAAAATAGACATGAACTTCCAACAAAGATGCCTGTACCTAAAATGTATAAAATTTTATTTCCCTTCATCAAACAATTAACTCCTTCCCCAGTTTCCTTGCATGTATCCTAATAAAGTGGACACATTTTTTGGTATACTATTAAATAAATAGACAGAAATTTTGAAAGGAATTTTTAATATGGTAAATAACAGAAAATCACCACGTAAATTTGACGAAGAGTTTAAAAAATCCATTGTAAAACTTCACGAAAGTGGTAAAACTCAAAATGCTTTAGCTAAGGAGTACGGCATTGCTCTTTCTTCAATTGCTCGTTGGGTCAAACAATATTCCGAAGTAAAAATTGACGATGACACGATCCTTACGGCCCGTCAAATCAAACAGCTACAAAAACGAAATGCGCAACTCGAGGAGGAAAATTTAATCCTAAAAAAAGCGATTGCCATATTCACGCCTCGCTTGACGAACGATTAAAAGCCATACACATTCTTCGATATGAACACAGTATTGTTACACTCTGTCGTGTACTCAAAGTCAATCGTTCCACTTATTACAAACGCTTTTCTGGAAAAGTAGCCCCAAGAACAAAAGAAAATCAACACCTAAGAAAAGTGATTTTAGAAATTTATACTTCTTCTCAAAAACGTCTTGGCGCTGCAAAAATCCGCCAGATTCTTTTGCGTGATTATGGCATTTCGATTAGTATTGGTCGTGTTTATCGCTTGATGAAAACAATGGACCTCCCAAAAATGTCTACAGTAAAGCCTGTTTTCAAAAAAAGGAAAAACAAGGTTTCTTTGACACGGCCAAATCATCTAAACCAAGCGTTCAATCCACCTGCACCAAATCAAGTTTGGACAAGTGATTTTTCTTATATCCCCATCGGTAAGAAAACATTTGCGTATTTGTGTGTCGTTTTAGATTTGTTTTCTAGAAAAGTAATTGCTTGGACCGTAGGATCAACGATTGATACAAAACTAGCCATTCAAACATTAGAAAAAGCACTTCATTCTCGAAAATTAATGAATCCTGTTCTTTTTCATACAGATCAAGGGTCTCAATATACCTCTTTTGAATTTAGAAAGTTTATAGAGCATCATCCGATTGTCCATTCTCTTTCAAAACCAGGTTATCCGTGGGATAACGCCGTTACCGAAGCTTTTTTTAAATATATGAAAAAAGAAGAATTAAATCGCCGTTCATTCCATTCAATCGAAGAAGTACGTTTGGCTTGTTTCGCTTACATTGAAGGATTCTATAACACCAAACGTCCTCACGGAACATTAGATATGCTTACACCAAATGAAAAGGAGGCTCTTTACTTTGAATGTCTTTAAGTATCTTCTCTTTTTGTGTCTACTTTATTGACATCTATCCAACTTTGTTATATAATTCTAATTGAACAGGAGTCATATTTTCTTTATTGAATTCGGTTTCAAATAGAGAAACTCCTTTGTATTGATTGGCTAGCGCCTCCATCCGTTGCTCTAACTCTTTTGTTGTAGAATTTACTTGTACATAGTTACTCTCTTCATTTGCGTATACTGTAGCCCCTGTTGTTAATATCGGTGATAATCCTAATAACATTGCAACCCCAGTAGTAATACATATTCTCTTTTTCAATATTATACCTCCTATTAGTAGTTTTCTTCTACTAAAAAAGTATATATTCATCAACTATTTACCGTCACTCAAATTCCTTAAATACACTATATTTCTCCCTATATCGTTAATAATCTGGGAACTTTCCTTTTTTTTGCATTCACTTGTATCTTCTTGAATCATCTTATTCTTTATAATTGAATCAATAGCTGTTTTTCTCGGAAAGCCACACAAGACTTCTTCTAACGCAAGTTCCATTTTCGCTTTTTTTGATTCTTTCTTTTTTACTTTCATGGTACAGTTTCTTTAATTGATTTTTTTCGATTCTATGTCAAGAATTCGAACAAAAAAAACGTGAAACGGAACCATTCTTTTTCAAAACTAAATCTTTCGCTTTTAATGAAGCAGTTTGTGAACGTATTTGTTCTTTCTCGATAAATGAACGTGCGATGTCAATAAGCTCTTCATCTGAATGGTGATTCCATTGATAATGTTGATTTTCTTTCCTATCAATTTTTCTTAATAAGTTATTCCAAGAGCCATATCTTTGAATAATAAACCAGACACTGGGAACTTCTTTGGGAAACTCGTTTAATTTTTCTTGATATTGACTACATGTTTTTATGCTATTTTCTTCGATAAATTGACTAATTTTAAGAAGTAATTAAAGCTCGTTCATATTTTCCAGAATGCCCCTTCTATCTACTTTTTCATAATGTACCTCTAAATAACTATTTGGAACAGTGTGACACAATCCCTTTTTCGTAAAAGGTAATTGTTTTGGTATTTTCTCAAAAGCCCGCTCTTTTTTGCAAGCCTTGGCTCAAAACTGCAAAATTCGGTCAACATTTTGATATTTTTCGGATGACTTCTGCCGTCAATTTTTCTCTGCTATTTGACACTCTTTTGACCACCTTAATCATCAAATTGAGAAAAGCTAGGACAATTTGAGGAAATTTTTGAATCATTGTCCAAAATTTTGATCTTGAGAAAAGCAAAAAGTCCTTGTTAGACAAGGACTTTTCACACTTATGCGACTTCAAAAAAAGTCAATGTTGATTTTCCACTTAATTACACACAAAAACACCCTCTTGCTGAGCAAGAGGGTGTTCGTTTGTCGAATAGTAAAGATTAACGACGGATTTCTTTGATACGAGCTGCTTTTCCGTGTAATGCGCGTAAGTAGTAAAGTTTTGCACGACGTACTTTACCGTAGCGAACCACTTCAATTTGAGCAACACGTGGTGTGTGTAATGGGAATGTACGTTCCACACCAACACCATTTGAAACTTTACGTACTGTGTAAGTTTCGCTGATTCCAGCACCACGGCGTTTAATTACAACACCTTCGAATAACTGGATACGTTCACGAGTACCTTCGACTACTTTCGCATGAACGCGAACAGTGTCACCAGGGCGGAACGCAGGAATATCCGTACGTAATTGTTCTTGTGTTAATTCTTGAATTAATGGATTCATTTTATCCTTCTCCTTATTCCCAAATATTCTTGTGGTCACTTCTGCCACAGCGGAATATTGTAATAGTTAGAGCGCATTGCACTCACCAAATTAGTTTACCACAGACAAAATAAGCTGTAAAGAGAATTTTCTTGAAAGTTCCCTTATTTTTGCTCTTCTTGTTTAATTTCCTCTAATAACTTCAACATTTCAGGCGTCATTTCTACTGATTCCAACATGTCAGGTCGACGCAAAAAGGTCCGTCGTAATGATTCTTTTAGTTGCCATTCTGCAATTAATTTATGGTTACCATTCGTTAGCACGGCAGGGACTTCCATATCGTTGAAAATAGCAGGTCTGGTATATTGTGGATGCTCTAATAGGCCAGTGGAATGTGAATCCGTTTGTGCAGAAAGATTGTTACCTAAGACATCAGGTAATAAACGGACTGTCGCATCAATCATGACCATTGCGCCTAATTCGCCCCCTGTTAAAACGTAATCCCCCAATGAAACTTCATCTGTGACCATCGTGCGAATTCGCTCATCATAGCCTTCATAATGTCCACAAATAAAAACTAAATGTTCTTCTTGTGAAAATTCCTCGGCCATTTTCTGATTAAACGGTTTTCCTGCTGGATCTAATAAGATGACCCGTTTTGGTTGCTGGTTTGTCTCTTCTTCAATTGCCTTTAGGTTATCATAGATCGGTTGTACTTTTAAAAGCATCCCCGCGCCACCGCCATACGGATAATCATCGACCGTTTGGTGTTTGTTATCTGAAAAATCGCGAAAATTAGAGACATTCAATTCTAATAACTGCTTTTCCCGAGCTTTCCCAATAATTGATTCCCCCATTGGTCCTTCAAACATTCTAGGAAAAAGAGTTAATACATCAATTCTCATCGTCAATCAATCCTTCTGGAATGTCCACATCAATCCGTTGATTTTCGACGTCGACTTTTGTAACAACGCCTTCAATATACGGTAAAAGTAAATCTTTTTTCTTTGGTCGTTGGACGACCCACACATCATTCGCACCAGGAGATAAAATTTCTTTAATTTTTCCCAGTTCACTGCCGGTTTCATCGTAAACAGTAGCACCAATGATTTGGTGATAATAAAATTCGTCCTCTGCCAATTCAGCGAGATTGTCTTTTGCAACTTTTAAAATACCGTCACGATATTTTTCAACATCATTGATATTTGGATGTCCTTCAAAGCTTAAAATGTCAAAATTCTTATGCTTGCGGTGGGACTTCACGACCAATTCAATTGGTGCTTTTTTCTCTTGAAATAGCAGTAACATAGCCCCTTTTTGATAACGTTCTTCTGGAAAATCCGTTTTCGAAATGACCCGAACTTCTCCTTTGATTCCTTGTGTGTTCACAATTTTTCCTACATTTAAATAATCTGTCACGTGAAAGCCTCTCTTCCTTGTATTTCATCTTTCCTATTCTACCATTTCTTACGCGCAAATTCTATGAAAAAACAAAGGCCAACTTTTCCAGTCAGCCTTTGTTTTTATTAATTCGTTAAACCAGTTAATGTGCCATAAATTAAAAATAAATTCAATAACGTCAAGGCAATTGCAATAATCCAAGCTAAAAATTTCACCCACGCTGGATTCGCAAATTGGCCCATTAATTTTTTATCACTTGTATACATCGTTAAAGGAATAATCGACACTGGCAAAGCAATACTTAGGAAAACTTGCGTATAAAGTAACAAGTCTTCAACAGCCGTTTCGCTACCGCCATAAATAATGACACAGATAATGACTGGCACAATTGCTAACAAACGAGTTAACACTCGTCGTGCCCACAACGGCATTTTTAAATGGATAAAGCCTTCCATTACAATTTGTCCTGACAGCGTACCTGTAATCGTTGAATTTTGACCCGAAGCCAGTAAAGCAATTGCAAAAAGAATACTTAACACTGGGCTAGCAATATTACCAACAATATCTGGATTTTTCAGAGCATCAAATAAATCAACAAATTTACCTAATTCACTGTTGGTTCCATAAAATAATGCTCCTCCTAAAATTAACAACAAACAATTTACGACAAAAGCGACAGTTAATTGAATATTTGAATCCCAAGTAGTGAAACGAATTGCTTTGGCTTTCTCAGCATCATCGTTACGATCAAATTTCCGAGCTTGCGCAATGGAAGAATGCAAATATAAGTTATGAGGCATGACTGTCGCTCCAACGATTCCCAAGGCTAAAAATAACATGGATTTATCTGTCGCTATTTTTGTGTCTGGAATAAAACCTCGTAACACTTCACCAATATTTGGATCTGCTAATGCCACTTCATAAGCAAAAACAAAAAAGATAACTGCAATTAAACAAGAAACAATTGCTTCGATTTTGCGAAAGCCTAACTTTGTCAGTAGCAACAGTAATAAAACATCAAACGTTGTTATTAACACACCAATTAATAATGGAAAACCAAATAATAATTGCAAAGCAACTGCACCACCAATTACCTCAGCGATATCTGTAGCCATTATGGCTAACTCCGTCACCACCCACAAGGCAACGCCCGTTCGTTTACTTGTATGCTCTCTAGTCGCTTGGGCTAAATCCATTCCTGTCACGATTCCTAAGCGCGCAGCCATACTTTGTAGTAACATGGCAACTAAACTAGAAAGCAAAATCACACTAAGTAACGTGTACTTATATTCCGCTCCGCCAGCAATTGACGTAATCCAATTTCCTGGATCCATATAACCAACAGCCACTAAGGCGCCAGGTCCGCTATAGGCTAGCAAAGTTCGCCAAAAGCTTGCGTTTTTAGGTACCTCGACGGTATTATTTATCTCTTCTAAACTAGGTCCATTTGCATAATTAAGCATTTTTTCCGTTTTCTTTTCTTTCATCCAACATCCCTCAATCTATCTTGTTCACACATTTCACTTTTAGGTATACCTAAAACTAGTTAACATAATTATAGTCTTCTTATTCTTCGTTGTAAACTGTTACATTCTAATTTTTTAAGCACTTTCGCTATAAATCGTTTGGTTTTTACCAAAAAATCCCTTACACTTATTTTATCATAGATCGGAGGTTATGAGGATGAAGTTAGATATGGTCGGTATTATCGTCAACGATATGACACAAGCACTCTCTTTTTACCAAACGCTAGGTTTTAACGTGCTGGGAGAAGCTTCGCCTGATTACACAGAATTACAAAACAATGGCGTCAGGATTTCTTTAAATTCACTACAAATGATTACTGGTGTCTATGGGTTTGCGCCTAGCCAGCAAGGCGATAAAATCGAACTTGCTTTTCTTTGTGAAACGGCCGCAGAAGTTGATAACACCGTGAAAAAAATGAGCCAAGCTGGTTACATTGTTTTTAAAGAACCTTGGAATGCACCTTGGGGCCAACGATACGCAATCATTAAAGACGTGGATGCAAATTTAATTTCACTCTTTGCCCCTCTATAATATTACTAAAAGATGCGCCACTTTCGTTTCTTTTACTCTCTTTCGAAAGATCAGTGCAGAATGGGTCTTAAGTAGGATGTCTTTTCTGTCTCTTTTTTTGTATAATAAACTTATCAAACGATGCGTATCTTACAACTTTGTTCGTTTGCAGAAAGAACAAACGATGTTTTTTATTGATAAAAAGTTATATACTAAAAGTACGATGAGTATAACTAAAGGAGATGAGAAATGTGAGTGTTACCCTATCTAGAAAAATTGTTAATATTATTTCCATTTTGGGCATTGTTGCAACCATAATTGCAACCATCTATTTTATCCGATTAGGTGTCTTCAAGGACATCAATGCACTAAGAGGACTAGTAGGGCAATCTGTCATTCTCGGTCCGATTATTTTCATGTTAATTCAGATTATTCAAGTGGTTATTCCGATTATTCCTGGTGGTGTTAGCTGTGCTGCAGGGGTCTTGATTTTCGGGCCAACAATGGGCTTCGTCTATAATTACGTTGGTATTGCACTTGGCTCTATTATCATTTTCTTATTAGGTCGTAATTATGGGAAACCATTCATTATGAGCCTTGTCAGTGATAAAACATATAACAAGTATATCGGTTGGTTAGACAATGAAAAACGTTTTGAACGATTGTTTGCTTTAGCAATTTTCTTCCCGATTGCACCGGATGATGCGCTTTGTTTAATGGCCGGTTTAACAAAAATGTCTGTGAAAAAATTTACTCTGATTATTTTATTAGCAAAACCTGCTTCTATCTATTTATATAGTCTTGCGTTAATTTATGGCGGTACATTTTTAACTAGCTTACTGGGAATGTAAAATAAATAAAAAAGCGAACGGACTAAATCAAAACTCTGCCTGTGTCAGTTTGATTTAGTCCTTTTATTATGGAATTTTGGTAGAAACTGGGGGACTTTTGATGTTTAGTTATTTTAAAAATAGTATTGTGAATACGCTAGATTTTCTTAAAGGGACAACGGCGTATTTTCGCGATGTGCTCTTGATGCACGGATTTATGTTATTCGTTCTATTGCCTTTATTGACAAGTTTGTCCAAATTGGTACTCAAAGAAGGTGGGATTGATTATATTTCCTACGATAACTTAGGGGCAATTGCTACGCAACATCCCTATGTCCTTTTGACTTTTCTACTAATTGGGCTGTTAATTTTACTGGCGCTCTTTTTTGAATTTACCTTTTTATTGCTTAGTGTTTATTTTATTAAGAAAAAGCAACCAATTACTCTAACGCAATTATTGCACGGCACCTTGCTTCAGATCAAAAAAGTTCGAGGAATTACCTTTCTGTTTTTCCTAGCATATTTCTTTTTGATTTTACCATTAAGTGGGTTAACCTTCCGCTCTTATTTATTAACAAGAGTTAAGATTCCAGCCTTTATCTTAGATTTTATTTTTGCAAATCGCGTCATTATTATTATTGGTTTCGTATTGTTAGAGCTGATTATCTTATATTTAGCGATTCGACTTGCTTTTGCCCTCCCAGAGTTGATTTTACGTGATGTTGGTTTTCGTGAGTCTTTAAAACGTAGTTGGCAAATTACAAAGCGGCGCTTTTTCCAGATTTTAGGGCAATTTATTATCATTGGAGGAACTGTTTTAGGGATTTTTACGGCTGGCTATTTCTTGATATTTTTAGGTCAAACCGCCGTCGAAACGTTTAAACCTGAGTGGTCTTTACCTAGCGCTGTCATCGCTATGACACTCCTTCAGGTTATGATGCTCTTAAACTTGGTGTTGTCTAGTGTTGCTATTTTTTACATTATTGTTGATGATATGGAAGATGAAGGGATTTTGCCTGACACGCCAGAATGGTTCACCCCGAAATCAGAGGTTCGGGTAGAATGGACCACCTTCAGAGTCGTTCTTTTTTGTTTGATTGCAATCATCTTCGGAATTGGTGTAGGCACCTATAATACGAATTACCTAAGTCATACACCTGACCGAAAACCGGTTACCATCTCCCATCGTGGTGTTAATGGTAACAATGGCGTTCAAAACACCTTGGACTCTTTAATCGAGACCAATAAGGCAAAACCTGATTATGTTGAAATGGATATTCAAGAAACCAAAGACCATCAATTTATTGTCATGCACGATTTTAATTTACGGGCGTTAACGGGCGTTAATAAACGACCGAATCAATTAACACTTAAAGAATTAACGAATATGAATGTCACAGAAAATGGTCAAACTGCTAAAATGGTTTCTTTCGATGATTATTTAGCCAAAGCCAATCAATTAAAACAACGTTTATTAATTGAAATCAAAACCACGCCTCAAGATAGCCCTGATTTAGTACAGCGCTTTGTCAAACAATACCGTGAAAATATTTTAGAAAACGGCCATATCCTTCATACCTTAACCTATGATACGGCGATGGCCTTAAAGAAAGAAGAACCACGCTTTTATGTAGGCTACGTTATTCCTTTCAACATTGTGGGACCGCCTAAAATGCCAGTTGACTTTTTTACTATGGAATACAGTACAATGAATCGTAACTTTGTAAATGCCGCTCATCATGACGGGAAAAAGGTTTATGCTTGGACAGCAAATGATGAAGATGTTATGACGCGAATGATTTTTTATGGCGTCGATGGCATCATTACCGATCAACTCAGTCTACTGAACGAAACAATGAAAACCGATTTAGAAAATCCAACATACTCCGATAAACTGTTGAATTTCGCTATTGGAATGGGTTAAAAAAAGAGCCAATCTGCTGAGCAGATTGGCTCTTTTACGTTCATGTTAGTTGTTTTTACCAAAAATTCTTAAGAAAGCTAAGAATAAGTTGATGAAGTCAAGGTATAATTGTAATGCGAAGAAAACGGCCATCCCAGTACCTGCTTGATCACCTGTTTGCGCATAGACTTGGCGAATACGTTGGTTATCATAAGCAGTAATCCCTGAGAAAATTAGGACCATTAAAATGGAAATAAAGAATTCTACAGCATTACTGTGTAAAAGGAACATATTTAGCAACATCGCAATGATGATTCCGATTAAGGCACTATAAGCGGCATGACCAACTGCTGATAGGTCTTTCTTCGTAAAGACACCTACTAATGACATCGCGCCAAAGGTAGCTGCTGCACTTAAAAATGCGCCGGCCACTGTTCCACCAGTATACATTAATAACGTCACGGATAAAGTGACACCATTTAATAATGCATACGCAACAAATCCTGCAATCGCAATGGTTGGATTCTTCTGTGCTTTTGCGCCTAGATATAAAACTAAGCCAATTTCAACAAGCCAAATCATCCAAAAAGCTAAGCTTGATTGGAATAAAGTAGCTAGAACAGGTAAAAAGACAGTTGTCATTGCATAAGCCATGATTGCGCTAATACCAATTCCTAACGCTAAAAATCCGTAAATTTTGGCATAAAATTTATTCAAACCTGTGCCAGTTTGGATATACTCTTGATTATTCATAAGTTAAAGTCCCTTCTTTCTCTGTTAGTTCATCAATCGTCACTTGGGGTGGTTGAACCATCACCACTGCATCTAACACGCGATTTTCTTGCTCATTAACAGCCTCAACTGAAATGGTAATCACATCTTTCATTTTGTCGACTTTGATTACTTCTAATTGGAAAGTCAATGTTTCGTAATGAAAAACGGGTTCCACAAAGTTCACAGAGAAATTCACAACATGTGAACCTGGTCCTGGTAAATGTTTTGAAATCGCACTAGTGATAATTCCCATCAGCATAATTGATGGTACGATTGGTTTTTCATATTCTGTTTTTTGGGCATAATCATGTTGGATATATAAAGGATTCGCATCATTGGTCAAGCCCAAGTAAAGTAATAAGTCCTTGTCTTCAATTGACTCTGTCAAGGACAACGAATCTCCCTCTTCGATATCTTCGATGGTTTTGCCTAATTTTCTCGGTTTTCCGATATTCAAATTAGTACACCTCCGTTATTGATAAGATAATTGTACCAAAATGTACTTAAAAGGCAAGCTAAAAAGTAGTCTTTAAAGGATGTTTAAACAAAACCAACTTATCTGCCATGCTAGATTTTAAAAACAAACAACGGAACAGGAGCAGCTTCTTATTTTTTGAAGCCAGATACCCCTGTCCCGATTTTGTTTATGTTCTCTTATAAAACGTTTCTAGTTGTGTTACTTAGTAATGTTTCGTAGGCTTGTTCAAATTTCTGAACGTCGCCAGCGCCCATAAAGACAACCACTGCATTTTCAAAATCTAGTAAAGGTGACACATTATCTTCGGTAATTACTTGTCCACCTTTTTGAATTTTTTCACCTAAATCTTCAATGCGTACCTCGCCTTGTGTTTCACGCGCAGAGCCAAAAATATTACATAAGAATACTTCATCTGCCAAATCCAGTGCTTCAGCAAATTCATCCATTAAGGCAATTGTTCGTGTAAATGTATGTGGCTGGAAGACAGCAATAATTTCTTTGTCAGGATATTTTTGGCGGGCGCCATCAATCGTTGCTTTAATTTCAGCTGGATGGTGCGCATAATCATCAACAATAATCATGTCACTGACTTTTTTCTCGCTAAAACGACGTTTTACACCTTTAAAACTTAGCATTTCTTCTGCGACTTTTTGCATATCAAGTTTTTCAAAATAAGCCACAGCAATCACACCTAGCGCATTCATGATATTGTGATGGCCAAATGCTGGTAAGACAAAATGACCTACAAAATCATCCTTGTGATAAACATCAAAAGATGAGCCTTCCGTTGTTCGTTGAATATTTCGGGCTTGGATATCATCCTCTTCGCTGACGCCATAATAATAAACTGGCACTTCTGATTCTAACTGGCGAAGATACTTATCATCACCATAAGCAAAAATTCCTTTTTTGACTTGATGAGCCATTGTTTGGAACGCTGAAAAAACGTCCTCAATGCTCTTGTAGTAATCTGGATGATCAAAATCGATATTCGTCATAATCGCATAATCTGGTGAATAAGCCAAGAAATGACGGCGATACTCACACGCTTCAAATGCAAAGAAATCAGCATCTGGTTCGCCGTGGCCAGTGCCATCCCCTATTAAATAACTAGTTGGATTGATACCACTTAATACATGTGCTAGCAAACCAGTCGTACTTGTTTTCCCATGTGACCCTGTTACAGCAATGCTTGTGTACGGTTCGATAAAACGAGCAATGAAATCGTGGTAACGAATTACTTCTGCGCCTAATTCGATGGCGCGGGCGATTTCCTCATGGGTATCTGGAAAAGCATTTCCAGCAATAACAATCATGTCTTTATCAATATTATCTGCATTAAATGGTAAAATAGGGACACCTGATTTTTCAAGATCCCGTTGTGTAAAGAAATACTCTTCTACGTCTGATCCTTGAACGTTGTAGCCTTTTTGGTGTAAGACCAACGCTAATGAGCTCATGCCAGAACCTTTAATTCCGACAAAATGGTATAATTTGTTCTCTTGATTTCCCATTATAATCCTCTTCTCTGTCACTATATAAAACATACCTTTTTTAAAAAAATTTCAATCATACGAGATTCATTATCGTATAAAACAAAAAAATAATCAACTATTAAAACAGAATAAAAAACTTACATGTTTCAAATCCACATGCAAGTTTCATCTCTTAACTAAAATATTTACTGTTTTCTAATACAGAACTTGAATCTTCTAGCATCCCACTTAATGGTTTATCCAAGATGCCCTTTTTCTTCTCTTCTGTCACAGGTGCTTCAGGCTCTACTTGAGCATTCGCTTTAGCTAATTTTTTCCCATAAGCAGTTTGACTTTTAGCATTTTTCTTTGCGGCATTCAAACGGGAACGCGAACGTAAATCCAACGCATCTTCGCCAAAACGTTCTAAGTCTGGTTTGATTTGTTGATATTGTCGTCTAGTTAAAGGAATCTCAGGTTCTGAGGTTGGAATATTAAACTTCCGCACCGTTGGATCTTCTTCCGTATCTTTCACTTGAAAAGCCGTTGGTTCATCATCAAGAATGACATATGAACGCCGATCTTTTTTCATTGCTTTTAGCAACTCTTCTTCAGTAAAACTAGGTTCCTGTTCCTCAGGAATCACAGAAGCCGGGATATATTTAGGAACAAAATAAGAAGGTGTCGTTTTCTGCACTAATGGTGATGCGGCAGGTCTACTTGGTTTCGCTACGACTTCTTTTTTTTTATACGTTTGTGTCCAGCCATTTCCTTTTGGCGTCCCAAAAAGGCTATTATTTTTTTTCGTTGCTTGTTTATTTTTCGTTGCTTTACTAGCATGTTTTGTGTAGTCTGGCAAATTAGAACGATGACGTGCTAATTGCTCTTGTTGTGCTGCCGTTAATTGTTGTGTTTGTTTATTTGTAGTTGATTGATTCGTTGTTGGTTGTTGGACGGATGGTGTGCTTTGTCTAGTATCTTCGGCAGATGTTGTAGTTCTTCTGCTACCAGACATTGCTTTACCAATCAGATCATCTTGAAATAAGTTACGTTCATTATCTGTTGGTAATTTTACGCCCTGTTCATCATCATACGCTGGAAAACGGAAATGTTTTCTCTTCACTTGAGCATTATCCATTGCGGTCATTCCTTTTATTTTTCTTTCTCATTAGTTTAACACATTCTCAATGAATACTAAAGAACTTGACTGAATTTTTAAGAGAACAAAAAAAGAAACCTCCGTTTAAAAAGGTTTCTTTTTTGTTTATTTATCTAGTTGTAATTTGGCAAAGTCCGCTTTGACTTGAATGAATGACTGAAACAATTGTAAAAACTGAAAGAGTCGCGCCCGATTTTCAAATTCACTTCTTGTTTGCGGCAATGGTTTTGTGCGATAGGTTTCATAAACGGTCTTAATTCGATTCATAATTTCTTGTCCATCATTATTCTCTGCAAATGTTTCTGCCGTATATTCCAATAATTGTTGAATATAGCGAACTTGTTGCGCATCAACAGTAATATCTTCTAATAATTCCAACATGTTTTTTAGAATATTACTTTGCATTTTTCTCATCGCAAAGTACTCTAAATAGTACGTATTGGTAGACAGCAATTGATTCTCGGCATGATTTTTGGCCCACGTCTCGCCTGTGCGAATAAAGGTTTTTAAATCTGCACAATGCATGACCAAATTTCGCTCTCCTGCAGCGTTGTTTAAATGTAGCGCCATTTCCCTTAAAATTTTACGAAACATTGTTTCAATGACTTCTTGGTCTTCTCTTAAACGTTTTTCTGTATCAGGCATATAAGAATTAGCTAATAACGCTAGTCCCACACCAATACTCATTAATAAAAACTCATTTCCAATAATCGCCCAAGAAAGATTTTTTTCGACTAAATAATGAGTTACCAAAACGGAACTCACAACAATCCCATCAGATAATTGAAAATACACAGCTGCTGGAATAAATAATAACAAAAAAATACCAAAAGCAATCGCTGTAAAACCTAAAAAAGTAAAACAAATATACGCTAAAATAGTTGCCAAAGCTAAGGATAACAAACGATAAATTCCTGTCATGACAGATGTTTTTTTCGTGCTAGTAACACTTAAAACCGAAATAATCCCTGCCGAAGGGGCATAAAGTAATCCCAGTTTTTCCGCAATAATCATTGCTAATGCAGCGCTAATGGCTGTCTTGACTGTTCGTAAACCAATTTTCATGCATACTCCCCTTAAAAAATAATAATTCTTCACTTTTCTCTAGTAATTTTACCTCTATTTCGGTTATCATTAAAGAGAAAAGTTATTTAGGAGCGAATATTTATGATAGTGGGTCGATTTCGTTTAGGCATGCGAACGTTAAAAACAGCAATTGCTGTCATGCTGTGTATTCTTTTATTTCAATTTTTCCATCGTGGCTCACCTATGATTGCCTGTTTAGCAGCTGTTTTTTCGCTAAGACAAGATTTAAATACCAGTTTGTCTTTTGGAAAATCGCGCATTATTGGAAACACATTGGGTGGCTTTTTAGCTTTGCTTTATGTATTAGCACAAGATTATTTTCCTAATCAACACTTAGTAGAATTACTGCTACTACCACTTTTAGTCATTATCGTCATCGTTGTTTCTGATGGGATTAATAACAATGCTGGAATCATTTCTGCAACTGCGACACTTTTAATGATTTCTTTAAGTATTCCGCAAAGCGATTCCTTTCAATATGCAATGGAACGTGTGTTGGATACATTCATTGGGACCTTTATAGCGATTGGTTTAAACGTCTTTTTACAACCTAAGCCAGCAGAAGAAGCCCATGAAATTTCTGAAGATTTAGCTGAATTAGAAAAGAAAGAAAAAGAACTAGAAGCTTTACGCCAACAAGTTCAAGCGCGGATTGCTGCAGAAGAAAACACTGATGACAAGGCAAATAAATAAAGAAACAGCCGATTGAAGAGAATAACAATCGGCTGTTTCTTTATAGTTCCCAATTCGTTTTTGCTTGAAAGTTGGCGGCTGCGCCAATCAAGTTGGCATCATTTTGATAATGGCAGGTCACGATTTCTGGAACAAAATCTTTTAATTCAAAGGTTTGTAAATGCGTTAGCATCCGGCGATTAATCTCTGCTAATAAGCCTTCTTTAGCAGAAACACCACCTCCGAGTACAATCATTTCAGGATCATAAGAAAACTGTAAGCCGAATAATCCTTGTGTTAAATAATCATAAAAATTATTGACTTCTTCGCGAGCAATCTCATCCCCTCGTTGTGCCAGTTCAAAAACTTCTTCTCCTGTCACCGCCTGTTTTTCGACTCCAATTCGTTCACAATAGCGCTGAGCCATTTTGACAGCTGTGCCAATTTCACTGAATGTTTGGCCATTACTTAAAAAGTTCAGTCCAAACTCGCCTCCATATAAATGAGCGCCTTTGTACAATTCACCATTGCGAAAAATCGCTCCGCCAATTCCTGTCCCAATAACGACAAAAAGCACTTCTTTTTTCCCTTTCGCCGCGCCTTCATATATCTCAGCTAAACCAGCACAATTCGCATCATTTTCGATAGTCACTGGTAAGCCAAACAACGCTTCTAATTCTTCATAAATGTTAAAATGATGAATATATGGAATGGCGGAAATCCCTAAAATCTGTTGACTTTTTTCGTCAACTACTCCAGGTGAACTAAAAGCAACACCACTAATCGACTCATTTCTTTTGTCTGCATAAATCGAATATAAATGCGCTTTCATTTCTTCCCAAGAGCCAGGTGTTGGAAAGCTCCCTTGATTTGTTAATTCTTTGCCTGTCCAAACGCCGTATTTCACGGAAGAACCGCCAAGATCAAATGCTAAAATTGCCATATTTATCCATCCTTTTCTACTTCTGTTTTCTTATTTCTTCGATACGTATACGGTCCATGATAGGTCTCATCAGGATTTTTCGTCAAGCGAAATTTCAACGGAACATAGTCAATGCCGCCTTTAACAAAAGGATGACATCGTAAAATCCGTGCTACCCCCATCGTTGTTCCTTTGACACTTCCATGTGTATGAATTGCATCAATCATATATTGTGAACACGTTGGGTAATAGCGACAACGTGCAGGCAATCCTGGAGAAATAAATCGTTGATAAAAACGAACACCGCCGATTAACGGATTTTTCATAAAGTGCCTTCTTTCTAACTAATTCTTACTAAAGAATAGCTTGTTTTTTCATGTTTGGCAAGTCCTAGTTACGAGAAATTACACTAGACCCAACTATGACGAATTCTTACATTTCTGTTGCTATCCAAATGAAAAAAAACGTGCTACACTATAAAAAAAGGAATGGAGGCTTAGTAAATGGGATTAAAATTTGAACGTTCCAATGACTTAGATAAACTCTTCGATTCTTTCGCCGTTGATCCATTAAAGAAAGAAGTACCTCTTGAAGAACTGGCAAAACAACGACAAGAAGTAAAAAAAGAAGAAGCAAAAAAACAAGCAAAAGAGTAATTTTGCTTGTTTTTTTCTATAGAAACTTTTCAATTGCTGTCCAAGCTGCTTCTTTTCCTTCTTTTGTTTCAGAAGAGAAAATAATAAAGTCATCTTGTTTATCAAAATTCAAGGCTTTTTTGATGACACTCTCGTGTTTGTTCCATTTGCCCCGCGGAATTTTGTCTGCCTTAGTTGCTACAATAATAACTGGCAAATCATAGTATTTCAAAAATTCATACATTTGGATATCATCTTGGGTCGGCGGATGACGTAAATCAATTAAAGAAACGACTGCACGTAATTGCTCACGTTGCGTGATATACGTTTCAATCATTTTTCCCCACTTCGCACGTTCTGTTTTAGAAACTTTGGCATAACCATAGCCAGGAACATCCACAAAGTGTAAGGCATCCTCAATTAAATAAAAATTTAGCGTTTGCGTTTTACCAGGTTTGCCTGAAGTTCTTGCTAAATTTTTACGATTAATCAAGGTATTAATAAAAGATGATTTCCCAACGTTCGAACGTCCAGCTAAAGCAATCTCTGGTAATTGAGATTCAGGATATTGTTTAGGGGATACCGCACTAATCACGATTTCTGCATTATGTACGTTCATTGTTTTCCTCCGTTCTTCTATTCAGTCTTTCATTCAAAAGCTTAACAAAAACAGCTCTTTCGGAGATCCGCCGAAAGAGCTGTTTTCAGCTTCAATCTTATACAGCTTCTTTATCTTTTTTGTTATAAATAATTGTTGGTTTACCGGTACCTTCAGCCGCCATTTTAGTAATGATAACTTTTTCAATGCTTTCATCTGAAGGAACATCAAACATTACGTCCATCATAATTTCTTCAATGATTGAACGAAGTCCCCGTGCGCCAGTATTACGTTCAATGGCTTTGGCTGCGATGGCTTTTAATGCTTCTGGTTCAAATTCTAATTTAGTGTCATCAAGAGACAATAATTTTTGATATTGTTTCACCAAGGCATTCTTCGGTTCTGTTAAAATTCGAACCAAATCATCATTCGTTAATTTATCAAGCGCAGCCATTACAGGTAAGCGTCCAATAAATTCTGGAATTAAACCAAATTTCAATAAATCTTCTGGAATAATATGTTGCATGATGCTTTCTTCTTCATTTAAAGCAGAATTAGTTTTACCAAAACCAATAGTTTTTTCGCCTAAGCGGTTTTTAACAATGGTTTCAATTCCATCAAATGCTCCACCAACGATGAAGAGAACATTCGTTGTGTCAATTTGGATAAATTCTTGATGTGGATGTTTGCGGCCCCCTTGTGGTGGTACACTTGCAACTGTTCCTTCAAGAATTTTTAGTAAGGCTTGTTGAACACCCTCACCTGAAACATCTCGAGTAATCGAAACATTTTCACTCTTACGGGCAATTTTATCAATCTCATCAATATAGATAATGCCCTTTTCCGCACGTTCAACATTATAGTCAGCAGATTGTAGTAATTTTAAAAGGATGTTTTCAACATCTTCCCCTACATAACCTGCTTCTGTTAAACTGGTCGCATCAGCGATTGCAAAAGGTACATTTAATGTTTTTGCTAACGTTTGAGCCAAGAAAGTTTTACCTGAACCTGTTGGTCCAATTAAACAAATGTTACTTTTTTGCAATTCAACGTCATCTTGAGTTGCAGCTGTTTCTGATTGATTCACACGTTTATAGTGATTGTAAACAGCAACAGAAAGTGTGCGTTTTGCACGTTCTTGTCCAATAACATATTCATTTAAAACATTTAAAATTTCTTGGGGTTTTGGCACATCCGTTAATTCTCGGACTGCTTCATTATAAAATTCTTCATCAATAATCTCTTTACATAGATCAATACATTCATTACAAATATAGACACCCGGACCAGCAACAATTTTTTTTACTTCTTCTTGTGTTTTCCCACAAAATGAACAACGAACGGTCCCGTTATTATCCGTATTGTCGTACATGTTCGTCACCCCTCTAAAAATCAAAAAATGACTGTCATCACAGTCTCTCATCATAATAGCACAAACCACTTTAAAATGCGAACATCTCAGATAGAAAGTTTTATTGTTCTTAGACTTCTTATGGTATACTACATTATATAAAAGCACTTTCATAAAAAGTGATTGTGTTGAAACAAATTGGAGGAATTGTGATGTTAGAACAAATTTTACTAGGTACCTATACTCGAAGAGCCAGCCAAGGCATTTATAAAATTGCATTAGATACGACACAAGGTCGTTTAACAGAAGCGACACTTTTGTTAGAAGAAACGAGTCCTACCTATCTTGCTCTGAGTCAAAAGGGCGAACTTTTTAGCGTCACTAGTGTTGACGGTGAAGGTGGCACTGCCGCTTATCAACCAGAAATGGACCATTTTAACTTATTGAATAAAGTAACTGAGGAAGGTGCGCCGCCATGTTATGTAGCTGTTGACGAAAACCGACAACTTGTCTATGCAGCAAATTATCACCAAGGTATCGTTCACGTGTATCGTATCTTAGAAGATGGTTCTTTGGAAGATGCTGACAAAGTGATTCATACAGAGCCAACTGGTCCTCATGAAAACCAAAACAATGCCCATGTTCATTACACAGATTTGACGCCTGATCAACGCTTAGTCGTCTGTGATCTAGGAACCGATCGTGTGTATACGTATAATGTTAGCTTAGATGGAAAGCTTTCTGAAATCGCTCAATTCGTGACTGAGCCAGGGACTGGTCCACGTCATTTAGTGTTCCACCCAACAAAATCATTGGCTTATTTATTTGGTGAATTAGATAGCACTGTTTCAGTTCTTTCATATGATGAAACAGATGGTTCTTTCACTGAATTACAAAAAGTTTCTACTTTACCTGCTGATTATGATGCGTTTAATGGTGGTGCTGCAATTCGTATTTCTTCTGATGGCCGTTTCCTTTATGCTTCAAACCGTGGCCATAACTCGATTGCTGTCTATGCTGTTTCAGAAAACGGCGAAGCGATTGAACGAATTCAATTAATTTCAACAGAAGGCGATATTCCAAGAGATTTCGATTTAGATCCTTCTGAAGATTTCGTTGTTGTCGCTAATCAAGACTCTGACAACTTAACACTTTATCGTCGGAACCAAGAAACAGGCTTATTAGAAATGATTCAAAAAGATGTTGCCGTTCCCGAATGTGTTTGTATTTTATTTGTATAATTAAGTTGACTATTTCCTTGGAAAATAACAGGAGTCAGATGCTAATTAATGTTTGCATCTGACTCCTGTTTTCTTATTTTAAACGATGGATTAGTTCTCCAATTCTTTAACGTATAAATAAAAAGAGCCAAAGTCTAAGCGATTCATTTGTAAAGATTCATGAATTTTTGTGAACCCTTTACTTTCGAAAAATCGAATCATTCTATGGTTTGTATGATTAGTTTGAGCATACATTTTACGTCTTCCTTCCCAGACTGCTCGTTTCTCCAATTCATGGAACAACAAACTGCCATAACCCTTGGCAATATAATTAGGCGAAGTTGCAAAGCGCTTTAACCAAACAAAGTCTTGTTCCTGCTCCATACATAACGTTGCCATTGAAAGAATCATTTCTTCGTGCACTAGCAAATATAATTGTTTTTTTGTAATGTCTTCTTGGATATCTCCTTGAGAAGGATAGTCCTTTGTCCACTGTGTAATGCCCACAACATCCATATATGCCTTTACTTCTGTTAAAAATTGAAGAATCATCGGTAACTCTTTCTCATCAGCCACTCTAATTTTCATTGTTTATTCTCTTAATAAGGTAACAATAGAATCGACAAGACAATCACACTAATAATGCCAATGATGGTCGGTACACTCGTCCGTTTTAAAATTCTGATGGGACTAACTCCTACTGTTGATGCGACAATCATGACAACTGCTGCTACAGGAGAAATCGTTCTAGTTAAATTCGCGATCATCTGCATTGGCAAGGAAATTAAAATACCATCAATCCCTGCTTTTTCGGCAATCCCAGGGATTAGTTCGATAACCGCATAAAACATTGCCAGACCACCACCGCTTAAAATTCCAAAAAGGGTCGTTGCACCGCTGAAAATTAAGGTCGTGACAATTCCTGCTGAACTTGACGCTTCGACAGATGCCATAATACTATCAATAATTCCTAACGTTTGAATCGCAGACGTGAACAATGAACCGCCTACGACAAGCATCACAACTTGACTAAACCCTTGCCCCATTCCTTTAAACATCTCGACAGCCGTATCTTGAACCTTTTTAAAAGATTTCAAGCGAAGCGTCTCAACCAATACAGCAATGAAGAAAGAAATAAATGTAAGAACAAAAATATCCATCGTTATTCCTTTAATAAACATTCCTGCGATTCCCACTCCAACAATTAATAATAGCGGTAATATTGGCAATATTGCATAAAATTTAGGAACATCAAATTCTTTTTGTTTGCTTAAGCCTTCTTCATTTAATGAGACATAGGCAGCCTCACCTTCTTTTTTATCGCAGTATTTTTGCCAGAAGTACTGTGCAACCGCAATGATTAATAACGATGGCAGCGAAATTTTGGCATTCCATACAACATAATTTAACACATCATAACCAAGGGTATTTGCGGCGATTACGTTATCCGCGCCTAAAGGTGTTGGCATGATAGTTGCCGTCATTGCAATCACACCTGCAGCAGTTAATGATGAAATCCCCATGCTGGCTAGCATCGGATATAATATAGACATTAAAATAATCGCTAAACTTGATGCACTAGGAACTACTAGTGACATTAAATTTCCAATTAAAAAGACCACAGGGACAAATAACGATTTACGTTTAATCTTCATTAATGGTTTCACCAAAAAGTTGACAGCCATCTGATTGGCCCCGATTGCATTCATATAGCCTGAATAACCAAAAAGAATCATAATTACAATTCCTGCTGAACTCACTTGTGCAATAATTGTATCTTTAAACTTCAAGAAAATATCAAATAATCCAAAACCGGTTCCTTCTCCTGCAGGATAAATGGGATGTCCTAACATCCATGCACATGCAAGTAGAACAAGCGCACCAATAATTAAGCTGAGTGCGGGATGATAATTTTTTACAATCAAATAGGCTACAACAACTAAAACGACCAATACCAATAAACTTTCAATCATACTTATCCTCCTTCAGTTAATTAACCGCTTTCATTTTTTCGACAACCCATTTTTGAAAAGCTTCAACGTCTACATCTATACAGGCAACGGCATTCGTGTTTTTATGATACTTCATTTTTAAATCCGCAACAGTAGCTCCCGCAGCTGGACCTTCCAAAGCAACTTCAATGAACGTTTCAGTTGTCTCAAATAATTCTGGTGAAGTTAAATAGGCAATCGCACAGACATCATGCATTTTCAAACCTGTAGTTAAACTGCCGCCTCTATAATGACGGAAAAGACCATAAAACATTTCCCCAACTCTACCAAGCGCTCTGATGGCTGTTACTTCATGATTCGTTAACACAGCTTGACTTGTAACATCTAATCCTACCATTGTTAACGGGACACCTGATTGGAAAACAATTTGTGCAGCGTGTGGATCGACATACGTATTAAATTCGGCACTTGTATTTGTATTTCCCCTTGCTAATGAGCCACCCATCATGACGATTTCTGCAATATTTTCTTTGACTTCTGGATAGAGGGTCAGTAACAAAGCAATATTCGTTAATGCAGCAATTGGAACAATGGTCAAAGGAACATCACTAGACAGAATTTCTTTTCGCATAGCTTCCACTGCATGAATATCTAAACACGTAGAGATAGGTTGCGGAAACTCAAAGCCATCCATGCCAGTCTCCCCATGAATCTCAGCAGAATCTTCCAATTGAATAAGTAACGGACAATTACACCCCTTGGCTACAGGAACCTTTTTCCCAAAAAAATCGACAAGTTTCAAGGCATTATTTGTTGTTTTTTCTACATCTACATTCCCTGCAACCGTCGTTATTAAGCGAACTTCTAGGTTAGGATGATTCAGTGCAATCGCTAAAGCTACAGCATCATCAATTCCTGGGTCCGTATCAATAATGATCGGTCTTTTCTTTGTATCCATTTTTCTTCCTCCATTCACATTTAGGAAAAACATTTCCGGAAACGTTTTCTTAATTTGAGATTAACAGCGCTTTCATTAAAAGTCAAGCAGAATTTCTAAATAATAAATAATTAGGCTTTTTCTTGACTTTCTGCTTTTAGAATGCTTACTATAAAAAAGAGTTCAGTGAAAGGACGAAAATGATGAATATTAAAGATATTGCAAAATTAGCTGGCGTTTCCGCTTCAACTGTATCCAAAATTATAAATAATAAAGATCAAACTATTAGTAAAGAAACCCGTGAGCGTGTCTTAAAAATCGTTCGAGATTACAACTACACACCTTACTCAGCAAATCTCGTCACAAATAGTACTACAAAAACCTTCGTGTTATTATTAAATAGCCATGAAACTTTTGAGGCTTGGGTTACGAGCTTTATTGATAAAGCTCAAGAAAATGGCTATAACTGCTTGATTTTAAATAGTCACGGTAGTTTAGAACAAGAACTGAAAAATATTACCTCGCCAACTTTAAAACAAGCCAGTGGCATTATTTGGGACCCAATCAATGAAAACAGTAAACAATACGCGAAATTTATAGAAGAATTAACGATTCCTTACTATTTCGTCAATCACTCAACTAACGAATTACCTTCTCTAGCGGGGCTTTATGAAGAAGCTAGTTATGTTTTAACCCAAGAATTATTACAGAATAACCATAAAAAAATTAGTTATTTCGTCACTAACCCAAAATATAAAGAAGCAATTATTGCAGGCTATAAAAAAGCCTTATTTGATGTCAATTTACCCTTTAGTAAAGAAAATATTTTAACTACTATCCCTGCTGATTTCAGTAATCAGCTTATCACAGATGGGATTACGGGTATCCTTACTGATGACTATACCCAGGCTGTTTTTTTGGAACAGCTTTTAAAGCAGAGCGGTTTGCGAACCCCCGATAATTACTCTTTACTCGCAATTAAGCGAAAAATTGATCGTTCATTTTTACCTGATCATATTTCTTCCGTCTTATTAGATACAGAGACGTTTGGCAGCCAGTTAGCCTTATCATTGCTTAACAAACGCAAAGAAAAAACAGCCTTGATTAATGAGGCTGAAAAATTGGTGCTAGATCACAAAAATACATTAGGCATGTCTAGTGTTAATCCACATAGCAAAATGATTGTAGTGGGTAGTTTAAACGTTGATAATTATCTGTATTCAACAAATTTATCACATAACGGCAAAACAAATTTTCTGTCTAGCTATGCTAAATTCCCCGGCGGAAAAGGATTAAATCAAGCTGTTGGCTTAACCAAACTGGGGCATCAGGCCACCTTAATTGGTTGTTTAGGCTCAGACACAGATGCGAATTACTTATATAAAGAATTAGAAAAATACCACGTTACGACAGATGGTATCACACGTATTCAAGATACTGAGACTGGTCAAGCTTATATTTATGTTGAGACAAGCGGCGACTCCATGATTTCAATCTTACCTGGTGCAAACACAGCGCTTACACCTAAAAAAATCGCACAGCAAAAACACCTATTTATGGATGCCAGTTTTTGTCTCATTCAAACAGAAATTCCTTTGTCTGCTGTAGAAAAGGCTTGTGAAATCGCCCAACATTCAGGGGTACCGATTATTTTAAAACCAGCTGCTATTCATCATATTCCAGTGAATATACTAGAAAAGGTTGATTTTTTCATTCCCAATGAAGATGAATTATTGGAACTTCAACCAGATACTGGTACATTAGAAGAGAAAGCGGCGTACTTCTTAGAAACGGGCGTAAAAAATGTCATTGTTACTTTAGGAAAAAAAGGCGTGTTATTAAAAACACACCAAGTGTGCCACTATTTTCCTGCAACAGAAAATATAGCTGTGGATAGCACTGGTGCCAGTGACAGCTTTATCAGCGCGCTCGCCTCCTATCTTTCGAAAGGTTATCCGACTGAAGCAGCCATTCAAATAGCAATTCAGGCTGCAGGATTTTCAGTTTCTAAAGAAGGGGTGATTGATTCTTTAGTTGATCACGTCACTTTGGAAAATTATTTGATAAAAAAAGAACCCGCTCTTTTTGCTCATCGTAACACCTGTGTCGACTGACACAGGTGTTTTCCTGCTGAATATCTTGTTATTTTCTCATAACCCAATGAGAATTGTTCTTTTTTATTACAATTTATTAGGCGAACTATTATAATAAAAGAGAAGTTATTACTAAGGAGTGAGTCTCATCAAAACACAAGATGCCATAAAAACATTTTTACTTTCAAAGAAAACACAAAAAAAATTGGCTGTCTTTTTATACTTAGCAAAACAAACAAACCTTGATTTATCTAGTGTTGCCCGAAAATTCGATCTTTCTACTAAAAATTTATCAATTTATCTTCGTGAAATTCAAGAAGACTTAGCAACCCTTCCTGAAAATACCTTAGAGATTCAGATACATCACGGAAAAATTTCATTACATACGACTTCCAATGATTTTCTTTCCCACTATTTTTTATTATTTAATTATTACTGTGTCCATTCTACTGACTTCATTCTTTTTCAAGCAATTATCAAAAAAGAAAACAATTCTGTCTGGAAAGTGAGTCAAGAAACTAATTTTAGCTCATCTTACATTTACAAACGGTTAAATAACATTAATAAACTATTTGGTTTGTATGGAATTTCCGTCCATTTTTCCCCCTCGGCGAGTAAAGTGATTACAGGTTCTGAATTTCAAGTCCTATATGCTTTTCTTGATGTCTACTGGACCATCTTTTTAAATACCTTAGCCTTACCACGTTATACCTCTACTTATTTTGAAGATATACTGACGCAGCATATTAAACCAGAAATTCTTGAACGCTTGGAACACGCTTCTCTACTAAAATTAAATTTACTTTTACACATCGCAAAATATCGCTTTCCATATACTTGTGAAGATGATCTCCAAAAAGAATTTGAAGAACATCCTTATTTAAGGCTTTTCTCAGACTCAAAACAAACTATTTTTTGTTCCCAATCAAATTTTTCAGAAGATCAACAGCGGGTTGTAGATATCATTGCACCCATTGCCATTGATAATTTTGATTCAGCAAAACGAGCCAAAGATTTACTGGCTGCTCTAAATGAAATTTCTTGCCCAGAATATTTCTACGTTGATTCTTTATTAACCAATTTTTGCGAAGTTTTTCAAATTCCAAAAATGCGTGAATTTGATCGTCATTACTTCTTACTTATTTTATTTAAAAATATTATCTATAACCAATTATTTATTTCACAGCAACCAAATACCGCAATTCTAGATTTTTTAGTCAATAAAAATAGTACTTATCAAAAAGATTTACAGAAAGAAATTTATGCTTTTTATCAAAATTTTTCAGCGCATTCCTCTTATCAGTTAAGATTTAAGGATCAGGAGAACCCAATTTGGACATGTGAATTGTTGTTACGAATTTATAAGCACTATAGTCCCCGCAAAAAAATTAAAATTGGTGTTGCATATTCTCGCGATTTTTACATTGCTAGCTTTATTATGATGAAAATCAAGCAAGCATTTAGTGAGGATATTATTTTTGAACGAACCGATTTTTCTAGTTGTGATATTGTGATTACTGACTATCCCTTATTTGATTTACCAAAAGAAATAGACCGAATTTACATTTTAGAAGAAGAATTAACCCGAGAAGATTGGGAACTAATTTTCAGTAAAATAAGTATCGCCATTTTTGATTTGCAATATTAAAACAAACACCACAAGCGCTAACTTGTCTCACCAACCATAATGAAAACAAGCGACCTACAAACCACTTCTGCCAGTTTTAGTCTGACAGAAAATAGTTTGTAGGTCGCTTGTATATTGCTGTTCTTTTCTACGTTACCTTCAAAGACAATCTAGTAAGTGGGTACACGTCGTACTTCAGTCCTTAAAGTGCTACGCTTCCACCGCTGATCAGTTTATAAGCCTGAGACAAAAATCCAAAGTGATTTTTGTCTCAGGCTCTTACATTTTTTCAACAAAGGTATTGCTAGGCGCTACTTGAAGCTGAAAACTATTTTCTCTATCGAGATTCCTCATCAGTAGACTCAAATTTAAAACTTTTTTCTATAAAAGCGACTTCTTTTGCGTATGTTTTTACAAAAGAAGAATAGTCTTTGGGATCTTTGACCTTTTCCAATTGGTCAACAGAGACTTCTAATTCAAATCCTGTTCCATCTTTAAAGAGATAATATTTTGAGATGTCTGTATATCCTTGATTCCGTTTTAAAATATAGCCGGTTTGTACATCAGCAATTTTATCAATTGGGTATGCTTTGATAAACTCTTTACTTGTATCCAAATAATCAGAAAGACTGTTGACAAGATTGCCAGAAAGGTACATACCTGCCGATGTATAATAGTCTCTTTTTTCATAAAAACTGATATTGCCTAGATATTTTGTATCTGGATACTCCTCTGTAGAAGGTAAAATTAAAAAGTTCTTTCCGCCACTGGTTTCAATATCGGCATCGCCGATAATTTCTATTTGATAGCCTTGATTAAATAAAAGTTTATTTTGTTCTATTGTGACTTTTAGTGGTTTTTCTAAATCAACAGGTCCAGTTGTGGTAAGTCCAGCTTCTTTTAAAGGATAAACATCTTCTGATGAAGCGGAGTAATCCCAATAATCATCTTTCTCCGCAAGATCAATATATACTATAAAGCCAATTGCTACAGCAATGCCTATCCAAATAATTTTTTTGTTCTTTTTTTGTTTTTTCTTTTTTTTCGTCTGTGGTTTTACCACTTTTTTATTTGGGTTAGGAAGTTGCTTTACTGTGTCTGTTCTTGTGACAGGAAAAAACGACCATTTTGGCTTTTGAAAAAGCGCATCATATGTATCATAAAAATTCTTTTGTTTAGCCATTTTTTCTCTCCACTAATTTTTTTGATAAGGCAATTTCCTCAGATGCTTCGGAGACTAATCTTTCATAATCATCTGTGATACTTTCCGACAACACTCGTATGGTACTTAAGATAGCATTGGTTGCAAGTGTTATTTCTTCTGTTGACAATTTATCTTCTTTAATGCTTAAAAACCGTTCTGATGCTCGTAAAATCTCTGGTATCTTATGATATAAAAAATCACTAAAATGAGTAATTGCTTCAGGATACTTCACTAAGTGTTTAAAGATGCCTTTAGCGGAAGCAACACCCAGTTCTACTTGTTCAATTTTTTTTAAATTTCGTGACTTATTCGTTAGTTCGTTTAAATAAATAATTTGTTTTTTTAATTCGTCCATAATTCTTTGGTACATCTCTAAGTCACTGTCCGTTAGATGGTGCGTCGTTTGATATTTTTTTAGATTTTTTTTATAACGGAAATACGTACGACCATTTCTATAAATAACCCAACCAATGTACCCAGTCCCCACTAACAAAACCATTATCCCATTCAAATCATGTACTCCTTTTTAAATTAGTATATATTACTGAACACATTGTCCAGCTTAAAATTGACAAATAAATATGAAGTGTTACTCCCCCAATTACTTGTGCACTTTTATTGTATCATATAGGAAAATTGTTCTGTTCCGCATTTAGACAAATTGTCTAAATGTCTAAGGAAATCTTTTTTGGTTTAATATGTAGCAAAAAACACTTGCAAGAATTGATTACTTCTCACAAGCGTTTTTTATTGTCTAAAACAACTATTTACATTTCATTTTATTAAATAGTGAATAAATAAATTACTGCAGCTAATGAAGCACCTAAGATAGGTCCCACAATTGGCACCCAAGAATAAGCCCAATCGGAATCACCTTTTGTTTTCACAGGAATAATTTGGTGCGCTAAACGAGGTCCTAAATCACGTGCAGGGTTAATTGCATAACCTGTAGGTCCGCCTAATGATAGACCTAGTCCTAAGACCAAAATCCCAACAAGCATTGGGTTAATGCCAGCCGCTAAGTCGTTTTGAGAAAAGGCTAGTAAACCAAAAACCAAGACAAATGTGCCGATAATTTCTGTTAAAACATTGGCTGGATAGTTACGGACAGCTGGACCAGTGGCGAAGGTTCCTAAAATAGCACCTTTGTCTTCTGTAATGTTCCAATGGGGTAAATAAGCTAACCAGACAACTAAACCACCAATAAAACCGCCTAGGACTTGAGCTACGATATAAGGTAAAACCATGCCCCATTCAAAGTTTCCAGTAATTGCCATCGCAACTGTTACAGCAGGATTTAAATGCGCTGGACTCATATACCCAGACATGTAAACAGCTAATGTAACAGCAGCGCCCCAACCTAAAGCAATAACGACCCAACCAGAAGCAAAGGCTTTGCTTTTCTTCAAGTTAACTGCGGCACAGACGCCATCCCCTAGTAAAACTAAAATCATCGTTCCGAAAAATTCACCGAATAATTGTGTCATCATCGAAGTTCCCATTTTTTCTTCACCCTACTTTCAAATTTTTTAAATCTGATTCTTCAATTACTTTTTCTAATGTTTCAATGTGTCGTGCTCTTTCTTCCGCTGTCCATTGATAATGCTGTGCCATTTCTTCAATGACTCCCGCTTTCACTTGGTCCAAACGATCACGCATAAATAATAAGTGGTTGGTCCGTCGCAATAAAAAGTCGACGGGTGTTAAAGCCATTTCTTCTTCCATCGCATAGTTTAAAGAGACAGTTTCTGTTAAGGTTAAACCAGGAATTACTTTGGCATCATCAATCATTTCAAAAACAGTTGGTACGTTGGAGCCATATAAATGAGCTAAGTATAGTGCATCCTTTTCACTTAACCCTTTAGATACGCCATGTTTTGCCAACGCTTCTAATTCTTCGTCTACCGTTGCAGGGTTCAATTTCCCGCCTGAAACTGGATAGTTTTTAGAATCAATTAAGGTGAATTCTTTCTGGTATTCTTCTGCTAAGATGGTTTGAATCATTTTCATCGCACCTTCTGCCATTTTACGATAATCTGTTAATTTCCCACCAGCCAAAGTGAGCAAGCCATCCGCTGATCTTTCCAATGAGCTGCCTCGAGAGACAGCTGAAGGATTGACTTTATTTTCCACCAAACTGTCTTCTAGATGGTTTAGGACTTCTTCAATTTCTCGTTTATCTGTTTTGTTTTTTTGGTATCTGTCAACGACATCAATGACTTCATCAATACTTTTATCTGAAAGTTTGCCATTGTTTCCCCCGTTATAATCTGAGCCACCGTTAGCAGAAATTAAAGGTCGCAAGCCAGCCCAGCTGGCTTCAATATCATCAATTGTCAATTGTACCTCTGGATAACGATTATTTACTACTTCCAATAGGTAATCCACATCACTTTGTTCTACTGTTGGATGTTGAAAGTCTCCATGGTAATCTGTATCCGTCGTCCCAAAATATGTTTTTTCTTCTCTTGGAACAACGAAGACCATGCGGCCATCTTGTTTACCTGTATCAAAATACGTTGGTTGAGGAACATTTAAACGGCTTTTGTCGACAACTAAATGAACCCCTTTGGTTGGACGCATTTGTGGTGTAAATGAATCATTTTTGTTTAAGCCTCTTAATTTATCTGACCAAGGACCAGTAGTATTAATCACAACATCTGCGTGAATCTCAAACTGTTCGTCAGTTAGTAGGTCCTTTGCTTGAATACCAGTAATTTTACCTTCATCATTGTATAAAAAGCCCACCGCTTGAACCCGACTCACAGCATGTGCCCCGTCAGCTACTGCTTGTTTAATATTTTCAATAACTAAACGAGCATCATTATTTCGGTAATCTAAATAAACACCGCCACCTTGTAGACCTTCACTTTTTAGTTGTGGCTCACGTGCCAAAACCTCGTCTTTTGTTAACAAATAGTTGGCGTACTTGGTACCTGTTACATCAGCTAACTGATCATATAAATCCATTGCTATTTTGACAGAAAATAGATTAAATGTTGCATTTGGCTCATCATAAATCGGCAATAACATGGGATCCGCTTTAGGGATGTGTGGCGCAATGGATTGAACGACAGCTCGTTCTTTCACTGTATCTGCCACCACCTCCACGTCAAACGTTTTCAAATAGCGGATACCACCATGAACTAATTTGGTTGATCGTGAAGAGGTGCCCTCTGCGAAATCCTGCATTTCAATTAACCCTGTCTTCATTTTAGCGGCACTGGCTTGCAGGGCAACGCCTGCGCCAGTAATGCCACCACCAATAATTAAGACATCTAAGTGTTGTGTTTTTAAAGCGTCGATTGATTGTCGGCGTGTTTCTATTGAGAAAGTCATAGAAAATTCCCCTTTTCCATTTACTTATTTTTACGTTTGAATTGTTGGGTAGCTGCTACTGCTTGTTGCCAACCTTCATATAAATCTTCTCGTTCTTCTTCCGCCATAATTGGTTCAAATTGTTGTCCTTCTTCTTGGAATGCTTTGATTTCTTCTAAGTCTTTCCAGAAGCCAACCGCTAAGCCCGCCAAGAAAGCTGCGCCTAAGGCCGTTGTTTCTAAGTTATGGGCTCTTTGAACAGCAGTGTTTAAAATATCTGCTTGGAATTGCATCAAGAAATCATTGTTTGCTGCTCCACCGTCTACTTTTAAGACGGGAATATCTATGCCTGTATCTTCTTTCATCGTGTCAATAATGTCACGAACTTGATACGCAACTGCTTGAAGTGTCGCTTTGACAAAATCTTCTCTCGTGGTACCGCGTGTTAATCCAAAGACAGCCCCACGCGCTTGTGAATCCCAATATGGTGCGCCCAAACCAGTGAATGCCGGAACCACATAAACTTCATTGTGCCCTGTTGACGCTTTGGCTACTGCTTCAGATTCAGCAGCCGTTTGCAACATTTTTAAGCCATCTCGTAACCATTGAATCGCTGAACCAGCCACGAAGATACTTCCTTCCAAGGCATAATATACTTTGCCGTTAATACCATAGCCAATAGTGGTAAGCAGATTATTTTTAGAAAGTTGAGGTTCTTCGCCAGTGTTCATGACAATAAATGAGCCTGTTCCATAGGTATTTTTAACCATCCCAGGTTCAAAGGCCATTTGACCAAATAAAGCGGCTTGTTGGTCACCAGCCATCCCAGCGATAGGAACTTCACTTCCGTAAAAATGGTAATTTTTTGTTAGTCCATACACTTCAGAGTTCGAAACCACTTTCGGTAACATCACTCGTGGGATATTTAAAAGATCCAAAATTTCTTGATCCCAATCTAAATCATGGATATTAAACAACATCGTCCGACTTGCATTTGAATAATCAGTGACATGAGTATCTCCCGTTAATTTCCAAACGAGCCAAGTGTCAATTGTTCCAAACATCAATTCTCCATTTTCTGCACGTTCTTGCGCACCTTCTACGTGATCTAAGATCCAACGAACCTTCGTTGCTGAGAAATAAGCATCAATGATTAACCCAGTTTTTTCATGAATCATTTCGCTGTAGCCATCTTCTTTTAGTTGATCAGCAATAGGTGTCGTTTGGCGTGATTGCCAAACAATTGCGTTATAAATTGGTAACCCAGTTGCTTTGTCCCAAACAACGGTTGTTTCCCGTTGGTTTGTAATCCCAATTCCGGCAATATCTGTAGGTTTCACTCCTGACTCAATTAAAGAACCTGCAATAACGGATTGAACAGAATTCCAAATTTCATTGGCATTATGTTCCACCCAGCCTGCATTAGGAAAATATTGAGTAAATTCCTTTTGTGAACTACCAATTTTGTTTCCTTTTTTATCAAAAATAATTGCACGAGAACTAGTCGTTCCTTGATCAATCGCCATAATGTATTTTTCTTCTGCCATGATAATTCCTCCTAAACGTTTTTGAAATCGTTTTCTTTATGTCCCTATCTTACAAACAAAAGAATAACTAAACATGTCAAAAACTTTTTTTATTTTAAAAAAATTGAAAGGATTTCTACTAAAACCAACAAAGACAACGCTTTCAATAATACTTTTATTATCTCTAATTTTTCAATAAAAAGAAACATTTTTGTTTAAAAAAGCCTAATTTTCGACTTTTAGTTGTAAAAAGGCTGGTGCGAGGATCAGACAATTTCCGTCACACCAACCTTTTGTTTATTTCTCCCGCAAGGTACGTATTTTCTTTTTTAATTGTTGCACATCATAGGTCGAACTTAATTCTGACAAAACATAGACTTCCGGTGTTCCTTGATAGCTCGTTTGCTGATAATTGGTCACAATTAAATCATATGTTTGTTCAGGCTGATACCTCTCCACCAGCGTGCCATTCATATTTTTAAGACTAAGCATTAATACTTGTGTTAACGCCGCTTGATAAAGAGCATCCATTGCTAAATGAATTCCAATTTTTATTTCACCAATCATTTTAAATTCAATTAATGCCAACACGCTTAAATATTTGACCAGAGAAAGTTCATGCAAACTATCTCCTGGTTGATACGTTTCATCAAAACAAGCTAAAGCTTTTTCTAATAACGTTGTTGAAAAAGAAGCTAATTCCCGACTAGATAATTGCTGTTCTTTTTCCCAGATATGGGCCCGATCAAAAACTTCCAATTCTCCTTTAAAAAAATACAGTTTTCCATGAATTTGTGAAAAATAGTAAGCCATGGTTTTCTCAAGAGTAGGTTCAAATTTATGGGGCCGATAATACAAGACCACATTTTCCAAGATAAACGTATCAGCTAAAGAAACAGCGGAACGACGTCCCCGAATTAAGGAATATTCATCAAAAGCTGATTCTGGTAAGACCGACATTGTGATTAGAAAAACAAAATGAATCATGCTTTCTCCTTCGTCTAATTCTAATGAATAGCGACTAGAAAAACGGAAAAACAATTGTCGAACTTGCTTAAATAACGGATCTTCTTTAAAATCAATCATTTTCTTTCTCAATTGTTGATATTTTTTTGAAGTGACCGCTAGGCGCTTTTTCGTAATACTCAACCAAAGGCTAACTTTTAACGCATTATGTTCATTAAAAGTAAAACCTAAGCCAGTCTCAATCCCTTCAATTATCCGTTTATTTAACGGGGACATCGTTTTTTTCTGGTGTGTTTCATAGGGAGTAATATACCAATACAACTGAAAGTAAAAGTAACGAATCTGCAATTCTTCTCCCTGTAGTTGTCCATTTTTTATTTGCAAATCAAAGGCGGCTAACAATTGATTGAGTTCCTTAATCTTTCGAAATAAAGAAGACTCACTAATCATAAATTTAGTCGTTAATTGAACAATAGAAAACTCTTTATTACGATATAAATAATCTAAAAGTTGAAATTTAAGAGACTCTTTTACAAATGCTTCAATTAAATGATTCAACGAAAAAAAATCCGATAAGGTGATTGATAGCTGCTGGCCATCATAAGTAAGCTGACAGTCCTGTCCAAAAGGTTTCAAAAAATAATGTAAATCCTCTAAGTCTTTTTCAAAGGAGGCTTTTGTGACCGCTAAAAATGCTGTTAAATCAGAGACTGAGCAGGTACCGCCTGCTAAGATGGTTTGTTGCACCGTTAATAATTGTCGCATCGCTTTCTTTTCTAATAATGTCTCAACTTTCATCGTTCTCTCTCCAATAAGCCGAAGCACCCATCAAATTTGTAATATCATAAATATTGGTTAAGGAAGGTTGATAAAAATAATCTTTTTGTAATAGGTCTGTCAGTGTCTGACCTGTTTGGATACTTAATGCTAACGTATTTATTTTTTCTAAACAATTGTTTTTTGAACAAAGCTGTGCACCAAGGACCCGTTGTGTCACTTTATCATAGATTAATTTGCCTAAAATTTCTGTCCCATGTTGTAGAGGCGGCGCTGGCTGTCTAACAATTACGGAAGCAAGTGTTTGCGGAAAAAATAAACCTTCCGTTTCGGTTAGACCTGTACTAGCAAGGTAATAGTCCCCCACTTTTGTTCCCATTGTTCGCAAAGAGCCAATGAATCGGTGTGTTTTTTCTTCTAAATTGTTGGCGACTACTAAGCCAGTTCGTACCGCATTGTTCACTAACGGAGCATAAAAAGTTTCCGCGACTGGTTCATTCATAACTGAAATGCAATCTCCGATGGCAAAAACATTCGGCACTGAAGTTTGTAAATAAGAATCCACCGCGATTGTCTGATCCAGATTCCGTTGAATTTTTTTATCCAAATAGGCTAATTGAGGATGTAAGTTTAAAGCAAAAATCCCACTGTCACAAGAAATTTTCTGTTCGCTTGTTTCAAGAACAATACCATTTGCTGTTTCTTCAATTCCTAGGACCGTTTCTTCAAAATGGAAAATTACTGCTTGTTTTTCCAAAGATTTTTGAACTTCTGCGACCATTTCTTTATCAAAATATTTAGGCAATAGATTTTCCAAGCTTTCAAAGACATGGACCGTTTTCTTCATTTTCACAAGAAAATCAATAGCTTCCATTCCAATGGGTCCTGCACCAATGACAGCTACTGTCTGGCTTTTTTCCAGTAATGGAACAGCCGCTAAAGCACCTGATAAAAATTTATATTTGAGTAGTTTTTCTGTTTGACTACCACGAATTTGCGTGGAAAACTGGCTTGCGCCTGTCGCTAGAATCAATTTATCATAAGAATACCACTGTTGCTCTTCCTTTTGTGCCCAAGCAATCAATTGGTTCTCAACATCCATTGCTACAACTTCTCTATTTAAAAGCAACTGAATCTTTTGACGACGTAATTCCTCTTCCGTTATGTAACGTGCTTCGTGTAATTCATTGATGGTATGATTAAAATACGCACTTAAGCCACCAGATAAATACCCCACTGTTGCTTGTTTATCAATTAAAGAAATTTCTGCTTGGGGATATTTTTTCCTTGAAGCAATTGCTGCGGAAATACCTGCGAATGATGCACCAATAATCACAATTTTCATTTGTTTCCTCCTCTGTCAGGACCTACTATACTTCTCTCAGTTTATCATGATTAAAAAGAATGCTAAAGCAACAACTATAGTTTTCCCTTAAAATAATTATTTTTGCTGAGCGCATTGCTTTTCAAGCACTTTCATTTTCATTTATAATAAATGTTACTACTGTTTGAGGAGGAGTTTTCATGTCTGCAACAAAAGAGCAATTGGAACTATTTTTATTTTATTTATCTGAAACCCATACAAAAAGTTTATCTTTACATGACTTAGTTACAAGTCGACCACGCCCAGAGGAAGCGCGTATTTTATTAAATATTAACGAGGTTTTCACTTACTATCATAGCGCTCGTGTTCTCTACACAAGTGTTCCTGCTCTTGAAAACAACAAGTCTGAGCCTTTTTTCCAAGCCTTCGAAAATTTTTATTTTGAATTAAAACAACATTTTTTCAATGAAGAAGATGAAACCAATCAATTGAATGAACGTCTAGAGGAAATGAAAATTGCCTTTGAACAATTGACGGATGACTACAATGTTCTATAATAGAAGAGAACAATTCGTTGAGAAGGGGTCCTTATGAAGCAAGAAGAAGTGATTGAACGTTTAAAAGAAGAATTAAATTTGCCATTTTTTAATGGTACGCTAGAAGAAAAGAACTATTCTGAAGCAGATTATCAACAAATCAAGAAAGAGTTAATTCAATACTTTGATGATTATGTGCGAAATGTTGAAAATTAACAAGCTAAAACAACCTTTGATTTTAATAAAATCAAAGGTTGTTTTATTATTAAATAAAAAAATAACAAAAAAACCACCGGCAGTTTTGCCGATGGAAAAGGAGTATTTACTCAATAAGAGTAAAATGAAAAATAAAAAGGTTGTTGTTGGTATGAATTAATAATACAATACACTTTCTCTTTTGTCCATAAAAAAGACATGAAAAAAATATTAAATTCGTTAGTTATTTTTATTAGTTTTTTATTTTTTCAAAAGAATGTTGCTCATCCGCGTAATGGCAAAGGTTAATTCATCCGTTGCTTGATCCTGCTTTTCCTCTGAAGCATTAAATAAATCTGCATCAATGCCTGTTTCTGGATCTGTTGCTAAAATCATTTCATTGCATCCTGCTACATATTCTGTATAAGCATGTTGAAATTTTTTGTGAATGCCAAGTACTTGTGGTGTTGGTTTTAATGTTCCGACTTTTTTGAGCATTAATTCATATTTTTCAGTACCTTCTTTAAATTTTGCTTGAATTTCTGCAATTCGTTCGGCTGTTAAATCATTCACTTTATTCTTATCGATCGCTTGACGAACTTCTTCGTAATATGGATTCATGACTTCGCCAATATCTTCTGTTGTTTTAACGATATCATTAATTGTTTGAACGTAAAATCCTAAATTTGGTCTCATAACCATCCCTCTTTTCCCTTTTCTCTTTCACTCCATTTTACACTTTTTCTATTCCATCTGACAAGTGGCACTTTTTCAGTCTTTATTCTTTTGATTCTTAACAGAGAAAACATAGTGAGGCATCGTTTTGCCATGGTATGTTTTAATGTATCGATCCCTAACAAGCATCTGGTTTCGAATAGCGACATTCATAGAGGCTAAGTTCGTATCACGAATCGTTGAAATAACTTCTGGAAAATTTAATACATCGAATGCGTACTGTTTTGTCGCTGCGGCAGCTTCAATCGCATACCCTTTGTGCCATTCTTTCACACATAAATGATAACCAATTTCTGGATAGCTCTTACCTTTTACTAATTGATTGGTGAGACCACACTCGCCGATGACTTCGCCTGTTCGTTTCTTCTCTAACGCCCATAAGCCGTAGCCGTATTCTTGATAGGACTGTAAGTTCCACTTTAGCCAGTTTGCGACCTCTTCATCAGAAAAAGCGTGTTCATAAGCATACATCACATTTTCATCTTGCAAAAATTTTTTCAATTCCACTTCATCTTCCGACTGCCATTCTCTGACAATAAGTCGTTGTGTTTCGAAAATAATTTTCCGTTTCAAGCCCTTTCACTCCTTACATAAAGAAAAATTGACTGGTTTAAGTACCAGCCAATTTTCTTTTCTTATTTATTAAGCACCTTTACCTGCTTTACGTTGGAAGAACTTCACAATTTCCACAATTGGGATGATAGCAAAAGAAGTACCTGCTACAATTGCCCATTGATATGCATCTAAATGTGTAACGCTGAATAAATCATTAAATCCTGGAATAACAATCGTTGCAGCTAATAGCAAGAACGAAACAAGAATCCCATAGTTAAATGATTTGTTGCGGAATAAGCCAACTTTGAAAATTGATTGATAAATCGACTTCACATTAAAGGCATGGAACAATTGAATTAATCCCAAAGTAGCGAAGGCCATGGTTAAAGCATCGCCGTGTTGTAAATCATACAACGCTTGCGCCGATAAGTTTGTGTTAGCTGCGGTATGTGCTGGGAACATAATTGACATTTTATACACAATCAAAGTCAATGCCCCTTGCGTAATCCCTTGATAAACAACACTGCTTAAAACGCCGCCAGAGAAGAAGTTCGATTTTTTACCACGAGGTTCATGGCTCATCACATCACGTTCTGCTGGTTCCACACCTAACGCAATCGCTGGGAAAGTATCCGTTACTAAGTTAATCCACAATAAGTGAACAGGTAACAAGGTATCCCAATTGAGCATTGTTGCAATAAACAAGGTTAATACTTCCCCTAAGTTAGCTGAAAGTAAATATTGAATCGTTTTTTGGATATTTGAGAAAACTTTACGTCCTTCTTCTACTGCCACAATAATTGTTGAAAAGTTATCATCGGCAAGTACCATATCTGAAGCACCTTTTGATACTTCTGTTCCGGTAATTCCCATACCAATCCCGATGTCAGCAGCTTTTAAGGCTGGGGCATCATTTACGCCATCACCAGTCATCGCAACCACTTTTCCTTCTTGTTGCCACGCTTTAACAATCCGAACCTTGTGTTCTGGTGAAACACGAGCATAGACAGAGTAGTGTCCCACGACTTGTGCGAATTTTTCATCTGACAATTCATTTAATTCAGCGCCTGTAATGACTGCATCGTCGTCGCCTTCTTTGATGATGCCTAAACGTGCCGCAATTGCTTCTGCTGTATCACGGTGGTCACCCGTAATCATAATTGGACGAATACCCGCTTCTTTCGCGACTTTTACAGCATCTGCAGCTTCTTTTCTTTCTGGGTCAATCATACCGACTAAACCAGCAAATGTTAAATCTTTTTCCACAAGTTCAGAACTCATTTCGGCTGGAATCGTCTCAACATATTTATAAGCCATTCCTAAAACACGTAAGGCTTGTTTCGCTAATGAGGTGTTTGTTTTCAAAATTTCTTGACGTTTTGTTTCATCTAATGGACTTGTTTCTCCATTTGATAAGATTTCCGTACAACGTTTCAATAATTCATCTGGTGCACCTTTGACAGAAACTAGGAAGCCACCTGTTTTTAATTCATGAACTGTAGTCATTAATTTACGATCAGAGTCAAAAGGAATCTCTGCCACACGAGGTTCAGCTGCTACTTTTTCGGTTACGTTAAACGCATGATCTAAACCAAATTGTACTAAGGCAGTTTCTGTTGGGTCACCAATTAATGAACCATCTTGAGCGATTTTTGTATCATTCGTAAAGTTCATGATTTTTAAAGCCATATTATCGGCAGGGATTTCTGTGGAAGCAGATAAAACTTGACCATCTGTATACAACGCTTCAACGGTCATTTGATTTAAGGTTAGCGTACCTGTTTTATCTGAACAGATAATATCTGTACTTCCTAATGTTTCAACGGCTGGTAACTTACGGACAATCGCATTTTTCTTGGCCATTTTTTGGGTACCTAAAGCCAAAATAATTGTGACAATCGCTGGTAATCCTTCTGGAATTGCCGCTACAGCTAACGAAATTGACGTTAATAACATGTCAATCCATGAACGACCATTCATCATTCCTACCACAAACATCACCGCTGCAATGACTAAAATGGCAATTGTTAACATTTTACCCAATTGGTTTAAGTTTTGTTTTAAAGGCGTTTCCGTTTCTTGTTCGCTTGCTAGCATGCCAGCAATTTTACCGACTTCTGTATTCATTCCTGTGCCAACCACAACGCCAAGACCACGTCCATACGTCACATTACTATTTGAATAAGCCATATTGATTCGGTCACCGATACCAATATCGGTTCCCTCTAAGATGGTTACTTCTTTTTCAACTGGAACAGATTCACCGGTTAACGCTGCTTCTTCAATTTTTAAGCTATTCGCTTCCAATAAACGTAAATCAGCTGGAACGACATCGCCTGCTTCTAATAAAACAATGTCACCTGGCACTAATTCATCACTTTTAACAGTAATGACGTGTCCATCACGGCGAACATTCGCATTTGGTGAAGACATTTCTTTTAATGCTTCAATGGCTTGTTCCGCTTTAGCTTCTTGGATGACCCCAAAGATGGCGTTCAAGATAACAACCACTAAGATGATAATCGAGTCTACCACATCATGGGAAAAGACGGCTGAAATGACCGCTGCCGCTAATAAAACAATAATCATAAAATCTTTGAATTGCTCAAAGAATTTCACGGCAAGTGATTTTTTCTTCCCTTCATCTAGCACATTTTCCCCGTACGTTTCTAAACGCTTTTGAGCCTCCTGTGCACTTAATCCATCAGTTGTTGTGTTCATTTTCTCCAAAACAACTGTGTCGTCTTGTGCGTAAAACGCTTCAGACAATTGTGTTTTCTTTTCTTCTGACATGTTCTTCCTCCTCTATTTTTTGCAGCATCCTTCAAGTACTATTTTACATTTCATCAAAAATAAATGAAAAAAAATAGACTTGTGTATGCTACTTCGTCGAACATACATAAGTCTCACCGTTTAAGACAACACCAGAAATTGCTTTCGGAGTTGGTGATGTTGTCACAGCATAAATACTGTCAGTTACTCCCTCATGAAAAAACTATTTAACATTGATTGGAGAACCAATGTTATGAATAATTACTTAATTAGTATACCGTTTTCCATTCTTTTTTTCAAATAAAAGTTCTGCTCATTTGAAAAAAACTGAAATCCTTTCATTCGGATTCCAGTTTCTTGATTTGTATTCGTAAAATACGTTGTTGCCCCCGCTTTCTCGACCAACTAATAACCCAAGAAAGTAAGAAAAGACTAATCACAGTTCCCTCACGAACAAAAATCGGCAAATGATAACTAATGGACAATCCTAGTGCTAAACTGACACAAAAAATATCAACTAAATAACGATAAACCTGAAAACTATAGCGCGTTCTTTCAGAAATAAGTGTACAAAATTTTTCAATGGGAAATTGCAAAACACCTAGCGCAACTACCTGTCCTGTCCCGATTCCTGCTATGATTGTCCCTAAAATAAATAGAACAATTTTAACTAAATAATTTTGAAAAACAAGCGAACCAAATAATTGATATAAGAAAAAATTAATGACAAAACCAAAGCCAATTAACGCCACCAAAATAATCAAATAGTCCTGAATTTTACGCTGCTGATCTAACAACCAACACGTGCCTAAAAAAGCGAAATTAATAGCTGTGGTAACAGTTCCGACTTTTAAATGAGTAAGTGTTGCAAAGGTCACATTAAATGCATTAAAACTACTAACTCCAATGCCTGCTTGAATTGTCAAACTGATGCCCAATGCACTAATTAAATAAAAAAGAAACGATAGCACAATTTTTTTCTTCCACATTATAAAAACTCCTCTACTCTTGATACGTCTATTATGTGCTACAATAGAAGAAACAAATAGGAGATATCTCCTATTATAAGGAGAAAAAATGCTTAAAACAGCCTACCAAGAATCACCGAAACAAGAATTAGCTAAAAATACGCCTTTTTTTAATGAAATTGATTTAAAACACAGTTTTATTATCGATTTTGAAAATCAAGAATTCATTCATCACCAAGCAGAGCCATTAAATTATCTTTTTTATTTAATCAAAGGAAAAGCGAAAATTTTAAAAACAGAACGCAATGGCCGCCAATCCATTGTTCAGTTTTTAACGACAGGTGATTTAATTGGTGATTTAACATTAGTTCAAGCGGAAACGATAACCAAGGACGTTATCGCCTTAGGTGAAACCTGTTGTTTGGCTATTCCTTTAGCTTATGCAGAAACTGTTTTAAAAAACAAGGTACTTTTTATGCAGCAACTCAGCCATTATCTAGGGAAAAAAATGCTCCAACGAGTGGACCACTTTACAACGAATCAGACCTATGAACTAAGTTATCGGTTAGCAGAATTGCTATTGGTTGCCGCTAATCACGAAGATGTTTATAAAGAAAAACATACTGAGATTGCCGAATACTTAGGGGTTAGTTATCGCCATCTTATTTATACTTTCAAACAATTTCGAGAGCGCGGCTTTATTCAAAAACAAGGAACTGCTTATCACATCAACCGCTTAGCGTTACATTCTTTTGTACAAAAAAAGAAGAGTTAAAGTGGTGGATTGTTGACAAATAGTGCGCTTCCAGCTACCCTATTCTTATTAATAAGAAAGAAGGGACAGCAATGGAGCAAGCATCATTTACTGTATCTAGTTGGCAAGAACAACCGATTGACAATCTTAATGAAAATTTCCCAGTGAATCAAGCGAGCGCTACTTATCAATTGTCAGGCGCCTTATCTGGGACAGCTTCTGTGGAATACTTAATGACTTATCAAGGCTCTTCAATGGCTGATGGGCTTGAAGCTGTGGCTCAAGTGGTCGGTTTCCTACATTTCGAAGGAACTTATTTAGGAAAAAAAGGCACCTTTACTGCTTGCGAAAAAGGGACGTTTACACAAGGTCTTTTAGACTGTCCTGGTGAACTATTTCAAGCATCAGGTGAGCTTGCCGGTTTATCTGGTCGCTACACTTATGAATTTAGTCAAGAAGAAGCGCTTCTTCATTTAGACTTTGTATAATAAAAAATTTTAAGGAAAGTTGGTGACATTATTTTACTTATTTTAAATTTGGCGGTTGTAAAAGACAATGGGTGTTTTTGATTAGATTAAACTTTTAAGGAGAAAAATCATGAAAAACACCCGAAACACCGTCCCATCATTACTAATTATTATTTTGCTTGTGGGATTTCCACAAATCAGCGAGTCGATTTTCACACCTATTTTGCCAGCGCTTAGTTCTGCTTTTAACATTCACGATAGCGTGGCACAATTAACCATGAGTATTTATTTTGTTGCCTTTGCCGTTGGCGTTTTATTCTGGGGAATTCTATCCGATACGATTGGACGTCGCCCAGCTATGTTATTAGGAATTTTATGCTATTTAATTGGAAATATTGGCCTTTTTTTGAGTCCGACATTTCCTTGGCTGTTATTCTTCCGTTTAATTCAAGCATTTGGTGCAAGCGTTGGTTCTGTTATTACCCAATCGATGATGCGGGAAAGCTTTAACGATCTTCAAAGAGGGAAAATTTTTGCTCAAACAAGCGCTGCCCTATCGCTATCTCCTGCCATCGGACCCTTAGTCGGCGGACTTGTTCAAACCTATTTTGGCTATCAGCATGTCTTTAGCACCTTAATTGTCATGGCTGTTCTATTACTTTTCTATAGTTTTTATCGTTTACCAGAAACCTTTCACTTAGGAAATACCTTAACGAAAGCGCCTTTTTGGTCCGTGGCGAAACGCCTTTCCTTCGACTCGAAAGTTTGGTGCTACGGCTTATTGATTGGGGGCATTAATGGTTTATTGTTTAGCTACTATGCAGAAGCTCCGTTTATTTTCATCAATCACTTTGGCTTTAGCAGTGTCCAATATGGCTTTCTTGGTTTAGTTTTAGCTGTGTCTAGTATTCTTGCTGCGGTTCTTATCAATTGGTTGCTAGGATATTGGTCAGCGGAAAAAATTGCCTTTGCTGGTTTGCTGCTAAGTATCTTTGCGGCTTGCTGTTTATTAATAATGACACAATTTGAAACAATCATTGGTCTTATTTTGTTTATTTTTCTCTTTTTCTTAGGGATTAATATTACTTTGCCCAATGCCTTAAGTATGGCCTTAAAAGGCTATGAATCTGTAATTGGTACTGCCAGTGGGATTTTTAGTTTTGTCTATTACTTGTTTGTTAGTTTCTTTACCTATTTGATTAGTTACTTTCACAATGGCACCATTTGGGTCTTACCGCTTTACTTTTTAAGTTTTGCTTGCCTGTTAGCTTTCAGCTATTATGTCATTGTTTATCGTAAAACTTTAAAATAAAAATCAAAAAACACACGAATGTTTCGTGTGTTTTTTTAGCTAAAAAAATTGATTTTCTAAACTATATTGCTTCCCAGAAACAATGTCATATTGAATCAGTCGGTATTCCTCATATAGTTGTTCTTGCTTTTTATTCATTTCTACTGTTTTTTTCCATTCCCCACCGAGATAGTAATTTCCCTTTTCAAAAGCAGGCAATTGTCCTTGTACCTCATTTAGCATAGCGTAAAATCCCGATTGCGGTAAGCCGCTTTGTTGGAAAAGTGAGGGAGCAAAATAAAATGGACTAATGATTGCTTGATGCTGATTTTTTTCTGTTAACTGGTTCGCCGTATCATACATTAGAAATTCTGTCTGGTGAAGGGCTGCCCCTTCATTCAACGCTTGAATGTTTTCATCATAAATACTTGGTAAGTGATCTCCCCAAAAAACGACTAATGTGCGTTTGGGCATTTTTTCGATTTCTTGTAGGAAATTTTTCAAAGCTTCGCTACTGTAGGCAATATCTTGCAAGTAATTATTGAGCGCGACTTGATTGCCGTTTCCTTGAGAAAAATAATTGGACGTTGTGTATTTATTTTCATAGGGCATATGTGTTTGCATAGTAACTAAATGAATGAATTGCGGTTGCTCTTTTTCTTTAAGCAGTGTCGTCACTTCCTGATACGCTGCTTGATCTGAAATGTAAGGATTATTTTCTAGTTTATCCGTATAGTTCATTGTTTTTTCATTGATAAATTGATCAAAACCTAAAATTTTATACACATCTTTTCGTTTATACATAGATGTATTGTACGGATGAATAGCCGTTGTTTGGTACTTTTGTTCCTTAAGTAATGAAACAATGGAAGGCAATTCCTTCATCTTAGGAATCATCATTGTATAAGGTGTAGTCATTTGGGCATTCATTAATTCCATCGAAAAACTTGTTAGGGCTTCAAATTCAATATTCGCAGTTCCGCCCCCGTAGTTTTGTGAAAGCATCTGGCCACTGTAAGTTTTATCAGCGATTTGCTGATAATCAGCTAAAGGATTACCAATAATGGACAAACCTTTCAGATGATCTGGATTTGAAAAACTTTCACTCATGACAAACACAATATTTGGTTGCTCATTGCTCGGCACTGGTTTCGCCTCGGCCAACTTTTGATATTTCTGAGTAATTTCTGAAATAGCTTCTTTTGAATAACCCTTTGGTTGGTCCATAGCCTCTACTTTTAAATTATATAGAAAACCACCAATAAATCCTGTATTGTAGTAATTCATTTTTTGGCTGTAAGGAATCCATAACGCGGTTTTATTATAGGCTTTACGTAACAAATTTTGCGGATTGTTAAAATCACCAATATATGAAAATAGACCAATCGAAAGAACAAGACTTAACACACGAATCGTTTGTTTTTTCTTCGATAAAAAGAAACTTTTATAAAAGGCTTTTCCTAAGAAAAAAAGTGCTACACAACCTAACGCTACCACAAAAATAAACGGCCATAAACCAACCATTTCTTTTAATAAACTAACTTCTGTGATCATTTTTAAGTCGTCTGGGTAAATAGGTTCGACACGATAAAACATCTTTTGATAGTCCGCAAATCCTAAAACACCTATTATGACACTATATAAAAGAGCGCCAACTTCTAATGAACCTGCCAAACTACATAAAAAAAGTAAAAAAACACTTAGCACAAAACAACCTAAGAAAAACTTTTCCGTATGCCACGAAAAAGCAAACTTGAAGGCTAAATCAACAGACAAGTTATTCTGACACCATTGCAAATATAAATTACTAAAAATAACTAATAAGATGAACCCGATTCCATACAAAAGGTAGCGGTAGGGCCATCGCCTAAATTTTTCAACTCTCTTTTTCACATCGATCTCCTATTCAAAAACTAGTAATGTATTTATTTTATGCTTCTTGAAAAAGAATGTAAAGAAGTAGCTAGCAAAGAAGTCTAAGGAATGGTAAAGAAAAAATGTTATTTGTTGCAAAAATAATTTTCCAGTGTTATAGTAACAATGGAATTTCGTTATCAGTTATCGTCGCCTTTTTAGAGTACTTTATGAAAGGAGAATAACTATGACTTACAAAGTAAAAAACATTCAATACCGTATTCAATTAGACACAGACAAAAATATTTTCATTGTTTTTGATGCAAAAAATGAAAGTAAAACAGCAACTGGTCACACAATTGAAGAAGCAATTGCACACTTAAAACAATTAAACTAAGGAGTGACAAACATTTCCATGCAAGACCCTTTAGGTAGTTATTTAAGCTAAAAGCCGTTTAGTAAAGAAAAAATACTAGACGGTTTTTTTGTATCTTCTTCGCCTTTTATTTTTTACATAGTATACTGAAACAAACGGAGGTGTTTTTATATGACCATCATTGCAAACTATATTCGCCAGCAACCCCAACATCAAACACAGTTAACAGAAATCTACCAAGCAATTTTAGCGGTTGTTCCTCAGGAGACTACTGAAAAAATCGCTTATGGGATGCCGACCTTTTACTTAAATGGCAATTTAGTGCATTTTGCGGCGGCCAAGCAACATTTAGGTTTCTATCCTACGCCATCAGCCATCCAACGTTTCAGCAAAGAATTACGCCCTTTTAAAACCTCGAAAGGTGCCATTCAATTTCCCTACACGCAAGAGTTACCTCTTTCATTAATACAGGAAATAGTTAAATTCCGTGTACAAGAAAACATGAAGAGCGTGGGACAAAAATCACTTTGAATTTTTGTCCCACGCTCAAAAACTGATAAACGGCGGGAACAGAAGCAACTCCTTCGGAAATAAGCCGAAATTCTCCAAAAATTAAAGAACAATTTTCGGAAATTCCTTCTTATTTCTCGGAGTTAAACACTTCTGTCCCGACCTCTTCATGTTCTTAAAATTTTTTCCATCGCTTTTCCCTTGGCCAATTCGTCGATTAATTTATCTAGATAACGGATTTTTTGCATTAAAGGATCTTCAATTTCTTCCACGCGATAGCCACAAATTACGCCTTTGATCAATTGGGCGTTTTCATTAAAATTGGGTGCTTCTTCAAAAAATGTTTCCATCGTTACTTTTTGAGCCAATTGTTGTTGCAAGCCTTTTTCATCATAACCAGTTAACCAATAAATAATTTCGTCAACCTCCGCTTGCGTTCGATTTTTACGTTCTGCTTTTTGGATATATAGCGGGTAAACACTGGCAAAGGTCATTGTATAGATTTTCGGTTTTGTCATTGGTTTTCCTACTTTCTGAAGTATTCTCTCTTCAGTCTACCACAGGCTTGCTGGAAAAAGAGGCTATTTTGTCTTAGTAATCAAATTGACGATAATAACGACGAATCTCTAATGGGTGACAATTTAATTTTTCTACATGCGCATCAATGCGTTGCGTTACTGCATGCATTAGGAGAAATGAAACAACTCGACCACGATATTTTTCACTAATTCCTGGAAGTTCATACGCTTTCGAATCAATAATTGTATAATTGGCACAGATTTTCGGCAATAATTTTGCTACTCGTTCTGCCAATGGTCGCTGCTCGTCTTCTCCGATAAATAACGTTACTGGCGTAGTTTCGTCTACAATTTCTAGCGTTCCATGTAAGAACTCTGCTGCATGAATTGATTTTGAACGAAGCCAACTTTGCTCTTCCCAATAGCACATTGCATAAGAATAGACCGCTCCCCATTGGTTTCCTGCGCCAATAAAATAGTGAATGCTATCATGACGATGTTTTTCCGCGAAAGCTAAGCCAAACACATCGGCACTTTTTTCAGCTTCAGCTAAACCTGTAGGCAAATATTCTTCCAATTCTTGGTAATAATTTTCGTAATCTGTAAATTCGTTGTTTTTTTGCATTAAACGATCAGCTACCATAAAGAACTTGATTTGCTCAGTTCCTGGGGCTGGATAAGTCACCACATAATCACATAAATCTGCTAAAAGACTATCTTTTGCATCAATAAAACCAAATAGCGTTGCGCCGACCTTTTTGATTTCTTGAACGGCTTGCACCACTTCTTGTGTTGTCCCAGTAACGGAAGACAAGATGACGAATGATTTTTCTGTTAAACGTTTATTGCCTGTTGTGTAATACTCAGCAGCATGTTGAACATAGATTGGTAAATTACTTTTTCCATTCGCATAAGTAACTGCTTGCATGGCTGAAGCATAAGTACCGCCGATTCCTAAATAATAAACCGCATCAAATCCTTTCGTCCAAACTTGATCAACAACTTTTTCAACATCTGAACGCAAGGCTAAGGCACCTCGTATGTCTTTGATTTGTTGTTCTTCATTAAATTTTAACATGACTGATTTCCCTCTTTCTTTGCTATTTTACTTTTTAGGACACAATCAAAATCATCAAAAATCCGTTGAGATAAATCAATTCCTTTACTTGTAGCTACTTGATACGCCAAATATTGAAATGGAATAACTAACAATAAAGGACTAATTTTTTCTTCGACATCACTTGCTAAATCTAACGTATTTGATGCTCTCGTTGAACGCGTTGTAATTGTGTAACATTGGCCAACATAACTGGCTAGATAATTTTTCAAGGCTTGGCTACGTGCTTGAATAGGACTTTGATTTTCAATAAAAAACAAAAGATGTGTAGTATCCGCTTCAAGATAAGGCCCATGCATATAGGCTTCGACTTCAAATCCTTGGGAAGGTAAGCGAACTGTTTCTGTAAACTTCGTCTCAAACTCTTTCGCCGTACCAATATTGGGCCCATAACCAATTGCGATAAATCGTGTCCCCTCTGTTAATTCTTTTTTCGTTTTTTGCCAAAATTGTTCGGTTTTATAAATCACCGAATCGATTTCCTGAATTGCTTTGGCAAGTTTTGCTAATTCTTCTTCAACCTCTGCTTTTGTTAATTAATGCTTTTGATAGCCCAGTTTCAATCCAAATAGAAATAAATTTAAAAGTGTTGCCGTATAGCCTTTTGTGACAAAACCAACTGTTTCAAGCCCCATTTTTAAATCCAGGACTTCATCCACAACCTCCGTAATCGGGCTGGTGACATCACTTGTCAAGGCCACTGTTTTTACAGACGTTTGGTTTTTAATTTTTGCAATGGCATCAATTGTTGAAGCACTTTTACCACTTTGCGAAACCGCTATGACCAGATCAAACCGATCATCCACTTTGCCATAATGAGCAAAATTGAACGGCTCTTGGATTTCCACATAAATAGGCGCCACTTCTTCAAGGTAAACTTTAGCCGCCTGACAAGCGTTATGTGACGAGCCAGTTGCTAAAATTAGACAGTGCGTGACCTTTGAAACGTCTGTATCAGTTAATTGAAATTGGTTAAGAATCTGAGTTAGGGCTGCTTGCTCCTCATTTATATAATCCAGCATCGTTTTCATATTTTGCCTCCTAAAATAGACCAATTAATGAGCCAAGAATTCCGACAATTGCCATGCCACCTAAAATCGCTAAAGGTTTTACTTCTTTTTTCAATAAATAAAAAACAAAACCAAAAGATACAAGCGGTAATAATTTAGGCATGATATCGTCAAAGATACTTTGAACCGTGACTGCATTTTTGCCACTTCCGCTGATTGTAATCGGGATAGTTAAATCAATCATGGAGGCGGTCATAGCACCTACCACCATCAAGCCAATTATTGAAGCGCCTAATGTGAGACTTTCCATCATGCCATTTGCTTGAATTTTTTTGAGAAAACCAGTTCCTAATTTGTAGCCCCAACGATTCAGTAAATAACGAACAATCACATGAGGAACGTTAAAAATGAGTAAAAATAGAATTGGCCCTAACACATTCCCTTGTAAAGCTAACGAAGTTCCAACACCTGTTGCAATCAAGCGTAAGGTTCCCCAGAAAAAGGAATCACCTAAACCAGCTAAAGGTCCCATTAACGAGGTTTTAATACTATCGATTGTTCCAACTTCAAAATTTTCGTCCAGAACATTTTCTTCTTCCATTGCAGCATTAATTCCTAAAATAAACGTCACGATATGCGGCGTAGTATTAAAGAAAGCAAGATGCCGTTTTAAAGCTGCCGCCATCTCTTCTTTTTGAGGATATAATTTCTTTAAAATAGGGATCATGGCATAGACATAAGCCATATTCATCTGACGTTCATAATTCCATGAAAATTCCATTTGAAATGAACGCCAAAAGACTTGATTAAGTTCTTTTTTTGTAATTAAGTTTTCTGTCTTAGTTTTAGAAGTCTTCGTCATCATCAATTACCTCCCCACTCGTTGTTTGTATTGTTTCATTCTTTCCTTTGGCATAATTCATGATATTCACAACAATTACTGCTGTAATGGCACCCAAAATTGCTACTCCTGTTACAGGTAACTTAAAGTAGGCCATTAAGACGAAGCCTAAAAAGAAATATGGCGCCACTTGTTTGTTAATCAGTAAGCGTGCAAGCATCGCAAATCCTAGCGCTGGAATAATCCCCGTTGCAACAGACAACCCATGTTGAATAAATTCAGGGATCAGATCAAGTAAGCTTTTAATGGTGTTACTGCCCACGGCAAATGAAATAGTTACAATGAGCGCTAGCATGAACGATAAGCCAAAGCCTGCAAGTAAATGCATGCGCTCCACCCCTTTATATGCTCCTTCTTCAGCATACTGATCAGCTTTTTGACTCATGATTGGGATGAGCAAACCCAAATAAATATTTTTAAGAATCAACGTTAACGTTGCGATTGGCAAGCCTAAGACTAAGGCTGTTTCTGTTCCTGCGCCAGCAGTAATAGCAAACGCTGTACCAAGAATCCCACCAGTCACTACATCAGGTGGGATTGAGGCGCCCACTGAAAAAGAACCGATGAAAGCTAACTCTAAGGTTGCGCCCATGATTACGCCCGTTTTGACATCACCTAATACAATTCCGACAAATAAACCGGTTACAATTGGTCTTGAAAGCAACGAGGTACCTAAAGCATATTCCGACTGCGCAATAAAAGCGATGCAACCTAAAAGAATCGCTTGTCCTATCATTTGTATTTCTCCTTTCTACAAGACATTTAATGCTGCTACTTTTTTGTCATTTGGGACTTGTCGAATTTCAACTTCACAACCATTTGCGACCAATTCTTTAACCATTTTTTCTTCATCCGGTGTGATATTAATTGCTTTAGAAATGTTTCGAGTATTTTCCCTTACTTTCATCCCTCCTAAGTTAATTTCTTTTATTTCTGGACAAGCAGTAGCCAATCGATAAGCATCCTCCACACTCTCAACTACAATAAAAAGTTTGTATTTTTCTGTAACACCACTTTTTAGTGCGGCAATCGCATCTTCAATCGTTTTAATGACCAGTTTTACTCCTGCTGGTTTAGCTAGCTTAATGGTTGTTTTTCGAATATCATTTTTAGGTACGTCATCATTTGCGATTAAAATACAATCGGCGCCTAAGCCTTGGGTCCATGAAAAAGCCACTTGACCATGTAACAAGCGATGATCGACTCTTAACAATTTAATCATTTCATTTCCTCCTAAAATTCTTCTTCTAAAATTTCTTTACTAGATAACTCATTACAATAACAAAGACTTTCTTGTCCGTTTTCAACGGCACGTTTTACTAAATCAACTAATGAATCAACAGTATTTATTTGGGTATATATTTCAATTAACGTTGCTAAATTTAATCCTGAAATTAAATGCATTGCTTGTTTCCCCACATAATTAAAGAATTCGTTATTCACGCTTCCGCCAAATAGGTCCGTAATCACAATTAATTCATTTTGTTGATTGTTCTTTAAAATGTCTTTGACCGTCTTGGCTAAATCATAAGGTTGTTCCATATAAGCGCAAAGACATTCCACATTCTTTGTTTCACCACAAATTAAAGCTAATGATGTCTGAATCCCTGCAGCGAAATTACCATGTGTTGCCAGAATAATTTTACGTTCCATTTTCTTCACCTCACTTACTTCTTTATATAGCAAAAAGAGTGCCAAAAAAGTGGCACTCCCTCCTTTTTATTTTAAAAATCGCTTTCTGCGTTGTTAAACTCCGTTTTTCCAAACAACACATCATAGACATAAAAAAGCTCCGATTCAGGTATATTGACACTATAAACTTTTTCAATGACACTAAACGCCTCTTTTAACTCTTGCAAGACCGTTCTTTGACACTGCTTTAATTGTTCGGCGCCATTATAATTTTCAATAGGTTCATTCCGGATCAATCGTTCAATTAAACAACTGACATGGACATATACCGCCAATTTACGATCATTTTGAATCGTTTGTTGCCACCGCTCTTCTAATTGAATTAAAAAGACTTCTACTTGTCGAATAATTTTTTCTGTATCTAAAATCGTCACTGATTGAATGACCCGATCTAATGAAAAGTTACGAATCAACTCATGATTTACATAGGACAGCATATCTTTAGTTAATTCTCTCTTTGTCCATTCTAAAAGGGTCGTAATTCCTTTTCCTGCAATCAACTCTTCTAAAGAGATGTACGGGAGGTCATTTGAAGACGGGTTGTTTGTACCGATGATGCCGACAATCTCATATTCTGGAAAACTTTCTTTGATCGACTCTGCATTACGTAATTGATTATATTCACAAGGAATAATCTTTAATTGTGCTTCCGCAGGTAAACTTTTTTCAAGTAAATCTCTAATTTTAACGGCTGTGCCAATTCCGGTACTACACGTTGTTAAAATGACACGTTCCGTTTTATTTTCAGGTAATATGATTTCCCATTCATTTGGATGAACCTTTAACGCTTTTTGGGGCAATTCTTCAAAAGAAACTTCGTCTTTAATGGCTTCTCCTATAGATAGAGCCAAGCTTGTTGTCACATTATTCATTAATAAAAAAGGACCTTCTTCTTCTGCCGGAAAATACTGATAAATTTCTTTCAATGAACCCATATCAAAAAGAATTACTAAACCATTCCTCGTTTCTTGACGTTCCATATAGTGAATTAAGTGTTCGGAAATTTTTTTGGGAGTAACATCTAACGGCATGTCAAACGATTGAAAAATTGGCACATTTAACAGCCGATTTGCAACATTCGCAATACTACTTGCTGTGGCATATCCGTGGGCAACAATCACCGCTTTCGGATAGTGACTTTCCTTTACTGAACCCGAAGAGTGAAGATAAATGGTGACAATAATTCGATCCATCTGGGATAGCTCAATATCTAATGAACGTTTCACTAAAGTTAACAGTTGTTCAGCGTAGCCATAACTAGTTGCTAATTTGGTTTGAACTTCTGTTAAAAGTTCGTCAATGACTGTTGTAGGTTCTTTTTCTGGAAACCAATCAATACATCTTCGTTGAAACAGATAGGTGCTTAATGCTTAGACTAAACTGCCATTAAACCGAATTTGATAAGACGATTCAATCGTTTCCAATAATTGACGGATATTTTGCGTAATAAACAATAGCATTTCGTGATTTTTCTCTCGCTTCTTTTCAAATAATAAATCATCGAATAAGCGTTCAATTTCTTTCGAGATGTCGTTATTGGCAGTGGAAAGATGATGATGGTGAGAGACATAAAGACGAAGGATTCGTTCATAACTCTGGATAATTCTTCTTTGCGCAAGCTCTGTTTCCTCTAACAAACTAACCAGATTTGTTTGCCCATCTAAACGAATAGGCAATTCATTTTCATCAGGAGCTAGTCTGATCGATTGATCCAGAAATTCTTTCGGTAGATCGTGCAAAGTGATTGGAATAACATGTTTGTCAAGATTGACGGCAAAGCTGCGTGCAGTAATAATTTTTATATTATTTCTTAATTCACCTACATTGCCTACATAATGGTGGTTTTCTAAAAGTTGGATAACTTGTGGCGTGATAGTAACTGCTTTTTGAATAGCTTGCTGTTCCTCATAAAATGCTCGCATAATTAATTGTTTTCTTTCCGCTTGAGTGCGTTCAGCAAGACTTGGGATTTTAATTTGAATAGGAATTCGTCTTAAAAATGTCGTTAAAAAGGTGCTAGAAATTTCTTCAGTTGTGGCAAAGCACAACCGACACGTAACAGGAATGGGCCGATTGGTTTCACCCATCCGATAAATGATACCCTGATCTAAAAATGTAAACAATTTTTCCTGCCCTTCAGGACTCAAACGATGAACTTCATCTAAAAATAAAACGCCCCCTTCTGCACTTTGAAAGGCTCCAATTTTATCGGAATCTGCTCCTGTAAAAGCGCCTTTAAGATGCCCAAATAATTGACTAGTTAAAAGCTCTGGATTGTTGGCATATTGCGCACAATTAACTGTCACAAAAGGTGCTGAATCGTCAAGTAGTTCTTTTTAAAGACAAAACTGATAATATAAGGATGCTAAAAAACTTTTACCCGTACCACTTTCACCTGTAATTAAGACAGGTAATCCACCGCCAGGATAAAGCGCTGCCATTTTTAATTGTTCGATGGTCTGGGCTAAACTACCGCGATAACCAATGACCGACTGAAAAAAATCACTTTTGCGATCAAAAACAGGCTGTTCATCGATCATTTCTTGGAAACTTTGATAAACAGTTCTTTTTAAAAGATAGTTTTGTTGTTGAAACGCTTCTTTATGAAAAAAGTAAACTGGTCGTGTATTGATCTTAACTAGAATCCCTTCTTCGTTTAACTGATTTAAATAGTGACTAGCTGTATTTCGTTTGATAGAAAATGTCGTTGCAATATTGCTTGCTGTGAAAATTTCACTGACTAAAGATGGTTCAAAAAAAGCTGTTTGATTGCGTAAATAATCAACAATTTGCGTTTTTAACATAAAATCACCTCTCGTTTATCATAACGTACCTAAAAAAAACGTCAATATTCAAAATTTCTTTTGTTATTTTTCTTTATATAAGGGGCCCATTTTTTATGTTATTTAATCACAGGAACCTGATTCTATCATTGCAGAATAGGCTTTCATTCAGTATACTGTAAATAGAGGAACAAGAAACGAATTGGATAATTAGGCACTGAAAGAACGCACCACCGTTCTGAATGTTTCGAAACACACAACAGGTTATCGAAATGGCCATTGGAGAAAAATTCTTTTTTCTCCGAGGTTAGCGATTGTGACATGTTGCAATCGTTTTTTGTCCTTAAAATGTTGAGAAAAAGAAAAAAGGCACTTTGCATGTCAGCACCACCTGACAAACAAAGCCCTTCATAGACAGCACAACCTATCTATTCCAGTTGCCTTTTTTGCTAGTTACACTAGCTAATTTTAGTGTACCCGATTTTCAGTGAAATTACTAGCATCTTTAAAATTTTTACTGAAACGATCAGCCTGTGCAATGAACTAGTTTTCTTCAGCGGCGGCAACCGCTGAGAAGCTTTTTCTCAAATTTTAAGTGAATAATGTATCATAAACTTTTTTGGCATATCCATCCGTCATATTACATACAAAGTCCACCGCCATTTTCAAACGATAATAGTCTTTTTCTGCTTCTGTAGCGTTCTTTGCTTCTCTTCTATACAACGCTTTCGCGCTTTCCGAAATATTATTAAAGATTCGCTCCTCATACTTATTCATGGAAACTTTTTCGTATTTTAGTACGACTGGAACAAATTCATCTAGTAAACGATTGATGATATTGAAGCCCAATACCTCTTGATCCAAAATTGTTTTTGTTTGAAAAACATAGGCTCTAGAAAAGTTTTTTAATGCCTGAAAGCATTTCACTTCATCACAATCTTCAATGATAATTTCATTATGATAGATACCTCTCATAATTAAGTCATAATGATTAGCAAAATTTTTCGCTACGCTTTGACAAACAGCTCTTTGTGTCTTTCTCAAAAATTCTTGTAAGGTAGCTTCTTCTGTTTTATCTTTTTCTAACATTAAAAATTTTTTTGTTCCTGTTTGCCCATCAACAAACTGCTTTAAATCTTGATAGCTGTATAAACCATAATTATAGGCATCTTCGATATCTGAAAAAGTATAGGCGATATCATCTGAAGCTTCTAACAAAAAGACTAATGGGTGTCGCTTATTTTGTGTTCCTGTCGCAAATTTAATGGCGTTAAACACTTGTTTTTCCGAGTAAAAATAGCCAACTTTTTTAGACAAAAGCTGTTGCTTATTTAATTGATCTGAAGATGCCGTATATTTGATAACTGTGTCTAATGTCGTGGCGGTTAGTTTCATTCCTGCTTTAGAAGTCCCATTATCATGATGCAGTTTTGTTAAAAGTCGGATGGTTTGAGCGTTGCCTTCAAAGTTAAGAAAATCATTTTGTTGTTGCTCCGAAAAATCAGACCAACAAGCATACAAAGGACCATTTTTTTCAAACCAAATACGAATGGCTTCTTCTCCAAAATGTCCAAAAGGGGGATTGCCGATATCATGGATTAATGCAGCTGTTTCTAACAACCGATAGCATTCTGATAATTCCATAACCTCAATGTTTCGTTCGTTCAACTGTGAAATAACTAATCTAAGTATATCCCTGCTATGCATTGCCACTTCTAAGCTATGTGTTAAACGTGTTCTTACAAAATCATTACGTTCTAAAGGAAAAACTTGTGTTTTGTCTTGTAAGCGTCTAAATGCATCACTTTTAATTACTCTACGATAGTCACTATCAAAAGATTTACGAAGTTCTGTGGCTAAATCAACTTGCTTATTTAACCAGTCATTTTGATATTGTTTACCATTATCAGAAATACGATATGTACCAACCAACTGACGCCAATTCATTTTCATTTATTACCTCCTCCAATTACTCTACCTTCTCTAAATAAGAGACGTAAATATTTTTACATTTACCAATATCACTGAATTCCCGATTGTTATACGCCTTATCCTTTTTCAATTTAAACCGCACTTTTTCGCCTTCTTGAAAAGTTCCCCACGTAAGAAAAAAGAATAGCCAATGGCTTTCATCCTCTGATAGCGTGTCTAAACCTAAACTTTTAGGCTCAATTAAGCTAGGTAATTTAAAACAGTCATACACCCCTTTTGCTGTGCCATACACAGGACGATGAGTGCTAAGAATCGTTTCAAAATATCCCTTTTCATCAGGTTTTAAATAACTTGCTTGCCGAATCAGTTGTGTCAGTTTATTTTGGAATGGCTGAATATTTTTCTCAACGTTTAGTTCAAAATCTGGCTCAGCTTGTACATCTGTGTCATGAGATAACTTTTTTAATAAGCAGTTTATTTCATTAGTACTTGTCTTATCATTAAACGCAATCGCCAAACGCTCACTACTAATAACACCTTTCATATCTTTCATAGAAAAATTATTTAACGCAATTGGATAGTGTTTATCTGATAGCATCCAAGAAGCACCCATTTCGTTTAAACATGGAATACTCTGATAATAATGATCAGATAAAAAATACAGCATGACAGGTTGATTGGTTAGCTCCCTTTTAATCGTGTCAAAAATTAATTCTCCTGGCTGTACACCTGTTTCAATAGTGGAACTATAAAAAATATCCTGTGTTCGAAACCCAAACTTTTTCAATAATTGGATAAACGCATCCACATATTCTTGATCCTTTGAACTATGACTAATAAAAATCTTTTTCCCGTTGCTCACTACTCAACATCCTCCAAGTTAAATTTGTGTTTTCATTTTTTTGTGAAATTCTATACTATTTCTTTAAGCGTACAGCGTTATCTGAAACCAGTCAATACTAAAATTATAAAATAACAATTATTTTGTTTTATTAAATTTTTATATAATGTTGTTTTGTTAATGTTTTGTTATTTTTAAACAAGTGATTATAGAGCGATGTACGGTTGAAGTTATTCCTAATCTATTTTTTTCAATATTTTTATAAATATAAAAAAACACGCCTTTCTTTGCAGAAAGGCGTGTTTTTACGTCCGAGTATAAGGAGAATTGGTTCATTAACCAATTGTCCCTTTAAGCGTTATTCATTTAATGAATTATTTGTTTTTTAAGTTGTAGAAAGATTTTAAGCCTTTGTATTCAGCTACATCGCCTAATTGATCTTCAATACGTAATAATTGGTTGTATTTAGCAATACGGTCAGTACGGCTTAATGAACCAGTTTTGATTTGGCCAGCGTTTGTTGCAACAGCGATATCAGAGATTGTTGAATCTTCTGTTTCACCAGAACGGTGAGATACAACTGCAGTGTAGCCAGCTTCTTTAGCCATTTCGATTGCTTCAAATGTTTCAGTTAAAGTACCGATTTGGTTAACTTTGATTAGGATTGAGTTAGCGATACCTTTTTCGATACCTTCAGCTAATTTAGTTGTGTTTGTTACGAATAAATCGTCACCAACTAATTGAACTTTGTCGCCTAATACTTCAGTTAATTTTTTGAATCCGTCCCAGTCGTTTTCGTCTAAGCCGTCTTCGATTGAAATGATTGGGTATTTAGAAACTAATTCTTCGTAGAACGCGATCATTTCTTCAGTTGTTTTTTCGCCTTCGCCTGAGTCAGCTAAAACGTAAACGCCTTTTTCTTTGTCGTAGAATTCTGAAGAAGCAGCATCCATAGCAAGAACAACGTCTTTACCAGGAACATAGCCAGCTTTTTCGATAGCTTCGATGATTACTTCGAAACCTTCTTCGTTTGAACCTAAGTTAGGAGCGAAACCACCTTCGTCACCTACTGAAGTAGCTAAGCCACGACCTTTTAAGATTGAAGCTAATGCGTGGAATACTTCTGCACCCATACGTAAAGCTTCTTTGAATGTAGGGGCACCTACAGGCATGATCATGAATTCTTGGAAGTCAATACTGTTGTCAGCATGTGATCCACCGTTGATGATGTTCATCATTGGAGTTGGTAATACTTTTGTATTGAATCCGCCTAAGTAGTGATATAAAGGCACTTCTAGGTAATCAGCAGCAGCACGAGCTACGGCGATAGACACACCAAGAATAGCGTTAGCACCTAATTTACCTTTGTTAGGAGTTCCATCTAAATCGATCATTGCTTTATCGATAGCCATTTGATCGCGTACATCGTAACCGATGATTGCTTCAGCAATGATGTTGTTTACGTTATCTACAGCTTTAGTAACACCTTTACCTAAGTAACGAGCTTTGTCGCCATCACGTAATTCAACTGCTTCGTATTCACCAGTTGAAGCTCCTGAAGGAACCATTCCACGGCCGAAAGCTCCGCTTTCAGTGTAAACTTCTACTTCGATTGTTGGGTTACCGCGTGAGTCTAAGACTTCGCGTGCGTAAATATCAGTAATAATTGACATGTTTTGTCTCTCCTTTGAGTTTGTATTTATACTAAGGGGATTCCCTCATGTATGATTGTAGTTAATTCTCGCAAACTATGCAAACATTTTTTTGCAAAAGTCATTGAGAAAACGTTACCGTTAGTGATTTCTTATTTTACAGCATCTAATAAAGCTAGGAATGAGTCTGCTTCTAAGCTTGCGCCGCCGACTAAAGCACCGTCAACGTTTTCTTTTGCCATATATTCAGCGATGTTTTCTGGTTTAACAGAACCACCGTATTGAATACGAACAGCTTCAGAAACTTCTTTGCCGTATAATTTTTCAACTGTTGAACGAACAACACCACAGATTTCATCTGCAATATTAGCATCTGCAGATTTACCAGTTCCGATTGCCCAGATTGGTTCGTAAGCGATAACCATTGAAGCAACTTGTTCGTTTGATAAACCAACTAAGCCGTTAGTGATTTGACCTTCGATCCATTCCGCTGTTTTACCAGCTTCATACGTTTCTAAAGTTTCACCACAACAGAAGATTGGTGTCATACCATTTGCAAAGATTGCTTTGGCTTTTTTATTGATATCTTCATCTGTTTCGTGGAAATATTCGCGACGTTCAGAGTGTCCGATAATCACATAGTTTACACCTAAATCTGCAATTGCAGCTGGTGAGTTTTCACCAGTGAAGGCACCAGCGTTTTCCCAGTAGCAGTTTTGTGCAGCTAATTTCACTTCAGAATCTTTTAGGTTCCAAGCTAAAGGAGCTAAGAATAATGCTGGAGATCCAATCACAGCGTCAACAACGTCGTTTGATGGAACAGCATTTTTTACTGCTTCTGCAAAGCTTTGTGCTTCGCTTAAAGTTTTGTTCATTTTCCAGTTACCAGCGATAATTGGTTTGCGCATGAAAAGCACATCCTTTTCTTTTTTTAAAAATATTGTCTTTTAAACTAATTATTTATCGTTAATAGAAGCTAAACCTGGTAAAGTTTTGCCTTCTAATAATTCTAAACTTGCTCCGCCACCTGTTGAGATGTGAGAGAATTTGTTTTCGTAGCCTAATTGAATTGCTGCAGCAGCAGAGTCCCCGCCACCGATGATTGTTGTTGCGTCTTCTAAATTAGCAATCGCTTCACAAACACCAATTGTTCCTTTGGCAAAGTTACTCATTTCAAATACGCCCATTGGTCCATTCCAAACAACTGTTTTCGCACCTTGTAATTCGTTAGCGAATAATTCAATTGTTTTTTCACCAATATCCAAGCCTTCTTCATCATCTGGGATTTCAGTTGAAGGAACCGTGTGGAAAGGAGCGTCATTGCTGAACTCTTTAGAGACAACTGTATCAACCGGTAAAACTAATTTGTCGCCAGCTTTTTCCATTAAGCTTTTCGCTAAGTCCACTTTATCTTCTTCAAGTAAAGATAAACCAACACTATAGCCTTGTGCTTTCATGAATGTGTAAGCCATACCGCCACCGATTAAAATTTTGTCGGCTTTTTCAATTAGGTTTTCAATGACAGCGATTTTGTCAGAAACTTTTGCGCCACCCAAGATTGCTACGAATGGACGTTTTGGATTTTCAACAGCTTCGCCGATGAATTTAATTTCTTTTTCCATTAAGAAACCAGCAACTGTTGGGATACCAGTTGAAGCAATTCCAACGTTTGAGGCATGTGCACGGTGTGCAGTACCAAAAGCATCATTGACAAATACATCGCCTAAAGAAGCCCAGTATTTACCCAATTCAGCGTCATTGCCGCTTTCTTTTTTGCCGTCAACATCTTCAAAACGAGTGTTTTCAAATACTAAAACGTCGCCGTCTTTCATATTGTTAACAGCGTCTTCTAATTCTTTACCACGTGTTTCTGGAACAAAAGTAACTGGTTGACCTAGTAATTCGCTTAAACGTTCAGCCACTGGTTTTAATGATTTGCCAGCTTTGTCTTCTTCTGTTTTTACACGACCTAAATGAGAGAAAAGAATTGCTTTTCCGCCATTTTCAATCACGTATTTGATTGTTGGTAAAGCCGCTACGATACGATTATCGTTTGTGATCACGCCATCTTTTAACGGAACGTTAAAGTCAACACGGACAAGGACTTTTTTGTCTTTTAAATCTACATCTTTAATTGTCTTTTTAGCCATGAGTAGACCTCCTGTATTGTCAATTTTAGGATTTTTCTTTTTTAAAAAAAGAAAGCGGAGAAGCGCGTTGCTTCCCCGCTTATTATTTCACAATTGTTCAAATTTCACTAATGATAAGAATGAATCTTATAAGTTAGCGAAGTATTCTAAAGTACGAACTAATTGAGCAGTGTATGACATTTCGTTGTCATACCAAGCAACAGTTTTAACTAATTGTTTGTCGCCAACTGTCATAACTTTTGTTTGAGTTGCATCGAATAATGAACCGTAAGTCATACCTACGATATCAGAAGAAACGATTTCGTCTGTGTTATAACCATAAGATTCGTTAGCAGCTTTTTCCATTACTGCATTCACTTCATCAACAGTAACTTCTTTGTCTAATACAGTAACTAATTCAGTTAATGAACCAGTAGCTACAGGAACACGTTGAGCAGCGCCATCTAATTTACCGTTCAATTCTGGGATTACTAAGCCGATTGCTTTAGCAGCACCAGTTGAGTTAGGTACGATGTTTGCAGCAGCAGCGCGCGCACGACGGAAGTCGCCTTTAGGATGTGGTCCGTCTAATGTCATTTGGTCACCTGTGTAAGCGTGGATAGTTGTCATTAAACCTTCAACAACACCAAAGTTGTCATGTAAAGCTTTAGCCATTGGAGCTAAGCAGTTTGTAGTACAAGAAGCGCCTGAAATTACAGTTTCTTCTCCAGTTAATGTTTCATGGTTTGTGTTGTAAACGATTGTTGGTACATCGTTACCACCAGGAGCTGAAATAACTACACGTTTTGCACCAGCAGTTAAATGTTTTTCAGCAGCTTCTTTAGAAGTAAAGAAACCAGTACATTCTAAAACGATGTCTACGCCTAATTCGCCCCATGGTAATTCTTCAGGGTTACGGTTAGCTAAAACTTTGATTTCTTTGCCGTTAACGTTGAATGAACCTTCGTGAACTTCAACTGTACCGTTGAAACGGCCTTGAGTTGTGTCATATTTTAACAAGTGTGCTAACATTTTAGCATCTGTTAAGTCGTTGATTGCAACTACTTCGATTCCTTCTACATCTTGGATACGACGGAAAGCTAAGCGTCCGATACGTCCAAATCCATTAATACCTACTTTAACTGTCATTAAAGATTTCCTCCTTATGAAAATCAAAAATTTTTTATTTTAAAGGGTTACCCCTTTTAAAATCTCGTTTGCAGCAGCTTCATCTGTGATGAGCCACGTTTGTTTTGGTGCATTTTTCATATATGCGCGAATGGCTTTAGCTTTCGTTTTGCCGCCCGCAATTGCGACGACATAGGGAATTTCTTGTAAGTTTTTTAATTGAAGGCCAATTCGTGGAATTTTATAGACCACTTTTCCTTCTTCATCAAAGAAATAACCAAACGATTCTGCCACGGCATTTTTTTGTTTGAGCATAACCATTTCGTCATCAGACATTTTTCGGCGTGCCGCCATGTGCAACGCTCGACCAATACTGTGCACCACACAGTTGGCATGACTAATTAACGTAAGAACTTCTTGAATCGAGGGTTCTTGTAATAAACTATTATACGTTTCACGACTCAATTGTTCTGGGACATATAACGCCCGGTAGTTACCACCCGTTTTGTTGGCCATTACAGCACTAATTGAATTGGCTTGGACAGAAACTGCTTCACCAATCCCTCCTCTGGCTGGAACAAACAAATTATGACGTTTTTCAGTTTCTAGTGATCCCATATTTTCGGCCACCATGGCCATTGTTGTCCCACCCATAACCGCAATTGTATTCTCACCATTTGGTAAGAGTAAATTCAGCGTATTGGTTAAGACATCTCCAAAGTCCGAAAGAACTTTCTTTTGGATATCACTATCTCCTGCAACAACGATACAACGTTGAATGCCAAAGTACTGTGTCATTTCTTTTTCGATTTGGTGCATACCAAGCAATTGATTCATGACTAATTCTAAACCTTGGTAGACTTCCAAACCGCGTTCTGTTAATGTCATCCCGCTTTTTGAAGGTTCAATCAGGTTGAGTTGCTTTAAAACATCTGTTTCTGTACGCAAGACTCGCTCTGTAATTCCCATCGTTTCTGATAAACTTCTACGTCCAATAGGTTGCATCCAATAAATATTGCGAAGAATTTGGAATCTTTCTTGTAATACATCGAGCATATCTGGAGCAACTGCTTCAATCATTTTAAATTCTTTTAACATGATGCGCTCCTTTTGTGGGTCGAAATATGTCCAAGTAAGACTGAAAACGACCTATGAACTTTAAAAAAATAGAATTGATGTTCGTTTTTCCTACTATTTATTCATAACAGTATTAAAAGTACTTATCAATTACACACTTAGTGTACCAGTTTTTTTGGGTCTTTTCAATAAAAATGATTCTTTTTTCATCGTTTTCTTTCAAATCCAAACAAAGCATTCGTTTGCGAGAAACAATAGCGACTTATTTCCGAATAATTAGATTTAATTAAACCAAAAGCAAAGGAATTCACGAACGTCTTTCAATTAACTTCTTGTTTAAATGGAAATTTCAAGTCCTCTCACAAAGCATTTTTTTACTTATTTTTCAAAAAAAGCAACGAAAGAATAGACACAGCCATTCTCTCGTTGCTTCATATCCTTTTATTTGTAATCTTCTTCGTAAAAACGTCCTAAAATTTTGACATTATCTGAGATGCTGACAAAGGCATTCGGATCGCTTTCTTTCATGGCTGCTTCTAAACTTGGCAACTCAAAGCGTGTCACAATAGTTAGCAAAACAGTTTGGCGGTCGTGGCGATATGCCCCTTCCGCTTCATGAATAATTGTAATACCACGGCGCATTTTCTTTTGAATCTCATCCACGACTCGATCTGGGTTTTTAGTGACAATCATAACTTGCATTTTCTTTTGCTTAGTATAAACAGCATCTGTGACCTTTCCACTTACAAAAATTGATAACGCACTGTAGAACATGTACTGCCAGCCAAATAAATAACCTGCAACGAAGACAATTAGTGCGTTAAAATAAATTGAAATCGAGCCAACGGAACGCCCCGTTTTTTTCCGAATGGTAATGCTTAGAATATCTAAGCCCCCAGAAGAAACCCCGTTTTTTAAAACAAAACCAATTCCTGATCCAGAAATCGCCCCACCAAAAATAGCACAGATAATTGGATCTTGAGTCATCACCGTTTGCGGAACAATATGCATAAATAATGAAGTTAAAGTCACGGTAATGAAAGTAAAAATTGTAAACTTCTTACCTATTTTTTTCCACGCAATAAAGAATAACGGCACATTTAACAGATACAATGTAATGGAGACAGGCACATTAAAACCCACAATTTTTGTTGAGAGGGTTGTTAAAATTTGTGCCAAGCCTGTTAAGCCACTGGAATAAATATTTCCTGGTTGATAGAAAAAGTTCATGGCAATTGATGCAAGAATAGCATAGACAATCGACACAGAAAATTTTGTTGTATAGTCATGAACTGGCAGTCCGTCATAAATTTTTTTCATAAATAATAGCCTCGTTTCAGGTTTTCAATAAATTACATTTCTTTTCATATTATACGTGGTTTACCGAGAGAAAAAAAGAGATTCCTATAATAATTACGGAAGATTCATCAAATGTTTATAGAAACAACCCAAGAACGAAATCTTAACGATTTCGTTCTTGGGTTGTTTCATAATGGGCTCTTGGTCCACCAATATATTTAGGACGAGAATATAATGCTGTAACATGGGCCGCACCTAACGTTCGAATGCTCAAGCGAAGAGGAACTTGCACATGTTTTACATGCATACCGATAGATGTATCGCCAATGTCAATCCCTGCTTGAGCAACAATATGTTCAACTTCCACAGGTTCATCAAATTTTTCAAAGGCAGCCACTGAACAAGAACCGCCAGCATGTAATTGCGGTACTACCGAGACAATTTCAAAGCCTTTTTCTTCAGCCACACGACGTTCCATCGCTAAAGCACGATTAATATGTTCGCATCCTTGGACAGCCAAAGAGATGCCTTTTTTATCTAATTGTTCAATTAAGGTTGAGACAATCCATTGTCCTACTTCGGCACTGGAATTTTTACCAATGACGCCACCTACCACCTCGCTGGTGGTACAACCTAAAACAAATAGGTCCCCTTTTTGTAAATTTCCTGCTGTAATGACTTCTTCTGTAATTGTCACTAACTGTTCTTTTAACATTTTTTCATCGATAGTCATTTGTTCATCCTTCTTTCTTCTAAACGACCATTTTTTGGTAACACACGTTTTAATGTTTGACTAAGAGGCAATGCTACAATCACCCCAAATAAGGATTGAATAATATTCCCTGGTAAAGAGGCAATCCCCGCACCCACGCCGTAAAGCCAGCTAGTCGCTAAAGCATACCCGCTAATCATGAGGAGACTGGCTAAAAGTAATCCTAGCGTTTGCATCTTTTTATTTTTATTAAAGAAGTGCCCTGCTAACCACCCTTGTCCGCCATGAATCAATAACGAAAAAACGAACCATTGTGGATAGCCTGACAATAAATCAATTAAACCACCGCTTAAAGCTCCGACTGTCAAGCCACCAATCGGACCAAAAAGTAAACTAGCAATGTAAATCCCTGCATCCGCCAATGTAACAAAGCCATTTGTTGCTGGGACGGGGATAATAAAGACCATTGACACAGCCACTGTTAAAGCGGTAATTACTGCATATAGACTAATTTTTCTTGTCATTATCCGCCACACCTCCTGCTAGTAATCCTTCATGCCACACACTTCCAAAAGCTGCATTTAGCTGGACCCCAGAAACAATGGCTTCATGAACGTATGTTTTTGCTAAATCAACTGCTTCAATTAACGGATATCCTTTAACTAAATTCGCACCAATTGCAGAGGCAAAGGAACAACCAGCGCCATCAATGGTGTGGGCCATTACTTTTTCTTTGACCAATTGAATATGTTGTTGTCCATCATAAAAAAAGTCACGTGCTTCTTGGCCAAGCCAACGATTACCACCTTTAATCACCACCGTTGCCGCTCCTAAAGAGTTTAACTCTTCCGCCGCTTGTTGGACTTCTTCAACGGTTGTTAATTTTCTGCCAATGAGTAATTCTGCTTCTTTTAAATTAGGCGTTATAATCGTTGCGAATGGAAAAAGTTTTTCAATCAATAACTGCATGTATCTTTTTTCATAAACTGAAGTCGTTTCTTTAAAAGCCAAGACAGGATCCAACACCACCGGCAGACCTGCGTGCTTTTTCAAAAAGGTTGCAATTTGTAACATACTTTCTTCACTGTGAATCAAGCCAATCTTGATGCCGTCTAAACTCCCGGCAGGTATGGAAGCGAGTTGCTCTTTCACCAAAGAAGTCTCAAGGTCATGAATCTGAAAATGATTCTTGGGGGCTGTAGCAAGGCAAGTTAAAGTTGATAAGCCAAAGACTTGATGATTTTCAAACGTTTTTAAATCTGTTTGAATCCCGCCACCTGAAAAAGGATCGGAACCGCCAATTGTTAAAATTATTTTTGTCATTTGTTTCGCTCCTTTATACACTCAGTTATCATACAAAGTTTTCTAAAAAGAAAAAACAGCCAATTGGCAGATTTTTAGCTCAGCCACTTTTTAAGTCTTTCGTTATCTTTTTCCTTTCCAAAAAAAGAGTGACCTCATCCGTCAATGAAGTCACTCTTTCTTTGGATTTAACACTTATTCGTCAATGGCTGTTACATCAATGTTTAATTCAAACAATTGTAATGGAGAAACTAAACTTGGTGCGTTGTTCATTGGGTCAATTGCTTTCCCGTTTTTAGGGAAGGCAATCACTTCACGAATATTTTCTTCCCCAGCCAATAGCATTGCTAAGCGGTCTAGCCCTAAAGCAATCCCTCCATGTGGCGGGAAGCCGTAATCTAATGCGTCTAGCAAGAAACCAAATTGGTCTTGTGCTTCTTCTTTTGTAAAACCTAACGTTTCAAACATTTTTTCTTGTAATTCTCGTGTATGGATCCGTAATGAGCCGCCACCTAATTCGTAGCCGTTTAAGACAACATCGTAAGCTTCAGCATACACAGAGGCTGGGTCTGTTGCTAAGCGGGCCACATCCTCTGCTTTTGGTTGTGTAAATGGATGATGAGCAGAAACATAGCGACCAGCTTCTTCATCATATTCAAACAACGGCCAATCCACAATCCACAAGAAATTGAATTTCGATTCATCAATTAAACCTAATTCTTTACCTAAACGTGTACGTACCGCACCTAAAGCAGCGGCTACGATTTCAGGTTTATCGGCACCAAACATTAAAATATCACCGACTTCTGCATTGGTAGCAGCAATTAATTCATCACTAACTTCTGTTAAGAATTTAGCAATCGGTCCTTTTAAGCCATCTTCTTCAACTTTTAACCAAGCTAAGCCTTTTGCACCAAATTGACTCACATACTTACCTAAGTTATCCATATCTTTACGAGAATACTTATCTGCGGCGCCTTTTGCATTCAAAGCCTTCACATGTCCACCATTTTCCAACGCTGCTTGGAAAACTTTGAAGTCTACGTCTTTCACTACATCTGCAACATCAATTAATTCCATAGCAAAACGAGTGTCGGGTTTATCGCTACCATAGCGTGCCATTGCTTCGTCATAGCTCATTCGTGGAAACGGAACAGAAATCTCAATTCCTTTTGTCTCTTTCATCACTTCAGCCAACATATTTTCTGTATATGTTTGAATTTCTTCTGGTGTTAAAAAGGTCGTTTCGATATCGATTTGTGTAAATTCTGGCTGACGGTCGCCTCGTAAATCTTCATCACGGAAACAGCGAACGATTTGGTAATAGCGATCGAAGCCTGCCCCCATTAATAATTGTTTAAAGAGTTGTGGTGATTGTGGTAAAGCATAAAAATGACCGGCATGGACACGAGAAGGAACCAAATAATCGCGAGCGCCTTCTGGTGTTGATTTGCCTAAATAAGGAGTTTCAATGTCTAAAAAGTCATGATTATCTAAATAGTGACGGATTGTTTTCGTTACTTGGTGACGTAATTTAATGTTGTTTGTCATTGATGGACGACGTAAATCTAAATAACGATATTTCATGCGCAATTCGTCATTAACGTTATTGTCATCTTCAATAGTAAATGGCGTTGTTTTCGCAGTATTTAAAATCGTAATGTCAGTCGCCATCACTTCAAACTCGCCAGTTTTCATTTTTGGATTAATCGCTTCTTTATCACGATAAACGACTTGACCTTTAACTTCGATGACGTATTCACTACGACATTTATCAGCAATTTCCCATGCTTCTTTTGACTTTTCTGGGTTAAAGACCACTTGGACGATTCCTTCACGGTCACGTAAATCAATAAAGATAACGCCTCCTAAGTCACGACGTTTTTGAACCCATCCTTTTAATACAACTTCTTTTTCAATAAATTCGGCAGATACATTGCCGCAATAGGTTGTGCGTTTTGCCATTTCTCAATCTCTCCTTTTTATTCTTCAATCATTTTTGTCATCATTTCGTCATACACTTCATCAAATGAATCATGAATAGCACTTAACGGGAAGGATTTTTCTTCGCGTGTTGCCATTGATTTTACGTTGACAATGCCTTCATTCAATTCATTTTCACCGATTGTTAAAACTAATTTTGCTTGTAATTTATCGGCCGTTTTAAATTGCGCTTTTGGTTTGCGATTCATGTAATCACGATCAGCTGAGAAACCAAAGTTACGAATGCTTTGAACAAGTTGCAAAGCTGCGACGTTGGTTTCTGAACCAATGCCAACCACATATGCGTCTAATTCAGATAACGCTGGAATCACAACTTCTTCAGCTTCCATTGTTAGCAACACTCGTTCAATGCCCATACCAAAACCAAAACCTGGTGTGTCTGGGCCGCCTAATTCTTCAACTAAACCATTGTATCGGCCCCCTGCACAAATAGTTGATTGCGCACCCATTTTAGGCGCTTCACTCATAATTTCAAAAATTGTGTGTGTATAATAATCCAAGCCGCGAACCATATTACTATCAATTTCATAAGGAATTTCTAGTAAATCTAACATATCAGTTACTGCTTCAAAATGTGCTTTAGATGGTTCATTTAAATAATCTAAAATGGAGGGCGCTTCTGCGACAATCACCTTGTCTTTTTTATCTTTGCTGTCTAACACCCGCAATGGATTTTCGTGTAAGCGACGTTGTGAATCCTCGCTTAATTCTGCCATATGGGGCTCTAAATAATCGATTAATGCTTGACGGTACGTAGCACGTGTTTCTTTATCCCCCAAGGAATTAATAACTAATTTGATTTGTTGGATGCCTAATTGTTTGAAGAAGTCCAAAGCCATAGCCATGATTTCAACATCCAATGCTGGGTTTTCACTACCAAATGCTTCCACACCAATTTGATGGAATTGACGCAAACGACCAGCTTGTGGGCGTTCATAGCGGAACATCGGCCCCATGTAATAGGTTTTATATGGTTTCGTATATTCCGGACCATATAATTTATTTTCAACGAAGGCCCGAACAATTGGCGCTGTCCCCTCAGGACGTAGCGTCACGTGACGATCTCCTTTATCATAAAAATCATACATTTCTTTTGAAACAATATCTGTAGTATCGCCAACACTGCGAGATATCACTTCATAATGTTCAAAAATCGGGGTTCTGATTTCTTGGTATTGATAATCTTTAAAAATCAAACGAGCTGTTTCTTCCACAAATTGCCATTTTTCAGAAGTTCCTGGCAAAATATCGTTTGTTCCTTTTGGTTTTTGATAACTCATTGTCTTTCTCTCCTTCTATCATTCCACAAAAATGTGTGCGCCATTTTCTTTTTTCTAAAAAAGAAAAAAGCCCTTGTATGTTGAACATACAAGGGCGTAAAAGTCTCTTTTACACGGTACCACCTAGTTTTGAAAGATTTTACTCTTTCCTCAACGATTAACGCTCGTAACGGGACGGCTTTTCTTCCGTCCATCTCCAGAATGTCTTTCACTTTCACTGTTGAAGTTGCTCTCAGCCACGGCAACTCTCTCTTCGCAGACAGATGAAACTTACTCGTTCCTTCGTAGATTTTTAATATTATCTATAAACTACTAAAGTTCTCTTAGAAAGTCAAGGGGTTCCGACAGGAAAATCAATTATTTTTCTCGTGTATCAATCACAATGGTCACTGGACCATCATTGGTCAACGACACTTGCATATCCGCGCCAAATTCTCCTGTGGCTACCGCTATTCCTTCTGCTTCTAATTGTTGATTAAATAATTCATACAAAGGAATCGCCACATCTGGACGAGCCGCTTCAATAAAACTGGGACGATTGCCTTTTTTAGTTTTTGCATAGAGGGTAAATTGAGAGATACTCAGAATTGATCCTTCAATCTCTTGAATGCTGCGATTCATTTTTCCTTCGTCATCTTCAAAAACACGTAATTTACTAATTTTGCCAACAACATAAGCCACATCTTCTGGCGTGTCTTCTTGATGAATGCCCACCAGCACCATGAAGCCTTGTTTGATTTGTCCCACTATCTGCTCTTCTATCACAACTTGTGCTTGACTGACTCTTTGAATAACTACTTTCATCTTTTTTTCCTCACTTTTAACACTTACCCATTGGTTCGACGAACACTATAAACATCTGGTACACTTTTAATTTTGTCAACGATGGTTTTTAAATGAGAAAGGTTTTGAATTTTCACAGTAACATGAATCTGGGCCATCTTATCTTTGGATGGACGAGCTTCAACGCCGACTAAATTTTTTGTCATCGAACTAATGACTTGTAAAACATCACTTAGTAAGCCACTACGATCATAGCCGTAAATCTCCAAATCGGCAGCGTATTCTTTGCGACTGTGCTCGGTATCTTCCCACTCGACTTCAATTAGACGTTGTGCTAGTTCTTCTTGATGTTGTACGTTAGGACAGTCCGCACGATGAATTGAAACGCCCCGTCCTTTGGTAATGTAACCAACGATTTCATCACCAGGTACTGGATTACAACAGCGACTTAAACGAATCAATAGGTTGTCCACCCCTTGAATCACGATGCCGCCTTCATGACGAACTTTCATTTTTTCTGATTCTTTTTTAGCTGGCTGATTTAGCAACTCTTCCGCTTCTTGACGTTGGCGTTCCAACTCTTGTTCGCGGCGTTCTTTTTCTGTTAAACGATTGCACACTACTTGCGCACTTACTTCGCCATAACCTACTGCCGCAAATAAATCATCTTCCGTTTGAAATTTAAATTTATCTAGCACTTCCGCCATTTTATTCTTCGTTAAAAATTCTTTCGGTGTAAAGCCGATTTCTGTCATGTATTTAATGACAGCATCATGCCCTTTAATAATGTTATCTTCACGGTCTTGTTCTTTAAAGAAACGTTTGATTTTATTTTTGGCTTTACTTGTTTTAACCATTTTCAGCCAGTCGCGACTAGGTCCGAAAGAATTCGGTGATGTTAAGACTTCAATAATATCCCCATTTTTTAGGACATAGTCTAACTGTACCATTTTGCCGTTGACCTTCGCACCGGTTGTTTTATTCCCAATTTCAGTATGAATGCTGTAGGCAAAATCTAGTGGTCCGGAGCCTTTTGGCAGTTCGGTTACATCTCCACTTGGCGTAAAGACATAGACTTTGTCGCTAAAAATGTCTTCTTTAACACCTTGCATAAATTCAGAAGCATCATAGCTTTCATCTTGTAATTCAATAATTTCATGGAACCAATCGACTTGCTTCGTCAGTTCATCTGTTTCAATTTTTTCCGCTTTGCCTTCTTTATAGGCCCAGTGAGCCGCCACCCCAAATTCGGCGATTTGGTGCATCTCATGGGTCCGAATTTGGACCTCTACTGGATTCCCTTTTGGCCCAATAACTGTCGTATGGATAGATTGATACATATTCGCTTTTGGCATAGCAATATAATCTTTAAAGCGACCTGGCATTGGTGTCCAACGTGTATGAATCGCCCCTAACACGGCATAGCAATCTTTAATGGAATCGACAATAACACGAATCGCTAATAAGTCATAGATTTCATTAAACTGTTTCTTTTGGTCCTTCATTTTACGATAGATTGAATAAATATGTTTTGGTCGACCATATATTTCTGCGTAAATTTCTAAATCTTCCGTAGCTAAACGAATATCTTCGACTGCTTCTGCCACATAAGCTTCACGTTCATCGCGTTTGCTTTGCATCAAATTAACAATTCGATAGTATTGGTTGGGGTTAATATAACGTAATGCCGTATCTTCTAATTCCCATTTAATTCGACTAATCCCTAAGCGATGTGCTAAAGGCGCATAAATTTCTAAAGTTTCTTGTGCAATCCGTCGTTGCTTATCTTCACGTAAATGTTTTAATGTGCGCATATTGTGCAAACGATCGGCTAGTTTCACCATAATAACCCGTAAATCTTGCGCCATTGCCAATAACATTTTTCGATGATTTTCAGCTAATTGTTCTTCATGAGATTTATATTTAATTTTTCCTAGTTTCGTTACGCCATCGACTAACCTTGCGATGTCTTCGCCAAATTCTTCTTTTAAATCGTCCAGTGTTACGTCCGTATCTTCGACAACATCATGTAAAAATCCTGTTGCTACAGTATGGGGATCCATATGTAATTCAGCCAGAATGCCTGCCACTTGAATCGGATGGATGATGTAAGGTTCACCTGATTGTCGGACTTGACCTTCGTGTGCTTTTTCAGCATAAGTTAATGCTTTTTGAACCAACTCAACATGTTCTGGTCCCATATAGGTACTTACAATTTTGATGACCGCTGGGCCTGTCAGTATTTCTTCTTTTGGCATGGTATTCACTCCTCTATGAAGGTGACCTTTGGATAAAGAACACTTCGTTCACGTTTTATCTATTTTAATAAAAAAGAAAAGTACCACTTGAAACAGTAGCACTTTCAACAACTCTATTATACTAAATTTCCCTTAAATTTCAATCACTGTCGCTTTTTTACTCTCTGTTTATTCAAAGAGAATGCCTACAAGAATTTTACAGGCGGGCTTTCGTTTAATTTAAAAGTTCCATTTGGTAGCTAACCGCACTTAAAAGATACAACGGTGCTGTTTCTGCTCGTAAAATTCTCGGACCCAACCCGCAAAGTTTCGCCCCAGCCTGCAGAAATTGTTCAATTTCTTGCGGTGCAAAGCCACCTTCAGGTCCAAAGAGCACACACAAACGTGCGCCTGGCTGGCAAGTGGATAATACTTGTGCTAACTGACTTTTTTCTCCTTGTTTTGCTGATTCTTCATACGCAACCAAGACTGTGTCATATGAGTCAAATTGCGCAATGATTTCTTGTGTTTTTTCCACCAAAGAAACACTTGGTGTCTGCTGCCGATGCGATTGTTCCGCCGCTTCTGTGGCAATTTTTTGTAATCTTTTTTCTTTGGCTGCTCTTTTTTTGTGGTCCCATTTGACAACGGAAGTTTTCGCAGGAAAGCCGATAAACTGATTGCCACCTAGCTCCGTGCCTTTTTGAACAATCCATTCTAACTTGTCCCCTTTTGGTAACCCACACGCAATCGTCACTTCAATTGGCAATTCTTTGTCCATTTCTTCTTTACTAATTTCTTTAAAGTAAACAGACGTTGGATCAATTTCCACAATCTCAGCTAAAATGGCAGTTTTATTTTGAAATACTAAATAACAACGATCATTCGGCGTCATTCGCATAACTCGCACAATATGATGATAGTTTTCATCTGCGACTTTATACAAATCTTTTTCTTGATAATCTTCTTTCATGAAATACCGTTGCATTTTACTCTTCCTCTGGTTTCTTCAAGATAATCGCATACCAATCGCCTTGATTAAAGAGTTGGTCCACCACAAACCCGACTTTCGTTAGTGCTTCTAAAACCATTGCTTTTTTATCTTCAATAATTCCAGAAATAATGAAGGTACCGTCTTGTTTTAGCAAACGCCAAGCATCTTCAATCATTAACACAATAATATCTGCCAAAATATTTGCGACGATTACATCAGCAGAATGGTCAATCCCTTTTAGTAAATCATTGGCTGACACATGAACATCGGCCGCAATGGGATTTAAATCCATATTTTCTTTTGCCGCTGCAACTGCTACTTCATCTAAATCATATGCGTAGACGTCTTTAGCCCCTAAATAGCGACTTGCAATACTCAAAACACCAGAACCCGTTCCTACATCTAGAACTGTTTCGCCACCACGTAAAACAGTTTCTAAAGCTTGCAAGGTTAAACGAGTCGTTGGATGCGTGCCTGTACCGAAAGCCATGCCCGGATCCAATGTGATAATTTTTTCTGCTTCATCTTGTGCGTGATAGGCTTCCCAACTTGGCACAATCGTTAAGAATCGTGTGACACGGACAGGATGATAATATTTTTTCCAAGCAGTTGCCCAGTCGCTTTCTGCTACTTCACTAATTGTCATTTCGTTTTTACCAATGGATAAGCCGTACTCAGGCAAGCGTAAAATATTTTCTTTCATAAATGGTAAAATTTCTGGTAAGAAGGTTGTTTCAGGAAAATAAGCCATCACAATCGCCCCTTCTTTAATGTGGGTGAATTGCTCTTTATCTAAAATTTCCCCATACAGATCACTTTCAAAATTTTCAATGTCCAACGCATCTTCAATGGCCACACCACTTGCGCCAGCTTCCATCATAATGTTTGAAATTGCTTCAACTGCTTCGCTAGCCGTTTCTACTTTTACTTCTGTCCACTTCATGTTCTCACCTCTAAATTAATAACTTGGATACGCAATCCATTGTTCTTTTTCTGTTTCTGCCACTTTTTTAATCATCGCTTCAAAATCTGCTGGCTCCCAATGCAATTCAAAAACTTCCGCTGTTTCATCTGATAAAAAGTCTAACAAATCACTTTGCCCTTCATCTAAAACCACTTTTAAATAGTGAATGAATCCGTCTAAAACTGCTTTACGTAGCCCTTTTTTTCCTTCATAAGGAATTGTGACTAAATACTCTTCATCATCAACGACTGACTTTTGCGGATTATAAAATAACAAGCCATCTTCAAATTCAATGAATTCTTCTTCTGAAAGCGTACCGTCAACATCATCAATCGCCACTTGTTCATTGTTTTCTGCATATAAACGAACAATGACTTCGATGGTATGGTTTTTGCGATCCCAATCAAGGCCTACTTCGTAATCTGCTAAGTGTTTTTCAAGTTGTTCCTCTAAGTATGTGAGCATTGTTGCTTTTTTCATTTTCTTCATCCTTCCAGCCAAAATCTATTTGGTCTACTGCTGTTCTTTTTTGTTTAGAAATATATGGATTGCCAGCCACGACGTATCTTAAAGGCAACTCTGTCCAACGACCTTTATTGGGAATCCCAATTCGTGGTAGTGCCTCAATTTTTTTCGGAAATTTTCGTTTTTCTGGCACGAGCCGTAACGAACTAGAAAAAATCGACTGCCCATATAATTGCTTATCAATTCCTAAGGCTGCAACTAATTTACCTGGTCCATTGGTCAATTCCACGCCTTGACGTCCTTGGCGATTTTCAATCATTTTGTCAACACCTTCAACAGGTTCAATCGCACGGATCATCACCCCTTGTGGTTTGCCTTGTTCTTGTGTCACCATATTTAAAATTAAATGCGTGTGCATAGTATATAAATAAATCGTGCCTGGTTTGTCATACATGGCTTGTAAGCGTGGCGTTTTTCTCAAGCCAAAGCTATGGGCCGCCTCATCATCAGGACCTAAATAAGCTTCTGCATCCACAATGTACCCACCTAAAACGCCTGTTGCTGTTTCGTGCTCTAAATACATCCCTAACAAGTATTGTGCCACTTCTTCAGTTGTTTTTGTGTTAAAGATATTTATCGTTTCTTTCATTTCTTTCACCACTCCCTATCATACACGAAACCTTCCGCTATATCCATCTAAAACCCAAAAAACCACCAAAAAGCGAATGTACGTTCTTTATGTTATAATAAGATGATTATGAAAAAGGAGGTCCTTTTATGCAACAACCTTTAGCCTATCGAATGCGACCTCGTCACTTAGACGAAGTGGTTGGTCAACAACATTTAGTCGGCCCTGGTAAAATTATTCGTCGGATGGTCGAAGCCAAAATGCTTTCATCGATGATTCTTTATGGGCCGCCTGGCACTGGAAAAACCAGTATTGCCAGCGCAATCGCTGGTTCAACAAATTATGCCTTTCGCATGTTGAACGCGGCCACAGACACCAAAAAAGATTTACAAATCGTTGCTGAAGAAGCCAAAATGAGTGGCACAGTGATTTTACTGCTTGATGAAATTCACCGATTAGATAAAACAAAACAAGATTTTTTGCTCCCTCATTTAGAAAACGGACGAATTATTATGATTGGAGCCACTACCGAAAATCCATATATTACAATTAACCCTGCGATTCGTAGTCGCACGCAAATTTTTGAAGTAAAGCCTTTAACAGAAACAGACATTCAGCAAGCGATTCAAGAAGCCTTAACCGATAGCACACGTGGCTTAGGCGATTATCCCGTCCACTTAGAAGAAAAAGCATTACAACATTTGACACGCGCAACGAACGGTGACTTACGTAGTGCGCTAAATGGACTAGAATTAGCTGTTAAATCAACACCCAAAAATGAACAAGGCGAAATTAAGATCACCTTACCGATTATTGAAGAGTGCGTGCAACGAAAAGCCTTAACCCATGATAAAGATGGCGATGCCCATTATGACGTGATTTCCGCTTTCCAAAAGTCGATCCGAGGAAGCGATGTAGATGCTGCACTTCATTATTTGGGTCGCTTAGTTGAAGCAGGTGATTTACCGATTATTTGTCGTCGTTTAATGGTCATTGCTTACGAGGATATCGGTCTTGGGAATCCTGCGGCCGCCGCTCGGACAGTCACCGCTGTTCAAGCCGCCGAAAAGCTAGGGTTTCCAGAAGCTAGGATTCCTCTAGCTAGTGTCGTCATTGATTTATGTTTATCGCCAAAATCAAATTCTGCAGTCACAGCGATTGATGCTGCTTTGGCAGATATTCGACAAGGCTCTGTGGGAGACGTTCCTGATCATTTGCGTGATGCCCACTATGCTGGAGCCAAAGAATTAAACCGTGGTATTGGTTATCAATACCCACATAATTTTGAAAACGGTTGGGTCAATCAGCAATACTTACCTGACAAATTAAAAGAGGCACGTTATTACGAGCCGATTGATATTGGTAAATATGAACAAGCCTTACATCAGCAACTCAAGCGTATCCAAGAATGGAAACAGAAAAAATAACAAAATAATACGCTTTCAAAAAAAGAAACAATCTCGTTGCCGATTTTGAGAGAGTATGCTATTATAAAGATGGTAAATCTGTGATGTACGCGTTGTCCTTTCACTGTGTTGACCGAACATTTTTATTGATATCTAGGGATCCTGCTTGTATCAAAGTTGGTAACATGCCTTTTCTTTTGGTAGTTCAATACTGCGATCGAGGAACCCACCTGCTTATCTTGCGGGTTCAATACTCTAGGACGATTACCGGCATCGACGGATTTTACCATTTTTATGAAGATTTCTAAACAATTTGCTCTGGCAAGTTGTTTTTTTTTTGGAGGACAAGATGATTCGTATACTCGTACTATTACTCGCCGTTGTCACAGGCGTAGCCAGTTATTATTTGATGAAGAAAAGTGCAGCTTTTTTACCACTCTTAAAAAAAGAAACTGCAATAGAAAGTCAACAGTTTATCGAACGTTTTGGGCGTTATTACTTGATTATCGCCATTCTAGGTGTTCTAGCGGCTATTTTTAATCGCCCGTTATTGTCAATTGGTTTTATCTTTTTTGTTTTATTACTTTCAACGTTGTTTAGTTTAACTTTTGCAAAAAAAATGTCATAAAAGACGATGAATTTAAAGAGCGTGGGACAAAAATCACTTTGGATTTTTGCTCCACGCTCAAAAACTGATAAACGGCGGGAACAGAAGCAACTCCTTCGGAAATAAGCCGGAATTCTCCAAAAATTAAAGAACAATTTTCGGAAATCCCTTCTTATTTCTCGGAGTTAAACGCTTCTATTCCGACCTCTTTTTTTACAAAAAAATGCCAATATTCAGAAAAAAAAGAAGCGGTTTCAGTTTCTTTTTTTCTTTATTTGTTTTACAATTATTATAGAAACAATTAATGATTTTTTTTACGCTGAAAGGAGCGGTTATTATGTTACAACAATATCAAAAAATTATGATAGCAATCGATGGTTCTGACGAAGCAGACTTAGCCTTTAAAAAAGCGGTCAACGTCGCTAAACGAAACGATGCTGAATTACTATTAGCACATGTTGTTGATACGCGCTCTTTCCAATCAGTGTCCTCTTTTGATGGTGCGCTAGCAGAAGAAGCAATGTCAATGGCAAAAGAAACCTTAGACACCTACCAACAACAAGCGGTGGATATGGGACAAACAAAAGTCTCTAGCGTTCTAGCCTATGGTTCTCCTAAGAACATTATTGCCAAAGAATTACCAAAAGAATACAACATTGATTTAATTATGTTAGGAGCAACTGGATTAAATGCCGTTGAGCGTTTATTTATTGGCTCTGTCTCTGAATCAGTTATCCGTAACGCTAGTTGCGATGTTCTCGTTGTACGGACGGATTTAGACAACAAATTACCAAAAAATGAAGAAAAATAAAAAATAAAAAGAAACTGAGCCAACTATCACTTTTGATAGTTGGCTCAGTTTTTTCTTATTTACCTATTAAGCACACCTTGTGAGAGCGTCTCACAAGGTGTGTTCGTTTAATTATTTTAGACGTTCTACGTCACGGGCAATCATTAACTCTTCGTCAGTTGGTACTAATAGAAGCTTGATTTTTGAATCATCAGTTGAGATAACTGCTTCTTCACCGTGTACATTATTTTTGTCATCATCGATTTCACAACCAAACCAAGTCATGCCATCAATAATATCTTTACGAACGCCAACTGCATTTTCACCGATTCCAGCAGTAAAGACAATCGCATCAACGCCATTCATAACAGTGACATAGCTACCAATGTATTTACGAATACGATCGATAAAAATGTTGTATGCTGTTTGAACTTCAGGTTTATCTAGGTTTGATTGAATATCGCGCATGTCGCTTGATAAACCATTTGTTAAACCTAATAAACCAGATTTTTTGTTTAAAATATCAACCATGTCTTGTACATCAGTCAAGCCAAGTTTTGTCATTAAATAAGGCAATAGTGACGCATCAACATCCCCTGAACGAGTCCCCATTGTAACGCCAGCAAGAGGAGTGAAGCCCATTGATGTATCGACTGATTTACCACCATCAACTGCAGTGATTGAAGCACCATTTCCTAAGTGACAAGTGATAATTTTCAAGTCTTCAATTGGACGTCCTAACATTTCTGCAGCACGTTGAGAGACATAACGATGACTTGTTCCATGTGCCCCATATTTACGTGCAGCAAATTTTTCATAATATTCACGCGGTACACTATATAAATAGTTGTGTTCTGGCATTGTTGTGTGGAACGACGTATCAAAGACTGCCACGCTAATGATTTCTGGTAAGATATGTTTAAATGCTTTAATTCCCATTGCATTCGCTGGGTTGTGTAAAGGTGCTAATTCAGATAAAGCTTCAATTTTTTCTAATACTTCGTCTGTAATAACAACAGAATCTTTAAATTCTTCTCCACCAGCAACTACACGGTGACCAACACCAGTAATTTCATCATAAGAACCTAAAATGTTTAAGTCGATTAATTGGTCTAGTAACATTTTTACTGCCACTTCATGGTTATCAATATCAACAATTACTTCATATTTTTGTCCTTCACCATATTTAATTGTGAAGATAGAATCTTTTAAGCCAATACGTTCAACGATTCCTTTAGCGATCACTTCTTCATTTGGCATTTGGTATAATTGCCATTTTAAACTTGAACTACCTGCATTAATTGCAATTGTTTTAGACATAATTTTCTCCTCTTCGTTACTATTTTATTTTAAATTTGAAGCTTTCCAAGCTTCAAATTGTTTAAAGAACTCCGTTACTTTATTGATATCTTTCAAAGAGGCAAGTTTTGCTAACAAAACTTCCTTCACTTGCTCAGCATCTGCACCCTTGTTTTGAACAAGCAAGATACTTTTACGTGATTGTTCTGACTTAAACAATTCATCAGGTAACTGTATCATTCCTTGTAAATAGACATTTTTTGTCAACCAATTTTTAAAGAATTCACTTTGCTCAGTCTCTAAAATATTGGTCGGGATTAAGAATAAGCCAAACCCTGCTGGCTTCACGTATTTCATAGCTTGCTCCATTAATAAATGATGCGCATAACTATGGCCTTCCTCAGCAGCAGCAGCAAATCCCTTTGCTCGCTCATCATTTGGATAATAGCCAATCGGCAAGTCACTTAATGCTAAATCAACTGGATCCAATAACAAATCTTGCAATCCGTCTTGATGGAACAACTGAATATTGGCTTGTGACCAAGCATTGTTCACAGAAGATACTGCCAAAAGTGTTTCATCAATATCCACACCATAACCAGAAACTTTGTAACCAGCTGTTTCAAGGTTCAGCAGAACCGTTAACAGTAAATTTCCCATTCCTGAAGCAAGATCTAAAATTTTTAATGGCTCTGATTTATTTGTTAATTGTTCTACTAAATAAACAAACAAAAAGCCAATACCGTCTGGCGTCAATTGATGATTTGCTTGAAGCTGCTCTTTTCTCGTTCCTTTTAACAAAAGTAATTGGGACAAGCGTCGCACATCTTCAGGAGCTAAATCAATATTTTTAATCGTATGATACAGCGTTTCTAATTGTTTCACTGTCTCTGGATTAGGTACTCCGTCAAGTACTCGTACTTGAAAATCATCTAAAATATTTTCACCATTTTCAATATACGCATCTAAAAAAGAAGTATCCAATGACTGTTGCAATAACTGGATTGCTTGTTCCATTGGCTCGAAAGCCTCTTCAATTTTTTCTGGGAACAAATTAGCACCTCTATTCTATTCAAAATGTAACAACTTCCATACCTGTTTTATTTTAACGAAAAAAGAAAGAATAATCAATGCCTTTACTGTCTTTCTTCTAAAATCTAATAATTTGTAGAAAAACAACGCTATTCCAGCATTGTTTCCGCTTTTTTTTGATGAGAAACTCTCTCTTGATATTGGTATTTTCGACCAGATTTGTTTAATAAAACAGTTATTCTTAATTGTTCATTTTTGTATGTATAATCGAGGGTTACTTGCTCGTACATGAGCTTTTCTTCTGTTTTTAACTTTCGTCTATTTTGTTTAACATCTGCAAGAAATAAATGAAGGATACTTTTCCCTGCATAGTATTCCTGGGTAGCTTGCGTAAATTTTTGTGTTAACTGACGTTCTTCTAGTAACTGAAGGGCGAGAAAACTCATCAAATAAACAAAGGCCATGGCCGTGAACAATAAGTTTCCTGAATATTTTTGCTTCATTAAAATTCTCCCTTTATCGGAAAAAAACTATCAAATGTTTTTCCAGAAGTAAAAGTAACTTCCAAAGTAAACGATTGTCCTTCATTTTTAAACTGGCCATTTTTGATACCAATTAACAGCGGTTGATAGCCTTTACCATTGACTCGCTTAATAATTTTATCTTCTTTGATTTGAATTGAAATAGTCTTGTTTGTTTCTGAGTCGAGGAAAGAAATCTCTTGAGCAGAGCCTGTTTGGAAAACGAGCTTTTGACATTCTTTTTCTAATTGAATTAAAAAAATATGCCAGGATTTCGAATCATTGTTTTTCAAATATTGATTTCCGATAAAACTTTGTTGAATCATCAACTGAAACAATTGACACATACAACTTAAAACGACTAGTGCCACTAAACACTCTAACATCGTAAAACCCGCATATTTTTTATTCACCAATCAAAATCGCTCCTCTTGAATCTGTGACTTTTAGTATCCTTCTTCCCTCGTTCTCCATCAAAGAAAATCGGTAAGTTTCTCCTTGATATATCCGCTCTTTGAAACGTAAATCACCCGTCTGCTCTAAAAATAAAATTGCTTCGTATCCTAGACGAGTACGCGTTAATTGTTGCTCCCGTTGATAATTTTGCTGAATTAATTGTGTAATAGTCAGGGAGAATATCCCTGCTACCACACATACAACACTAAAACTAACGAGACTCTCTAATAAAATAAAACCACTATAAATAGTTAATTTTCTTCGTATATTTGCCACTCCCCATCTGAAATTCCATAACAATTTAAGGAACAAAAACATCATACAATACGCATTAAATAGCTGTTTTTTCATTTTTAATAATCTAAGATATGTAAATAATACCGCAAATCTGTGGTAAATTTTGTGGTAAAAATAGAATGCAAAAAAAGCTCTACTTCCCGTAACTGAGAAGCAGAGCTTTTGCGTTTTTAATTATTCTATCCACTCATCATTGAAATATTCGTCCACAAATTCATCTATCGTTTCGCAGTGTTCTTGTTCTTCCTCGAATGGATTTTCTTCTATCACATGTTCTTCACTCCATTTCGTGAAATTATGAATCTGGATATATCTTATATCGTAAAAATCGATTTCTTGTTCACCAATCAGCACAACATCGAATTCTGCCATCCCACGGAAAACACCAAAAACATGTGGTTTTACACGATCATATTCATCTAATGAGTTCAGCTGAATTTCTAGTACCTTATTTTGTTTGATTGAACGATCCAAAAAATATTCTATTTGCTTTTGGGATTGTTGAGGCAGCCTCTCAATATTTCGAGCATGATATTCATCAGTACTCTTTATTGCTTCTGTCAACTCTCCTAATGGAAAAGCTGTAGGCCATTTTAACTCAAAAGGACGGTCAACATAATTGTTATACGGTTTAAACTCTTTTTTCGTTCGTCTCACCATCTGATACACTCTCCTATCAGAAACATTATACGAACGTTCGTTCTATTTTTCAACATTTATTATTAAATAAATCACTTATACAAAACATATTTTAACTTTATCTGTTTCCTTGCTTTTATAAAATTTTTCTAGTTGTATAGCGTCGAGTCCTTGATTTTTTTCACTTGGTGCTATATCTAGTAGTAAAAACTTACGCCCGTTATTTTCACAAAACTCGACTAATTTTTCCGCATAATAAGAAGCGATGCCTCTACCTCTATAGCTTGTATTTGTTCCTATATGCTGTAAATATGCAATGGGTTCATCAATTTGAATTGGATTGAACAGGCTTTTTTTGTGACATTCTTTCAAATAAAAGTCCATAGTAAACACAGTATCACGATTCTTAGGGTTGTACAAAAAGAATTTTACGCTAGTCTTTTTGCAATGACATTCCCTTCCCATTATTTCTTCATCTCCTAATTCATCGTCAAAACAATAAACTAAATCCATTCCTTTCAAAGATTCTGGATATCCAAAATTTTCAATTATTTCTTTTGTTAACATCAATCATTATCTCCCATCTTATTTTGAATAAAGTACTAATTATCTTTACGTTATATATTATAATACCAAAACAAAAAAAGACCTACCTCTCACAAAGAGAAGTAGGTCTTTTACTTATTTCTTAATAGATCAACGTTTGACCAGGATAAATCAAGTTAGGATTTGCTAGTCCGTTTCGTTGAGCTAAAGCTTGATAAGTCGTTCCAAGCTTAGCTGCAATGCTAGATAAATTATCCCCACATTGGACTGTGTAAACATTACTTGTTGCCAATCCATTGACTTTCAAAACTTGGCCAGGATAAATCAGATTAGGATTTGTCAATCCATTTAGTGAAGCTAAAGTTTGATAATCAGTACCATGTTGATATGCAATGCTTGATAACGTTTCACCATATTGAACTACGTGAGTAGATTCTGGCTGCTTATCGGGAACAATTGTTGCATCTGGCAATAGCTCAATATCGCCTTTACTGATCCATGACAAGATACCTTCAAGCAATACTCTGCTTCCAGTTACTTCTTGCACTTTGTAGCTGTTTCCTTTTACCCAATCTGGAATAGCTTCTCCTGTAGCCCAAGCATCTACGTTAAATTTCACTTTGACCGTATCGCCAACTTTAACATCGGAACTTGGCGTATTTTCGACTTCTTCACCTGCATCAATTGCTGGAGTTTCGGTTTCTGGTTTGTCAGTTGCAGTATACCCGTTATCAGTAATACCTGTTAAGTCTACGTTACCATCTAACCCACCAGCAATATAAGTGGATGTAAATTGCCAAATTCCAACACCATCCATACTTGGGAAATATGCATACAATGGTTCTGGCGTTACTTCATAGCTAGGATAGGCAGCAATCCATAAAGAATTAGGGAACTCTTTAATAATTCGCTGATAGTCCACATACTGCAACGTAAAAGGCTTGTAGCTATAATACATTGGCGTGTAACCTGCTTGTTTAATACGACGCATACCATATAGGATTGTTTCCGTATTTGCGTTTACATCAGAACTAGCGCCATGCTCAAAGTCTAAAGCAACAATGGAATTTTTAGGTGTTTGAATACGTGGCAAGAAATAATCCATTGTTGTTTTCGCAATGTCCATGTTTCCCCAAGTGTCATACCAAATATAGGTATGCGCACGTTTACCTTGTGCAATAGCACTCGCTACTTGTGATTTATAAGTATACTGCTCATAAATCCCACTAGCATTGTAGCCACCAATTTGAGCGATAGCAAATTTGTCGTGTGCATAGCCAAAGCGACCTTGTTCGCCTTGGTAAATCGCCCAATCCACACCTTGATCTCCTTTTGCAGCAAATACATTTAAAGGAGTAACTGCTACCAACGTCAAAATAATCAACGTCAAAAATTTCTTCATAAAAACCACCTCTTTATAAAATTTCATAAAGAAAAGAAGCACGAAATTATTTTCGTACTTCTCGCTCAATTTCATTTACTTTGTCATCAATCCGTTTTACATCTGAACGTGTATTGATTAATTCATTTTTTATTTCACTTAACGTAGCTAAAAACTCTCGTCGGTCCTGTTTGGCGCTTTCTCGTTCCTCTTTTAATTCGGTTCGATAATAACCATTTAAACGCCATGCTGAAAAAAGGATTACTCCGACTAAAATCACCGTTAACGGTAAAAAAATAAGCCCGTCAATCGTGACTAGCTTCGCAAAAATCTGATCGATTCCTTTCACATTCTCATCTTCTTTCTATTCAGTGAGAATTTCTTTCGCTTCTTTTTCGGTTAAACAACCTTGTTGTACAAAATTTTCAATATCGGACTTAGTGTACATGCCCATTTCATAGAAAAATTGAATATCTTCTTTAGTTGGATACATCTGGCATCGCTCCTTCTGTGATAGTTATTTCTTCTTTTGGAAAAACAACGTCTTGAATACGTTCAACTAAACTTCTTAATTTAGTCACTTCTTTCATTGTATTCGCTGCAATCTGATTAGAGCGAACGTATAAATCGTAAGGAACACCACGTACCCAAATCCATTGATTTGTTTCCCAGTCAAAGCCTGCAATCATGACATCTGGTCCTTTTGGTGGTTCAACCTCCGTAAATGGTCGTGATACCACCGAATCTTTTGGGGCGCCCCACTCTTCATAAGTTTGACCAACTACTTTATAGACTGTTTTTGTTTCTTTTGACATCTTTTTTCCTCCTATTGTTTGAATACTTTATCCCACAATTGTTGTATCTGCGTTTGCATCCGTGCAATTGTAGGGTCTCGTTTGTAATAAAGAATGTCTGATAGATAAATACGATACGTGATTTTTAATGTCGCTTTGCTGTAATTAAGCCCCATCCTATTCGCTTTATCTCCAAATAACAAGATATTTACTCGCCCTTTATTATCTAAGAATTGACTTGTTTCGTGCTTATCGATTGTTTGTGTCATTACTTTACGTTTTCTCTCTTCATTTCTGCCAAACTCATTCCATGTTTTTTTGGCATTGTCATACCATAAAACAGAAATTCCACCAAACCAATCTTTTTTCGTTTCATCATAATGACTGGCATAAGCTTCATTTAACGGCGTAATGGACCAAAGGCCTTTTTCTACAAATTTAACACGTTGCTCCATCGTTTCAGCCTGAAAGCTAAGATAGTATTCTTCTCCTAACCATCGACGTATTGTTTCTACAACATCCCATTGGATTCTTACAAAAGGATGATAATTGTCATTTCCCCAACCAGCCATCGAAATACTCACAAAACCAGTACCATTGAATGCTTGAACAGCTTTAGCGTTCTCAGGGGTTGGATTACTACTCATATCTTTAAGTGAATCATTCGGTGTCGGCATCGGGTCGCCTTCTCTTAAAAGAATATTGTCTGTTGCATTATTAGGATTTTCTACCATGCTTCCAACAATTTTCCCCTGAAAGTTCAGCTCTTTCTCAAATTCGAAATAGCCACGTGCTAAAGCTAAAATAAATTCTTCTTTTGATAATACGCCATTATTTTCTATCAATTGTAGTAAACGGTTTGTTTCTACTTCATTGACTGCTACTTTTTGGCCAAGCGATTCAACTTGTTCATTTAATTGCACAAGGCTTTCTTCTAGTTCTGGTCTTAACGCTTCGATAGCTTCTTTTTCACGCTTAGCTACTTCAAACACTTCATTTCTTACTTGTTCAAAGTCTTTGATATAAATATCATTGACTTCTTCTAACGTTTCATCAATTTTTGAACGTACAACAGTAAAAGTAAACGACAATTCATCACTATGCGAACCATCTTCAAAATCTAAATACAAGTATCCTTTAATTTCTCCTTCATAGCTTAAAAGCTTATCTGGTAAAGGATAAAGGATTCTTCCTTCTTTCGGATTTTCTATAACTGGTTGGCTATCTAAATAAGTGAATTTTCGTTCTTCGCCATCTTGCACTCCTGTAAATAAAAGTTTTACCGTAACATTGGTTAAATCCAATGCTTCATTTTTTTGATTTTTCAAACGAAAATCGAAAGCAACTGAACCTTTATCATAGCTATAAAAAATATAGTTTGTTTCTATATCATGATAATTCGCTACAGAAGTTCGCACCTTTAGTTGACCAATTTTATTATGAGACACAAAACTCCCTCCTTTCCAAAAAGAAAAGCAAGAAGCTATTCAGCTGCTTCTTGCTCTTTTAAGATTTCTTTTACTCGTTTAACTAGCGCTTTTGGGCAATCACTTATTTTCTTTGTTTTTTCTGAAATTGCTTTTGCCCAAATTTGACAAAGTCCCTCCATTATTCAGCCCCTCCTAATACTTGTTCAGATAAGAACAACATAGAATCCGTTAATTCAGATACTTGTTTTTTCAATTCCGCATTTTCGGCTTGTAATACCTCAATGTCGGTTGGTGGTGCGGGCTCTGGTTCTGGCACATTGTCAGGATCATAAATTAAGCTTGTTCCGTCCCAACGATAATTAAAGAAATCTGTTGGTTCTTTTTCTACTTCAAGTTCAATCTTATTCGGTTGTTCCATTGTGGAATATCCGTCTAAATACCCTTGAATATCATCAATCCAAATTTTCATGTTCTATTTCCTCCTAGTATTCATAAATCGCACTTAACGCAAACAGTTTACTACCTGAACCAGCTGTATCACTAGAAGAGGCATTTATATCATTACCTGTAATTTTAGTATCCTTAACATATAAATATTTCCGCACTAAACTATTAGCGTTGTATCCATGTAAAAGAAAAACAACTCCTCCAGAACCTGGATTCTGCACATGCTGTTTAGGTACTAAGAAAAAGTGATAACATGCACCGTTTAATGTACCGTCTTTTTTATATTCTTGCCATTGGAAAATCCACCCGTTCTCGCACTGTGAAAGCGGCTTAGAAGGAACATTACCGTTTCCCGAAGCTCCGCCATACCATCCGCCCGTCCATAATGGCTCTTTTTTGGTAATTTTTTGATACATTTTATCCGTATCTACTTTAGTTGGATACGATTCAAGCCCATCAATTGCGGCAGTATGTGTTTTAAGATAAATTGGTTTTCCTTTTTCTTTTAATTGAACAATATCTGTTGTCATTACACTTCCCCTACCTTTTCAAACGTAATTGCTGGCAATCCATCTAGTTTTGTTTTATCTTCTTTAGACATCAAGCCATTTTTTATTGAGGTTGCAACGTCTGTCGTTGTTGCGTTTTGCCCTGCTGGACCTTGCGGACCAACGTCTCCTTTATCTCCTTTTGGACCTTGTGGACCTGGGTCTCCCTTTTCACCTTTTAATACTTCTGGTTTCCCTTCCACAGCATTCCAATGTGTTTGAGGAAATACCTGTGTTCCTCCTTGTTTTACTTTAACAATATCTGTCATTCAACTTCCCCTACTCTCTCAAACGTAATATCAGGTATTCTGTCAATGGCTTCTTGAACTTTTTGGTCAACATATTGTTGATTCACTCCGCCGCCATCGCCACCACCAGTTGCTGAAATAACACCATCTTCTGAAATAGAAATATTCGCTCCAGCAGTATAACCTTTCAACTCTTCCAGTTTCAATTTTAGTTCAGTGGTGAAATTTTGATCTGTTTGCTTTACCGCAGACAACGTTCCGTCTTCTGCAATTTCTAACAGTTGGCCAACCTTTATTCCGCCCAGTTCGTCTGTGGTAGCGATTGGAAGAATATACACGCCTCCCTCGCCATTTGACAATCGTTGAAACATTTCAGCAGTGATAATGCCGTCTGTTTCTTCTGTCGCATAAGGAAGTTCTGTCAGTGCATTTTCTAAGCCTAGATCTGCTTTAGTGATAATTACTGCCCCAGTATATCCATTAACAGATAATACTTTTGATTGACCCGCAATAATTTTTTCTAATCCTCGAACAGCGGATGCATGTGTAATAGGATAAAACTGACGTTCCACGCCATTTTCATCGGTTTCCATCATTCGTTTTGCTTTAACCACTTATTTCACCCACTTTTTCAAACACATAAGCATTCTGTTTTGTTTCATCAACTGTTGCGATAACCAATGCCCCATCTATCGCAGGATAATCAACTGTTCCAACAATTTCTGTTTCATGATTCAGTGAAAAAGCATCATCTTGTAAAATAATCAAGTCACTTATTTCGCCATATTCTAACGTATATAAGCGTTTCTCTAATTTCTGATACAAATATTCCATATCTGCCAATAGACGTTCAGAAATTGAATTATGGCGCACTCCTTGAATGTCTACACGTGCATCCATTAGCTCGGCTAACATCGTACCGCCAGGATCAATCGTTTTTAAAATATCTTTGATTGATTCGAACCATGAAGTGAAATCTGTTTTTTGCGCATCTCGCCACGCTTCAAACTCTTCTTTTCTGGCATTCATCCAATCAGTAAAATCGCCTTTATTTTCGTTGATAAAAGCGGTCATGTCTGCGATTAAATCTTCAATGGATTGCCAATAAGAACCCATTTCACCTTCTGTTTTAGAAGCAGCATTTATTACAAAATAAGAAAAATTCTGCGTTGTGCCGATTAAATCGTCGCCTTTATAAATACTAAAATAAGCTTCTTGTCTGTGTAACGACTGCATAGAATATTCGTCAAACGTATACTGAATAATCCCTTTTTTAGCATTTATGATTTTTGTTGGTCGTTGAATCGGAAATTTATTATCAATATGTGATTCAAAAAAAACTTTACCGTCTGTTAAATCTAACAGCAAAGAATTTTCTGTAATAGTTACTTCTAAGACTTCTGTGTTCTTATTCCCTTGCCGTACATTAATAATACCGACATAGTTGTGTTCGGTTGTACTTAGCGTTGCTTGCCATTTAACCATTTGTGCACTCCTTTCTAAAAATTAATTACATCACGTGGATTGATTCGTTGCCATTGTGCGCCTTTCCACACTTCAAAGTGAAGATGAACACCAGAAGCTAAGCCTGTTGCCCCCATAATTCCAACACGTGAATTCGTTGTTACTCTAGCTCCAACTGATAGATCAACAGAATTTAAATGACCGTAATACGTCCAATAACCATCGTCATGTTTAATCACAACATAATTTCCACCTGTTCCGTCGTAAGTAACGGTTTCTACTGTACCACTACGTGCCACATAAACAGGGGGCGTACTTCCAGCAGGAACTGAAGCAATATCGATTCCGCCATGAATAACGTTCGTTCCCCAGCCAATTTGATCCCACTCTTGCGTAATCGTATAGCTAGATCGTACAGGATTCATCCACGTTGGATTGCTTGGTTGCAACCCATGCAATTTGTTATACCAGTAAATGGCCATATCAATACGTTCTGGATGTGTAACTGCTGGTCGCTCAAAGTTGGCTTCAAACGCCATCGTAGCTGTTCCTATATCTGTTAATGCTTTAAATTGTGCAACGGAATATGGATAAGCAGAAGTAGGAATATACTGACCGTTGTGCATATGCCAGTCCAGTAATTGAAGTTGCGTATTAATGTTTCGATAGTCACCACTAATACCAGCTTGTGCCAATAAACGTTGAACATATGCACGACCACTTTCACCAGCTACAGGTGATGTCCACTGAACTAAACCATAGCCAGGACCGCCACCGCCTTCGTCAATGTCTGGCATAATGCCTGATTCTTGTTCCATATTTCCTAAAATACCTGCAGTTGCTTGTTCGCTATAACCTTTAGATTTTAAGAACTGCCAAACTGCCCAAGCGTTTTTCTCTTTTTCAGTAGTCAATTCTGGAGGTGTACCGCTACCAGTTCCACCAGTACCGCTTCCTGGAATAACTTCTTGTCCTTTAATAAAAATCTTATCTACGTGTAACGTAGAAGGATTTCCATCTTTACCGATAAAATAAATATGATTGGCCAGATGCCATTGATTCGTTCCTGCTATTAACAAGCCAGTACTTTTTTGATTAGATAAACCGATAATATTTTTAGGACTATCTCCAACAAGCAATAACGATTTACCATCTGTAACGACTGGATTTCCGTTAACATCGTTTAATTCAGGAAAAGGGTTTCCTTTTGTACCCATTGTGCCAACGTGATTAGAACCATCCCAAAACTCCATCCCTTTTTTAGTTAATTCCATGATTTTTTTCTTGTTATTCCAAGCTTGTAAAGTACCATTTACCATACGTAAAATATCTCCACAGCTATTAAATGATGTTTCAAAAATATTGGATTTTATTTTGCCAGCTCCTATAAAGTCGGCATTCAATATTCCATTAATTCCCCACGCATTTTTAAATGGACCTTTCCAACCAGTTCTTGAGAATCCAATTCCTTTGTGATTAATTGCAATCACATCTTTTGCAGTATCCGTGGATTCCGTATCTAAGTAATAATGGGTGTTAGGTCGATTTTTAGGATACTGACGTATACTTCCGCCTTCAACACCGTTAATCAAATCAGTAATATAATCTACAAAATCACTCATATACTCTTTTTTTGTCAATGTTTTTATAGCTTCTTGAAAGTCTTGACTTTGCTGTTTATAAAAAGCAACTTGGATATCTCCCGCAGTGATTTTTATTGTTTTTTCTGCTAAAGCATCATAGACAATTCCTGTAACTTTCGTTTGAATGTCAATATCATAAAGCTTGTGGTACACAGTGAATGTATCGAATAAATTATAGTTACGCATCTTAGCAAATTCTTTTGCTTCTTCTGAATCTGTAAGTTTCTCAATTTCTAATTCAATAGAAACTTTAGGCTTATCACTTCCTGGATATAATGTAGTGAAGTATTTACTTGCCACTTTATTTAAGCTAGCTAAATCTTTTACTCCTTGATCTTCAGTAAACTGGATGTATTGAGCGTAAACATCAGGATACTTACTGATATATTCGCTTTTAACTGCATTTCCATAAATCCGTTGAGAAGTTCCGTCTGCTCTACTTTGGAGCTCTGCAAATGGCAAAACTTTAGTAACAATTGATTGCCAATCAAATTTAATGGTTAATCCTTTTAAATCTTTACCATAACGAACAGTTCCAACGTTATCTCGTCCTCTACGCCTTAGCAAAGATAATTTAAAAGGCTCTCGTTTTATTTCTCCGCCCCAGTATTGAAGTAGAGAACCTTGTTCCCCTGCAATACAATTCAATACATTTCTAGCTTCAAATGTAGTGCTAGAAGCTGTATTTATATCAGAATATAGTTTGATATCACAAGGTTCGTCCATGTTCTGTTCGATTAATTTCATTGCTTCTGCACCATTACGATTATCAACTGTTACTAGCCTCACTTGTCTGTTTCCTAGCTTATAAGTACGAGATTGGGCATAAATAACAATGCTATTAGTAAAAGTATCTTTAAACGTTTGTTTGATCTCAAAAATGTGGTATTCTTCTAAGTCATTTGGCTTTGCTTTAATTTGATAGCCATTTTCGAAATAATCACTAAATCTGCTAATCGCTGGATAGTCCATTTCTAGTTCATATTTTCCGTTTGCTTCTTCAGTGATTTCGCAACGTGTCGCATCAACAAGACGTCCTAATCCATTTGTTGAAAAATCTTTTTCTCCAGGTTTAAAAATAACTGGAATCAAACCTTTCGCCTCCAATTCGGCTGAACCTTAAACTCTGTTACTTTACCAGTCCAGCGAAAATTATTCTCTCCACATTTTAAAATCGGATAATCTTTAAAAAGTGTTTTATGATCCAAGATTTCAAATGCTCCACCTGATTTTCTATAAGCTTCTTGTTTTTCTGAATCTATAATGATGTCACCGTTAATTGCTTTTAATGAATATGATTGATTATTGATAAAAAAAGAAATATCCCCAGACCCCAAAATCTGAATAATGGGTTCTGAAGGATATTTTTCTGTATTGATTAACTGATTAGGATTACTTATCCAATATTGGCCAATACGATTTTTCTTAAAAGGTCGGATACTTACAGTAAATTCAAAAGGAATTAAAACCCCGCTTTTTCTTGTTCCTGTAAATTTTGGTGGACTCGTTACAATCGCCTGATAAATATAATGCTCATCAAAATAGACAATAAAATCAGAATAATTTCCCATATCGAGCCAAAAGGAAATTTCATCTTCTAAAAAAGAAACTTCTTGTAAAGTATTTGCTTTCGCATAGCATGTAATGGTACGTTCTACATTTTTATAATATGCAAAATCAACGGCTATTGAATCATTACCCATTCGCTCCCTAAGCTCTACCACACGTCCTGCAGAAAGTCGTTCAGGTCTTTCTCTCATAAATACATTGAATTCAGAACTATGTTTTCCATTAAGAAAAAACTGTCCTCTTTTAAATTCCACCAAAAGCACCCCCCGTTGCATCACTATCTCTATTTTTAACAATTTGAATATACTTAACGAGGTCTTTAGCCATATCCATTAATTGTTTTTCATTTAATTTTCCCATAGCTTGTATATTGATATTGAAAGTATCACCGCCAATATTAGTCGTAGCATTACCTTTATTTTTAGCTAAGCTTTCTGTTTGAGCTCCTTGTTGGTTGATATATCTGCCAGTAGTAGAAAAATTTGGTAACTCTGTTGGTAAATCGGTCATTTTTTTCACTGATTTGTCAAGCGTTCCTTTTTCTTGGTTAATACCAGCTACAACACCTAATACAATATTTTTACCAATCATATCCCGCATCCATCTTGAAGGTGAATGAATGCCTAAAGCACCTTTGATTTTTTCTTTAATATTACCAGCAACTTCTTTAATTTTTTTATTCACAGCACCAATCATTGAACCAATACCGTTAACTAATCCTTGGATAATATTTTTACCAATTTCAAATAAATCGATATGGCGCATATCATTAAAGGTTTGCTTCACATTTTCAACTGTATCACTAACGCTTCTTTTAAGATTATTCCACGCATTTTTAGCACCTTGTACCAAATTGTTGAAAATATTAACTGTTCCCTGTTTTAAGTTTTCCCAACCGCTAATGATACCATCTTTTATACCTGTCACAAGATCAACAATCCACTGTTTAAAATTATTCCAGGTATCTTTTGACCATTGAACAGTTGCGTTAAATGTATCAACTGTGCCTTGTTTTAAGCTATTCCAACCATCAATTACACCATTCTTTATATTCTCAATAGTAGTAAAAAACCAAGTTTTCAACCCTTCCCAAGTATCCATTGTTGTTTGTTTCAGGTTTTCCCAAGCTTGCAATGAAGCTTGTTTGATATTCTCCCATGTTTGAATAAAGAAAGTGGTAATATTATTCCATATTTCGCTAGCTTTAAGTGATAAATCTGTCCATATAGTAATTACAGATGTTTTCAGTCCAATCCATATGTTAAGTACTGCCATTTTCGCATTGAGCAAATAATTACTGATAATTGAAGTGATTGAATTCCATATTTCAGAAGCGGCTTCTGTAATATTATCCCAAACAGCTAACATGTTTTCTTTTGCTTCTTCCCAACCGCCAGTGATCATAGAAGTTACAAAAAGAATAGGAGCTAATATTACATTCTTCAATATAGTAAATAAATTTTTTCCAATATTTACAAGATTTTCCCACAAATTTTTCAAAAATAAAGACATATGAAGAAAAGCATTTTTAACACCTGTAACTAAAGGTCCAATGTACTTCCACACAAAATTAAATGCGGTAGAAAATACTTCTGAAATAGATTCGCCAATTCCTTTAAACCAATTTTTGATATTATCAAATCCATTTTTAAAGCTTTCTCCAATGTTTTTAGCACTATCGGCAGCACTTTGTTTAATATTTTCCCATGTATTTTTTGAGCCTTCTTTTGTTGAATTCCAAAGTCCACTGAAAAATTCCTTGGTACCGTTCCACTTATTTTTAACCCAGTCGGCTGCATTTCCAGGTGCTTCTTTCATCCATGTGCCAGCATTCGAAAAAGCCTCTTTTGTGCCATCCCACATGTTACTGAAAAATTCCATTGTGGAATCCCAAGCTTTCACAACCGTTTCTGCAGCACTAGAAATAAATTCTTGTATATTTTTCCAAATATTTTTAACAGCATCCCTAAACCCTTCGTTAGTCTTCCAAAGATAAATAAATCCTGTAACTAAACCTACAACTGCAGCTAGAATAGCGACAAAAGGATTTGCTAACATTGTTGAATTAAGTATCGCTTGCGCAATTGATAGTCCTTCTGTTGCTTTTTGCCAAGCTGTAAATGCTGCACTTACTTTTTTAGCAAGCATTAACGTCCCAATGCTACCCGCTAAACCCGCAAGTAGCGGTGCAAAAGGCTTTAACGTATCATACAATGTTTTAACTGTCTTTATCATTGGAGGAATCATTTCAGCAAACTTAGATAAAGCTGCTTCCATTTTTGCCCCTTTGTCAGCAATGATTTCACTAATACTTCCAAAACCTGCACTTTTTAATCCTTCGTCAATTTTAGTAACAACGTTGGCCACGCCGCGAACGATTGCAGTCTTCATGTTAGCTAAACCTGTTTTAATACCAGCGGTAGAATCTTTAGCAATCTGTTCTAATGATTTAAGACCGCCACCGCCTTCTTTATTTAATTTGATTAAAGCATCTTGGAATTCTTCAACTGAAATTGAACCATCGGAGAGACCTTCTTTCATCTGACCAGCTGTTAATCCCATCTGTTTAGCTAGTGCGTTTAGAGCTGGCCCCAAACCACTGTTAATCATTGAGTTCCAAGTTTGCGCATCTACTTTACCATTTGAGAACGATTGAGACAGCTGGATAATAGCATTGTCTACCATTTCAGCAGAACCACCAAAACCGAGGATACCGTTATTTAAAGCTGCGAAAATCTGTTCTGACTTCCCTAAATCGTTTGTAGACGAAGCGATTAATTGAACACCTTTAATAGCGCTATCTAACGGCGTAGGCAACCCTTGGATACTCTTCTTTAAGCTATCCATTGTTTTTGATGTTTCGCCAGCTGAAAAGCCCATATTTTCAAATACGCGATTTGCGTTGTTTAACGTATCTACACGATTAATAGCTCCGTCAATATTACTGGTAATCAGCCCAATTCCTTTTGAAATGATTTTAGTAGCTCCGCTAGCTAAAAAGTTACCAACAAACGACGTCCATATGTTCCCAAGAGATCGGCCACCTTTTTGTCCTGTTCTATCAACTTCAACATCAAAGCCTTGTAACTTTTTTACTGCTGAATTTAATCCTTGTGAAAAGCCAGATTCATCCAGTATCATTTTTAAGACTAAGTCTTCATTGTTCAAAAAGTACCCCCTCCCTCTTAGAACATAGTATTTTCATCAAGATATTTGATATTTTCAAATTCTTCTACAGCATCTTTAAATGCGTAAATTTTCAAAAGCTCGTTTAAATCTGTATTTTCGATCTCGTTTAAAGTCCACCCATTCTCAAGAAGCGAACTTTTTAGTTCTGCTTCTCGATATTGTGGCGTGTACTTAAAATGAGGATGATATAAAAGTTCCGTTACTTTTTTTTCTGTTCAGAATAAATTGCATCATAACCAGAAGTAACAGAACCTAACAATTGACCTGTAATTTTCAATAATTCACGAGCATCCATACCGTCAATATATTCTTGTCCAGTAAACTGTCCTTCAAAAATAACGTCAGCAATAAAGTCATAGCATTCTCTTAAAATAGGACGAATTGCTTCCATATCATTTGTTTTTGTTGCTTCTTCTAACCTGATTTGTAAATCAGTTCCTGTATCCATGACTGAACCTGGTAAAAATTCTGCCGACGTGAATTGTTTTGTAACATATTTGCTACCATCTTTAATCATTAATTTAATTTTTTGTTGAAATTTACTTGCCATTTTAATTCCTCCATATAAAATAGGACGACAAGGTCGTCCTAAATTGTTATTTTTAATCTGCTGTTGTTACATGTAATGTACATTCTGCAGTAAAGTTACCATCTTCTGTTGTGACTACGATTTTCGTTGTCCCTTCTCCTACAGCAGTAACCTTCCCTTGAATTGGTGTTACAGTTCCAATAGACTCGCTTTCTGAACGGAACTGATATTTTTTATTTGAGGCGTTATCTGGTGTAATTGTCGGTGTTAAGGTTGCTGTTTGGCCAACTTTTAAATTTAACTCTGTTTGGTCTAAAGTTACACCAGTAACAGCAGTAGTATTTTCTTTACGTGGATCCATTACCTCAGTAAACCAGTTTTTAATCATCTCTAAGTCAACACCTTCATCGTCTTCATCCACGGAATACATATAACCCAACCCTGGAACATCAACGAAAGACCCCGTCCATTCTGGATGGGTATAAGATACTGAACTTCCTTCTAATGTAGATGTTTCATCAGATGTTAAAGCAAATTTTCCTTTATAGAAAATCGTATAGCGATATTTACCGTTCGATTTTCGGCGACGATAAGCAAATGCGCCATCTGATGCAATATCATCCGCAGACCGCAATACGCCACCCTTTAATTTTTTTCCCCCTGTAATTTCAGCTAAAACTTCATTTTGGTAGCCGTTTGTTTCTAAAGTAACTTCTGCTCCACCAAATGCAACATACTGATCTTGAACTACACTATCGCCATAGTCAGGCGTTGTTTCTGTTGTAACATCTGGTTTGATACTTACAGCAGTACCGATTGTAATTGGCGCTCCGTAAACTGGAAAAGCGCCCGTTTCGTCTGTTAGCGGGAACCACGTTGGCTTCTCTACAGAAATGACACTTACATTTTTCTTTTTTGCCATCTATTTTTCACTCCATTCAATTAATTGTGGGAACGCAACATTAAAATTGATATGTTGAATTCCGTCTGTTTTAAACGTTTGATAATCTTCTGGAAACAATTCATTTCCGTCCAAATTCAACACATTAAAAAAAGCCCCACAGCTTTCTGTTAGGCTTGTTACTAATTGTTTATCTTTCTTACTATCAACCAGTGCAATATCAACATTGTATGCTTTATTTTGAACGTTTTGACCTACATTATCAGTCAGACTCTCTTCAAGACTTAACACAAAATAAAACGGTTCTGACGATTGCATTACATCATCAAGATAGATAGGCGCATTCGAGAACTGTTTTATTGTGTCAGTAAGTATTTTTAAAATTTTATCGTACATATCTATCCTTTCTTAACAATGATAATCGCCATTTGTTTAAATCGTTTCGGAATATATGTTGCATTAGCTAATTTATTAGATTTTTGCAACATAAATCTGCCTTTAACAAATCCGCCATTTTTTGTTCGGTGGCCATCGTTTACATATCTAAAATATTTTTCATTATTAATCAATGCTCCCACGATACGACCACTAGACAGCTTTCTAGCTTTAATGATTCGATAACCTCGTCTTAAATCACCCGATTTAATTGGTGTCATAGGTACAATTAACTGATAAATTTTAGCTAACGAATCATTCACCATTGCAGCACCTTCTTTTTCAGCAATGGGTGTCATTTTCTTTAAATTTGCAATAACTTTATCAGCATTTGATTTCATTCTAAGATCGCTTTTACTCATCAATTGCACTTCCTGATAGCACTACTTCTATATGGCTTGGATAATAAAAAGGTTTTTTTGAAAATAACACATGTTTTTGACCTGTACCTTGAGTAATAGTTATTCTATCTCCTTTTTTAACTTTTATATTAGGTTCTAAAAAAAGTTTTTGTTCTTCATAAGAGATATTAAACGCTTCTTTGTTTTCTATTACAGGTAAGTTTCCCATACTTCCTTGAGAGAAAGCACAGGGTAACTTGCCATCATGAATTGGAAAATAAACTTGTTCAGTAATTCCGCTTTCCACATTTTCAATATCACTTATTCGCTCAATAACACAGGTATCAAAATAAGTAGCTGCTAAAACTTCTGCTTCATTCAATAGAAAAACACCCCGCTATCACAGCCTAAAATACGTTTAATGGCACTGCTATAGTTCTTCATAAGTGATTGTATGTCTTTTGATTCAACTACATAACTAATTGATGTATCACCACGTTTTACACTAGCTACAGACTTATCCATTTCGTTTTTTAAAGCTTTATAGATAACCTCAATTATAAGTGGTTCAAACTCGTCCCAAGCAATATCAATTTTACAAGTATTGTAAGAATTGATTTCAAAGATAACAAGGTTTAAAACAGACAAAATCCTATCTTCAGAAGCGTTAGGTAGCATCAATTGAATTTTCTCAACGATTTCTTCTTTTTTTTCATCAACCATAAAGCATCATTACCTAAACTTTAAAAATATCTGCAGCACGTTCTAATATTTCAATAGCTTCTTTATCGTCTTCTGAAACTATAAATTCATTATTTTCGTTTGCTGTGATAAATTTTTTTGTTTTAGGATGCATAAAGCCCACAAAGTTTTTCTTGTCAAGTACACGATAAGTTACTTCTTTTTTTGTTGTTGCCATTTTTAATTTCCTCCTTTGTTATTATATTTTAGGCTTTCAAATTCAAGATTGCTCCAGAATTAGAAGCTTTGTATTCAATTGAATACTCACCAACTAATCCAATCCGTCTTGAATCTGTTGTTTTTGCTAATTCTTCCGCACGCCATTCACGTAATGGACGTAATTTTACATAATTAGTATCAATAGCTGCGATTGTTCCATTAGGTAAATTAGGTTCAATTAACGCAATTCCTGAACCGTAATTTGAGACAATATTTCCAAGTTGCAATCCAAAAGTAAGTTTATCGCCAAATTGCACAATTTTTGTTGATTTTTCATCCAACTGATCAGTCATTAATTCTTGCATATCAGGTGCTACTAAACATAATTTTTCGCCCATGTATCCTTTTTGGAACATTGTTTTAAATAAGGCATCAATATCTTTTCTTGTTACTGCCCCCGAAGCTGCTGTTTCGACTTTATTCGTTGAGCTAATCAAATTTAAAATTCCGTTCATCTGACGACCTTTAGAACCAGATTCATCAGCCTTTACACCAACAATCAATTTACGATTTAAGTCAATTTTCATTTCTGTAGCACGAAGAGCTACTTGGCTATTCAATTCATTTCCTACACCATCTACATTAATAGCATCTAATGTGCCAGATACAGAAGTTGATTTTCTGAAAATTTCAGTATAGTTGTTAAACCATGTACGATCAGATTCCGCATCTGCGTATTCTCCGCCTTCTAATTGAGCAGATGAATCATCATTATTCATGCCATATTCTCGCCATTTAATCTCAGTTGACTTGGCAGCTTCAACTTTGCCTGCGCCTAACAAATAGCTTAAAAATGGTGTGTTTGGAACTTGTAATGCGTTAACTTCCTGTGAAATATCTAAATACTCAAGATTATTTAATGAACTTTTTTTCATTTGTAGTTTCCTCCTAATCGATAAATGCTTGTAATTTTTGTCCTAATGCTGCCTCTGGATTTTCAAACGATTTTGTTTGATTACCAGTTCCCATGTTGGTTTGTTGCGATTTATTACCAAAAGCTTTAGTCATTTCTACATTTTTAATAGCTTCTGCATGCTTATCATTTATTGCTTCCAAAAGTTCTGTAAAACCTTCTACAGCCTTCTTAGTAAATTCAGTATCTGAACTAACAAGATTATTTAACATAAATTGAGAAATAGAATCTTTCAAATCTCCATCCCAATCTAAGCCAGCAATTTTTTCTGCAACAAAAGCTTTATTATCACTAGTCACACGTAATGCCTTTTCAGCTTCAAATTCAGCCTGTAATTCTTCTAATTTAATTTGTTCAGGAGTTTTATTTTTCTTAGATTCTTCATACTCCTTGATTGTTGTTTCCTTGATTTTTTCAAGATTATTTTGTTTCCAAGCTTCTAATTGTTTATCTGCAGCTGATTGTGACTGTGATTGTACAAATTTTTGTGCTTCTTCGTTTGATTCTACAAATGCCTTAAAATCATCGAAAGTGAAGTCTGTAGCACCTTCTCCCTCAGCAAACATTTGTAAATCCATTGGTAATAGGTTTGGTTTCATTTTGTTTCTCCTTTCGCCCCACGATTCGACTAATCGCCCCGCATTGCTTTAGATTTATTTATTGCGTCCCACCATTCAATTAAGCCCAGCATTGCGCTAGTTTAACGTCATTTCGGACAAAATAAAAAGCCTAACATTTGTCAGACTTTTTATTTCACTTTAACTTTAAAATATTTTTCTATATCCGTTTCTAATTCTTCTAAAATGAATTCTTGTAATTCCAAAAACTTCTTATAGTTAAACATATTCAAGAAGTACAATTGAAAAAATCTATACCGACAGTATAATTTTTGTTTTAACGCTATCGTTAAAACAGGTTTTTTATTCAAAGTAAATCACTCCCAATTTTTATGGACCAGTTCAGCACCAAGCATTTGATAATCAGTGACAGCATCTTTTACATTTTGCAGAGTTCTCGACACAATCGAAATAGTTAATTTATTTTTTCTACCTGGTATAGAATACAAAATATCAACGTGGCAATAATTACCACTCCAAACTGATTTAAGCTCATCTTTGACGATATTACCGTTGCCATCTCTCAAAGTGTGTTTGGTTAAGTATCGTTCGTTTTCTTGTTCAAAAGCTTTTTTATAGGCTTTTTCTGTACCATTCGTAACTTCTAGATTTAATACTGCTTCGAATAATCCTTTCATTGCTATCCTCCTCTCCTATGCATGTATCCTAATAAAGTAGACACATTTTTTGGTATACTATTAAATAAATAGACAGAAATTTTGAAAGGAATTTTTAATATGGTAAATAACAGAAAATCACCACGTAAATTTGACGAAGAGTTTAAAAAATCCATTGTAAAACTTCACGAAAGTGGTAAAACTCAAAATGCTTTAGCTAAGGAGTACGGCATTGCTCTTTCTTCAATTGCTCGTTGGGTCAAACAATATTCCGAAGTAAAAATTGACGATGACACGATCCTTACGGCCCGTCAAATCAAACAGCTACAAAAACGAAATGCGCAACTCGAGGAGGAAAATTTAATCCTAAAAAAAGCGATTGCCATATTCACGCCTCGCTTGACGAACGATTAAAAGCCATACACATTCTTCGATATGAACACAGTATTGTTACACTCTGTCGTGTACTCAAAGTCAATCGTTCCACTTATTACAAACGCTTTTCTGGAAAAGTAGCCCCAAGAACAAAAGAAAATCAACACCTAAGAAAAGTGATTTTAGAAATTTATACTTCTTCTCAAAAACGTCTTGGCGCTGCAAAAATCCGCCAGATTCTTTTGCGTGATTATGGCATTTCGATTAGTATTGGTCGTGTTTATCGCTTGATGAAAGCAATGGACCTCCCAAAAATGTCTACAGTAAAGCCTGTTTTCAAAAAAAGGAAAAACAAGGTTTCTTTGACACGGCCAAATCATCTAAACCAAGCGTTCAATCCACCTGCACCAAATCAAGTTTGGACAAGTGATTTTTCTTATATCCCCATCGGGAAGAAAACATTTGCGTATTTGTGTGTCGTTTTAGATTTGTTTTCTAGAAAAGTAATTGCTTGGACCGTAGGATCAACGATTGATACAAAACTAGCCATTCAAACATTAGAAAAAGCACTTCATTCTCGAAAATTAATGAATCCTGTTCTTTTTCATACAGATCAAGGGTCTCAATATACCTCTTTTGAATTTAGAAAGTTTATAGAGCATCATCCGATTGTCCATTCTCTTTCAAAACCAGGTTATCCGTGGGATAACGCCGTTACCGAAGCTTTTTTTAAATATATGAAAAAAGAAGAATTAAATCGCCGTTCATTCCATTCAATCGAAGAAGTACGTTTGGCTTGTTTCGCTTACATTGAAGGATTCTATAACACCAAACGTCCTCACGGAACATTAGATATGCTTACACCAAATGAAAAGGAGGCTCTTTACTTTGAATGTCTTTAAGTATCTTCTCTTTTTGTGTCTACTTTATTGACATCTATCCATGTTTGCTTAACACTTATATCCTTTAGCGATTTTCTTACACCCTCTACAGCAAAATGTGAATATTCCGTTCTAACAAGATTTTCAATCGATCGATTAAACTTTCCTTGTTCCAACTTAAACATGCCGCTAATAACACCATCATTTTTCATCGTTTTAAGAGCTTCCACAACCCCTCCACCACTTGCCAATGAATTAATAATGGAATTGCTCAAACGTTGCTCTAGAGTTGATATGTTGCCCCACAAGCGAGATGAAAATGTTTTTTCGCTCCACGGATAGTTCATGATGCTTTCTAGTTCATTCTTAGTTAATCCAGGTGCTGAACCGCCTAATAATTGTATTAACGCATTAGAATTAGAATTGTAGATTCGTTTTGTGATATTCTCTAAGTCGTTATTAAATTTACCGTTAACATCACTAGCTATTGCTTCACCTGCAAGGGTAGAAAAGATGTCTGCTCGTAACTGTAACAAGCGATTAACTTTCGCATAGTCAAAAGATGGAAAATATTCATCAATAAACTGCTTATAAGCTTCGTCAGACTCCATCAACTTTTCATAGTTCTTCTCAATATACTTACGGTACTTCTCTTGGTCTCGTTTGCTAAAATCTTCTAGCATCTCACTTTGAGTAATACCGTGTAAATCAGCTTGTGCCAATAACTGTCTTTGAATTTTAACTAAAGCACGTTCGAAAACAGATTCTAGTTCACTAAGAGTTTTCTTTTCCAGTTTCAAGCGTGCTTTGTCTTCTAATTCACGACGTTTTTCCCAGTAACGTTCACTAACTGTTGCTTTCTTCTTCGTCATTATCCGCACCACCTAGTTTGTAGTCACCACTAGGATAATCTTGACCTTGTTCTAAATTCATCAAGTCCATTTCATAATCTGGGTCTTTAGCAAATGGAATCTGATTAATAATTGTTCGTTTAGATAGAAACGGCGAAAGTTTTGGCAATGCATCAGCAAGATAGCCAATATCTGTTGGCAAACTGCGACTGAATGTAAACACAATTTTAGACACATCTAAATCAAGCTTATCGTTAAATTTAATGAAAGCTGCCATCGTTTCAGCGACTTCTTTTAAACCTTCCCTGAAATACTGCTCTTTTGTATTTGTTTTTGCTTCTAAGGCAATAATTTGCCATTTACGAGCTTCACCAGAAGCGTTTGATTTAAATACCTCATCATTAAAATCAATTGATTTTGTGATTGTATAGAACATTTTTTTTAGCTGGTTTAGATGATACTCGTTGAAATCTTTATTAATATCTTTCGTTACATACCCAACCTTAGCTTGTGGATCTGGTAAGTTAAGGATACCTAATTGATCCATCATTCTTTGTGCTTTTTCTTCATCTAATATTGAGCCGCTAATGGCCATGTAAGCAAGTTTAAACTGTTCAACTTCGTTTTGTTGGTCTGATAAGCTTCTATCAAATGCATCAGAAAGTTCTTCCGCCACTTCAAAATCGCAATAACGATTCGTGTTATTTTTAAATTCTGATAGGTAAAACGTTTCTAGCGGGTTTTCTACTTCCTCAATCAATTTAAATGTTCCAGATGTACCGACTAAATTAAATTCAATGTATCTGCTATATATGCGTATTCTTTCTTTAGTAATGACTTTCATTTCTTCAAAAAATTTTTTTTGGTGTGTGTCGTATTTTTCACGAATAAAGATATCTGCATTTTCGTATTTTTCAGCTTTCCATGGTTCGATATTGCTCGCCCATAATTGCCAACCTTCCTTGGTTTTAACAGGTTCTAACAAACGAAAAGCAACACCACAAGCTCCTTGAAACCGAGCTGTGTCAGAATCAAGCATGGCAAACCGCATATCATTCACTAACTCTGTAAGCCGTTCGAACTCTTTTGGTGTTTTGGTGTTTTTTAATGTATTATTCAAAAATAAATCTTTAGCACGTTGCATAATTGATCGTCTCTGCTCTGTAATATCGTAATCCCACTTAATTGGAATACCTGTGAAATGGTCCGCTGCTTGATCGACAATAGTATTGTATAAACCAGCATGAAGTTTATTATTCACTTTTATAATCTTTGTGTTTGGTTTAGGTCTTCTATCGATCTCATTTTGTTCGCTTGTATAAGCTTTGTATTTGCGCTCTCTATCATCAAAAAATGGCTTCATTTCAGTAATAAAATCATTAGGATCGAAAACTTCTTCATTAATTTGTGTAGAATATTTTGTTCGTAATCTTTTATACCGCTTTAAACTTAAATTGTTTTGAAACATTTTCACACCTCCTAATATTGGATAAATCTAACTTGGTTATCATTTGCTAATGTTTCTACAATGCCTGTTACAGCATCTGGTGCATCATCGTGTTTGTTTTTACCTTCCCTTTGGTAGGTCGTCATAGCTTCATAAAATTCTGGCCATCTTATTTTCCAATCTGATGGGAAATACACATTATTTTCTACAAGTGCCGAATTAGAAAGAATACGTGATTGTTTATTTGCCGATTGATGAAATGGCTCGTAATAAGCACCACGATATCCTCGTTCTTTAACAATTCTTTCTGAATTACGAGAAAAACCACGCCCGCCAGAGTTAGACTCAATGCGGACATGGTTTACTTGGTTATTTTTAATTTGTTCAGCGTGTGCTGTTTCCGTTTGTTCCATTGGTTCTTTTGTAAATAGAACATCCAATACTTCTGCTTTATGATCTTCTGTCTCACCAAAAACAATTGAACAAAGATTATCAGCACCGGTGTCTGCTGTATCGGTATAATTCCATATTTTAATGTAATTAGAGCGTGTTTCATATGTTGAAAATTTTTGGTACAAACGACCCTTTAAATCAATCGGTTCTTGTTGATAGTTAGCAGAAGCAATATCTGCACCCATCGTTTTCTTTTTACGGAAATATTCTTCTTTAGAAAGGACAGACTCACAAAGCATGGTGTCTATTTCTTCGTTATATGCTTTCATGCTAATATGCTTTACTTTATAACCAGATTGAGGTAACTCCTTTAAAGCTTTTCCTGCTAAATCATTAGAATGCCACCTAGTCATGATGATTATAATTTTACCGCCTGTTTCTAAACGAGAAAGCATAGTATTGATAAACCAATCCCAGTGCTTCTCTAAAACCATAGCATTATTTGCTTCTTCGGCATTTTTAATTAAATCATCAATGATAATAATGTCTGCACCAAAACCTGTAGCTGTTCCTGTTGGAGATGTCGCTAAATAATTATTGTACCCACCGTTCAAGCTCCACAAATTCATAGCGCCATCACCTGATTTTATTTCTACACCAGGGAATACATCTGAAAATACTATCCTGCCTTCATCAGCTTTTATTTCCTGAATAGCATTCCTCACACCTTTAGAAAATGTTGTAGATAATGTTTCGTTATACGAACCTGTCATTATCTTTTTTTGATTGTCATTTCCTAATAACCATTCTACGAATTTACCAGCGGTTCTTGATTTTCCATGTCTAGGTGGTTCATTGATAACTAGAACGTTATCATCACTATCATAAATGAATTCTTGCAAATCATCGCATAATTCTTTTAAGTACACTCTATCTTGTTTATAAAAGTCAGATGCCGTCAATTTGCAATAGTCCCAAAAATAACGACGGGATAATTCTAACTTTGCACCTAAAACAATTTTATCCATCATCTTTAGCTAACCTTCTTAATTCTTCTTCAGATAAGTTAGTGAACGGATTGCTAACAGACATTTCGCCAGAAATTTGAGTTTCTTTTCGATCTCGCCATTCGTCTGGCTTTCTGTTTTTCAACCAGAAAATAGCCGCAGTTGGATTAGGAGCTACTTGTTTTGTAACCTTTTTTGTAATTTCCATACCGTTTTCTGTCAGTTCTTCTGTAACTTCGGTGTATTCGTAGCCTGTAGCACTCTTAAACAATGCATTCTCCACTTGGCGATCGACAACTTCTTTCCCTTTTTTAAGGGCGGAAGAAATGGAAGAAAATTTCTTTTTCCAATCGGTAAATGTTCGTTCGGATACTCCGATATTTTGGGCTATCTGCTTATCGATGAGGCCATCTCGCGCCCATCCTTCGATTTTGATTAACCCTTCATTGGTTAGCCACTCTGTGTACTTTGCCATGACCTCACCGCCTTTCTGTATCAATATAAGCTAAATTAATCTTTTTAACGTTTTAAACGTATCACTCAGTAACCACATGTTGTAAATTTGCGAACAATCCTTAAAAAACGTAGTGCTATTTTTTACCCCACGTTTATCTTCGTAATAGACTTTAATTTCGTTTTCTGTGATGGTAACAGAGGTTACACCGTCCTCAATGTGTTCGGCTTTCTCTGTTCCTTCTACGTTCAATCGCCTTACATATTGTAAAATCATAGTTATTCTTCCTTTCTGTCTAATAATTTATCATTTCATGTACTTCTCTACATTCTCTTGTATATGCTTATCACCCCAACTACCATGCCCACAATAAACAAGCTTGCACGCATCAATTTCTTTCGGTGTGGCTTCTCTTGTCATTTCGACAATGGAAGCATTCTTCTTTATCTGCACAGACATTACAACGCGCATTGAATCAGTTGAGCGGTTCGGCTGTGGATATTTATGTGTTAACGATACATACCAATAGCTTTTCATATTTTTCTCTCCTAGTTGTTTTTATGTACTTGATTCAGCAAATTATTTCTTGATATACTATTGATAGGTAGCAACTCCTTATAAATAATAGTTTATCGATGCTGATTAAATGTTTTGCAACCCTCATTTTATCTAACAATCCAATTAAAAAGATTTGCTACCTAGCCACTAGAACCCATAGTCTAGTGGCTTTTTTATTTCTTCTACCTTTAGAATGCCGCTTGTAATCATATATGATTCACCTCTTTTCTTAAAATACAAAAAGACCACTAAAAAAGTGATCCTGATTGAATTTATTCTATTTCATGGTATAATGTACATAGAAAAAGGACGTGCTACTAACACGCCCCATGTAGAACCGTTAAAAAGACGGTGACTTGAATAAATGTTTTAACCATCTATCCTCTGTCAAAGTGTTAGATGGTTATTTTTTTGTGTTCGTATGGTCTATAATCAGCAATACCAATGTCGCAAATGCAATCATTAGCGATAATGCTTCGAATACAGACATGCCTACTCCCTTCTAGGGATAAAGCTATGAACCATAGGCATCACCCCTTTATTCAAGAGATTAGCCACCATCTTTTCACTTTTCTACAAACGTTATTATACATAATTTTTCATTCTTCTACCAGATAAAAAAAGAGGCACTTGCAAGCTAGTGCCTCAGCGTGAATGTACAGAAACATCTATCGACGATTCTTTTATTTAAGTAGCAAAGCTACCTATTGGCGCGGCAGGAATCGAACCTGCCTCTTATCTCGCTATATGCTCGTTGCATCCCAGATGCTACACGCCAACCGAAAGAATTTTTATACTATGCCATTTTTGAGATTGCCTACCACAAACTCAATATCGCTGGCAAGGATTTGCACCTTGCATGATTAGATTTACCCGATGGGCCAAAGCCCTACATACGAACTTATACGTTGTTCCAATGTCTAATCTCACGTACGAGCGTCTACCTGTTCCGCCACAGCGATAATTCACTCACAAACCTGTAGAAAAAAGAGAGAGGAATTACACCCCATTTCTTTTAGTTTGAGAACGTATGATTTGTGAGTGATCATTGCAACTTACATAGCGCTATCTTGACAATTGCTTTCAGCGTACGTCTACGTGTAAGCTTCATGCCAAGTTTATTGCAATATTTGCTACCTATGACTAAACGAGACAGAAAGAACTGGACTTTCCACATCCTTATTCTTTATTTTTTTTGTAGGTAGCCTCAAAAGATAAGCGAAACGGAGCTAAGATAGGTAATGCATGCCTTACCTCGTTTCCTTATCTTTCGACACTACCATAATAACACCTAAATATTGATAAAAACCGCCAACTTTCCGCCAAAAAACCGCCAAAAATTGGCGGTTATTTTAGTAATCTTAATTTAGGTGATTCTGTTGTTTGTTTTTCGTATGAAAATTCGTATCCAGTAATTTTTTCTAATTCATCTTTAGGTAATTTAATTAATTGAAATAGTTCATTTTGGGAAACTACATCATTATTAATGATCATCTCTATAACCATCTTCAGCAACTTAGGTTTTTCTACAGGCAAAATATCATCATAAGGTTCTTTAGTTCTCCACTTATTAGCCGAAATTCTTTTGTTCAGATATAAACGTTGATCATCATTAATCAAATCTAATAAATATGTCTTGTATATCATAGCTTGAATTGACACACCCCAATATTTTTTCAAGTCTACATAATAATCTAATGAAGTAGATAATAAAGAATCAGAGAATGCCTCTGAAGGAAGTAGAAAATGCGAAGCAAATAAATTTGCTTGCTTTTCTATAATATTTTTGAGATCTTGAGCCGAATAATCGTGAATACTTTCAATACTATTATGCAACAAAATATGCCCCAGTTCATGAGCAATATTAAATCGTCTTCTGACTGCAGACTCACTATTATCTGTAAGCATTATGAAAGGTCTGTCTATAATCCACCTTGATACAGCATCTAAAGTTGTATCAGACATGTTCGCTTCAGCAATAAGAATTCCATTTTTTTCAGCTACTTGAGTTAAATTATCAATTGGTAAGTTAGCCCCAAGATTCCATTTTTCTCGCAATTGATGAGCTTTCTCAATTATATCAGCTTCTGTTATGTCATATATTTCTTTATCTAATACATCTGGCAATTGTAAATTAGGGAAATTTACGTATGATGATAATCTACTATACACATCAAATAAATATTTCAATCTTTCTTTCTGCATATCTCTAACACGTTTAGTAGAGGCACTCTGACTTCTAAAAAAAGTCGCTCCTGTTGTAAGTTCCAACGTTTCTTTTGAAAAAAAACTTCTAGGAAAATTTAAAACAGATAATAGTTTCAAAAGACTTTCAGCCTTTGGAATTGTTTTTCCTGATTCATAGTTTGAAATCATTTGACGAGATAAACCAGACTTTTCTGCCAATTCTTTCATTGTCAATCCTCTAGATATTCGTGCTGAAGTCAATTGTTTTGGATTAAACGCTATCCTCTCTTTCACCCTTTTCGGCACCTCTTCCCATAATCTCTTTAGCTTTTGATGTAAACGTTAATTGTAATTCGTCTACCAGTTGCTTAGGATTTTCCAAAAGGATAGGCGAGTTAGTTATATCAACTTGATCTATCCAAGATAATTTTGTCTTGCCTTCATTTACTTCTGGTAATCCCAATTTCACAAAGTCTAATTTATGATTTTTACCTCCATATGTCAATAGTAAAAAAGGCGGGGTATTTTCATTGTATTCTGTATTTATATCTTTAGGATCAGTAAAAAGATTATACTGTTTGTTTAATAGACTTCCTCGATTCCTATAAACTGCATTTCTAGGTACAGCATATGGCGTATTTACTTTCGCTGGAGTTAATATTCCACCTTCTACTTCGACAAGAAGATAAGTATGACCATTAGGATATCTACTACTAGATTTATCAGCAATCTCGTGCAAAATATTAGAACTTTGAAATACTTGTTTTAATCCTACATCTACTAAACCATGTCGCACGTATCCCCAAACCTGTTTCATTTCTTGTCTTTGAAATACTTTTTCCCTTAAAACAAGTTCATCCAAAAATCTATAGGCTTCTTTAATACTTAATGATAGTATCCCTGGTAATCTAGGATCACAATTTTTTCTTAAATGATTTTCTAAAATTTCCATAAAAAGGCCTCCTCGATAAACTTCACCTATACTATGTTTATAGTTTGCCTTTTTTTAAAAAAAATGTCAACACTTAATTTTTATATGCAATTATTTTACCATTTCGATACGCTTCAGCAAATTCAATTAAAGCCTCTGATTTCATTCGTTGAATACTTCTTTCGGAATATCCAACTTCCCTAGCTATCTTGTAATTAGAGTAATGGTCCTGCACACAGAAACTATAATGCAAAATTTGTCTGCTAGTTAGGCTCAATGCCATAAGCGCAGATAAAATTGCGTCTCTTTCTGCTTCTGCATCTGCTAATTGTACTAGCGCATCTTCTGCTTTGTTCCCGTGACTTTGGCTTTTAGGCATTTCTGTAATAATTGGTGATTTTAAATCTATCAAAGAGCGACCAGCTATTCGCTCTAAACGTCTAAAACTCTTCAACACATTTCTAGCATTCGCTTTTGTTTGTCGAAAATCTACTTCTTTTAGCAATTGAATCAAGTGGAATCGCTCCTTTTGTGGTATAATAACTATGTCGAAAACATTACTCACAGTCGGAGCAATCCGGCTTTTTTTATTTACTCTTATTGAAATTTCATATTTCATCATGATATAATATGGACAACTCAATTCATCTTGAGTGGTGTCATCTAGAAAACTCGACTAGAAAAAACTAGTTGAGTTTTTCTATTTATGATAAAATATTTTTATTGTGACCAATGTTTGGGGCAAAGTAACCTCACATATCACAAGCTACCACTTTTCTGGTAAAATATTCTTCTTAGTCAACCAGTGGTCGGTTGGCTTTTTTATTGTTTAATTCGACCGTTATCGGGCTGCCATACTTTAAAATTTTCCATTCGCCATTATAGTGTTTGTTATAAAAATCTGCATTACGTTTAGCATCTGATAATGTGTAAAACGTTCTTCTCATGTATTCAACATAAATGCCATCGACTTGACGGCCTAGTATATATAATTCTGGATAACTTAACATTTTTACTTTTCCTTCCCAAAAATCTCTTCTAGATCACAAGGGTGTATATCTTGGTTAATTTCTGACATGAAGTACTTTCCTCTAACCTCACAGACACCGTCTGGGTAAAGTCGGACCAATTCTACTAGTTGTCCAACTTTAAAATTATGATCAAAACGGCTATTTCCTATGACTCTAAATATCCTGTTCATCTATTCACCATCGACTTTCACAGCAAACGGCCAATAGCGCTCGTCAATTGCTTTGATTTCTTGTTCAGTATATTTTTTTGCTTCGTCTATACTTTCTGTAATAGGTATACAAAAACCAAATCTCGCATATCCAATTTCTGGCAACTTCACATAATAAAGCGGCTCTTTCATGACTTCGTAGCCATCAAGCCATGCATGAGCGAACGTCTCTTTATTGTCATCTAGCCATTTATCGAGGCCATCGTTAATTGGATAAGACATATATATTGGATCATACGACTGCATAAATCCATAGCCTTGTCTTTTAGCATATTTAATCCAGTCAGCCACAACTTGTGGTATCACGACTTTTTTCGGTTCGTCTAGTTGTTTTGCTAAACTAATTGCTCTTTCGTTGGCATAGTCAGCACCTTTCAAATAATCAAGGCTGTCTGTAGAAACTTCTATGCATTCTAATTCTTCAATCAATTCTTGTTTATTCATCGCTGTTCCTCCAACTTATTATTTATACTTATTTTTTTCTTTTTTTGATATAATATAAAAAAAAGAAAGGATGATGATTTTGAAAAAATGCTTTTTTGTAACGCCTATCGGTGAAGACGACTCTCTCGAAAGAAAAAATTCTGACACTGTACTTAAGCACATCATAAAACCAGTTTGTGAAAAATTAGGTTTTGAGGTAATTCGTGTTGATCAATTACATACAGTAGATAGAATCGACCACACAATAACTGAATATTTAACCGAGTCAGATCTAGTCATAGTGGACTTAACGTATCATAATGCTAACGTTTTTTATGAATTTGGATTCAGACAAGCATTAAAATTACCGCTAATACCTTTAATTACAGAGGGTGAAAGTATTCCTTTTGATGTGAACACACTTAGAACAATTTATTATGTTACGACTGATTTAGATAAAGTTGAAAATGTAAAAAACAAACTATCCGAAACAATAAAACATATGAATTTTGAAACATCAACTGCGTCCGTTCAAAATGAATTGAATATTGATAATACATTGCTTCTAAATATTATTGATAAGCTTGAAGATATTGAAGCTGCTGTTCAGCTCAGAAATGATAGAGAAACCGAACGAATTGCAGAATTAATGTCAAAATATTCCCATCCACAAAAATCAGCAGAAGCAGAGATTGTAGGTAGTATTTTGGGGCCAATATTGCAAATGGCCACACAAGATCCGGAAGCATTCAAAAAACTCAACGATGTTCTCGCAGATTCTGATTCTTAATTTTTTCAGCTGTATAAAGTCCTTTGTAGTAACCTACGAGGGATTTTTGTTTTTTTATTTCTTTTACCAATCTTTCTATTGTAAATAAGTATAATTTATTCATCGCTGTTTTCCTCCTGTTCAATCCAGTCTACAAACGCTCGTACCACTTCGATTTCTTCATAATATTTACATACATTAATAAGGTTATATGGGTAACTTTGATATAATTCACAAAGATAAAACAAACATGGCGCTTTAATTTCAGTTTCATTAAATCGAGCTTTCAACCAATTAAGTAAAAGCTTTTGATTTTCGTTGAGTTCTGATTGTTTGATTCCTCTAACAGTGTGACATCCACCATACGATTCATAGCCACTTATGACAATATGGCTTTTAATACGTTTAGCTGACTCAAATTCGCCCCACGTTTTGCCATTAATTATTAATCTACCTGTAGACATTCCGTTTCCTCCTAATCTTTGCTAACTTTTTCGCAACATTCTGTCCGCTTTTGTTGCATAACGGACAAGAAGTTGCTTTTGAATGACCGAATCTATCTTTTTCCCAGACAATCATCTGTCACTTGCATTTTATACATACCATCGCTTTTCCCTCGCTTGCTGTATGTGCCGTTTGCAATTTTTGCGTTTTTTTGTTTTCGATTTCGCTTTTTGATCCGTTTTCCTTTTTTTTCCACTACTTTTGTTCCTCCAAACCCATAATTTCAATTTCTGTCCGTGGTCGCATACTGTACAACTTTTGGCAAACCATTACAGCAATTTGACCATCGTTTTTATATAAAATACCTTCGGCAGCATCTGTCACTGCTTTAAAATAATTGTCTAAATCGGGCTTTTTATCGCAATATTTCCGCTCTAATTTCACTTCTAAGCGTTTCTTTTTAGAACTTAATAGATATTTAGGTGCAGGAACGTAAAACGTCACATGCGCAAAAATAGCCCCTTTTTCAATCAATTCTGGTTTTGCCTTTCGTAGATACGCTTTTACCTTTTGTTTATAAGCTCTCATTGCGCTATCTTCATAGGTTTGAACATAATTCCCACGCCTTGCGAATCGTGGGCGACTTTGTGGCTTGGGCTCAATCGGTAGAATAATTCGCATCTCTTCCACCTCGAACCTTACAAATCGGCTTCTTTGACGAATACTCCGTTTACCATTTCTCCTTGGCGATTTTTGATTTCGCTATATGCTTGATTTAAGCATTCGTATAAATCCATGTTTTTTTGCATAGCGAGAATAATTAACGTCACAACCACATCACCAATGCCATCTCTTAGGTCGTTTTCGTTGTTTCTTGCCAATGCAGCCCCAACTTCTCCGACTTCCTCAATCACTTTTAGCATTTGCTTTTCAGGCTCTGCTTTATCTAAACGCTTTTCTTTCGCCCATTCTTCCACTAATTTAACTAATTCATCCATGTTTTTATCCTCCCAACAATTCTTGCATTTGTCTTTCAAATTCAGCTTGTTCTTCTGGTGATAGCTTTTCTTCTTCACCGTTTGCTTGATTCATCCATTCAGGCACCTTTTCTTGCCGAACAGGTTTATTTTGATATTGCTTATTTTGTGTTTTTTTATCTGCTCGTTCTCTCTCGTTATTTAGATAATCAGCATATGTTTTTACACCATTTGCTCGCCAATTTTTCAAAATACCAGCAAAATAGCTATATCTTCGTTCGTTATTTCTAGCACAGATATTAACAGCCTCTTTCAATAGCTCGAGGTCTCCGTCAAAATCAGAAAGATCGTATTGTAAATCAGTGATATTAACAGGAGTAGCAGGACTTACATTCTGTGAATAATAGCGGATTAACTCCGTTAGCTTTTCTTCACCTAACGGCTCTTCAAAGAATGCTTTTTCAACCGACGTTTCAGGTGACGACGGATTGATGCTACTTTCTGTTTCTTTTTTGTTTACTTTACTTTTATTTACTTTACTTTCTCTTTCTTTTTCTCTTTGTGTATTATTGACACCATTAACTACAGTTGAAGGTGCATGTATCCTAATAAAGTAGACACATTTTTTGGTATACTATTAAATAAATAGACAGAAATTTTGAAAGGAATTTTTAATATGGTAAATAACAGAAAATCACCACGTAAATTTGACGAAGAGTTTAAAAAATCCATTGTAAAACTTCACGAAAGTGGTAAAACTCAAAATGCTTTAGCTAAGGAGTACGGCATTGCTCTTTCTTCAATTGCTCGTTGGGTCAAACAATATTCCGAAGTAAAAATTGACGATGACACGATCCTTACGGCCCGTCAAATCAAACAGCTACAAAAACGAAATGCGCAACTCGAGGAGGAAAATTTAATCCTAAAAAAAGCGATTGCCATATTCACGCCTCGCTTGACGAACGATTAAAAGCCATACACATTCTTCGATATGAACACAGTATTGTTACACTCTGTCGTGTACTCAAAGTCAATCGTTCCACTTATTACAAACGCTTTTCTGGAAAAGTAGCCCCAAGAACAAAAGAAAATCAACACCTAAGAAAAGTGATTTTAGAAATTTATACTTCTTCTCAAAAACGTCTTGGCGCTGCAAAAATCCGCCAGATTCTTTTGCGTGATTATGGCATTTCGATTAGTATTGGTCGTGTTTATCGCTTGATGAAAGCAATGGACCTCCCAAAAATGTCTACAGTAAAGCCTGTTTTCAAAAAAAGGAAAAACAAGGTTTCTTTAACACGGCCAAATCATCTAAACCAAGCGTTCAATCCACCTGCACCAAATCAAGTTTGGACAAGTGATTTTTCTTATATCCCCATCGGGAAGAAAACATTTGCGTATTTGTGTGTCGTTTTAGATTTGTTTTCTAGAAAAGTAATTGCTTGGACCGTAGGATCAACGATTGATACAAAACTAGCCATTCAAACATTAGAAAAAGCACTTCATTCTCGAAAATTAATGAATCCTGTTCTTTTTCATACAGATCAAGGGTCTCAATATACCTCTTTTGAATTTAGAAAGTTTATAGAGCATCATCCGATTGTCCATTCTCTTTCAAAACCAGGTTATCCGTGGGATAACGCCGTTACCGAAGCTTTTTTTAAATATATGAAAAAAGAAGAATTAAATCGCCGTTCATTCCATTCAATCGAAGAAGTACGTTTGGCTTGTTTCGCTTACATTGAAGGATTCTATAACACCAAACGTCCTCACGGAACATTAGATATGCTTACACCAAATGAAAAGGAGGCTCTTTACTTTGAATGTCTTTAAGTATCTTCTCTTTTTGTGTCTACTTTATTGACATCTATCCAAAGGTGAGTTATTGACGTCATTAACTACGGTTGAAAGAGAATTATTGCCGTCAATAATCAAATACTCTTCTTGTAAGACTACTTCTTTCCGTTTAGATGTCATCAATTTATATCTTTTTTGAATACCATTTGATGTTAAGATTTTATATTTTTGATATTTATCATGATCAAAAAATCCTACTTGTACCGCTTTGTTTACAACTTCTTCTACTAGACCCTCTTTCGCCCCAACATCGTCAGCAACTAAGAACGCCGAATCTTCATCCCACCGCAAGAAATATCCCATATCTCCATAGATATAACTCAGCAAGCAAAGTAGTATCTCGCAAGTTTGTGGTCCACACGATTTTCGAATTTTTCGATACTTAATATCTTTCAAAAAATCAACATCTAATGAATAGTAGTCAACGCCTTGTTTATATGGCCTTGCCACTTTATCACTTCCTTATTAAGAGGGGAAAATCCCCTCTCGACTTGTTTGCTATTAAAATGGTAAATCATCATTAGAAATATCAATTTCTGTTCCTTCAAAAGGAGGATTAGAATCATCAAACAGCTCTTCTTGTTTTTCCACACTTTCTGGCATTAATGAAGAAACTTTATTTCCTAATCGTTCAATAAATTCTTTTGCTTTCATTTGATTAATTTTTTCAAGTTCATTAATTCCATAAGCTTTTATAACTTCTTCTCGAGAAAGATTATTTGCCTTAGCAATTATATCGGCTAATGAATATACTTCATCTATTTGTTCTTTTGTAATCAACGGGACAGCATTCTGTTGTCCTTTAGATTTTCCAAGAAGCATATTAGCAGCTTGTTTCATCGCTTCTTGTTTTGCATTTTTTGCTAACCATTCCACATAAGAAGCATCTTCTTGAACGATGTCTCCCAGCGTACGCCCTTTATGTTTACCAAATGTAACTTTCATTAATCGAGCATCTTGTTCATTCATCGTTTCCGTTTGTTCTCTTTGAACAAATTCTTGTAAATCTTCCATATCTTGAGTAAATACTTCGGATAGGCTCGCAATCGTTAACGTAGCATCAATTTGTGCACGTTTTTTTGCCATCTTCAGGCAGGTATTAGCCAAAGTAAATGGATCTTGTTTGATATATTTTTTCTCTTTCGTGTTGCAATGTCCCATGCCCTCAGTAATCTTCTGTCCATTTTTAGACAATGTACACTTGATTGTATAAGCGAAAAAACCGTTATCATAATCTTGAATCCGTTCAATTTCTTCATATTCACTTGTTACTCCAAATAGCATCTGAATCTTTTCTGCACCTGGCTTTAATAACGTAGGTTTATTTGTTCCTGGAATCAATCCGAAATCTTGTCCACTCTTTAGATTCTCTTGCACTACTGTTTGAAAATTAGATATTGCTTGTAATTGTTGTGTCACTTTACTTAAATCTGCATCCATTACCATATCCATAGAATGGTTTTGATTTATAATTTCTGTTGTCATTTTACTTAGCCCCTATCGGATTTGAATTGATTTTGTTCGAACTAATTCTGCACCCTCAACTTCTCCATGTTTCAATTCTTCTTTCAACGCCTTTTTATCTACTTTAGGAGGTTGCGGAATTAAAAAGCCTGACGGAATTAATTTTTCATCAGTAATTTTTACCGAAGCTTGGTTATTCCGAATACTTACATTAAATAACTCCCCTTTAATTTTTGTTTTACCGACTTTTTCCATTTCCTGTTGCAAATATCCTTTAAGGTTATCGACGTTAGTTGAAAGTGCCTTTTTTCGTGCTTGCAATCGTTTAATTTCCGTATCCACAATTGACGAAGTGCTTTCAAGTTCTTTAATGACTTTCGCTGTATTTTCAACCTTTAAATCGATAGAATCGTTAATACTATCTAACGTATCTTTCAAAGTGCCATCGTCAAGCTCTTCAGCAAGTGATAATACTTTTAAATAATCATTACTAAGTTCATAGAGTGTTTGCATAATCGTCTTCCTCCTCGTCATATTCCCACGTTGGCTCTAACACTTCTTTTTCTGCGGATGGCTCTTGTCTTGCCCCTAACGAATCAAATTCAGGCATTACAATCCCTCCCAAAATAGTTTTATTTTTTCATCTTCCAATTCGATATAATCGACACCTTGCATTTGTAGTTGATCTAAAAATGGTTTTGTAGCTCCTTTACTGCTTACCACACAACTTGTATTGCCATAAGATGCAGATGTCCGAACAGATTGGACAATGTTATTCTGTGCGTTTGCTAACATTAATTCGTAAATGTCGTTGCCTAAACCTCTTACTTCAATCATCTAGTTTTCCTCCGTAAATTATGCTATTATTTATTTGTATATTTTTTGTTATGCGCCTTAATCGTCTGCAAACGATTGGGGCTTTTTTGTACTATGCTTAATCTCTCTGGGTAAACACCTTCATCAAATGAAACATATGGATATTTTTCAAGTAATTTTCTAAAGACTTCCGCTTGTGTTTCTCCAATCACGTATATTTCTCTACTAGTTTCACCTACAGCTACATACATTTTTTATCCCCTCCTTTTTTGTCATTTCTTATCATCCCTCAAATCATCTACACTAATTCCCAATGCATCTGCCAATTTACAAGCTAACTCAAAACTTGGTTTTTTAATTCTTCCTTTCTTTAATTCAGTAATTACAGAACCATGAACCTTCATCTTTTTAGCTAATTTATATTGGCTCATCTCTTTTTCTTGCATAATTTCTTCTATTTTTTTCCACATAATCTTATCTCCCTTTTTACGAACGTATTTTCGTAACATTTGTAACACAATAAATACAACATGTAGTATCAACTTAACATTTAATACAGTATATTGTGATATATTTACAAAGAATAAAGACCTAATGCCAACTGAGCTTTATTCAAATACTTATGGAAAGTAGGTGATACTATGGGGGTTAAAATCAAGGTTAAAGTCCCTAGTAAAGCTAAAATTAGACGTGAGCTTACTAAGGCTGTCCGTAAAAATTTGATTTGTTTCAATTGTGGTAGAAAACTCCCTAGCGGAGTTTCTAGCTCTGTAACTTGCCCTGCTTGCGGTGCAAAAACTAAATTGAATTAGTCATAAAATTCAACTCTTATTAAAACTACCTGCCCAATGACTACTCCAATAGCCAATGCGGTGAGTAATTTTTTTATTTGTTTCTTTTTATTCATATTTAATTCCTCTTCTTTTTTTTAGAGTATTGATACTTCGCTTCATCCCAGTTAAAAAACCAATAGATAAAGATCGCTACAATGAATATAGTCACTACTAACACTGAAAAATAACTTTTCAATAACACACCTAGTACAATCATCAATAAAAATGCGCCTATCAATCGTGCTTCACGTATTGCTTTCATGATTAACCTCCTATGCTATTGATTTATATAATTTTTTTTTGCTAAAATTCTCTTATCAGTGAGTGGTCCACTGAAATAACTAATAAGGTGGTGAATATGAGTGGAAATGATTCCTGTTTCTTCTAGTAATATGGTTGCTGTTGGATATAATTCATCCAATCAAGAGTTGACGGTCCAATTCCACAACGGTGTTTATACGCATACAGGTGTGCCTCATTATATTTACGAGGGACTATTGTCGTCTTCTTCAAAAGGTAGCTACTATCATCAAAATATTAAAAGGTACCCTTTCAGACGTGGATACTAATCAGTCCCATGCAGGTGTTGGCTCTGACCAGTCAACACTTGTTTGTTCGATTCTATCTATGCTAATTTCAATTTTCATATTAGGATTACCATGTTCTTTTAATAGCTCTACAATTTCCAATGCTAATTCATATATTTTTTGTTTTCTTTCTTCGTTGAATTCATTTTCTTTCATGATTAACCTCCTATAAATGAATTCTATTTTGAATTTCTAAACCTCTTAAAAATTCAAGCTCTATTTCGATTTGAGCTGCTTTATTTTCCGTTAATTGTTCAGATTGTCTGAGTGCTGCTCTATCATCTTGAAGCTGTTTACGCTCTTTTTTGATTTGATTAAGTATCCAAGCTTCTTGATCAATCGTATAAGCCATAATATTCTCCTTATATTACGTCGTTTAAGTCTAAATTCATCTGTCTTACAACTGTTTTTGTTGCTGTGGACGGTTCCCAATCGTTGATATATTCAATTACGGTTTCATAATGTTTTTCTCTTAATTGGGAGCGAGACCCTACACCAGTAATTTGCTTAATGCCTGAATTAATATCTTTGTATAGCTTGCTACGCTGTTCTTTTGTGATTTTTCCAAATCCTTTCGCCACTTCTGCAACTCTCTGATGAACTCGTCGTGATAAATAGCTATAATCACCCGCATCTATTTTTTGATTGTTTTTTAAATCAGCTACTTCTTTTTCGATTACATCTACACGTTCGTTTGTTTCTTCGTTTGCTGATAAAGCTAGTAAAGCTAATTCTCGCTTTGAGGTTGGTAATTTAGGCTGTTGAATTTCTTTTTCCATTCGATTGAATGCTTCAATGTATTTCAGTTTGAATGAATCTGCTTTTTTCCCAGTGAATCCAAATGCAATGAAAGAAAAGCCATCTCGATTCATGTAGTACAATCTTTGTTTTCTACCTCGAGAATCTTTATATTCTCCCTCAACAAACATACTTTGGTAATAAGCCGAATTTTCGGCCGATTGAATTTTAGCCTCTATTGCTTCAATAACATGCTTATGTTGTTTTTCAAATACTTCAGCAACTTGTAAACTAGTTGTTACTGCTTGTTGGTTTTTCATAATTACTAAGTTGTCCATTTTTTCCTCCTTAAATTGTTTCTGTATCGCTCTTTCCTTTAATCCCAATGATTCATGATGTCATTACAAATTTTTATAGCTTCTTTAGCAGGCCAATATCTTTTTCCCTTGCTAGTACCAGGCTTTCTTTTTTCAATCATTTGCATACGTTTATCTTTTACAAAGTTTTGTTCAACTTCAGGAACAGACATTGAATATCTAGACGATAACTGTTTGATGTCTAAATACTCAGCACGTTCATTTAATCCTTGACTAGCTTCATTTATGACTTGTTCAAACATTTTTCTCAGGATTTTTTCAATAATGTTGTATAGAAAGTTTTTTGAAGATGTATCTAAGAAATTTTCCATTTTCATTCCTCCTATCTGATTTTGTAAAAGTCGATAATTGCCAAAAGTGTTTCGTGTGCTTTTTTACTTTTATTTTTTCCGTTCAGATAATCGATCAAATCTTGTCTTGGAATATCAAAATAAGTAGCAACACTAACCAACGAAATTCCCTTGCTTTCAAAGTAATCACGAATTTTTTGACGACTTACTGATGTGTCTGGCATTTTCGATGCTCCTTTCATTAGTATTAGTAAGTTAATTAGATAGAAAATAAACTACAAAACTATTGACACAAAGTTAAAAGTTTTGTACTATCGGTGTATAGAAAAAACATAGAAAAGCCTTTATTTTGCACTCGGTCGCCAAACTTAATGCTTTAAAGGTAGTGTTTTTAATTTGCTTTTTTCTATCTAAATAACTTACAAGAACAGAATAATACAAAACTTTTAATTTGTAAACAGCAAAGTTAAAAGTTTTGTATTAAATAACTGTTCAACAAAGGAGAATATGCTAAAATGACCTTATTTGAAAGGATTTCGTATCTAGCAAAAAAACAAGGATTATCCGTATTTGATTTAGCAGAAAAATTAAATTTAAGCCGTAACTCAATATATTCATGGAAAAAAAGTAGTCCTAAAGCAGAAACCTTAGAAAAAGTTGCTGAATATTTTGATGTAACTACCGATTATCTACTAGGTCGTACTGATAATCCAAATTCTGGTAACTTAGAAGAAGATGAAATTACAACTTTCTTCCGTGTAAATACAGAAGATTTAACCGAATCCGAAAAAGATCAGCTCAGAGAAGAGTTAAAAGAGTACTTAGAATTCATGAAATCAAGACTTAAAAACAAATGATTGGATGACCCCTATGTATTTAGACTACGATACTTATTTTGAATATCATGACCAGACATATATTATTATTGAAAAAGTTGCTAATTACTATGGAATTGAATTAAAAGAGTTAAGATGGAAACACTACAAAGATTATATGATTGACGTAGAAAATGTTGACATAATTCCCTATAGTTTCGGTGATGTTTCAAGAAAAATATTTTCAGGAAACATAATAAGATTTCACGATAAATGCGGAATTTCCTATAATTCAACAATGGTTAAAGGAAGGCAAAATTTCTCAATACTTCATGAATCTGCACATTATTTTTTTGATATGAATAAGGAATGCAAGTCTCAAAGTTTTTCAGATTTAATTACTGGAAAAGGATACACTAGCGAAGATGAACCAAAAGAAATAAGAGCTAATATATTTGCATCCCTTGCTTTAATAAACAATGAAGCATTGAAAGAATGTTTACAAAAACAAATGTCTTTCCGTCAAATTTGCGAAGAATTTGAAATGAGTGCTGCAGCACTATACGTAAGGTTATATGATTTTTTAACAAAAATATTCTTATTAAATCCATGCTTAGCAAGATCAGCTATTAATCAATATAGATATAACTATAATTCAACAAAATTAATCAGTTATATAAAAATGTGCTTGTGCTGATGAACTACAAAGAATTATTTTTGCGTAAAAAATCTCGTGTAAGGACACAGACTTAAAACTTATCTTGAGGTTTGTTGATAAAACTAACAACAAAAATGGAGGAATATAGTATGTTTTTATTTGGAAATAAAGAAGAAAAAAAGGTAAAGAAAGCAGAAGAAAAGCAAATAAAAGAATATTTTAAAAATAATCATGATATTGTAATAGGCGGTATTTATTTTAATGATTCAGACAAAAAAATATTTATCTCAAAAAGTATTTCTGAATCAAGAAAACAACAAGTTATCAACTATGATGATTTGATTAGTTACACAGATATTTTTGTTGGTGGCAATATAAAAAAACATCACGGAATAACTCGTGCAGTTGTTGGTGGCGTTTTAGCTGGTCCTGTTGGGGCTTTAGTTGGTGCTGGAACAGGTGGAAAAGAATTTACTTCCATTAAGCAATTAGGAGTTATGTTACATCTTCCTAATAATCAGACAGTAAAATATATGTTAATCACAACTGAAACAAAAACTGATTCTATGATTGGTAAAGGTTTAATGGATAAATACAACGAATTAATTGCAAAACTGGACCAAATACTAAAAACTAATTCAAGTAATAAAGATAACACTGTATTATCTTCTGCAGACGAGATAAGAAAATTTAAAGCCTTGTTAGATGATGGCATTATTACAAAACAAGAATTTGAAATAAAAAAACGTGAATTGTTACAATAAAAATAACGCACCCTCTCCGGCTAAGAAGTTAGTGCGTTAAAAATAGAACCAAAATAGGCTTATTTTGTTACGCCTATTTTACCACAAAGAAAAGGATGTGAAAATATGGCGAAACTAAATTGGTCCAAAAAATACAAATATGTTTTTTCTTACTCAAATAAAAAAGGAACTTTTTGGGGATATCGCTATCCTTATTACAACTCTCTAAAACACCGAAAAGAAGCTAGCAAACGTGGATTTGAAAGTGAAAGAGCGGCGAATAAAGCATTGCTAAAAATCCAATATGATTTAGAAACACAAAATACTTCCTTCGTCGAAAATAAACAACTCACCATAGATGAATGGATCAAAGTCTGGATACCTTACGCCCAAGACAATTGGAGTGTTTCAACAAAACAAAATATTGAATCTGCTATCAAATTTCACATATCACCATTAATTGGAAATCAGAAACTATCTTCTTTAAATAAGATTACCTATAAGCGAGAATTTATTGACAAATTAAGACAAGAAAACAAATATACAGAATCTACGATTCAAACGTGGCATAAAATTGTAATGAGGATGATTAACGCTGCGGTACACAATCAAATCATACCTAGCAACACGCTAACAGGCTTTAAATTTGATTTAAGTAATAATGTTCGTTCATTCTCTAAAAAGGAATTACAGCGATTTGTAGCGGTTTTAGAAAACGAAGATATTCAAACACAAGTTATATTTTTGACTCTGCTAAAATCAGGAATGAGAAAAGGTGAATTGATGGGGCTGCGTTGGAGTGATATTGATTTAAACGAAAAATATTTCGATATCAATTCTACACGTGGCGATTATGGTGAAAATAAGCCGAAAACAAAAACTAGTATTCGTAAAGTTTATTTTGACAACTCATTACTCACTTTAATAAAAAAATACAAAAATCACGAGAAAGAACGCCTTTTCAAAGAAGGAATAATTTTAAAAGATAAGGACTACTTTATTTTAAGTTCTAGAAATTTACCTATCAAACAATCTAGAATTACGTATATGTTTCGCCTGTTATGTGAAAAGGCAGAAGTTCAAAACATAACCGTACACGGTCTAAGACATACCCATGCAACGTTTTTAATTGAAGCAGGAGCAAACATTAAGTACGTTTCAACTCGGTTAGGACACAAGAATATTAATATAACTTTGGATGTTTATAGCGATGTATTAAAAGAAGAAGAAAAAGAAACAGCTGATATGATGGATAAACTTATTGAGAACTTGTGATTTGTGGTAAATTTGTGGTAAAAACATCAAAAACTATTGATATATAAGTAATTTGCCACTCCCCATCTGAAATTGTAAAATAAGTTGCTGTTTCTTTTCAGTCCAAGTAAAAATATATTTCACTAAACGGCCATTGTTCCCTGACGAATGAAGAAAACTGAGCTTGTTTGGACCACTCACTGTCATTTTTTCAGGTACAGCTAGCGAAGTCCTTCGAGCTGATTGGTTCAATTTATCAGGAAATGAAAAGCTTTGTTGTTCTTCAAAAAACCAAACTTCTTGTGTTTCCTCTAAAACAATTGCTTGCTGTTGCGCAAAACGAAGTTGTTTTTCTACCGTAGCAAGAAACTGTTCAATTTTTAACGTTTCTTGCCAGCGGTGAATAGCGAGTGTTGGGAGCATAGTCATAAAGCAAACAATCGTCAAACTAGCAAGTGTTTCCATTAATGTGAATCCTGCTGACTTGTTCATTGCTTTTCTGCTGTATATTTATCTAACTGTTCTTTAGTAATGTAGCCTTCGTTGACTAATTCATTTAAGGAAGGCGTCTTATTTTTTTCTAGTGTGTAGAGCTCGATTTGTGATTCTACAATTTTTACGATTGCTTCATTGCCTTTTTTATCAACTGTTTCTTTATGTTTCGCTAAGTTAGGGACAAAAAGTAAAATCAATACGGAAATAATCAATAAGACAATCAACATTTCTAATAATGTAAACCCTGCGTATTTTTGTTTCTTTTTCATTATAAAACTCCTTCCATATTGCCATAAATAGGCAGCAACATTGCCCCATAAACACCGATAATTAAACAAGCAATTATGATAAAAATAAATGGTTGAACAAGAGTAATGACTCGTTCAATTTTTTTGAAAAAACCTTGGAAACAGACATTACTATAAACCATCAACTCCTTGCCTAATTTTCCTTTTACTTCTCCTTGTTGAATCATTAAACCCAATGCTTTTGTAAAAAAAGGATAAGCAGCTAATTGTCTATGTAAGGTTTCACCAACTAGCAGACCTTCACTAATTGCTCCAGCTAATTCTTTCATTAAGGGGTAATTGGTTGTATGGCGCATCAAATCGATGACTTCTTTCATTTCTAATCCTTGTGCGAGCAACTTCCCCCATTCTAGTGCAAAAAAAGCACTGACGTATTCCCGATAAAGGCCACGGATAATTGGCAATTTCAGATAAATGAACGCTCGCTGAATAGCAGACTGATGCTTCAAATAACGGCTTAAAATAAAGAAACTAAATGAGAGGACAAAAACTAAGGTAACCAGAATGTACGGACTGTACACAATCAGAAGAATCCCAATATTTTTAGAATAACTATTGGCATCATTTTCTATTAATTGGGGCAATAAAAATTGCCGAATACCAACAATGACGAGAATCAAAAAAACAATCAGGAGCAGCGGATAACTAATTATTTTAAAGAACTGTTGCCGATATTTTTCCGTTTGAAAAAAATGTTCGGAAATCGCTTGTAGTGTCCCTACCAAATCCCCGTGTGCGGTAGCAAACGATAATTGAGCCGAGACCATTGTTGAAAATCCTAATTCTTCGACTAAAGCTTGTAAGGCAATGCCTGAGGAAAAACCTTCAACTAAAAAAGTTATACTGTGCTGAGGTAATGCGTTTGATTTTTTCATGAAGGAAAAACTTTCTTGTATATTAAAACCATTGGCAAGTAAATCCGCTAATAGTTTCAAAAAAAGCTGCTGTTGTTTTTTCGTTAGTTTATTCGATGGCTTGAAAATACGTTTTTTCTGTAATAAACCCATACGCCCACGCCTTTCTTAGATTCTTTTGCCAACTACTCTTTATAACAGCTTCCTTAAAGAAGAAATAATCATAAAGAATTCCCGCTACTTGTTCCTTATTAATCGTGGTTGTCAAAATCTGTTGGTAAATGATACCTTGCAAGCATTCAGCCAATTCATGCTCTGGGCCACCTAATTCTATCAAACGCCGTTGCACCCCCAATAAGTTACGGGCGTGAATTGTCGCAAAAATAGTATGACCCGTTAAGGCGGCTCGAATAACTGCTTGAGCCGTCTCGCCATCACGAATTTCACCAATAATCAAAATATCAGGATGATGGCGCAAGCAAACTTTGATCAAGGCTTCGTACGTTAACTGAATTTTTTCATTTGTTTGCAACTGTAAAAACTGCTTTTCCTCAATTTCAACAGGATCCTCAATTGTTATCACTTGTTGTTCGCCACTTCTTTGTTTAGCCACACGATACATGGTTGTTGTTTTCCCAGAACCAACTGGCCCACTGAATAAATAAAGTCCTCGTTTCTGACAAGATGCTTCAATTTCATTCAGCTGGTGGGGAAAGAAAAAATGTTCAGCTTGTTCACCAAATCGGTGCAAAAAACGAATCACTAAGCTCTCTCGATTCTGAAAATCTCCCACAGATGATAAACGCAAGCGTTGCTTCGTCTCGCCAATTAGATAAGTTGTCGCGCCTAATTGTGCTTTTCGTCTTTCTCCGACATCCATGCCGCCGATAAATTTAAAGTGGAAAATTAACTTTTCGCCTATTTCTGCGGAAACTTGTGTGTAAGGTGTCCGTTGCATCCCTGTCCGAAAAGAGATGGCTATTTCAGTATCATTAGGTAAAAAATAAACGTCTTGCGCTCCATGAAGAACGCCCCATTCAATTAATTGATGGGCTAATTTTTTTACATTTTCAGTCATTCATTTCCTCCTCTCACTAATAAACTACGCATTTATTTTATGATTTCAGCAAAAAAAAGAACCTTCACCAATAAGATGAAGGTTCTTTTTTTGAAGTTTGCGCTGTCCATCTATCTTCCCCAAAATAGTGGAACTCCTAGACACTTAATATTATACTAAAAAAATCTTGCGTTTAGTTTTCAAAAATTTCTCTGAATCACAAAATTTTTGAGAAAAACTATCAGAATCTGATCGGATCGTTTACGTTTTTGGCTTCGTTTTTTGTTTATTAACTAAATAAACTGGAATTCCTAGAAGCGTAATCCCTATACCAATCAATGCAAGAATAGGCTGTGTAATACTTGTTGTAACCAAGATGAAGATACCACCTAGACTTGCGATAATTGGAATAATTGGATAGCCAGGAACTTTATACGGTCGTTTTAATTCAGGTTCTCGTTTTCTTAAAATAAAAACGGCTAAGAAAATTAATAGATTAAACAGCCACATAACAAAAACTAACATATCCGTCAATAAATCGAAGGTCCCGAAAAACATCATAATAATGGCCACGGCTAACTGAAAAATTCCAGCAACGTAAGGAACAACAAAACGTTTAGACAACTTTTGAAACTGACGACTAAAAGGCATCAGATTATCTAAGGCTAAGGCATAAGGAATCCGAATCCCTGTCATTGTGTAGCCGTTTAACGCACCATATACAGAGATTAAAATCCCAATAGTTACGATTTTGCCGCCAATTGGTCCAAAAATAGCCACAGAAGCATCCGAAGCTGCATTCAAATTCCCAGCGATTTGCTCAATTGGTAATGTTTTTAGAAACACAAAATTAATTAAGGCATAAATTAAAGTAATCAATAACAAACCAAAAATAATGGCTTTAGGCAAGTCTCTTTCTGGTCGCTTCATTTCACCAGCCACGTTACCCACACCTAGCCAGCCATCATAAGCAAACATGGTGGCAACTAAGGCGCCACTAAAAGCAACTAAAAAGCCAGTATTCGCTGTTGTTTCAATGGGAAAAAGCGAAACAGCTACTTGTCCTGGAGTAAATAACCCCACTAAAGAAATCAAGGCAATTGGAATCAGTTTTACTACCAATGTCGTTGATTGGACCAAAGAAGCAATTTTTGTTCCTAATAAATTAATTACGGTGATACTAGTTCCCGCAAGAATGGCAATCGGGATCAATAAATTTGCCGATAGATGAAACAAATTGATTAGTTGTGTACTAAAAATAATGGATAACGCCGAAATGTTGGCAGGATAATAAATGATACTTTGTGCCCACCCTAAAAGAAAACCAGCTAATTTACCATATGTATATTCAATATACTTCACGGCGCCACCTGTTTCAGGGATTGCTGTAGCAAGTTCGGCGCTGGTTAATCCTGCACAAATGGTTAAGGCACCACCTAACACCCAAGCAAAGATAGCTAAACTAGCTGACTGTGCGTGTCCAACGACACTCGCAGCTTTAAAGAAAACACCAGCGCCAATCACCGTACCCATTACCGTGGATAATGCGCCAAACGTTGTGATCTCTCTTTTTAATTGCTTTTTCTCCATAGACTCCCTCATTTCATTTAAACTAAACAAGCGTAACAAAATTTTCACTTTCTTGAAAAGATAACGAAAATAATAGCTGTTTTCATGAAAAATTCTGTGACGATCTCTTTTCAGTATAGCTATTTCTTTTAGAATTTCAAGTTTGAAAACCACAAAAAGAAAATTTGTCATAAAAGTTTTAGAGCATTCATCTTTTGTTTATAAACAAGAACTGAGAAACCGACGATTTTTCATTAAATAAATGAAAAATCGAATCAAAAAGAAACCTTTCTGATCCGATTTTAACTACGTTATTGGTTTTTGACTTTTTCTTTTTTCATTTGTTTGCTGCGTAATTGTCCGCAAGCCGCATCAATATCTGTTCCGTGCTCTTTACGAATAACACAATTGATGCCATTCTTTTTGAGTACATCATAAAATTTTAATACCGCTTCTTTAGAGCTTCGGCTATATTGATCGTGTTCACTCACTGGGTTATACGGAATCAGATTAACATAAGAAAGTTTTTTCTTATTCCGTAGTAAATCTGCTAATTGTTGAGCATGTTCTGGTCGGTCGTTCACTTGACTCAACATAATATATTCAAATGTAACACGCCGGTTGGTTTTTTCAATGTATTCATCAATTGCTGCCATTAATTTTTCAATTGGAAAACTACGATTAATCCGCATAATTGATGTACGGACTTCATTGTTAGGAGCATGTAATGAGATTGCTAAGTTTACTTGTAGTCCACTGTCTGCAAATTCACGAATTTTTGGCACTAAACCACTTGTTGAAACTGTAATATGGCGGGCACCAATAGCCAACCCTTTATCATCATTAATCGTTCGTAAAAAGTTCATGACATTGGCATAATTATCAAATGGTTCACCAATTCCCATCACAACGACATGGCTAACACGTTCATCCAACCCACGTTCATCGAAATAATGTTGTACCCACATAATTTGGGCGACAATCTCGCCAGCAGTTAAATCTCTTTGTTTTTTTAATAGCCCGCTAGCACAAAATGTACACCCAATATTGCAGCCAACTTGAGTGGTCACACAAACAGATAATCCATATTCTTGACGCATTAAGACTGTTTCAATCATATTTTTATCTGGTAATTCAAATAAATACTTCACAGTACCATCCTGCGCTTCTTGCACAATGACTTGTTTTAATGGATTTAATAAAAAATTCTCTTCTAATAAAGTCATCAGCGATTTAGAAATGTTCGACATTTCACTAAATGAAGCAACACGTTTTGTATACAACCATTCCCACACTTGTGTTGCGCGAAATTTCTTCTCGCCATGGGCTAAAAACCAGTCCACAAGCTGTTCTCTCGTCAGTCCATAAATGGATTCTTTCTGCATTTCTTTTCCTCATTTCTGCTATTACATTCGCTTCATAACTATAACGTATTCTCACTTTGAATGCAATATCACGAAGAGCATCAAAAAAAATCGTTAAGCGTGTATACTTAACGATTTTTTATAATTAATCTTTCACTAAGTGATAAACTTTTTTGAAGTAGAACGTTCTGGCAATTAAATAGTAAACGACCTGAATCAATAAGAAAACACCTAAAACTTCCCAGCCAGCTAATTGCATTGGCTGATCTAAGACAGCATACATTGCTTTCAAAGCAACAGCTCCATGAATAAATGAAACAACAATTGGGGTAAAGAATAAAATACCTACTTGTTGGTAAATCATTTTCTTCAATTCTTTTTTCGTCAAACCAAGTTTGTAAATCATCTTGAATTTTTCAACGTCTGTATTCATATCACTGTATAAACGGAAGTATAAGAAACTACCCGCAGAGACAAAGAACACGATACCGATAAATAGTCCGACAAATAGAACTGGCGTATAATGTTGCGTAATGGCTGCCGACATTGCAGCTGTTCCTACTAACATGGGATACTTGTCACCAATGATATTTTCTGCTTTTATCAATTCTTCACGATTGGTTCCTGCTTTGGGCTGCCAAATTGTTTCTGTTTCCGCTTTGATTCCATCAGTTGAGGTACTATCTGGGATAACAACCACACCGCCAAAAGTCGGTAATACATTGGTTTCTTCTGTTTTATCAATGTTTAAAACTTGATCATTTCCCAATTGAACAGATTTGACATCTACTGATGCAGCAGAAGGAGCATCTTTTTGTGATAAATTAACTACTTTCTCACCTGTTAAAGTTGGTTCATCTATAAATTTTGCAAGTTTATTATATTCAGATGTTTTAATCAATTGGATACCGGCACTTGTTTTGTACATTGTGTAATCAATCTGATCAAACTGAATATTTTTTTCTTGGAATGTTTTTGTCGCAAATTGTTTCATTTCTTGATTTTCTGGGTTGGTCGAATCAGACAATGTCAGTTCGTACGGTACAGAACTTATTCCTTTAAAAATCATCTCGTTCACGCCGTATAACGTTCCAATGGCAGCAAAAGCGACCGTTGAAATCACCGAAACCAAGAAGAACGAACGTGCATTATCTTTCATACGGAAAGCCAAATCTGATAAAACGACCATATTGGTTTTTTTCCAAAAGATTTTTGGTTTCCGTTTTAAACGTTCAATGACAGAAACACTCAATTGGTCAAATAAGAATTTTGTCCCTAAAATAACTAAGAAAATTACTGGGAACATCACCATTAAAACTAACTGTCCCTTAGCAACTAAAGCAATTCCGTAACCGACAATTAAAAGTAACACGGCTAAGAAAGATTTAACTTTAGAGCTTTTGATTTCACCTTTACCCATTTCTCCTGCTTTTAATAGCTCTTGAAGTGTCGCTTTTGGCAAGCGGAATTGAATAAAGAAAGAAATTACTAAAAACAAGACCGCAAATGAAATGACAGTAATGATAAACGGCATCACTGGCAAATAAAAACCTAAACCTAGATGCATCAATAAATTGCTAATCCATAAAATAAACTGTGAAAATCCAACACCTAAAATGCTACCAAAAATTGTAGCAAAGAAACCAATCACTAAGTTTTCAATAAAAATCATTTTCTTTAACTGTTTTGGACTCATCCCTTGAATCATCAAGGTTCCAAACTCTTTTTTTCGAGATTGGATAAAGACATCCATCGAGTATAAAACAAATAAGAAAGAGAAACCATAGATTATAATAGCCGCAGCCGTCATTCCCATTTGTGCTTTAGGATTTAAACCATTAGCTAAGGCTGGATGAAAGACAAAACCAGTGAACGTAAAAAAGATCATCACAGAAAACATTGTACTTAGGAAATAAGCCAAATATAAATGCTTATTTCGAATCGTGTTTCTTATAACAAACTGATTAAAATTCATTATCGACACCTTCAATCTCAGCCAGTTTCATCATGATTAAATCGTAGAACTCTTTTTGATTGCCATTTTGGACAATTTCATCAATTAATTCACCATCTTTAATAAAGACGATGCGCTTGCAATAACTTGCGGCTAGCGGATCATGGGTCACCATTAAAATAGTCGCCGCTTCTTCTTCGTTTAATTGTTGTAACAAGCCCATCACATCCTTAGATGATTTCGTATCTAAGTTTCCTGTTGGTTCATCAGCCAATAATAATTGTGGATGATGAATCATTGCCCGCGCAACGGCGACCCGTTGTGCTTGTCCACCAGAAATTTCTGCAATTCGTTTTTTCAACAGATGATTGATACCTAAACGCTCACTTAATTCTGCTAATTGTCGTTTCATTACAGAGACTTTTTCTCCATCAAGCGTCAATGGCAAAACAATATTTTCTTCAACGGTTAATGTTGGCATTAAATTAAAGCTTTGAAAAACAAATCCTAATTCTGTACGACGGAATTTAGCAATTTGTTCTTGATTCAAATTGTTTGGATTTTTTCCATTTAAAAGTATTTCACCGTCTGTTGGACTATCGATTGTTGCCAATAAATTTAAAAGTGTACTTTTCCCACTTCCAGAAGGTCCCATAATACCAATAAATTCACCATCTTGGACAGTTAAATTAATCCCTTTTAAGGCTTCATATTTAATTTCGTTTCCGTAAACTTTTTTCAAATTTTGTACTTCTAACATATTTTCCACTCCTATTCTTCTCACTCATTTAGTGTATCGAAAACGAGAAAAAACGACAATAGAAAAGAATAACAATGAACTTACATTACTGTAAGTGCACTGTTATTCTTTTAAAAGTTATGCTTCATATTCAATCACATAAGGATGAATCTTCGTATTATAAATAGCTTCTGAATATTCTACGCAACGACCTGTTGGGCTTAACGAACGCCGAATTCTTTTTAAGCCCGTTGTTTCAGTTGTTTGCAACATCTTTTGCTCTGCTTCTGTCAAAGTTGCAACTTCAAAACGGTCTTCAAATTTATAAATTTCAATGGCATGGCGATCCATCAAACGATACAAGGATTCTTCTTTGTATTCAGTCAATGATACATCTTTCATGGCAGCTGGCAAATAGTAATTAAAATAAATATAGGGTTGTTCATCGATTAGATATAACCGTGAAAGGTGAACCACTTCTTCTCCTAAAAATTGATAAGCCGGCATCTCTTTTGACAACGTCAAGTTTTCAACTTGTAAAACTTTTTTAGTTACTTTCTGACCTGATTCATTCAAAAATTCAGTGAACGTCCCTGCTTTTGATAGTTTATTATAGGGACGATTGCTTAAAACAGTTGTGCCCCGGCCACTTTTTTTCTCAACAAATTCTTCCGTTGCTAACATTTCGATTGCCCGCCGAATCGTAATTTTACTAACGTTAAACATCTCTTCCAATTCTGTTTCTGTTGGTAAAAACGTTCCTACTGGATACTTGCCACTCAAAATATCTTCTTTAATCTGATCTGCTACTTCTAAATAAAGCACGCTCTTTCTTCTCATGATACGCTCCCTCCCAACCGCACTATTCCTTTCTATTTTACCAGAAAATGATGATTATAACATGATGCTTTGCTGAAATTATAAAAAAAGAACAAAAATAGATAAATTTATCTATTTTTGTTCTTTTTGTTTATTGTTCTGGCGTTTCAGTTGCTGCCTCTTCTGATTCCGCTTGTAGAAAGACTTTTCTTGGTTTGCTACCTTCTGATGGTCCAATAACTCCGTGTGCTTCCAATTCATCCACTAAGCGAGCCGCACGATTATAGCCAATTCTAAAACGTCTTTGTAGCAATGAAATACTAGCTGTTTGCATTTCAACCACCAAGTTTTTCGCTTCTTCAAACAACTCATCTTGAGGAGCTTCGCCACCGCCTGAAGTGGTCGGTTCATCTGTTGGCATCATGCTTTCTTGATATTCAGCTTCTTGTTGGTCCGTTACAAACGCAACCACTCGTTCGACTTCTTGATCAGAGATAAAGGCCCCTTGGATACGAATTGGTTTATTTTCTCCCATTGGTAAGAAGAGCATATCGCCTCGACCTAATAGTTTCTCCGCCCCGTTGGTATCAATAATGGTACGCGAGTCTGTCCCACTTGAGACCGCAAAAGCCATTCGAGAAGGGACATTTGCTTTGATGATTCCTGTAATGACATCCACACTTGGCCGTTGTGTCGCTAAAATCATATGAATACCCGCTGCCCGTGCCATTTGGGCTAAGCGGATAATCGCATCTTCTACTTCGTTACTTGCCACCATCATTAAATCAGCTAACTCATCAACAATGACAACAATAAATGGTAGAATCGGACGATTTTCGCCATCTTCCGCATTTTTCTGTTGAATTAGTTGATTGTAACCAGTAATATTTCGGACGCCTGTTGCTGCAAATTTTTCATAACGAAATTCCATTTCTTGAACTACTTTTTGTAGGGCTTGGGCCGCTTTTCTCGGATTAGTAACCACTGGCGTTAATAAATGAGGAATCCCGTTATACACATTCAATTCCACCATTTTCGGGTCAATCATCATTAATTTTACTTCATGGGGTTTCGCTTGCATCAAAATACCTGTGATGATGCCATTGATAGCAACCGATTTCCCACTCCCTGTCGATCCTGCAATTAATAAATGCGGCATTTTTGATAGATCCGCAGTTTGAACCATCCCTGAAATATCTCGACCTAAAGGTACTTCTAGTAGTTTATCTGGATGACTTGGTTGTGCCTCAACAATATCTCTAAAGGATACTGTACTAATTGCACTATTAGGAACTTCAATCCCGATTAGTGATTTGCCAGGGATTGGGGCCTCCATACGAACGTCTTTGGCCGCAAGCGCTAAAGCAATGTCATCCGTCAAGTTAACAATTTTGCTAACTTTTACCCCAACAGCGGGTTGAACTTCAAATTTTGTGACAGATGGTCCTAAACTAGCTTTGACTACTTTAGCATCAACACCAAAGCTCTTGAAGGTTTGTTCTAAGACGCCAATATTTTTTTCGATTTTTTCATATTCACTACTTTGATCCGTTGCTTGAATTGTATCTAACAAATCAGTTGGTGGTAGTTGATAATCACGATCTTCCGCTTCTTCAGAAATTTCAAATTCGAGAACACCAGCTTCATCTGACGCCTCTTCTTCCTGCTCTCGTTGCGGTTTTGTTGCTGCGATTGGTGGTACAGGCATCGCCTGATTTTGCTGTTGAAACGAATCAATTTGAACAGGCGTTGGTGCAGCCGGTTCTTCCACCATTGGTTGGTGGGTTTCAACTGGTGTTTTTGTTAAGCGCTCGGCTGCCGCTTGTTCCATGCGTTCCCGCTCTTGTAATTTTTGTTGGGCAGCGGCTTCAATTTTTGCTTGGCGTTCTGCAGCTTTGGCTTCTTTCTTCACTGCTCGCTTCGCCTCTTTTTCTTCTTGTCGCGCCTGTGATTTTGCCGAAACATGACTTAGGCGATCTTGAATACTTTGGAAATGATCAACAATTTGCTGAAAATCCCACATACTCATCAAGAAAATACCCGCTAACAGTAGCAATGTAGCAATTAAATAGCTACCAAATTGTGCCACCAAAAAGTACGTTCCTTGATAAAGCAGCGCGCCAATCATACCGCCCCCTACATTTTGCGTCACTTGGTTGGCTTTTAAATCGCTTTGCAAAAATTCCCAAGTGTTACCTAAAATATCTGGTTGACTACCACTAACATTTCGAAACATAAAGGCATGGAAAAATAACAAAACACTAATATAAATCAGAGCAGCTCCAAAAATAGGGCGCCCTCTTTTTAACGGAAAATCTTTCCCATAAATCATGACTAATAAGCCATACAGGATTAGTAAAATCGCTGCAAATGGAAAGGTATTACCTACAACTAAGCGTAAACAATTTGCTAATAACGTGCCTAAAAACCCTAAGCGAAAGAGTCCAAAGACACCGAATAAAATAAAAATCAGGCCAAGAAACATATAATTTAAACGTTCTTGTTGTTGCTGTTGATTTTTGGTCTTTTTCTTTGTCGTACTTTTTTTCTTATTTGTTGCTCTTTTTTGTGCCATTTAACTTCCCTCTTTCCATCACTTCTCATTATACATAAAAATGGAATCGAACAAAAGTGCCCACCTCATTTTACTTGAAAAATCATGGAAATTTTTTAAAAACTTTCATTTAAGAAAAATGGAACAATGGTCTCTCAACCACTGTTCCATTATTTCTTATTTTACTGATTCTTAATGGTATAAGTCGAAACGACCTTTAGCCATCATTTCTTTGGTACCACCTGTTTCAAAGAGCGCTTTGTTCATGATAATTTTTTTCATGAATGAAGCTGGGTATCCTTTAATGTCTGTTTTACCAACAATTCCTAAGGCACGTGTATTTCCGATAGAACAAACAGAACCTTGTGATTTAAAGCTGAAAGGTTTAGTTGCTTCCCCTTTCAATTGTGCTTGAATATTTTTAGCAGCATGAGCGCCCATCTTCAAGGCGATTTGTGCTGTTGTTGGGTAAGGTCGATTAGTTTCTGTATCCATAACTGCTGAGCAGTCACCAATAATATAGACGTTGCTATGGTTCGCATCTGTTAAATCTGGTTGAACCATGACACGACCACGACGAGCTTCAAAGCCAGAATCGCCTACAACGTGGCTTCCACTAACACCCGTTGTCCAAATAATTGTTTTGGCAGAAAGTTCTGCCAAGTCGCCTGCTTCGTTGTCTTGATAAACAACTGCGCCTGGTTTGATTTCTTTAATCGGTTTACCTAATAATAAATGAATAGCTGAATCTTTTAATAATTGCACACCATAGTTCGCAAGTTTTTCGTTAAACATCAGCAATAGGCGAGTAACTGCTTCGACACAATAAATTTGGATTTGATCTGCTGAGACACCTGCGATTTCAGCAAATTTTGGTTTGTTTTCAACAAGAGAACCTAATAATTCAATCCCTGTAAAGCCTGCTCCGCAGACAACAATTTTTAAGAATTCTTCGTTTTGAGTCGCTTTGTATTGACGCATTTGTTCTTGGATATGTTCATACACGTTTAAAGCCGTTTTCACATCTACCATTTGTAGAGCATGTTCTTGCACACCAGGGATACCAAATGATTCTGATTCAAACCCAAGAGAAACAACTAAGTAATCATAATTGATTGTTTGGCCACCTTCTAAAGCAACTGTTTGTGTTGCAGCATCAATTGTTTTAACTGTTCCTTGGATAAAGGTGGTCATTTTTTCATTGACAACATCCATAATATTGTATGTGATTTTTTCAGCTGGTTGTGTTCCAGCAGCAACTTCATGCAAATCCGTTGCTTCGTAGTGATAGTTGTTACGATCCACTAAAGTAATTTCGACGTCTTTGGCGCCTTTTTGTAATTCGCGTAATGTTTTTAAGCCTGCGTAACCAGCACCTAAAATAACAACATGTTTCTTATTCATTTTGATTCCCTTCCACTCTATAAAAAATTTACAGCCACCACAAACCTATGGCAAAAAATAGCACTTGTGCAGTTGCTCCCACAGCTAAGATTTTCACAGCACAAACAAATGTTTTACTCTTCACTTGTTCCTTCAGTAAGGCTTGGGTTTGTTTCCGTACAAAAGGTAAAGTTAAAAGCATGAGTAACATTGTTGGCGGGGTTAATCCTAAACCGACAGCTAACAAAATGGCTAACATTGCTATTGTATTTAATCCGACGAATAATTTCAAAGAACTTGCTTTGCCAAGGTAATGAACTAATGTATATCTCTTGTTATTTTCATCTTCCTCTAAGTCACAGATATTATTTGCTAACATTAAGTTAGCAATGTAACAAGTGTTAGGTAAGGCGACTAAGAAAATCCCCCATAAATTAGCTGCTGACCAATTGAAAACTTCAAACGTATTAATGTAGACACAAATAAGGGTAATCATGAACCCCATTGTAAATCCTGAGAAAACTTCCCCTAATGGTAGACTGGACAAAGGTTTCGGTCCTGATGAATAAAAAATACCAATTAAGTAGCAATAAAGACCCATAATTAATAACGGCCAGCCGACAATAAATGACAACCCAATCCCCATTAAAGCAGAAACGAGAATCATCCAAAAAATCATTTTGCGTATTAATGGCAAAGATAAATTTTCTCGACCGATAATATTCGTTTTTTCCTTATAATCATGAACTTCTGTGGCATGATGGTAATCATTATAATTATCTAAAATATCGACCGCCATATTAAAAATAAACATCGCAATGAAAAAAATTAAAACATAACCAACATGGAGCCGACCATATTGGTACCAACTAAAACAAATTCCTAACAAAAATGGCAAAACACTAGCTGTTTTTGCTTTTAATTCTACTAATTCAAAAAATATTTCTCGATTCAAACTATCCCTCCGCTACTTTTTTACAAACTTTGTTACTTTTAAAACTTAATTACTGTATTTCTGTCGCCAATTCGTATACAATCAAATAGTATTGAACCACTGAAAGGATCGTAGTATATTTATGAACACATTTTGGAAGTCGTTTCCTGACGTTGAACGTTCTTTAACGGAAACATGTGAATTAATTGAACAAACGTTGCATACACGCAACGAAGACATTGAAGAAGCCTTAGTAACTTTGGCTCGTTCTGGCGGCAAATTATTACGCCCCGCTTTTTTCTTTCTTTTTGCTCAACTGGGTGATGAAGAAAAACAAGAGAAACAACAACTATTAAAAATAGCTGCATCTTTGGAAATCCTACATATGGCTACGTTGATTCACGATGACATTATTGACGATTCTCCATTGCGCCGAGGCGCTGTGACTATTCAATCACAATATGGTAAAGACGTGGCTGTTTACACAGGTGATTTACTATTCACTGAATTCTTTACTTTGATTGCAGATGCCATGAATGGCTCTGAATTTATGAAAATCAATGCACAAGGAATGAAACGGTTATTACTTGGTGAACTCGATCAAATGAGTCATCGATTTGACCGCCGCATGTCGATTCCTGCTTATTTAAGAAGTGTCAACGGCAAAACAGCCGAACTTTTTTCACTAAGCTGTCTTGAAGGGGCCTATTTCGGTCATAGTTCAAAAGAAGTCCAACGTTTAGCTAAACGAATTGGCCGTCATATTGGCATTGCTTTTCAAGTCTATGACGATATTTTAGATTATACTGCCGACACGGAAACCTTGAAAAAGCCCGCTTTAGAAGACTTGTCACAAGGTGTTTATACGTTACCCCTTCTCTTCGCTTACCAAGCAGCACCTGACGTATTCAGCCCTTATTTGGATAAAGGACGCGCCATTACCTTAGAAGAAGCAGCTGAAGTTGCGGCGCTAGTCAACGACTATCATGGCGTTACAGAAGCACAAGCTTTTGCTAAAAAAGTAACCAACAAAGCAATCACTGATATTCAACAATTGCCTGATGGCACAGCAAAAGAAACCTTACTTTCCTTAACTGAGCTCTTATTACATCGTTCATTTTAAACGTTTTATGGAAGAATTGCCATTAATTGAAATAGAAAAACGACTGATTGTTTGCTTTAATCAACAACCAGTCGTTTTTTTATTCCTCGAAAGAACTAATGCCACGATCAATTCGGTAAAGTTTTTGATAATGCGCATTGGTTGCAAGTAATTCTTCTGGTGTACCACTCATCTCTAATTGGCCATCTTCAATAAAGATCACTTGATCCATCAAAGTTACGCCTTGCAAATGGTGGGTAATCCAGATGACGGTTTTATCTTTTAATGCCTCAAAAAAGGTTTCCAGCAATTGCTGTTCTGTAATTGGATCTAAACCAGTAGTTGGTTCGTCTAATAACACAATCGGTGTATCTTGCAAAAGAATCCGCGCTAGTGCCAAGCGATGTCGTTCGCCACCAGAAAAACGCAAACCTGCTTCATCCACCATTGTTTGTAAACCTTCTGGTAATTGGGCAACCATTTCTTTTAAGCCAACTTTTTCTAAAACCGCCCAAACTTCTGCTTCGCTCGCTTCTTCTCTACCAATCCGAATATTATTTAAAATGGTTGTTCGAAATAGGTACGGTGCTTGGTGCATAACCCCAATATATTCAGTCATCGTCTCTCCAAATGCCTCAGTTGGGATGTTTCCTAAAAGGATTTCTCCCGAAGTAGGCCGTAAATCACCACGAATGAGCGAAGCCAACGTACTCTTTCCGGAACCACTGCGCCCTAAAATCGCTAATTTTTGTTTTTCAGGAATTGTTAACGATAAGTCATTTAATACCTTTTTCTCTTGATTTTCATATGCAAAAGACAAATGTTCTATCGATAAACTGGTACCATTTGGCTGAACAGGCGCTTCTGTTGAGTCATCTTCCCCTTCAGGAAGCTCATTAAAACGACGAATGGAATCCTTATAAATCGTTGTTTCCTGTGCTGCAGCAGGTAGCGGAGCAAAGGCATCAATTAACGGAAAAACGGTTAAAACAAAGGCACCAATCCAATTGGCTGCGCCCCCATGATTACCTGGAAACCGCACACTAGTCCAAGCTAAGACAGCAATCGCAATCACACCAAACAGAAGTTGTAAAACAAAGTCTCGGCCACGGTTAAATTGCTTCATTTTTTCATCTAATGCACGAACGTTTGCTTCATCTGTTTCATAACGAGCAACGAATTCAGAGCCTCGTTGACTAAATACCCAATCAGACACACCTAGAATATTGTCGGTTAGTGTTTGATATAACTCATTTTTGGCATATTTATGTTTTTCTTGACGCGCACCATTCACTAGAACTGAAACAAGTGGCAATAGAAAAACAACCACTCCTAACATCAGTAACATACATAAAGCAAACCACCAAGAAAAGAAACCTAATGCAATCACTAAAAAGATATACAAAATCCAAGCAATAACGGTTGGGAAAATCGTTCGTAAATACAAGTTTTGGATATGATTAATATCCTCTGAAAGCAAACCTAAGATATCCCCAGTGCGATATTTTGTCTTAAAGAAAATCGCATCTTTTTCTAGCACATTATAAAGTTTTAAGCGCAGATCAGAGGTCATTTTTAACACCCAGTTATGACTCGTTAGACGCTCCACATAACGAAAAACAGGACGGCCAATCCCAAATGCTCTTGTTAAAACAATGGGAATATAAATTAATAAAATATTCTCTGGTAAGGAAGCCGCACGACTGATTAAGTAACCAGAAGTAAACATTAATGCCCCTGCGCTAAAGAACGTCAAGAAGCCTAAAAGTAAGGCAAAATACAAGGTTTTTTTATAGCGTTTTAAGAAAGGACGAACCCATTGATCGTTTTTCCAAACGTCTTTCGTTGTCGGCTGTTTTTCCATCATTGGCGTCCTCCTCTCATTTGCTTCATTAATTGAACATAGTAGCCATCTTTTTCAATCAACTCTGCTAGCGTTCCTTGTTCCACTAATTGACCTTTTTCCATCACTAAAATGTAATCCATTTCTTCCATCCAATGCAGACGATGTGTCGCAAAGAAGACAAGATGATTGTTCATTAATGGCAACATGCGCTCTTTCATTTCAACTTCTGTTTCAATATCCAAATGCGCTGTCGGCTCATCAAACAGCAAGACGTGGCGTTTTTGATCAACAAAGGCGCGGGCCAACGCTACTCGTTGCGCTTGTCCCCCACTTAACATTCGACCGCTTTCCCCAATCAAGGTATGAATTCCTTCGGGAAGATCTTTAACCAGCTCGTCTAAGCCAACTAACTGAATCGCTTGCTGAATCGCCTCATCTGTTGCTTCAGGTGTATAAAAGCGAATATTGTTTGCCAAAGTATCCTGGAAAATATATGGCGCTTGCGGAATATAAAGGATTTGCTTTTGCCAGTCTTTTTGTAAAAAATGTGGAATCGTTTGGCCATTTATTGCCAATTGACTCGTTTCTTCTGTTGGTAATAAAAAGCCACTTAATAAATTAATTAACGTTGACTTACCAGAACCACTCGCCCCGATAATTCCAATCTTTTTACGACCATCAACAGAGAATTGCAACGATTGAATTGCTTCTTGCGTTGCATCTTCATAGGAAAAATTTAACGCTGTGACTGACAACTGACTTTCTTGATGCCAATCATCTAACGTGAGCACATCGGTCTGTTCTGCTTCTGGCAATGCTAATACCGCTTGGATCGCTTGAAAAGAGTTTTTTCCATCTAAGGTTGCGTGATAATCACTTGAAAAATCACGAATCGGTAAAAAGTACTCGGGTGCTAAAATTAAAGTAACCAAGGCAGGAAATAATAAAATCGTGCCGTTTAATAAACTTAATCCAAGGAAAACTGCCACAACAGCTACCGATAATGTCGTAAAAAAGTCTAACGCAAAAGTTGATAAAATAGCAATTTTCAACGTACTCATGGTCGCTTTTCTGAATCGTTCACTTGTATGGTAAATACTCCCAGCATATTTTTTACTCAACCCAAACAGTTTAAGCGTGTCAATTCCTCGCAAGGAATCAATAAAATGATTGGAAAGCATTTGAAACGCAGCATATTGCTTGTCCGCTTTACTTTGTGCTGCATAACCTAACACAATCATAAAAATAATAATAATCGGAAAAACAATCAGCAATGTTACGCCTGAACGAATATCTTGTGTAAAAACAAAGGCCAAAATAATCCAAGGAATAATCATCATATTCATCATTTTTGTCAAAATCAATTGTAAATAATTTTCGGTTTGACTGATGCCTTCTAAAGCCATGGTAACCATATTTCCAGTCCCATTTTTTTGAACAACATTTGGCCCCAAACGGAAAATTTTGGTTAACAATTGTTCGCGTAATTCTTTTGAGCGTTCATAACTAAATGTATCGAGCATTCTCTCACGAAAATACGTAATAACATGTCGACCAAGATAAAAAATAAAAAAGAGTAAAATACTCTGTAGTTGTTGGTTAAGATGCCCGCCACTCCAAAGGCCGACAATGGCTTTTGAAAGAAAAAAAGCTTGCCCAATTATAAAGACTGCTTGCAGGAAAGAAAAACCTGCAAGCAAGACAAGAATTTTTTTGATTTTAGGCATCTGTAAGATGTCTTTATCAATCATAGTTTTAATACCCCTCTGGTACGGCTGTCTGTGAAATACGTTTTCTAAAAATATAATAGGACCAAGCAGTATAAGCTAACACGAATGGTAAAATGCTTAAAGAAATCCACGTCATAATTTTTAGTGTATATGGTGTGCTTGTTGCATCTTTAATCAACAAATCAAAACCTTCACTACCAATCATAACACGTGGGAACAAGCCACTGAACAAGAGAGCAACTAGTACAACTAACGTTAAACCACTCGCTAGAAAAGCTAACATCTCTTTGCGTTTAAACACCCCAACATTGGCAATGACCGTTAAGACCACAATTGCTAACGTTAAAATTAAAGTGACCGTAAAGTTCTTTTCATAAAAGTCCGTTTTGAAGTACATCAACACTGCAAAAACAACTAAACCGACATATAAAACGCCGTATAAGATTTCTGCATAATTTCGAGCACGTTCGCGAATTGGGCCTTCTGTTTTTAAAGCAATATAGTTCATACCGTGTAAGTAGCAAAGTAATGTTAAGGCTACTCCACCAACAATTGAAAACAGATTAAAATAATCCGTAAATTGCGCATGCATATTGCCGTTTGCATCTAAAGGCATTCCTTGGACTAAGCTGATAAACAAAATACCAAAGAAGAACGGTACAAGGAAACTACCAATTGATAGCGTCCAGTTCCACATCCGACGACGTTTACCTTCCGGCATTTTGTGGCGGAATTCAAAGGAAACTCCGCGAATAATTAAGCCAAATAAAATCGTAAATAGAATTAAATAGTAGCCACTAAATAATGAAGCATACCAATATGGGAAAGAGGCAAACATTGCGCCACCCGCTGTTAATAGCCAAACTTCATTTCCATCCCAAACAGGTCCAATTGTTGCAACGACTTGATCTTTTTCGTCGTCATTGTGTGCCAACGTTTGAACGGCCATTCCAACACCAAAGTCAAATCCTTCTAAGAAGAAGAAACCTGAGAACAAGACGCCGATAAGGACAAACCATAATAATTGTAGTGTACTCATTCGCCAAATACCCCCTTATCAAATGGATCCAACGCTGGTTCATTTTCTTTCGCTAATTTTTTCGCTTCATAGTCTGGTCCTTTACGTAATTCTAAAATAACCAAGTAAACCATGACACTACCTAAACCAGCAAATAATAAGAAATAAATGACATTTGACGTAATTAATGAAGCAACCGATACATTTGGTGAAACACTTTGTTCAATCGTAAATAGTCCATAAACAGTCCACGGATAACGACCTAATTCAGTGACTAACCAACCTGTTGTATTCGCAAGGAATGGCGCGAACGTACATAAAGCAACAATCCACAGCATCCATTTCTTCTCGTACAGAGATGGTTTTTTCTTCCTTGTAAAGAATAGTCCTAAGGCAGCAACCAATAACATTAAGGCACCAAAACCAGCCATGATACGGAAGCTCCAGAATAAAGTGTTAACTGGTGGATAATAATTTTTATCATCCCCATATTTTTCTACCAAACGCTTGTTGACTGTATCCATTCCATCAACCGAACCTGATAATTTGTTATACGATAAAATACTTAGCATATATGGAATATCGATACCAAAAACTTGTTTATGTTCTCGTTCATCTGCCCAAGCAATCAATGTCCAAGCAGCAGGATCATCAGAGTCTTCATAGGCCCCCTCCATCGCCGCAAATTTCATTGGTTGTCCTTCAATTAGAGCTTTCATTTGCAAGTCGCCAGCTAATAAAACGCCGATTGAACCGAACAAAGTAACCCATAAGCCAATGCGCATAGATGCTTTGTGGAATGAAATATCCCGTTTTTTCAACAATTGGAAAGCAGCCATACCAGCTACTGCCATGCCGCCCAATGTAAAGGCGCCCATGATAACGTGTGAAAATTCATACCAAACTTTTGGATTGCTGATGACAGCTACAAAGTCCACCATTTCAGCACGGCCATTATTGATGACATAACCTACTGGATGTTGCATAAAACTATTGGCAACTAAAATCCAGAAAGCAGACATCATTGAACCGAATACGACTAACCAGATAAAGGTTACGTGAACTTTCGGATTCATTTTATCCCAAGTAAAGATCCACAAACCTAAGAATGTTGACTCTAAGAAGAAAGCTAAGAGCGCTTCTACCGCCAACGGTGCACCAAAAATATCTCCGACGAATCGAGAGTAATCAGACCAGTTCATCCCAAACTGAAATTCTTGAATAATCCCGGTTACAACCCCAACAGCGAAGCTTAATAGGAATATATTTCCCCAAAACTTGGCCATTTTACGATAACGTTCCTCTTTTTTCACAACGTACATTGTTTCCATAATTGCTACAACAAGTGCTAATCCTATTGAAAACGGTACGAAGAAAAAGTGGAAAACTGTTGTCATCGCAAATTGGATTCTCGCCAATGTTACAATATCAAACATATTATTTCCTCCCTGATTTGCCTCCACACAAAGAAACAAGCTTACCTGAATTGTTCATTTCCATTAGCGATGACTCCTTTTATCTACGAAACTAAAAGAAAATTCAAGTGAACTTTTCCAAAAAGTGTGAAAATGCATGTAATATAGAATAATTCCAATCTAAGTATACAACTTTCTGATGCAGAAACCAAACAATACAGAAGCATTTCTCACAATTTTTTTAGGTGCTACCAAGATTTCTTCCCTTTCTTCTATCAATAAAAAAAGCCCTTCCTAAAAAAAGGAAGAACTAATCTCAATCTATCAACATTTTGACTTATCACTTGATTAGTTTTCGAAAATTGAAGCAGCTCGTCTTTGATGATAAAAATTCTAATCTTGTGATGAAAATTACGGATTGCTTGAGGTGATAGTTTGTTTTTTAACAACATGGCTATAAAACAGGCAGCTCATCCGCTCTGAAATCTGGCAGGTTTTGGTACCATTCTAAACAACATGACTCTAAAACCTCGGAGAATTATTTTTTCTCCATGATTCCGTAGTCGCATCACTTATCCATAGCTAGATTTCAGTTTAGAAGGTCTGATTTTTTTCTTCACGTTTATTATACCAAACTTTCTCCTTCTTGGCGGAAAAACCCACCATTTTTCAATGGTGGGTTTTCTTTATTTAGTAGCCGTAACAGCGAGCCAGATTTCACTGTACTTAGCTTCTGCTGGTCCTTGATATTGCGTAAACGAAATTTCTGGTGCTGCAACGACTTGGTAACCAGATGAAGGCAACCATTCAGAGAATATCCTTGCCCAGGTTTCTTGTAATGTTTGTGGGAAAGGACCTTCATTAGGAAAAACCGCCCATGTATGAGCAGGTACGCTTAGTTGCTCCAAATCTTCATAGATATTTTCTTGCAAAGTGGCAAAGCCAATCATGTGTGTCATTTCTCCACCTTCTGTTGTTCGTCCCTCTTGAAAGTCAAAAGAAGCATTTACTACTTGATGAGGATATACATCATCAAATGTATGCATTTCCGCTCGTTGTTGTGGTGTAATGCGCTGTGCTAATTCCATGATTGCTTGATTTTCCCCTTGATACTGCAAGGGAACCTTCTGACTAACTCCGACTATTTGAAACGCTGGTTTTTCAATCAATTTAACATCCATTGATTGTCCTCCTTTAATATCAATATAGAAAGAGAATTTAGGGAACGTTTTTTGGATTTGTGTTTTCATTACTTCAGAAGGGGCTTGTCCTGACCAATCGCGAAAGGCTCTTGAGAATCCTTCAATACTTTGATAACCATATTTAAAAGCTACATCTGTCACTTTTTCACCAGCAAGTAATGCTAAATTTGCTTCCGCCAAACGTCTCTTTTTAATATACTCAGCCAGACTCATCCCCGCAATAAACGAAAAAGTTCGTTTAAAATGGTAAACAGAAATCCCTGTCTTTTTCGCCAATTCATCGAAGGATACTTCTTCCGTTAAATGTTCTTCAATATAATCCATTGCTTGATTTAAATTTGCGAGCATCCGTGTCCCTCTCTTTCTATTTGAAAGTTTACTAAAGACCAACAAGGATGACTTGATTATTTAGAGCCAACATTCGTCAAATCGCTACTCTTGGTTCATAGCGGCTTTTAAGGCCTGTGCTAAAGCACTTTCTTCTGGTTCGTCTGGTTGTGAATATTTTTTCATCAAACGACGTTCTTCATGTTTAGTCATTTTTTGTTTTCGTTCTTTTTTATCGGGAATTTTTTCAGTAATCGAACAGAATTTACATTTGAAAGAACGACCATTTTTTCCTTCTATGATGACCATTTTTTTATGGCATTGTGGGCAACGGTGATTGGATACTTTAGGATCTTTTCGCCGACGATAAGAACATTCTTGGTTTGTACAAACGTAAATCTTCCCATCTTTTGTATTTTTTTCCCGTAAGTTTGAGCCACAATCTGGACATTTTTTTTGCGTAATGGAAAAATCTTGATATTTTTTCTCGCTTTGTTTAATTTCACGGACTAATTTTTTCGTATCCTCTTCAATATCCTTTAAGAAAAGTTGACTCTTTTGTTGACCCGAAGCGATTGCTTCGAGCGATTTTTCCCATTTTTCCGTTAGTTCAGGTGTCACAAGTGATGGATTCACCAAGTCTAATAGTTGCTTTCCTTTGGCAGAGACACTTAAACCGCTATTGGTTCGTTCCATCAATTCTGATTTAATCAGTTTTTCAATGATTTCAGCTCGCGTTGCCGGTGTGCCTAAACTGTGTTTCTCCATTTTTCCTAACAACGTTCCTTCGGTTAATGGTTTTGGCGGCGACGTTAATTCTTTGTTAATGGTAAAGTTTGGCGCAACGGTCATGCCTTTTTGCCATTGGACAATGGACAGCGGCTGTTCGGCTGTTGTTTTCCAGCCAGCAACAACTACTTTATTTTGATGAAAGACAAATGTTTCTTTTCCAAAAGCGACTGTAACTTTTGTTTGTTTTGTTTGGTTTGGCTCAGCAAACAAACCTAAGAATCGTTGAACAATCATTTGATAGATTTTTTGTTCATCATTACTTAGCTTTTCATAACGAGGACGTTGTTCAGTTGGAATCAACCCATGGTGATCCGTGACTTTTGCATTTTGGAAAACTTTTTGTTGTTTAACAACGGCCCCATTTTTAAGGTAGCCTTTCACTTCTGGTGAAAAATCAGCAATGGCTTGAAGTCGTTCTTTCATCGTTCCTTTCATATCCGTCGTTAGATATTTGCTGTCAGTTCGAGGATAGGAAACAATTTTATGGGTTTCGTATAAACTTTGTACAAGAGACAACGTTTTCTTTGCAGAAAATTGGAATCGCTGATTGGCTTCACGCTGGATTTCGGTTAAATCATATGGTAACGGCGCATTTTCTGTTTTAACTTTTTCTTGGATATCGGTAACTAAGCCCTTTTGTTTTGAGAGTTCTTTGACTAATTGTTCTGCTTCCTGCCGTTCTTTTAAAGCGTATGGATTTTTTTGGGTCATCTTTGCTTTTTCTGATTCAACAGATAACGAGATAGTAAAATAAGTTTGAGGCTTAAATTGTTCAATCGTTTTTTCTTGTTGGCGTACCATTGCTAAAGTTGGTGTTTGAACACGACCTGCGGATAAGTTATCTTGATATTTCACTGTCAAGGCCCGTGTGACGTTTAGCCCAACTAACCAGTCAGCTTTTGCGCGCGCCAAGGCAGAGTAATACAAATTATCGTAGTCTTTCGCTGGGCGAATTTTCTTAAACCCGTCTTTAATGGATTTGTCTGTTTGAGATGAAATCCATAAGCGTTTGACTGGTTTGTTAAAACGGACATATTCTAAAATCCAGCGGGCCACTAATTCACCTTCACGACCAGCATCGGTGGCAATCACGGCTTCAGAAACATCTTTACGATTGGCTAATTGTTTAATCGCTTTTAATTGATGTCCCGTTTTCGGTAACGGTTTAATCCCTAAATTCTTAGGAATCATCGGTAAAGTTTCCATTTGCCACGTTTGCCATTCTTTGTTTAAATCTTCTGGCATTTTTAGTCCTAAGAGATGGCCTAAAGCCCAGGTGACAATCACGTTGGGTCCTTCATAATAATTCTTATTTTTTTGATTTGCTCCTAAAACGCGGCTTAAATCTTTTGCTACGCTAGGTTTTTCGGCAATAATTAATTGTTTTGCAACCACTAGTTTCGCTCCTTTTTGAGTGCTATCTTTTCGTATTATACCAAATATTAGCTCGATTTTCTCTAAATTCCGAGAATAGAAAAAGAGTTTAAAGAAAATTCCCTGAGGTTTTTCTTTAAACTCATGCGTTTCAAATAACTTTCCGTTTGCAGAATTTTGTTTTGCCAAAATGATTGGATATTGTGGTAAACTCAGCTTTATTTTCAAAAGTAACTGCATGATGATTTTCTAGTAATGCTAAACCGAAGTATTGTTGTAAATCTTCATCGCATTCTTCACACCAGCGTTCTTCCCCATCATTCCAGAAAGCCGTTAAATAATTAGGCTTTGTGTTGACGTATGTATAATTCTGAGAAAGTTTTTGCCAAACTTCCACATAATATGTCTCTGCATCGGTCAAGTTATCGAAGGTTTTTTCTTGAACAATGTCCTCTTGCCAATCATCAAAAAACCACCAAGGTTCATTGTCGCCATACATTGTAATTACTTGATACATTGAACCGCTCCTTTTTTTGCTACTGTAGGTATCATAGCCACTTTCTGAAAAAGTTGCAAGGATTTGGTTTCGGACTGAGAAATTTTTGAAATTTATTTTATCCTGCTACTTCTAAAGAAGCAATAAAATCTTCAATCATGCGACGATAACTTTCTTCCGGCGTGGCTTCTTCGCGTTGAAAATAACCTAAAAAACGTAAGGTAATATAGCCATGGATTAAGCTACGTAATTCTCGGCTTTTATGCAGTCGTTCTTCATTATTAAATGGATAAAAAGCTAAAAGTTGTAAGATAATTTGATTGGTTTCATGGATGCCTTCAATTAATTGTTGGTTTTGCGTTTTCGGCACACTGATAAGTAATTCATAGACTGCAGAATTTTCAAAAGCAAATTGTTGGTACGTTTCAGCATATATCCGAATTGCTTCTGCGCCACTCTTACCCACTAAGGCTCGTCGCAATGCATCATTTAATTCTTGAATTAACAAGTCCACTAGAGCATTTTTTACTTCAGCAATATTTTTAAAGTGATTATAGAGTGAAGGATACTTGATGCCTAAATCAACGGCTAAATTTTGAAAGGTTAATTGTTGAACGCCCAATTCTTCCGCTAGGTTGCGGGCACTTTCAAGGATTTTGGCTTTCGTTAAATTCCGTTTTTTTGCCATCTTTCTGACGCCTCCAATTCTTAAATTTTGGACAATTATTAGTTTATCATATCTATTGACTCTTTTTAAACTATAAATTATAGTTTATAATAATAATTTGTAAACATCATTTTTGAAAGAAGGCTGTTTGGCATGCATATTACCAACCGTTCTCATTTGGCCGATCGTTATGGCAAACGAACCAGTGCAGAATTTTTATTACACGAACGTCCTATTTTATCTTTTCCTATTTCTTTAGCGGCCATTCCTAAAGAAGCCCGTTATTTATCCTGGGAATTAATTGATTATGACACGATTCCTCTAATCGGTTTCCCTTTTATTCATTGGTTAACTGCCAATGTTCCTGTAACCAATGAGATTCCTGAAGACTTTAGTCGAACAGCACTCAAGCCTACCATTCAAGGAAAAAATAGTCTTGCTTCTCCTTTGGGGAAACAGATGATTCCTGCGCTTGCCACTGAAACGTTACCTGAGTTAACCGAACGTTATCTGGGGTTAAGTCCTCGCTCTGGTGTGCACACCTATACGTTATATGTATACGCTACAAAAAATCCACTAAATTTAAAAGAAGGCTTTTTTGCGAATGAATTGCATCAAGCATTGAATGATCAACGACTCGCCAAAGCCAAATTTGAATTTCTTTACTAGAAAGTGAGGAAATAGAATGTATGAATTAATTAAAAGTAAAATTTTCCGTCCAAGACAACCTTGGGAAAAAAATCTGCTTGTTTTATGGTTTGGCACATTTATGGCTGGTATTGGCTTTAGCTTAGTGATGCCATTCATGCCTCTTTATATCAACACATTAGGTACTTTTACCCACCAACAATTGAATTTTTGGAGCGGAATCACGTTCTCCTCCACTTTTTTAGTCACGACCATTGTTTCTCCTTGGTGGGGCCGTTTAGCCGACCGAAAAGGACGCAAGTTAATGTTATTACGCGCTTCATTAGGGATGGCTATCGTCATTAGTTTAATGGGCGCAGTCACAAGTGTTTATCAATTGATTGGCTTACGCTTATTACAAGGTGTTTTTTCTGGTTATATCAGTAATGCGACTGCGTTAGTTGCTACAGGCACACCTAAGGAAAAAAGCGGCCAAGTGCTTGGTACTTTAGCCACTGGTTCTGTTACCGGCACGTTGCTTGGTCCTCTTTTGGGCGGTGTCACTGCGTCTATTTTCGGTTATCGGCCAACCTTTTTTATTACTGGTACGATTTTATTACTCGTTTTTGTTTTGAGTCTCGTCTTTGTCCATGAAGAGTTTGTGCCAATTGAAAAAAATCAAGCCGCATCTGGGAAACAAATTTTAAAAAAACTAGAACATCCCCACGTGATTCTTGGAATGTTTATTACGACATTAATCATTCAAGCTTCCAATAATTCAATTAGTCCCATCATCAGTTTATATATTCAACAATTGTTGGGTGGTCACCGAAATGTCACCTTAATCAGCGGAGTCATTGCTTCTATTCCAGGGATTGCAACGTTAATAGCCGCCCCTCGTTTCGGCCGGTTAGGCGATCGTATTGGCAGTGAACGCATCTTGACAATTGGCTTAATTTTAGCCATTTTCGTTTATCTACCAATGGCCTTTGTTCAAAATGTCTGGCAGCTTGCCATGCTTCGTTTCTTAGTTGGGATTTCCGATGCCTGTTTACTACCAGCTGTTCAAACGTTGATCACTCGTTATTCCCCAAGTGACGCTGCAGGTCGTATTTTCAGTTACAATCAATCTTTCCAAGCGACAGGAAATGTGATTGGTCCTATGATTGGTTCAAGCGTATCTGCCGCTTTCGGTTATCGTGGGGTCTTTATTTCCACTTCTTGTCTGGTTCTCATTAACCTTCTATGGGTTCGTCGAAGCACCGCCGAATTAAAAAAAGAGAAAAATGATGACTAAGTTATACACAGAAAAGTTATCCACAATTTGAATTTTTAATTTTTCTCTTTTTCTTATTTTAAAAAAAATAGGCATATAAAACAAAAAAGAAAAGCGGATATTTACTGGTTTTATGACCAGCATATCCGCTTTTCTTTTGGTTAACTTCATCCTTTTTGTTTCACAACTCGTGAAACTTTTTAGACGTATTGTAGTTCTTTTTCATCTTGGTAGGCGCGATCAATTAAGCCGCCCCCTAAGCATTCCATCCCATCATAAAAAACAACAGCTTGACCTGGAGTGACTGCGCGCGCTGGTTCCTTAAACGTAACGGTTGCTTTTGTGCCATCTTCAGATAAGGAAACATGCACTGGAATATCTGCTTGACGATAACGGAATTTAGCCGTACAGTCAAACTCTTTTGGCATTGGTGTATCAACAGTAAAATGAACCTCACTAGCTTCTAAATGTGTTGCATATAGTTTTTCATGGTGAAATCCTTGTCCCACATATAATGTATTGGTAGTTAAATCTTTCCCAATCACAAACCATGGTTCTTGTGTTTTACCGCCGCCACCAATTCCTAAGCCTTGGCGTTGACCGATAGTATAATACATCAGACCATCATGTTGTCCTTTGATTTCGCCATCTTCTGTCACCATGTTGCCTTTTTTAGCTGGTAAATAATTACTCAAAAATTCTTTGAAATTCTTTTCACCAATAAAACAAACGCCCGTTGAGTCTTTTTTCTTGGCTGTGGCTAATCCAGCACGTTCAGCAATTGCACGAACTTCTGATTTTTCCATGCCCCCCAATGGAAACATTGTTTTTGCTAATTGGGCTTGTGATAATTGGCTTAAAAAATAGGTTTGGTCTTTATTATTATCAATTCCACGTAACATATGCACTACGCCATTTTCATCCGTTTCTACTTGCGCATAGTGGCCAGTTGCAACATAGTCAGCGCCTAGTTGCATAGCATAATCTAGGAATGCTTTAAATTTAATTTCTTTATTACACATGACATCTGGATTTGGTGTCCGTCCTAACCGATATTCTGCTAAAAAATATTCAAACACACGGTCCCAATATTCTTTTTCAAAATTAACCGAATAATACGGAATCCCAATTTGATCCGCTACTTTTGCGACATCTTTATAATCCTCAGTTGCGGTACAGACACCATTTTCGTCTGTATCGTCCCAATTTTTCATAAAGATCCCAATTACATCATAGCCTTGCTCTTTTAAAAGCAACGCTGTGACAGATGAATCGACACCGCCACTCATGCCTACCACGACACGCGTTTTGCTGTTATCTGCCATTTTATCACCATCATTTCAATTAGATTCTGAAATCATCCACGATTTGAAGGTCGTAACTTTTCAGTGCTTTTCATTATACTATTTTTTTGAAATAAGTAAAGCAAGCCGGGTGTATAATGAGAAAATACTTGGAACAAAGACACAGCCAACAAGCTGTTGCTTTCAAAGAAACAGAAAACCTGAAGGAACGAGCTACTTTCACTTGTTTCTTCAGGTTTCTCTAAATTATTCTACTTTCTCTAATACACCACGACTAATTAAGCCATCCATTAAGAAAAAGTATTTTTCTTTACTCATTTCATGTTGTTCATTCTTGAAAATATTCATTGGTTTTAAACCATTTGCCGTTGTAATGGACATTTTCAACTCTTTTAGATCAGCAGTGATCGTAATTTTCAATTTGAAGCCTTCATTTCTCTGAGGCGTTGGATCTAAGGAACGAATCAATTGAAAGTTCCCTGATTTTGTTTCAGTAAAGCCGTTATCTTTTAATGTATAGCGTTTTGCACTAGGATGTACTTTGTAAAAAACTGTTGAGCCTTCAACAGCAGCCGTTGTTGTAAATGCCATGGGTTCCACCTCGTTATTTTCATTGTTATCTTCATTATAGCGAAAACCTTTAGCTGCCGCAATCAGATTATTTTTTCAATTGTTGAATCACTGCAACTAGTACTTCAGAAAAAGTCGCAATTTCTTCTGGTGTGTTCCCGTAGCCAAAACTAATCCGGATTGATTCTTTAATAGCTGAGGAATTTTCTCCATACATCGCTGTCAACACGTGCGAAGGATCCACAGTTCCCGCTGTACAAGCCGAGCCTGTTGAAATCGCAATACCTCTTAAGTCCAAATGCATTAAGAGCAAATCACTGGGAATTCCTTTTAAATGAAGATTTAAGACATGCGCTAAACGATTGGTTGGTTCACCATTAATTGAAAAATCAATATTGGCTTCTTCTAACGCTTTTAAAATAATCGTTTGAAAACTTTGATAAGCTGTTTTTCTTGCTTGCTTTTCTGTAGAAGTTAGTAATGAAACGGCAGTACCCATGCCAATAATTCCAGCTAAGTTTTCCGTGCCCGCACGTCGTTTTTCTTCTTGTTCCCCACCATGTAAAAGAGGTGGTAATTGGATTGCATCGCTTTTAAATAAAAACCCTACGCCTTTTGGACCATTGATTTTATGAGCGGAAATACTTAATAAGTCGATCCCTAATTCATGAGGTAAAATGACTTCACTTCCATAAGCTTGGACGGCATCTGTATGAAAAATCGCCGAATGATTTTTAAGAATTGCACCAACTTCAGCAATTGGTAATCGATTTCCAATTTCATTATTGCCATACATCATTGAAACCAAGATCGTTTCTTCGCGTAAAGACTTTTTGAATTGATCCATTGAAATCTGACCATTTTCATTCACAGGCAAGTAAGTCACTTCAAAGCCTAACGTTTCTAAGTATTCCATCGTTCGTAATACAGCGGGATGTTCAATTGCCGTAGTAATAATATGTTTTCCTTCCTTTTGACGAGAAAAAGCAACTGCCAAGATGGCTGTGTTATCCCCTTCTGTGCCACCACTATTAAAAATAATTTCGTGGGGTTTGGCTTGTAAGCTCTCGGCAATCGTTTGACGCACTTCTTCCAGAAGACCGTGTGCCTTTCGTCCAAACTGATGAATACTTGATGGATTGCCAAAAGTCGTTTGCATATTTTCAGTCATCGCTTGAATGACCGTTGGATGAAGCGGTGTTGTTGCCGCATGATCTAAATAAATGGGTTCCAAATGACTCGTCCCTTTCCTTATGTTCTGGCGTTATTCTAGCATAAAAAGCTTAAAACACAAAATCAGAATACTTTCTCTTCTATTTATAAAAGAGATAAGAAAAATAGGTCCAACACTGTTAAAGTTGTTAGACCTATTTCTAGTTTAAGGAATCACTTATTCTCCTTTTGGTTCTAAACGGAATAATGGACTCATTGGTTTATTTTCATGAATACGAAGTAACGCTTCCCCCATTAACTCAGCGCAAGAAATAATATTCAAGGTTGCTGGTTGGCGGTCTGCTGTCGTATAAACAGAGTCAGTAATACTAATTTCCTTAATTGGCGCATTTTCTAAGGTTGCTTTTGCGCCTTCTGATAACAAACCATGCGAGGCGCAAGCATACACTTCTTGCGCACCATTTTTCATTAAAACTTCCGCCGCTGTGGCTAACGTTTGACCAGTATTCAAAATGTCATCAACAAGAATACATTTTTTCCCAGCGACATTCCCAATAACGTAACCTTCTTGACGCACCCCATCAATCTCTTCATGGTCGACAATTGCTAAGGTCGCATCTAAGTACTCCGATAAACTACGTGCGCGTTGAACGCCACTGTTTTTAGGCGAAACAATCACAATTTCTTCCCCTACTAATGCTTGTTGACGATAATAATGAGCAAACAAAGGCATTGTAAATAAATTATCTACTGGGATATCAAAAAATCCTTGGACTTGAACAGTATGCAAGTCTAATGTTAACAAACGTGTTGCGCCTGCCTCTACTAACATATTAGCAACTAATTTCGCAGTAATGGGTTCTCTTGGTTTCGCTGTGCGGTCTTGGCGAGCATAACCATAGTAAGGCAAAATAACATTAATTGTTTTTGCGCTAGCACGTTTTAATGCATCAATTAAAATAAGTAATTCCATCAAATGATCATTTACAGGGGCATTCGTTGCTTGGATGATGTAGACATGATCGCCACGAATACTTTCTTCAATATTAATTTGAATTTCGCCATCACTAAATTGGCGCACGGTGCTTTTTCCTAATTCTGTTCCTACTGATGCTGCGATTTTTTCAGCAAGTGGTCGATTTGCATTTAAACTGAAGATGCGTAAGGTGTCATCTTGATAGTTTTCGGTCATGATATCCTCCGTCAATATAAAATAATAGTCGTTTTCATTTATATTCTACCATTTTTTGTCATAAAAATCATGGGATCCTCCTTAATTTATTGAAAGAAACGGTTTTCTTTGTGAAAAAAGCACTTGTATTTAGGTGCGCCTAAAAATTATTTGCATTTTCTTAAACTATCCCTTATACTGATTTTAAGGCAAACCTAAAAAGGAGGAATTTCATGAGAAAAAGCTTTAACTTAGCTGTTCAAGCGTTAACCGTTCAATATCAAGGACGGACCGCTTTAAATAATATCCACGTTACTATTCCCTCTGGTAAAATTACTGGAATTATCGGACCAAATGGTGCTGGAAAGTCAACATTTATTAAAGGGTTATTAGGCTTGATTAAAACAAAGGAACGTGATGTTTTGTTAAATAATCAAGCGATTGACCAACAAAAAACAACCATTGCCTATGTAGAACAACGTAGCGCCTTGGATCTTAGTTTCCCAATTAGCGTTTTTGAAACGGTCTTGCTAGGAACCTATCCAAACTTGGAACTATTAAAACGCCCAGGAAAGAAAGAAAAGCAAGCAGCCATGGCTGCATTAAAAATGGTGCAATTAGAAGACTATGCGCAACGCCAGATTGGCGAACTTTCTGGTGGCCAATTACAACGTGTGTTTATCGCCCGTGTTTTGGCCCAAGGTGCTGAGGTGATTTTTTTAGATGAACCTTTCGTCGGCATTGATATGTCTAGTGAAAAAGTGATTATGGATATTCTCAAATCATTAAAAAGTCAAGGTAAAATGATTATCATTGTTCACCATGATTTGCACAAAGTATCCCACTATTTTGATGAATTAATCGTTTTGAAAAACCGGCTAATTGCTGCGGGTCCTGTTGAACAAACGTTTACTGCAGAAACGCTCCAAGAAGCATACGGTGATTTGTTAGGTGATTTATTAATACAGGGGGTTGCAAAATGATTGCTGCATTTATTGATGGTTTATTCCGTTATCAATTTTTACAAAATGCCCTTTTGACGTCTGTAATTGTCGGACTCATTTCAGGGGTAATTGGTTCATTCATTATTTTACGTGGGATGTCTTTGATGGGTGATGCGATTTCCCATGCTGTTTTACCAGGGGTCGCTGTTTCTTATATGTTTGGTTTCAATTATATTTTTGGCGCTTCTATTTTTGGCTTACTAGCTGCATTATCGATCGGCTTTATTACCCAAAAAAGTCCACTAAAAAATGATACTGCCATTGGTGTTGTCTTTAGTTCTTTTTTTGCTTTAGGGATTATTTTTATCTCTTTTGCAAAAAGTTCCACCGATTTATATCATATTCTGTTTGGAAATGTATTAGCGGTCGCAGATACCGATATTTTAATTACTTGTGTCGTCGGCGTGATTGTTTTGATTTTTGTGGCATTGTTTTATAAAGAGTTGCAACTCACTTCTTTTGATCCCACAATGGCTCAGGCCTATGGTTTAAATATTCAATTTTTCCACTATGCATTGATGTTTTTACTAACATTAGTCGCTGTTTCTTCTTTGCAAACCGTCGGAACTATTTTAGTCATTGCCATGCTGATTACGCCAGCGGCAACAGCTTATCTATTAACAAATCACTTACCGACAATGATTGGCTTAGCCTCTACTTTTGGGATTTTAAGTTCAGTGATTGGCCTATTCTTTAGTTATTCTTATAACTTAGCTTCTGGTGCGACGATTGTTTTAACCGCCGCCTTATTCTTTTTATTGGCTTTCTTTTTCTCACCAAAGAAAGGCCTAGTATTTGTAAACCGTCAGAAAGAAATGGAGGAATCAACGAATGAAAAAATTTAGTTTATTTTTTTTAACACTTTTAGCAGGGTTAACGTTAGCTGCTTGCGGGAATCAAGCCGCTGAAAAGAAAGAAAAATTAGCAATTGTGACAACGAACTCGATCTTATCCGATTTAGTGAAAAATGTTGGGCAAGACAAAATTGAGCTGCATAGTATTGTGCCAATCGGGACAGACCCTCACGAATATGAACCGTTACCAGAAGACATTGCGAAAGCTTCTGAAGCGGACATTTTATTCTTTAACGGCTTGAACTTAGAAACAGGCGGAAATGGCTGGTTTAACAAATTAATGAAAACGGCCAAAAAAGTTGAGAATAAAGATTACTTTTCTACAAGCAAAAATGTTACGCCACAATATTTAACAAGTGCCGGTCAAGAACAAACAGAAGATCCGCATGCTTGGTTAGACATTGAAAATGGCATTAAATATGTAGAAAACATTCGTGACGTGTTAGTAGAAAAAGATCCAAAAAATAAAGATTTCTATACAGAAAACGCGAAAAATTATACCGAAAAACTTAGCAAACTACATGAGGAAGCCAAAGCTAAATTTGCTGATATTCCTGATGATAAAAAATTATTAGTTACAAGTGAAGGTGCCTTTAAATATTTCTCCAAAGCTTATGATTTAAATGCCGCTTATATTTGGGAAATTAACACAGAAAGTCAAGGAACACCTGAACAAATGACCACGATTATTGATACCATTAAGAAATCAAAAGCACCTGTGTTATTTGTTGAAACCAGTGTCGATAAACGTAGTATGGAACGGGTCTCAAAAGAAGTGAAACGACCAATTTACGATACACTTTTCACAGACTCTCTTGCCAAAGAAGGAACAGAAGGCGATACGTACTACAGCATGATGAACTGGAATTTAACAAAAATCCATGATGGCTTAATGAGTAAATAAATAATAAAGAAGAAAGAACCAAGTTGACTCCCCCTCAACTTGGTTCTTTCTTCTTTATTTAACTAATTCCTCAATATCAATTACTCGATCCACAATTTTCTCATAAAAATCTGCTTCATGGGAAACCAGAAAAACCGTTCCTGGGTAAACGTGAATTGCTTCTTGTAAACTTTTTTTGGCCGCTTCATCAATATGATTGGTTGGCTCATCTAAAAATAACAAATTACTTGTTTGCATCATTAGTTCCGCTAGTTTTACTTTTGTTTGCTCACCACCACTTAACAGGGCTAACGACTGCATTGCTAACTTATCTGGTAAACCTGCTCTAGCCAAATGACTTCTTCGCTCTTTAATCGTTGTATCTGGAAAACGATCTGATAAATAGTCTAGCGGCGTTAACTGCTCATTAGGCCACGCCAAGTCTTGGGTAAAATAAGCAATTTTTGTATTCAGCGGATAATGAAATTCTCCATCTAATGAAGGAATCACTTTCGTCAACGTTTTAATTAATGTTGATTTGCCAATCCCATTGAAACCTTTCAATGCGACTTTTTCACCGACATGAACCATTAAATCTAACGGTTCTAACAAAGGTTCCCGATAGCCGACAACTAACTTCTGGGTCGTTAGTGCTTGCGTTGCAACTAACCCTTGATAAGGAAATTCAATCGCTGGCTTAGTCAAGGAACCTGGCGGAGTCAATCGTTCCAACCGGTCCAATTGTTTTTGTCGACTTTTAGCCATCGTTGCTCGATTTCCAGCTTTGTATTTACGAATATAGGCTTCCATTTTTTCAATTTTTTCTTGTTGGGCCTGATACTGTTTCAAATAGGTTTGTTTATTCTGCTCTTTTTGTGCAAAAGATTTTTCTACATTTCCAGTATATTTGGTTAACTTGCCAAACTCAATGTCTGCGATGCAATTCGTCACTTCATTTAAAAATTGATAATCATGGGAGACTAATAGAAAGCTTCCTTCAAAATTATTCAGATAGCGAACAAGCCATTGAATATGTGTATCATCTAAATAGTTGGTGGGTTCATCTAAAAGTAACACATCAGGGGCCTCTAACAATAATTTTGCTAAAATCACTTTTGAACGTTGACCACCGCTTAGCTCCCCTAACTTTTTATCCAAACCAATTGCTTGTAGTCCTAACCCGTTGGCTAAATCCTGAATAATCGTGTCGATTTGGTAAAAATTACTTTCATCTAAATCTGTTTGTAATTTGCCTGCTTGTTCTAAAAGTTTTTCCGAAGCCGTTTGACTGTATTCTTCATAAAGTTTTGTCAGTTTCGCTTCTTTATCAAAAAGTTCTTGAAAGGCTTGTTTCAAAAAATCAACCATCGTTAGTGATTGTTCTACAGAAACATGCTGATCCAAGTACCCAATCTTGCAATTTTTTTGCCACTGAATCGTTCCTTCGTCTGGCAATACTTCCCCCGTTAAAATTTTAATTAAGGTGGATTTGCCGACACCATTTTGGCCAGTTAAGCCTAAATGATCCCCTTTATTCACTTGCAATGAAGCCTCTTCATACAAGACCTTTTCGCCAAATCGATGCGTTAAATGTTCAATAGTTAAAATACTCATTTTCGTCACTTCTTTCTTGTTAACTGATTATTTTGGGACAACAAAAAAAGAACCACGTCTGCACGTCGTCCATCCTGACAGAAATCCCGACAACCGCTTGTACGTACACTCAAATAAGACTAGCTTTTCTAGTCAAAAAATGTGCTATCAAGCGATGAAGAAATTAATTGCTCGGCTCCACAACAGTGCTTCATCTGTTCTTAAACTATCGGGAGCTACTTTTCTTGTTAATTTATCAGTTAAAACAAAAAACATGTGAATCACCTTTCTTATGCTTGTATTCTACCATAGAATGACAAGAAAGCAAGCCACGTTGGTTTATAACGAAAGGAGCCCACAAACCATCATTTTGTCGGCTCCCTATCCCTGTTATTCTGATAAATAGTTTAATGCATAGCGTACGTGGTACTCTGCTGCTAAAAGTAAGGCACGTTCATCAATATCAAATTGTTCATGATGGTGTCCAAAATGAGTAGCAGGATTTTCAGGGTTTCGTGAACCGACCCGTCCATAGATACCAGGAATTACCGCTAAGTAATCAGCAAAATCATCCGCCCCTAAACTTTTAGGATGATCGGTCACAACATTTTCAAAACCAACAATCTCACTGGCTACCTGCTGTGCACGGTTGGTTGCTTGTTCTTCATTAATTAATGGATTCGCTGCCGCATAAACAGAAAAATCAGCAATTTCTGTGCGATGAGACTGGGCAATTTCATGGGCAATTTCTTCGACTCGTTGTAAAACAAATTGGCGCGTTTCCTGACTAAATGTTCGAACAGTGCCTTCAATGGTTGCATGGTTTGCTACAATATTATAGCGTGTTCCTGCTTGTAAAACGCCAATTCCTACTACGACAGAATCTAAAGGATCAATCTCGCGCGCTACAATTTTTTGTAATTCCACAACGATACTGGCCGCTGCTAAAACAGCATCCCGGCCATTCTGTGGTTGGGCGACGTGACTACTTTGACCACTGACTTCAATTTTAAAAATATCACAAGAGGCGTTGGTGGCGCCTTTGGTAGCAACTAATTTTCCGACTGGCACACTGGAATCTAAATGAATCCCAAACACTTGGTCGATTGCTTCTAAATAATTTCCTTCCACAAATTGTCGAGCGCCTGCACCAATTTCTTCAGCTGGCTGGAAGGCCAGTTTAACCGTTCCTGAAAAGGTATCCTGATGTTTTTTGAGCACTTTAGCTGCACCTAGCAATGCTGCCGCATGACCATCGTGTCCACAAGCATGATTGAGTCCTGGATTTTTAGAAGCATAGGCAGCGCCTGTTGCATCTGGCAATTCCAACGCATCAATATCTGCACGTAACAAAATCGTTTTGCCAGCGCCAAGACCTCCTTCAATGGTTGCTAAAACACCCGTTTCCCCTACTTCTACAAAAGGAATAGCTAAGGCTAGTAGTTCTTCTTTAATTCGTTTAATCGTTTCATATTCTTTTAAACTTGCTTCAGGGTATTGACGAAAATGACGTCTTAAATGGATTATCCATTCCTTTTCCGTAGCAATAGCTTCTTGGATTGTTTGAATCGTTGTTATACTCATTATAAATACCTCCTTTATTTTTTACCAAATGTTTCCCAGGCTGGAACATTGGCGCCCTTTGATGTTTCTGTAATGACCTTTTTCGTTTCTTCTTGTTGATATTCTTCTACAACTTTTTGATAAAGTTTATTCTCTTGATCTTCTTCTCGAGCCACGACAATGTTCACATAAGGTTTCGCTTTTTCGTTTACAGGTTCTAAGAAAATAGCATCTTTATCTGGTGTATACCCAGCATCGACAGCCATGCCGCTATTAATCACTGAAGCATCGACATCTTGTAAAGCACGCGCTGTTTGCGTAGCATCTAATTCAGTTATTTTCAATTGGCGTTTATTTTCAGTAATATCACTGACAGTCGGTAGTTGCTGTTTCGCAGGATCAACTTTTATCAGTCCCGCAGTTTGTAATAAAATTAACGCCCGCCCGCCATTCGTTGGGTCATTAGGAATAGCAATTTCTCCGCCTTCTTTAATTTTCGTGATATCTTTCAATTTATTAGCGTAAATTCCCAATGGTGCATTGACTGTATTGCCAATTGATACTAATTTCGTCCCATGCTCTTTATTGTAATTGTCTAAAAAGATTTGATGCTGAAAGGCATTTAAATCAATTTCTTTTTCTGCTAATGCTGCATTTGGTTGCGTATAGTCTGTAAATTCTACCAATTGTAGATTAATATTTTTCTTTTTCAAACGGTCTTTGACCGATTCCCATTCATCATTTTTTGTTCCTACAACCCCTAGTTTAACGGTTTCTGTCTTAGTATCCTTCGCAGACCCCGATGCACAACCTGCAATCGTAAAAGCTAATACCCCAATAAGTCCAATTAATTTACTAAATTTTTTCATTTGTCATTTCTCCTTTTTCTAATGTGATGTTTTTTTGATTAATTGATTACTAATGGCTTGACTGATAAATACCATAATTAAAATAATTAACGTGGCCATAAATGTCACATCGGTTTGAAACCGATTGTAGCCTCGAGTAATCGCTAAGTTGCCCAGACCACCGGCCCCAATAGCTCCTGCCATGGCTGTTAATCCAATTAAATTAATAATTGTCACTGCTGAAACACGAATAATACTTGGTAACCCTTCAATTAGATAAACCCGAAAAATAATCCCTAAGGGACTCGTCCCCATAGCTTCTGCTGCTTCGATAACGCCAGGATCCACTTCTAATAACGCATTTTCAATCTGGCGCGCGAAGAACGGGATTACGCCAATAACTAATGGGACTAACGCTGCGGTTGTACCAATTGTCGTTCCTGCCAAAATTCGTGTTAATGGTTGAATCAGTGCGAGCATAATGATGAAAGGAATAGAGCGGCAAACATTAATAATTTTTTCTAAGACACTATACAGGGGTGGATTTTTCAAAACACCACTGGGGCCAGTACTGACAAGCACGACACCCAACAAGACTCCTAACACACCAGCAATCAAGGCTGTCCAAAAAACCATGTATACTGTTTCCCATGTACTTTGAAGAAACTCTTGTTTTAATTGGACAACATTCGGAAAATATTTCTCAAATAATTGATACATTCTCAGTTCACTCCCTTTTTAAATCACCTGTAAATTCTGCTTTTTCTTCGTTTGCTGATAGGTTTTCAAAACATTGGTTCGCACGCCTTGTTTCGCTAAATAAGTAAGGGCTTGTTGACGCTGGGCCTCATCACCAGAAAGCACCACAATTAAATGACCAATAGGAACGTTTTGAACAATTTCGACATTGCCATAAAGGATATTCGTATACACCTGATATTGGCTATACAATTGTGCAATTAATGGCTCGTTCGTTTGATCTCCCACATAAGAAAATTCAATTAATTCTTGATTTTTATCTAAATCAGCTAATTTAGGATGTTCAAGAATCGTGGTTAATGCTTGGTCAATATGAGTTGCTGTCCGAATAAAATCTTTGGTTAAAGGTTGTTGGGGTTGACTAAAAATCGAAACAATATCGTTTGATTCGACAACGCAGCCATTTTCCATCACCGCGACTTTATTACAAATTTCTTTAACCACTTGCATTTCATGGGTGATTAAGACAATCGTCAAGTTCAGTTCTTGATTTAACTTTTTTAACAAAGCTAAAATCTGTCCTGTTGTTTTTGGATCTAACGCACTCGTCGCTTCATCACAAAGTAAAATTTCAGGATCATTTGCTAAAGCGCGGGCAATCGCAACCCGCTGTTTTTGCCCTCCTGATAGTTGACTGGGATAAGCATCCCGTTTTTCACTTAGTCCAACTAGCTCTAATAAATGGCTGATTTTTTGACGCCGTTCACTTTTACTTAGCCCAGAATATTTTAATGAAAAATCGATATTACTAAATATGGTCCGCTCTTTCATCAAATTAAAATGTTGAAAAATCATTCCAATCTTTTTTCGTTGTTGTCGTAATTCCTTTTTAGAAAAAGTTAAAATATTTTCTTTGTTAATAATAACGGTGCCCGCTGTTGGTCGTTGCAATAAATTAATTACCCGTACTAACGTACTTTTTCCAGCACCGGAATACCCAACGATTCCGTAGATATCCCCTTTATCAATCGTCAAAGAAACATCTTGGACAGCCTGAATTTCTTGTTTTTTTTGTTGAAATGTCACACTGATATTTTTTAGTTCAATCATTCTTTATCCCCCTTCATTCTTACCAACCTGCATTTTTTCATAAAAAAGAAAAAAGCATCCTCAACGACACAACTCGAGTTGTATCGTTGAGGACGCTTTTTTGCGTGTTACCACCTCATGTTCAGAATTTGCTCACACAAATTCCCTTTTCAAGTACGGAACAATATGTTCGATACCCTAGCTCGATAACGGGAGCCCCCGTCGCCGCCTTGTGTTTAACACTCGGAGCGCTTGCTCAATAGCCATTTTCCAAAACGTCTTTGTCACCTATTCTCAGCTACCTAGGCTCTCTGTTAGACAAATAAAGTCTTGTACTTACTATATCACTGCTTTTTTATTTCTATTCATTCTAAACTGATTTTCTTTTATTTTCAAAATCAAACAGACTAGAGTTAATGTTCTCTTCGAACATCTTGTACTGTTCATCACTTACAAAGGCCATACTGCGTCGAGTAACCGCAGACAGCATCTACTCTGTCGCTTCGCGCCAGTCGTAGTGATTCGTGCAAATGACACAACTTGCCCTTCGGTCACCTTGTACTGTTCATCATCTACTCTGTCGCTTCGCGCCAGTCGTAGTGATTCGTGCAAATGACACAACTTGCCCTTCGGTCACCTTGTACTGTTCATCATCTACTCTGTCGCTTCGCGCCAGTCGTAGTGATTCACAGCAAAAAGCCCTTCACTAGCATTTTGCTAGTAAAGGGCGAATGATTCGCGGTACCACCTTTTTTCGAAATATAACTGATTCTTTATATCTCATCTCTTATCCAAGTCTTTATTAACTTGGTGCACATGGTAACGGGTGCTTAGCCGAAATTGCTTACTTATCAGCAATTTATTCTCAGAGGCCATCTTCAACTTTTCTGAACCTTGTCCCTTTTCACCAATCAGGACTCTCTTTTGAAGGTCATCAAAATTTACTCTTCTCTTCAACGAATGAATAGTTATCTGTGATGTTGATTTACACTTTACTAGAGAAAAAAGAGATTGTCAACAGTTTTTCTTAGAAAAAAATCATTTTTCTTTTTTTACGAAAGAGCAATTGACAAACTTTCGTCTATACGTTATTCTATTTCTTGTGCACGAGATTTGTACGATTTTTCAAAAGGAACTTTGACGATTACTCGTCGCAGTGTAGCCTTTGAAAGTGAACTCTATGGGTTTCACTTCGTTGCAATCCTCGAGTTAGTTTAGCCTTTGAAAGTGCCGCCTTAGCTCAGTTGGTAGAGCACCACCATGGTAAGGTGGGGGTCGCCGGTTCAAGCCCGGCAGGTGGCTTTTTGGTAAAATCCCAACTCTTTAATAAAGAGTTGGGATTTTTTTGTTTTGCCTATCCTTAGTGTTCTGTCAGGATGAGAAAATAACAAAAGCAATTTCTTCATTCCACTCGTTATGGTATATTTTAATTGTTAAATAATTATTGGAGTGGAGTACAATGATGAAACAATTACCTACAAAATCAAAAAAAATTGATTTAAAGAATTGGTGTATTGAAAATAAAACCTATCTTCTATTGATCATTTTAATTTATCAAGTGGCAGTTTTATCCATCGGCATTATCAATTTCCCTTATTTAGATGATAATGCTCGCCAAGTCGCTGGAATGACAGATTTTGGTACGACTTACGCACGTTGGGGCAGTGAATTTCTCTCATGGTTTGTTCAAGGAAGTCGTCATTTGACAGATCTGGGCTTGACCACACCGATTCTGACAGGTCTTATCTTATCTCTCACAAGCATACTAGCTATTTATATCATCAATGACCAAAAAATTAGTTGGGGTTCCTCTTTAGTAGCTACTTTAATTGGCCTCAATCCTTGGTTCCTCCAATGTCTTAGTTTCAGGTTTGATAGTCCCTATATGGCATTGAGTATTTTTTGTTCGTTTCTTCCTTTTTATTGGTGGCAGTGTAATTCTTTTACGTTTTTCTTGGTTTCTTTCTTTTCACTGTTTGTTATGTTTAATACTTACCAAGCCTCGTCAGGAATTTATATAGTTATGGTCTTATTCCTTACTTTCAAGCAGTTACTTGCTGGAGAAAATTTCATTGCTCTTTGTAAAAAAGTCGCACTTGCTGCTATCGCTTATCTACTTTCTATAGTCAGCTACCTTATCGAGTTAAAATTTGTACCTTCCGCAACAAACAACATTGGGGGCAGTCAGGCCTTACCAAGTTTGCACGATATTCCCAGTGTGGCTTATCAAAATAGTTACCATTATTTTTCAGAGCTATTGAACCAAAGTAATCGTTTATGGCTTTTATTACTGCTCCTACTGCTTGTTTTATTTTTTATTAGTCATCTATCAAATAGCAAAATCAACTTGGGCTTAAGTTTCCTTTATTGTATCTTGTATTTAGGACTTGCTTCTCTCTTAAGTTTTGGTATTTTTATTGTCTATTCAAGAAATATCGCAGGTGATGCGCCTCGCTATATTTACGGATTTGCTGTTTTCGTTACAATCAGCATGTTAAGTTTATTTAACAATCGACAAGTGAAAGCAATTTATCTAACTTCGTTACTTGTGGCCAGCTTGTTTTCTTATTATATTTTATCGTTTGTTTTGGTGTATTCTTCCACATTAAACTATCAAAAAGAAGCATTCAATCGCCAAGAAGCTGTTTTAACAGATGATTTAAAAAATGTTGTAACAAACGAACGAAAAAAAGTTTATTTAAATACGTTTTTCAAAAATTCAACTGTTTATGCTAATACAAGTCGAAACTACCCAATTCTTTCAAAGATTGTGCCACCAAATGACGGTCTATACTTCCCTAATTACGTTTGGTTCAATACTTCATCGAATTTAGGAGTAGAGATGGCACCACTGACCGATACGGATATGTCTAAAAATCAAAAAGTAGTAAGTAATCACTTTTATGACATTTATACAAACAACAAAGAAATATTTGTGTTTATGAAATAATTTGTTCCATCCAAAAACACTTCTTTTGCAATAAACGTGACTGTATGGTTTGATTAAGATGGATTAAGTATTCTTTTCGGGTACATTTATTACTTCCTGAAACTTGTTTATTTCCCATTTTTCTTATGAAGTAACAAAATTTTTGAGAAAAAACAGCTCGTTTTCTATGTTATGATAGAGAAGTGAAAATCACCAGAAAGGTTGTTGCGGACTATGAGAACTCGTCAGAAAAAATTATTTTTATTTTCAATGATTTTATGGTTAGTTGAATTTTTAATTACACGGATTTCTGATTCTTTTCCAGGAGCAACGCCATTGTTCGTTGTGATTTGCTTGATTCAAGGAATTCTTTTTACTTATTTCTGTCTTGCTTTTTTCTATTATCCGCAATAATCAGTCAAGAAAAGCAATTAGAGCAGATTCAGCAAATTTCTGAAACCGAAAAAATGGCACGTCCTCGCTTTTAGGACGTGCCATTTTTTAAAGCATTATTTGTGTAAATGCCGTTCGTATCGCCTGTTGAACATTTTGAACAGCATCGATTTGATGGCCTTTTGCTTCAGTCAATTCTTTTTCAATATATTCAGGATAATAGGTTGCCAAATAACCCAAGACCCAGATAGTTGGATTTGAAATAACCGTCTCTGCTAATGGATACAAATAGGCAAGATGCAATCGAATTTCTTCTTCCAAATGCTGTAGCATAATTGGATCATCATTTTCTAAACGATTCCTAAGTTCAGTACAAATTTCGGAATAGATCGGCGTATTTAACGGTCCATTTTTTCCTTCTAGTAAGACTGTCTGAGGCTGATTGTCATACCAAAGAAAGGTCAGTGGTTCTGAAAATTGCAACAGTGCTAATTCTTCAATGAACCATTCCCGAGCAAAATAACTAAGTGCTTGGTTCATAACTAAATCTTTTGCGACTTCCACAAATACTGGTTTAGGCAAATATAAACTGGTTTTAATGTTTGCTAATTGTTGATAAACGGGCAATTGATCGCTTACTAACAAGTTCCTTTTAATTGCTTGAATTTGCTGCGTTTCTAATTGTTGATACGCCTCTTCCACTTGCATTAATTGCTGTTCTAACGTTTTTTGTTGTGCTAGCGTTATTTTTTTAGTTTGAAGTAGTTGCTTCAATAAAATATATCCTTCAATAAAGCGACGGCTCTGACTATAAATTTGCATATAAATTGCCGCTGTTTCAAGGTTCTCAAAATAAGACTCTTGGAACGCTTCTGCCAATGCTAGTGCTTCGTCAGCTTCGCCCATTTCCAACAATAATTGGACAATTTTTTGATTTACTGGCGGCGTTTGTTGTAGCTGATAGGCTTGTTGAAAATTTTCTAAAGCGGCGATCTGATTATGTTCTACAAGTGCTTCTTCTCCTTGCGCAATAAAACGTTCATAGTTTTTGGGAAATTCATGAATGGTACTCATATCTAACCTCCTTTATTTCTTATTTAAAGCAGATGAGCCTGGGACAAAAATCCCTTTGGATTTTTGCTCCAGGCTCAAAACCTGATAAACAGCGGGAACAGAACCAACACTACGCGTTGCTCGGAGCTATACACTTCTGTCCCGACCTCGATTTTAACTATTCAAACGGACTTTTTTAGTAAAGATTACGAATAATAATTGCCGTTTCTAGGTCGCCCTCAGCGTTCATCTTCTCCGCCTTTTCTTCTAAACTATACCCAGCAAAACTTTCGTTTGTTAAAACATCTGCTACTGTAAATTTAGCAACTTTTTCAATACTGACCGCATCTGGGGCTACTTCTTGCACGCTATCCCAGCCTGTATCAATAAAGACCTTTGTATCTTCTGTAATCGCTTCGTTTGCTTCTAACGCCTGCATAATTTCTTTTAACTTTGCATACGTCATAACCTCGACTTGATTTTCCATTTAAACGCCTCACTTTGCCATTCCTTTTTAAGGATTAGGTTTTAATTTTAGACTTTTTCTTTAATTGTTTTTAATGCGTGATATAAGGCATATTTCATTGGTTTGGCTTTCCATTGGAAATTGCCCATTAATTCTTCGACATGACCGCCAAAGGATTGTTTGAATTTAAGAACCCCATCACTTCCATCAAAGACACCGTCAACGCCATAAAAATTATATTTGGGAATGTTATTTTCTACTGTGTAAGTTAACATTTTATGTTGAATTAAATACGGTGCATAGTATTGTTTATATTTTTCATACGTACCACTAAACAAGTAAACCACTTCTTGTGGATGAACAATGAATAAGGCGCCTGCTAAAATTTCAGGTTCATCTGATGTTTTCATTTCTTTAGCTTCGTCAATCCGTTTGCGCACGGTACGAACTTCATCTTCAAATTCACGTTTCTGGTTATTTTTTTTACGGCTTTTAGGATTGGCAATTAACGCTTCATTGACTTCGTTGAGCGTCTCTTGTAATTTGCGTAATTTCTCATGAAGATTTTCTAAATAAGTAGCAAAGTTTAGTTCCGCCACCATAAATTTCGCTCGTTCGCCAAACTCTTCATAAACAGCTTGGTAATAAGCTAAATCCTTATCTTCAAAATTACGCCGTGCACTTGTTTCTTCCGTTAATTTCTTAAAGAGAGGTAGCTCTTCGTAACGAAGTTCTCGGGTTGTTACTCCATATTCCCATGTTTTCTTGATGTCATATTTAGCATCTTTTCCATAAGATTTCCAAAGCTCTTCTTCTGTTAATCTAGTCATATCTTTGACAAACAGCCAACGTGGCGCGCCATCAAAATTGTGCACATCAAACCCTTGGTGTTCAAAACCAATTGATGTGAAATAGTCAAATGTTTCTTGATTGACCTTTTCAACTTCACTGCCATTAAAATCACGTAAACAAATTTGTTTATTTGGAGTAAAGGTTAAATAAAGGCCATCATTTTTTTTCACATATTTTTTTAAGCCTGTGAAAAAGGCTTCTACACATTTTTTATCTGTATAATCCATCAAAATCCCGCCGTCAATGTCGAAAGCATAACCAATTTTGACTTTTTTCTTGCTTAGGATACACGCAGCAATTAGTTGACCTTCTCGTTTGACGCCAACGTATTCACAACGCCAGCCACGTCGTTCCAATAAATGTTTCATTTCGGGTGTTTCTAAAAAGTTACCTGCAGGATGTGTCATTGCAAAGGTAGTAAATTCTTGTTCAGTTAATGTACTAAACTGATCCATATCAAACAACTCACAATCTTTTTTTGTTAAATAAATTAGCACTTTTCAGCTTAACCTACTTTTTGCTTTCTTTCAAACAAAGTTACCTCACTGGCTAATTCTTATTTTTCGGTTCTTATTAATTATATCTAATTTTGCTAAAATGCAAACAGTTTTCAACGGAAAAAAAGAATTTCTTTGGAATCTTTCATTTTTGACTGAATATCTTTCTTTTATAAAAAATATTTGAGCGTGGGACAAAAATCACTTTGGATTTTTGCTCCACGCTCAAAAACTTATGAGAACCCGTTAAACATCTCTCTCAGGTTCTTGATTTACTCAACAGTTACACTTTTGGCTAAGTTCCTTGGTTTATCAACATCGTAGCCTCTTTGTAAAGTTGCATAGTACGCTAATAATTGGCCTGGAACAATGCTAACTAAGGCAGAAAGTAACGGATGAACATCTGGAATAATCAGTTGGTCCTGTGGTTTTGCCAAGGATTCCAAGGCAATCACAATATTTCTTGCTCCACGACTTTCAACTTCCTTTAAATTGCCTCTTGTATGCGCTGCGACTTTGGCATCTGTCACAATCCCAATCACAGGTGTTCCTTCTTCAATTAAGGCAATCGTTCCATGCTTCAATTCACCTGCCGCAAAGCCTTCTGCTTGAATGTAGGAAATTTCTTTCAACTTCAAGGCCGCTTCCATCGACACATAATAGTCGACTCCTCGCCCGATATAGAAGGCATTTCGAGTATACGTCAGATAATCTTCCACTAAGGCTTTCATTTGTTGTTTTTCATCAATCAAGGTTTCCATGACAGCTGCTACCACGCTCAATTCGTGAGCCACATCAAATGAGACGGCTGCTAATGTTTGGCGTTCTTCGCCAATTGCTTTTGCTAAAATAGCTAAGACAGCGATTTGAGCAGTATAAGCCTTGGTGGAAGCGACAGCAATTTCTGGTCCTGCGTGTAATAACAAGGTATCGTCCGCTTCACGTGATAATGTTGAGCCAGCAACATTTGTTAATGTAAGTGATGGATGCCCTAATTCATTAACCTGTACCAGTACTTGGCGACTATCTGCCGTTTCACCACTTTGACTTAAGAAAATGAAGAACGGTTTTTCAGATAAAATAGGCATGTTGTAGCCAAATTCGCTTGATAAATGAACTTCCACAGGAATACTGGCAATCGTTTCAATTAAAGATTTTCCGACCCAACCTGCATTATAACTTGTTCCACAAGCAATAATGTAAATTCGATCACATTGATTAATTTTTCCAAGTAACGCCTCATCTAAAGTCACTTTTTCACCTTGAGTATACGCTTGAACAATTTTGCGCATCACTGCAGGTTGTTCATCAATTTCTTTGAGCATATAAAACGGATATGTTCCTTTTTCAATGTCATTTAAATCTAATTGCGCTTCAAAAGGTTCTCGGTTGATTACTTGTCCTTCTGGCGTTTCGATTACTACTTTGTCCGCTGTAACAGTTACAATTTCACCATCAACAATCTCAACAAATTGATTGGTTTCTTTAATCATCGCCATCGCGTCACTACAAATAACATTAAAGCCTTCACCTAGACCGATAAGTAACGGGCTTTTATTTTTCGCTACGTAGATAGTATTGGGGTCCATTTTATCCATTAAAGCAAAAGCGTATGAACCTTTAATTTCGGCTAAAGCCGCTTTAAAAGCATCTTTTGTTGAAAAACCATTTTCAGCAAAATGAGCAATTAATTGAACGACGATTTCAGTATCTGTATCACCAATTAAGTGAGCACCACTTAAAAATTGTTCTTTTAATTCTTCAAAGTTTTCAATGACACCATTATGCACTAATGCAAAGCGTTGATCGCTTGAAACATGGGGATGTGCATTGGCGACAGTTGGTTCGCCATGAGTGGCCCAACGAGTATGACCAATACCAACTGTTCCATCGATTTCTGGCGTTAATTTTGCTGCTAAATCGGCAATGCCCCCAACTGCCTTAACTACATGGGGCTGTTGGCTTTGATCATTCACACAAATCCCAGCAGAATCATAACCTCTATATTCCAATTTTGTTAATCCTTGAATCAAACTTTCCGTGACATTTTCTTTCCCAATCATTCCGACAATTCCACACATAATGCTAATTCCTACTTTCCAATTGAAATTCTGTATTTACTAGGTCCTGTTTAACTAGCAAATCCCATTATATGTTTCTACCTGCGTGATAACCGCTTTGTTCTAACTTCACAATTAGTTTTTCTTTGTTATCTGTAGAGTGCAGTCCCTAGAGCCACCCGCCGAATCTTCGATAAGCTCTCTCCTCGTCACCTGAACGTTCAGGTCTGGCGCTATCCAATATTGGTCTATATACCTCCTTTGCAAATATATTCCGTAGAAACATAAACAATAATACAATTAAAAGTAGGTGCTTGTCAACAAAAATCTAAAAAACTAAAATTGGTCTAGTTCTTTAAAGTTGTAAAAAAAGAATCTAGTAAACTCATAGTAAGAGAAAGTACTAGATTCTTAATAATAAAAAAATATCCGTTCTATTTATAGAACCTTATCAATTTGTTATTTATTGGAATGGATTATAAAACCGTCCACCATTCACATGGAACAACCAGAAACTGATTCCTAATAAGCACAAGGCAAGTATCATTACCGAAAAATCACGCAGATGAAAAGGTTGTTGCGCATACCACGTTCGATTTTTCTTTTGACCAAAACGCCTTAATTCCATAGCGGTACTCACAGTTTCAATTCGATCTAAACTAGATAGGATTAAGGGTAAAACGATTTGTGCTACGCCTTTGATTCGTTGGCCTAACCGTCCCTTTTTAGACATCTCATAACCTCGCGCTTGTTGTGCTAAAGAAATATTAAAAAAATCTTCTTGGATATCGGGAATATAACGAATAGCCAGCGCTACTGCATAACTAATCCGATAACTCACACCAATTCGATTCAAGCTGGAGGCAAATTCACTAGGATTTGTTGTTAATAAAAAGATTAATGCCAACGGAATCGTACAGAAATATTTTAAAACTAAATTAAATTCATAAAATAATTCTTCTTGTGTCAAAGTAAACCGTCCGATTCCTTCCCAAATCACGGTACGTGATTGATATAAATCAACCCCATATTCAGGTGCAAAAAGGTAAACCGTTAAGATATTTAACAAAGAAAAAATAGCAATAAATTTAATAACAAAAGATATTTGATGCCATTTAATATTTGATAATTTTAACAAAACAAGCGAAACCACAGACATTCCTAACAGATAACGAGTATCATACGTGGTCATACAAGCCACAGAGACAACGATTAAAAAGACTAATTTGCTTGTGCCGTTTAAGCGATGAATCCAGGTTGAATCAGGATGATAGCCTAACATTTGTCGTTCACTCATCCAAAACGCACCTCACGATCGTAAGCAACAAATTTTTCCGTAAATAGCAAGGGATTTTCCAAGCCTAACGCTTTAGCAAAGGTAAACAAGCTCGTTTCTTTTAAAGAAGCTGCTTGAATTAATTTTTCATCTGTTAAAACAGCAACTGGAGTCGCATCTGCTAGTAAACGTCCATCACAAACTACTAACGCACGTGTTGTATATTCCAACATTAAGTGCATATCGTGAGTGATCATTAAAATAGTCACACCTAAGCGGTTCAATTCTTCTAAAAATGTCATCATTTCTGTATAATGTTTAAAATCTTGCCCAGCTGTTGGTTCATCTAAAATTAATAATTCAGGTTCTAAAACTAAGATTGATGCAATAGTTACCCGTTTTTTCTGCCCAAAACTCAACGCAGAAATCGGCCAGTTCCGGAAGGGATACAGCCCACAAATATGTAAAATATTCGTCACACGTTCCTCAATTTCTGCTTGTGGCACATCTCGTAAAACTAATCCTAAAGCTACTTCTTCAAAAATCATTTTTTTAGAAATCATTTGATTGGGATTTTGCATCACATAACCAATTTTATCTGCACGTTCTTTGATTGAATAATTGGAAAAATCCTGGCCTTCCCATAAAATTTTGCCCGATTGAGGCGTGATGAACCCGCAAATTATTTTAGAAAGTGTAGACTTCCCGGCACCATTTTTTCCTACAATGCTGATCATTTCTCCATGATGAATAGTTACTGAGAAGTCATCTAACACTTTTTCACCGTGACGATCATATTGATAGGACACTTGTTCCAAACGTAATAGTTCAGCTCCTTTGACTGCACTAACTGAACTAGGTTGGACAGACCACTGTGTCATTTTGGACAAAACTGTTTCGCCTGATACTTCGGCTAATTTGTCTAAATGACTAACTTGTGTTAAATCAATCCCAGCATATTTCATGGCTGTAACGTACAAAGGTTCACGAATCCCTTGTTGGGTCAACGTATCTTGACGTAACAATTCATCTGGCGTTGTATCAGAAATAATTGCGCCCTCATTCATGACAATAATTCGATCAACTGATTCGCAAAGAACGTCCTCTAAGCGATGTTCTATTATTAAAACAGTCGCTTTTGTTTCTTGTTGAATGGTGTCAATCAAAGTCATTGTTTCTTGTCCCGCTCGTGGGTCAAGATTAGCCAAAGGTTCATCAAAAAGTAAAATTTTTGATTGGTTAATTAGAACGCCCGCCATAGATACACGTTGTTTTTGACCACCTGACAAATCTTGTGGACGGTGTTGCAATAACTGATTCAGCTCAACAATCTCGGACCATTTGTGGACCGCCTTTTTCATTTCTGCTTGTACAACTGCATCGTTTTCTAAAGCAAAAGCAATATCCTCAGCAACCGTTAAACCGATAAACTGCCCATCGGTATCTTGCAAAACAGTTCCTACATCAAAAGACAAATCAAATAGACTTGTTTCTTGGATATTTTTACCAGCAACCGTAGCTGTTCCTTGAATCTCACCTTCATAAATATTGGGAATTAACCCGTTGATACATTGCGCCAATGTTGATTTACCACTACCACTAGGCCCAACGATTAAAACCTTTTCTCCTTCATAGATGGTTAATTGAATCCCCTTTAATGTCGGTTCAGATTGGCTATGATATTGAAAGGAAAAATTATTAAAAGTAATGATTGGTTTTTTCATTCGGCCTCACCTCAGTTTCTCCATAAAAGAAAGGGTCTGAGCATTAGCAAAGTAATTACTAGGGCAGACTCCTAACCATTTAAATTATTTCGACAGTTTCTTAATCTTTTGATAAACTGCCTTTCTTTGTTCTTGTTGATGCATAAGCTTTCATCAACAATGTTCCAATAATCCCCACAGCGACAATATTTGAAACAGTCGCGAATACTCCTTGTGTAAACACTTTACTTGCGGGTTCACTATAAATCAAAATATCCAAGCTAGGCGCGATTAAGCCCCAAACGACGATATTGCCAAAGGCTTGGAAAATATTGAAACGCACCATGTCATTTGTTGTAAATTCACCATGTTGAAGATCCATTTTACGACCAGCGAAGCCAAAAATAATACCAATAATTCCTGAACAAATAATCCAGCTCCACCAAGCGCTACCATACGTGGTAAAATCTTTTAATGTGTGACCAATCAAACCAATTAGCCCTCCAGCTACTGGTCCAAAAACAACTGACATTAAAGCAAGAAATGGATACGACGTTTCTAAGTTCGTATTAGGAATCCCAGTTGGAATCACAACGAATCGACCTAAAATAACAAAAACTGCAGAGCCAATTCCAATTGCTACAATTGTCTTGACGGACATTTTTTCTTTCATTTCGCTCCTCCATTCTATAACTCCATTGATTTACAGCCGCTCCCTTCTTGATTTTATCGAATAAAAAAAGAAGATACACGGTGCATCTTACTTCTAAAATAGTACCCTTTTAACCGCTCTATGTCAATGATAGACGGAGCTTATTAGCTATTTTCTTTTTTTGATTTCCAACAAAGAAACCAGACACTTAACGCAAGCTAGCATTAAGTGTCTGGTTTCTAATTGGTTCTTATTCAACGCCGATTTCTGCACGTACTACTTCAGCAATTTTATCAACGTAATAATCAACTTTTTCTTGTGTTGGCGCTTCGGCCATCACACGTAACAATGGTTCTGTTCCAGAAGGACGAACTAAAATACGACCTTCGCCATTCATTTCTGCTTCTGCTTGTTCGACAACTGCTTTGATTGCTGGAACTTCCATTGCACCATTTTTATCTGTGACACGAATATTGACTAATTTTTGTGGATAAATCGTCACTTCATCCGCTAATTCAGATAATTTTTTGCCCGTTTGCTTCATAACATTCAACAATTGAATCCCTGAAAGCATGCCATCACCTGTTGTATTGTAGTCTAAAAAGATCATGTGACCAGATTGTTCGCCACCAAAATTGTAATCATTTTTACGCATTTCTTCTACAACATAACGATCACCCACTTGCGTTACCACATCTTTTAAGCCAATTTCTTCTACAGCTTTATGGAAACCTAGATTACTCATCACTGTTGTAACGATTGTATCTTTTTTCAAACGTTTTTTCTCAGCTAAATACTTGGCACAAATATACATGATTTTATCACCATCGATAATTCGTCCTAATTCATCGACCGCAATAATTCTATCGCCGTCGCCATCGAAAGCCAAACCAGCATCTGCGCCTTTTTCAACAACCATTTCTGCCAAAGCTTCAGGATGAGTGGAACCCACACCATCATTGATATTCAATCCATTAGGACTTGTTCCCATTGTATAGAAATCTGTCTCTAAATCCGCGAAGACACGATTGACTGCTGTTGCGGTTGCTCCGTTGGCAGCATCTAAACAAACAGTCATATCTGCTAAATCGCCAGGAATACTTTGAACTAAAAATTGCGAATATTTTAGTAAGCCTTCTGGAAATTCATCTAACGAGCCTAAGCCTTCTGCAGAAGGTCTTGGTAAGGTGTCTTCTTCTGCGTCTAACAATGCTTCAATTTCTGCTTCTTGATCGTCTACTAATTTGAAGCCGTCTGCCCCAAAAAACTTAATCCCATTGTCTTCCGCAGGATTATGTGAAGCTGAAATCATTACGCCAGCGGATGCTTTTTGTAAACGAGTAAGATATGCTACACCAGGTGTTGAAATCACCCCTAATTGGAAAACTTCAATCCCGACTGATAATAACCCAGCAATCAATGCTTGTTCCAACATCTCACCTGAAATACGTGTATCGCGGCCTACGAGAACACGAGGTTTTCTTGAACTATCTTCATGTTGACTCAACACATAACCACCGTAACGCCCTAATTTAAAAGCTAATTCAGGTGTTAACTCCTTATTTGCAATTCCTCTTACACCATCTGTTCCAAAATATTTACCCATTTTGATTCTCCTTAGTCACTTGATTCTCTGTATTTTCAGTTGAACCAGCAGTTGTACTTTCTACTGTTGATCCCTCACTTGTTGTTTCAGAAGTATTTGATTCTACTTGACTGGATGTACTTGGTTGTACTGCTTGGCTACCTGAGCCAACCGTTGTTGAACTTGCAGGTTCCCCTGAAGTTTCATTTGTATTTGATGACTGTTGTTGATTGTACACGGGGCTTAAAGAAACGTCAACCTCATCTGGTGTAACTACGTATTCTCCATTAACGGGAATAGTCACTGATTGTTTTGTTTCTTTGCGAATATCAGAAATATCTACCGGTACTTCAATTGATTCTAGCGTATCTAAAATTGATTGCGGGCCACTGACTCTAACTTGGTACGTTGATAAACTATAATTGTAATGAGCGATCCCAGCAGGTGGCGTACCTGTCATACTAACATTCAGTGGTACATCTTTCGTTGGCGCAGTTAAGCCTACTGTTACTTTGACTTGTGGTGCTGGATTTTCGATACTTAGGACTTGACCTTTAGCATCTAGCGCTTGGACATTTACCGTTTGTTTAATCGTATCAATTGTTTGTTTGGCACTTGAGACTGGCGCAATCACTTTGTCAATTGCTTTTGCTGTTTCTTCTCCAGTTGTTACTTCTACAGTTTTTGGATCTACAGAAATATTTTTTACTTTGTACCCTTCTTTTTCAATGTTATCAGAAAGTTGTGCTTCTACATCGAATTTTTTTGTTACTCTCTTTTCAATCGTTACAGTCACTGTTTTCGGTTCAATTTCAGCTGTAACAGCTGAACTTAGTCCCCGAACTGTCAAAGGCACTTCCGAAGTTCCTAATGGCAATTTGGTTAAGTCTGCGACCACTTGGAAATTTCGTGTGTCAGCATTTGATTCCATGTTTAATTGAATGCGGTTCGCACTACGTAAATGAACATTTACACTCTCTTCAAATCCAGAGACATAATATTTGTCTTTATCGTATTGGACTTGGACCGGAATATTATTCAGTGTTTCACTATACGTTTGGCTTGAACCTGAATTGGAGGGATTATTGCCTGTTGCATTGGCATTAAAAAATAACAACAATGCAAACAGCAATGAAAGCAAACCATTAAACCAGCTTTTTTGGGAGGCTTTTCTCATTTGCGTTTAACCCCCTTTGTTACATCATCGATAAAATGCTGTAAAGCACTTTTTTTATCTTCCGATGATTCCGAAATTAACTCCTTACGCAAAATTGTTAAATACTCTTCTTGCGTTAGGCCAGGAATTAATTCATTGTTCAACGTCAAACTAACGTCACCAGTTTCTTCAGAAACAACAATCGTAATGGCGTCACTGACTTCACTGATACCGACTGCGGCTCTATGGCGCGTTCCAAATTCTTTTGGAATTAAATTGCTTTCTGATAGCGGTAAATACGCACTAGCAACAGCAATTTTTTCATTTTTGATAATCACTGCACCATCATGTAGTGGTGTATTTGGAATGAAAATATTAATCAGTAATTCACCAGTAATATCGGCATCCAAATCAATACCTGTCTCAATGTATTCATCTAAACCAGTATTGCGCTCAATGGTTATCAAAGCACCAATTTTCCGTTTTGACATGTACTGAATGGCTTTGTCAAAGGCCTGAATAATACGCTCATCTTCTTGTTGCGCACCTTTATTCGGGCGGAAAAACGAACTTCTCCCTAGATGTTCCAGCCCTCTTCGCACTTCTGGTTGAAAAATAACAACCGCGGCGATTACACCATACATGATGACTTGATTCATTAACCAAGATAATGTATGTAGACCAATTATCTCACTTAGAATGCGGATAATGATAAAAACAGCGACACCTTTTAATAGTTGAACTGCTTTTGTTCCACGAACAAGCATGATTAATTTGTAAACGAGGTACCATACGACTAGGATATCTATGATATTGATAACAAAATCCTTAGATAAGAAATCCGTTGAGATGACTTGCTGCCAATAATTCAAATCTAATAATTGATTCAATTGAAACGACATCATACCCCTCACTTCTCTCTCAAGATTTCCTAACAAGTATACCACATTATTTTCTTTCATCACAGAACGCAAGCGGAAACATCAAAAAAATTTAGGAACTTTTTCAAATAACTTGAAATTTTTCATCAAAAAATCGCATTTCTAACTAAAAAACGTGTCCAAGCAAAAAGCTCAGACACGTTTTTTTGATTTCTATTTAATCTTGCTCACGTTGTTTTCTCTTGGCTGCTCGTTCTGCGCGGCGGGCAGCCCTTCTTGCTTCCGCTTCCGGATCAACTACGCGTTCCTTTTTCACTCGTGGCTTCTCGTTCTCTGGCGCAGTTATTTCTGGTTCACTTTGTTTTTCAAGTTTTGCTCGAATTTTTTCTTCTTGACCAGCTAAACGAGCATAATTATAGAACCGTCTCTTAGCATCATTAATTGTTTTATTAAATAACAATTCCGCTGTATCTGGTTGACTAGATTCTAAGGATGCAAAGCGAACTTGTTGGCGCATAAACTCTTTCATTAATGAAAAATCTGGTTTTTTGAAATCCAATGTCATTGGTTCTTTGCCCTTTTCTCGCAATAATGGATTATAGCGATATAAAGACCAGTAACCTGAATGAACTGCATCTTTCGCTTCTTTCAACGTTTGACTCATCCCACCTGCTAAACCATGTGTAATACATGGTGTATAAGCAATAATAATCGATGGTCCAGGGAATTTTTCTGCTTCTTCAAAAGCTTTAATCGTCTGCATTTGGTTTGCACCTGAGGCAATTTGAGCGACATAGACATTTTCATAAGTCATTGCCATCATCCCTAAATCTTTTTTAGAAGCATATTTCCCACTGGCAGCAAATTTCGCAATCGCTGATGCAGGAGTTGCTTTGGAAGTTTGGCCACCTGTGTTGGAATAGACTTCATTATCTAGAACTAACATATTTACATCCGCGCCACTGGCTAACACGTGGTCAATCCCGCCGTAGCCAATATCGTAGGCCCAGCCGTCCCCACCAATCATCCACTGACTTGGTTTGACAAAAAGATCTTGATCGTCATAAATTGCTTCCAATAAAGGTTGATTCGTTTTTTCTTCAAGCAAAGCTGCACGTAATTTAGCTGCACGTTGTTGCGTACCTTCACTTTCGGACAGATGTGCTATCCAATCTTCCATCAATAGACGCAATGAGTCACTGGCTACAGAAAAAGCTTTGGTCATTTTACTAGCTAAACGTTCGCGACGCGCTTGCGTTGCTAACAACATGCCGTAACCAAACTCGGCATTATCCTCTAAAAGAGAATTTGACCAGGCTGGACCTTGTCCTTGTTCATTCGTAGTGTAAGGTGTCACACCCGCTGCAGCACCCCAAATCGATGAGCAACCTGTGGCATTAGCAATCAGCATTCGGTCACCAAACATTTGCGTCAATAATTTAACATAAGGCGTTTCGCCGCAACCAGAACAAGCACCAGAAAACTCTAATAAAGGTTTATTAAATTGTGAACCTAAAACAGTATTCGGTTTTGCTGGGTTTTCCTTTTGACGTAACGTCATAGCAAACGCCCAGTTCATAGCCTGCTCTTTTTCTTCTTCATAAGGTTTCATTACTAAAGCTTTGCCTTTAGCTGGACAGGCTTCAACACAAAGACCACAGCCAGTACAATCTTTGACTGAGACTTGGATACGATACTTCAAGCCGTCGGCACCACGTAGATCACGCACAATGAATCCTTCTGGAGCTTCAGTCATTTCTTCTTCATCGGCTAAGAATGGTCGTATCGCCGCATGGGGACATACAAAGGCACACTCATTACACATGGTACATCGATCGCTAATCCATTCAGGTACTTCTAATGCCACCCCACGTTTTTCAACTGCCGCAGTTCCCAAAGGCATCCGCCCATCTGTCATCCCATTTTTCGCTAGTGTCGCAACAGATAACGCATTGCCTTCTTGACGATTAATCGGTTCAACAATTTCATGAACAAAATCACTAACATTTTCTGAACGTTTTCGCGGTTGAACTTCAAGCGTTCTCCACTCTTCTGGAACAGGTACCTGATGCAACAATTCAACGGTCTTATCGATTGCTTGAATATTTTTTTCGACAACTTTCATGGACTTATGACCATAACTTTTCAGTGCTTCTTCTTTTAAAATTGGTAACACTTGCTCAAAAGGCATGATTTCCGCTAATTTGAAGAAAGCTGTTTCCATTGCGGTATTAATTCGGCCGCCTAGTCCGACTTCACTAGCTAATTTTACTGCATTGATTGTATAAAACTGAATCTCATTTTCAGCTAGATACCGTTTTAATTGATTTGGTAAAAATCGTGCTAGTTGTTCATCATTCCAAATGGTATTTAAGAGGAAAGTACCGCCTTTTTTTAACCCTTTTACTAAATCATAGGTATGCAAATAAGCGGCTGTATGACAGGCTACAAAATCAGAATGTTCAATGAGGTACGTTGAACGAATAGGCGTCTCGCCAAAACGTAAATGAGAAACGGTCAACCCGCCTGATTTTTTTGAATCATAATAGAAAAAGCCTTGCGCAAACTTGTCTGTATGATCACCGATAATCTTAATTGCTGACTTGTTCGCCCCTACTGTGCCATCAGAACCAAAGCCCCAAAATTTAGCTTGATAGGTTTTCGGATTCGTCAAATCAAGTGGTTTGCCAACTTCTAATGAAGTATAAGTTAAATCATCATCAATCCCAATTGTAAAACGCTTCTTCATGGCAGAACGTTCTTTCATTAATTCATCAAAAACCGCAACAATCTGATTTGGCAGTACATCTTTAGAACCTAAACCATAGCGCCCACCAATAATTGTTGGGCGAATGTCCGCTTCATACATCGCACTTTGAACATCCAATAATAACGGTTCACCACCAGCACCAGGCTCTTTCGTCCGATCCAAAACAGCAATTGCTTTAACTGATTGTGGTATTTTTTCGAGAAATGTTTCAACTGGAAATGGTCGATAAAGATGGACATTAAGGAAACCAACTTTTCTTCCTTGTTCTTGTAAATAATCAACAGTCTGTTCAATTGTTTGCGCAACTGAACCCATTGTAACGATCACTTCTTCTGCATCTTCTGCGCCATAATACGTCACCAAATCATAATTGGTTCCCCGTAACCGGTTTATTTCTGTCATATATTTTTGAACAATACCAGGTAATTTTTCATAATAAGGATTTATTGTTTCTCGTTGTTGAAAGTGAATATCTGGATTTTGGTTCATTCCACTAACGGAAGGGTGATTCGGGTTCATGCTTCGACGACGAAATTCGGCTAATTTCTCTTGATTCACTAAGGGTGCTAATTCTTCATAGTCAAGAACTGCCACTTTTTGAATTTCATGACTTGTTCTAAAGCCATCAAAAAAGTTCATAAATGGAACACTCGCTTCAATCGAAGCCAAGTGAGCCACTGGTGCCAAATCCATCACTTCTTGTACACTGCTTTCTGACAACATAGCAAAGCCTGTTTGGCGTGCGGCCATTACGTCTCCTTGATCACCAAAAATATTTAAAGCATTCGTAGTTAAAGCTCGGCTCGCCACATGAAAAACAGATGGTAATAGTTCTCCAGCTATTTTGTACATATTAGGAATCATTAAAAGTAACCCTTGTGAAGCCGTATAGGTCGTGGTAAGCGCGCCTGTTTTTAAAGAGCCATGGACCACCCCGGCAGCACCAGCTTCCGATTGCATTTCGACTACTTTCACAGGTTGACCAAAGATATTTTTCTTACCTTCGGCCGACCACTGATCAACAAGCTCAGCCATTGTTGAACTTGGTGTTATTGGATAAATGGCTGCTAATTCTGTAAAGGCGTAGGAAATATAAGCTGCTGCAGCATTCCCATCCATTGTTTTCATTTTCCGCATGTTTTTCTCATCCTTTATATCTAAAAAATAGAATAGTTGCACGCATATTCTTGTTTATTATAGCGGAATTTCACAAATTATGAAAGATTTTGTCAATTTTTTTGCTTAAAAATAAAAGAGAAATTGAGAAAAAACCACTTTATCCCCTATAAACAAACTATTTCACTGAATTAAAATTACTTTATTTTGTGAAATAGAAATTATCTATTCGTTCACAAACTAAAGAATGAAAGAGGGAGATAAGCGTTTCGACTTATCTCCCTCTTTCTAAACATTAAGATTATTAAAAGTAACGGCTTTTAGTACAACTCCAAATATTGTTCTCTTTCCCATTCAGAAACGGTTTGACGGAAGGCTGCCCATTCCATTCGTTTTGCTTCTACAAAATTGGCAAAAATGTGACGACCTAATGCATCAATCATTACTTGATCTTTACGTAATTCTTTGATGGCATTGTGTAAGGTTGATGGCAAATCTTCAATTTGTGCATGTTGACGTTCTTCCTCATTCATCACATAAATGTTACGATCAACTGCTGGCGGTGGCGTAAGTTCATTACGAATACCATCCAAACCTGCTTGTAATAAGACAGCCATTGTTAAATACGGATTCGCTGAAGGATCGACAGAACGTAACTCTAAACGAGTCGATAAACCACGAGACTCAGGAACTCGAATGAGTGGTGAACGATTTCTGCCGCTCCAAGCTACATAAACAGGTGCTTCATAACCTGGTACCAAGCGTTTATAAGAGTTCACTGTTGGGTTACATACCGCAGTATAGGCACGGGCATGTTTTAATAAACCACCTAAGAAATGATACGCAGTTTGGCTTAAGCCCATCTCTCCTGACTCGTCATAAAAAACATTACCTTCTTCATTAAATAATGACATATTGCAGTGCATACCAGAACCATTAATTCCAAACAAAGGTTTTGGCATAAATGTTGCATGCAAGCCATGTTTGCGCGCAATAGTTTTCACAACTAATTTGAACGTTTGAATATTGTCGCAAGCATCAACTACATCAGCATATTTAAAGTCAATTTCATGTTGACCAGGTGCTACTTCATGATGCGAAGCTTCCACTTCAAAGCCTAAACTTTCTAACTCTAAAACAATATCACGGCGACAATTTTCACCTAAATCGGTTGGCGCAAAATCAAAATAGCCACCTTTATCATTCAAATCAGTGGTAATTTCACCATTCTCATCTAATTTAAATAGAAAAAATTCTGGTTCTGGTCCTAAGTTAAAAGAAGTAAAGCCTAATTCTTTCATATCTGCTAAGGCGCGTTTTAAATTACCGCGGGGATCTCCAGCAAAAGGGGTACCATCAGGATTGTAAATATCGCAAATTAAGCGCGCAACTTTTCCATGGTCGCTTTCCCACGGAAAAATCATCCATGTAGATAGATCAGGGTATAAATACATGTCACTTTCTTCGATACGAACGAATCCTTCAATGGATGACCCATCAAACATCATTTTATTATCTAATACTTTATCTAGCTGACTCACAGGAACTTCAACATTTTTAATTGTTCCCATAATGTCGGTAAACATTAGTCGTAAAAAACGTACGTTTTCTTCTTCTGCAATATGTTTAATCTCTTCTGCCGTTTTGGCTTTTCTTGTCATCGGTCTGATCCCCATCCTTCATTTTTATTGGCTGCTGAAACGTTAAAGCCTTGGTACATTCGATTGGAACGGATTTTGCTGAGTAAGTCCTCCTTGCGAAAGAATTTCGTCGTATAAAATCTGACGAACATCTGCATCAGTTAACGGACGAGTTGCCTCGGCGGTGTTTTTTTGTTCTTCTAATTTCATTTCATACACACGCTTAATCCCTGCCATGTTCAATCCATCAGATAAATAATCTTTAATTTCTAACAAAACATCAATATCATTTAAAGAATACATGCGTCGGTTGCCCTCACTACGTTCTGGATGAATCAATCCCTGTTCTTCATAGTAGCGAATTTGTCGAGCGGTCAAATCCGTTAGTTTCATAACTGTACCAATTGGAAAAACTGACATGGAACGGCGTAACTCTTTTTCTCTCATCTCCATCCTCCTCTCTTAGTTATTTCTTAGAATAACAATAGAATGACAAATTGTCAAGAACTTATGTTAGATTTTCTAACATAAAACAAAAAACCTGATAAATATGGACTTTTCCATCTTTTCACGGCTAATTTTCTACTACTAATCAAAAAAATAGAAATGATTTGTTTTTACAAATCATTTCTAATCAACTTACCATTTTTTATTCTTTTTCGGATTCAGCCAACCATTTAGACTCTTTTTTCGCAAATCCTTTCACGATATACCGATTTTCATTTTCAGCATATTCTTCTGAAACCATTAGTGTCATCCGGCGAAGTTCACTTAATAGTTGTCCATCAGTTGGGCTAATTTCTAATTGATAAGGCTCGAGTAATTCCATCATTTGGGCACGGATAGCTTGAACCAGTCGTTCTTTATCTTCAGAAATTTTAGTTGAGATCAATACATTGGGAAATAAGGTTGGGACAAATTCTTTACTGTCCACTTGATCTCTTTTATTATAAACCGTCAAGCACGGAATATTTTCCAACGCTAATTCTTTCATCAATGTTTGAACTGTGCGTTCATGTTGTAACCGATCTGGCGCACTTGCATCCACTACATGGAGCAGTAAATCCATCGTCCGACTTTCTTCCAATGTCGACTGAAAGGCTTCAATCAGTTGTGTTGGTAAATCTTGAATGAAGCCGACCGTATCTGTCAGAGTAACTTCCATGCCTTGAGGCAATTGCCATTTTTTGGTTAAAGGATCTAACGTTGCAAACAATTGATCCTCTGAATAAGTTCCTGCTGTCGTCAACATGTTGAGAATGGTTGATTTGCCAGCATTGGTATAACCAATCAAGCCAATTTGAAATAGTTCTGAATTTTGTCTTTTTTGGCGGCTTCGTTCACGATGAGCAGTGACTTCTTTTAACTCACGACGGATGCCTAAGATTTTATTCCGAATGTGTCGGCGGTCCGACTCTAATTTTGTTTCACCAGGCCCGCGTGTCCCAATACCTCCTCCAAGTCGGGACAACTGTTTTCCTTGACCAGCCAAGCGAGGCAATAAATAATCCAATTGTGCTAATTCAACTTGTAACTTTCCTTCTTTGGAGCGCGCACGCAAAGCAAAGATATCCAAAATTAATTGTACACGATCAATTACTCGTACAGCTAACGCTTCAGATAACAGTTGATTTTGACGCGGTGTGAGCTCGTGATTAAAAATCACAAGATCCGCTTCATAGGCATCTGTTAATTGAATTAATTCTTCCAATTTCCCTTTACCGATTACGGTTTGTCGATCAACTTGTGGTCGTTTTTGCGTTAAAACAAACACCACTTCTCCATTAGCAGTTTCCGTTAAATTCGCCAGTTCCTCCATTGATGCAGAAAATGTCTGATAATTTTTTTCCGTCTCAACTCCTACTAAAATAACTTTTTCATGAGTGGTCATCGCCTACTCACTCTCCTTCTGTTGTAGCCATTCCGCTACTTCTTTTTCCAACTTGGGCAAATCTGTTGGCTGTTGAACCAAATCCCACCAATGCGCAGCCATTCGATTTCTAAACCAAGTCAATTGACGTTTGGCATATCGCCGTGATTGCTGTTTGACTGTTTCAACCGCCATCTCTAATGATTGTTCACCGGAAAAATACGGAAAAAATTCTTTATAGCCAATGCCTTGAGCTGCTTGTGCATGTGGTTGCTGAAACATCTGTTTTGCTTCTTCCAACAGTCCTTTTGTCATCATTTGATCCACCCGCTGATTAATACGCTCATACAATAAAGCGCGATCTGTTTCCAAACCTAATAAATAATAATCATAGAGACGAGCTGGTTTTTCCTTCGGGGTCAAAATACTATAACCGGTTTTATCAAAGACCTCTAACGCACGAATCACTTTTTTGCGATTATTAAAATGGATGCTGTTAGCCGCTAGAGGATCCTTTTGTTTTAATAACTGCCATAAGGCTTGATTCCCTTTTTCTTCCGCAAATAAATTGTACGTTTCTCTAATTTCAGGCGAGTCATCTATCTCACGACTTCCTAGTTGAAAATCATAAAGAAGTGATTGAATATACAAACCTGTTCCTCCAACGATAATTGATAGTTTCCCTTTTTCAGTAATTTCTTTGATTTTTTGACGACCCTCTCTCTGAAAATCAGCAGCAGAATAAGTCTCGCTGACTTCACGGCAATCAATTAAATAGTGAGGAATCCCTTCTTTTTCTGTTTCTGTGACTTTAGCGGTGCCAATGTCTAACGAGCGATAAACTTGCATGGAGTCACCGCTAATAATTTCACCATTAAATTTTTTTGCTAAAGCAATACTTAATGCTGTTTTCCCCACCGCGGTGGGTCCTACAATAACTAATACTTTCTCCAATTATGTTTCTCCTTCTTCTTGCCAATTTTGACGAGCAAATTTTGCTTCTTCAGGAAAATCCGTATGAACACCCGCCAATTTTAGCTGAAAACAATTTTCCATTTCTTCCATCCGATTAACAGTCCATGGCCGCAGCGGTTTGCCAATTGTGATAAGTTCTTTTTTATGAGCCAACACCCATGACAATTTTGGATGTAAACTATCGACAAGCGCAAATGCCGGTCCCGCTTGACTTAAATCCTCTGCAGATTCATAAATAAAGGCAATTTCTGTCTTAGGATCAGCTTTTTTTAATTTAACTAAACTTGGAAAATAAAAACTGGAATATAAATAACGAAACGGCCAGTTTTTTTGATTCATTTGTTGGACGACTTTTTTCTCAATTCCTTCATAATGGATAATATCCGTTTTAAGTTCAATATTCAAAAAACCATTGAATTGTTCTTCTACAAGACAATTTAAACCATCTTCCAATGTTGGAACACATTGAACAGAAGGATTTTTCTGAAACCAGCTTCCAGCGTCTAGTTGTTTTAATTCGTTTAATGTTAACTGTTGAATTTCACCATGACCATCTGTCGTACGATCCACCGTTTCATCATGCATAACGATTAAATAACCATCTTTAGATAGGTGAACGTCTAATTCAATTCCTTCAGCACCAACACGAACAGCCTCTCTGAAAGCAATACACGTATTTTCAGGATGGGTGCCCTTACTTCCTCGATGTGCAATAATATCTGTCATGCCCTCACTCCAATCTTGTTTATTGTACCATTGGAGTGAGGTGGGTTCAAATATAGGAAAAACGAAAAGAAAGAGTAGGACATCAATCAAAGCGACTGATGTTCTACTCTCTAAGTCTTATAAACAATTTAGTCTCAAATCGGTCTTTTTATTCTCTTAATCTTTTAATTCATAATTAACGTATTTATCTAAACCAGATTGGATACTATATTTTGGTTCATAACCAATGGCACGTAATTTAGATATATCCGCTAAGGAATCTTTGATGTCCCCAGCTCGCGCTTCTTTGTATTCAACTGGTAAAGTGACTTTCATAATATCATTTAGAGAAGAAATTAACTCATTTAAATCGGTTGCTTTCCCTGTTCCGACATTATATACTTCCCCAAGTGATTGGTCAGAATGAGCGACAAGATTCAACGCTTGAACCACGTCCTCAACAAAGACAAAATCACGAGATTGTTTTCCATCACCAAAGATATTGAATGTCACTTCTTGATTGGCTAATAAGCGTTTGTAAGAGTCCATCACAATCGAAATAACGCCAGAATAAGGCGAATTAGGATTTTGGTTTGGCCCGTAAACGTTAAAGAAGCGAACAGCGCTTGTTGGAACATCATATAAATGACAATAGTTTAACACATATTTTTCAGAAGCAAATTTATCCACCGCATAAGGCGTTAACGGACGAATTACTGATTCTTCCTGTTTTGGTAAAGTTGGCTCATCGCCGTAAACTGCTGCAGAAGAAGCAAACACCAAACGTTTTAAATCTTTCTGGTATTTCCGAATTAATTCCAGTAATTGTAACACACTCTCAAAATTGACTTGGTGTGTTTCCACTGGACGTGCTACTGAGTCTGCTACACTAGCAATCGCGGCTAAGTGAAAAATGTAATCGAACTGATACTCTTGTAGTACTTTTTCCATTAATTGTTGATCAGTCACGCTACCTTCAATGAACGTGATGTTTTCAGATGCGTTTAAATTTTCAGTTTGGCCCATTGATAAATCATCAATGACCACAACTTGATTGTCTTTACTATAATAATTTGCTAAGGTTGAGCCGATAAAGCCGGCGCCGCCTGTGATTAAAAAGTTCCTCAAGTTTCCCACTCCAATTAAAATAATACATTAATTTTACCATTTTTAGGTGTCAAAGACTACAGTTTGTTTTTTTCAATAAAAAAGGAGAGAAAATAACTTTCTCAACCTTTTACTAAATATTTTAAATTCTTTGCGTTATTCACAAAACTCTTATGAATGAATAAGAAATAGATAATGTACACAATTCCATAAGAAATGAAACTATAAATACTACCGCCAAACCAAAGATTACTAAAGATAAACAATAATGTAACCAACGTTTCCAATACAGTACTATTACCTATTTTAACGTTCATATCTTTGCATAGAAAAATTTCCGCTAAATTACAACGAAATGCTAAACTTACTAATATCAACCCAACAGTTAAATTCAAGTTCCCAACAACGAAAATCACAAACAGCGACAGGATTAACGACAAGGCAAGTGTCAATACGTTAACAAATAAAATTGTTTTTTCTTTTCTCAACGTTTTTAAATACGTATTAATTAGTAAAGACATCCGACCTTCATAAATAACTATAGGAAATAGAATTCCCATAAATTTCAAACTCTCGCTATATTCGGGTAACCACATACCTAAAACAAATTTGACGGGTACATATAACAGCAGAATTGCATACGTCAACGGAACAAAAACACCTCTTAATGTGACAAATAAAGACGGCAATCGCTCTTTATTTGTCCGTCTTAACAACGGAAACATTACAATTCCAACAGCATTAATAAAAGTTAAAAACATATTTGATAAACTTAAAGTAAAGGACAATTTACCAAAGGTTTCGATAGTCCAACGCTGTTGAACAAAAAAGCGAATGGTTCCCATTATTAGCATACTTGCTATACTACTGAGCATTAGTTTACTACCTATGTTAATATTATCAACTATTTCAGGAGTAACTTCCTTCAAACTCATCATGTTCACACGCAACATGTCTTTAACTCTAAACATTCCCCAAACCGTAATAATCAGTTTAGAAAGTATATCCATAATGATTAGCCAATAAAAATCTCGTCCTCCTAATGCAAAGTAAATTGCAATGAACAGGACATATAAATAGCGATCATTTCTGGATAATTGAGCATATTCCTTAATACGATTTGTTGACTGAAAAACATACAGAATAAACGTTTTTGCAATTGTAATTACTGAAACAATGGCCGTCAATATCAAAATAATCCCTTGATATTCTTTCGGCATGAAAAAGTAAGCCCAAAGAATGACAAAAGCAGAAATACAACATTCAAAAATCGCTAAATACCAGAATTGAGAACCGAGATTTCTTTTATCTAAATTTTCGTATTCTTCTCCCCCGATTTTTAAATAGATACCATCAATCCAGCCTAAGTGGAGAAATCCAACATATGAAGAATAAAAAACATAAAGTTGCCAATAACTGTATTCTGTAACGCCTAGCAACTTAGGAACAAATAAATTTAAGAGAACCGAAATACCCAACGTTGCAAAATTTGCAGCCACAGTATAATAAAGGTTTTTAGCCACCATTTTTGCTTTTGAATTCATAGCATTATGCTCACTTTCTAATTTTATATTTCATGATATGGTACATATCTGTGCTAAAATAAAACTTATGATGATACTTAAAAAAGGCACATAGAATCGGAATAATTTTTTTTCGTTCTAATAAAGATACTCGCATATTCAACTCTTTAATCAAGTTTGAAAGAACTTTGTCTTTATATTCAAATTCTTCAACATGTGGTTGATTATTTAAATAATTCTTTGCAGCCTTTGTACGCTGTAATCTCCGGCGTAAAGTATTCAATCTTTCTTCAAAGTGGTTTTGTCTCTTAGCTAAATCAATTTCTTTTTTAAAGGAACTTTGTCCATGTTTACGCCATCTAATTAATTCTTCCCTAACGATATAGAGCCCATCACTTAGTAAAGAACTTCCCCACATCGCCATATCATGTACAGGATTTTCCATTTCAGATGCGTATAGATTAACGTTTGCAATAAAACTCTTTCTAATTGCATATACACAACCTGGTCGACGTAAAAATAAATTGTTTTCATTAAATACAACCTGTTCTTCTTTTTGATTAGGCAGTTTAACTGAATCAATTTTTTTTAATTCCTCTGCTAATCCTCCCGGTTCTACTAATTCAGTATAATCGCTTACTAAAACTTTGACATCAGTGTTTACAAAAGCGTTACACATCACTTCAATTTTAGATACATCCCAAATATCGTCTTGATCACAAGTAAAAACAATTTCTTTTGTAGCAGCATTCAATAGATTAAAGAAATTTTTGCGCCAACCTAAATTTTCCTTATTGATTTTCAAATGCCACGTTTCACCTAATTTATTTTCAGAGATAAATTTTTCAATTATTTTAACTGTAGAATCTGTAGAACAATCATCCCAAATCAATACTTCATCAATTTTTTTCGATTGATTTTTTAAAGAATCCAACTGTTCTAAGATGTTTTTTTCTCCATTATAGGTAGCCATAACAACAGTTGCTGTATATTGTTGGTCCATTTAAGTACGCCCTCTTTCTAAAAAGCCTATAAATAATCTTTATTTTTGGTAAAAATCATAGGGATGATGAGTGATTCTTTCTTCTACCGGAGGCATTTTCATATAATCTCCATAGCGTAAAGTCAAAAATTGTTTTCGCTTTTTAATGGCCATAAATTGATGTCCTTCAAACTCTACATCTTCATATTCCAAAAACCACTCATTAGGAAACACACCCCAATCTATATGAATCCATTCGAGATAACCACAATGATTTGTTGTTCCAAATGGGATTTTTTTTGCCTCCGTTTGATATAAATCACGCCAATATTGATCGTTTCCTGTTTTTTTTGTTTTAAAATGATGAGGATAACGTGTTATTAATTTTATTAAAGCCTTACTAAGATAAAAACTTCGCGCATAGCTTAAGCCTAAAGTATCCATTAAGTTTAACCGATACTGTTCCGTTTTATTTCTCAGTTCATTTCTCTCCTTTTGACTATCAGGGATGCCATCAATTGGAAAAATATCTACAAAAACTCCTAAGTCCTTATCTTCTCCACCAAAATATTGTTTTGAATGAGCTACAGTATTAGGATCAACTAACTTTGCAAAAGGATAACGAAAATGTTTCCTTGTTTCAAAAGAAAGTAATTGATAGTTAGAGTCGTTTTCAAGGATTTTAATTAACACTTCATAATCTGGTCTTGGCATAACTATATCAATATCATCATCCCAAGGAATAAAACCTTTATGACGTTCTACACCAATCAAGGTTCCATAAAATAATGTATAATGCAAGTTGTTAGATCGACAAATATTATCGATATACACTAATATTTCAACAGCCTTCGCCTGAACTTCGTTTAACGTAAGTTTTTGCATGATATTACTCTCCCACTTATATAATAATCAATTGTATAGTAGAAAAAATGAGCATCATTGCTCATTTCCTCTAATCAAATCATTTTCCATGTCAGTACGATACTGAATTTTACCTAAGTATAACCAAAAGATAACTGTTGCAAAACGTCTTGTTAAAATGACTTCAGTTATCAGTAATCCAGAAATTAAAATGACTAACACAATTTGGTTATCTAACACAAAATCCATATAATTTTTAATTCGAACGCTAAACAGCAATTTAGCAGAGTTAAACATTTTAGATAGCAAGAAAATTAGAAATACAATTGTACCTGAAATCCCTGTAGCTGCTAATAAATAGAAGAAAAAACTATGCGGTGTTTGAGCTGTCTTAGCAATATGAGATTGAGGCAATTTATCTTTAGCTATATCTGCAAAACCTTTTGGAGAAGTGCCAAATATAGGATTTAATTTCATTAAATCTATCGCACTTTGCCAAAGAGCAAATCGACTATTTGAAATATCGTCTTTCCCCTCAACATCTGGTCTCTTAGTAGTAATTTTCTTATTTCCTAGAATTTCATTTTCTTTATTATCTAAAACTTTTGGTACTTCAATATTCACTGAATTTGCAGCAGCAATATACCCTTTTTCTATTAACTGTAAGCCCCCGAAAACAATAGCACCACAGAAAAAAGAAACTAATACTGCTTGCACAACTTTTTTTATAACTGCTTTGGATGTATTTTTTTGAAAGAACCAAATTGTAAAGAACATCCCGAAAATTACCATTGAAATCAACTGAATAACTCCTGATCTTGATCCAGACAATGCTACATAACTAAATTGTAGAAAAATCACCATTGCACAAACCACTTTTAACCATTTGCTATTGGTATTAATAAAATTCCGCACGCCAACCAAAATACAAACTAATGAGATGGTACATGCATAGTTAGGCTCCACAAAAACACCATATAATCGATTTTCAAAAAAACCGATTCTCATTCCGTAATACAAAGACTCTACTGGTTTTGAAAAGCTGATTCGCGCAAAAAATAAGTATAACCCAACGATGACTAATGCAGTCCAAACAATTAAAAGTACATACTCAAAAGCTTTAAAAACAGATTTATCATTCGAACGTCCTACTTCGTAAACGGAAAAGAAAAAGATACATTGCCAAATGATCAACTTAATGTTCTCTGAAAAAGCATACGTATGATTAATAAATGTTGTTAAAAATAAAATTCCTATAAAAGCAATTAGCCAGTATTCTATTCTTCTTTGTTTTTTTTCTATAAAAATTGGCAAGAAGTGACATATGAAGTAAACACCTGACAATAGCATAATTATCAAGGTAAATAATGAATCTATTTTTGTTGGTAAAGTCGAATAAATGCTAACCATTCGACAAATTAGAACTAACTCAAAAAAAACAATATATGGTATAGCTATCCTTTTTTCTATTTTTTGCATCTGCTGTGATAAATTAATAATCATCATATCCTCCAATTATTTAAAACAACTTTTAGATTACAACTTGTTAATCTATTGTTTTTTCTATATATTTTCTTTTCAATTTAATTGGTATTTTATAAAAAGGAAGACCAAACATAAGTAAAATCATTGATAGTTTACGACTTTTTGTAAAAACTTTATTTTTCATAATAAAAATAAAGTTTTTCCGAAGATAGCGAACAATTTGTTTCGTTTCTTTTTCCTTCGAAGCATTACTAATCAAAATTTTATCTAATACTAAAAAATTCGCAAAACAAACTCTTTGATGGGCAGCTTCTTCTATAACTGCTCCCTTACCTTTCAATTTAAGTTCATTCTTCTCCCAAGCTTCTATAAACTCAAATTGTTTATCTGAAAATGTTTCTGTATTAATGCTGCCCATTCGATGATAATAGTAATATTTTTGTGTTGAATCAATAGAAACTTTCTGACATTCAGACAACAAATCTACTATAATAAATGAATCTTCATGATACTTTCCTTTAGGATATCTTAGATCCGCAAAGAGTTTTCGTTTATATAACTTATTTACAGCATGTACGGAGATAATATTTCCTTGTAAAATTAACAATAATGCTTCTTCTCTGGAAAAAGTTCCCTGTATTAAACTTTTTACAATTGGCTCTTTCCCCTCATAGACATCATAAATACCACAGATTGATAAATCGGCATCTTCTTTTACGATATTTGTATATAATAGTTCATACATATCATCTGCAATGTAATCATCACTATCTACGAAACCTAAATACTCACCTGTTGCTATTTCAATTCCAGCATTACGAGCATCGCTGAGCCCTCCATTTTCTTTATGGATAACTTTTACTCGTTGATCTTGTTCAGCAAACTGATCACACATTGCTCCGGAACTATCTGGAGAGCCATCGTCTACAAGAATCAATTCAAAGTCAGTAAACGTTTGAGCTAAAATAGAGCGTACGCATTTTTCTAAATATTTTTCTACATTGTATACAGGAACAATAATACTAATTTTGGGCATATCAATTTCCGCTACCTTCTAAAATTTTAATTGTATGTTTTAATGGTTCTTCCATACTGTCAAACAGTGGCCGCCAGCCTAACGCGTAAATTTTTTGATTGTCTAGTAATGCTTTTGTTGCTTTAGAAAATCCTTGTTTTTCTTGGGCGGTGGCTTCCCCATGAATCACTTTTGTTCCAGCCACATTGGCTAATGTTTCCGCAAAAGTGCGTAACGTAATATCGCAATGTTCGTTTGAAACATTGTAAGCTTCCCCTTTTTGCCCTTTAACTAATAAAAACAGAAGAGCAGATGCAATATCTGCAACGTATGCATAAGAGTATAGTTGGGTCCCTGCACTTTTTAGCACAATGTTTTCTTTATGGACTGCATTCATAATAAATTGAGAAGAAGCTTTACTATCCGAAAGTAACATCGTAGGTCCAAACGTACGACTAATTCTTGGAATAACAACATCAATACCATATTTTTGAATATAGGCTTGACATAATGATTCACTTGCTCGTTTTCCTTCAGGATAACCGGCCCGTAGCGTGTTACAGTCAATATAACCGCAATAGTCTTCTGTAAATTTATCAACATCTCCACGATTTTCTCCATAGATTTCAACAGTTGATAAAAATAACACTTTTTCACTATTCGCTTTAACCGCATAATCTAAAATATGCTGCGTACCAGCAATATTGGTCATAATCGTTCCAATTGGATCACTGGCATATGATTTAGGATGTGTATTACTAGCACAATGCAACACATAGTCACATGCTTCTGCTATCTGAATTTCTTCTGTCACATCTCCGATAACTATATGGAATAACGGATCTTCTAAATAACTAGTAAATCGCTCTTCCAAACGCGACAATGTTCGTCCCATCGCCCAGATTGAAATATTCGCATTTCTCGTTTTGTTTTGGTACATAAGTACATCAATTAAAAAGGTCCCAATCATGCCTGAAGCACCAGTTATAAAAACAGATTTATTTGTTACTTTCGTCCAATCTGGTGTCTTCTCTAAAACTCGTTCAACGTCTGATAAATAATTATCATCTGTAAATAACATGGTATCCCCTCCACTACTCTTCTTTCATTTTCAAGAAGCCTTTAAATAACTGTAAGTCATCTTGTGTGGTTAACTTAATGTTTTTATCTGAGCCTAAAGCAAAATACAATGTTTCGCCTAAATCCACCATCATAGTATTCGTATATGACGATTCAGAAATACCAATATTCTCACGGAATGCTTTTTCGTAAGCCCAAGTTAATTTTTCAAATTTATAGGCTTGTGGCGTTGACACGCGACGTAATGTTTCACGATTAATATATTGTCGAGTTGTTTCCTCAGTTTCTTTTACAAAAATTTGTTCATTATATGGCAACGAAGTCACTGCATTGCCGTATTCTTGACACTTAACAATTACATCAGATAAAACTAATTCATCAACTAATGGACGAATTCCGTCATGGATAACAATAGTATCTTCTGGGTTTGAATGTTCTTTTAAGAAATTAACCCCATTGTTAATTGATTCTTGACCAGAATTTCCCCCTGGGATAATCCATTGTAATTTGTCAATATGGTACTCTTTTGCATAGGCATCTAGTGTTTGTTCCCAACCTTTTTTACACACAACTAAGATTCGATCAATGAGTGGATGCTTTTGAAAAGATTCCAATGTGTAAATAATGATTGGCTTTTCCTCAATCATAATAAACTGTTTAGGAATATCCTGCCCCATTCGTTTACCGACTCCACCGGCAATAATTAAAGCTGTAATCATTTGATACAAAATCCTTTCCCTAACTAGTCAACAACTAGTTTTATTTCAATTTTGTTTAACTTATATATTCATCAATACAGCCAAAACTGCATTCAATCTTTTACATTTTCTCATAACTATCAGTAAGTTTCAATAATTTATCTTAGACCTTAATCGAACTGTAAATATTGGCGGTATTTTATATATTTTAATAGTCTTAGGTTTTATCTTATTACTTTTTTTATTTCGATATTGATTGAATAAAAAATGATTGTTATGCTTTTCATCAATTTCAACAACACTTTTAGCCCCTTTATAAATAGCGAAATTTTTTGACCAATAAAATCTTTTTCTCTTTAAAAAAACACCTTTGTCGAACTCGTACAAAAATAAGTTCAACAAAGATGTCAATATATATTTAACCTTTCAAATATTCTCTTTACTTTAATCAATAAGGCTGTTTATTGGCGGATAGCTTAATCAACTTTTGCTACATACCACTTATTAGCAGTTAAATACCCATGTTTCGTCTTTAACCTTGGTATGCCATTATTTGTATATTCGATTGCTTCAACTTCAACAATCGTATTCTTCTTAACGGCCTGTCCTTTTTTAGTAAATTCAACATTATTGTAGAAGCAATCATCAATTAAGAGCTTAACTTTTTTTGGATTAGTGACAAAGTAATTGTTATTGGTATTTCCAGCAGCTGTCACATAGTTTTTATTTGCAGTAAGATATCCTTCTTCTGTCTTCAAGCGAGGAACACCTTTAGAGGAATACTCAATGCCCTTAACTGGAACGACAGTCCCAGATGATAAGGTTCTGCTAGCATTACGAAACTCTACATCAGTATATAGTTTATCTGACACTCGCATAATAATTTGGTGCGGATTTTCAGTGAAGTAATTATCTGAATTTGATACCAATTTTGTAACATATGATTTGTTAGCAGTTATATAACCTTTGGCAGTCTTTAATCTAGGCAATCCGTTTTCGGTATAATCAACACTTAAAACTTTGATTAATGTATCTTTGGAAACAAACTCACCTTTTTTACTGAAATTTACATCTTGATAATAATAATCATTTGTTTTCATAACTACATACTCTGGATAATCATATAGATAATCTTTGATGTTTGGCACAACTTTTTGGGCATAACTTTTATTAGCCGTTAAATAACCATTTGGGGTAATCAAACGAGGAACTTGATTTTCACGGTACTCGATTCCCACGACAGGAACTAAACTTCCCTTGGAAACAGCTGCTCCTTTATATAAGAAGTCTGGATCCCCATAAAAATTATCATTATTTTTCATAATAATTTGCCCCGGATTAACCGTATGATAGTTGGCAATCCAAGATCCAGTAGCTACTACATAGTTCTTGTTAGCCGTGAAATAATACCCATTCGCCGTCTTCAATCTAGGAATTCCTGATTTTGTTTTCTCAATAGCAGTTACGGTTAAAACACTGCCTGCAGTTACTTTATTTGCTTTTGTCTTAAATTCTACATCTTTGTAATAGGTATCTTCATTTCTAGTAATTACTTGTCCAGGATTAGATGTGTAGTAAATATCTTCTAATCCTTTATATTGTTCAACTATATTTTTATTTGCAGTCAAATATCCTTTCGCTGTTTTCAATCGAAATATACCACTTTGAGTATAAGCTAAATCTTCAACTTCTACTATTGTTCCCTTCGAAACCTTAGACAATCTTTGCTTAAATTCTGGGTCAGCATAGAAATAATCATCGCTTTTCAAACGAACTTTTTTAGGATTTGTCGTAAAATACAAATCAATATTGCTTTGTGCTGCCAATACATAATCTTTATTTGCTGTTAAATAACCTTGGTCTGTGACCAATCGAGGAATTCCTGCTGAACTATATTCAATTCCCTTAATGGTAACTAGTGTATTTTTTTTAACTTGCCAACCAGGAATTCTAAACGCCACATCTTGGTAAAAAGTATCGTCATTTTTCATGATTACTCGACCTGGATTAGTTGTGTAATACTTACTTAAGTCAGGGCCACTACTATTACCCATATTTAAAAAATTACTATAGGTCATGGAAATATCAAATGGACGCCCTTCATAGTTAGCTAAGCCAGGGAAATACATTTGCGAAGACCATTGCCAAGCACCATGGTCATTATTCCACTGCATGGAACTATCAGGAGTATATGGATATTGCGCTACCCATACTCTGTCTCTTCCGAAGGCGGAGGTATCGATATAACCAGCTGTTAACCACCATTTGCCGACATACAACGCATCATTTTTATACCCCAGTGCCTTTAATTGCTGGTTAAATGCAATAGAATTAGCATGGGCGTTTCGTCCATTGTTTGTAAGCGTTGGATCTTCCGCATCATTAAACATTATGGTATTTTTATCTAAGCCAGAGTTAGCCGCCGCCTGAGCAAAATATCTTGCTTCATCTTGTGCTGTCGCAGCAGAGACATACATACTATAGTGATATGCTGAAACTTTTAAGCCAGCAGCTTTGGCATTTCTAATTTGGCCAGCAGCATATGGGTTAACATACCAAGTTCCTTCTGTCAATTTAACCGAGACGCCTGTTACACCATAACTTTTAATTTTTTGATATTCAGCTACTGAAATGTCGCCATTCCAACTAGAAACGTCAATAAAATTCTTGCCAGGCAAATTAGGATCATTCGCATAGACGTTCGCAACTGTTGCTCGCGCTACCCTAGAAGAAATGCCGTTTTTCATAGCATATGTTCCTTTTTTATGGTTCGTTCCTTCACGTGCTGCTTCTTGATAATCCGCTTCATCTTGGTCAATGTTCTTTTTTTCTACTTCAGAGCTTTGTGATGCTTCTGTTTTACCATCTGTTGTGCTTGTTTCTGAAACAGAAGAATGTTCTTCGGTTGTACTATTTGTTGAAGAATCAAGAGGCTCTTCTTTTGTGCTTGAAGCAGAACTATCGCTTTCAGAGGTATTTTCTTCTGTAACAGAAGATGTATCCTCCGTTGAATTAGTCGTTTTTTCTGACGTAGCTTGAGTGACCAAGCCAGTCTCCCCCGTTGTTTCTGTTTTTACAAGCTCTTCTCCTGATGCAATCACACTAAAACTATTTAATAATACGGTACAAATTAACATACCTGAAATGATTTTTTTCATGAAACTCTCCTTATATATTTAATAATATGTATCTTTCTTAAATACTCGCCATTAATCCTTAAAAAAATGTGCATCCTATAACCTTCAACTAATTGTTTTCACATTTTAAAACTAACACCAATTATTATCTCATACCTTTATTTCAAATTCAATTACGCTTTTTTAACATTCCTATATCAATTTTTTACTTTTAAATGGTAAAAAGATGAAAACAGATCTTTAATCGATTGTTTTCATCTTTTATTTATTTTTTAAGATATTCTGTGTATGATTTCTTAGTATCAACAATTAGCGCTTCATGATGGGGTTGGCGATCTTCCTCTGGTGGCAATTGCATATAATCCCCAAAAACCTCTGTTAAGTAGCGCTTGTAGCCCACTGGTATTGGCATTTTTGTATCTTCAAACGGAACAAAAATAGCAGATTTAAAATCTTCCAAATGATAAATATTACCCATGTAGCGTGGTCCGACACATAATTCTGTGACATAAGGAGTTGAGCCAAAGGAATATTTGGTCATTCTTTTTTCAGCAAAGCGCCAAATATGATAGCGAACCTTTTTCGATGGAAAAATATTCAATAATACTCGACTCCCCGTTGCTAAAATGCCACCATGTTTTTCTGGTACCACTTGTGAACAGAATAAAGCATAAATTAATGCCCAAATTTTTTGTTTCTTCCTTTGAAAATTTCCTTTTGGCGCACCATCTAAAGGAAAAATATCGATAGGAATACCATGAGGAATTGCCAATCCATCTTGATAGGTTTTAATAAACGTTGTCTGTGCATCCCTAATTGTCATAAATGAATTATGATCATTATACGTTTTTGAAGCAACTAACAATGGATACCGCTCTGCATCTGCATATTTAGGCCAAAGCACTTTTAATTTTTCATAATCTGGTCTTGGCATAAAGAAATCTAAGTCATCATCCCATGGAATAAAGCCTTGACTGCGGATTGCTCCAATACAACCGCCTCCACAAAAATAACAGGTTAGATTATGTTCTTCACAAAAAGCTACAAAATATTTTGACATGCGTAAAACAACTTGTTGAATTTCTACTAATTGCGTCTGTGTTGTTTGTTCCACTTCTCCTTTTCCTCCCTATTCATTCTTTGCATATTTAAATGTTGTATAGAATAAAAAACGCATTAAGTAGAATGAACTCTTAATAACTGAAAACTGTTCATTTTGACGCAAAATTTTCCAAACCCAACTGATTGTATTCCATTTGTTAGAAGATGTAGAGGTGGTTAGCTTACGATAAATGGCTAATTTTTCGTTAATAAAATAAACCGTATTTATTTCTTTCAAAATGTTTAACCAAGTAGCATAGTCTTCATGTTTTAAATCCGGCATTAAATGGCGTTTAAGCAGCTTAGACTCAACCACGACCGTTAAACAGCCGATAGTATTTGTTTTTAAAAGATCTTGATAGGTTTGTGGTCCCTCACTAAAATTACGCTCATGAGTAATTTTGCCCCCTTCATTACATACAAAATAAGAACTACATGTAAATAAAAGTTTTTTTTCTTCCATCCACTTGATTTGAACTTCTAATTTATTAGGAAGCCATAAATCATCACTATCTAAAAAGGCAATATATTGTCCCTTTGAAGCTTCAATTCCTTTATTTCTGGTCTTTGCAATGCCCATGTTCTGTTCATTTTTCAGTAAAAAGATTCTTGAATCTTTTTCCATAAAGGCAAGTGCAATATCAATAGAATCATCTTTACTTCCATCATCAATGAGTAATAATTCCCAATTCTGATAGGTTTGTTCCAGAACGCTTTCAATAGATTTTGATAAAAATTTGCCTGCATTGTACATAGGCATAATAATTGAAACAAGTGCTGTTTCCATTTGTTCACTCCTCGTTGCATTTTATGTAAGAATGTAACAGTTTATATTATCGCATAGCTCTTTTATTATTTCAACGTTCCTTGTTTCCAAAAAAAGTTTGAGACATAAGCTTAAATAACTTATGTCTCAAACTTTTAACGGTAAATTCTAATAGCATTCTCTTTACAATAATCCATCGTCAATTCTTCACGTTCTTCAGACTCATCCAATCCTCTTGATGATACTTTATCAAAGAGAATTTTGATGGTTTGAAGCAGAATTTTCATATCCAATAGTAATGAATAATTCTTGATGTACAGTAAATCAAAGTTCAATTTACTATTGTAGTCAGAAGCATACTTCCCATAAACTTGGGCATAGCCGGTAATCCCCGCACGTACATTGTGACGTAAATAGTAATTCGGGTTTTCCTGATTAAATTGATTAACAAAGAATGGTCGTTCAGGACGTGGTCCGACAATAGACATATCTCCGCGAATAACGTTGATTAGTTGTGGCAACTCATCAATACGTAAAGCGCGCAAGTATTTACCAACTGTAGTGACGCGACTGTCGTTACTTGTAGATAAGACTGGACCTGATTTTGCTTCCGCTGTTGCCGACATCGTTCTAAATTTTAAAATCGAGAACTCACGTTGATCTAATGTAATCCGAGTTTGTTTGTAAATCACTGGTCCCGGTGAGGTTGCTTTGACTAAAATTGCTGCAATAAGCATTAAGGGGGAGGTAATCACAAATAGGCAAACAGAGACTAAAATATCGAATAAACGTTTAATAAAATTCTCTTCTGGTTGGATTTCAAAATTTGAGACTTCGATAATACTTTCATCTTCAAAGTTCATCATGTTTGGTTTTAGCATAATTAGATTTTCAAAACTTGTATCTAAAAAGATTTTTTTCTTGTGTTTGACAATTAATTGATACAATTTTACTTTTTCGTTCTCATCAACATTACTTGAAATATAAACAATATCGATTTCATCGATAATTTTTTTTAAGTTTTCATAGTAATTGCTGACAACAACGCTCGTTACTTTATGCTTGTTATTTTTATCAGACATAAAGTTTTGAATTGACCGCATAACTTGATTTTCTTTACCTAGTAAAACAACTTTTCGCTCATTGCTGACCTTTAAGTAAAGATAATAAACAAGAATTCGCCAAAGACTTAGAACAATAATTCCGATTATAAAGGAATATCCTAAAACAGAACGCGGGAACGTAAACCAACGTCCGGCAAATGTCACAATCATAATCGTTAAAGTCATTAAAATTTGACCAATCACCGTGACAAAAATGATGTCACTAATTTTGCGATTATAAAAAATATACGCACCTAACAACAAATTCAAAAAGATAAAAAAGATTGAAATGTAAATTGCAGATTTTTCATAAGCCACAAAGTTAAATGAAGGAATTTCTCGGCCAAATTTCACCATAAACCCTAAGATGATTGATAAATTATAGAGCAAAACGTCTGCTAAAATAATTACAATTCGTCTTGCATTACTCCATTCACTTTTTGATGTCATTAAAAACTTCCTCTCTTCACTTCCAGTAATTACATTATTTGTAATAACATGCAATCCCTATATTACCATAATGTCAGCAGACAAGAAAGTTCTATAGGATGAAAATTATCTGCGATGTCTTTGGACACGACTTAATTCTTCAGGTTGATCCCAGCCCTCTTCGTCAACAGGTGTTATTGGGCGCTCTTCATTGCTAACAGGACTTGTTTGTTTCATTCGTTTTCTTCTTTTAGGCGTCGTTGGTCTTTCATGTCTTCCTCGTTTTTTCTCTGGCCGGAAGTAGAAGGCTAGCCCAAGGAAACTATAAACAATCGGCATCCAATGAGGCGCTAATAAAATATCTTCCATAAATGAATGAATCCAGATTAAAAGGAAGCCTAAAAGTAAACTAACTTGCAAACGATCCAATGTTTTTTTGCGGAAACCAATCAATAAAATCATACTGACTAAAAAACCAAATAAAATCAGATAGCCAATGACACCAAAATTACTTAACGTAAATAGAAAAGCATTATGTGTCCCTAGCGGTTTCCATGAGGCCACAAAAGGCTCCATACCGACTTTAATATGTTGAGGATTAGATAACCATTTAGCAAAAAACTCATGCCAAATTCGTTCTCTTCCTGTAAATAAATCAACAGTATCCGATTCCGCACATAAGTAAAATAACAATGGTCCCAATGCAGCTACTCCGACAAAACCAAACAGCCAAACTTTCGAACGTTGCAAGAAACGTTTTGGTAAAAGATTATCCACCAGAATAAAACCAACTAAAATGGCAAAAGAGGTTTTTGATTGACTGACCCATGTACCTAAAACACCACCAATGTATACAGGTAAAAGCAGCAGGTTAAAAACCTTATTTCTATATGCTTTGATCAAACTACTGGCCATCATTGTTGAAAACATCAACGTTGCACCAATCGTATTGGTATTAATCCAAATACTTTCTAGTTTATTTGATTCTTTAAAAATTTCGTCTACTGGAATCAACTGAGGCAACTCCACGGACATCCGATACAAAGTCGCACTCAAAGCAACTAAAGAGACAATTAATAAAAGCGTTTGATCCAAACGATCAAAGACACAAACTTTAAAACAAAGGACCAACAAAATAATTAAAGGAATCATTGTATCTGTTTGCATCGTGCTATGACGGATTGATTCCGTAAAGTGAAACAAGAGCCAGGTGGCTAGCGCCAACGCTACGGTCAGCCAGTCAATAAATTTTAATTTCGTACAATTTAATAGCAGTACAAGTATTACTGCTATTAATAATAAAATTGAACTATTGGCATACATATATTTTGTGACTGGCGCATCAATTCCTACGACCCACATCGTATACGAGCCGATCATTGTAACTAATAAAATAAGTCGACCGATTCTATTCAATACTTTTCCCATATTCAAACCTCATTCCATGAATGAATCACTAGTCGTTTATTCGATAAATATATGCCCCGTTCTGATCAGGTCCATATAATTTTTCAAAATGAATCGTTGGTGTGTCTAACGGTTCTAATGGTTTATAAACGACCGCATATTTAATCCCATATTCTTTTAATTTTTCTGGAGATAAACGAGCAATAATCGCGTCTTTTTGCATCAACTCTAAAACAGGAGTCTGATTTCCTACTTCAACATTGATGTGCGCATAGCGATTATAAATAAATGTGTCTTTTCCTTTTGGATCTAATGGTTTCCAAGCCTCTAAGTCAGGTGTAAAAGCGACACCGTTAAAGGTATGCACACCTAACATTGGCAAATAGCCATACATCAAGCGTTCGCCCACCCACAATTGGTTGGGGTCTTTTTTGTTAATTTCTTCCACTTCTACCGCTAATTTTTTTCCATAGACAGCAGAAACGCCACGAGAAATTGGATTTACAAAGGCTCCAGAAACCATAATGATTCCTAATAAGACAAGGACAAATAACGTGCGCCAACGTTTAAATAAAGCAACAATTAAAACGGTAGCGACAACCAAGACACCAATGATGTCCATTCGTGTAACATATAACCGTAAATTGCCCGTATATAAAACAAAGAAATACAGAACAACATTTAATCCTAGCGCCCCTAACCAGGCCATCATTGGAATTTTTGCTTGACGATTCCATAAATAATCGATGAACCATAAACTCAACAACACAGCGGCAAACCCAAAGGATAACATCGCCCGTTGTTCTGGCACATAAGACCACAATGTCAACTTAGCAAAAATTGTTGGAAATTGAACGCTCATCCAAACTAAGTTAAATAAACAATACACGAATAAGACAAAACCGTAAATGTTTTCTTTTATTTTTTTATAAAAAATAAATGGTGAGAGCGGCAAAATAACAAAAAATAAATGATAAAAACTACTGATTTCCGAATTATTGGAATATGGAACGTCTTGAAACGGTAATTTCCAGTTTGTTAAAAATAACAAAATATCTCGTTTGGGTATATCGCCACCTAAACTTACCCGTTTTCCTGGATAAGCGGTATCCATTACTGCTTTTAAGGAATCCAATGAGCCATATAGCGATCCGCCAACAATAATCGCCGTCATCAAGAGTGCCCCACCTATCAGGACCCCATCCCACTTATCCAACTTAATTTTTTTACGAAACTCTAAAAAGAATAAAATTAAAAATAATAAAATCAAATAACCAAGTGGTACTTGTAACGCAGGATAAATAACTAAAACAAATCCTGAGGCCATAATAACAGCCGTTATCGCACAAATGACACGACGTCGAACACTACTATGATAATAGAAATAATTATAAATTCCCACTAAAAAACCTAAGCCAAAAAATACTAAATCTCCAACTGGCGAGACAAACCACCATTGAAGGGCCGAAGAAAACGGAATCCAAACACTTGCTAACAAAGCTAAATATTTATTCCGCCGCGTGACGATCAAACCAATTTCAAAAGAGAATAAAATCAAACCAATTAATTTAAGATTCCAATACCAAGATAATCCATATTCTTTACCCAGCAGCACGTAGCCCCACGTAAAAGGTTTCGCTAACGTGGCCAAATTCCACGCTGGCGAATTATAGCCTACCACCATGTCTTGCCCATTTAACGTAATCACATCATTATGTGTTTTCAAACCCGTTTGTGTTTGAGAGAGACTAAATGGGGTTTGAACGAGCCATTCATCCGAACGAACACCTCTTGGTTCACCAGCAATTAATGAACTTTTTTGTCCATCCGCATATTCAGAAACATACGCATCCCACATGTTTAATGAACTCCCATGGACTTTAAAGGCGACCAGTAAAATAAAAATGACTGCCGCTAGCAGATAGCGCCAGCGTAACAAATGATCAACCAAGCGAGCGCTGTGCTCAGCTTGGTTGCTTAATGGTTGTTTTTCTTTTCTTGTAGTTAGTTGTTGTTCCATCTTTTCGCTCCATTTCGTCATCCGCAATTGCATCTAGTCAATTCGTAATGAAAAGTTGGGAATATCCCTTGTCAGATTAGGATTATAAAATGGATCATTTTCAATTAAAGGTCCCCATTTTTCTTCCATCATCACTTTTTCTTGTTCAAAACGTTTTTTCTTTTTGCCTTTATCATCATATCCACGAGTTTGAGATTCAAAATGATAAAGCTCTGCTTCATGAAGCCAAACATTGTCACGTCCTAAAGCTTGGACTTTCAGGCATAAATCAACATCATTGAAAGCTACGGTAAACGCTTCTTCAAAACCACCAACTGCATCAAAATCTGCTTTTTTCATAAGTAAGCATGCGGCAGTTACTGCTGAATAATTGACATTAATAGCTAACCGGCCAAAATAGCCTAAGTCACCATGGGGATACCCATAATGGCCATGCCCAGCGACACCACCTAATCCTAAAATAACACCTGCATGTTGAACCGTATTATTTGGATACAATAATTTCGCACCTACACAGCCAATCCGTTCTTGCTGAGCAAATGAAACCATCAAAGTTAACCAATTCTCTGTAATCACTTCGGTATCATTATTTAAAAATAACAAATACTCTCCGTGCGCTTTTTTCGCTGCACGATTGTTAATAGTTGAGAAATTGAATGGAATATCGATTGATTCAACGAAAAAGCGGCCAGGCAATTGTTTTTCAAATTCTGCATATAATTCGTGCATTTTTGGATCTGTACTTCCATTGTCAGCCATAATAATCTCGTAATTTTGGTAGGTTGTTTTTTCAATAATCGATGAAACACAACGTTGTACGTCTTTATAGCCATTTTTAGTTGGAATAATAATTGAGACTAACTTTTCAGATTCAATGTCATAATAAACATCGTATAAGCCATTCGCCGCCCCATGCGTTACATGGCCATTAATTTCTCGACGAACAAGCGCATCTTGCACGGCTCTTAGTCCCGCTTCAAAAGCATAACCTTTGGAACCCTGGTCCACTGCTGTTGAGGTCGGTAGCATCCGCCAATAGTAAAGAACTTTTGGAATATGTTTGATGCGTTCTTTTGTCGTTTTTTCAGTAAATCTTAAGACTAAATCGTAGTCTTGAGAACCTTCGTAACCTTTTCGAAAGCCACCAATTTCTTCTAGAATACTCCGACGATACACGCCTAAATGCGAAATGTAATTGGTTCCTAAAAGTAAATCAGGTGACCAATCTGGTTTAAAGGCTGGATCAGAACGATTTCCATCCATGTCAATCTTATCTTCATCACTATAAATTAAATCCAGTTCTGGGTTTTCATTAAGCACTTTAACCACTTCATAAAAAGCATTGATCGCTAATTCATCATCGTTGTCTAGTAAGGCGACAAATTCTCCGGTAGCAATCGCTAAAGCAGAGTTGGTTGCTTCGGAAATATGACCATTTTGTTCACGAAAGACGACCCGAATTCGCTCATCCAATTGCTGGTACTCTGTTAAAATCTTTTTGACATTGGGATCTGTTGAGGCGTCATCGGCCATACATAATTCCCAATTAGTATAGACTTGATTCAAAATAGAATCAATGCACAACCGAAGCCATTTTTCTTCAACATTATACACTGGCATCGCAATGGAAATTTTAGGTTGATAATGAAATGTTGCGATTTCTTGTGTCATTGCTTCTATGTCTAGCACTTCATTTCTAGCTAACCAGTTAGGGTACGAAGCTTGATTTCTCAGTTTCTCAATTTTCGCTCGTTGAATGGTATGAGAAATACCATTTTTAGCCATATATTTAAATCCTTTTTTGGCTTTTATCCAGAGACGAGTCACTTTATCTTCTGTCCCTGGAATCACTGGATATTTTTTATTCAAGGGAAAATCCACCGTTACAACATGTGCTGATGATTGAAAATGAAAAGGGAGTACTTTTTTTTGTTTAATTCCTTCAAGTGTAACAACAAAGCCAGCTTCAATCGCAGGCTCTGTTTGATAAATTTGATTAACATCTTCACGTAAAACGCGCTGAATGTTATAAGCGGACACTTGGTTTTCATTATTAATTGTGAAAGTTGGGCTTTCTTTAGTGATTGTATCCAACGCCCAACCTGTAATGGTTAAATTATTTGTTGTTTTGTCGCGATAGATACTATCAAAGATCACCTTAATGTCTTCATTCATGTGCATTCTCCTTATAGATGTTTCGGATTTCGGTAGGGATCAACTAAAGTTTCCGCGGTCCATTTTTCCGCAAGTTCTTTATAAGATCCTTTTTTATCATGGTTTTGCATTTTTTCGTCTGCTTTCAAAATTGCATAGGACACATATACATTTCGTTTACCAGCGCTAGCAAATTGTAACGATAAATCGACACCCATCCACTCTTTTCCTAAGCTTTCGTTAATTCCTTCTAAATTTAGGTAAAGTTGTTTGTTGAATAGTAAGCAGTCTTCAGTTGCTGCTTGAATATTTCTTGGTAAAGCAATTCTGTAATAGTAACCTAAGCTTTTACCAGGGGTGCCTTTTTCGGGATAAAGTAATCGACCTTTGTCTGTATCAACTGATACTCCCACCGTTTCCACGCGATAGCGTGCGTCAACTACGCGGCCAGTCACTAAACCAGAGGTCTCTTGTTGACCAATGTTCATTAACTCTTTTAACCAATCATTTTTCGTTGGTACCAATCCAGCATTTAATAAAGCCACATATTCTCCCTTAGCAGCTTGAATCATGCCATGACGAGTTTCTGTTGAAACATAACGAAGACGGTCATTTTGGATATTTATTTGATTCTCGAAGCGTGCAGGCAATAGAATTTCATAATTTGTATAGGCAGTTTTTTCTAATAATTGACGTAAGTAACTACTCATATTCTCTGTATCATTCGTAATAATCAATGATACCATCGGCACATGATCATAAAGATAGTTAATTTTATAGGAACCATAAAATTCGGCAATCTCTACTTGTGCTTTTAAGCCACGGCGTTCCGTTGCCGCTTGGACCGCTTTTTGACCAGCTACATAGGCGTAACCTTTGCTTTCAGGGTTTAGAGCAGTCGATGATTCAATGGCACGCCAATGATACATCATACCAGGAATATGCTTGATTTTCGTTGCTTGTTCCGTTGCTCGTAATACGAAATCATAGTCTTGAGCGCCGTTATATGCTGAGTTCAATCCGCCTACTTTTTCTAATAAATCACGTTTCACAACAACAAAGTGTGTAATGTAATTATGGTTTAAAATCAGTTCTGGATTCCAGTCCGATTTGTAAAACGCGTTGAAGCGACGACCATTTTCTGTAATTTTATCTTCATCAGTATAAAGAAAATCAATCGTTGGGTCTGTATTTAAAGCTTTGACCACTTCATATAATGCTTGTGGCGCTAATTCATCATCGTTATCCATGAAACCAACAAAATCGCCAGTAGCAATCGACAAAGCTGAGTTAGTTGCTTCTGAAATATGTCCGTTTTCTTCGCGATAAATAACTTTGATTCGTTGATCTAGTTCTTTATATTTTTCTAGCATGGGCTTAATATGTTCGCTTGGCGATGCATCATCTGCTAAACATAACTCCCAATTTTCATAGTACTGATTTTGTAAAGAAGAGACACATGCTGCAAGCCATTTTTCTTCGACATTATAAACAGGCACAGCGACAGAAATTTTAGGCTGAAATTGGAACGTTTTAATTTCCGCTAAAACTGCCTCCACGTCAACAGGGGATTCTGCTTTTTCTTGTCGTTTAAAGTACCACTTCACTGAGCCCATCAAACCACGTGTCTGAATCGAACGCCATGCTCGATCAAATTTCGTGCCCGGTTGAACCATGTTTGGACGCTCCACCACGTATTGAACCTTCTGGCCTGATTTGGTATCAATGTTTAACGTGTAGGCTGGTAAATCTTCTGGATCTTTAATCGTAATGACAAAACCATAATCTTGATCGCCTTCTAATTCAAACATATCAATAACATCCCGACGATATTCTGTTTCCACCGTATAAGTGACTGATTCACTAGCTTCTGCAATACTGAATCTTAGCGGATAATTTGTTTGTTTGTCATACGCCCACCCTCTGATAACAGAAACGTTATTTTCTACATCGCGAGCAATATCATCGATGGTTAAGTTAATCATTTTATCAAATTTAGTTAACGTGATTCGTTTATATTTTCCAGTAGGCATAGGGGCTGTCTCCGTCTGTTTATTCATTTCTTCTAAAAATTGATTTCTTTCATCTAACAATGCATGAATAAAGGTATTTTCACGTTCTGAATAGTTGCCTTCAAAGAAATAATCAATGTCTACTGTCAGGTCTTTGCCTGCCATTTGTGCATCGGTTACTTCGATTACAGGTACTTGCGTATCTAAGAAATAATAGACATTCTCTTGTACCAGAAAAGCATTCGTGGCTGCGACTGGGACTGTCTGGCCGTCTATCGTCATGGATAATTTGACAATTGCCCCCGTTAAACTTGGGAATAATTTTATCAGTTGGACGTCTTCTGGTATCTTCAGTTGGAACTGTTTTGTTTCAGGTTTTTGTAAATCAACTGGTTGATCCAACTCAGTCTCTTTTTCTTCGCCGCAATTAATTAAAATATGAACGTTTTTTTCATTGTATGAATTTACAGGTGTCACTCGCTCTGGCTGTTCTACAGGTTCAGCAGTCAAGGCAAAAAAGTACTGATACACTTCGCCAAAGGGACGCGCTTTAAAAGCTGCTTGTACTTCTACAGGTAACGCTTCATACGTCGTAGGAATTTCGTTGTAGCCAACTTGATTAAATGTAAAATCTTCTTTGGCAATGTATAAACCAACTTCTGCAAAAACTTTTTCAAATCCTTCTTGTAAATAGAATGATTTATGCGTAGCATCTAACAGCCCAGTTTCATTCCATGTTAAACGATTATTAAATAAATCAATTAAGACCGAATTATGCGCCAAATTAGGGAAAGTGATTAAGATTTGACCGCCTGGTTTTAAAAACGGTTTGACTTTTGCTAAGGCGCTTTGAGGATTCATTAAATGTTCCAACACATCCGCAAAAACGATATAATCAAACGTCTTACCAGCAAAGTATTCGACCCAATCATTTTCATCAATATTGCCATAAAAGGCATCTGTTGAAAATTGACTGACATGATCATAAAGTTCTTTGTCTAATTCAACAATTGAGACCCGGCACTTTTTTTCTTCCATCAAATAGCTAGTCATCCGCCCATTACCTGGACCAAATTCCAAGACATCACTATTTTCTTTGATTTGTGCTACGATTTTCCCAACACTGGTACTCTCGTCTGTTTCCATTTCAAAATCATACTTCATCTTTTGTCGTATCCTTCCATTTATGATCTAAGATGACAATTCCTTCTCCGGCATAACGACCGGTAATAAACATCGTCACGTATTTTGTTTTGTAGACTAATGGGACTGTTGCATGTTCCTCAAAGAAAGCAATATCAAAATAATATTCACCTGTTAATAATGACATTTTTTCATATTCTAAATAAAAAACATTCCGTCCTTTTTTCCAAGGAATTTGCACGCCATCTAACAACGTATTTAAGCCACAGACATAATGATTGTCCACTGTTCGAATAGCGACCCCACAAACAGGCTTCTTAATTTGGTCGTTTTTGACAGTATATTCAATTTTTACAATCACTTTTTCATCTTGCGTTACCATTTCTAATGGTTCATAATCCGCGTTTAAAAGTTCCGCATGATCCACTTCAATAATATCTGGCGTTGGGGTTTCATCTTTCATGGTCGCTTCGCGGTCAACTGTTTTAATTGATTTCTTTTTCAAAAAGTTTTCGTAATTGGTAGTCACGTCCATCGTATCTCCATATTCAACGACTTTCCCGTGTTGCAACCAAAAAGTTCTGTCACAAAAACGGCGGATGGAGTTTACATCGTGAGAAACAAATAAAATTGTTTTACCAGAATTTTTAATTTCCGTAAATTTTTCCATACATTTTAATTGAAACTCTAAATCCCCAACAGCCAATGCTTCATCGACAATTAAAATATCGGGATCCACGTTAATAGCTACCGCAAAAGCCAAGCGGACAAACATACCACTAGAGTACGTTTTAACAGGTTGATACAAATGATCGCCGATGTCAGCAAAATCAATGACATCTTGGACACGCTCTTCCATCTCTTCTCGGGAAAAACCCAAGACCATTCCATTTAAGAAAATGTTTTCATACCCTGAATATTCTGGGTTAAAACCTGAACCTAATTCAAGTAACGCTGAAATTTTCCCATTAATCACCATAGACCCGGAGGTTGGTGTTAGTACTCCTGTAATAATTTTTAACATGGTTGATTTTCCAGAGCCATTTTCGCCGACAAAACCAATCATCTCGCCTTTTTTAATTTGCATCGTGACATCGTCTAACGCATAAAACAAATCGTGGTAAGATTTTTTTGTTGGACTAAGCGCTTCTTTAAACCGATCGGACGGCTTTTTATACATGTTGTATGTTTTGGTAATATGTTGGATATCGATTGCATATTCTGACATGTCGTTCTCTCCTTATAGTACATCTGAAAAATGTGGCTTTAAGCGTCTAAACACGGTTGAGCCAATTAATAGTAAAACAATAGTAACTCCCCAGAAATATAAGCTATATTGCCAATGTTCCCAGAACCATGCACCGCCTAAATAAGATTCGCGGTATCCTTGAACAATATAATATAATGGATTGATTTTTAAGATTGTCGCAATCATTCCAGTTGGTTGCCATAAAATTGGTAATGTCCACATAACTGTTTGCATAATGATATTGATAAATTGCATAATATCAGGTAAAAATGGTTGTGTTGAAGCAGTAATCCACGTAATTGCTGTTAAAAAGACTAATAAACAAGCTAAGTAGTAAATTAATTGCAAACTGTACAAACTTGGATAATAACCGTTAGCTGTAGTAATTACAAAACCAATTAGAATGAAAAACAAGTGGGTGTACAAGTTCGATAAAATTTTAGACGTTGGTAAAATTTGTACATTAAACACGACTTTTTTAACTAAATAACTATATTCACGAAACACATTCGTGGCTGATAATAACGAATCTGAAAAGAAGAACCAAGGTACCATCCCTGTTACTAAATAGACAATGAACGGCATATTGTCGCCAGCTCTAGAACGAAGGCCTACAGAAAAGACAAACCAATACGTCAAAACAGTTACTAATGGCGTTAAAAATGCCCAGACAATTCCTAGTGCTGAACCAGCATACTTGGCCTTAAAATCATTAAATGAAAATTGTAATAACAATTTTTTGTTCTGAAAAATATTCTTGAAAATTGAAAATGTTTCTTTAAACATATACTTATTCCTTCCGTAATAAACTATTTTTAACTAAAATTTTTGGATACAAAAATGCCATTTTAAACAACATTTCTATTTTATCGATAAACGCCTAGCTTTTCAATAGTAGACCCCTTTTTATAAAGAAAAATTTAACTGATTTCGCTATATTAAAAAATCTTGTCCAATTTTTAGGAGATTATGCTACAATAATGGAGGTCTTGCATTTTTTGCACGGAAACTATTTTTGAGAGAAGGGAAATTATGGTTCTTTTTATTATTTACGTATTTCTGTCTTCTGCTGGTCTAGTCTTATTTAAACTAGGTTCTAGCAGTTTGAACATCCAACTCCAACAAACAATCTTTTCAATGAATATCTCACTTATTTCTTTATTAGGTTTATTTTGTTATTTAATTAGTTTTATTTTATGGATGTTAATTATTAGTCGTTCCGATGTTTCTTACATTGTTCCTTTAGGCGTTGCCTGTACAAACATCGCTATTTTAATCGCTTCAAATCTTATTCTAAAAGAGACAATTACAACGAATGCCCTTATTGGTGCTGTGGTTATTATTGTCGGCATTGTGATTATGAATCTTAAATAAAAAAGATCGCTATTCATTGAGCTGACCCTTAAAAATTAGACTTTCAGGTCCAACTTTTAAGGGTCACTACACATTAGCGATCTTTTTTATTTTCTTCAGATTTCATGATAGATAATTCCTGCAATAATGTTTTAATGCGATTTTCGTGTTTTGAAATCAACACAGAATTTTTAATTTCCATAATTAAAAGGACAATCACTGCAGCTGATAATAAGAAGTTTGACGTTGTTTCAAACCCAAAGGCCATTGCTAACCATTCTGCCACATGCGGGAAAATAGCAAAAATAATTAAAACAATTGAGATTAATAACCAAATCAAGGCATTTTTTAGGAGAAAAATATTTTTATTAATCCCTCGAATAATGTATAAGAAAAAGCCAATTGCAAATAAAGATAAAACAAACCATAACACGGTTGGTAACATCAATCTCCCTCCTTCATAAAGGCCGCAATCAGAATTGCTGAGCCGACTTCCAGCATATACTTCACAGAAGCCAATGCACGAATCGAAGAAACACCACCAAGCCGTTCCATCATATTGACAGGTCTTTCAACAATCACAAAGCGTTTTTTGATTAAGTGAACAATCGATTCTGGTTCGGGATAGTTTGTCGGATAGCGCTTTGCAAAAAAAGCAATCACTTTCCGATTTCCCGCTCGATACCCCGAAGTCACATCATAAATTGTTTTACCAGAAGCCATTCGAATGCAAAAAGATAACAAACGAATACCAAAACGGCGCATTTTCGTACTTTGAAAAGCCGCTTCGTTTCCAGGAAGGAAACGAGAGCCAATCGAAAAATCGCATTTACCCTCTGCTAATGGTGCCAGTAAGACAGGTAAACTATTGATATCATGTTGACCATCACCATCAAACTGAACCGCCACATCATACTCATTTTCTAAGGCATATTTATAGCCTGTCTGTACTGCCCCGCCAATACCTAAATTCAACACTAAATGAATGGCATTAATTTGGTTGGCTTCTAAAATTTGTTTGGTTCTATCTGTCGAGCCATCATTGATTACCACATAATCCAATTCATGTTGAAAATGCGTAACTTCCTGTTTAAATGTTTCAATGGAAGCAATCGTCCGCAAAATGTTTTCTTCCTCATTGTAAGCAGGAATGATTAAAAGAACTTTCATAGAAGAACACCTTTCCACTTTCTCTCCACCAAAAAACTCTTTAGTTAAGTTTTTATTGTTGAACATTTTCTAACATTTGCGCTAAGACTTCTTGCCAAGTAGGAATTTTAAAGCCTAACGCTTCTGTTTTACTTAAATCCATGACAGAATATTGTGGTCTTTGCGCCTTTTGTGGAAATTGAGTTGAATCCACTGGCAGTACTTCCACTTCAGTATCTTTTAAAATTTCTTTAGCAAATTGATACCAGCTACAGCTGTTTTCATTAGACAAATGATAAACACCAAATGGCGCTTTTTCTGCAATAACAAATGCCATAAATTCCGCTAACGTTCTTGTCCAAGTTGGGCGGCCAAATTGATCGTCCACTACCGTTAGTTGGTCTCTTGTTTCCGCTAATTTTTGCATGGTAAAGACAAAGTTATGACCGTATTGACCAAATACCCATGATGTTCGAATAATATAATAGTCGTCCAGGATTTCTTGTACCGCTTGTTCACCTAATAACTTCGTCCGACCATACTCATTTAAAGGATTCGGTTGATCATCAATTGCATAGACACCTTCTTTTTTAGTTCCATCAAAAATATAATCTGTACTTACGTAAACAAGTGTCGCCCCCACTGCTTTAGCAGCTTCTGCAATATGACGTGTGCCATCTACATTCACTTTTTCATCTAATTCCTTGCCTTCGTCTTCTGCTTTATCAACAGCTGTATAAGCAGCACAATGATAAATGACGCTTGGTTGAATTTCTTTCACTTTTGCCAACGTACTATCCGCATCAGTAATATCTAATTCTGTTGAATCCGTTGAAACATACTCAATTCCTTGTTCATCTAATAGGTGACGTAATTCTGTGCCCAATTGGCCATTTCCACCAGTAATTAAAATCATTTTTTTCACTCCTTCTTGAAAAAAAGGCAGGGCAAAGTAGCTTTTGTACTTTGCCATCGCCTTTCGACTGTTATCTCACATGTCAGAAAAAATTACTGACCATTTTGTGCATATTTTGCTTCAACAGCTTCTTTATCTGCACGCCACCAGTCTTCATTTTCTGTATACCACTTGATTGTTTCTGCCAAGCCTTCACGGAAATTCGTGAATTCTGGTTCCCAACCTAATTCTTCGCGTAATCTGGTTGAATCAATCGCATAACGTAAGTCATGTCCTGCACGATCGTTGACATGCTCATAGGCATCAACAGGTTGTCCCATTAATTCTAAAATTAATTCCATCACTGTTTTATTGTCTTCTTCACCATCGGCTCCGATTAAATATGTTTCGCCAATTTGCCCTTTTGTTAAAATTGCCCAAACAGCCGAAGAATGGTCGTTTGTATGAATCCAGTCACGAACATTTTTACCAGCACCATAAAGTTTTGGTGTAATGCCACTTAAGACATTGGTAATTTGACGGGGAATAAATTTTTCAATATGTTGATATGGACCATAGTTATTTGAACAATTTGAAATTGTTGCTTGTAAGTTGAAAGAACGAACCCACGCTTTGACTAACAAGTCAGATCCTGCTTTTGTTGAAGAATAAGGACTTGAAGGATTGTAAGGCGTTTCGGCAGTGAATTTTTCCCCTTCGCCTTCTCCATGTCCTGGTAAATCTTCTCTTAAAGGTAAATCGCCATAAACTTCATCAGTCGATACATGGTGGTAACGAACATTATTTTTACGGCAAGCTTCGATCAATGTGTACGTCCCAATCAGATTGGTTTGTACAAATGGGAATGGGTCGTTTAATGAGTTGTCGTTATGCGATTCAGCAGCATAGTGAACGACCGCATCTGTTTCAGCGACTAAACGATTAACTAATTCAGCATCAGCGATATCTCCTACGACTAATTCCACGCGATCACTTGGTAGACCTTCAAGATTTTTTTCATTTCCTGCATACGTTAATTTATCTAATACAGTTACATGAACTTCTGGATGATTCTTTACAACATAATGAACAAAATTTGAGCCGATAAAACCAGCTCCACCTGTTACGATGATTTTTTTCATAATTGAAACTCTCCTACTTTTTTCTTAAATTTCGCCATAGATAAACGGATTTTCCGCTTCAAATTCTTTTAAGGTTGGATGTTTTTGATCCTTTTCTGACGTAATCGCTTTTTCTGGCGCAATTGGCCAATCAATAGCTAACGCTGGATCGTTAAAAGCAATACCGCCGTCTGCTGCCGCATTGTAGTAATTGTCACACTTGTACATAAAGTTCACGTTCGGTGTCAAAGTGACAAAACCATGGGCAAAACCTTTTGGTACTAAAAGCTGACGGTGATTATGTTCTGATAAAATGTAGCCTTCCCATTGACCATAGGTTGGACTCCCTTTACGAATATCAACAATCACATCTAATACCGCACCTGTTACAACACGAATTAGTTTTGTTTGCGCAGCTTCGCCTTTTTGAAAATGCAATCCACGCAAGACACCTGCTTCTGTTGATAATGAATGATTATCTTGGACAAAATCAAAGTCTAATCCATGTTCTGCAAATTTAGCTTTGGAATAACTTTCTGTAAAAAAGCCACGATGATCACCGAAAACATCCATTTCGATAATTTTGACATCTTGTAATTTTGTATCAATAACTTTCACGTTTCTTCGCTCCTATTCTGCTGCTAAACGTAGCAAGTATTGGCCGTAGCCATTTTTCTTCAATGGTTGTGCCAATTCTACCAATTGTTCTTTTGTAATATAGCCCATTCGATAAGCAATTTCTTCCAAACAAGCGACTTTTAAATTTTGACGTTTTTCAATTGTTTCAATAAATGTTGACGCTTCTAATAAGGATTCGTGTGTGCCTGTATCTAACCAAGCAAAGCCACGGCCCATTACCTCAACAGAAAGTTTATTTTTTTCAAGGTAGACTTTATTAACGTCTGTTATTTCTAATTCCCCACGTTCTGACGGTTTGATCCCTTTCGCAATTTCAACCACTTCATTGTCGTAAAAATACAAACCTGTCACTGCGTAATTTGACTTCGGTTGTGCTGGTTTTTCTTCAATAGAAAGCGCCCGCATCTCTTCATCAAATTCTACCACGCCGAAACGCTCTGGATCATTTACATGGTAACCAAAGACTGTTGCCCCTGACTCTTTAGAAGCCGCTCGTTGCAACATTTTTGATAAGCCACCACCATAATAAATATTGTCCCCTAAAACTAAGCAGACACTATCATCACCAATAAATTCTTCACCAATAATAAATGCTTGCGCCAAACCATCTGGGCTTTCTTGCACCGCGTATTCGATATGAATGCCTAAATCATGGCCATCGCCGAATAAGCTTTCAAAACGTGGTGTATCTTCTGGTGTAGAGATAATCAAAATTTCATTAATTCCCGCCAACATTAACGTTGACATTGGGTAATAAATCATTGGTTTGTCGTAAATTGGCATTAATTGTTTTGATGTTGCTTTTGTTAACGGATATAAGCGTGTCCCGCTTCCGCCTGCTAAAATAATTCCTTTCATGAACAATCTCCTTAAATAACTTCTATTTTTAGTTTCTATAAAACCAAATACCCTTTCCTATTATCGCATTAAGCATAGGGTTTGTCATGTTTTTTACGTAAATTTTACAAATCTGTAAAAGTTTAGCGCTGTTCCTTTAAACGCTGATGTAAAGCTTTTAATAAATTCACACGCCAATTTAATTTTTGTTGGAAACTTGTTTTGGTAATAATGGGGCTGACATTCGCTCCATGTCTTCGGTAAAGCACTAATGGTTCTTTAATGAGACCCGTTTGCTTCTTCCGTGCAGCTAATAAGCCAATCCACATATCATGCATAGGAACTTCTGGCGGAATGGGTAAAATGACGTTTTTCATTTCTTGACGAAAGGCCATACCTGCCCCAATATAGCCACTTTTTATCGCATTTCGCCAAAACCCTGGTTTGACTTTTCGAAACTTAAAATAAGAGGGATTGGTAACTTGTAAATCCGCATCAACAATTTTCAAGTCACTAATAACCACTTGGATGTCAGGGTGCGCTTCAAAATATTCTGTCACCGTCGTTACTTTATTTGGCAACCAAACATCATCTTGATCTGCTAAAAATATTACTTCGCCATTCGTATGCGTAAGCGCAAATGCAAAATTAGCAATCACTCCTTGCCCTGGACCTTGTAACAATTGAATTTGGGGATAATTCGCTGCATACGTCCTCAAAATTTCCAACGTATGATCAGTAGAACCATCATCTGAAATAATTAGTTCATCTTCTTCACTGACTTGTAAAAGAATACTATCTAATTGTTCCGCGAGATATTTTTCTCCATTATATGTCGCAATACAAACTGAGATCATAGATTATCCTTTCATTAACTTGAGAAATTCTGCCAATGTTTGCCGCCAAATTTGGCGATTTTTGACAGTTAAAAATTGCTTACTACTACGTAAAAATAAATGGCGTCGATGATGGGAAAACTTTTCTTGATCATATCGACGATAAAATAACGTTTCTGCTTCAATAATAGAGCGATAACGTTGAGGACTCATTGTACGATAATCTAAAACAGACAATTCTTGTTTTAGGTGGATTGGTAAGACTTCAATCTTTTTATTGGCTTGATTTAATTGATAAAAGAACCAATGGTCTAAATAGTCCAAAGGAAATTCTTCCGAAAATCCTTCCAACCAGCGTAGCGTTTCTGCCGTAATAACTGTACCAGAATTGATAGCCATCAACGGTTGGTTGGCTATCCCTGCTGTTGGCTTTGCTCCTTTAAGTCCAACATATTGATCACTATATATTGGCGAAATTTGTTGTCCATTTGCTTCTACAATTGGAACATAGACTGCCACAGTCGGATCTAATGGCATGATGATCAACGTATCAAAATAAGAGGCTGGCACTTCTGTGTCTTGGTCAAGGAGCAACAATAATTCACATTGATTCGCTTGACTAAAAGCAATCGCTTCATTATAAGCGGTCGCAAGTCCTGGATTATCAGGATTATGTCGATAAGTAACATTTTGTTGTAAAAATAATGCATCTTCTTGAGGAAGTGGACTGTTGTCATAAATAAATAAGTGCAATTGGGGGTGATCTACCACTTCTTTTAATAACAAATAATTCGGCGTATCAACCATTTTCATTTGATATAAGACGATGACTACCGCTAATCTTTGACTCATTAAAAGAACCTCCAGCCCCATTTGTTAAAAAATTTCCCCATTGATTGCATAAAGATTTTAAACAATTTTCGACTTTTATGGGCGCCCTTTTCATACATGTGAACAACCGTTTCAAAAGGCGTATAGAGAATCCGATAGCCTGCTTTGCCAAAGCGTAAACATAAATCGTTGTCTTCGAAGTACATGAAGAAACGTTCATCGAACCCACCAATTTCAACGAATTTTTCACGATCAATCAACATAAAACAGCCTGAGCCCATTTTAATATTCGTTGTTTCTGTATCCGACAAATCGCGACATTCATAAATACTCAAACGTTTATCAAAAATTTTCTTTACAAATTGAAAGGGAATAAAACGTAACATATAATCGAAGACATCTAATTTTTGACGAACTAAATATTGCGTCGTGCCATCTTCATTTAACACTTTAGGGCTAACGACTGCAATGTTCTTATCTATTTTGATACGGTCTAATAGACGATCAAGCACGTCTTTAGTAACCAAAACATCGGGATTAAAAATAATTGCATACTTTGTCGAAGCATTGAATAACACTTGATTATGACCATGACCAAACCCTTGATTTTCTTCAGCGCGATGGATAGTAATAAATGGTTCATATGTTGTTAATTTTTCAAGATACGCTGTTTCAGAATGATTGTCATAGATATGAATATCATAGATACTATTAGTACCTAGTTCGGCTTTTAATTGGTCTAATACATTAAAAATGTAACGACTATTATAAGTGACAATCGAGATTGTTACCATTTCTTGCATGCTCATTTCTCCTTACTACTGAAACATCGTCTTAAAAAAAAAGCATATGTTTCACACATATACTTTTTTAAGTTTAATGGAATTATATCATAGGTTTACGCTCTCGCAAAGCAACCTAAAGATTTCTTTACTTTCTCTTAGAATGCTTGCCAAGTCGCTTTTTCATTTGCTCCTGACGATATTCACGATTCCCTAAAATCCGTAACAAATACATCAACGGTTGATGTCCTTCGCCAACTAGACCGATTAATTCAATAAATAATTCTAAGCCAATTAAACAAAAGACAATTAATAAAATTGATGCTACTGTACTTGAATAGCTGAACAATAAAGAAACAAAGGAAAAAACTAACGCTAACGCATAAATAGTCATGACCGCCCCTTTATGGGTAAAACCTAAAGATAACAAGCGGTGATGCAAATGCATTTTATCTGCTGAGGAAATGGGCTTCTTGTTCAATAGCCGTCGAATAATTGCATAAACCGTATCCGTAATAGGCACACCTAAAATCACCATTGGCGTAATTACCGTGATAAACGTAGCATTTTTCAAGCCCTGTAACGACATTACTGCAATCATAAACCCGAGGAATAACGCCCCGGTATCTCCTAGAAATATTTTAGCCGGATAAAAATTGTATGGGAAAAATCCCGCAATGCTCGCAACTAAAATAAAAATAACAATTGGAATATAGACCGTTTTAGCATGTAGGAAAAAATACCCTGTAATACCAATCGTGGTTAATCCAATAATGGATACGCCTGATGCTAAACCATCCAAACCATCAATTAAATTTACTGCATTCGTAATCGCTAAAATCCACAATAAAGTTAGTGGTAAACTAAACCAGCGCAAATCAATCATTCCAACGACTGGCAACGTCACAAAATCTATCCGAATTCCAGCAACAAAATAAATAACTAATGCTGCTAACAAAATACCGATTGTTTTTTTCATTGGAGTAATCTCTTTAATATCATCAATGAGGCCTGTCAAAACAACCATTCCACCAGCCAAAATAATCGGCCAAATATAATCTTGTGGGATAATCGAACGAAAAATCAATAAACATGAACTAGCAAAAGCAATATAGATTGCAAGTCCTCCTGCTGTAGGCATATTTTTGGTATTGATTCGTCGCTCTCCTGGTGCATCATAGGCGCCAATCCGAAACGCTAGAAGCTTAACAAGTGGTGTTAATAGCAAAGATAAGATAAATGTCATAAATAAACGTATCAAAACTTCATAAATAAATAGTGACATAGTCGAACCCACTTTCTTCTCGTTCAGGGTATATTATACCGTAAACTGAAGCATTTACAAGCTGAAACATGTGTTCTGGCAACGGTTTAGACTTTTTTAAAGAAATCCATTTATTTTTTCTTTTTAAACCATCTAAACAAGCGTTGTTCAAAACTTGGTTGTTTTTTTTCTTTATCTCCAGATAAGTATTCATCAACGACAGCGTTGACAATTGCTCCTAAAATAATAATCGTGGCAGCAAAATTCAGCCATAACATCAAGATGATAAAACTCCCGATGATTTGATAACTTGCGATTCTAGAACTAAAATATTTTACGTACAAACCAAAAATTTGTGATAATAGCATCCAACCGACTGTCGAAAAAATAGCCCCTGGCAAAATAGAACGTAACGATAATTTCCGATTAGGAACGACCGCATAAATCAAACACATAATCACTAATAAAACAACGGTCGTTAACGGCCATTTTAACGCTTGGAAAGTATCGATCACAGATGTTGAGTAGTGGAAAATTGGTTGCAGTAATTCAATAATGTACTGACCCAAACCTAAAATTACTACTACACCAACAATCGCTACCATAAATAACAAAATAACTAAAAATGAGACCACTCTTACGAGAATAAAATTTTTCCTTTGTTCGACACCAAAAGCTTTATTCATCGCATTTTGTAGTGCATTAATGCTTTGACTGGCACTCCAAAATGCTGCTAAAGCGGAAACAGAAAGCAACCCGCCTGAACGTTGAGTCAATAGTGAACGAATCGCTGGTTCTAAGTTCATATAAACATCTTTCGGAATGGCCTCTGCAATATAAGGCAACACAGAATTAGGGTCGATTCTTAAATAAGGTAAGACATTACCTACCGCAATCAGTAATGGAAACAGCGAGAGTAATAAATAATAGGCAACAACCACTGAGCTGTTGCCTATTTCGGCTGTGACCATGTGACTTTGCGTTGTCTCAATAAAACGCATCAAAGATTGATTCTTTTTGATGTTGTCGAGAAACTTCATCACACACTCTCCTTATTAATAAGTCAATTCTTCGCCTTGTGACGTTAAGATTCTTGGACCTTCTTTCGTAATCGCTAATGAATGTTCATATTGACAACTTAGACCGCCATCTTCAGTATAAGCAGTCCAACCATTTGGGTCCATTTTCATGCGCCAAGTTCCTGTGTTAACCATTGGCTCAATGGTAATAACCATTCCCTCTTTTAAACGTAGTCCTTTACCTGCTTCACCATAGTGAGGAATCATTGGACTTTCATGGATAGTTGGGCCAATACCGTGACCTACAAAGTCGCGAACTACCCCGTAGCCTTCTCCTTCTACATACGTTTGAATTGCATGACCAATGTCGCCAATTCTATTTCCTACTTGTGCTTGTTCAATCCCAAGATATAGCGCTTTTTTGGTTACTTCCATCAAGCGATCAATTTCAGGTGTTGATTCACCCACGACATAAGACCAGCATGAATCAGAGATTGCGCCTTTTAAGTCGACACACATATCTACTTTGATTAGGTCGCCATCTTTTAATACTTTTTTACGAGGAAATCCGTGGCAGATTTCGTCGTTGATACTACAACAGGTAGCATATTTGTAGCCTTCATAGCCAATTTGAGCCGCCACGCCACCATGACTTTCAATAAAGTCTCTCACAAATACTTCAATATCCCAGCTTGTAATGCCAGGTTTAATAAACGTCCGTAAATGACGGTGAACATCCGCTAATAATTCCCCTGATTCATCCATCATTTCAATTTCTCGTGGTGATTTTAATGTAATCATACTATCTCTCCTAAACTTGTTTCATTCAAATTATTTTATCACATTTTTTGCAAAAAAGATTGTTCAAACACCAATTTTCAAAAAGTCCCTTAATAAAAGCACTCGCTAGTCTTTTATAAGAAATGCGCATCTGCTATAATAAGTGACAGAATTGTATGAGGGGGAAGAAAGTTTATGACGTTAGCTAAAATTGTGTATGCAAGCATGACTGGGAATACAGAAGAAATTGCCGACATTGTTGCAGAAGCATTTGAAGATTTAGAATTAGAGGTCGAAATTGATGAGTGTACGCAAGTCGATGCCGCTGATTTTGAAGAGGCCGATATCTGTGTAGTAGCTACATATACGTATGGCGATGGCGATTTACCTGATGAAATTGTCGACTTTTATGAAGACTTACAAGAGATTGATTTATCAGGAAAAATCTTCGGCGTTTGTGGTTCAGGAGACACGTTTTATGATGATTTTTGTAAATCGGTGGACGACTTCGAAGCAGTCTTTACTCAAATTGGGGCAAAAAAAGGCGCCGACAGCGTTAAAGTTGATTTAGCCGCTGAAGAAGACGACATCCAACGTTTAGAAGAATTTGCGAAAAAATTAGCAACTGCCGCAGAATAACTACGTTAAAATAAACAAAAAAAACACCAGAGAATGTAGCGACCCCAAAAAGTTAGACTTTTTATAGAGTGGATTTTTCCACTCTATTTTTTATGCAGTTTTTTGATTGAATTGTCGAAATTCTACTGGGCTTTTCCAGTTAAGTTTTTCTTTGATTCGGTGATGATTGTAATAATAAATGTAGTTCTCAATTGCTTCTCTCAATTCATTTTGACTTTGATAGATTTTTCCATAGTACACTTCTTGTTTTAGGATACTGAAGAAATTCTCCATAGGAGAATTATCTAAACAGGTTCCTTTTCGAGACATACTTTGAAAGATATTATTGTCCTTTAATGTTTGTATATAGACATTCATTTGATAAGCCCAGCCTTGATCAGAGTGAAAGGTGCGCCGATAGGGACAATCATTTGTTTGAGAAATTGCTTCTTTCAGACCTTCCATAACTGTTTTACCATTTGGTTGAGTAGAAAGGCTATAGCTTAGAATTTCACTATTATACATATCCATAAATGGATCTAAGTATAGTTTTTTCTGACGAAAGATGCCTGCGTTATCTGCTTCAAAGTACTTAAATTCAGTTGTATCAGTTGTAATTTTTTGATGAGGAACAGAGGTTTTAAATCGGCGACGAATCAAATTTTTAGCGATTTTACCAACGGTTCCTTTATAGGAATTATATTTTCTGGATTTCTTAGTAAAAGCTTTGACTTGTAACTTTAACTTTTGTATTAATCGCTGGACTTTCTTTTTATTCACTTGAAATCCACGTCGTTTCAATTCTTGGGTCATCCTTCTATAGCCATAATGTTGATGTTTTTTACGAATCGCTTGAATTTCTTCTTCAATGATTTGTGTTGAAGCTGTTCTGTCGAGGCGTTTTTGCCAGTACATGTAAGTAGATTTTGGAAACCTTAGGGTTTCCAAAATATCTTTTAATCGAAAGTGTCTTCGGAGACTGTGAATGATTCGTGCGATTCGTTCATTTTTTGTTCGTCCTCTAAACGCAGTCTCCTCAATTCTTTTAAATAGGCATTCTCAATTTTTAACATTCTATTTTCTTTTTCTAGTTTCTCTACTTGAGATCGTTCACTTGGTAATGGTTGGCTTTCCTTTTGTTTCTTCTTAGGCATGGTAGGTGGACGTCCTTTCTGTTTAGAGAGTCCTTCTATACCAAACTTCTGATACGTTCTAAGCCAATTCGCAATCAATGATGGATTGTTCATTTTTAGAAGATTAGCTACTTCTTGATAGGACAACTCTGTTGTTAAATATAACTCTATCGCATCTAGCTTAAATTGAACAGAGTAATTCTTATTTTTTTGACTGCGAAGTAGGCCTTCTTCACCAAGTTCTTTATAGGCATTTATCCATTTGCTTATTTGAGAACTATCTTTAAACCCATACTTCTTTGCGAGAAACCTTAGACCTCCTTGACCAGATAAGTAGTCATGAACAAGTTTAAGTTTAAGTTTAAATTCAAAACTGTATTTTGCCATACAAAAAAACCCCCAAAAGTTAGATTTCTAGGTCTAACTTTTGGGGGTCGGCTCAGAAAATGGCGATTTTCCATTTTTCTCTGGTGTTTTGATATTCCTAATTTAAAAATAAAATACTGTAATTTAAAGCTGCCGCAAAAGTAACCCAAAGAATATAAGGAATCATCAACCAGCCACGCGTTATTAATTTATAACGCAAGTAGTCCCACTGTTGAACTATTAATAATAGCCATAAAAAAGAGATATCAATCACAGATACTAAATTATTTTGTAAAGAAAAAAAGAAAAATGTCCAGAAAAAGTTCGCAATAAATTGTAAAATAAATAGCGTAATCATCCGTTTTTTCTGTTGTTTATTTGGATGAACTAAGATGAAATAAAAAGTAATGCCCATAAAAATATACAACACCAACCATACCGGTCCAAATAACCAGCCTGGCGGAGCAAAACTTGGTAATCTCAACGCTTGATAATATTCTCTCGCATTTACTGAAAATAAGCCCGACAAGAGCCCTAGTCCGGTAATTCCTACAATACTTAGCCATAAACGCTTATCTTTCACTCGGTTCATGTTTTTTGCCCCTTTCTATTTCTCTTCTTTACTGTAGCATGGTTGCGAATAATCTACCATTAATACACTTAACAAAAAAAGACCGTTCTTTTAAGAAACAGTCTTTTGCTGTAACCTCACAGAAGTTATCAGCATGAGGTTACACTTTTTTTAATTTTTATAGGTCAATATCAATTGGTTCATCTCGTTCAAGAATTGCTTCAATACTATCTTTCATTAAATGAATGATTTGTTCTTCTGAAGGATGGATAATTCCAGAAGTCATCAATGCAGCCACACCAGTAGCGACCACCCATGTTCCCATGTGTAAAGAGTCAATTTGAACATCGTTTAAATTAGCATACTCAGGATCAGCTTTTACCGCTTCAGTAAAATAGTGATAAGAGAATTCTTGCATTTTTTTGCCGCCACCATATTCTTCTAAATAAAGCGCACGGTATAACTTACTTTCACTTGTCGCAAAATGAATATAGTTTAAAGCCAAATCAACAATTGTATTCCCGGTATGTTTTACTGGAAATACTTCTTTCGCTAAGTATTTATGAATTTTTTGGAATAAAGCATCGCGTAAATCATCCATGTTTTTAAATTCCAAATAAATCGGTTGGGTGGAACATTTCATTTTATTAGCAATATTACGTGCAGTGAACTTCGAAAATCCTTCAGTGGCGACTACTTCATAGGCAGCTGTTAAAATCTGCTCTTTCGTAATGGTTTTTTTTCTTGCCATAATTCCCTATCCCCTTTATTCATTCATATACAACGCTTCCAAATAAATGCTTATGGTTATTGTAACACGATTTTTCTATTATGCAAAATTAGAACAACTCTTTGTACAAAAGTTCACTGAGCGGGAGCACGACAACTTTTACCCCGACTTAAAATAACAGTTGATAAAGGCTTTATTTCGTTGAGTTCCCTGCTCTTCCGTGTTATGATATGAGCAGTCATTACCCATCAAAATGAAGGAGGAATCACGAATGACCTTAGAGAATTTTAATGAAAATCTAAAGAAATATGCACGTTTAATTGCTGAAACGGGTGTCAATGTTCAGGACAATCATACGGTTGTTTTACAAATCAGTGTCGATCAAGCGCCCCTTGCCCGCTTAATTACGGAAGAAGCTTATCGCTTAGGCGCGGCCGAAGTAATTGTTCAATGGAGCGACGAAACCATTCAACGTGAATTTTTAGCTCATGCTGCAACTGATCGTATTGAAAATGTTCCTCAATATAAAATTGATCAAACCGATGATTGGATTGCCAAAGGCGCAAGCCGAATTAGCGTGGTTTCTTCTAATCCTGATGCATTAGCTGGCGTGGATGCACAACGTGTAGCAGCTTTCCAAGCGGCTAATGGGAAAGCATTGGTCAACCTACGAAAAGCAACGCAAGCCAACAAAGTAAGTTGGACTGTTGTAGCTGCTGCTAGTGAAGGCTGGGCAGCTAAAGTCTTTCCAGAATTAGCAACAAGTGAAGAACAAGTTGATGCACTTTGGAATGAAATTTTTAAAACAACACGAATTTATGAAGAAAACCCAGTCATTGCTTGGGATATCCATGATAAAAAATTACAAGAAAAAGCGGCTGAATTAAACGAACAACAATTTACTGCTTTACACTACACAGCTCCTGGGACAGATTTAACGATTGGTTTGCCTAAAAACCATTTATGGGAAGGCGCTGGTAGTTATAACGCGCGTGGAGAAGAATTCATGGCTAATATGCCAACAGAAGAAGTTTTCACCGCTCCAGATAGTCGCCGCGTTGATGGTTATGTCTCTAGTACAAAACCACTAAGTTATGCTGGCACAATCATTTCGGGCATGAAATTTACATTTAAAGATGGAAAAGTTGTTGACTTCTCAGCTGAACAAGGTGAAGAAGCATTGAAAAATCTCTTAGCTATTGATGAAGGTGCCAAACACTTAGGAGAAGTTGCTTTAGTACCCGACCCTTCACCAATTTCACAATCCGGTTTGATTTTTTATAATACATTGTTCGATGAAAACGCCTCTAATCATTTAGCCTTTGGTTCGGCCTATGCCTTCAACTTACAAGGCGGCACGGAGATGAGCGAAGAAGAATTAGCTGCAGCTGGTTTAAATCGTAGCCAAACACATGTGGACTTTATGGTAGGATCTGACAAAATGAATATTGACGGCATTAAAGAAGACGGGACGATTGTTCCTGTTTTTAGAAATGGTGATTGGGCATAAATTTAAAAAGAAGCAAGCCGTTATTATTGGCTCTATAATTTATGAAACTGACAAATCAGAATTGATTCTGCACAGCTCATCATTCCTTATTGACAAGTAGCCAAATAAAGAGCCTGGGACAAAAATCACTTTGGATTTTTGTCCCAGGCTTAAAAATTGATAAACGACGGGAACAGAAGCAACACTACGCGTTACTCCGATCTCAACAACTTCTAAGGTGTTTTCTCGACATGCGTCTCGTCACAGTACAGCCTTCAAAAGAGCTACAGCTCTAAGAGTTGCGATGTTTCACTGTGAAGCATGAACAGATGAAATCATCGTACCTACTTGGTGAAGGTCCTTCGGAACTTACAAGGATAAAACTTTGACGAGCCTTTGGCGAGAAAACAATAAGCCGAAATTGTTGAGAATCACGAAGAACGTAGTGTTTCGATGATGAACAATACCTACTTGGTCTCCAAAAATTAAAGAACACCAGGTAGGTTTCATGCAACATCAACTCGTTCCTCGTTGTGTTTTATGGCAATTTTCGGAAATTACTTCTTATTGCTGAGAAACACTATTTGCAAAGCAAATAGATGTTAAACAGTACCTACTTGGTTCTCGGAGTTAAACACTTCTGTTTCGATCTCTTTATTATTTTATCTGTTTATCACCGTTAATATGAAGGTACTAATACCTAACATGGTCAAATTAAATGACAATAAATCTTTCTTTTGTGGACTTATATTTTTCATTATTTCTTTAATGGCTGTTAGGACTATTATAGCGACAACAATGAAAAGTATATAATATGTTCGCATGCCTGAAGCCCAAACCGTAGGAGAAAAACCCATGATTACCCTTGAGCAAAAACCCATTATCATCAATATCGCTAAAAAGATAGCGGTTTTTTTATCATCAAAACTTAAATAAATTCCAATAATTAAACATAATAATAATCCTAAAATTATAAAAGTAATTATCCAAGTTCCAGGGTAAAAAATTGATAGTTTCGTTCCTAGTTTTGTAAAATGGTTGTCCAGATTACTGCTAGCCCAAATCATCGATCGTTTATTTCCATTGACATAAGTAAAGTTTTGTTTCATTGTATTACCGAAAAAAATAACCAGATTTAGAAAAAAAGGCAATGAAGTTAGTATACGTACATAATAGTTCTGACATTTCTTATAAGATAGAAGGAATATTATAAAAAAAAGTACTAAAAATAAAATATTCGTGTCTAGAAAAAATGGCTTTCCAAATGATGAAATACCAAGATCCAACTTGTTCAAAAAGTTAAAATTTTTATATTCAGGAAACCATTTATTGATTTCATTTGCAGCCCTTAATGTGTTTCCTGGGGCTGTCAAAGAAAAAGTTAATTCCACTAAACTTATTACCGAAAGCGCTGATAACTTATAATCATACTTTCTTCTAAATAATAAATATAGACTTACAAGGCTTGTTAAAACAAAAAAGCATACATTAACTTGTTCTTGATTAGCTGAGAATATTAATAAAGGAATGCTTACCCAATATATTCTTTTATCTATTTCTTTGCCACTTAATAGCTGAAAAAAAGGATAAAAAGCTAGTAAACCGAATGCTACTGGCCAGTGATAATTTAAAGTAGTAGCTATCCAACCAGTTTCCCCCATTATTGTTAACGGAATTAGACAATATATAGAAAAAACTAATAACAAATTTTTGAAATATAAATTCTTGAAAACATATTTGCATAGCAATACTATATTTCCCGTCATTATTGTCGAATTTAGTAACTTCCATAACATAAAATGTTTAGAGAAGAACATCAAAAATAGTTCAATAATAACTCTTGAACTCCATGTTTTGTAATGCTCTATAGAAGCCCCAAAATAACCTAATTTATCTAATCTATTTACATAAACTAAGTCATCAGCTCTCACAGTCGGCATATACATATTAAAAAAGAAAAAGGCACTCCAAACCCCTATAAGAAGCAAAATCAATTCTTTATTATTTGTTGTTTTCCTCGCACGTTTATTCAATTTTTTAACTCCTTCCCGTATTCCCCAACAAAGTATATCATAATTTTAAGATTTACTTAAGACAAGTTTGGGATTTTTTCATGCTTATATGCATTCCAAAATTAAGGGAATACTTTTAATGCTGCAATGCTTGGAATTAGGATTTGCTAATCCATTTAATTAAATTAAGTATTTATAATCTGCACTACATTAATATGCAATATCGGATAATTTTACGCCGTATTCAACCAAAAACATTGCTTCTAATTGTTTGTCTAGGTGGTTATTACGTCTGACAACAATTCAACGTCACTTTTACCAATCTATGATAAGGTACCTTCAAGCAATACTCCGTGCCTCTTGTTACTTTTTGTTACTTTTTGTTACTTCTTGTACCTCGTAACTATTCTCTTTTATCTACTCTGGAATAAATTTACCAGTAACCTATACATCAATATTAAATTTCATTTTGATTATATCACCAACTTTTATATAGGAATTCGATGTTTTTTCGGTTTCTGTATCTATCAATACTTTATTAGATTCTAGTTTATCAGTATCTGTATAACTATTACAAATAAAACTGTTAAGTCTACTTTGCCATCTAGTGGATGTGGATTGACAAATTGAGATACCACCTACAATCATCCAATAATTCTAATGTTACATCATACTGGTTTAGCTAGGCGCATAGCGTTCAAAATTGTTTCTATATTTGTTCCATTTTCGAAACCTGAACTTATAACCATCTGAAACATTTGCTAAAACTCCATATTCAAAGTCTAATGCAACAACATAATTTTTAGATATTTGAATGCGCAGCAAAAAATAATCCATTGTCATTTTAACAATATCCATACTCCCGAATGTATCTTACCAAATGTAGCTGAGCGCATGCTTCCCTTAGAGAGTAGAACATATTACTTATGTTTTTTATGTATACTGCTCCACAAATACCATAATGCTAGTGGTATTTACGGAGCAGTCGAAATAATCGAAGAGTTAATTTTAGAAAAAGAAATAAAATTCAAAGAGCCAACAAATTATCTATTTGTTGGCAAAACGGGCAAACCAATTCAAGTGAATTCATTTAATGCCTCTCTAAAGAAAGCTAATGAAAGGCTAGGTAAAAATAAACAAAACTATATCAAGCCATATTTTTAGATATTCACATATTTCATTACTTGCAGAATTAAATGTACCCGCTAAAACAATAATGGAACGTGTAGGCCACGTTGACACGGACACAACTTTAAAAATTTATACTCATGTAACAAAAAAAGTTAAAACAAATCTTATAGAAGTTCTAAATAAATATGGCAAGTAATATTGCCCCTTTTTAATTCAAAACAAATAAAAAAAGGCTTAAAGCCTTTGGTATCAACTATAATTCAGACACATGGCGGCACTTGCTTAGTGCTGCTTCCTTCCGGATCTGACACAATTCACTAGCCCGCCATTGTCCTAGCCTTTCGGCAAAACCTAGTATAACGTATTTTTATTCTTTTGACTAGTCTTTCTTTTGATTTTTTAAAAGTTTCTCTTCTTTTTTCTTTGCCCGTAACTTTTTAAAGAACTGAACTAGCAATAAGCGACACTCTTCTTCTAAAACGCCTGCTTCGACATAGGCCACATGATTGAAGCGTTCATCTTCTAATAAATTCATCAAAGTCCCAGCAGTGCCTGCTTTAGGATCAGTTGCGCCATAATAAACTTCTGGAATTCGTGCTAAAAGCATCGCCCCACTACACATTGGACAAGGCTCTAAAGTTACAAATAATTGGGTTTCTTCTAGACGCCAATTTTCTATCCCGCGACACGCTTCTTGGATTGCATACATTTCTGCATGCGCCGTTGCTTCTTGCCGTGCTTCTCTCAGATTATGCCCGCGGCCAATAATTTCCCCTTGCCGAACAATTACAGCTCCAATAGGCACCTCAGCCAAACCTTCTGCTTTTTTCGCTTCTGCAATGGCTTCTCGCATAAAAATTTCTTTTTCTTCTTGTGTTAACGTTGTTTCTTTTTTTCCCAATTAATTTCCACCTTTCGGCTTTTTCCCACTAAACTTCTGTCTTGCTTCATGGTACAATAAATCAGTGAGGTGTGTCTATGATTATTGAAAATTTATCTCAGCTTTATCCCAAAGGCTATTTATCAAAAACAATTGGTTCCGAAGCCACCTATTCAATTCCTGTTGACGACCAATTTTTCATTGTGAATAAAGCTTTCTTAAGTATTAAAGAACAGCATTTGTTGGAAGCGCTTTTCCCGATTTCTGAAAACCCAACCATTACTGGTAACCATCCTTGGTTCAGTTACTTATTTCAACAGGCAAAATTACCTGCCGAAGGGACCTTTCGTATGTTGCAAATTCAGACGAATGTCACAAAAGAATTACAAGCTGAATGGCAATTTAATTTAACAAAGATGTTTCCAGATACAGTTGATTGTTTCAGTCCAAGTAATAATATGTATATTTTAGTTGAAGAACAGTCAAAAAATACCTTTCAACAAGAAGAAATTCAAGGGATCTTTTTAACATTAGATACAGACTTTGATTGCACTAGCGCTGTATTTGTTGGCAATTTTTATTCCTCTGAAGACATTCTCCGGCGTTGTTTCCATGAAGAACAACGTATTTTTTCAGAAGAACTTAATTCCTCTAGTCGGACGACTGTTTTTAGTTTAACCGATGTCGCCCTCCACTATTTTACCAAAGAAGCCATGAGCCAAAATGTACTTGTTGAGTATTATCGTCGTTTATTAAATAAAGACACCGATATTCAGCCAATCATCAGCGCTTTGTGGAAAAATCAAGGCAATATTAGCTCCACTGCAAAAGATTTATTTATGCATCGAAATACTTTACACTATCGTTTGGAAAAGTTTTTTGAACAAACTGGCTTATCTTTAAAAAAAATGGATGATTTAATCTTTTGTTATTTGTTATTAAGAAAGTAGTACATCCGTTTTTTACTCGTATGTTTTTTATTCCCAATTAGAAAGTAGGCGTTCCAATGAAAATTACCGCATATGTCGCTAGTGCGTTTAGTAAAAACCACGAAGGTGGCAACAAAGCAGGCGTTGTTTTTATGACACAGCCCTTAACGAGAACCCAAAAAATGGCCATCGCTAAAGAACTAGGATTTGCAGAAACTGCTTTTATTTCAGACTCAAAGGTTGCTGATTTCCGACTTGAATATTTTACACCAAAAGAAGAAGTCGACTTATGTGGCCACGCGACAATTGGCGCTTTCACCATCATGAAGCACTTAAATAAATTATTGCAAACAGCATATACAATCGAAACGAACAGCGGTTTGCTCGCAATCACGGCGAACGATGAACAACTATTTATGGAACAAACTGTCCCAACTTTTTATGATACGCTCACTTTAGAAGAATTGAGCGGCTGCTTTGATTTAAACGCAGTGGCAACTGCTTTTCCTATCCAGATTGTGTCAACGAGTCTAAAAGATATTTTGGTTCCCATTAAAAATGCGCAATTATTACAGGATTTACAACCAAACTTTGAAAAAATTAAGTTACTTAGTCAAAAGTACGGAGTTATCGGGATGCATCTTTTTGCTTTGTCTGAAGAAAATATCATTTGTAGGAATTTTGCGCCCCTTTATGACATCGATGAAGAAGCCGCCACTGGTACATCAAACGGTGCGTTAGCTTGTTATCTGTACCATCACCAAATTTTACAAAAAACCAATTACACCTTTGCCCAAGGTTATACCTTAAACGCTCCTTCAGAAGTCTTAGTGCGTTTGAACACTACATCCCAAAAGACAATTGATCAAGTTCTAGTTGGTGGCAGAGGCTATTATGTTGAAACAAAAGAATTATTTTTATAAAAAAAAGATGGCCTAGGCCATCTTTTTTACTTCATTGCATCTTCAATAAATGTGAAAAAGCGTTCTTTTAAAGAATCTGTATTGTCTTTAACTTTTTCGCCATATTCAGCTAATTTTGAACCGCCATCTTTCACACGATCAACAACATTTAAAACAGAATCTAATTCATCATCGGATAAATCATCGACAATCGATAATAATTTTTGGTTTCCATCAAATTTATCGTCTACAAACTTTTTAACTTTATAACGATTGGAAACATGAGATACCTTCTTAATAATTTTTTCAGAAGCGATGACTGCAACAGAGACACTTGCAACTGCAGCAATGCTTAAACCGATACCAATTTTTGTTGATGCTTTCATTTCCTTCAGCTCCTCTGTTATTTTCTACTTTAATCATAACATATTATTACTTTTATGCGTAATAGAAAGACCTTTACTAGCACTTAGTCTCGTCGGTTATTGCCACCAAATAAAATAACCAAACGTAAAAGTTGTAAAAAGGTCGAAAGCGCCGCTGCTACGTAGGTAAGTGCAGCTGCAAAAAGAACTTTTCTGGCCATAGGGACTTCTTCTTCTGTTAATAACCCACCTTCAGAAAGAATACTTAATGCACGTCTAGACGCATTAAACTCCACCGGTAAGGTCACCAATTGAAAAATCAAGGCTAATGAAAAAGCCAAAATTCCAATGTTGATTAACGTTTGATTCCAACTAAATAATACACCAATCAAAATTAGTGGAAAGGAGATGGTTGAGCCAATGTTGGCAACTGGAACAATGGCTGCACGAAGACGTAAAGGCACATAGTTCGTATGATCTTGTACCGCATGTCCGCATTCATGAGCCGCCACGCCAATAGCCGCGACCGATGTCGATTGAGCAGTGGCTTCGGATAAGCTCAACATTTTGTTTCCAGAATTATAATTGTCGGTTAAATCACCCGCAATTTGCTGAACTCCAACATCATTAATTTGTTCTTTTTGTAAAATATATTGTGCTGCCTGCGTGCCTGTAACATGTTTACTGCTTCGTACTTGATCATATTTACGAAAGGTACTGTTAACATATGCGGAGGCCGCACCAGAAATCGCAATTCCAATAATTACCAATATATAGGTTGGATCGATTCCAAAATAAAAGGGCATCATTGTCCTCTACCTCCATCTTTTTTTCTTTATTGTAGCATGATAGTGAAAAAAAGGGAGCGACAAACGTTGTCTTTTGTTTAAAAAAATGATGAATTTTTCAAGAAAGTACCAAAACTAACAAAATTGTCACTCAATTAACGGAAAAAAATATGGCGAATTTCCTAAAAAAAAGGCATACTATTCCTTGAGGTGAGGAAAATGAAAACATTACTAAAAATATTAATTCCCATAGTCATTTTAGCCGGTGGTAGCTGGGGCGTTTATAATTACTATTACGGTGGAGAAGCCTATTATACACAAATCACAACATCTGGTGAAAAGAAAGATGAAAAAACAAATTCTGGTGAAGCAATGACCATTTATTACTATCAACAATCTGCGTTTAATAAAAACGGTGAAGAAAAAACCGTGGAATTAAACGAATCCCGTGATCAACCTTTGCGTATGAAAGCCTATCTAAAATTGAAAGTTAATCCCCGTAAAGGCGTGATCAGCTGGAATGAAGTGACAGAAAAAGAAGTCCCTGAAAAAGCTTTAGAAAAATTAAAATAAAGAAAAAACCGTTGGCAAGCGACCAACGGTTTTTTCTTTATAATTGATTACTAATTTTTTCGATATTTTTTAGCATGATGGACACTGTACCATCTGGATTATTAACAAATTCAATTAAATCGCCATTGCGGTAAACATCTAACGGAACAATTAATTCAATACCGTTATCCATTTTTAACTTTTGTTTGCCAAATTTCTTTTCAGAAATTTCGCGAGATTCTCTGACTGGCGGTGTTTTATCGACAAACTTCGACTCATTCACTTCTTCTTGGTAAGCTAATTTAGCTGATACATTTTCTTTAAACACTTGCTCAGCAATCTGCTCATTGTCAATCGTTCCCGTTTCCTCAATGCTATCATATACCGCTTCTTTTACAGAAGCCATTAGTTCAAACTCATCTTCGTTAAATTTCTTTCCAATGCGTTTGACTGCTTTTTTAATTTCTTTGATATTTTCTTCCATGGAAGGTGCCGCTTGCGTCTCAATCACTTTTTCAGAGAAATACCAGATTTTTTCTTCTGAAAATTCATATCTTTTCTCTAGTAATTCAAACGCTAATGTATCTAAGTCAACCGTAATCCCTTCATCTGGTTTTTGTGATTTTGAAGACAAAATTGCTCGGTTGATAATCAGTTTGTTATAAACGGATTCTTCTTCATAGTCGACGTAATGCGTGTAACTTTCTTTATAGTTTAATTTAATCATTGCGACATGTAACACCGTATCTAATTCATATAAAATGAACAAAATATCAGCACTAGGCGCATCTTCGCTTCCTGAATAAACATCATACCAATGTTGGGTAACTTCTTGGCTTTTCTTCACAAAATCACTAGGAATCCCACGTAAGGAGTCAACAAAGGAACTATTTTCCGCCAATGTTCCAGTCTTTGTTTTTGCAGTCGAAAGTTTTGAAATTTTTGCAGTTAAATACGTTCGAATATACTCAGTGGTTAAATCTAGTTCCTTTTCAGAGAAAACCGGCGTCCCAGTTTCTCGATCAATAATGTGTAAAATTGCTTTTTTTAAATAAATATCCATTTTTACGCTCTCCTTTTCTCAACCTTTTTAGTCTAACTGAAAGAGAGAAAAAAGCCAATAGTTTCTATAAAAAGAAGAAGAATTCGTAGACAAATGTCTACGAATTCTTCTTAACTTCAAAAAGCGATTACCCTTCTTCGCTGTATAACATCCCTGTTGCTTCATCAACTGGATCGACTTTATTAAAGATGCCTTTCTTTCTGAAAATATAAGTTAAGCCCATTGGTACGATAATCGCAATCACCATTGCGACTAAAAACGGCAAGTAATATTGTGGCACAATAGATAAAATTCCTGGCAAGCCACCGACGCCGATACTTGTCGCACGAACGCCCATTAAAGTGACAAACATTCCGGCCATTGCCGAACCAATCATGCCCGCAACAAATGGATAAACATATTTTAAGTTGATCCCAAACATCGCTGGTTCAGTCACACCTAGGTAACAAGAAATCATCGCTGGAATCGAAACTTGTTCTTCTTTTTTGTTTCCACGATGCATAAAGATAACTGCTAAAACCGCTGAACCTTGTGCAATATTTGATAGAGCAATCATTGGCCATAAGTTGGTTGACTGAAAGTCAGCAATCAACTGTAAATCAATCGCATTACTCATATGATGCAACCCAGTGATGACTAATGGTGCGTACATAAAGCCAAAGACGGCGCCAAATAACCAATTAAATGTTGACGTTAATCCTGCATTTACGATATCAGAAACCCAACTACCAATCGTCCAACCGATTGGTCCTAAAATGACATGTGCAGCCAATACTGTTGGTACTAAAGCAAACAATGGGACAAAAATCATTGAAATTGCTTGAGGAATCACTTTTCTAAAGAAAATTTCAAGATAGGCAAGCAAGAAGCCGGCTAACATAGCTGGGATAACTTGCGCTTGATAACCAATCATGTTAACTTGAGCAAACCCAAAATCCCAGAAAGGAATTTCTGCTGCTTTAGTCGTCGCAACTGAATAAGCATTCAGAAGTTGTGGTGAGACTAATGTAATCCCTAGGACAATCCCCAAAATTTGTGTGGTTCCCATTTTCTTCGTAATACTCCACGTAATCCCAACTGGCAAGAAGTGGAAAATTGCTTCGCCGATTAACCATAAGAATGAATTGACTCCATTCCAAAATTGAGAAACTTCCACGATTGTTTGACCATCAAGAAAGCCAAATGGAACCCCTTCCAAAATATTGCGGAACCCTAAAATCAATCCCCCGATAACAAGCGCAGGAATCAATGGTGTAAAAATCTCAGCTAAAACAGAAACAACTCGTTGAACAGGACTCAAATTACTTTTGGCAGCTGCTTTCCCTTCTTCTTTTGAAACCCCTTCTAAACCGGAAATTGCAGAAAAATCATTATAAAATTGTGGGACTTCATTCCCAATAATTACTTGAAACTGTCCAGCATTGGTAAAGGTTCCTTTTACAGAAGGAATATCTTCAATCACAGGTACATCCGCTTTTTTTGGATCTTTTAATACAAAACGCATTCGAGTTGCACAATGAGAAACAGCTGAAATATTTTCTTTGCCTCCTACTGCTTTCAACAACTGTTGTGCATCGCTTTGAAACTTACCCATTTTACATTCTCCTCTCAAACTTGTATATACAATTAAGTTGTATATACATCATACTCGATTATTCTTTTTTTGGCAAGCGCTTTCTTTCGAAAAAATAATTTTATTTTTTTACAAATCCCTTGTCTTTTCTTAAAGAGTCAAACAGAACGCTTTTTTAGCTGCTTCTTTATTGCTATACTACAGAGGGAAAAAACGAAAAGGAGTATGAAAAATGTTTTTTAAAGAAATTCATCATGTGGCAATCAATGCCTCAAATTATCAAGCAACTAAAAATTTTTATGTCGAAAAGTTGGGCTTTGAAGTTCTTCGCGAAAATCATCGTCCCGAAAAAAACGATATTAAATTAGATTTAAAATTAGGCAGCCAAGAATTGGAAATTTTCATTTCTGATCAATTTCCCGCTCGCCCCTCTTATCCTGAAGCTTTAGGATTACGTCATTTAGCTTTTAAAGTTGAACATATTGAAGAAGTGATTGCTTTTTTAAATGAGCAAGGAATTGAAACAGAACCGCTACGAGTAGATGATTTTACGGGTGAAAAAATGACCTTCTTTTTTGATCCAGATGGACTACCTTTAGAACTTCATGAATAATAAATAAAGGAGAGAAACAAAATGAAAGATACCTTTCGCTTAGAAAACCAGACGATTTATTTTGGTACAGAACGGGCAATTTCAGCCAGCCCTCAAACGATTTGGCGCTACCTCACTGAGACAGACAAGCTAAAACAATGGTTTCCAGAATTAGAGATTGGTGAATTAGGTGTTAACGGGTTTTGGCGGTTTATTCTGCCCGATTTTGAAGAAACAATGCCTTTCACTGATTATGCAGAGGAAAAATATCTGGGCGTGACTTGGGATACTGGTATCATCTATTTTGACTTAAAAGAACAAGCACCTCATCAGACCCTGTTAGTCTTTTCAGAATCTCTCCCAGAAAATTTTACAACACCTCGCCATAAAGATATCGCTGGTTGGTCAATTGTTCTCAACCGCTTGAAGCAAGTAGTTGAAACCCCTGATGCAGCACCAGAAAAAATAGATTTTCCGCAAATAGAAAATCATTACTTGGAAAAATTAACGAATTTAGAAAATTAAAAAGTGTGGCACAACGGGTAAATAACCCTTTGTGCCACACTTTTTAAAAACGTAAGATACGCTGATAAACAAATAAACCTAAATCAATTAAGCAAACAACAAAAATTGCCAATAATACAAAAGAGACCCGCAACTCTGCAGCGTACATCCCTCGTAAACTAATTGTTGCCAAACATAACCCAAAAATCGTTGCCATTGTCACTTGTAACACGGTTCCTGGTTTTAGGGCATAAACAAAAATGCCAATCAAACTAGAAACAACGAGGTGTGTCAGTGGCAATTGAAGCCAATTGACAACAAACAGACTAAGGAAACATCCTAAAAGAGTCCCCCAAAAACGTGTCTTAATACGCGTGTTCATTTCTGCTTTCACTGGATGCAAGAGTAGAAAAACATTCATCGGAATCCAAATTATTTTAATGCCTCCTACACTCCACATTAAAATAAAACTCAGCGTAATGGTGAAACTCATACGAATAGCTAAACGAAATCGTTGCACACTTTCGTCAGGACTTTCTAAAAATTGTTTGAAACTTGTGATCCCAAAAAAAGTCTGTTGTAAGTCGTGCCAGAAATTAATAACCGCCAATTTTTGTTGTTTCATATTTAATTGAATGCTTTTAAAAAAGCGAACATGGCCTCTACTCTTTAAGCTGGTTAGCTGACTTAATCCTGTTTGCCACCAAGCGTTTAATGTTAAAGCCAATAAAAAAAGACCAATTAAAAAGGCCACAACTTGAGATTGCATCAAAAATGTATTTCCTTTAACCTGGATTAACTGACAAAACGTAAACATCATCAAATAACTATGATACCGCATCGGTGTCGCAGATGAATAAAATAAATAAACAATTAAAAATGTCACACTACTATTTAAAATAATAGACCAGCTAAAGGAACTACTGGCTATAAATGCTAAAAAACTGATCACAAATTGCCTGATACTCATTTTGAGCAGCGCTACAAACGAATAATCTTTTTTATAGTTAATTTTAAACATAATAGTAAATACAGGCACCATAATTAAATAGCTTGGGGAAAATAAAAAATCCAATGTATAAAAACTAACCAAAAAAAAGGAGATGACTGGGAAAATGGCCCAAACATACGCAAAAAATTGCTGACTTTTTGTACTAAGAAAATAAATAACAATCACTCCAATATCGATTCCTTATCCATTGTAACATGCTTGTCAATTCCCTTTCCAAATTGAATATACCAATTCGTTAAAAATAAATAAAAAAGCAAATAAATACGCTTTCATTTCTCGTTTTTTGTGCTATAATCAGCCTATATGATATATCATTTAAAACAAAGGAGCTACTTTCATGAATATTCAAGCGATTGATACGCGACACGGAACTGCCAACCAACATAGTTTTTCAAATGGGAATTGTCTACCCTATACTGGCGTGCCATTTGGGATGAATTTTTACGCCCCGCAAACAACTGACCAAAAAGGCAGCTGGTGGTTTCATCCAGAAGATCGAACATTTCAAGGCTATCGAGTAACGCATCAACCAAGTCCTTGGATGGGTGATTTTAGCCATTTATTAATGACCCCTGTCAGTGGTTCATTGTCGGAACTTTCTTTATTCCATGCCCAAAGTTCTTATCGTCCAGAAGAAAGCCTTTTTTCTCCTGTCGAAATTAACTTAACTCAATTACGCTATCAAATAACTTCTCAATTAATCCCAAGCATGTATGGTGGTATCTTAACCATTGATTATCAACAAAAAGATAATCACTTACTGCTAACTCTGCCTGGACGTTATCAAGTAAAACAATTAGATGACCATCAAGTGGCTGTAAAAGTCATCAACTATTCTGGTTGTGAAGATCCAGATTTTAGTTTTTATTTTGTGCTTCATTTTGAACAGCCTTTAACCAAATGGTTTGCCCCTTCTTCAGGTGAAGATGGCAAAATCCTTCTTTCTTTTGGAAATATTGCTCAACAAGTTGTTCATTTTAGTAGTTCATTTATTTCTGAAAAACAAGCGCAGTTAAATTTAGCGCGAGAAATCTCTTTGCGTTCTACTGAGATGCTGCAACAAGGAATCGCAGATTGGCATAATTATTTCGATCGCCTTAAAGTAACGCATGAAAATCCTGAACATACTAAAACGTTTTATCATACACTGTATCGAACATTCCTATTTCCGCAAACCTTTTATGAATTGGACGAAAATCAGCAGCCGATTCATTATGATACGTTCTCGCAAACGGTTCGTCCTGGTGTACTATATACCAATAATGGCTTTTGGGATACTTATAAAACGGTCTACCCATTGTTCTCACTAATTGCTCAAGAAAAATACGAAGAGATGCTAGAAGGCTTTTTAAATAGTTACAACGAAACAGGTTTCTTGCCAAAATGGTTATCTCCAGATGAGCGTGGTTTAATGCCCGGCACCTTGATTGACGCTGTCATTGCTGATGCCGCCGTGAAAAAGATTCGTCCTGACTTGATGTCTCAGTTCCTAGAAGCGATGAAAAAAGGCGCCACACAACAAAGCGAACGAGAAAATTATGGACGTCAAGGAACTCTGGATTATCTAAAATATGGCTATGTTCCTTCAACCTATCATGAATCTGTCAATCATACCTTAGACTATGCGTACAGCGATTTCTGTATTTCGCAAGTTGCAAAAACACTGAATGATTCAGAGACCGCAACGTTTTATCGTCAACAAGCCTTGAATTATCAACAACTTTTTAATCCTGAAACTGGCTTTATGCAAGCAAAGGATACTGAAGGCAATTTCCGTCCTGACTTTTTAGATATTCGTTGGGGCAAAGATTACGCCGAAGGAAGTGCTTGGCAATCAAGTTTTGCGGTTTATCAAGATTTTGCAGGTTTGATTAAGCTATATGGTAGCGAGTTAGCTTTCGAAAAAAAATTAATTCAGCTCTGCAATCAAGCGCCTAACTTTAACGTTGAAGGCTATGGTTTTGAAATTCATGAAATGAGTGAAATGGCGGCAATTGATTTTGGTCAATTAGCCATCTCAAATCAACCAAGTTTCCATTATCCGTTTCTATTCAGCTACATCGGCAAACCAGAGATGGCTCAACCACTTTTAAAACAACTAATGCAAACATTTGATGCTTCACCAACTGGCTATCCAGGTGATGAAGACAATGGTAGCATGTCTGCTTGGTATATTTTTAATAGCTTAGGCTTTTATCCCGTCACACCAGGAACTGGTGAATATGTAATCGGGATGCCTTTAGTCCAGACGGCGGAAGTAAAACTGTCAAATGGTAAACAATTAACCATTCAGACATCACCAAACAAAGTCCAACAACAATTTATTCATGAAATTCAGTTAAACCAAGAAAAACATACTACGCCTTATTTTACTCATCAAGAACTATTAAACGGCGGGACTTTAGATTATCAATTAGGGATTGTCCCGAATCCACAAAACACAGCAGAACGACCGTTTTCATTAAGTACAGAAAAATAATAAAAAGAAAGATGTTCATAAAAATTGAACATCTTTCTTTTTATTCTTCGACACCTGCGTAATTTGATTGGTATTGCTCTCGAAATTCTTTTGGGGTAATTCCATTTAATTTTTTAAACATTTTTGAAAAATAGTTGGTATTGTTAAATCCTACTTTTTCTGAAATTTCGTTGATTGTATCATCCGTGTACAATAATAATTTCTGGGCATGCTTGGTACGCACTTGATTCAAATATTGAGAAAAACTCCGCTTGGTTTCTTTTTTGAAAATTTGGCCTAAATAACTAGGATTCAAATGAAGCTCATCCGCCACCGTTTTTAAGTTTAATTCTTCTAAATAGCCTTGTTCAATTCTTTCTACAGCTTGGCTAACACTTTCTGAATATTTTTTTATTTTAGGTTTATTTTTCACTTCTGCCAAGACTTGCTGCATTAACGCATACAGTGTATTAAGATTGTTGCTAGCTCGAATTTCTTCCACGATTTTTTCATAGTTTTCTTCTAACACAGTTGGATACTGACGGGAAATATCTGAAAAAAGTAAGAAGACTACATAGCGTACATATTCTGGCGTAGCGTGTTGTTGACTTAACTGATTGAAAATGGCATCTAATTCCCGTTGAATGGTCTGCATATCCCCAATCATCAAGGCTTGGTTAAACGCTAGAAAAGTAAAATCTTCTGCCGAACGATTCATTTGTTCTTTTTGATTATTTGGCAGAAATTCTTGATAGAACGTTTCAATTGCTTGCAACTGTTTTACTTTCTCATAACTTTCATAAACCGTTTCCCATTCATTGACAGATTCCCCTACAAAAATCTGACCTTGACCAGCTAGAATCGCTTCAATTTCACGAATAAATAAGAACGCTTCTTGTCTAGCCCCTTTATAGATAAGTAACAATTGGTGGTACGTACTCATCCAACTTTCAATGAATAACAGTTGACCTTTTTTCATAAATAGTTCCTTGATTGTTTCTAAAAATGGCATCTCAGCTTCAACCAATAAAACGGTAAAATCACCTGGTTTTATAGTCGTAAATTGCTGCATTAACTCTTCGTATTCCCCTTCGCTGATTTCATCATTAAGCCAACGCATCAAGCCATTTTCTAAATATAGACGCACGCGAGCATGGGATTTTTTTTGTTGGTCCAATTCTGTTTTGATTCTTTGGATATTGGCTAATAGTTCTTGCTTATTGACTGGTTTCAAAAGATAATCTTGGACCTGCAAAGCCATGCCTTTTTTGACGTAATCAAACTCTTGATAACCTGATAAAATTAAACTAATAAATTGATGTCCTTTTTTCTTTGCTTGCTCAATTAATTCGATCCCACTCATTTCCGGCATCGTAATATCTGTTAATAAAACATCAATGGATTCTGTTTCTAAAAAAGCCAATGCTTCTTGCGCACTACGCGCTGTTTTAACAATTTCAAAGCCTAACTCTTGCCAAGGAATAATCCATTTTAAGCCTTCTAAAATCATATATTCATCATCAACAAACATCACTCGATACATCTTTTCACCCCTTATGCTACAAACGAAAGACGAATTGTCGTCCCTTCTCCTTCTTTCCCTTCAATGGTTAAACCATAACTCTCCCCAAAAAAGCGTTGTAAACGTTCATGAACATTTCTTAATCCAATGGATTGTTCCGTTTCTATTTCTGTTTGATTTAAACGTTCGCGAATTTCCTCTAACCGATTGGCGGTAATTCCTTTTCCATTATCCACAACAGCCACAATAATTTTTTCGCCTTCTCGGTAGGCGTGGACCTTGATAGCATTGTCTTGTCGTTGATAGTCAATTCCATGCACAAAATAATTTTCGACAAGCGGCTGAATGATGAACTTAGGAATTTCAACATCAGCAATTGTTTCTTCTATTTCGAACTTATAGGCAAATTGGTCGGGATAACGCATTTGATACAAATACACATATTTTTCGCAAAATGAGATTTCCTCTGCCAAGGTCGTGGTTTTTTCTTGGTTAATATTATTCCTAAGTAACGTTGAAAAAGCATAGACAACATCAGCTAGTTCTTCTTGTTGCCGACTCAAGGCATACATACGAATATATTCCAACGTATTATAAAGAAAATGAGGATTAATTTGCGACTGTAACGCTCTCATGTGAGCATCGCGTTGCTTAATTTCTAAAGTATAAATATCGTGAATGTATTGATCTAAACTGTCTACCATAAAATTAATCGCGGAAGCAATATCATTCAACTCTTCCTGAACTTGATTCGTGTCAATTCGTTCTTTTAAATTGCCATCGCCAATGGCTCGTGTCGCTTCTAAAATTAATTGGACTTGTTGAGAATAGCGTTTAAACAGGCGGTTTAAGCCCACTAATAAAATAACAATCAAAAGTAACCCAATCCCTAAAATGGCCGCATAATTCATAAACAATTGCTGAAATAAGACTCGGCGGCTTGTTAATAAGAGAATGGTACTCCGGCCACTGCTTTCTATTTCCGTAATATCGTAGCGATTATGAAAAACCTGTTGAATGTCACTATCGGTGTGCATTCTTTTATCTAGTTGCCGCTCTTCTTCTTTGGTAAATTGTGCTTTTTCAGAAAAAATTTGATTTCCAGCACTATCATAGATAAACGCATTAATACCTGATTTTTTCAATAAGTCTGCTTGGTTGCCTAGCAATTCTTGACTTGAAAACACAGTGTACAATTCTCCCAGTGGTTGTCCTGTATAAGGATCGGAGATAATTCGCATTAGTTGAAAGCCATGTTTTTTAATTGATGACATATCCATTTTTTTCCCATTTGTAGCTGTGCGATTGGCGAACAAAACCTGATCAAATTCATCTAAGCGAATAATCACTTCTTCTAAGTCAGGAAAGGTGCTAAATAATGTACTTAAATTATTTCCAAAGTGGGTACTGACCCGATCTTCCGACCATTGACTGTAAGTATAGTCAAAATACTCAGGAGGAGAAAGTTCCATATATTTTCGCATGTTTTCAATTTTACTTGCAGAGCCAGCTAATTCATTAATCATATTTGTCGCCGCATTATTTTTATTCGTTACATAGCTGTCAATTTGGGAAATGGCATTATTTTTTTGTGAATCAATTGATAAGTTAATTGTATAAGTAACATAAACGCACAAAGCAGCCACCGTTAACAAAATAATACTTGTTAACAGTAGACTGTATTTTTGTACTAATCGATTTAATAAATATTTTTTTTTAAACAGTTTTTTGAAGATTCGCTTCATTTTGTTCCAACTTTCCATCAATAAACTGGCGATTTTTACGCGTGACATAGGCACACCACATCATAATTAAGGCAAACGAAGCAAATAGTAGCAGTCCTTTCATTTTCCAAGTTAAAGCAACGATACTAATTACACCGAATAAGACTTTAAAAAATACACCGAGGTTTAAAAAGATACTGATAAATGAAAGCTTCATTAAATCAATAGTTGAGATAAAATAGCTTCCTTCATATAGTAGCATATAAATGTAAAAAATAACGAGTATTAGGGAAACAAAAAATAAAATAAATGTAATAATTAACCACATTATTCCGGTAAATTGAACGGCTAAATAAATATTATAAAAAACAAATCCTAAAGTGAAGAGAAAAAGTAAAAAATAACAGTTACTTCTTTTAAAATGTGCTTTCCATGATTCAAATGCTCGTTTAACGGTGATTGCTTGATAATTCATGCCCTCTTCCAAAATGAAATCAGTCATCATTTGGAGTGCTGGACCAACACCAAAAATAATCCCTCCAGCTAAACTAAATAAAACAAACAGTAAATTTAGTTTGATTACTGTCCAGGAAAGGTAAAACAACCGCTGAATCCCTGTACTTTCCATCTTCCTCTTCCTTTCTATTATGTAAAAGGCTGAGCCAAAAGCGCTCAACTAATGCCTCAGCCTCCTGTGATTATTTTTGAGATTGGATATATTCGTCTAATTGTGTTTGCATTTCTTTTTGAACTTTATCCCAGCCAGCTGTTTTTAGGTCATCCATTAATTTTGGAAGTGTTTCTTCTGGATCAACAGTTCCTGTATTTAAGCTTGCTGCGTAACGGTTCATAACTGTAGCAACGTTAGTGATTTCAGTTTTCACTTTATCATTTACAAAAGTAAAACCAAGAATTGGTGAATCTTTTGCTTCTTCGATGCTCTTATCACGTTCTTTAACCATGTCTTCAGTGACAGATTCTTCTGGCCAAATGATTAAGTTGTTTCCTGTGTTCCAAGCACTCAAATGAGTTGTTGGTGTGTAATCTTTCAATAATTTCACACGATCATCGCCAACTTTTTCATATTGTTTGCCTTCTTCACCATAAACAAGTCCGTTTAGCAATTCTGGATTGCTGTTTAATAAACCTAGCAATTCAACAGCTTTTTCTTTGTTTTTAGACGTATTTGCAACAACATAGTTAGCCATTTGCGCTTGTGCTGTTGTTTTTAATGGTTCTGTTAGTGGACGAGAAACAAGTGGTTTGCCAGCAGCTTGTGTTAAGATTGTATCACCATAATCCATAGGACCTTGTGTTTCTTGACGCATGAACCAAGTATTGGTATTTAAGTCATATGGTGTTGTACTTGTAGCAGCATCTGTTGGAATCAAGCCATCTTTATACCATTGATGTAAGACTTTTAAGTTATTAATCATGTCTTTGTCGGCATATTGGTTAATAATTTTTGGTGAACCAGTATCAGTTGTTTTTACTGCAAATGGATATTGGTTACCAATAGGGAAGTCATAATTACCTGTTGCAAAAAATGTTTGGCCGATAGCAAAAGCAGCAATATTTGGTTCTTTTTTATGGAATTCTTTTAGAACTTCCGTTGCACTTTCATAACTACCATCGACTTTACTAATATCTAAATTGTATTTATCGACATATTCTTTATTAAAAGTTAAAACTTGTTGACCGTAAGAGTTACCTAAAATTGGGAACGCATACAGTTTTCCATTGATCGTATTTCCTTTAATATAGTTATCTGGCAATTGATCATAGGCTTCTTTTGCATATTTAGGTGCTAAATCAGTTAAATCAGCATAGGCGCCTTTTTGTGCATTCGTTGCATAATTTTGTGCTAATGAAATATCATAGCTTTCACCAGAAGCAACAATTGTTGACATTTTTTGGTCCCAATCGCCCCAACCAACAAATTCCATTTTTAATTTTGCCCCAATTTTTTTCTCGATAATTTTATTCGCATTATCGATTAATTGGTCATAATTATCTGGTTTGTCCCCAACACGATACATTAATAACGTTGGTGTACTATCATCACCTTTTGACGCTGCATCTTTTGAAGATTTACCGCACGCGCTTAGTCCTACAGCTAAAGCTGCTGCGCCAGCTACGGCTAATCCTTTTTGCCATTTTTTCATTCCTTATTTCCTCCTGTACAATTTTATTCTTTCACGCCGCCGATTGTTAAACCACCCACGAAATATTTTTGGAAGAATGGGTAAGTTAACGCAATTGGTAACGTAGATAAGACAACAATCGCCATTCGAGCCGATTCACTTGGTAGAACGCCTAACCCTTCTTGTGCTGCTGCACCCATATCCGTACTTCTTGATAAGAACTCTAAGTTGTTTTGAATTTTCATCAATAAATACTGTAATGGTACCAAGGTATCTTTTTGAATGTAAAGTAATGCATTGAACCAATCGTTCCAATAACCCAAAGCCGCAAATAAACTAATTGTGGCAATCCCTGGAACTGCTAGTGGTAGCACAATGCTGACAAAAATGCGCATTTCACTTGCGCCATCAATACGTGCCGATTCAATAATACTGTCAGGCACGGTTTTCTTGAAAAACGTTCGCATCACTAAAATATTAAATGGTCCTAAAGCTAAAGGCAAAATTAACGCCCAAATTGTATCTTTCAATTGCAATAAGTTTGTCATTACTAAATAGTTCGCAACCATCCCTGGTGAAAATAACATTGTAATTAAAGCAAACAATGTAAAGAATTTTTTAAATGGAAAGTTGGAACGAGAAATGACATAGGCATATAATGACGTCATTGTTGCATTGACAATCGTCCCTGTCACCGTAATGAAGACCGTTACCCCTAAGGCATGAATAATGCGTTGACTCATTGCCCCTTGGAAAATGTAACGATAGGCCTCCAATGAAAATTCTTTTGGCCAAAACCGGTAGCCGTTTGCTGCTAATGATCCTTCACTTGTCAATGAAATCATAATAACAAAGAAAAACGGAACCACACAGGAAATAGCAAAAATAGCAATGACAATATTGAAAATCAAATTCGCTGTCGGGTTGAAGGATCGAACGTTAACGCTAGTGACTTTTTTCTTTTTCATAATCCTTCCTCCTAAAATAGTGCTGAATCTGGTTCAATTCGACGAACAACTAAATTCGCAATTAATAATAAACATGCCCCAACGACAGATTGATATAACGCTGCAGCTGCCGTCATGCCTACATCACCAGTAGCCGTTAAGCCATTGTAAATATAGGTATCTAACACACTTGTCACGTTGTAAAGCGCACCTGAATTTCTTGGTACGATGTAGAACAAACCAAAGTCTGCTCTGAAGATACCGCCGATGTTTAAAATTAATAAAACAGACATCATTGGTAAAATTTGTGGAATCGTAACATTTTTTATTTGTTGCCATTTGTTGGCACCATCTACCATCGCTGCTTCATAGTATGTCGGATCAATCCCCATCACAGAAGCATAGTAGATAATACTGTTGTATCCTAGACTCTTCCAAACATTTAGGAAGACAAAAATTACTGGCCACCAACGTGGATCTGCATACCAGTTAATCATTGTGCCGCCATTACCAGTAATCCATTGATTCAAAATCCCTTTATCTGGACTTAAAAAGGCATAAACAAAATAGTTAATAACCATCCAAGATAAGAAATATGGTAGCAATGACATCGTGTGATAAACTTTAACCAAGCGACGATTTCTTAATTCACTCATAATAATAGCAAAAGCAATCGCGAAGAATAAGTTAAAGGCTAAAAAGACGACATTGTACAAAATGGTATTTCTAGTAATTAACCAAGCATCTTTTGACGCAAATAAAAATTTAAAGTTTTCAAAACCAACCCAAGGACTTTCTCTTAGACTAGCTAAGAAACCATCTGGTGAAATATGAAAATCTTTAAATGCGACCACATTGGCTAAGACTGGTATATAGAAGAAAAATATAAACCAGATAAATCCTGGTAACGCCATAAGAATTAAGGCCTTATAACGCCATACATTTTGAAAAAACCCGTTTTTCTTCTTCATTCATTTCGCTCCTTTCATAAATATAATAGCGTTTTCATAATATCTTTTTAAGGAACAAATTATAGGATTTGAGAAACAAATTATAGATTTTGTATCATTTTAAGGTAAAAATTTACCGAATTGACCGTTCTTTGTGAAAACGTTTATCTGATATTTTTTAATAACTATTTAAGAACTTAAAAAATAATTGGATAAATCTCACTCATAAAGCGGTTTCGCTAGTGCGTATTTGTTGTATAAAAGCTGAGAACTTGTTATTTTCACAAAGGATATTATCTAATTATTTTTGAGAAGGACTATTTTTGAATTTTATCCGTAAAAACACTAGAGCAATTAGTTTAATTGTGGTATATTTTTTCACAGTTTTAATGCAAGCTGGTTCTTTATTATTATTAGCTATTTCACTGTTATTTGATAATAATTTAGTAGAATCATCTTTTGCAAATCTCGTAACAGGTTTAACTATTACTGCTATTGTGGGAATAGTTTTATTTTGGAAAGAAATCGTTGCTGGGTTCGACTATTTTAAAGAAGAGACTCTTTGGCGTATTTTTAGCATTTTCTTATGGGTGGGGCTGATTTTTTTAGTCGATGTTATTATTCAAAAAATCATGAGTAATAATCCAATTGCTAATCAACAAGATGTTCTCTCATTTGGTGCACAAGTCCCATTGCTTGTTACTCTATTTTTCTTAGCAATCGTGGGGCCAATTGCTGAAGAACTAGTTTTTCGGCAAGTATTAATGAATTGTTTATCGGAAACAATTGGTATAGCCAGTGCGACTATAATTTCAATTTTTTTATTCACCTTTATGCACACACAACAGCCCCTTGATTTTCTCATTTATCTGCCAGGAGCTATTTTATTATCTGCAGCTTACTTAAAATCAAATCGTTCACTTGTATTTGTTATGGCTATTCATATTGTTAATAATATGTTGGGTTTCTTGTTATAAATCAAAAAGAGTTGGCGACATAGGTCATTTTGACTTATGTTGCCAACTCTTAAATTTTCAGCTAATTAGTCGTTCTAAAACAATCGATTTTGTTTACTCCTCTTTTTCTTTGTTTCTCTTTATAACATAGAGAATTAATACAATTAAGATCAGTCCTACACCCAGATATGCAAATATTTTTTGGACTTTTTCTCCTGTTTTTGGTAAATAGGATGATTTAGACGTTTCTTTCTTGTTTATGGCAATTTCATTTTTACTATTTTTTGTAGGTTTGTTCTGGTCTGTAACAACTTTTTTTGTTTCCTTTTTATTTTTCGCTGGTTCTTCGGGTGTAATAGGCACCTCTGGTTCTTCGGGTGGATTAACTGTGTCATCTACTTTGGCTTTATTGAGAATTGTTTCGCCTGCCTTCGCTTCTTCGTTAACGATCACTTTGAAACGAATACTCCGCTCTTTTGTATCGGTGAGACTTGGGTATTCCGCTGTGATTGTGCCGTTGGCTTCTTTCAAGCTGATCGGTTTTGGTTCATCGCCGACACTTGTTAGGCTATCTTTGACATACGTCAGTCCTTTTGGTAGTTGGTCTGTGATAACCACTTTGTTTAAGACGCCATTTTCGACAGTGTTGCGGAAGCTAATGGTGTACTCGATAGTTTCGCCTAGTTTTGGTTTAGCGTTATTAACGGTTTTTGTTGCGGTTAGTTTGCCTGCGTTCGCTTCTGGTACCACAGGCACCTCTGGTTCTTCGGGCGGATTAACTGTGTCATCTACTTTGGCTTTGTTGAGAATTGTTTCGCCCGCTTTGGCTTCTTCATTAACGATCACTTTGAAACGAATACTCCGTTCTTTCGTATCGGTGAGACTTGGGTATTCCGCTGTGATTGTGCCGTTGGCTTCTTTCAAGCTGGTTGGTTTTGGTTCATCACCGACACTTGTTAGGCTATCTTTGACATACGTCAATCCTTTTGGTAGTTGGTCTGTGATAACCACTTTGTTTAGGACGCCATTTTCGATGGTGTTGCGGAAGCTGATGGTATATTCGATTTCTTCCCCTAGTTTGGGTTTGGCGTTATTAACGGTTTTTGTTGCGGTTAATTTGCCTGCGTTCGCTTCTGGTACCACAGGCACCTCTGGTTCTTCGGGCGGATTAACTGTGTCATCTACTTTGGCTTTGTTGAGAATTGTTTCGCCTGCTTTGGCTTCTTCGTTAACGATCACTTTGAAACGAATACTCCGCTCTTTCGTATCGGTGATACTTGGGTATTCCGCTGTGATTGTGCCGTTGGCTTCTTTCAAGCTGGTTGGCTTGGGTTCATCACCGACACTTGTTAGGCTATCTTTGACATACGTTAGTCCTTTTGGTAGTTGGTCTGTGACAACCACTTTGTTTAAGACGCCATTTTCGACAGTGTTGCGGAAGCTAATGGTGTATTCGATTGCTTCCCCTAGTTTGGGTTTGGCGTTATTAACGGTTTTTGTTGCGGTTAATTTGCCAGTTACTTGTTCGTCCGCAATTTTTGCTTCTACTATATTAGAAGTTTCGTTGACTTTTGCAGATGTTAAAATATCTACTGCCTCAACGGTTGCGCTATTAGGCACTAATTCATTTGCTTTTGCTCGTTCATTTATCTGCGCTTTAAATTCGTAAATTGTTTCAGCTGTATCAGCTTTGTAGCTACCTCCTTGTGTAGCAGTTGCACCATTGCCAACACGGACTATAATTTGTTTATTGGTTGCATCATATTCTGCTTGATCATCGCCTGAAGCATCCGTTTTTTCACCAGAATTTGGTCCACTAATAATTTTTAAAGAGCCTGGCAAATAATTTAAGCGACCATCTAGTGCATCCTTCGAAACTGAATTTATCGCTTCTGAATCAGCTTTTGTATTTTTTAGTGAGACACGATACGTGATTGTTTCACCAACTTTGTAAGTTTCTTTTGGTTCCACAATTTCTTTCTTAATTTCAAATTCAGGTGTTTCTGCGTTTACAGCAAAACCAATCGCATTCGTAGAATAATCGTCACCACTACTTGTTGTTCTAAAATTAATTTGGTTTTGTCCAGCATTTAAAACACCTTCGGGAATTGCCATACGATCGATATCAATATCTAAAAAATTAGGATGATCCGGCGCAAATTTCCCTGGATACTTGTCTACCATATGTTCATCGTTATCTGTCACAGTTGCGTTCATAGCATTGTTAACTGGATTGAGCGTGTTCGAAATATTTACCCAAGTTCCTGCGCTATTTTTAATTTGTGCGTTGTCTCCAGTCCAGTATTTATCTCCTTGAACAGTAAACCAGGTCACAATTGGATCAAGCTTTCCTTGTTTTGCTGTTAAAAAGTTGCTCATAGTAAATTCATTATTAGTTCCAGCAGCATTGCCACGTGCTCCATAGTAAATACTAAAAGCTCTTGACTTACTTGCCTGATCCTTTGTAACAACAAACAAACTCCAACCACTAAAGTTATAATATTGATATTGACCATTTAAACTACTTGTCATAGGAATATCTGCTAACGTATAACTTCCTGTCGCACTTTTATCCCCTTGTAAAATTGAAGTTACATCTGCATAATTAGAAAATCCAGTATTATTGTATCCGAAACGTTGTCCTGGGTTTGTTGCATCTTGATCGATACGATGGTACCTTTGGGGCGAAACACGCTGTACGGTTCCATTTGGTGTTGTAAATTGAACTGGTGCACTAATTTCTTCATCAGAAAGATTTGTTCCGTAAGCAGGGCCTTTATATCTAGAGGCACTCCAAAATAAGCCCGCCCAAGCAATCTCTTTTGCACCATTTAAATCAATATAAGCCCGACTAGAGTTATACGTATTTGGATCATTGTCAACATCTGCAAATTCTAAAGGAAAATTGTTAATTGCATAACCACTACTTGCTCCTCGTGTGTTTAAAAATGTTTGCGCAGCCCCCGTATTTTCATTCGCAATTTTTAAGTTGGTATTTCCCGTTGAAAAAAGTTCTCCTCTATGAACGCTTCGATAAATCGGTGTATTAAACCCCCGACCAGGTGTTGGTGGCACTAACGGACCAGTAGGTTGCGCCTTTAATGGAGGTTGCTCAGGACTTTCGGTAGCCTGCGTTAGTGCTGTCTCTTGAATACTTTCTGTCGCCTTTCCTGCTTCAGGCTTTGTTTCGTTACTAGTAGTTGCGGTCATTTCATTTGTAGAAGAGGCTGTTTCGCTTGCCTGATTTTCTACTTTTGTTTCTGAAGTTTCCTGTTTTTCCTTCGAAACAAACTCTTTATCTGCTAGCATATCTTTACTAGGTAAATCAATTACTAGTGTCCCTTTTTCATTATCTTCTATTAGTACGCTGACCAATAACTTGCTCGACGCTTTTGTAGTTATTTGCCCATTTATGGTAATCTTTCTTGTTGAATTTGGTTGAAGGTTGCATGTATCCTAATAAAGTGGACACATTTTTTGGTATACTATTAAATAAATAGACAGAAATTTTGAAAGGAATTTTTAATATGGTAAATAACAGAAAATCACCACGTAAATTTGACGAAGAGTTTAAAAAATCCATTGTAAAACTTCACGAAAGTGGTAAAACTCAAAATGCTTTAGCTAAGGAGTACGGCATTGCTCTTTCTTCAATTGCTCGTTGGGTCAAACAATATTCCGAAGTAAAAATTGACGATGACACGATCCTTACGGCCCGTCAAATCAAACAGCTACAAAAACGAAATGCGCAACTCGAGGAGGAAAATTTAATCCTAAAAAAAGCGATTGCCATATTCACGCCTCGCTTGACGAACGATTAAAAGCCATACACATTCTTCGATATGAACACAGTATTGTTACACTCTGTCGTGTACTCAAAGTCAATCGTTCCACTTATTACAAACACTTTTCTGGAAAAGTAGCCCCAAGAACAAAAGAAAATCAACACCTAAGAAAAGTGATTTTAGAAATTTATACTTCTTCTCAAAAACGTCTTGGCGCTGCAAAAATCCGCCAGATTCTTTTGCGTGATTATGGCATTTCGATTAGTATTGGTCGTGTTTATCGCTTGATGAAAGCAATGGACCTCCCAAAAATGTCTACAGTAAAGCCTGTTTTCAAAAAAAGGAAAAACAAGGTTTCTTTGACACGGCCAAATCATCTAAACCAAGCGTTCAATCCACCTGCACCAAATCAAGTTTGGACAAGTGATTTTTCTTATATCCCCATCGGTAAGAAAACATTTGCGTATTTGTGTGTCGTTTTAGATTTGTTTTCTAGAAAAGTAATTGCTTGGACCGTAGGATCAACGATTGATACAAAACTAGCCATTCAAACATTAGAAAAAGCACTTCATTCTCGAAAATTAATGAATCCTGTTCTTTTTCATACAGATCAAGGGTCTCAATATACCTCTTTTGAATTTAGAAAGTTTATAGAGCATCATCCGATTGTCCATTCTCTTTCAAAACCAGGTTATCCGTGGGATAACGCCGTTACCGAAGCTTTTTTTAAATATATGAAAAAAGAAGAATTAAATCGCCGTTCATTCCATTCAATCGAAGAAGTACGTTTGGCTTGTTTCGCTTACATTGAAGGATTCTATAACACCAAACGTCCTCACGGAACATTAGATATGCTTACACCAAATGAAAAGGAGGCTCTTTACTTTGAATGTCTTTAAGTATCTTCTCTTTTTGTGTCTACTTTATTGACATCTATCCATTTTAAAATGAGATTTTTGATTGGTACATCTCGTGTATTTGTTATTTCGTAAGTGACCGTTTTAATATCTTCTTGAGACGATGTATCTTCTATTTTCCCTATTACTTTGAGCCCGTCTTTTTCAACAGTATTCTCAGCATCACTCGTTACTTCTTGAGCAAATGCGTTCATCATTGGTAACAAATTTAAAATAAACAGCATGGTAATCATAAGGTAACTCACAAAATTTTTAACTGCTTTATTCATTTACATTCTCCTTCGTTCTTTTCATTTACTTAAACAAATCATCTTCAAACAACTTTTACAATTACTCATTATTTCTCAATATCCACCTCCATAAAATACTTTTCAACCTTCAATTCTTTCTTTATTTAGCTACAACAACTTTTTTTAACGTACGATTTTCCGTTTCTCCTTATAATCAAAAAGTAACACATTATATTGGCTAAAAAAAGAAAAAAACCCGATATTTCAACAAAAAATTACGAATTAAATAACACGTTTTATATGAAGCAAATATATTGACTTTCCCTAAAAAATACAAATATAGGTAAGTTCTAGCTTTAAGAGTAATTTTTTTATTGTTTTCCCTTTAATAACATTCGTTCTAAATTGTTTTAAAAACTAAAATTTTTTTCATGTAATTTTCATTACATTTACCAAAAAAAGAAACTAGCTTAGCTACATTTGCTATTACTAGTTTCTTTTTTTTAAATTGTTTTACTTTTCCCCTAAAATTTCAATCCAACCATAATAATATTCAATATATTGATTTTCCTCTTCTAGTTGTGTCAAGATATGCTCTCCGACAACGATGCCTGTTTCAAATCCTTGTTTTGCTAAACGCTTTTTTACTTCTTCGATATTATTCAAACGGGTATCTTGTGTATTGACTTTTAAAATAAAGCCTTTGTATTGGCTACTTGGTTCTTTGAGCCAAATCACTTTGTCTAAACTTTTTTTATTCACATGATTTGCCAAACAAATCCCATACGTCAGTTCATTGGATTCACTTAAATCCCCGTAAATACCTAAAGTTGAAATGTGTTCCATGTAAACTTTCATCTCTTCTGGATCCTCAATATCAACAACAACAATTTTATCAAAAGGAATTGGTTCATCTGAAAAAACCAATGTTTCTAAATCAATTAACGCATGTAAATGTAATTTTCTTTTCTTGATTTCTTTGTATTTATGCTGAAGCCTTTTTATTTCTTGCCCCAGTTGTTCTTCTGTTGCTTCCATGGTGGCATAGAGATCGGTAGGAGTCTTTTTATACAAATTCAACATATCTTTGATAGGAATCCCCATTTTTCGATAAAAATCAATATCATATATTTTGAACAAATCTTCTAAATCAAAGGTTCGATATCCGTTTTCTTCATTGCGTGTTGTACTAATCAACCCTTGCTCGTCCCAATAACGAATCGTGGACTTAGGGATATTTAACAACTCAGAAACATCTTTTATTGTGTAATTTTTTTCCATACTGTTCCCTCCATCAAAAAGTTTAGCATTTCTACTGTTGACATTCAAGTTACTTGAATGTGTACAATGACTCTTTGTAACAGCTAAAACGGTATTGTTTAAGGAGGAAATTTCATGAAATTAATGAAAGAGTTTATTAAAGAAAATAAATGGATTGTTCTTGCGACAACTTTAACCATCTGTTTGCAAATCGCAGGAACCCTTGGCGTCCCTAAATTAGTTGGCAAGTTGATTGATGTGGGCATCGTTAGCGGTGACCAACAAGTAATTAAAACGATTGGCATACAAATGTTTCTTGTGGCATTCATTGGAACAATTGCCGCAATTATTTCTAGCTATTTGTCTGCTTTAGTAGCTGCTAAATTTGGTTTCCAAGTTAGAGGATTGTTCTTTAAAAAATTTCAACAATTCTCGATGAAAAATGTTGATAAATTTGGTTCAAATTCTTTGCTAACTAGAATGACCAACGATGTAGATAATGTTCAAACAATGATTGTGCTGTTTTGCCAATTAATCTTTCCAGCGCCTATTATTAGTTTATTTGCCTTAGTGATGACATTTTCTTATTCAGTTTCACTCGCTTGGGTAACATTGGCTTCCATCGTATTTTACTTAGTCGTTGTTTATTTTTTAATGAAAAAAGGCACCCCTTTATCTTTAAAAATTCAACCAAAAATGGATCGAATTACTACGACTTTACGAGAGTTCTTTACTGGAATTAATATGATTCGTGCGTTCAATAATCAAGACTTTGAAGAGCAGCGAACCAATCAAACATTTAAAAATTATGCTGAACGCATGAGCAAAGTGAATCGAATCTTTGCTTGGATTACTCCCGTTGCCTTTTTATTAATGGGCGTTGTGTATGCCTCTATTTTGTGGTTTGGCGGTAATTTAGTGGCGGTAGGCACCCTACAAATTGGCACCGTTACAGCTGTGATTGAATATACGCTTCTAACTTTGGCCTACTTAATGATCGCTGCTATGGTATTAGTTGTCATTCCACGGTCCGTTGCTTCCTTGAATCGCTTGCAAGAAGTTTTGTCAGAAGAAATTGAAATTAGCGATCCTCATACTGAAGCAACCATTGCTTATCATCCTGAGAAAGCCTTGATTTGCTTCGATCACGTCACGTTTCAATACACAGAAACAGCTGATCCTGTTTTAGAAAATGTTAGTTTTGTCATCCCTAAAGGAAAAACAACGGCGATTGTTGGGGCAACTGGCGCTGGTAAAAGTACTTTAGTTAAGTTACTTTTACGAATAAATGAGGTCACAGCCGGCACGATTAGCTATTCTGGCACAGATATCCGCTCATTATCTCAGCAAACGATTCGCCAAGTCATCAGTTATGTGCCACAAAAAGCCTTTCTTTTCAGTGGGACAATCTTATCAAACTTATTAATGGGAAATGCCGAAGCAACTACAGAAGAAATAAAAACGGCACTAGAAATTTCACAATCTTCTGAATTTATCGATTCCTTACCACAAGGGATTGAAAGTTTCGTAGCACAAGGCAGGTCCAACTATTCTGGTGGTCAAAAACAAAGAATGTGTATTGCACGAGCCTTAATCAAACCGGCAGATGTTTATATTTTCGATGATAGCTTTTCTGCATTAGATTACAAAACTGATGCCGCTCTACGTGCCGCTTTACATGCACAAATGGCGGACAAAACTTTACTCATTGTTGCTCAACGGTTAAGTACAATCATGAACGCTGACAATATTATCGTCCTAGATGAAGGAAGGATTGTTGGTCAAGGCACCCACGCTGATTTACTTACCACTAATAGCTATTACCAAGACTTTGCTAAATCGCAAGGTATCTTACCCAAGTAACTAAAGAAAGGATGTGACTGCTTGAAAGAAAGTTTTCTTTTCAAGCCATACAATGAAAAAAACAATGAATCTTCAAAGCTTTAAACGTTTCTGGAAAATGATTAAACCTGAGCATCCAATCTTTTATGGTCTAATGATCTGCAGTTTAATTGGAAACTTATTAATTGTTGCCATGACCTATATTATGGCAATCGGGATTGATAACCTCTTAGAAGCGATCAAGCGTGTCGAGCTCAAAGGCATGACACTTCCTTTAGTTGAAGAAGCACTCTTAGGTCCCGTCTTACTTTTAATTCTCTTTTCAATCATTAGTAGTATCACTTCTTTTATCCAGGAACGAGCAATGGCTTCTTTAAGCGAACGGGTTACTTTAAGAATTAGAAAAGAAGTGACAAAAAAGTTTAAAACTTTACCAATGGCCTTCTTTGACAATCACCAAGTGGGCGATATCATTAGTCGTTCAACAACTGGCTTAAACCAATTGTCACAAGTTCTTTTAACAGGCATCAACCAATTTTTCACTTCCGTCGTGACTATCCTTTTTGCAGGAATTATGTTGTTCTATATTGATGCAAAATTAACTATTTTAGTGTTGCTACTAATTGGCGGTAGTACTTTCATGACGACAAAAATTGCGAATAAAAACAAGGTGTTTGCTGATCAAAGTCAAGCTGAATTAGGTCAATTAAATAATAAAATGGAAGAATATTTGGCAGGAAATTTGGTCACAAAAACCTTTAATCAACAGCAAAATGCTGAAAAAACAATTGCTGCTGTTAATCAACAACATTATCGTGCCTTTAAAAAAGCACAGTTTCTAAATTTTGCGATTTATCCAGCTATTCGTTTTATCAATCAGTTGGCTTTTATTATCAGTGCTATCTTAGGCGCAATGCTCGTTTTATCTGGTGGTATTACGATTGGTTTCTTGCAAGCGTATTTGCAATATATCAACCAAATTTCTGAGCCGATTTCTACCGCTTCTTATGTCATTAACTCAATTCAAGCAGCGATGGCTTCCATTGATCGGATTTTTGTTATCTTAGATGAAGCTGATGAACAGCCAGAAGCAACTCATTTAGAAACTATTTCTTCTCCTAAAGGAGCCATTGAATTTAAAAATGTTCAATTTGGCTACACACCAGAAAAAATTTTAATGAAGAATGTTGATTTTTCTGTTCAACCGAAAAAAACAGTGGCCATTGTGGGACCCACCGGCGCTGGTAAAACAACATTAGTCAACTTATTGATGCGTTTCTATGAAATAAATCAAGGCGCCATTACTTTTGATGGGATTGATATTACGAAACTTTCTCGACAAAATCTAAGAAATTTATTTGGCATGGTATTACAAAACACTTGGCTATTTGAAGGAACCGTAGCAGATAATATTGCCTATGGAAAAAAAGACGCTTCTCGTGAAGAAATAATTGAAGCGGCTAAAATTGCTCAATGTGATCATTTTATTCGGACCCTTCCTCAAGGATATGACACAATTATTTCTAGCGAAAATGGTGCATTATCACAAGGGCAACAACAGTTATTAACCATCGCCCGAATCATTTTAGCAAATCCGCCCGTTGTTATTCTCGATGAAGCAACTTCGAGTGTGGACACACGAACAGAAGCCCATATTCAAAAAGCGATGGAAACTGTCACAGAAAATCGAACAAGCTTCGTTATCGCTCATCGATTATCCACGATTGAAAATGCTGATTTAATTTTAGTGATGAAAAATGGCGATATTATTGAAAAAGGAACGCATCAGGAACTATTACAAGCTCCGACTCTTTACGCCAGCTTATATAATAGTCAATTTCAAACCACTTAAAAAGAACTGGAACAAGTCATTCTTCTTTTGACTTGTTCCAGTTCTTTTATTGCTTAGAAGTATTGAATTCCCATTGCTTTTTTGACTTCTGTTAAGGTTTGTGCTGCCACTTTTTCAGCAGCAAGACTTCCTTTATGCAACATTTCCATAATCGCTTCTGGATTTTTAGCCAGCTCTTCACGACGTCGACGAATCGGTGCGAGTTCTTCTTCTAGGACATCAATTAAGTAACGTTTAATTTTCACATCTCCTAAACCGCCATGACGATAGTGCTCTTTTAATTCTTCAATATATTCTTTCTCTTTCCCAAAGACATCCAAGTAAGTAAAGACCATATTTCCTTCAACTTGTCCTGGGTCCTCTATACGAATATGATTTGGATCGGTATACATACTCATTACTTTTTTCTGTACCACTTCAGCTGGATCTGAAAGATAAATACCATTGCCTAAAGACTTACTCATTTTTCCGTTGCCATCAATTCCTGGCAAGCGTCCCATGCCTTTTGGTGGTAACACAGCTTCCGGTCTAACTAAAACTTCACCGTACGTCTGATTAAAACTATGCACAATTTCTTGCGCTTGTTCCAACATTGGTTTTTGGTCTTCCCCAACTGGGACTAAGTTCGCTTGAAAGGCAGTAATATCAGCAGCTTGTGAAACGGGATAAATAAAGAATCCTGTCGGAACACCCTCGCCAAATTTTTTTTGCTCAATTTCTGCTTTGACCGTTGGATTCCGCCGAACACGTGACGTGGTCACTAAATTTAGATAGTACATTGTTAATTCAGCTAACTGTGGAATTTGCGATTGGATAAAAATTGTTGTTTTCGTAGGGTCTAAACCAACTGCTAAATAGTCCAAAGCAACTTCTAAAACATTGGCTGAAACTTTTTTGGGATTTTTTGCATTATCTGTCAATGCTTGTAAATCTGCAATCATGACAAATAATTGATTTGTAGGGTCTGCTTGCATTTCTACTCGTTTTTTTAAAGAACCTACGTAATGTCCTAGGTGCAATTTACCAGTTGGACGATCACCTGTTAAGATAGTATTCATTGTCTACACACCTTTATCGTTTTTAAGTAGTTTAGAAAAGAGGTCGGGACAGAACCGTTTAGCTCCGAGAAATAAGAAGAAATTTCCGAAAATTGCTCTTTAATTTTTGGAGACCAAGTAGGTATTGTGCATCATCGAATCACTACGTTCTTCGTGATTCTCAACACTTGGAAGGATTAAGATACGCCGAACACTTGTGTGAGAAAGTCAATTTCGGCTTATTCCCGAAGGACCTTCACCAAGTAGGTACGATGATTTCATCTGTTCATGCTTCACAGTGAAACATCGCAACTCTTAGAGCTGTAGCTCTTTTGAAGGCTGTACTGTGACGAGACGCATGTCGAGAAAACACCTTAGAAGTTGTTGAGATCGGAGCAACGCGTAGTGTTGGTTCTGTTCCTGCCGTTTATCAGGTTTTTAGCCCGGAGCAAAAATCCAAAGTGATTTTTGTCCCAGGCTCTTTTCTGTTTATTTTTTCTGATCATCTTCATCCATTTTCAGAACCGCCATAAAGGCTTCTTGAGGAACTTCCACGGATCCAATTTGTTTCATCCGTTTCTTCCCTTCTTTTTGTTTCTCTAACAATTTACGTTTACGAGAAACATCGCCACCATAGCATTTAGCCAGTACGTTTTTGCGTAAGGCTTTAATATCTGAACGAGCCACAATTTTTTGACCAATCGCCGCTTGAACTGGGACTTCAAACTGTTGACGTGGAATTAGTTTTTTCAGTTTCTCAACAATCGCTTTACCACGCTCAAATGCGAAATCTCGGTGAACAATAAAGCTTAACGCATCCACTTTTTCAGCATTTAATAGAATATCCATTTTCACTAGGCGGCTGGTACGATAGCCAGCCATTTCGTAATCTAAGGATGCATAGCCTTTTGTACTTGATTTCAATTTATCGAAAAAGTCAAACACGATTTCAGATAACGGAATTTCATAAACTACGTTTACACGATAATCGTCTAAGTAATCCATTGTAATGAATTCGCCACGTTTACGTTGTGATAATTCCATTACTGCTCCTACATAATCGTTTGGCACCATGATTTGCGCTTTAACATAAGGTTCTTCCACAGATTCAATCGTTACTGGTTCTGGAAATTCAGCTGGGTTGTCAACAACAACGGTTGTTCCGTCAGTTTTATTAACGTGATAGATTACAGACGGTGCTGTTGTAATTAACTCTAAATTAAATTCTCGTTCCAAACGTTCCTGAACAACATCCATGTGCAGCAAACCTAAGAAACCACAACGGAAACCAAACCCTAAAGCTTGTGATGTTTCCGGTTCAAATTGTAACGCCGCATCATTTAATTGTAATTTTTCTAATGCTTCCCGTAAATCATTGTAGCGCGACGTATCAATTGGATATAAGCCACAATACACCATTGGATTCATTTTGCGATAGCCTGGTAGTGCTTCTGCTGCTGGATTGTCGGCCAAAGTCACTGTATCCCCGACCCGTGTATCTTGAACCGTTTTAATGCTAGCGGTGATATAGCCCACATCGCCAACCATTAAATAATCACGAGCGATTGGTTTCGGTGAAAAAACGCCGACTTCTGTTACATCAAACGTTTTACCGTTACTCATCATTTGGATTTTATCCCCAGGACGAACGACACCGTCAATTACACGGATGTTTAAAACGACCCCTCGATAGCTATCGTAAATAGAGTCAAAAATCAAAGCCTTTAAAGGAGCCTCAATATCGCCTGATGGAGCTGGTACATACTCCACCACTTGTTCTAAAATATCTTCAATCCCAATCCCTGCTTTTGCACTTGCTAAAACAGCTTCCGATGCATCAATTCCAATTACGTCTTCAATCTCTGTCCGAACACGCTCTGGATCAGCGGCGGGTAAATCAATTTTATTAATAACAGGTAAAATTTCTAAGTCATTATCCAATGCCAAATAGACATTTGCTAGCGTTTGCGCTTCAATTCCTTGTGCCGCATCAACAACTAGAACAGCCCCTTCACAAGCTGCCAAGCTACGAGAAACTTCGTAGGTGAAATCGACGTGCCCTGGTGTGTCAATCAAATGGAAAGTATAGGTTTCACCATCTTTGGCTGTATAGTTTAATTCAATTGCGTTTAATTTGATGGTAATGCCGCGTTCTCTCTCTAAATCCATTGAATCAAGTAATTGATCTTGCATTTCTCGACTGCTAACTGTATTTGTTTTTTCCAAAATCCGGTCGGCTAAAGTTGACTTCCCATGGTCAATGTGGGCAATGATCGAGAAATTACGAATTTTCTCTTGTCTTGCTTTCATTTCTTTATTGTTCATTTTTTGCCTCATTTCTTTTAAGAAAAGCTAGCTCCCTGCTAGCTTCATCAATCAATTGTTATATTTTAGTTGCCTTTTTTATCAAATTATCATGTTTAAAGGTCTAGGATAATCAGCACTTTTCATTATACCAATTTTTGAAGAAGATTTAAAGCACTTCCCTTTTATTCTTTTGGTTTCGAAAGGCTAACAGAGTTTCGAAAAATTTGGTATACTAAAAACAGTAAATTTATTGGAGATGGAAAAATGGATGAACAAGAATTTCGAAAGCAACTGACCTTAAAGCCTGTTGAGGAAGAACACATTGATCAATTTAATGAACTTCTTTCCTATGTTTTTCAAGTGACTGAAGCAGATATTGAAGAAAGTGGTTTTGAAAACAAACGCGCATTTATCAAATCAAAACAACCGATTTTAGAACTTTCAAAAGTATTTGGCTGGTTTCACGAAAATCAATTAATTTCACAAATTGCTATCTATCCATGCGAAGTCAATATCCATGGTGCTTTGTATAAAATGGGCGGCGTTACTGGTGTCGGTACCTATCCTGAATATGCCAACCACGGTTTAATGAAAGACTTGATTCAAACAGCATTAGAAGAAATGCGCCAAGATAAACAGTGGATTTCTTATCTTTTCCCTTACAACATTCCTTATTATCGACGTAAAGGTTGGGAAATCATGTCCGACAAGTTATCTTTTAAAATTCGGGATACGCAATTACCAAAAACTGTTCCCGTTCCAGGAATGATTGAACGGTTAGCTGTCGATCACCCAGATGTCTTTGATGTCTATGCGCGATTCGCTCGTCAAAATCACGGCGCGCTCATTCGTAGTGCCTTCAACTGGGAAGAATATTGGCGTTTCGAAAACGAGGAAGAACGGACTGCTGCTGTCTATTATGGTGCCAATCAAGAACCTTTAGGAGTACTTTTCTATTGGGTGGCCGATGAGGTATTTCATATTAAGGAAATGTTTTACTTGAACCAAGAAGCCCGAAATGGCTTGTGGAATTTTATTACTGCGCATTTTTCGATGGTTTATTGGGTCAAGGGCGATATCTATAAAAACGAACCATTAGCTTTTCTTTTAGAAGATAGCCAAATTAAAGAAAGCATTGAGCCCTATTATATGGCTCGAATTGTCGATGTCAAAGCCTTTTTAGAAAACTTTCCTTTTGAAAGTACGGCTAAGCCCTTCCATTTTGTCGTTAAAGATCCTGTCGCTGAGTGGAACAATGGTATTTTTGGCTTAATTTGGGATGAAAATGATCAAGTAACCATTACGGATGAACCTTTAGGCACCGCCGTTCACTTAGATATTCAAACACTAACTTGTTTAGTCATGAATTACCGACGCCCTTCGTACTTACATCGAATTGAGCGCATTGATACAGATAAAGAAACTTTAAATTCTTTGGAACGGATTTTTCCTGACCAAGAAGCTTATTTCAGTGATTATTTCTAAAACCTTGGATTGGAGACAGACAAATGACAAAAATTTATTTTGCAGGACCTTTATTTTCGCAAGCTGACTTACGTTATAATGCCTATTTAGTCGAACAAATTCGACAATTGGATAAAACAATCGATCTTTATTTACCACAAGAAAATGCGGCGATTAACGACAAATCTGCTTATGCCGATAGTAAAATGATTGCCTTAGCAGATACAGAAAAGGTCCTTGCTAGCGATTTATTGGTTGCTTTATTAGACGGTCCAACCATTGATGCGGGCGTAGCTTCCGAAATTGGTGTTGCTTATGCCAAAGGAATCCCAGTGGTTGCCCTTTACACAGACAGCCGCCAACAAGGTGCTGACAATCACCAAAAGCTTGATGCTTTGAACGAAATCGCTGAAAATCAATTCCATTATTTAAACCTTTACACAGTTGGTTTGATTAAATTGAATGGTCGGGTAGTTTCTTCAGAAGAGGATTTGTTGGAAGAAATTAAGCAACGATTGTAAAAGTAGATATAGGGAGAAAGAAAAAACACAGAAGTTAGCATAATAGTCTAACTTTTGCGTTTTTTCTTTCTAATCCTTACTTTTTTATTGCTTACTTTCAAAAATTAAATTAAGAGACAAATATATTATTTTAAATTAATTGTCTATGTATAAAGGATATTTTAAGCTATAATAGTTATGATTTTACATTTTACATTTGGGGGTTTATACATGTTTCGTTTTATTATTGGCATAACTGCTTTTATTTTAAGCTTTGTCGGTTACGGCATATATCTAAGAAAAAAAGAAGTGCCACGTGACTTTATTCCTATTATTATTTTCTCTTCAATAATTGTAGCTATGTTTTTAGGCGGCCTTCTTAATATTCTAAAAGTCATGATACTTATTATTATTTTCAGTGGTATATTCTTATTGTTGTTTGATTTTTGGAAAAATAAAAGTATTCGGCAATCTTTAAAAGATCTATTATCGCCAGGTATACTTTTTTTCCTGTTATTTAGTTTTATTTTCTTTCTTGTTAGTCGAAACAGACTATTCATGCATTACGATAATTTTTCACATTGGGCTTTAATTGTTAAATCAATGTCTCTGACAAATAGCTTTCCTAGTTTTAAAACGGATGTCATAATGTTTACTTCTTATCCACCAGGATCGGCTGTTTTTATTTATTATTTTATTAAATTAGTAGGCGTCACAGAAAGCAATGCTATTTTTGCACAAATATTATTAATTTTAGCTTCCATAACGACCATCTTTAATTGGAAAAATATTTTTTCTACCAACTTTTCGCAAAAACAAAATAAAAATGTAAAAAAACTACTCGTATTCTTTTTGGCTGTTTTTTCATTTTACTTGTTTAAAGGCCCAACTTCTCTAATGGATCTTTTGGTAGACAATCTATTGCTGCTTTTGGGAACGGCAACCATGAATATTATTTTTTATTATTATCATGATTTCAAACGCGGCTTAATCCTGTCAAGTCCGTTAATGATTAGCCTTTTACTAGTGAAAAATAGCGGAGTTATTTTCATTGGATTAAATACTATATTTTTATTTATAAGTTTTTGGAATTGCTATGTCTTAGGGAAAGAACGTTGTACAAAAAAAGAACTGTTCCAATTTTTATTAGTCTTACTAACGCCATGGATTTCTTTTTTTCTTTGGCTACGCCATACAAAATATGTATATCCAGATGGAATGTCTGGGAAGCATGATATGAGTATTGCTTACTATAAAAAAATATTTTCAGAAAAAAGTTTCTCAGATATTGTTGAAATAAGTAAACGATTTTTACTTAGAATGTTCTCCTTTACAAGTTCAAATTTTCTATACGAATTGTTACTTTTTATTATAATCGCACTAGGGATTGCCTTCTATCTTAATAAAAAAACTGCTATTCCGATTAAAACATTAAAGCTACAAATTATCAGTAGTTTGGTTTTATTTTTAGGTTATATGTGTATTTTATGGGCGATGTATCTTCTTTCTATGCCGACTCCAGAAGCTTTAAACTTAGGGAGTTTTGATCGTTATGCTGGAAGTATTTTTAACTTCCTGATTGCTTTTATTATTGTGCAACTGCTGTGTTATATTGCTAAAACAGACAATTATAAAATCATCATGACTTCCTTGTTGTCATTAACGCTATTGTTCTCCTGTGTTATATTTGTTCGAATATCTGATTACTCATCAATCTTTTTAAGTAATCGTTATCCAAATAGTTTACGCGAACACATAGAGCAAGCCTTACCTAATTCAAAAAATACTTTAAAAGACAGAGACACTTCACATTCATATGCTGTCTATTCACCAGCTAGCAAAAATGATGCTGGTTACTCAGGTTTCTTCTTACGATATAAATTATTTAATAAAAAATCTTCTGTGATTTACGATTTAAACGATTCTTCTACTTTTAATGAAAAGATTAAGGGTAAGGATTACTTAGTTGTAGTGAAAGATGATCCTAAAATCTTGGAATACATTAAACGTAATAATTTAACTAAAGTAGAAAATAACACGTATAAACTTCACTAGAAAAAAAGAACGAGCGAATTCGCTCGTTCTTTTTTTATACTTCTTCTATTGGTTCATTTTCAAAAACTAATTGATTGTCTAATAGACTAATCGTGACTTTTGTTTTTGGCATTACTCGTCCAGAAACAATTTCTTTTGCTAATGGTGTTTCGACTTCACGAGTAATGAAACGTTTTAACGGACGAGCTCCATAAGCTGGCTCATACCCATTTTCAGCAATCCATGTTTTAGCTTCATCAGTGATTTCCAACACAATTTCTTGTTGCTCTAAACGATGAGCAAGTTGTGCGGTCATTTTACCAATGATTCCTTTCACATTATCCAAGCTTAATGGTGTGAATAAAATGGTATCATCAATTCTGTTTAAGAACTCTGGTTTAAAGTGTCCTTTTAGAATATTCATGACTTGATTTTCAACTTCTTCTGGAATTGTTCCTTCAGGTGTCACACCTTCCAGTAAAAGCTGAGAACCGATGTTGCTTGTCATAATTAAAACTGTATTTTTAAAATCAACGACCCGACCTTTAGAATCTGTCAAACGACCATCATCTAAAACTTGTAATAAGATATTAAAGACATCTGGGTGCGCTTTTTCAATTTCGTCTAATAAGACAATTGTATAAGGGTTTCGACGAACAGCTTCTGTTAACTGGCCACCTTCTTCATAACCAACATAGCCTGGAGGGGCACCAACTAAACGAGACACGGCATGTTTTTCCATGTATTCACTCATGTCAATCCGTACCATATGATCTTCAGAATCAAACAAATCTTCAGCTAAAGCTTTAGCAAGTTCTGTTTTACCAACACCAGTTGGTCCTAAGAAAAGGAACGAACCAAGTGGGCGATTTGGATCTTGTAAGCCTGCTCTTGAACGAATCACCGCATCACTAACAGCATCCACGGCTTCATCTTGACCAATCACACGTTTGTGTAATGTTTCATTCAGTTTCATTAATTTTTCTCGTTCGCCTTCAACTAATTTTGTCACAGGAATGCCGGTTAAACGACCGACCACTTGCGCAATTTCGTTTTCAGTAACCGATTCTTGTACCATTTTGACGTTATCTTTAGCGTTCTTTTCTTCCAATTCTTTCAATTCATGTTCTAATTGTGGAATTGTTCCATGACGCAAAACAGCAGCACGTTCTAAATCATAATTATTTTCAGCATCTTCTAATTCGTGTTTTGCTTTATCAATCTCTGCACGTTTATTGGAAACCGCATTAACTTCTTCTTTTTCCGTTTCCCATTGCATTTTCATTGAGTTGGCTTCTTCACGCAAATCTGCTAATTCTTCTTGCAAGTTGGCTAACCGTTTTTTACTTGCATCATCTGATTCTTTTTTCAAGGCTGCTTCTTCAATTTCTAGTTGCATTAACCGACGTGTTACTTGATCGAGCTCTGTTGGCATCGAATTCATTTCCACTCGAATCGTTGCGCTTGCTTCATCGACTAAGTCAATCGCTTTATCTGGTAAGAAACGATCAGTAATATAGCGATCGGATAAAGTAGCGGCAGCAACTAAAGCATTGTCATGAATATTCACGCCGTGGTGAATTTCAAATCGTTCTTTTAAGCCACGCAAAATAGAAATGGTATCTTCTACTGTTGGTTCTTTGACTAATACTTTTTGGAAACGACGTTCTAAGGCTTTATCTTTTTCCATATATTGGCGATATTCATCAAGCGTTGTGGCACCGATTAAATGCAATTCACCACGTGCTAACATCGGTTTTAATAAATTCCCGGCGTCCATACTGCCTTCTGTTTTACCAGCTCCGACGATATTATGAATTTCATCAATGAATAAAATGATTTTGCCATCACTTTTTTTCACTTCTTTTAAAACAGCTTTTAACCGTTCTTCAAATTCGCCACGGAATTTTGCTCCCGCAATTAAGGCGCCCATATCTAAAGAAAAAATAGTTTTATCTTTTAAGTTTTCGGGAACATCTTTACGAACGATTCGTTGTGCTAATCCTTCAACAATCGCTGTTTTACCAACACCTGGTTCACCAATTAAGACTGGATTATTTTTAGTTTTTCTTGATAAAATCCGAATAACGTCACGAATTTCTTCGTCACGACCAATGATTGGATCTTGTTTTCCTGCTTTTACTTGTTGTACTAAGTCAACACCGTATTTTTCTAGTGCTTTATATTGTTCTTCCTGGTTTTGAGAAGTCACACGATCTCCTCCTCTCATCTCTTCAATATTTTTTCTTAACTCTTTTTCTGTAATGCCTTGTTGCATTAAATATTTTGTTAAACGATAATTTTTCAATTTCATTAAAGCTAAAAGTACAATTTCGGTTGATAAAAATTCATCTTGGAATTCTTCTCGAAGTGAATCAGCTTCTTGCAATAAATGGAACAAATTTTGACTTAAATTTTGACCATATTGCACATTACCGCCTGCCACACTTGGATATTCATCTAACGCGTTATCTACTTCTCGTTCAAATGCGTCAACATCTAAACCCGCATCTGTGTAAAAATTACGCCCAAAATGGTTTGGTTGAAGAAAAATTTTCCATAAATGTGCGATATCAATTTCTTGATGTTGCCGTGTCACCGCAACTTTTTGAGCTTCAGCAATCGCCTCTTGTAGCGTTGTTGTCATTTTTTCAATATTCATAAACGATCCCTCCCGTTTATTGTTTTGTCTTTTTTTATTTTAACATTCTTTACAATTATTATTATCCGACTTTTGATGGATTTCTTCAAAAGTTAAGGTATTTGTAAACCTTATAAATTTATTATACCCTATTGGTCAGTAAAGGTCAATAACAAAATTGACTTTTTTTGACCTTTCGGATAAAAAAAGCCCTAAAACAGCTAACTATTACTGTTTTAGGGCTTTTTTCGCAATCACAACTAGTTTGACCAACTCTTTATTGCTTTGATTTATTAAAAATAAAGTTTTAACGTAAGATACTTTTTATCGGCATGGCTAATCAAAATAGCCAAACTGGTTATTGCTAAAAATAATTCGTACTCATAACCACTAAAACCACTTGCCAAACCAAAAGAAAAAATAGCTCCTACTAAAACTGCTATGAATCCTACTGATACCAATGGAATTAAAAAGCCAATAATCATAAATAATCCGCCAATTAATTCAATTGCTGCTACACCATAAACAAAAAGACTTGGCAAACCAATACTAGCAAAAAACGCTAAAGTATCTTCCAATGACGTTACTTTCATCACTCCATGAATTAGCATCGTCACCCCTAGCCAAATTCTAATCACTTGAATGCCTCGTTGTTGTTTATCCATACTTCTCCTCCTTTGTTTGCATTTAATAGTTAATGTAACTATCGAAGTTACATTATAAAGGATAAATCGAAAAAAGTATATAAAACTTAGAAGCGTTTTTTCTTAATACAATTAACTTTCCTTCTAAGTAAATCATACTAAGATTAGACTACATCGTCCAATGACCAAGTTACTGTCGATTGATATACTTTTGATATTTCTCCTACATTTGCAGGCACAGTTAATTTTATCTCTTCAAAAGGAAAATATAGTTGCCAAGTTCCACTTCCTTGTGCTCCAGTTGCTGTGATTATTGATTGAGCTGTAGCACCCGATCGAAAAGCTTGAGACCCTAACGTCGGTCCATTGGTAAAACCAGTCGTTACTGATTCCTCAGCTGTATTAGCATATTGAACTTTTTGAAGTTGAGTGTCCGCAAAGTTCAAGGCAATTCCTTCTCCTTGTGGTAAAGATTTACCAGTTTTATCTTTAAATTCAGATAAACTAACGTTTAATTTCCAACCTGTACTAGTTGGTCGATTATCTTCTAGACGTAACATAAAACCAGCTTGTTGTAATTCGGGACTTCCGACATAGCTTGCTGAATTTAGTCCATAACTTTTTGCCATTGGCGAAATCGTTTGTTTGCCAAAATCAAACGTACTTGGCGTTCCCATCAATACAGGTCGTTGGCCACTCCATTTCGCATATAAAGTTACAGTCCCATTGTTAGTAGCAGTTAATGTCGAAATTATTTGTTTATCCGTATAGACAACTGCACTTGTCCGTGTCTTCGACCAACCAAGGAATGTATTACTCTCTTTTGTAAAGGTGTTGGCTGGTAATGGCTTGCCTGTTCCATAAATAAAACTAGCGTTAGGCATGGTACCAGTTCCCCCGTTCGCATCAAACTTTACGGTATAAGCGTTCCCCTTCCAAACAGCATAATAGGTCTTAGCTGAAGCATAATTAACGAGAGGGTTTGTTGTAATATCTGGTGTTGTGGCACTGGCTGTTGTCGCCCAACCTTGGAAAGTGTAACCGTTTCTGGTTGGCTTCACAACCGTGGTTAAATTAACTACTGTTCCAAAAGTATAGGCTTTAGCAGCCGTACCACCCGAGCCCCCATTGGCATTAAAAGTCACATTCACTGAGATTGGTTTCCAAATAGCTTGCAGAGTTATTTTTGTGGTAGTTGACGTAGACGTAAAGCTAATCGTTGCACCCGGTTGATATTTTTTGGTTGGTGTTGCAACATCTTGCCATTCCACAAAAGTATAACCACTAAGCGTTGGTTTGGCTGTTGGAATGACAATTTTGCCGGCATCATTTACATCTAACTGGATCGTTTGCGGAGAAGGTAAGTCTTTCACTCCACTTCCAGGAACTATAATACTCGGTAAATTTTGTTCATACGCTACTTGAGCAAACTCTGTACTAAAGGTAATTTTATCACTGACTGCCGCTAAAGTTGCTCCTGCTTTGGCTTCTTTAGCAGAATATTGAAATTGGTTAATGGCTTTTTGATTATCTGCATCTGGCACTAAAAAATTCATAATCGCATCTAAGGTCCCACCTGGTTTGATTGTCGTTGCGCCAAAATCGACATAGATTGCTGTGATTAATGCTGAATTAGCGGGTTTAGTTGTAGTGAAACCTAAACTGGTTAGTTTAGTGGCATTCCACGCTTGTAAATCGTTGTTAGTATAACTAGGCAATTGTGAGATAGGCTTAGTTGTATAGTAAATTTTGGCTGTCCCATTATTACTGGTCAAGTTTGTAAACCCGATGCTACCTGTTGAACCACGACCGTCACTAGAAGAAGGCAAAATATTATACAAGCGAACGCTAGTGAAGTTTGTATTTCCAGAATTTTTAATGACCGTTTGCATTTGCGGGGTGCCTTTGCGGTCTACCGCAAAGATATTCGTATTTGACCAAGCTTGCGTTGCGGAACCACGAGCATTAGTAGCGCTGTCTAACTTAGAAGAATCCACTACAGAAAAGCCGACATTAAAAGGAGATGAGTTGATCTCGTAGCTATTTTCTTTCGTGTTGTCTACACCGATTTTTTTAGCCTCTGCAGCGGATAATTGAGTAAGTACACCATGAAAGAAATCAGTTGGCTTAGGGCTACTATAGGCGATATAAGGAATTTGATAGCTTCCAGAAGCGGCTGAACTATCCACTACAAATTCTAAAGGAATCCGAAAAAAACTAGCCTCTCCCGTTACTTTAGATTTATAAGCCGTGCTGGACGTCTTAAAACGATAATAATTGTGAGTTGTATCATTTGTAGCTAAGGTTTCAACGGTCACCGAAGCTGGATAGGTAACTTGGTTACTCTCATCAATATAATCTTTTTTCGTGGTCGCTTTTAAGCGTAATTGTTTGGGAACTTTAATTGTAATAATGGGATTCTCCCAATCCCCAGAAGAAGTATCTGTATAGTAGCCACTGTTTCTCCCGCTTATTTCGTAGTTAATCGTGTCCCCAGGCAGTTTATTCTCACTATTAACACTGGTAAGGTAAGCAGAAGCACGTAAGGCTACCCCTTTATTATAATATACTACATTATTGCTTAATTTAAGCTCTGTAGGTGTCCCCGTTGCATCTTGGTACTGCATTGTGGCTCCAAAGGTGATTGGATTAGTCATCTTAGAAAGTACTGTCCCATCTGGCCACCGCCCATTAGGCCAACTTTTGATTCGATATCGGAGTGCCATCCCATTGCCTGGAGGTAACGAATTGGCGGTTGTGCCATCGGTTCCCATAGGAATAATATCAATGGTTGAAATATACTCATTGGTTGCTAAAGTCGGTAAAGCTGGACTAAAGTTGCCAGTCTTAGCCGGTGTACTGCTCCAAACAGAACGACTCGTTCCAGTTACAGCATTTTTAATATGATACAAAGGGCGATAATAGGCGGGGGCACTTACTCCATCAGTCAAACCTAAAATATATAAATTAGTAAAGTTTCCCTTAGCTGAGCCTGCAGTTAATTCTTGTAATTTATACGTCACTCCTTGAATTGATTTAGCGCCAGTGTTCTTAATAGTAGCAGGACGGTTAAATATACCAGAGCTAAAAGCATAAAAATTTCCAGCTGTCGCTAAATTATCTAAGTTATTAACTGTGTTAGTAGAACCTCTAACAGTCGAATGATAGCCTATTCCTGACAATTGAAAATCTGGTCGAGAACGTTTTGTATAACTTTTCGTAGTGGTAAGTGTATTTATTTTTCCATTCAGGAATTTTACTTTCATTCCAAAATTAACAGAAAAAGTACTCCCTTCTGCATACGTTTTATTCAAAGTAACCCTTGTGTCAAGATAGGATAAATCAACTCGAGCTGCTGGGTTTTCTAAAATATTTGGTGAGAGAGTTACTAATTTCTGATAGTACCGAGTAAAACCTGCTGGCACACTAGGATCTTGTGCATTTGTGACCCCTGTTTTTAATAACGCATTAGCTAAAGTTCCCGTTAATGTAGCTCCTGTGGGAATTTCAACATACACTTGATGCTCATAACTAGGGTCTAAATTCGCTCTAGCTAAATAATTAAACACATAAGAGTTTGTCACAATAATATCACCGTCAAAATAACTATCATCACTAGGAACTGCGTAACTAGAACCTATATATGAAGCGAGAGGACCCACATCAGCTTTTACGGTTTTATTTGCCGCTGAACTTGCTATTTGTGTCCCCGTATTATCAAATACCTTTGCTTGGAGATTATTCCACACGATTTGTTCAGGTGGGATTTTGGCATCATAGACATTATTAAATTTAAAACGTAAATTAATCGTCTCTAAAGTTGTCTTGGTTTCTTTCAAGCGAATAATTAATTTTTTATTGGTTGTATCATTTACATACGAAGCCACAATCGAGTTGGCACTAGGTGCACTAGGTGTCACCAACGAAAAAATCGGTGTCGTATTATCAAAGTCTTTAAAAACCGGGTCACTTTTACTTGGATAAAAGCCATAAGGAAGCTCAATCGAAAGACCGGTCAGACCCGCTTGGCTGATGGAAACTGGCAAAGAAACCGTTAAGTAATCTGGTGCTGTTCCTGTCGTAGAGTCGGTATATGTACGATAAGTAGCGGGTGCAGTCAAACCGACCGTAATCCCAGTCGCTTTTGAGGCAATAGTTTTAGATTTAAGAACCGGACTACTTTTTTTGTTTTCCTTCGTTTGCTTCTGCTCACTATGCTCCTGTGGCTTTTGAGGCTCTGGTATTGGTTCTTTAGCAACCATCACTTCTAAATTTTTAGCCAAAGTTTCTTGATTTTTGTCTTTGACTGACAAGGTAAAGGTTCCTGCTTTTGTTGTCGTTAACAGCAAGTAACTTTCCCCCAACTGGGCAAAGTCTCTTAAAATCAAGCTATGTTGTTCTTGATTATAAGAACCGTGCTCCTGCAATTGTTGGTTTTTTTGCGGATTGTATTGAATTTCCTGAGGCAATTGGATTTCCGCCCAAGTTGCATTGCTAATTATTTTTAGATAAAAATCCGATCCGGCAGTTACTTGCCGTTCTGGTTCTTGTTGTGACCAACTAAAAGAAACAGTTTCTACTTCTTTCGTTGCTTCAGTTGCTTGAGTTTTTTCAGTTGAAGAATCGGTTGTTTCAGTTGTCTCTATCGTTTGCTTGGACGGTTCTGATAGCTTAGGTAATGAATCTTCAATAATTTGTTGCATTTCACTCGTTACTGTTGTTGACTCAGTCCCCTCAGCTAAGCCATTAATTGGTAAAATCATCGTGCCTAATAATATGACACAGATTAGATGAGTCATTTTCTTGTTCATAACCAACACCTGCTTTTCCTTTTTATTTCTTTACTATTTAGTTCTACTCTTTTTAAGATAAAAATAAATGCTAATTACAACGAGGACTATTGCACTACTCCCCACTAACAAAAACGGTTGCCTTTTTGCTGAAGGTATACTCGTCGACCATTGTTTTATTTGCGTTTGTGTAATTGTAAAATCTTTTCGCCACTGCCATTCGCGATTACCAGCGCTTACTTGGCTGTGAATAGTATAAGTTCCCGCTGGCAGGACAACTTCATTCAATGGCAGATCCATAGCCAATAGCGAATTAGGTGCCACTGTCACATCTGCTTGTACTTTTTTTAGTAATTCTTTTGTCTGACCTTTTTTGGTTAACCAGTTGGTAATGGTCGCTCCTTTCATAACTTTTGGTTGCTGGTTTCGGTATGTTACTTGAACCACAAGTTGACCAGCACTGATCGTTGTACCAACTTTTTTTAATTGTAATTCTGCTCCTTCATCAAATGGTTGTTTATCTTCTGTCAGCATGACGGAAATAGTATAAGCATAAGTTGATGTAAACTGATTACTTGTTAATGATTCATCCTCTAATTGTTTAATAAACCGTAATGCGCCTAATTTAACTCCAGAGAATGGCTCTTTGGGTGTTTTGATTTCATAATTCACTATTTTTTCTTCAAAGTTTTTTACAGTGACCGTAGCTTCCTTATTTTGCAAATGAACAATTTGTGTGATGGAATTCGTCAAACTAGAATCTAGTTTGGGGCTTATCAATCTGTCCATCCGTTCCGTTCACTGCATCATGAATACTTAAAGCGACAGTTACGGGCTCTTTTTGCAAACTTCTGATTTTCACTTGAATAATCTGCTGACTACTTGGCTGAACGCCTAAATAAAAATAAGTTTGGTTCTTATCTAGCTGATTATCTGGTATCACACTTTCAACTGTGAAACCCGCCAGTGGCTGTGGCTCTGGTTGTTGGGCTAAAGCAACTTCGAAGCGTAAAAAGATTAGATAACAGCTAACTACAAAACAGAGATAACCGAATATTTTTATTCCATTCCCTGTCGTTTTATTTGGGACTTGTGACAATTTCATTACAAACAACTTTCCCCCATTCTTTTAATACTTATCGTTAATAGACTAATTATAGCTGAAGACACACAAAAAAAAATTTTGAATTTTTAAACCCATAATTAAAAAATGGCATCTTCTTATCCCATAAGGGTTTGATGACGCTTTCCACCTATGAAAATGCCTAAATTTCATCTTTTTTTGAAAATATCTCCTTTAGAATCTAAGGAACAACCAAACAAATAGCGAGCAAACGTCAAAAGGTATGAGTCACTCATTTACCTTTTGACGTTTGCTCGCTAAAATTTAATATCTTTTCTTCCAATTGTTACTAAACAATTTCCAATGTTTTTTCTGAAAAAGAAGAAAGCACTCAGGAAGAAACTGGTGTTTTTTCCTGAACGCTCTTTTTTATCCTAAACCAACACGTTCAAAAATCGTGTCAACATTTTTTAAATGATAATGGTAATCAAAAGCATCATCTAGCTCTTCTTTTGATAAGACAGAAGTAATTTTTTCATCCGCATCTAACAACGGACGGAACGCCGTTTGATGATCCCATGCGTAAGCTGTTTTTGGTTGGACCAAATCATACGCTTCTTCACGTGTCATGCCATGGTCAATCAATTTTAACAAGACACGTTGGCTGTAAATTAGTCCATAGGTCGCATCCATGTTACGTTTCATATTTTCTGGGAAGACCGTTAAGTTTTTGACAATATTACCAAAACGATTCAACATGTAATTTAGCAAAATCGTCGTATCGGGAATAATAATCCGTTCAGCAGACGAGTGAGAAATATCTCGTTCATGCCATAAACTCACATTTTCAAAGGCAGTAATGACATGACCACGAATCACACGTGCCAAACCAGTCATATTTTCAGAACCAATTGGATTCCGTTTATGCGGCATTGCCGAAGATCCTTTTTGTCCTTTTGCAAAAAATTCTTCTACTTCACGTGTTTCTGATTTTTGTAAACCACGAATTTCTGTCGCAAATTTTTCAATACTTGTCGCAATTAATGCCATGGTAGAAACATATTCTGCATGTAAATCACGTGGTAAAACTTGTGTCGAAATCTCTTGAGCACGGATTCCCAAATGTTCGCAAACATATTCTTCAACAAATGGTGAAATATTGGCAAAGGTACCCACGGCTCCACTGATTTTACCTGCTTCGACACCTTTGGCTGCATGTTCAAAACGTTCAATATTGCGTTTCATTTCAGAATACCACAACGCTAATTTCAAACCAAATGTAGTCGGTTCTGCATGAACGCCATGCGTTCTGCCCATCATGACCGTATGTTTATACTCTTTGGCTTTGGCTCCGACAATCTCCGTAAATGTTTGTAAATCTTTCCGTAAAATATCATTCGCCTGTTTCAATAGATAACCATAGGCAGTATCCACAACATCTGTGCTGGTTAAGCCATAGTGCACCCATTTTCGCTCTTCACCAAGCGTTTCTGAAACGGCACGAGTAAAAGCGACAACATCATGACGAGTTTCTGCTTCAATTTCTAAAATACGTGCAACATCAAATGATGCATTTTCTCGGATTTTTTGTACATCTTCTTTAGGAATTTCGCCAAGTTCTGCCCAAGCTTCATCCGCCAAAATTTCAACTTCTAGCCATGCCTTGTAGCGGTTCTCATCTGTCCAAATTGCGCCCATTTCGGGTCTTGTATAACGATCAATCATTGTGCCTTATCCCCTCTTTACTCCTCAATTTTTGAAAAATAATTACGACCAAATCTTTGTTTCTTTAATTTCTTCCAGTGTTTCATCGATTTCTTTGGTTAATATAGTAATATGCCCCATCGCTCGTTGCTCTTTTGCTTCACTGTGCCCATAATAGTGGAAATGCCAATCTGGATGTTCATTAATAATGTCCATCGTTTCATAGGCTTCATTCCCAAGCACATTGACCGTAACCGCTTCTGACAACAGTTGAATCGTTGGCATTGGCCAATTACATAAACCACGAATATGCGTATCATATTGGCTAAAAGAACAAGCATCTATAGAAAAATTCCCAGCATCTTCTGGACGAGGTAAAATTTTATTTACATAAATCCCGCCTGTTTCTGTATAAAACATTTCAATTGAAAGGGTGCCGACTAAACCAACAGCTTTAGCAATCACCTTAGCAATTCGTTGCAACTCGCCACTGACTTCGTCATCAATTCGGGCTGGCGCAATCGTTTCATGTAGCTTACGCTCTTTTTTAATTGTTTCCACAACTGGAAATGTCGCAAATTCGCCACGACCATTACCAGAAATCAGAACAAATAATTCTTTTTCGTAAGGAATCCAAGCTTCCAAGACACAGGTTCCTTCTCTCAGAAGATTCATGGATGGCGCTAAGTCTGAAGTACTATGTAGTACATAACGACCTTCCCCTCGCGTATTCTTCAAGATACACGGATAACCAATGCCATCAATTGCTTCTTGAATATCAGTCGGACTAACAATCGTTGCATAAGGTGCAATCACAATATTATTATCTTCCAAGAAACTTTTTTCCATTAAACGATCTTGCGTAATTGCTAAAATGTCTGTTCCTTGCGGTATATTCGCCAAATGTTGAATCGCTGTTAACGCATCAACATCTGCATGTTCAAATTCATACGTAATCACTTGGGCACGTTTTGCCAATTTCTCTAACGCTTCAGGATCATTATATGCTCCTAATAATTGCCAATCGGCAACTTGTGCAGCAGGACAATCAATTTGTGGATCTAGCACACCCACTCGAAACCCCATTTCTCTTGCACTAAGGGCCATCATTTTTGCTAAATGTCCGCCACCAATGATACCAATCACTTGACCAGGTAATAGTGGTTTATCCAAGTTCATCACAACTTTCCATCACAGTTTTATCCTTAAAATCCTTCTGCGGTTTCTCGTCGCAGTCTAGCCTTTAAGAGTGCTCTTTTTACATGATACAAGGAAAAAGGCTCAACTTCAAGTGCCAGCAGTGTTTCCCTTAGGTTTTCTCATCAGAATTTATTAACATATTTTAGGATAAAACAGCGGTAACTTACTATTCGTCTCTTTGTAACCAAGCATTTTTCTCTTATTCTCTTCAAATTGATGAAAACATTAAATTTTTCTAAACGATGATGAGGTCAAAAAAGTATGAAAGAAAAGCCACCTGACCTTATCTATCATACTTTTTTGAAACTATTCGTTACTTTCTGAGGTTTCTTTTAAACCATTGAATAAAAGATTTAAAATAATTGCGGTAATGCTGCTCATGACAATTCCATTACCAGTAAACATGCTAACAGTTTCTGGTACTTTATTAAAGAGCGTTGGCATAATATTAAAGCCTAAACCAAAGCCAATCGAAATGGCAATAATTAATAAATTTTTGTCATTTGAGTAGTCAACTTTTGACAATATGCGCATTCCTTGGACAGCCACCATTCCAAACATAACCAGCATTCCGCCGCCTAAAACTGGCTCTGGGATAATTTGGGCCATCGCACCAATTTTTGGTAATAAGCCTAAAATAATTAAGAAAAAAGCAGAAAAATAGATTGGCCGACGTGTTTTGATCCCAGATAATTGAACTAACCCGACATTTTGCGAGAAACCTGTATAAGGAAACGTATTAAAAATCCCTCCTAAAATGACGGCTAAGCCTTCTGCATGATACCCACGACGTAAATCATCTTCGCCAATTTTTTTCCCTGTAATGTCTCCTAAGGCAAAATAAACACCTGTTGATTCAACCATACTAACAATTGAAATAATAATCATCAACACAATAGAAGAAAGATCAAACGTTGGTTTGCCAAAATAAAATGGCTGTGGAAAGTGAAACCACGTAGCTTGACCAACAGGAGACAAATCAACTAATCCCAGAAATGCAGCTAAAATTGTGCCGCCGACTAGGCCGATTAACACGGCAATTGACTTGATAAAGCCACGTCCCCAAACTTGCACAACAATGATTAAGGCAATTGTTACAAATGCGAGAAGCAAGTTTTTAGGATCACCAAAACTTTTGTCCGTTGCTAAGCCGCCACCCATTTTTTCAACAGCAACAGGAATTAAGGTCAAACCAATAACTGTAATGACTGTGCCGGTGACTAAAGGCGGAAATAGACGTTTAATTTTTGAGAAAAATCCTGCAATAAGAACGACAAAAATGCCCGAAGCAATAATTGAACCGTAAATTGCCCCAACCCCTTTGTTCGTACCAATCATGATTAAAGGCGCAACTGCTTGAATGGCACAACCTAAAACGACTGGCAAGCCAATCCCAAAAAACTTATTCACCGTCAATTGTAAAAGTGTCGCAACGCCGCACATAAAAATATCGATTGAAATCAAATACGTCATTTGTTGCGAATCAAAATTCAAGCCGGTTCCGATTAATAAAGGTACGGCAACTGCTCCAGCATACATCGCTAATAAATGTTGCAATCCTAAAACGGCGGCTTTCCCATTTGGTGTTTCCGTCTGTTGTTGTGTATTCAATTGTTTTGTATCCAAGATTATGCATCCTCCTCTAAAAACGTCACCGTTCCTTCACTTAATGAAGCGATACGTGCTAAAGAGACTACATTTAAGCCCATGTCTTCTAATAACTGACGACCATCTTGGAATGATTTTTCAATTACGATACCAATTCCTTCAACCTTTGCACCAGCCTGTTGGCATAATTCTACCAATCCTTTAGCAGCTTGTCCGTTAGCTAAAAAGTCATCAATAATCAACACTTTATCAGCATCAGATAAAAATTTTCTTGAAATGGAAATTTGACTTGTCACTTGTTTTGTAAATGAATAAACTGAAGCTGTTAAAAGCTCTTCATCCATGGTTAAACTTTTTGCCTTACGCGCGAAGATCATTGGCACGCCTAATTTTTGCGCTGCGTATAAGGCAGGAGCGATTCCTGATGCTTCAATTGTAATTACTTTGGTAATGCCTGCTTCTGCGAAAACCTCAGCAAAACGATTACCCATAGCCTCCATCAATTCTGGATCCACTTGGTGCGTAATAAAACTATCTACTTTTAAAACACCTTCACCTAATACACGGCCATCATTTTTAATACGTTCGACTAATTCCTTCACAATATGAACTCCTTTACTTATTTTTCGATAGATGCTTTGTTCTCATCCTGAGGAAAGGACGGTTCGTTAAAAACGAACGAAATAAAACAAAGTGCTATTTATATTCGTGTTCTAATAAAAGAAAAAAGCCCATTTTGCCAAAGCAAAAAAGGGCTAGCCGCTCTTCTTCACTTATAGACCAGCATTTACGGTGCTGGGTAGAGACGGTCAACCGTATTTTGACCTTATACAAGCTTCTATGTTTCTCTAGGATAGTACAAAAATCTCTAACTTTCAATGGTTTAACAACTTTTTTTCATTAGAATTTTCAAATAATTGGTTCATTCTTCCATTGTTCCGTAAAAGCGAACATTAAATAGCCAAAAACGCTTTGGCAGGATCGGCTGCCAAAGCGTTTTTTATTCTTCATCGGTTGCTTTTTCTTGTTCACGATATTTTTTCATTTTTTTGCTGAATAATTCACCGTTACTAGGGGGCGTATATGTAATAGCATTCGCTCCGGCGATAATGGTTTCATGAATACTCGATTCAGTTGGTCCTCCTGTTGCAATAATCGGTAATTCTGGATACTTGCCACGGAAATAGCGTACAGTGGCTGCAGTGTCTTTTCCTGCACTGATATTAATCATATCCACGCCAGCCGCAAGTTTTTCCTCAATTGGCGTATGAATAGAAGTTACTGTGCTGATAATAGGAATATCGATTGCTTCATCCACCATTTTAATTGTTTCAATTGGTGTAGGACCATTCAAAACAACACCCATTGAGCCTTGTGCTTCTGCAAATAAACTCATATAAGCAGAACGCATGCCTTGCGTTAAACCGCCGCCGACTCCTGAAAAGACAGGAATATCCGCTGCTTCAATAATGCCTTTTGTAATCGCTGGATGCGGTGTAAAAGGATATACAGCAATCACTGCCTGTGCATCCGTATTGCGGATAATCGCAATATCTGTCGTAAAAATAATTGATTTTATTTTACGGCCAAAAATTTTAATGCCACTGGCTTGCCGAATAATCTCTGGCATTTTTACAATATCTTGTTTCAGCGGCGTCATAATTTCTGGAATCCACTTTTCGCTCATTGTCATCGTTCCTCCATGCTTAACGGTCGTATTTATTTAAATTGTATTCTTCAATTACATGAATGATCTTATCAGCGTATGTAGGATCCGTTGCGTATCCAGCATCTTGAAGCGCTTGTGCGGCCTCTTTATAATTTTTGGCTAACAAGACTTTTTCATATAAATTTGGATCCCAATCGACCCCATCAACAAATAACTTGGTATGATCTCGCATGGATTCTTCCCAATTGTCATAAACTCGAAAATCACCCTGAATCGTAATCCAGACCTCATTGACATACTCTTTTGTTTCTAAATTGACTTTTGGTTGATTGCCATATGCTTTAATCCCAAAAAGATTGTTATATTTCGATGCTAATTGACTTTGTCCAAAATTTGATTCTAAAACTGCTTGCCCCATAATAATACTTGGTAACACCCCGTAAGATTCTTGTAATTCACGTGCATACGGTGTGATTTCAGCAACAAATTCTTCTTTTGAGATGTTTTCATTTTGGCGATTGACTGACTCGCTTTGTCCCTTATCTGAATCAGAAAGGACAGATAACGAAAAGACAAAGGCCAAACCGACGACAACTACGCCTAAGAATAACTTTGGCAAATTCAGCTGCTTTTTTCTTTTTTTCTGATAGTTGCTCACTTCATTAATTCCCCACTTCATCTTTTATTTTCCGATAAAATGTTTCACTATCTTTCACTTTCGTGATTGATTTCATTTGTTACTATAACCGAACAATTGTATCATTTTCACAGAAAATTATCAACTTTCATCACTGCTTACGCTCGTGATTTCAGTACTTGATTCAGTGGTAGCAGTTGAAGAAACTGTACTACTTTCAGAAATTTTAGTGGATGATTTCACTGTTGTTTCAGTTGATGTGTGAACAGATTCTTCAACTGGCTTTTTGCCAAAAAAGACAAAAATTACCGCACCAAACATAATAATCACAGATAAAATCCCAGCAATTGTGTATTTCAAAAGACCATCCTTCCTATTCGTTATTCACCTACGTAAGTATCCATCAGATTTTCATTGACCCAATCTAATAATTCAACTTTTGAACCTTCCAATTGTCGTTGAATCGTAGCTGGTAACCGGAATGTAATAATGTCATCAAAACCCCATTCACCATAGGCCAGCGTCACTTTCAAATCGATATAACCAGCAGCAATTTCTTGTTCCTGTTTATTGTTAGGAATCAATTCTACAACGCCCAAATCAGATTGTAGCCATTTTTTGGCAATTGTTGTTTTTAACCGTTTATATTCCGAAACAGCTAGGTTACGTTTTTCCGGAAATAAGATGGTTTGGCGGAGTATTTTTTGAGTCAGCATCCACTCATAATCCGTAAACAAATTCTTAATTTTTTGCATAACTTCATTGTCCAAACCAAATTGGCCTTCTTTCCAAGCTTGCCAATCGGCTGCTTGAATTTGATAAGCGGAGTAAAAATTTTCTTCTGTTTGGTACTGTTCAATAATTGCGTCAACAATAATATCTACATAAACTTGATGCATAATCATTCGCCTCCATTTTCTATTTTACTGAAATTCTCTAAAAAAAGCATCTTTTTATCTCTGGATTTTATCATATTTACAAAATTGTCCTTGTTTTCTAATTTCTCTTGTTTACAGTATAATAAATAATGAAGAAGATTTGAAGAAATTGCATAGATTAGGAGGACTTCTTTTGACAAAAAAATTATATCAATGGGGCATCGTCGGATTAGGTGGGATTGCCCACGAATTTGCTTCAACGTTTAAACAAGAAACTAGCCAACTTGCAGCTGTTGCTTCGCGGACATTGACTAAAGCAGAACAATTTGCCGCTGATTATTCAATCCCTAAAGCCTATGGTTCTTATGAAGAATTGCTAGCAGATGAAACAATCGATGTTGTCTATATAGCAGTACCAAATAAACAACATGCTGAACACATTTTAAAAGCGCTCCAGGCCGGAAAACATGTGTTGTGTGAAAAAGCTATTACGATGAACGCGGCAGAATTAAAACAAGCCTTGGCAGTTGCAGAAAAAAATGACCTTATTTTAGCAGAAGCCATGACTATTTTTAACATGCCACTATACGACGAATTACGTCGCTTGATGGATGCTGGCAAATTTGGTCAGTTAAAAATGATTCAAGCACCATTTGGAAGTTACAAAGAACCCGATCCTAAAAATCGCTTTTTTAATCCTGACTTAGCAGGCGGCGCATTGTTAGATATTGGTACTTATGCGGTTTCGTTTGCTCGTTGGTTTCTCAGCTCACAGCCAGACGTTTTAGCTTCTAGCATGTTTCCCTTCTCTACTGGTGTTGATGAACAATCGGTGACATTGCTTCGGAATAAAGAAAATGAGTTGGCGACTATTTCATTAACATTCCAAGCAAAAATGCCAAAGCAAGGAATTGTTGCTTTTGAAGATGCCTATATTACCATTACAGATTATCCACGTGCAGATGAAGCGATTGTTCACTACAATGACGGTACGGTTGAGACCATCGTTTCTGGGTACTCAGCTGAAGCCATGAATTATGAAATCTACAATATGGTTGAAGCAATCAAAGGTACTCAACCCAACCGCTCCTTATTTTTCACGACAGAAGTCATTGATATTTTGGACCAGATGCAAAAATTATGGCAGAATTAAAAAAAGAACTTCGGCTTTTGCTGAAGTTCTTTTTTTTATTGTTCTCTATGGATAAATACGGTTTAACATACGTGGGAACGGAATCGCTTCACGAATGTGTTCATTACCAGTAATGAACGTAACAGCACGTTCTAAACCTAATCCGAAGCCAGAATGTGGCACAGAACCGTATTTACGTAAATCTAAATACCAGCTGTATTCTTCTTCAGATAAGCCAAACTCAGCTACTTTTTCTTTCAAATAATCATAATCAGTTGCACGCTCTGAACCACCGATAATTTCACCATAACCTTCTGGCGCAATTAAATCGGCACAAATTACAACATCTTCACGTGTTGGATGTGGTTTCATATAGAAGGCTTTAATTGCTTTTGGATAATTTAAAATGAATGTTGGAACGCCATAGTAATTTGAAATAAAAGTTTCATGTGGGCTACCAAAGTCTTCGCCCCATTCAATGTGATCATAATCATTGTTTGCTTCTTCTTTTTGTAATAACTCAATCGCATCATCGTAAGTAATACGTTTGAATGGTTCCGAAACATATTTTTCCAGTAAAGCTGTATCACGTTCTAAAACATCCAATGGATATTGTTGATTTTTCAATACTGATTTAATTAAATGTTTTACGTAGGCTTCTTGAATATCTAGTGATTCTTCATGAGTTGTGTATGCCATTTCTGGTTCAATCATCCAGAATTCCGTTAAGTGACGACGAGTTTTGGATTTTTCCGCGCGGAAGGTTGGTCCAAAAGTAAAGACTTTTCCAAATGCCATCGCACCAGCTTCTGCATATAATTGACCTGTTTGTGATAAGAATGCTGGTTGTCCGAAGTAATCTGTTTCAAATAATTCTGTTGTGCCTTCTGGTGCTGAGCCAGTTAAAATTGGGCTATCAATTTTAATGAATCCTTGTTCGTTAAAGAACTCGTAAGTAGCACGAATAATTTCGTTACGAACTAACATGATCGCATGTTGTTTGCTTGAACGTAACCATAAATGACGATGATCCATTAAGAAATCTGTGCCGTGTTCTTTCGGCGTAATTGGGTAATCTTCTGAAGCGCCAACGACTTCTAAATCAGTGATATCCATTTCATAGCCGAATTTAGAACGGCTATCTTCTTTGATAACACCAGTAACCATGACTGCTGTTTCTTGTGATAAGTGTTTAATTTCTTGGAATTTTTCTGTACCAGCTTCTTCACCAAAGGCTTCAATGAAGTTTGGTTTGAACACGACACCTTGAAAAAAGGCTGTCCCGTCACGTAATTGTAAAAAGGCAATTTTTCCGCTTGAGCGTTTGTTAGCAATCCAAGCGCCAATTTTTACTGTTTCTCCAACATGTTTGTTTGAATCAATAATTTGAATTTGTTCCACGTTTGTCTCTCCGTTCATTTCTTAGTTTATTCTTTTACGCGTTGTGCTGAATTCGTTTCTTTTCTATAAAGTCATTCATTCGCTCAATCGCTTTTTCTAACGTCATTAAATCTGTCGCATAGCTCATCCGCACATGTTCTGGTGCACCAAAGCCCTCTCCCGTTACCAGAGCAACATGCGCTTCTTGTAATAAATCTTCCACCCAGTTAGTCACGTTATCATACCCACAAATTTCTAACGTTTTTTTGACATTCGGGAATAGATAAAAGGCGCCTTCAGGTTTTATTAGCGAAACGCCTGGCAAAGCTGCTACTTTTGGATAGATATGATTTAGGCGTTTTTCAAAGGCCTGACGCATGTCTTCAACTGTCGACTGTTCACCTGTTAAAGCCTCAATTGCCGCATATTGGCTAACTGCGACTGGATTACTGGTGGATTGTGAAGCGAGTTGTGTCATTGCTTGAATAATTTTTTCATCCCCGACTGCAAAACCAATGCGCCAGCCTGTCATTGCATATGTTTTGGAAACGCCATTAATAATGATTGTCTGTTGGCGAATTGCTTCTGAGATGGTTGCAATTGGTGTGAACCGATGTCCATTGTACACCAAACGACCATAAATATCATCTGCAATAATGAGGATATCATGAGCTACTGCCCATTCACCAATTTGGCGTAATTCTTCTTCCGTATAAATAACACCAGTTGGGTTAGATGGTGAATTTAAAATGATTGCTTTTGTTTTGTCCGTTCGTACAGTTTCTAATTGTGCGACTGACACTTTAAATGATTGCTCTTGCGTGCTTGATACAAACACTGGCTTGCCTTCTGCTAACTTGACTTGTTCACCATAACTTACCCAATAAGGGACAGGGATAATCACTTCGTCCCCAACGTTCAAAATGGCTTGAAATAATAGATACAGCGCATATTTGGCACCATCTGTCACAATAACTTGCTTGGGTTGATAACGAAGTTGATATTCTCGTTCCACATAAGAGACAATTGCTTGCTTTAATTCAGGAATGCCGCCAGAAGGTGTGTAATAACTTGCTCTTCCATCCTCAATTGAAGCAATTGCTGCTTTTTGAATATTTTTTGGGGTTACAAAATCTGGTTCCCCAACCGTTAAGCTTAAAACATCTACACCTTTTGCTTTTAATGCTTTCGCTTTGGCGGCAGCTGCTAATGTAACAGAAGGAGTCAATTGCTGTGCTCGATTTGATACGTTCATACACCTTTCACTCCCACTTTCATCAAAACCTATCTAAATTAAATATCTTTGACAACGTTGATCTCTTCGCCTTTATCAAAGCTCATAAGATAATATGTTAGTACTCCTTGATCATTTTCGGTGACCACTTCCCATGCAGGGCGCTTATCATAAAGCCCTAACGTAGCTTTCATCACCGATTCATCGGGATGGGCTTTAGCAACAATGTCTGTTATTTGTTGTTCAGTTTGACCATCTTTTTGATTTAAGACCGTGACTTTTTCTCCCGATTTAGGGACAATCACGACAATCTCTGTGCCTTTATCATTTTTGCCGGTTAAAGTAAAATACGTATTTTTGCGTGTAAACCAGTAAAATTTATCAACTGTTTCTAAATTAGCAGAAGTTTTGGCAATTGCGGTTGCTTCTTTTTTGGCTTGAGCCATTGGTTGATTGGTTCGTACAAAAAAGATAATTATTGTTACAAGAATTGCTAAAAGGATTGCCAATAGGGTTAAAAGGACAGTAATCCGTTTCTTCTCTTTCTTTTCTTCTAATTCCTCCAAAAATCCTTCCATCCTCTCTAAACTTACTGGGTCTTATTATAGCAGAAAAATAGCGGCCTTTCACAAATATGACCTAAAAATAATCGATTATTTGTTTAAAAATTCCTTTAATTCTTCTAAAATTTCAGGCATGGGCGCTTCTTTTACTGAGAGTCCCTTGGGAAACGCTTTGATTAATCGTTTGCCATATTTTGCAGTGACTAAACGACGATCCAGAATCAGCAATGCCCCTCTATCTTCTTCAGAACGGATTAAACGGCCCAGTGCTTGTCGCAAACGTAAGGCTGCTTTCGGTACCGCTTCTTGAGCAAATGGTTGTATCCCTTCTGCTTCTAAATACGCATATTTTGCTTGCACAAGTGGTCGTTTCGGGTTTTCAAAAGGTAAACGCGTGACTATCAATAACTGTAAAGCTGTTCCTGGTAAGTCCACACCTTCCCAAAAGCTATCGGCTCCTAGCAAGACATTCGGTTTTCCATTAGAGAACCGTTTAAGAATTTTTTCACGACTGCCGCTAATCCCTTGGGCGAGGACCTCTTGTCCTTTTTCCAATAATCTCGGCTGGACTTGATGATACACGGTGGACAATAATTCATGCGAAGTAAAAAGAACCAACAGCGAACGTTCCTCTTGCGCCATCAATTTTTCAATGGTATCTGAAATGTATTGACCCATTTCATAGGAAGAGGCATTTTGAATGGCTACTGCTTCTTCCGGTACATAGACTCGCGCATTTTCTGCATAGTTATATGGCGTTGGCAGGGTTTTGAACGTCACCTCTGTTAAACCTAACCGTTGCGGTAAATACTTTTTATTGTTGCCAAACTTCAATGTGCCGCTTGTATAAATAATTCGTTCATACCGCGGATACCACTTTGTTTCAGGAAGCAAACTAGCTTCTAAGTCATGAATTTCAATCAAGCCATGGTCTTCATTTTGTGGTAAATATTCTTTTACCCAACGTGGACGCCAATCATCAAGATAAATGGTAAAACAGTGATGAATACGTTCAATTTCATCAAAAAATTGAAACAAGCGAACAAAAACGATGCGATCAGCCAAACTAAAGGTTTCCAACTGACTCATAATTGTTTGCTGTAACTTACTTTGAATAGTTAACAACTCCTGCAGTAAAAGCTGGAGCGTTTGACTATGTTTTTCTCCCGCAGCAGATAAATAATCAATACGTTCTTTGGTTAAAAGCAACTCCTGATGGTCTATCCGCTTCTGCGTTTTACTAAATAAACGATGCAATTCAAAAAGAAAATCTTGCCATTCATCCACAAAATCCAGTAAACCTTGCTGATAAATTTTTACAAACCGCTGCTCTTCAGAAAACTGTTGAAAAATTTGCTGTAAAGCAACAAAAAGTTGTTCTTTTTCAATAAAATGTGTGACTTGTTTTTTTAGTATCACACTGTTCACTCGTTCGCTCGCCATCCGACTAGCGATGTCTGGTAAATGATGTGCTTCATCAATAATTAGCCACGGACTTTCAGGTAATAACGGTTGTTTCCTTAGCGACTCTTGCGCCAAAAATGCATGATTAACAATCAACACGTTACTTTGAGCGACTTTTTTATACAGATGTCTTAAAAAGTCAACTTCATAAAGTTCATCTTTTTTTGAAAGAAAATCCAATCCGCGATGTGTAACTTCTTTCCAGAATAAATGATTTAAATTCGTCAATTGTAGTTCATCTAAATCGCCCGTTTCTGTTTCTAGCAACCAGACGAGAACGCCCATTTGATAAAGAGCGTATTGTTTTTGCGGAGTTGGCTGATTCAACGTTGCCTTAAAGCGTTGTAAATCAAGATAGTGTCGATGGCTTTTAATAACAATACCTCGTAATTTCCCTTGGCAGATTTGATTGGCTAATGGTAAATCTTTTTCCACTAATTGATTTTGTAAAACAATCGAAACTGTTGAAATGATGACTGGTTTTTCTGGCGTTGCTAAATAGCTCATCGGCAACAGATAGCCTAATGTTTTTCCCGTTCCAGTCGCTGCTTCAATAAATAAATCTTTTGTCGTTCCTTCTGTAAAATGATCATAGACTAAATTCATCATCCGACTCTGTTCCGCACGATAAGCGAAACGTTCGCCAAACAGTTTTTCTTTGGCTTTTTTAGTTTTGGGATACGTGCTAGTCTGATAGAACGTTTCTTCAAAAAGAGGAACTTCTTTTTTGCGTAAAGCAATGCCACTGACCACTTGATAAGCTGGATTTAATGGTGTGACTTGTTTTTTCATTTGTTCATACGTTTGTTGAATAAAGGCACTGGTTTCCCGCGCTGTCTGTTGACTTAATTCCGCAATTTTTTCCATAGTGACTAATGGTAAAGATTTCATTTTTTCTTGAATTAATAACAAAAGTTCGGCTGTAACCTGCGCATCACTATCTGCTTGATGGGGATTCTCATGAGACAAACCTAAACTTTCCGACAAATCACTTAAACGGAAACTTTTTTCTGTCGGTAAAAAAATCTGTGCCAATTCCACTGTATCAATGGCTGGAATGGTAAGTGGCGGCGTGCCACACCGTACCAGTTCACGAGCTAAAAAATTATAATCAAAGTGGACGTTATGCGCCACAAAAATAGTATCTTCCAGATAATGATAAATTGTATGTGCTACATCTTCAAAATAAGGCGCTTTTTGAACTTGCGTATTACTAATCCCAGTTAAACTTTGAATTTGTTTTGGTACTACTTGATTGGGATTCACATCTGTCGCAAAGTTCGCAATAATCTTTCCATCTTGAACGAGAACGCATCCAAACTGAATGATCCGATCACTTGTAGGATCTGTTCCAGTCGTCTCAAGGTCAACTACTGCATACACTTGTTTGTCTTTCAATGACTTCACGCCTTTCATTCATCTTTGAAAATTATACTACAATTTATAGGATTTTCACTAGTATTTCAAAAATTCTCTTGAAATCTTTTCCAGAGATAATAAGAAAGAGCCTGAAACAAAAATCCAAAGTGATTTTTGTTTCAGGCTTAAAAGCTGATAAACTGAACGGTTTTGTCTTACCTTCTCCTAAATAAACGATTAATAACAGTCAAGGATTTTCTGCATATACTGGTTTAATTGCCCATAGCCTTCCAATTCTCTGATTACTGGGAGCGGACAACGAACCTTTTTATTAAATAGGGTCCGCTTTTCAACATATTCTGTAACTTCGTCTAAAAATTTATCTAATCCTTTTTCTAATTTTATACAACTTAACTGATTGCAAATTCGCACGTCTCCTGCCTTTTTCTTTTGAACTTGTTTAAATGATTGTGAGAATGCTTTTGCTTCAAGCATTTGTGCTTCTAACTGTCTTTTTTCAATCGTTATTTTCGGAACTGCTTGATTTCCATCAGTATCCTCTAACTGGCGACTCATAAAGCGACGATAAATTTCCTCTTCTAATTCGTCCAATTGTCGTTGAAAGTCTGCAGGAATTGTCCGACTTGATGAATTTTCTTCCTCACTTTCCATAGAGACAGCTTCTTTTTCAGCAGAATCATTCACTGAATTTAGCGAGCTTTTTTCTGTTTCTTGTAGAAAAGTAAATAAAGGTTTTGCCGCGGTGCTCTGCTGGTTTTCTTGAGGTTCTTCTGGCAGCGCTTCTTCAAATGGCACTGGTTCAGATAACACTGGTTCTTTCGCTGATTCTTCAAGCGCTGGTTTGTTAACAGGAAGCACTGCTTCACTTGGTGCTACAGTAGTTTCAACTTCTTGCTTTTCCAGATTATCAGGCGAGAGATTGACGTCTGGTTGTTCCGGATTAGTATCCTCTGATATTTTCAGAGATGCCTGTTCTGCGGCTATCACAGGAGAAGCTCTTTTCAAATGGATCGTTTTTATTTGTCTAGAAATGACGGGATTTCTCGTTTGATTAACGGCTTCATTCAAGGAGGCTAAATTTTCTTTTAAAAGTGTCAACATTTCACGTAAGACAGCAATTTCACCAGCTAATTCCGTTAATTGATTTTCTTGCGGCACTACTTGCACATTGGTTTCATTCATACGGACTGTTTTTTTATTTTTAGTTGTCGGTATTTCATACATCCATTGTTTCAGTGCGAATCGTAAGTCACGAGTGGTCGGCTCAAAGCTTCCAAAATAAACAGTGTAGTACATTAACTCCGTTTCAACATAGACATAAATCTTTTTAACAATTAACTCTTCAAACTGTTCTGATTCATCCCAACTTTCACATAAAGCCTCAAAAAATTGTTCCCCTTCTGCTAAATTTTGGTACTCTTTCGCTAAATAAAGCTTGCGAATTAAGTAAAAATTATACGGTGTTTCAACATTATCCGCATAAATTTCTCGTCCTAAAAAATCTGGATTCGTTTCTTTACAAAGAAAGACCGTTTTCTCTTCTGGTTGTGTTTCAAGTGTTTTAGTCATGAGGTTCACTTCCTTTTTCTCCGTTAATAACCATTTTTTAATGATAGATACCTTTAGTATACAGGAGAAATTCTTCTGATTTTCTCATATTTTTAAGAGACAATAGAAATTTTAGAGAAAAATCGACAGAAAAAAAACGTGAGACAAACAGTCCTATTGACCATTTATCTCACGAAAAATACTTAAACTGACTATTTTATCCTTGAAACATGTAACCAATTATTCTGCTGAATCAATTGGCAAAATCGTGTCTTTTTTCTCGCGACGTGCAATTGCTGGTAAAATCATTCCTAATAGAATTAAGACGATTGGTGTTACAATGTTAGAAGCTAATTGGAACAACCAGCCTTGAGGGTCTGAGGCATACTCAAATTTAGGCACCATTCCTAGGATACAAGCAAAGGCTGTAAATAGGAAACACCAGAGACCAAACACAAAACCAATTTTAGGATTTTTAACAAATTTATATTCTGAATTAAATTGTTTGTATGCTTTGTTTAGAAGCATATAGGCAAAGAAGACCCACAAGTAACGCATTGGCATAACTACAGAATTTAAGTTAGTTAGCCATTTAACCACTTCGTTCATGTCCTTCAACCCAAACATCGGTAAAGCGATAATAATACTTACTAAAATACCTGTTAATAGGTAACCATTAATTAACGTACCTTTTTTCGTACGTTTGCGTAACCAACTTGGAACAAATTCTGGATCTGCTTCAGCTAAAAGAATTTTCAGTGGAGCATCAATTGAAAAGGCTAACGCAGCCACTTGACCCACTGTATTCGTCAAAGCATAAACAATCATTAAGAGATTACCGACACCATAATATGCGCCTAATTTTTGGAAGGCACTGTAGGCACCATTTGCCATTAAATCTTTAGGAATATTGTCACTTGAGAATAACATTCCCATTGCAAATGAACCTAAAACAGCCGATAAACCAACCATTGCTGCTAGGAAAATCATTCCTTTAGGGAACTCTTTGGCTGGATTTTTAGTTGCATTTACGTAAGGAGAAATTTTTTCAGCGCCACCTACCGCAAAAACTAACATTGATACGGTTGTAAAATAACTAAAGTCAAATTTAGGAATGTAAGTGCTGACTTGTGACATGTTTGGCGTCGCAAATTCAACCGTTGAATTAATAAATGGTGCGCCTACCGCTAATAAAATGAATAAAATAGACATCACAAACATGGCGGTTCCAGCTAAACCACCAATAACTTTTAAGGTGGTTAACCCTTTCGTTGATAATAACAAGAAAACCAAGAAAATTATTAATGAAATAAATGATACCGTTACGATTGGCATCGTATTGACTAAGTTTCCATTCCCTTGAACTGCCCAACCTAAGGCAATTAAAATTGCTTGTGGTTTTTGTGCCAAGTAAGGAATGTGCACTACCCAATAAGTCCATGCTGCATAATAGGCTAGACGTTTAGTACTGGTGTTTTGCACCCACGAACTAACCCCACCATTACTGTCTTTAAATGTTGAACCTAACTGTCCTACGATTAACGCATAGGGAATAAAATATAAAACTAAAATCAAAAGCCATGAAGTGACCACTGAAGTCCCTTGTTGTGCATAATTATTCACAACATTTCCAAGACCCCAGACCATGTTAAAGGCAATTAACCCGACGGTGAACCATCGTAATTGCTTTTTGTCCATATAACCAATTCCTTTCTTATAAAAAAAATAAAGCTCTTCATTTATCATAAGCATTTTACTTTTTATGCACAAGCTCAATATAATTAAATAAAGATGGCTTTTTAATAAGTAATTAAAACGCTTCTAGTAATGATTTTCTAATTTATTTGATGACTAAAAAAAGCCGGTGAATAAGTTGCTTCACCGGCCTTCTTCTAAAAGATTTTTCTTTTATAACATATCAAATAATGATAATTGGTTTTCATCTGGCAAGTCTTTTAAGACACCATTTTCATTCATGTATTCAATCAACGTTTTAGAAACTTTGCCTCGTGTTGCCAAATCTTCTTTCGATAAGAACGGTTGCTCTTCTCGCGCAGCAACAATGGCTTTCGCTACGTTGAGTCCTAAACTTGGCACTGCTCGGAAAGGTGCAATCAAGGTATCCCCTTCAATCACAAAATTTTCAGCATCTGATTTGTACAAATCAATCATACCAAATTTATAGCCCCGTTCCAACATTTCATTACATAATTCTAAAACCGTTAATAAGTTTTTCTCTTTAGTGGAGGCGTCCATCCCCTTGTCCGTAATTTCTTTCATTCGTGCTTTCACAGCTTCTTTCCCTTGTGACATTGCCACTAAGTCAAAGTCATCCGCCCGAACGGAGAAAAATGCACAGTAATATAAGATTGGGAAATAAACTTTAAAGTAAGCGACCCGCAATGCCATTAATACGTATGCTGCCGCATGGGCTTTCGGGAACATATATTTAATTTTAGAACAAGAATCAATATACCAGTCAGGGACGTTGTTTTCCTTCATCGCATTTAAATACGTATCCCGTAGTTCATCAGGAATCTTATTCCATTGTCCTTTACGTACCGTTTCCATAATCTTAAAGGCCATCCCACTGTCCAAACCAGCATGAATTAAATAAACCATGATATCATCACGACAACCAATTACTTCAGCAAGATTGGCTTCGCCACGGCGAATCAACTCTTCTGCATTCCCTAGCCACACATCGGTTCCGTGAGACAGTCCAGAAATTTGAAGTAATTCTGCAAAAGTTGATGGATGGGTCTGTTCTAACATACCTCGAACGAAACGTGTCCCAAATTCAGGAATTCCTAACGTTCCTGTTTTAGAATAAATTTGCTCTGCATCCACACCTAGAACCTCAGGTCCTTCAAAAATACGCATCACTTCTGGATCGTCTGTTGGGATGGTTTTTGGCTCAATCCCAGATAAATCTTGTAACATCCGAATCACGGTTGGATCATCATGTCCCAGAATATCAAGTTTTAAAATATTATCGTGAATGGAATGGAAATCAAAGTGCGTCGTTTTCCATTCTGCCTCTTGATCATCAGCAGGGTATTGAATTGGCGTAAAGTCATAAACATCCATGTAATCAGGAATTACAATAATACCGCCGGGATGCTGCCCAGTCGTCCGTTTAACCCCTGTTGAACCTTTAGCTAAGCGATCAATTTCAGCGCCGCGCAAATGTAAATTATGATCTCTTTCATATCCTTTAACAAAGCCATACGCTGTTTTGTCGGCTACTGTACCAATGGTTCCTGCCCGGTAAACATATTCTTCACCAAAAAGAACTTTCGTGTAGTTATGGGCTTCGGCTTGATAATCGCCAGAAAAGTTCAAATCGATATCGGGAACTTTGTCGCCATGGAACCCTAAGAACGTTTCAAAAGGAATATCGTGACCATCTTTAAACAATCGAGCGCCACATTTTGGACAGGCTTTTTCAGGCATATCAAACCCTGAACCATAGGAACCATCTTCATAGAACTCAGAATATTGACACTCAGGACAATAATAATGTGGCGCTAAAGGATTTACTTCAGTAATCCCTGTCATTGTCGCAACAAAACTCGAACCGACAGAGCCCCGTGAACCAACTAAATAGCCATCTTCATTACTTTTATGCACCAGTTTTTGAGAAATTAAATAAATGACCGAGAAACCATTTCCGTTAATCGAATTCAGTTCCTTTTCTAACCGTTTTTCGACAATTTCTGGTAAAGGATCGCCATACAATTCGCGCGCACGATTGTAGCTTAAATCAGTGATTTCTTGTTCAGACCCAGGAATTTTCGGCGTATACAAATCGTCTTTTACTGGAATAACTTCTTCACATAAATCAGCGACTTTGTTGGGATTTTCTACTACAATTCGCTTAGCGACGTCTTGTCCTAAAAATTGAAATTCCGTTAACATTTCATCGGTGGTTCTGAAATGAACCTTTGGTAAACTATGGCGATTTAACGGATTAGCGCCACCCATAGACCCGACTAAAATTTTCCGATAGATGGCATCTTCTTCATTTAAATAATGAACATTTCCAGTGGCGACAACCAGCTTGCCAAGTTCGTCACCGATTTTCACTAGATTACTAATAATTTCTTCCAAATCTGCTTCATTTTTCACCAATTCTTGTTCAATTAATGGCGCGTAAACTGGTTTGGGCATAACTTCAATATAATCGTAGAATTTGGCACGATTTTTTGCTTCTTCGACACCTTTTTGCATCATTGCTTCAAAAATTTCGCCGTTTGAACATGCGGAACCGATTAAAAGCCCTTCTCTTAACTTCGATAATTGCGAACGAGGAATCCGTGGTACTCGGAAAAAATAATCTACATTGGACATCGAAATCAATTTAAAAAGATTTTTTAATCCTGCTTGAGTTGTTGCTAAAATCGTTGCATGGAAAGGCCGAGCTCGTTTGTATGAGTCTCCTTCGCCAATATGACGATTCAAATCATCATGGAAATGCATATCATGATTCTCTTTCGCTTCTTTTAAGAAAATCCAGCACAAATGACCCGTTGATTCCGAGTCATAGATGGCGCGGTGATGTTGTTCTAAGTTGACGCCAAATTTTTTCGATAAGGTATTTAGACGATGGCTTTTGAAATGTGGATACAAGAATCTGGATAATTCTAATGTATCGATGACGGGATTAGCCGCTTCAGGTATTCCATGTTTGCCATAACTTGTATTTAAGAACCCCATATCAAAAGAAGCGTTGTGGGCCACTAAAATAGTTCCTTCTGAAAACTCTTTAAACATGCGTAAAACTTCTTCTTCGGATTTTGAACCGCGCACCATTTCATCTGTAATCCCAGTTAAATTGATCGTTGTTTGAGATAATGGATGGCCAGGATCAATAAATTGCTCAAATGTCTCAATGACATTTCCTTTGTGCATTTTGACAGCGGCCAATTCAATAATGGTATCATAAACAGCGGAAAGCCCCGTTGTTTCCACGTCAAAGACCACATAGGTAGCATCTGTTAATTCAATATGTTCTTCGTTGTAAGCAATGGGTACACCATCATCAACAATATTAGCTTCCACGCCGTATAAAATTTTAACGCCTGCTTTTTTACCTGCAGCATGGGCATCAGGAAACGCTTGGGCGCCGCCATGATCCGTAATTGCGATGGCCTTGTGACCCCATTTCCCCGCTTGCGCCACCAAGTCACCGACTTTATTGGTCGCATCCATTGTACTCATGTTACTATGCATGTGTAATTCTACACGTTTTTCACCTTCTGGCGCGTAGTCTTTTCTTGGCGCATGGGCGACTTCCATCAAATCTTGAGCATTCATGACTAAATCACGCATGAAGGTATCTTCTTGTACACTACCACGAACACGAATCCAACTTTGTGGTTGAATCGCATCAAAAACTTGTTCATCTTTTTCCCCATTCGAAAATTTCTTCACCACGAAAGAGGAAGTATAATCAGTTATTTTCAAAATTAAAATTTTTCGTTTAGAACGCAATTCACGCACTTCTTTATCAAAAATAAAGCCTTCAATAGTTATCCGACGTTCTTCTTCCAGTATATTTCCCATTGGCATAATGGGTTCATCATTGGGAATATTCCGACCTAAACGAATTGGACCATCAAACGCAGGCGCTTGTTGTTTTTTTTCTTTTTTCATTTGTTCATGTTTAACAAGCGATTCAGCAGCTTGTTGTTGAAAGGCTGCGGCTTGTTCTAATTTTTGCTCTTCAAACTTTTTCAGCACTTCTGCAGCTTGCTGTTGATCCATTTTTGGTTCAATATGAAATTTAGGAAACCCGTAAGAGAAATAAAGTTCCTCAATAATTGGTAAATATTGTTGCTTCAAATAAGGAATAACTGCTTCATTATCAACAGGTAAAATAATTTTCCGATCTTCAAATTGTGGTGTCTGTGTTTTTAAGACTTTCTGAACTAACGGCGTATTGCATTGACTATTTAACAAGGCCAACTGCCAATAATCCGTTAATTGTTCCTCAGTAAATGTTGTCTGATTTGTGGTTATTTGAACGGAAACCTGCGCAATTTGTTGAAAAGCTAGTTCCAATTGTTGCATAAATGTTTGATATAGCATCACTGGCATCAATTCATCAAAACTTAAATGAAATTCCCATAAGCGACTTTGTTGGTGAACAATGACCTTGTCAATCCGGCCATTTTGAATTAAGGGATGTTCTTTCGCTGTGTCATCTAACTGAATTTGCGTCATCAGTTTATCAAATAAATCGCGTGCTTTTTCTGTCACAAAATGAACCTCCTTCTATCATTGAAAAAAGGCCCTCAGACAAATCTGTCAAGTGCCTTTTTTCGGTTTCTCTGCATTCGCTTCTCTATTAAGTATACTCGTTTTTTGTAAAAAAACAATCTTGTTTCTTTTCTAAAAAGAGCTAAGAAGAGCTTGAAACAAAAATCACTTTAGATTTTTGCTTCAAGCTTAAACGCTGATAAGTGGCGGAAACAGTTTATCTTAATCATTCTGTCTGCCCTTTTCATTATTATTCCGCTTCTGATGTTGTGTTCATCAAAATAGAAAGTGTGCTTTCTAATTCTTCTTTGCGTACTTCTAACATTTCACCAGTACGTTTAATTTTGACTTCTACCACACCATCGACTGCTTTTTTCCCGACTGTGATACGGATTGGACAACCAATTAAATCAGCATCAGCAAATTTTACGCCTGCGCGCTCATTGCGGTCATCAACTAATACTTCGTAGCCTGCTTCGGTCATCATTGCTTCAACTTCTTGTGATAGTTTTGTTTGATACTCATCTTTCACATTCATTTGGACCACGTGTAAATCAAATGGCGCAATTCCTGTTGGCCAATTAATACCGCGCTCGTCTGCATTTTGTTCAACGATTGCTGAAAGTAAACGACTAACGCCGATGCCATAGCAACCCATGATCACTGATTTTTCACGACCGTTTTCATCTAAAACTGTTGCGCCCATAGCATCACTATAACGCGTTCCTAATTTAAAGATGTGACCAATTTCGATTCCTTTGGTAAAGGCTAAGACACCATTGCCATCAGGAGAAGGATCGCCTTCTTGAACAAAGCGTAAATCTTCGTAACTAATTGGTTGGAAGTCACGATCTGGATTTACATTTGTCAAATGATAGCCATCTTCGTTAGCCCCAACAATGGCGTTGGCTAAATCTTGAACAGCTAAATCTGCATAAATTTTAACATCTTTGGCAACATTGACTGGACCAATTGAACCAAAGCCAGCTCCTAAGACACGGCGAGCATCTTCTTCTGTTGCTTCATCTAGGAAATCAGCGCCTAAGAAGTTTTTCAATTTGACATCATTGACATCATGATCGCCACGAACCAAGACCATTACTGGCTCTTCATCGGCAATAAATAGTACTGATTTAATAATACGTTGTGGCTCAACTTCAAAGAAGTTTGCCACTTCGGCAATTGTACCCACTTCTGGTGTTGCAATTTTTTCTAAATCTAATTGTGTTTCATGGGATTTTTTCGGCGTATAAAGACTTGTTGCCATTTCTAAATTGGCAGCATAATCACTTTCTGTTGAATAGCAAATAGTATCTTCCCCAATTTCAGAAATCGCCATAAATTCTTTAGAATCTTTACCACCCATGGCACCACCGTCCCCAATAATGGCACGGAATTCTAGTCCACAGCGTTCAAAAATGCGTGAGTAAGCTTTTTCGTAATCACGGTATGATTGATCTAAACTAGCTTCATCGGCATGGAAAGAATAGCCATCTTTCATGATAAATTCACGGCCTCTTAATAAGCCAGAACGCGGGCGTTTTTCATCACGATATTTTGTTTGAATTTGGTATAAATTCAAAGGTAATCGTTTGTAAGAATTGATTTCATCACGAATTAATTCTGTGAAGGTTTCTTCATGCGTTGGGCCTAAGATATAGTCACGGTCATTGCGATCTTTTAAGCGATACAAGTTAGGTCCATAAGTTTCATAACGGCCTGATTCTTTCCAAAGTTCTGCGGGTAATAACGCAGGCATTAACATTTCAACTGCATCAATTTTCTCAAATTCTTCTCGCATAATCGTTTTTAATTTTTCTAAAACACGATTGGCTAAAGGTAAATAAGAATAGATCCCTGCAGCGACTTGACGAATATAGCCTGCGCGCAACAGAATTTGATGACTTAAGACTTCTGCATCATTTGGTACTTCTCTTAACGTTGGAATTAACATTTTTGACTGTTTCATTAAAACTCTCCTCTATTTTAAAATCAACTATTTTTGATTTCTTTACACACTTTTTTACTTAAGCTTTCTCCTTAAAAGAAAAAGCGTTGAATATCGTTCCAAGTAACTAACACCATTAACACCATGACAAACCCAAAGCCAATTAACGTAATGATGCCTTCTTTTTCAGGACTAATTGGTTTTCCACGTACACCTTCAATAATGTTTAAGACAATTTTCCCGCCATCTAAAGCTGGGATCGGCAACAAATTAATAATCCCTAAGTTCATTGACAACATGGCCATTAAGAATACAACTGTACTTACTCCAGCATTGGATGCTTCTTCCGATAATTTAAACATCATGACTGGCCCACCTAGTTTGTTTAAACTAAAGCCTGTGAATAGTGAGCCGAGTGCTTTAAAAATCTGTGTCGTACTATTCAAAGTATCCTGAATACCGCCCATCAATTTTGACGGTAAATCGGTTTTCATATAAGGATAAACGCCGACTTTACCAATCGTTTGTTTTTCCACTTTTTGTTTTTCTGGTGTCACTGTTAGTTGCTCTTCTTTGCCGTTACGCTCAACTACGAACGTTAACGGCTTTTCGGGGTTCTTCTGCACAATGGTTGTAAAATCTTCGTATTTTTTGATTTTTTGATTATTAATCGATAAGACTTTATCGTTTTCTTTCAACCCAGCTTCTGCGGCTGGGCCATTAGGAATCACTTGTCCAATTTGATTCGTGTTTAAATCAGTGACGCCTCCTTGTAGAAAGACCGCTAACGTAAACAGAATAAACCCTAAGATAAAGTTATTCATGGGTCCCGCAAAGTTCGTTAAAATGCGTTGCGATAATTTCGCTGATTGAAATTGAACGTCAAGTGGCGCAATCCGCACCTCGGTTCCATCACTTTCAATAATCGTTGCATCATGGTCAACTTTATAAACGGTTTCTTCTTCCTCGTTTCCATTAACATAGCCTTTGATGAATAATTCTTTTTCAAGATCAAAATCAACGACTTCCATCGGAATGCTATGAGGTAATTGTACTTTTTTACTTGTATTAATTTTAACCACATTACCCACGGCATTTAACTCAACAGATAGAGGCATACCTGGTGTGATTTCTGTCATGTCTTCGCCCATCCCAGCCATTCGCACATAGCCACCAATCGGCAATAAGCGAATCGTATAAGTGGTGCCATCTTTTCCACGATGCGCAAAAATCTTTGGTCCCATTCCGATTGCAAACTCACGAACTAAAATACCCGCTCGTTTTGCAAAATAAAAGTGGCCAAATTCATGTACGAGGACAAGAATACCGAAGACAATAATGAATGTGATAATTGTTTTCATAAATGTCCTTCTTCCTTCATTCACTGACGTTCAGTGCTTTTTATTATTACATGGGAAAGTCTCGTAAAAATTGCTCTGTTCCCTTCCCGATAAACCAGTGCAACTGTTTACTGAGAACAGTCGCCACTGTTAGTGAACAAATCTTTCCTTATGTAAGACAAGTTTTATTTTAGCATATTCACTCATAAATAACCATTGGACTTGACCACTTCGTCTGGATATTTTGTGTTTTTTTAGAAAATCCGTTAATTTGAGAACGTTGCTTTAAAAATTCAATAAGAATGTGGTTTGTTTAGCTCGTTATAGAAAAAATATAAGCTATAGTTGATTGGTTCTAATAGAAATAACTTTGAATAGACAAGGAAATTTCTTATTTGTTTTTTGCAAGGCAGAACGGTAGTTGTTAAAGAAAGAAACCAGCGTTAGACGCTGGTTTCTTGAAGTATGTTGTTGGTTTGAGGTTTTAACCCACACTACCTTCCATCTCATAACTAATCAACCGATTCAACTCAACCGCATATTCCATCGGTAATTCTTTCGTAAATGGTTCAACAAAGCCCATAACAATCATTTCTGTCGCTTCGGCTTCAGATAAGCCGCGACTCATTAAATAATATAATTGTTCTTCAGAAATTTTTGAAACTTTGGCTTCGTGTTCTAAGGACACTTGGCTGTTATGGATTTCGTTAAACGGAATCGTATCTGATTTTGATTTTTCGTCCATGATAATCGTGTCGCATTCGATGTGGGAAATCGAGCCTGCGCTGTCTTTTCCAAAAGTCACTTGGCCACGGTAGTTAACTTCGCCGCCGTCTTTAGCAATTGATTTTGAAACAATTGAGCTAGAGGTATTCGGCGCATTGTGAATCATTTTGGCCCCAGTATCTTGGATTTGGTTAGCACCAGCAAAGGCAATCGATAACATCGTGCCACGGGCGCCTTTGCCATCTAAGTAAACGCTTGGATATTTCATGGTTGTTTTAGCTCCTAGGTTACCATCAATCCATTCGACAGTGGCACCTTCGTAAGCTTTAGCACGTTTGGTTACTAAGTTGTAGACGTTATCTGACCAGTTTTGAATAGTGGTATAACGACAATAAGCATCTTTTCTTGTAAAAATTTCTACGATGGCCGCATGCAAGCTGTTACTTGAATACGTTGGTGCCGTACAACCTTCAACATAGTGAACGCTAGCCCCTTCATCGACAATAATCAAGGTCCGTTCAAATTGGCCGGTATTTTCAGCGTTGATTCGGAAATATGTTTGTAATGGTACATCAACTCGAACGCCTTTTGGTACATAAATAAAGGTTCCACCTGACCAAACAGCTGAGTTTAAAGCGGCCAGTTTATTATCTGTTGGTGGCACAAGTTTTGAAAAATACTCTTTGAATAAGTCAGGATATTCTTTTAAAGCAGAGTCAGTATCTGTAAAAATGATGCCTAATTTTTCAAATTCTTCTTTCATGTTGTGGTAAACAACTTCTGATTCATATTGAGCCGAAGCCCCAGCTAGATAAGCACGCTCAGCTTCGGGAATCCCAATTTTTTCAAAGGTTTCTTTGATTTTATCAGGTACATCATCCCAATCGCGTGCGGGTTTGTCACTCGGTTTTTGGTAATATTTAATTTTACTAAAGTCAATATCTGACAGGTCTGGACCCCATTCTTGCATGGGCATTTTATTGAATTGTTCTAACGATTTTAAACGGAAGTCAAGCATCCATTCTGGTTCGCCTTTCACGCGAGAAATTTCGCGAACGACGTCTTCGGTTAGGCCGTCTCCGGTACTAAAGACTGGTTCCACATCGTCGTGAAAGCCAAATTTATATTCTTCTAATTCAGGTACTGTACTCAATTCGTCGTCACCCTTTCTTTATTTTTCACAATGCAAATGACCGGCTTCGCCTTGGCCGTTATTAGCAACAGCCTGCTCTAAGGCTTTCCAAGCCAGGGTTGCACATTTAATCCGAGCTGGAAATTTAGCTACGCCGCTTAACATTGCTGCATCGCCTAATTTTTCATCTTCGGCCACTTCATTTCCTTGAACAAGTTGAGAGAAATCCTCTGCTAAGGCCGTTGCTTCGGCGATTGTTTTTCCTAAGACCGCATCAGTCATCATACTAGCACTTGCTGTACTGATGGAACAGCCACTTCCTTGAAAGGCGATATCTTTAATCACACCGTCTTCAATGGCCACATCCAGTTCAATCACATCTCCACAAGTAGGATTATTCAGTTCAATTGTTTGGCTAGACGCATCTAGCGTTCCGTGGTGATGTGGGTGGCTAGAATGGTCCAAAATGACTTGGCGATATAAGTTATCTAATTTAGAAAGTGCCATGCTGGAAAAACTCCTTTGTCGCTTTAATCGCTTCAACTAAGCGATCTGCGTCTTCTTTGGTATTGTATAAATAAAAACTTGCCCGTGCAGTTGCTGGCACGCTCAGATAGTTTAATAGCGGTTGCGCGCAATGGTGACCCGCTCTGACAGCGACCCCTTCCATATCTAACGCCGTAGCCACATCATGTGGATGTAAACCTTCAATATTAAAAGCAATCACACCTGTGTGGTCTTTTGGATTCTGTGGACCATAAATCGTCAAGCCCTCGATAGCTTGCAACTTCGGCAAAACATAGTGAACAAGGGCTGCTTCATGTTGATGAATGGCCTCTAAACCAATTTCTGTTAAATAATCAATAGCGGCACCTAAAGCAATTGCACCAGCAATATTAGGTGTGCCAGCTTCAAATTTCCAAGGAAGCTCTTTCCAAGTACTTTCTTGAAGATGAACAAAGTCAATCATTTCGCCACCAAATTCCACAGGTTCCATTTGTTCCAATAAATGACGTTTGCCATAAAGGACACCAATTCCAGTTGGTCCACACATTTTGTGACCACTAAATGCATAAAAATCAGCATCGATGGATTGAACGTCCACAGGCATATGAGGAACTGCTTGCGCGCCATCTACCACCATCACAGCGCCATTTTGATGAGCTAATTGTGTTAATTCTTCGATTGGATTAATGACCCCTAACACATTTGAAACATGTGCAATCGAAACAATTTTCGTTTTTTCTGTAATTTGTTGACGTGCACTTGCCATGTCTAAAAAGCCGTCTTCAGTGACGTCTATATACTTCAAAATGGCCCCTGTCCGTTGGGCTAATTGTTGCCAGGGAATAATGTTTGAATGATGTTCCATGTAAGATATGACGATTTCATCCCCGGCTGTAACTGCCAAGTCACCATAACTTTTGGCAATCCAATTCAAACTGGTTGTTGTTCCTCGTGTAAATAAAACTTCCGCTGTTTCTTTAGCATGTATAAATTGGCGAACCTTTTCGCGGGAGGCTTCATAGTCCTTCGTTGCTCGTTCGGCTAACGTGTGCACCCCACGATGAACATTGGCATTATCGGTTTCATAATAATGTCGTAAAACATCTAACACTGCCGATGGTTTTTGGGTTGTTGCAGCATTGTCTAAATAAACTAGCGGTTCATCATTAACTTCTTGAAATAAAATAGGAAACGATTGACGAATGGTTGCTGCATCCATCATGCGTTTAACTTCCCTTCGATTACTTCTACAAATTCATTTTGTACTTCTTTAACTGGAATTGCTGTAATGACAGAACCTAGGAAGCCACGAATCACCAAACGTTCCGCTTCTTCTTTACGCAAGCCGCGGCTCATTAAATAATACATTTCTTCTGGATCTACTCGACCAACGCTGGCTGCGTGTCCGGCAGTCACTTCATTTTCATCAATTAAAAGAATTGGATTGGCATCACCACGAGCTTTATCAGACAACATTAAAACACGACTTTCTTGCTGTGCGTCGGCTCCTTTTGCTCCTTTTAAAATGTGGCCAATTCCGTTAAACGTTAAAGTACCACGTTCACGAATGACTCCATGTTGTAAAATATGACCAATCGAATGTGGCGCTTTGTTTGTCACTCGTGTGTCGATGCCTTGTGTTTGTTTACCTGCACTAATTGCAACGACTTTAACTTCTGAATGAGCGCCTTCGCCAACTAAATCAGAATCAAAATCAGCAACAACATCGCCATCATTCATGACGCCTAGAGCCCAATCAACAGAGGCATCCCGCATAATATAGCCACGACGATTCATATAAGTCGTTACAGTTTGCCCTAATTGATCCACAGCTGAGTATTTAACTTTTGCGCCATCTTTCGCAATCACTTCCACAACGATATTTCCAGAAGCTTTCTCTGCGTGATGACCAGTTGATTGAAAACGTTCTAAATAACTGAATTCACTATGATTATCTGCAACGATTAAAACATGTTTAAAGAAAGGTTGGTTGCTATCTGAATCCTGAATAAACAAAGATTCAATGGGCTCTTCAATCACTACGTTTTTAGGAACGTATAAGAAAACGCCACTATTCATGAAAGCTGCATGAGCTGCTGTCAGCTTGTCTTCTTCTGGTAATACAGCTTTAGTCATATAGTATTCTTTAACTAATTCTGGGTGCTCTTGTAAAGCAGTAAAAATGTCTGTAAAAATTACCCCTTGTTCCGCTAATGAGGCTGGCAATTGCTCAAAAGCATGAAAAGATCCTTGTTGAACAATTAAAGGATTGTCTTTCATTTGATCAAAACTTGCGACATTTCCTTCAGAAGGCACATAACTTTCCATGTGAACATTTAATAAAGGCCAACGATGAAATTTCACACGATCAATATGTGGTAACTCACTTTCGTCAGCGTTTTTTAAAGCCGTTGTTCGCAATTCAGTCATCCAAGCTGGTTCTTCATGTTCTAGTGAAAAAGCGGTGACTTCGTCAAGATAATCCATTAGATTTACTTTTTTCATTTATCTTGTCCTCCTTACGCTTCTTCTTTGTAATCAATACCTAATTCTTGGCTGATACCAGCATAGCCTTCTGTTTCTAAACGTTTTGCCAAATCAGCCCCACCGGTTTTCACAACGCGGCCTTCCATCATGATATGAACAACATCCGGCGTGATATAGTTCAATAAGCGTTGGTAATGGGTAATAATTAACGCACCAAAGTTCTCGCCGCGCATTTCATTAACCCCTTTAGAAACTACTTTTAACGCATCGATATCTAAGCCTGAATCAATTTCATCTAAAATGGCAAACGTAGGCTCTAACATCAATAATTGTAAAATTTCATTTCGTTTTTTCTCGCCGCCAGAAAACCCTTCGTTTAAGTAACGCTCAGCCATTTCTTCAGGCATATTTAATAATTCCATTTTGCTATCTAATTTTTTTAAGAACTGCATGACTGACATTTTGTTGTCTTCGTCACGTTTTGCATTGATTGCTGCACGCATGAATTCAGCATTGGTAATCCCTGGAATTTCACTTGGGTATTGCATTGCTAAGAATAAGCCTAGGCGAGCGCGTTCGTCTACTTCTAAATCTAAAACGTTGACGCCATCAAATAGAATTTCTCCTTCTGTGACTTCGTAGTTAGGATTTCCCATAATTGCTGCTGATAAAGTAGATTTACCAGTTCCATTAGGTCCCATAATTGCATGGATTTCTCCAGTATTAATTGTTAAATCGACTCCTTTTAGAATCTTTTTATCTTCAATTGATACGTGTAAATTTTTGATTTCTAACACAGACATGTACAATTCCCTCCAACTTGTTTTAATCGTTTTTCCGTTCTCACTCATTTTAGCCTAATTGAGAATGAATCGCAAATTACAATTGCTAAAAATAACAACTCTTATCATCAAATTTTAGGATTCAATTTGTGAAGGAAAATTTTAAAAGGCTGATATTTCAAAGTTTCTCTATATTTTTAAGTGATCCTCCCTACACAAAGAAAAAAATTTTGGTAGAATAAAAAAAATTATTAAAAAAGCGTTTTCTTAAATAATTACTTTAGAATGACTTTCGCAAAGAGAGCGTTGAGATACGCCTTCCTCATCTATACAAAAAAATCCAGAGCATTTGCTTCTCTGGATTCAATAATTTTTATTAGTGATTGGTTTTATACTTCTAAAAGTTCTTGTTCTTTTTCAGCAGTAATCGCATCGATATTTTTGATGCTATCGTCTGTTAATTTTTGAACATCTTTTTCAAATGAACGTAATTCATCTTCAGTGATGTCGCCATTTTTTTGAGCTTTTTTCAACTCATCCATTGCATCACGACGAACGTTACGGACAGCAACTTTTGAGTTTTCCGCTTCTTTTTTCACGTCTTTGGCTAATTCTTTCCGACGTTCTTCCGTTAATTGTGGAATCACTAAACGGATGACATTTCCATCATTGGTTGGACTAATGCCGATATCACTCATTTGAATAGCTTTTTCAATGTCAGCGATAGAATTTTTGTCAAACGGTGTAATCATTAATACACGTGCTTCTGGGATATTGATACTTGCTAATTGGTTAACTGGTGTTGGTGCACCATAATATTCTACTTGAATACGATCTAATAGACTTGCGTTCGCACGACCAGCACGAATTTGACCTAATTCACGGCGTAAGCTCTCTTCCGCTTTTGTCATTTTTTCTTTGGCTGTTGCTAAAACTTCTTTAGACATTCTTTATTTCCCCCTTACAGTTGTTCCGATATTTTCACCAAGGATGGCACGACGGATATTTCCTGCTTCATTTAGGTTAAAGACAACTAAAGGAATATCGTTATCCATACTTAATGAGCTTGCTGTTGAATCCATTACTTGCAGCCCTTTAGAAATAACATCTAAATGTGTTAGTTCTTCAAATTTTGTCGCTGTTTCATCCACACGTGGATCCGCAGAATAAACACCATCAACATTGTTCTTCGCCATTAAGATGACGTCCGCATCTACTTCTGCAGCTCGTAAAGCAGCCGTTGTATCTGTCGAGAAGTAAGGATTTCCTGTTCCTCCGGCAAAAATAACAACGCGGCCTTTTTCTAAATGACGTTCTGCACGACGACGAATGTATGGTTCTGCAATTTGACGCATTTCAATTGATGTTTGAACACGTGTAGGCACACCAAGATTTTCTAATGTATCTTGCAATGCTAAGGCATTCATCACAGTAGCTAACATGCCCATATAATCAGCTTGTGCACGTTCCATGCCCATTTGAGCACCAATTTGTCCACGCCAGATGTTTCCGCCGCCAACCACGATGGCCATTTCGATACCTAATTCATGGACCTCTTTAATTTCTTGAACGATTTCTTTAATGACTGGTGGTTTAATGCCAAAACCGTCTTCTCCGGCTAGCGCTTCTCCACTTAACTTTAATACGACACGTTGATACTTAGGTTTAACCATCATAATTCCCTCCAAGATTCTCTAAAAATCATTCAATTCCTCATTTAGATGACTTTTCACCAAAATGATTTTTTAGACCAAGCAGTGCGATCCACTGGTTTTGCCTAAAAAAAGGGAGCGCATATCAAAGTTATGCGTTCCCAAATGGCTGAAAGACTGCCTTGAATCAAGCAGTAATCAATTTATGCAAGCTTCCTTTGGGGATCGCTGTCTGTTTAGATACTTATGATTCACGGCTTTTCAACCGAGCGTTTGATGCTCTTAGTTTTTCATTTGGCTCATTACTTCATCCGCAAAGTTATCTTCACGTTTTTCGATACCTTCGCCAACTTCAAAACGTACGAATGATTTCACTTCGCCGCCTTTAGAAGCAACAAATTTTTCGACAGTCATATCTGGATCTTTAACAAATGGTTGGTCAACCAAAGCGATTTCTGCTTTGAATTTTTGTAGACGACCAACAACCATTTTTTCAACGATATTTGCTGGTTTACCTTCGTTTAATGCTTGTTCAGTTAACACAGCTTTTTCGTGTTCTAATTCTTCTTGAGGAATTTGAGATTCATTGACATAGCGAGGGTTGATTGCCGCGATGTGCATAGCAACATCTTTCGCTACTTCTTCGTCAGTTGTGCCATCGATAACTGTTAATACAGCAATACGGCCACCCATGTGTAAGTAAGCGCCAAATGCAGCATTGTCAGCTTTTTCGACAACTTCAAAACGACGGAAGCTGATTTTTTCACCGATAACAGTCGTTGCTTCGATTAAATCAGATTCGATTGTGCCTTTTTCAGTTTTAATAGCCATTGCTTCTTCCATCGTAGCTGGTTTGTTTTCAGCAACTTTAGTCGCAATATCTTTAACTAAATCTTGGAACATTTCGTTTTTAGAAACGAAGTCAGTTTCTGAGTTTACTTCAACGATTGCTGCAACGTTACCTACAGTTGCTACGTTTGCTAAACCTTCAGCCGCAATGCGGTCATTTTTCTTCGCTGCTTTAGCCATACCATTTTCACGTAAAAAGTCTACGGCTTTTTCCATGTCGCCTTCTACTTTTACTAATGCTTTTTTAGCGTCCATCATTCCAACGCCAGTCATATCGCGTAATTCTTTTACCATTTTAGCTGTAACGTCTGCCATTATTTGTGTCCTCCTCGGATATTATCAATTCTTTTTAAAAAAGCTATCTCAAAGGAGAATCAGGCTTTTTGTCGCCTAGCCTTTGAGACAGCTCCGTAATCATTATTATTCAGCTGATTCGTTGTTTCCTTCAACAACATCAACGATTTCTTCGATTGAAGTTGCTTCTGGTGTTTCTTCAACGAATAACTCTTCAGTTGCTTGGTCTTCCCCTTGGTTACCTTCGATGAAAGCATCAGCCATTTTAGCAGTGATTAATTTCACGGCGCGGATTGCATCATCATTTGAAGGGATTACAACATCGATCTCATCAGGATCACAGTTTGTATCAACCATTGCAACGATTGGAATGTTTAATTTGTGTGCTTCTTGAACAGCAATGCGTTCTTTACGTGGGTCAACGATGTACATTACATCTGGAATTCTTGGCATATCAGCGATACCACCTAAGAATTTTTCTAAACGTTCACGTTCTTTGTTTAAGCCAGCAACTTCTTTCTTAGGTAAAACTTCGAAAGTGCCGTCTTCTTCCATTGCATTGATTTTTTTCAAGCGAGCAATACGTTTTTGGATTGTATCCCAGTTAGTTAACGTACCACCTAACCAACGATGGTTTACATAGTATTGACCAGCGCGGATTGCTTCATCTTTGATTGCTTCTTGTGCTTGTTTTTTAGTTCCTACGAATAAAGCAACGCCGCCTTCTTCTGCAACGTTTTTCATGTAATCGTAAGCTGCATCTACTAATTTCACTGTTTTTTGTAAGTCAATGATGTAGATACCGTTTCTTTCTGTGAAGATATATTTCTTCATTTTTGGGTTCCAGCGACGAGTTTGGTGACCAAAGTGTACGCCGGCTTCTAGTAATTGTTTCATAGAAATTACTGCCATGTTGTGTTTCCTCCAGTTTGGTTTTTATTTTCCTCTTCTTTTCGTCAACTCCTTGAAGAACTACCGTAGTAGCACCACTTCGCAGATGGAAAAGAATGTGGATTTCGTGTGTGAAAATCACACCTTTAACAGTATAAGATATTTTCAGAAAAATAGCAAGCCTTAAAACTAGAAATGTCGCTCCTACTGCGCTTGCCAAACAAGATGACATTCTTCGTTTCCCGTTTCATCGATGGTTCGCTTTTGTTGGACAAAGCCTTGTTTTTGATAAAAGGCATAAGCTGCTTGATTTTCCCTGTAAACAGCCAAAGATAAGAGGTCCTGTTCTTCTTTTGCTACTTGCAGTAATTTCTGACCGATGCCCTTCCCTTGAAACGCTTTTTTTATAAAAATTCCTGCGATATAGTTATCCATTAATCCTAAAAACCCAATTATCTGATCCTCTTCTTCTGCTAAGATCAGTGTTGCTTTTGGTAACGCAGCGCGGACAAATGCTTTATTTTCTTGCCAATAAGTTGGCGCGACAAATGGATGAGCTTCTAGATTCGTTTGCAGCCAAATAGCCATAATGGTTTCTAATTCTTTTTCTGTTAACTGGGTTGTCTTTTTGATAGTCAGCATTTTTTGACACTCATTTCTGTTATTGATTATTTTCAAAATAAAACATTAACACGCCCGCTGCGATAGCGACATTCAATGATTCTGCTTGACCTTTCATTGGAATATAAAGATTTTTCGTGGTTTCTGCTAACAATTCTGGCGAAACCCCGCTACCTTCATTGCCTAAAATCAACGCATAATTTTCCACTGCCTCTTGTTCATAATAAGCAATCGCAGCTTCATTTAGTTCTGTACCGAAAACTGGTAGACCTTGCTTCTTGAATGCCTGAACCACTTCGGTCAATTCTCGTTGGAGAACCGGCAAATGATAGTGACTTCCCTGCATTGAGCGCAACACTTTTGTATTGTAAATATCTGCTGTGCCCTTACCTAAAATCACACCTGCTAAACCTGCTGCATCAGCTGTGCGAATCATCGTACCAACATTACCAGGGTCTTGGATATTATCTAAAAGTAACCAACCACCTTTAAAAGAAAGCGACTGCTCTTGTTGCGTTTCCAAGGTGACAATTGCCAAAATTCCTTGTGAAGTTGGCAGCTCCGACAAGCTATTTAAAACCTCATCACTAACAAAAATTAATTTTTCTGTTTCTTGTTCAGCTAACCAAGTTCCCCATTCTTGTTGACCTCTTTGGTTAAACAAAATCCACTGAACATCGGCGTTGGCCTTCACAGCTTCTTCAACTAAATGAAATCCTTCTATTATATATTGGTTCAGTTCTTCTCGGTACTTCTTTTTGTGTAATTTTTTCCATTCTTTTAATTGGTTATTTTTCGTTGATGTAATTTCTTTCATAAGTCACCTCGCCTTTGTATTATAGCATGCTTCTAGCTTGCTTGGATACTTGCTAGAACCAAGAAAAATCGCTATCATAAAGAAAAAAGCAAAGGAAGTGTCTCTCATGGAAAAACTAAGAATGAATGTACAAGGGCGTGTCCAAGGTGTTGGCTTCCGCTACATGACCAAAATGGTGGCAGATCAATTAGGTGTCACTGGTTCAGTGAGAAACGAAGACGACGGGTCCGTTTCAATCACAGCAATTGCACCTGAAGACATAATGGAAACATTTATCAAAAAAATCAAAGATTCCCCCAGTCCAGCGGGACGTGTAACGTATGTTGATATTCAAGAAGACCCTTTGTTAGAAGAAATGGAACAATTTAAAGTGATTCAATAAACTTACTTTCTAACGATTGATTTCTTTGGGAAGAAGCCTTGAACAGCAAGTAGTTCCTGCTTTTTATTGATTTTTGTAAGAGCTTCTTTTCGATTTTGATTGAAAAAGAGCGCTGTTTCAAGTATAGTTAACCATGTAAAAATTTTTTAGAAAAGGACCGAATTACATGCGTAAATTAAACCGATGGCTTTACGGCTCTGGCTTACTATTTTTAGTAATGTTTTTATCAGGCTGTGTGAAAACAGGAGCAGATGGACAACCAACTGGTGAAGGTTTTGTCTATAACTTCCTTGTTTTACCGATGAGTAATGCAATTACTTATCTTGTCGATAACTTTAATTGGAACTATGGTTGGGCGATTATTTTTATCACCATTATTGTACGAATCATTATTTTACCGTTAGGCTTACATCAATCGAAAAAAAGCTTTATCCAAACGGAAAAAATGCAAGCAATCAAACCTCAAGTGGATGTTGCACAAGCAAAAATGAAACAAGCAAGTACGCGTGAAGAACAAATGGCCGCACAAGCAGAACTACAAAGGATTTATAAAGAAAACAATGTGAGTATGGTTGGCGGAATTGGTTGTTTGCCTTTATTAATTCAAATGCCTATTTTCTCTTCTCTGTTCTTTGCTGCTCGTTATACAAAAGGTATTGCCACGGCAAGCTTCTTAGGAATGAATTTAGGGCAACCAAATATGATTTTAGTGGCATTAGCTGGTTTAGCCTATTTAGCTCAAGGTTATATTTCAATGATTGGTATTCCTGAAGAACAAAAGAAAACAATGAAATCAATGCTGATTGTTTCACCATTAATGATTGTTTTCATGTCCTTTAGCTCACCTGCAGGCGTAGCGCTTTACTGGGTAGTTGGTGGTATTTTCACATGTATTCAATCTGCCATCACAAATATCCTCTTACGTCCAAGAATTAAAAAACAAGTACAAGAAGAATTGAAAAATAACCCACCAAAACAAGTGGTTACTCCTATTAAGGATGTGACACCAAAAGAAACAAACAAAGTAACGCAAAAAACGAACCAACCAAAAGCAAACGGCAATAAAGGTCGCAATGCTGGAAAACAAAAACGTAAATAAAAAAAGGATCGCCTCTAAACGGCGATCCTTTTTTTACTTCAATTCTTTCCCAGTCATCTCTTCAATAGTTCGAATAGACTTTGGACCAAAGCCATGCAACGAAAGTAACGCTTTTCGGCCTCGTGCGTAGAGTTCATCCACACTGTCGATTTTTTCATTCGTTAGTGCACGAACAGCTGGCTTTGATAATTGTGTTAAAATTTGTTCAAACGTTGTTTCTAGCATGCTGTCGGTTCCTCCTTAGCGGTCGAAAAACAGCGCTTTTTATTTTACAATTAATAAATCTAAGCTAGCAATTGATAACGCCATTTTAGCAATTTGCATTAATTGTTTTAATCGGTTTTGTTTGACTTTTTCATCCTCAACCATAACCATCGTTTCATTGAAGTACGCATCAATTAACGGACGTAGATTTACTAGTGCTTCATAGTTTTCTGCAATCGTGCGTGTCGCAAATGCTTCAGATAAATCGTTAACCGCTTGATACAGTTCTTTTTCTGCCTTATTTTCAAACAGACTTGGATCAATCCCTTCTTCAGTATCACCTAAAAGTTCTTGACCTTTTTTTGCTAAATTAATAACACGCGTTAAGGCTTCCATTGATGGTTTAAAATCTTGATCTTCAAAACGGCTTTTTAAAATATTTGCTGAAGCAAATAATTTCGATAAATCGGCTTGCTCAGCAGACACCACTGCATCGATAATGTCATGGCGAACATTTTTCGTCATTAATAATTGACGTAAGCGAGCTTTCACAAATTCAACGACTTCTGCTTGTCCTTCGTTTAGTAAAACGCCATATTTCTCAACATCTTGATTCACTGCTTCATCAACTTCTGTTTGTAATTGGACTAATGGGAAGGTCCAGCCTTTATCTTCAATAATTCGGATAACGCCATAGGTTTGACGACGAAGTGCATAAGGATCGTTAGAACCTGTTGGAATCATACCAACTGAGAAGAATGAAAAGACGCTGTCGAGCTTATCGGCTAAGGCTAAAACAGCCCCGATTGCTGTTTCTGGCAATTCACCTTCACTGGAAGTTGGTAGATAATGTTCTCGAATAGCCGTTGCTACGGCTGGTTTTTCGCCTTGTAATAAGGCATATTTTTCTCCCATAATTCCTTGTAATTCTGGGAATTCACCAACCATATTTGTTACTAAGTCAAATTTATAAATTTCAGAGGCACGTTTTAAATCTTCCAATTCCTCCTCAGATAAGCCAACTTTTCGACCAATGATTTGTGCAATTAGAGCAACCCGTTGCATTTTTTCATAAATTGAGCCAATCTTTTCATGGAAAGTCACATTTTTTAGTTTTTCAACACATGCTTCAATCGTTAATTTTTTATCTTCATTGTAAAAGAATTCTGCATCTTCTAAACGAGCAATTAACACTTTTTCATTTCCTTTAATCACGTTTTCAAGGTGAACATTATCCCCATTACGAACAGCGATAAAATGCGGCATTAATAAGTCTTGGTCGTTACGAACTTCAAAGTAACGTTGGTGTTCTTTCATAGAAGTCACTAATACTTCATCTGGAACAGATAAATATTTTTCATCAAAACTGCCTACAAATGCAGTTGGATATTCCACTAAATTTGTAACTTCTTCCAGTAACTCTTCATCTAAAGCTAACTGCCAATTTTTTTCTGCAGCGAGTGCGTTCGCTTGATCAACAATCATTTGTTTCCGTTCATTCGGTTGAACCACTACAAATTGTTCTTTTAATTTTGCTTCATATTCATTAGCATGTTGGAACGTCACATCGTCTCCCAAGAAACGGTGGCCACGAGAAGTTTGCCCTGTCGTCACGTCTAAAACTTTGAAAGGAATTACTTCATCATCAAGTAGTGCCACAATCCAGTGAATTGGACGAATATATTCGAAATCATAGTTTGCCCAGTGCATTGTTACCGGGAAAGTTAGACTTGTAATCACGTCATTTAATTTTGTTAATACTTCTTTGGCACTTTGGCCTTTGGTAAACTTCGTCACATAGACATATTCGACACCATTTAATTCTTTGAAAACAATGTCCTCAGTTGTGACTCCTTGGCCGCGTACAAAACCTTGTGCAGCTTTTGACCAATTTCCTTCAGCATCTAAAGCAATCTTTTTCGCTGGACCTTTTACTTCTTCTTCAACATCCGCTTGTTTTTCAGGAATCGCAGTTACTTTCACGGCTAAACGACGAGGTGTGGCAAAGGATTGCACTGTTTCATAGTCTAAATGATGTTCATCTAAAAATTTGATTACTTTTTCTTCAAGTTGGATACGGCTTGGTGTGACAACATGTGCGGGCATTTCTTCTAAGCCAATTTCTAATAATAAATCTTTTGCCATGTTATTCTGCCTCCTTGGATACACTTTGATCTTTATTTAATAATGGGAACCCTAATTTTTCACGTTCAGCCACAAAAATTTTCGCTACGGAACGAGCCATATTCCGAATGCGGGCTAAATATCCTGCACGTTCCGTTACAGAGACAGCGCCGCGAGCATCTAATAAATTGAATGTATGGCTACATTTTAAAATATAATCATAGGCTGGGTGAACTAAGCTTTCTTCAATACAGCGTTTAGCTTCTTTTTCAAATTTGTCAAAGTTTTCTAAAAGCATTTCTTGGTTACTAATTTCAAAGGAATATTTTGAATGTTCATATTCAGGTTGGACAAAAATTTCACCATATTTAACGCCTTGTGTCCATTCTAGATCATAGACACTTTCGACTTCTTGGATATATGATGCCAAGCGTTCTAACCCGTAAGTAATTTCAGAAGTGACAGGATGACATTGTAAGCCGCCAACTTGTTGGAAATACGTAAATTGGGTAATTTCCATGCCATCTAACCAAACTTCCCAACCTAAACCAGCACAGCCCATTGAAGGATTTTCCCAGTTATCTTCTACAAAACGAATGTCATGTTCTAATGGATCAATTCCTAATAATTTCAAACTTTCTAGATAAAGTTCTTGGATATTTTCAGGAGAAGGCTTCATTACAACTTGGAATTGATGATGTTGGTATAGACGATTCGGATTTTCACCATAGCGTCCATCAGCTGGACGACGAGAAGGTTCTACATAGGCAGCATTCCATGGTTCAGGTCCAATGGCACGTAAAAACGTGTAAGGACTCATGGTACCGGCTCCCTTTTCTGTATCATAGGCTTGCATTAACATACAGCCATTAGATGACCAAAATTTTTGCAAGGTTAAAATCATTTCTTGTACGGTTAACTTGTTTTTCATTGTTTTCCTCCTTGGAATATTTTTTATAGACATAGGGATTGGCTTTGCTTCGGGAATGTAAATTTAAAAAGGGCTACAGAGAAACAATTTTGTAGAATGGGATAATTTTTATTCTGTTCATCATCTACTCTGTCGCATTTGCGCCAATCGTAGTGATTCACAGCAAAAAGTCCCCATGCCTATTAATAGACATAGGGACGAATAATTATCGCGGTTCCACCCTACTTCCGATGTGTTCATCGGCAGCTTCGTTTGTCGTACTCCAAAGTGCCTTTCAAAAGTTCCGTGTTTCTGGCTCCCACTCTCCCAGATTCGCTTAACAGAGGGTTCTTTTTACTTCTCTTTTTCTTCGTACGTATTTAACTTCTCTATCATAATACGGTGTCTGAGGGAAGTTGTCAAATTTTTTTTAGAAAAACGACTGCTTGTTTATGTTTCTTTTTCTTCCTTCTTTCGTGGTGGAATTTTTAACGTATTTTCCCACGTTTTCATTTGATCAATAAATTTTTTGCTTTTTAAGTGCAACCCGACATATTCATCGTATAACATATCAATCGTTTCTCGAATACTTTTCTTAGTTTCTTCTTTTACTTGAATGTTTTGGACTTTTTCATAGGAGACTTGCGAAAATAAGCGAATAAAATGAATTGCTCTAGGATCTGCATGGTAGCGCTGTTCATCTAAATGCCAATGTTTTTCACAAAGCACACCGCTATATTTTGAGGAATAATCAAATTTCCCTTGTGTTTCGCCACAAGCCACACAATGATGCCATTCTGGTCGTACACCAAACCGTTCTAACAATTGAATTTCAAAAATATTTGTAATGATTTCCGGATCTTTTTGCTCATTTAAAGCGGATAATGCCATGTGGGTAAATTGAAATAAATTAGGGTCATAGTGCTGATCTTCAATTGCTGCATCGACTAAGTTTAAAATATATGTTCCATATGCGTTAATAAATATGTCTTGTTGAATGTTTCGAAAAGGTTGAACTTCTTTGCTGCTATTGAGAAAAGATAAGCCTTCTTCTCTAAAATTTCCGATGTAGACGGCTTCTGTAAATGGCAGAATCGCTGGCAAAAGAGGATTATTTTTTCGATGCGCGCCTTTCACAAAAAACATCAATTTCCCATAGGATTCTGTAAAAATTTTGACGAGTTTATCCTTCTCTTTAAAATCCTTCGTAAATAAAATAATGCCTTTGGTCTCCCCTAATGCCATTCAATTCACTTCCTTTTCTTATGTAAATTAGTGTAGTGTTTGGAAAGTTCGTTTATACACTCGCTTCCCAAACACTACTTTCTTAATATTCTTCTTTGCGATAACCAAAATCTTGTAAATAGATTTTTTTGTCACGCCAGTCTTTTTGGACTTTTACCCAAAGCTCCAAATACACTTTGTCATCTAATAAATATTCAATATCTTGACGCGCCTTGGTACCAATTTGTTTCAGCATTTTTCCGCCTTTGCCAATAATGATACCTTTTTGACTGTCCCGTTCCACAATAATGGTTGCTTGGACATGGACTTTATCGTTTTCATCCCGTTTCATTGAGTCCACAACGACAGCGACAGAATGAGGAATCTCATCTCTTGTTAAAAGTAACACTTTTTCACGAATTAATTCGGAAACGATAAAATATTCTGGATGATCCGTAATTTGGTCATCAGGGAAATATTGTGGTCCTTCTGGCATTTGCTCAACGAGAACATCCATCAAATGCTCAAAATTATTTCCTTCAGTGGCAGAAATGGGAATAATTTCTTTAAAGTCCATTTGTTTCGAATAGTCTTCAATAATACTCAATAAATCATCTGGATGGACTTTGTCAATTTTATTAATAATCAAGTAGACTGGACTATTATTATTTTTCAATCGTTCAATAATAAAGTCGTCACCTTTCCCGCGTTTTTGATCAGCACTTACCATAAATAAAGTAGCATCTACTTCACGCATCGCATTGTAGGCACTTTCCACCATGAAATCGCCTAAGCGGTGTTTAGGTTTGTGAATCCCTGGAGTATCGATAAAAACAATTTGTGCTTCAGGAATTGTATAAATTCCTTGAATCTTATTACGAGTTGTTTGTGCTTTGTCACTCATAATTGCAATTTTTTGGCCGACAATTCGATTTAACAATGTTGATTTTCCAACATTTGGTCTGCCGACAATGGCTACGAAACCAGATTTATGTTCAGTTGTCATTGTATTTCTCCTCTTATTTCCACATTTGAATGATTTGTAAAATTTTTGGTACAAATAGAATTAGTCCTACTAGCACTGCGAAACCGGCTGTTAATAAAACAGCTCCTGCGGCCATGTCTTTTACTTTTTTTCCGATTGGATGAAAGTGAAAATCCGTAAACATATCTACGACATTTTCAAAAATTGTGTTGATAATTTCTGCCAACCAGACAAGAAAAACGGCCAATAACAACCACAGCCATTCAGCAAGTGTTAAAGAAAACAAGAAACCAAACACAATGGCCGTGACGCCAAACGCCACATGTTTGCGCATATTACGTTCTTCTCGAAAAACTGTTTTGATTCCTTGCCAGGCAAATTCTAATGAATTAATAAAATGTTTATTTTTTCCTGTTTGCTCATCTTTTAAGGCCATACGCATCTAAAATCTCTTTCTGTAAACCAAACATTTCTTTTTCATCTTCAGGTTCCATATGATCGTACCCATTCAAATGTAAAAAGCCATGTACTGCCAAAAAGCCCATTTCTCGCTCCAATGTGTGCCCATATTCAACTGCTTGTTCTGCTGCTCGCTCTGTTGAAATAATTAAATCACCTAGATTACGTGGTAGCTCTGCCAACTCTTCATCATCAAAAATAATTGGCAATTCGTCTTCCCCTTCATCCTCTAAAGCAAAACTGATGACATCTGTAGGCATATCTTTGCCCCGATAGTCACGATTAATCACTTGGATACCTGCGTTATCTGTAAAAGTCACCGACATCTCCGTATCTTCGGCAATTTCTAGAAAACCCGCTGCAAATTGCAGCAAATTTTCGATTTCTTTGATTTCTTCTGTTGGTACTTTCTCGGTTTCATCAATGAAAGTAATATCCATTAGTCATCTCTCTTTTCTTGTTCATCTTTCATTTCTTCTGCTTCAGCTTTCATTTTTGGATACTTAATCCGTGAATGGAAGGTACTGCATAATCCATTAATTAATGATTTTTCAATGATGCGAATCTCTTTCATCGTTAACCCACATTCATCTAATTGGCCATCTGAAATTCTATCTTGAAGCACATTATGCACAAAGGCTTGAATTTTTTCGTTGGTCGGATGATCCATCGCCCGCACAGCAGCCTCACAAGTATCAGCAATACTCACAATCCCTGCTTCTCGTGTTTGTGGACGTGGCCCAGGATAACGGAAGTCTGATTCTTTAATTTCAGGATTGCGTTCTTTTGCTTTCACATAGAAAAATTTCATCAATGTTGTGCCATGATGTTGACGACAAATGTCAATCACCATTTGCGGCATATTGTACTCTTCTAAAATTTTGGCGCCATCAATTACGTGGCCAAAAATAATTTGTTTACTATCTTCTGGCAATAAAAAGTTATGTGGATTTTCTGCGCCAGCAGGTAAGTTTTCCACAAAGAAATTGGCGTGTTTAATTTTGCCAATGTCATGGTAATAACAAGCAACTCGTGTTAATAGCGACCGTCCACCAATCTCAGCAACAGCGTTAGCGCTCAAACTAGCCACCATCATGCTATGATGATAGGTACCTGGCGCTTCTTCTAACAGTTGTTTTAACAACGGATGGTTCGGATTACTTAATTCATTCAAGACAATCATACTATCATCAGTCACTAATAATTCGATATATGGATGCAAGCCCATTGTTGCTAAAAATGAAAGTACCGTTCCTGCACCTGCACAAATTAAAGCTGTCCACGTTTTACCATCTGTTAAACTCATTCCTTGATAAATCATTAAGACAACCGCCATGAAAACAGGAAAGACCACTACCCACATTAAAGCTGGGAAAACTTGCTCACTCATCCGTTTCCGTTTAACAACTGTTGCTAGAAATCCTGAGAATAAGTACATAATCAGAATAACCGTCAACGAGTTTGTGCCAATAGAATTATAAAAGATAAATAACGCAAAAACGACTTGGAAAATGGCAGCGATTATCCCTGAACGACGATTTACAAAATGATTTAGAATCAGCGGCGCAAAGGCTGCCGGATAGAACAAGGGAATATACATCAACTGCTCTGTTTGGAAAATCTGGAAGAATTTCATTAAAATAACACTGATTAGCATAGCACCCGTGTAAAAGATAATAAACGAGCGTTGTCGCGAAGGCTCAGTCACTTGTTTTGTAAAGAAAATTAACACTTCAACTTGAAGTAAAATAGCTAATGCTAATGCCACCATCGGAAAAATAGAGGTATTTTGACTAGTCATTCCTAGTAACTCAAGTTTTTCGACCGCTTTTGCATCAATTTGAGTACCTTCACGAACAATAATTTCGCCTTGATAAATCATTGCGGGTTGAACAGCATTCATCGCTTTTTGACGCAGCTCTTCTGTTCGTTTTTCATTGGCAATATCGTTTACCACAATCCCTTGGTTAACAATGTAACGAATGACTTGTTGCATGGTACTCGTAATATCTAAGTATTGAATTTTACCGTTAGCTTCTTGGCGAATTTTATCCAAATCAGATTCTCGAACGTGATTTTGCATTGCGTCATCCACCAACATCAAACTTTCTGAACGAACCTTATCCAATTGCTCAGAGGTTAATGTAAAGATTGTTTGATAAAAAACATTAGGAAAACTTTGATAAAACGTAACTTCATCTTGCGGTAAAGATTCAAACAATGACTTTAAGCTAGCTACTCGTTCTTCCACGGTCGGCGCAGGAATCGTTTCTTCCTTTTTGGCCTTCGCTTGCTTATTGCTGTACTCTTTGTCTACTTTTTCATTCGCAGAATCAATCAATTTAAATAATTTATCAATACGATTATGTTGGACAGATGCCGTATCTTCTTGATAAATATATTCGGGGGTGACAGCTTCTGCTGCCAATTTTTTTCTTTGTTCTGTTTCGTAGGTATTCTCGATATTTTTATTTGCACGAATGGTTTTCTCGGCCAGTTGACCTTCTTTAATTTCTACTCTTTTCTGATGGACACTGCCAAACATAATCATAAATAAAAGAAGAGAAAAAACGGCTAATAAAATAGGTAAATAGGCCTTACCTAAACGATCCCCTAACTTTGTAAGTACTTTTTTCAAAAGGTACTTTCACTCCTTCCCTAACTGCTTAGGAATGCTTTTGTTGTTCCTTTTCATAGGCTTGAATAATTTGTGCTACAACCGGATGACGCACAACGTCACTGGCTTCAAAATTTACAAAGGCAATTTTTTCAATGTCTTTTAACGTACGCTCGGCGTTAACTAAACCACTTGTTACACCACGTGGCAAGTCAATCTGACTAGTATCTCCATTAACAATCATTTTTGAACTAAACCCTAAACGAGTTAAAAACATTTTCATTTGGGCAACCGTAGTATTTTGTGCTTCATCTAAAATGACAAAAGCATCATCCAATGTACGACCACGCATATAAGCAAGCGGGGCAATTTCAATAACGCCGCGTTCCATTAAACGATTTGTATGATCCATACCAAAAATTTGATACAAGGCATCGTAAACTGGACGTAAATAAGGATCGACTTTTTCTTTTAAGTCACCTGGTAAAAAGCCCAAGCTTTCGCCAGCTTCCACCGCTGGACGAGTTAAAATAATTTTTTGTACTTCGCCTTTTTTCAAAGCTGCTACCGCCATCACCACGGCTAAAAAGGTTTTTCCTGTCCCCGCAGGTCCCACCCCGAAAATGACGTCATGAGTTTTAACTGCATCGATATATTTTTTTTGACCAACATTCTTAATTCGGATGGCCCGACCATGATGGTCCTTCATAATTTCTTCTTCATACATGGCAATAAACGCCTCTAAATTTCCAGCTTTGGCCATTTTTAAAGCAGAAACGACATCTGGCGTATGCACTTTGATGCCTCGTTGAATTAATGTTTGTAGCGCTCTTAACACGGAAGCGACTAACTCTACCTCTGATGATTCGCCAATTAACTGAATAACTTCGCCACGACTATTAATCGTTACGTGGGTATTCTCTTCTAAAAATTTGATATGTTTATCATGTGTTCCTAAAAGCATGTGTGCATCATCAGAATCAGTAAGTATTAATTCCAAAGATTTTGACTGATTATCTGTCAAAAAACGTCCATCTCCTTTATTATATAGTCCTTTACAATGATACCACATTCTTATCTGTTTAAAAAGAAGTCGTACCTGATTTGACTTTGAAAGTCAAAAAAGAGAAAACCGTAAAAAGCTACCGGTTTTCTCTTTACATAAAAAAACTAGGACAGTATCCTGTCCTAGTTTCGATAACGCTCTTAGTTTTCTTGTAATAATTCTTTCACAATTGCGTTAACTTGGTTGCCATCGGCTTTGCCTTTGACTTTCGGCATCATAGCGCCCATCACTTTACCAAAATCTTTTGGTGAAGTGGCGCCAGTTTGCGTCATTACCTCTTGAACTAGTTGACGAATTTCTTCCTCTGTTAGTTGTTGAGGCATATATTTTTCAACAATTGCTATTTCAACTTTTACTTTTTCAACAAGATCGTCGCGTCCCGCCTTTTCAAACTCTGATAAAGAATCTTTTCTCTGTTTCATCTCACGAGACAATACAGTGAGTTCTTCTTCTCCGTTCAATTCACGGCCCGCTTTAATCTGATCATTTTGAATGGCAGTCTTTAACATACGAAGTACGGCTAAAGTTTCTTTGTCTTTAGCTTTCATCGCTGTTTTAATGTCGTCATTCAATGTGGTTAGCAATGACATACCACCAACTCCAATTCATTCAAAACTAGAATTTTTTACGTTTTCTAGCTGCTTCAGATTTTTTCTTACGCTTTACACTTGGTTTTTCGTAGAATTCACGTTTACGTGATTCTTGTAAAGTACCCGCTTTTGAAACGGAACGTTTGAAGCGACGAAGAGCATCATCAAGAGATTCGTTTTTACGAACGACTGTTTTTGACATGTTATTCCCTCCCTCCGAGCTTAAAAAGTAACCGTTTTTCTTATTTGTGGGAAAAACCCACAAATTAAAATACTGTCCTTGTTGTATTATAGCTAAAGCATAAATAACCGTCAACCACTCTACTGATAAAATACGAAATTTTTGTTTGATTTTTCGTCTTATTCGCTATTTTTCGCAACAATCGGCACAACGACCAAGGATTTCAAAGCGATGTCCTTCAATTGAACAACCTTTTAACTGTTCTTCAAAAAAATTCATCGGACACATGTGAATTTCTTCCGTTTTGCCACAAACCGTACAAATAAAGTGATGATGATGTTCCACCTCTTGGCAACAACGGAAGCGAAACTTTTGCTCGCCATTTAATTCTGTTTTTTCCAGCAATTCCAAGCACTCAAAGTCATGCAAGTTACGATAAACCGTATCATAACTGACTCCTTTAAAGGTTTCATTCATAAATTCATACACTTCACGTGCAGAAACATACCGATTTCGCTTAATCAAATAGCTCATCAGTAATTCTCGTTTTTTAGTATATTTTAATCCACTGGCTTTCATGGTTTCTAAGGCTTGTTCAATATTGGTTTTTACTGGTGCCATCGCCATTTCCTCCCTCACCAACCTAAATCAGAATCATTACGAAATAGATTCTGGACTTATGGTATAATAAAATTATTAAAAATGCAAGAAAGGACTTACCTTCTATGACTATTTCTGAAGAAAAAAAATGTGTGACGATTTTTGTCATCTCAGATTCTGCTGGCGAGACCGCTTCAAAATTGGCGGCTGCTTCAATGGCCCAGTACCCCACTGTTGATTTTACTTTGATTAGACGAACATTCGTTAAAGACGAAGATAAACTGGTGCAAGCGTTAGAAGATGCCAAAAAAGCAGAGGCCATGGTACTGCATACTATCATTAATGATCATCTCGTGGCGATTGCTAATCAATTTTTCAATGAGCATCAATTGTTCCATTTTGACATTTTGACACCACCAGTTGCGGAAATCGAACGATTAACAGGTGTCGCACCCATGCGGGAACCAGGTGCCTTACATCATCTGAATGAAAATTATTTTAAACGAATTGAAGCGATGGAATTTGCTGTCAAATATGACGATGGCAAGGACCCACGAGGCTTTTTAGAAGCGGATGTGTTACTTCTTGGTGTTTCCCGAACTTCTAAAACACCGCTAAGTCTCTTTTTAGCTAACAAAAACTTAAAAGTTGCTAATTTGCCACTGATTCCTGAAGCACATTTACCGAAACAATTATTCGAAATGGACCCTAAAAAAATTGTTGGCTTAACCAACGATCCCAATGTTTTAAACGGGATTCGTAAAGAACGAATGCGCGCATATGGATTACCTGAAAATACTTCTTATTCAGATATTGAAAAAATTCGGCGAGAACTGGCTTTTGCTAATGATCTTTATCAAAAATTAGGTTGTATCGTTATTGATGTCGCTTCTCTTTCAATTGAAGAAACTGCCTCAATGATTCTTAATGCTTTGAACTTAGAAGACCATAGCTATTATTCCACGGAAACATCCGAGGATTAAAAAAAAACGAGAAAAAATCACTAGTGATTTTTTCTCGTTTTTTTTAAAAGACTTGAACGCCTTCTTGATCAATATTGAAAATTTGGATGCTCGCTTTGGTAGATAATTTCTCCAAACTTTGAACAATTTCGTTGGTTCGTTCTTCTGGCGACAAGATTAGCACAGTTGGACCAGCACCGCTTAAGAAAGAGCCATAAGCACCTTTTTGCTGAGTTAAACGACGAATTTCTTTTAAATGAGGAACCAATGAACGACGATACGTTTCATGCCATTTATCTTGTTCCATCATTTTGCCTGCTAAAGGTAAATCTCCGTTTAAAATTGCGGCAATCATAACATTGGCAATTGAGCTGGCCGCGACCGCTTCTTTATAAGCCAATTTTTCGGGCAAAACAGCACGACTTTTTTCGGTAAATAATGGTTCCTCTGGAATAAATGCAATGACATCACACATTGGAAAGTGATGTTTGACATGGTAGACTTGGTTTTCTACATAGCTAGCCACCACGAAATCTCCTAAAATAGCTGGGGCCACATTATCCGGATGTCCTTCCATCTCTGTGGCCAAACGGACCTTTTCTTTAGGGGACAAATTTAAATGTGCTAGTCGGTTAGCTAATTCAATTCCTGCTACAATCACACTTGAGCTACTGCCTAGTCCTCTTGCAAGGGGAATGTCAGAAACCATCCGAATAACTTTTGGTGTTAATTCTGGTGCAATTTTCAATGCCGTTTGAATTAATAAATTCTCTTCATTAGTAGGGATCTCTTCTCCCAAAGTATGTTGAATTTCCCAAAATTCACTTTCACCTAAAACGTTGATTGTTAAATAAGCGGATAATGCAATGCCACATGAATCAAAGCCAGGTCCTAAGTTGGCACTAGTGGCAGGTACTCTTATTTTCATAGTGTTGCGACTCCTTTTCGTAAGTGCAGACGCATTTCTTCCACGTCACTCATTTTTGAAATAGTTACTTCTGTCTCCATTGCTGTATCAGGATCTTTCAGTCCGTTACCAGTAAAGACTGCCACGACGGTTTCACCTGCTTTGATTTTACCGCTTTTAACATGTTGAATAACTCCAGCTAATGAGGCAGCCGAACCAGGTTCAATGAAAACCCCATCTTGAGCAGCAATTTTTCGGTAAGCCGTTAAAATTTCTTGATCTGTCACAGCATCAATGAAACCACCCGATTCATCGCGTGCCTGTTCTGCTAATTGCCAACTAGCAGGATTTCCAATCCGGATCGCTGTCGCCACGGTTTCAGGTTGCTCAATCACTTGTCCTTTCACGATTGCTGCGGCACCTTCTGCTTCAAAACCATGCATTCTTGGTAAAGTTGTTCCTTGTTTTTCATGCCATTCTTTAAAGCCTTTCCAGTAAGCGGAAATATTGCCGGCATTTCCAACTGGAATCGCTAAGACATCGGGCGCTTGACCTAATTGTTCACAAACTTCAAAAGCTGCTGTCTTTTGCCCTTCTAAGCGATAAGGATTCACTGAATTAACTAGCGCAACTGCCTCAGTTTTCGCAATCTCTCGCACCGCTTTTAATGCTTCATCAAAGTTACCTGGAATCGAAATAATGTCCGCCCCATACATAATAGCTTGCGCCAATTTTCCCAGTGCGATTTTTCCTTCTGGAATCACTACATACGCTTTAATGCCTGCTCTTGTGGCATACGCAGCAGCGGCGGCACTAGTATTTCCTGTAGAAGCACAAACAATCGCTTTGGCACCTTCTTCTACCGCTTTTGCTACAGCCATCACCATCCCGCGATCTTTGAATGAGCCAGTGGGATTTAAGCCTTCGTATTTTCCATATAATTGAATACCTAATTCTTTGGATAAATTAGGTAAAGGAATCAGTGGCGTATTTCCTTCGGCTAAAGAAATCATTGGTGTTTTTTCTGTTACGGGCAAATACGCTTGATACTGTTTTAACAAACCTTCATACATGTTTACTCATCTCCTATAACCTTCATTACATTCAATAACTGAAAGGCTTCCGTATTTTGAATAGCTGTCACAACTTGTTGCATTTGTGCTTTTGATATCTGGTGTGTAATGGCAACAATTCTTGCTCGCTGTCCATCTGATCTCTGTTGAACTAATTGATCAAAGCTGACTTCTGCTTTAGTCATTAATTGTGTCAACTGCAAAAATTGTCCTGGTGTATCTGGAACATCTAACGAAAAATAGTACTGCCCAAATACATTTTCGGAACGCGTCAATTGGGTTTTATGTTGATACGAATTGAACATATGGCCAGTCGTTGTCAAGCGAATGTTTTTAGCAATCGTAATTAAATCACTGACAACACTGGTTGCTGTCGGTTTAGCGCCAGCTCCTGGACCGTAATACATTGATTCGCCCACACCTGCACTTTTTATAAATACTGCATTGTACTCATTCCGAACAGATGCAATAGGGTGCTTTTGATTGACTAGCATAGGCGCCACTTCCACCGAGATACTATTCTCATTTTGTTCAGCAGAGCCAATCAATTTGATTTCATACCCCAGTTGTTTAGCCATAGCGACATCATCTAAAGACAATCCGCGAATTCCACGAATATCAACTTGTGGTAATGAAACATTCATCCCAAAAGCAAATTGACTTAAAATAACCATTTTATAGGCTGCATCGATTCCATCGACATCATTTGTCGGATCCGCTTCAGCAAATCCCAACGCTTGCGCTTCTGCTAAAGCTTCTTCATAACTTTTATCAGCAGAAACCATTTGCGTAAGCATATAATTCGTCGTACCGTTCACAATTCCTAAAACTTGTTGAATATTGTCTGCCGCTAAGCTATTAGCAATTGTTCTTAAAATAGGAATCCCGCCAGCAACACTTGCTTCGTAATATAAATCACAATGATGTTTTTGGGCTAACGCTACTAATTCACTCCCATGTTGCGCCAGTAAATCTTTATTGGCAGTCACAATATGTTTGCCCTTTTCTAAAGCTTTCATGATATAGGTTTTGGCTGGTTCAATGGTTCCCATTAATTCCACAACGATTTGAATCTCTTTATCTTCTAAAATATCATCAATTGAAGTTGTTAAAGACAGACCGTATTCTTCCGCTTGCGCTTGTTTCGTTTCAAGATTTCGGACAAATGCTTTTTCAATGACTACATTCATTCCTGTCACTTGTGAAATTTTCTCTTGATGTTCTTTCAAGAGAGTTAAAACGCCAGTGCCTACAGTCCCTAATCCTAGTAACCCGATCTTTAAGGTATCCTTCATTTTTACCTCCATCAACAGCGCTATTCTAGTTACGCTATTTTTTCCTACTTTTTATCGATGTTCAATATGCTCAAAGGTCTGATTTAAAATATCTATTACATGATGATCATCCAATGTATAAAAAATCGTTTTTCCTTCGCGACGTGCCTTGACAACCCGGCTATCTCTTAATAATTTTAGTTGATGAGAAACGGCGGACTGTTCCATTTCCAATTGTTCACTAATCGCCGTTACATTATGCTCGCCTTCTTTTAAAAGTAGCAAAATTCTTAAACGTGTTGGATCACTTAATACTTTATATAATTGACTTACTTGTTTGATTTCTTCCATTTGTTTCATTATAGTCGCCTCACTTTGCACTCATTATAACACAGAGTTTTTTAAAATAAGAACTGCGATTGTTCTTTCCTACGAAAAATATGGCACAAAGAAAGTTGGAAAAATGACAAACTTGTCGATTTTCCAACTTTCTTCATCTATTCGTGGTTGGCTTGCTGAACTGCATCCATCACGGCATAACGGAAGCCATTTTTTTCTAGAGCTACGACACCGCGAATCGTACTTCCTCCTGGAGAAGTCACTTCATCTTTCAATGCTCCTGGGTGTTTTTTCGTGTCTAAGGCTAAGGCCGCCGTTCCTTTTATCATTTGAGCGACAATTTCATAAGATAAGTTCCTTGGTAGCCCTTCTAAGACTGCTGCATCTCCCAATGCTTCCATAAAGATATCAACAAAAGCTGGACTGCAACCAGCCACAGTACCAAAAGTTTCCAGTTGCGCTTCACGAATTTCTTTGACTAACCCTAAAGTAGCAAGAAGTTCCATTACCAGTTCCTTCGTTTGGCCTTCAATTGTTGGTGCCAAGGCTACGCCAATCACGCCTTGATTCACGCTAACTGGTGTATTAGGAATGGCATGAACAACTTTGGCTTCTTTATTGCCAAGGGCCATTTGTGCTTCTTGTATGGTATGACCTGTTGCAACAGAAATCAATAGACTTTCGTTGGAAAAATGAGGAGCTAATTCCTGAAGAACAGGTAACACGACCTTTGCTCCTGTCGCAATAAAAATAACCTTACATTCTTGGAAAAGTGCATAATCTGTGACAAGTTGAAAGCCCCACTCTTTTTGAAGTGCTTCTGCTGTTCCACTTGAGCCACCTTTCACATATAAATGTTCCTTCTTGACTGCCTCAGCTTTTAGTAACCCTTTAATCATGGCACCGCCCATACTGCCAGCACCGATAAAGCCAATTTTCATAGCATTCCCTCCTTAGTTAAATAAAGTGTTTGTGTCAAAAGTCAATTAGCTTTTGACACAAACACTAACATTCGTACTTTTTTCCGTACAGCCTGTTTCGTTTATTTTATTTTGTTAATTCATTAACGACTGCTTCAAACGCAGCAATTTTTTCAGAAGCTTCTGAACTACTTGTTGCTTTTGTCGCTAGATAGAATTTAATTTTTGGTTCTGTTCCTGATGGTCGGATAGCAATCCAACTACCATCTTCTAAATGATATTTCAACACATCAGAAGGAGGCATTTGTAATTGTTCTGTTTGACCATCTGCAAAAGTGCGTGTTAATTCTTTAAAATCTTCCGTTTGAGTAACTTGAATCCCGGCAAACTCAGTTGGCGCTTGTTCACGACATTTTGCCATTAAAGCTTTGATTTTACCGCTGCCTTCAATTCCGCTCATTGTTACGGAAATAGTTTTTTCTTCAAAGTAACCAAATTCTTCAAAGATATCTTGTAAACCATCGTATAATGTTTTTCCTTGTTTTTTATAGAAAGCCGCTACTTCTGCTAATAAAACTAACGCTTGAATTGCATCTTTATCACGAACAAAAGGTTTCACTAAGTAACCATAACTTTCTTCAAAACCAAACATAAACGTTTGACTGTGGTCTTCTTCGTATTGTTGAATTTTTTCAGCAATAAATTTGAAACCTGTTAAAACATTAAACATCTTCGTATTATATTTCTCAGCAATCGCTGTAGCAAGTTCACTAGAAACGATTGATTTTAGAACCGCAGCATTTTGAGGCAACGTGCCTGCTTGTTGATGGGCTTCTAAAATATAATGAATCATAATTGAACCTAATTGATTTCCTGTTAATACTTGGTAGTCTCCGTTTGGCATCCGCACAGCAGCACCTAAACGATCAGCATCTGGATCTGTTGCAATCAATAAATCAGCGCCTTCTTTTTCCCCTAAACGAATCGCATATTCGAATGCCGAATGTTCTTCAGGGTTTGGTGACTTAACTGTAGTAAAGTCAGGATCAGCAACGGCTTGCTCAGGTACTAAAACAAATTTTTCAAAGCCGGCTTGTTTTAATGCCTTTTCTCCTAACATTTTCCCAGTTCCATGTAAGGGAGTGTAAACTAATTTTAATTCTTTACCCATTTCGTTAATTAATTCTTGATTAATCGTAACTGTTTTAATTTCTTTCAAATACGCATTATCGACTTCTTCACCAACAATGTTAATTAAACCGCTGTGGGCAACTTCTTCATCTGATAAGACATCAATTTTCAAAGGATTTTCGATACTACGAACATATTTAGTTAATGCATCTGCATCAGCTGGCGGCATTTGACCACCGTCTTCACCATAGACTTTGTAGCCATTATAGGCAGCTGGATTGTGAGAAGCCGTAATCATGATTCCCGCAAAAGCTTTAAAGTAGCGGACTGCAAAAGATAATTCTGGTGTTGGTCGTAAGCTTTCAAACACAAAAGAAGGAATATCATGTTTAGCTAATGTTTTAGCTGCTTCCATTGCAAATTCTGGAGACATATGACGTGAATCATAGGCAATGGCTACACCGCGACGTTTTGTTTCAGGATTTTGCGTATCCATAAAACGTGCAAGCCCTTCTGTCGCTTGACGAACTGTAAAGATATTCATCCGATTAATACCGGCGCCTAAAATTCCACGCATCCCGGCAGTCCCAAATTCTAATGGTGCGTAAAATGCATCTTCACATTTTTCAGGATCTGTATTTAAGTCCTTTAATTCATTTTTTAAATTTTCTGGAATATTTTCTTCATTTAACCATTGTTGGTAAACTTGTTCCCAAGACATGGAAAACACCTCATTTGTTTTTTTGTTTTTACTTTTTAAGTATAGCATTGGATATTCGTTTAGAAAAGGGAAGTTGTAGCGTTTTCTCTCAGCAAATGATTTTTATAAGAAAAATCTTACTTACTGTTCTATTTTTGTTTGTCTATTTTCAGAAAGCTGTCGTGTAATCCGTACCATTCGCTCACAAAAAAGAGGCATTTCTTCTGGTGAAATTCTGGAACAGTTCAAGCGAATACTTCCACGTTTTTCACTAAAAGCGACACTTGGTGCTACCAAAACACCTTCTCGTAAAAACACTTGCCAATCTTCTGGCTTAAGTGCCCCTTGACGCCAATGTGCCCATAAATAAAAGCCGCCCTTTACTGGCGAAACTTCCCATTCTGGCAACGATTTAAATACTTGATATACAGCTGTTGCTCGTTGTTCCACTTGTTTATTTAATAACGTAATTTTTTCAGAAAAAGAAGAATCTTCAATCGCCATTTTAGCGAGCATCTGCGGAAAAATACTCAACGAAACATCCATCATTTTTCTGGCTTCTGCAATTTGTTTCGTCACGGAGGCGGGCGCACTTAACCAACCAATTTTCGTGGTCGAACCTAAAATTTTTGACAACGAACCGATATACAAGACATTATCTGGATCTAATTTTTTTAAAGGAGGAATTTCTGTTTTTGGGATAAAACTTAGCTGCCCAAAAACATCATCTTCTAAAATAGGAACTTGATACGTTTGACAGACTTTCACAAGCTGTTCTCTTTTTCTTAAAGGCATCACTGTCCCAGTGGGATTTTGAAAGGAAGGATTAACCATAACCATTTTGATGCGATGTTGTCGGATTGTTTGTTCTAGCGCTTCAAGATCAATCCCTTCCTCTGTCATGGGTACACCAAATAAGCGCACACCAGCAGCTTGGAAAATTGGTAAGGCATAGAAGAAAGATGGATCTTCTACGGCAACACTATCTCCTTGTCTCAATAAAACTTGCAAAACTAAAAAAAGTGCTTGTTGCGCACCTGAAGTAAGCAATAAACTTTCACTTGGTAAATGAAGCTGATATTCCGTTGCTGTAATGGCTTGGATTTCTTTTCTTAACGGCAAATAACCTAATTCATCTTGTGCTTCCTCTTTTAAAAATTGTTTCCAATTTAATGCTGGAAAATCGAAACTGGGAATTAAGTCTAACGGTAACTCACCTGTATACATATCTAAGTCAGTCGGCAAATTTTGTTTAGCACGTAACTCAATCTCTGCCACCAAGGGATGAACTTGTTTGAACACATTTTGTTCTAAATAACGATGCCAATCCGTTCGTGGCGTCATCATTACCCCCCATTTTCCTTCGTTGACGATCGTTCCACTCCCTCTTTTTCGCACAATCCAGCCTAAGTCCACCAGTTCATCTAATGCATGAACAACGGTTGAACGATTGACAGACAAGTATTCTGCCAGTTTACGTTCCGAAGGGATTTTTTCGCCTGGTAATAATTCGCCTGTTTGAATCTTTTGAACAATCATTTCCATAATACTGCGATAAATGGGAACATTTTGTTCTTTTTTAAGTTGCCACATAGCCATCACCTCAACAATTGGATGAGTTAAAAGTAATCCAGTTTAATGCTTTTGTCAATCGAAAATACAAGAAAAGTGGGGCAGCCGTTTTGACGAATGTCCCACTTTTCTGTTTTACTATTAACAGGTTTGTCTCAATACTTGTGTAAAAATGCTTGGATGGTGTTATAAAAGATTCCTGCGAACATAAAGATTAACCAACTAAACCGCCAATCCCCTAAAACAAAACTAATAAATAAATAGAGTGCAACAACTAAGGGCCAATAAACGGATGCAATAATTGCACCGACAGGATTTCCCACAGGTCCTTCCTCTGTTTTTGTTTGCTGAGGGGCATACTCAGGATGACCAACATGTTCTGAATAAAAATAAGTTTCATTCAACAATTTATTAAAACTTCCTTTAATTACTCCACCAAATATAAACAAGAAGACACCAACCGATACTAAAAAGAAGAGCCAACTAATCCCCATCGTTCCATTATAATATTGTCCGCCCATCATTTGATGCATGGAACGGCGCATCATCAGATGAAGGCCACTACTAAAGACAACAACTGGGATTAAACCCAAAATACAAAAAACGACGCCCGCTGCCATACAAAAAATAAATGATCGTTGAAAACTTTGTTCTCTTTGTGCAACTTCTTTTTTTAACTTAGTCGGAATCAATCGTTGCCCCAGTTGTTTATCCATTGCAACAAACCGATTACCAGCAACAATAAATAATGGAACGCCAATTGCCACACCTATGAAAAGACAAACTAAACCGAGACCGTTAGAAAGAACACCACGCATACCAACCAGCAAGCCAACACCCACCATGATTGCAACAACACCAAGACCAATTTGAATAGCACCTTTACGTTGGACAGCTAAATAGTCAAGTCCTTCCTCCACTGAAATTTCTGGCAAACCGTTCATTAAATCGTTTGTTTCATCCACTTGTTTATTTTCTAAATTCAATTCTTCCATTAATTCATCAATAGTACCAAATTCAGAAATAATTGTACCAATTGCTTCATTTTCCGATTTTCCTTGGCTGAGCAAATCTTCATAACGATCCTCAGCATTTGCTAATAAGTCCGCCTTTAATTGTTTTGTTTCAGATGTTTCAACAACGCCTGAAAATAAGCTATCAATAAATTCTTCTATAATTTTCATTTTCCCATCTCCTTTACAAATGCTTCGACGACGTCTTTTGTTACTTCCCATTCTAGTAACTTTTCTTCTAAATAACGCTCTCCTGCACGGGTTATTTGATAATAGGTCCGCTTTTTGCCATGCGTTACTTCTCCTGGAAATGATTCAATGTAGCCATTTTTCTCTAAACGTGTAAAAGCAGAATAAAGTGTCGTTTCTTTAATCGAATATTGTTCTTTAGAAATTTCACGAATGCGTTTAGAAATCGCATAACCATATGAAGCGCCGGATTGTAAGATTGAGAGAATAAAGGTATCGTTGTATCCTCGAATTGCATCACTACCAATCACATAAATTCCTCCCTCAAGTACTTCAACTATCGTACTACGTCTGTCGTTGTAATTATCTTAACACGATTACTACGATAGGTAAAGTAAAAAAAGCACGTAATGCAGAAATCATTTTAATTTCTGCACTACGTGCTGTCTTCTTTTCAGTCTATAGTTGAATCTTAAATGGTATCACCATTAAAAATAGAATTTTTTACAATCACATAATCAACTTTACGAATCGCTTCTAAATCGCGACCTCCCGCGTATGAAATGGAAGATTGTAAATCTTGTTGCATTTCGACTAAAGTATCTGCCAACTTCCCTTTATGGCGTAACCAGATTTTTTTCCCTTCAACGTTTTTCTTTTCGCCTTTTTGGAATTCAGAGGCGCTACCAAAGTATTCTTTGTAAACAACGCCATCTTCCACTTTTGTTTCACCTGGTGATTCTTCATGTCCAGCAAATAGTGAACCAATCATGACCATAGTTGCCCCAAAACGCACAGATTTTGCAATGTCTCCATGGGTCCGAATCCCACCATCTGCAATAATTGGTTTCCGAGCAGCTTTGGCACACCAACGTAAAGCCGCTAACTGCCAGCCACCTGTCCCAAAGCCAGTCTTAATTTTAGTAATACAAACTTTTCCTGGTCCAATCCCCACTTTGGTGGCATCGGCTCCAGCGTTTTCTAATTCGCGAACGGCTTCTGGTGTTCCAACATTGCCCGCAATAACGAACGTTTCTGGTAAAAATTTTTTTAAGTGTTGAATCATATTAATCACCGCATTTGAATGACCATGGGCGATATCAATTGTCACGTAGTCAGGAACTAAACCTTCTCGGGCTAACGTTTCAACAAAAGCGTATTCCCCTTCTTTCACGCCCACACTAATTGACGTGATCAAGCCCTTTTGTTGCATTTTTTTAATAAATGGCACTCGCGCCTCTTCATCAAACCGATGCATGATATAAAAATAACCATTTTCAGCAAGGGTTTCCGCAATCGTTTCATCAATAATTGTTTGCATGTTCGCTGGAACGACAGGCATTTTAAACGAATGTTTTCCTAAAGTTACTGTAGTATCACATTCAGAACGACTATTCACGATACATTTATTGGGAATTAATTGGACATCTTCATAATCAAAAACTTTCATACTTACTGCCTCCTAGTTATTTACAAAAATAACGTAAAAACCGAACATTCGGTCATTTAACGTTCGTGTTTACAAACACCATTGTTAATTTACACTATTTACCGCCACTTGTCAAAGGCGTTTTAACGAAAATTAATCTTTTTACCCTTCTTGAACGTTTGGTAAAATGGCCTGCAATAAAATAGCAACAATTGAGGCAGTTGCCACGGGTGAACTAAATAAATATTGTAAAAATTGTGGTAGAGTTTCCAAAAACTCTTTTGGTAACAATGTCAACGCTAATGTCATAATAATCGGAACGGCAATTACATACATCTCTTTTTCATGAATTGTTACATCACTCATGACTTTCATTCCACTTACAGAAATGATGCCACAAACAACCACAAAAACGCCGCCGATAACTGGTGCCGGAATGGCCGAAATCAAGGTGGAAAGTTTTCCAGATAAGCCAAATAAGACAAACCACGCACCTGCAGCCACAAAAACCTTGCGACTAGCAACTCCAGTGATTGAAATAATCCCAGCATTTGTAGAGTAACTAGTTACTGGCGTGCCGCCAATGAATGAAGAAACTAAGCAACCTAAGCCTTCACCAATTACGCCGCGATTAATTTTTTCTTCGGTCAAAGGTTCAGCGACAACATGACTCACAGCAAACCAAGTGCCTGTTGTTTCCGCCATTAAAACCAGATAAATAACTAACATCGTGGCAATAGCTGACCAATCAAATTGGAAAGAAAAGTTAACTAATGGTAACTGAGGCAAACTAAACCAAGCCGCTTCACTAACGGCTGATAAATCAAGTACCCCTAATAATTGTGCCGCGATGCTCCCAAATAATAATGCCAAAATAACAGAAGAAACGCGGAAAATCCGCCCTTTTTTCAAAGCAGAACCTAATAGTGCAAAGAAAATCAACGTCCCCGCTGCTATAAATGCTAATAAAATATTTTGTCCTAATTCCCCTTTTGCATGGTAAATATTATCCGATAAAGCGACTGGCATTAACGAAAGCCCCACCACAAAAATAATTGTTCCTCCCACAATTGGTGGAACAAATTTAGTGATTAAACGATTAAAGATACCAGTAAATCCTAATATAATAACAACAATTGCTCCCACTAAACTAGCACCTAAAACTGCGCCCCAGCCATTTCCTTGTTGGTTATTGGCAAAATAAATTCCTGCAATTGCCCCGATTGGAATAAATGAAGGGCCTTGCGCAACTGGTAATCTCATACAAAAATGAGATTGAATAATCGTGGCAAGTCCTGCTGCTATGAATGTCGCTTGGACTAAAGAAGACGTTTGTGCTGTGCTAATCCCAATAATTGAAGCAATGATCACAGGTACGACGTACACGTCCATTGCTAAGACATGCTGAATCCCTAACATAGTGGCCTGCCCAAAAGATACTGAATCTTCTGGTCCCACTGTTAAATGAAGATTATTTTGTTTCTTTTCACTCATTTTTTATACTCCTTTAGTTGCTGACATTAAATTTTTATCATGTACTTTTTCACCTTGTACCCAGACTTCTCGAATATTTTCTGGTCGTGCTAAATATAAGATTTTTTGGAAAATATCAAGCAATGATTCCCCTGGATTTTTAGGGATTCGTGCTTGTGACAAGCTTGTATTAATAATTTGAACATCCCAAGCATACCCTTTTTCTAATTTTCCAATTGGCAAACTTAGTGCTTGACCACCACCAGCAGTAGCTAAATAAAACGCTTCATTTACTGTAATCCGTGCTGTTTTAACACCTCGTACTTCTGTTTTTTTTGTAGCATCGACGCCATCTTCTAACATTCTAGAAGAAATAACCGCTTGCTTTAAATTGTCAAAAAGACTTGGTGAAAAACCACCTGAAAGATCACTGCCTAAACCAACTTCTACTTGATGTTGATGTACTAATTTTGCAATCGGTGTTACTGCATTACCAAAATAAGCATTAGAGATTGGGCAGTGCGCTACAGCCGTCCCTGTTTCATGGAATAAATTCATATCTGCTTCTTCTAAAAAGCCTGCATGTGCCATCACTGCTTTTTCTGTCAATAAACCAAAATCATTCAATGCTTGAGCATCATTTTTTCCAAAACGTTCTTGAACAAATTGATGTTCCCAATCACTCTCACTACAATGACTTTGAACATGGACTTGATATTTCGCTGCTAATTCTCCTAATCCTTTAAGTGCTTCCTCTGTACAACTAGGAATGAAACGCGGAGTTACAACGGGATATACGCCTTGTTTTGTTTGCTGCGCTAATGTTTGAATTTCTTGAATAAACCGTTCCGTTTCTTCTAATGCTTGTTGCGTTGTTTGATCACGATAGTATTCAGGATTCTCATTAAGATCATCCATTACAACTTTACCAATTAAGCCACGCTGCCCTTTTTCCGCACAAATCTCTGCCAAACGACGGCTAGCTTCATAATGAATGGTTGCAAAATAAAGGGCTGTTGTTGTCCCATTAGCTAACAATTGGGTTACCAGTTCATCATAGACTTGTTGGGCAAATGTTAAATCTGCAAATTTGGACTCTAAAGGAAACGTGTACGTATTCAGCCATTCATACAATGGAATATCCAAGGCGGTCCCAGATTGTGCCCACTGAGGTGCATGGACATGTAAATCAACAAAGCCGGGTAAAAGATAAGAATCTTGGGGCAATTCTTGAAAACGTTGTGCCTCTTTTTGTTCTGCTAGCACAGTTTCATACGCTTCAGCATCTGGTTCAATTATTTCCTGAATTACTCCGGCCTCATCTATACAAAAAAGTGTCTCTTCATAGACTTTAATCTCTTGCAAATTTTTACTAGAAAAACCTGTTCCTTTTATTACAAAATGAAACATTTAATACTCCTCCTTACTATCACATGAAGATTATACATAAACTTTCGCTTAATAACTATAAAAATGTGATTTTTTTAAAAAAAATCCATGTTCAAACAAGCAAAAACCGAACATTCTAAGAATGATTTATTTTTTCTTTGGATAAACAAGAAAACTTTCTATTCTTAAGATTCTTCGGTATACTTGAAGAGAATCGTTAGAACTTTAGGAGGTCCTGAGATGATACAGATCGAACAAATTAGAACAGGTGTTATTCAAGAGAACTGTTATCTTGTTTATAATGAAGAAGCATTATTAATTATTGATCCAGGTGCAGAAGGAGCAAAACTAATTCAAGAAATTACCCGTTTAGGGAAGAAACCAGCCGCTATTTTATTAACACATACTCACTATGATCATATTGGTGCGGTAGAAGAATTGCGCCATCATTATCAAATCCCTGTTTATGTTAGTCCATTAGAACAAGCGTGGCTTTCCAATCCTATTTTGAATCTTTCAGGATTAGGCAGACATGATGATATAGCAAATATTATTGTTCAACCCGCCGAACACGAATTTAAACTAACCGATTATGAAATTGGCGGCATGAAATTTTCCGTAGTCCCAACACCTGGTCATTCAATTGGTAGCGTCAGCTTTGTCTTTGATGATTTTGTTGTTGTTGGGGATGCATTGTTTAAAGGTAGTATTGGTCGTACCGATTTACACACTGGTGATATGCAACAATTATTACACAGCATTACGACCTATCTATTCACTTTACCAGAAGAATTTCCTGTTTATCCAGGCCATGGTGATGCCACAACCATTCAACATGAAAAAGCCACAAACCCATTTTTTAATTAGAGATTTATTCACTATTTAAAGAAACTTAGGAGGAGTAGCAATGACTGAAGCAACGACACTTTATATTATTCGTCACGGAAAAACGATGTTTAATACGATTGGCCGTACCCAAGGCTGGTCAGATACCCCCTTAACCAAACAAGGAGAAGAAGGCATTTATCATTTAGGCTTAGGTCTTAGAGACATAGACTTTAAGGAAGCCTATAGTAGTGATAGTGGTCGTGCCATGCAAACCGCTCAGATTATTTTACAAGAACATCAAAACCACCAAAAGATTCCTTACCTAACCGATAAACGGATTCGTGAGTGGTGTTTTGGTTCTTTAGATGGTGGCTATGATGGTGAACTTTGGGGTGTGGTGCCACGCATTTTAGCTTTTAAAAGTTATGAGGACATGATGACCACGAAGATTACCTATCGCGAGTTAGCAAATGCTATTATTGAAGCCGATACGGCTGACTGGGCAGAGCCTTATGAAGTTATTCGTGATCGTGTTTGGTCTGGTTTCGAAGATATCGCTCATCATCGAGAAAAAAATGGTGGCGGCAAAGTCATGGTGGTTTCCCATGGACTAACAATTTCCTTTTTACTTTCCTTAATTGATGCAAGTTTGCCTATGCAGATGGCGCTGGAGAATGGTAGCGTGACGACCTTAACTTACGAAAAAGGGACATTTACCATTCAAGGAATTAATGATATTTCTTATATTGAAAAGGGAAAAAAGATCGCTGAAAAGCGCCGTTGATAGTAAAAAAAGAGAAGGTTATCTGTCAAAATGACAGATAACCTTCTCTTTTTATTTATTCTTTTAAACGTTCTACATTTTTTCTTGAGATTTGAATTTTTTCTAAGGTTTCCTTATAGTTTTTTGCTGCATAAGCAAAAAATAAAACATCGACTACATACAATTGTGCCACCAAGGAAACAGTAGCCGCACTTCTCAATGGCACGTCTTCCCCACTAGAGGTTTGAAGGACGATATCACTTTTTTCACCAATCACTGATTTTTCATCTTGTGTGATACTAACAATAGGAATCCCTTGCTGCTTCGCTAAATCAGCTAAAGTACTTGCTTCTTTATTCGTTCCAGAATTAGAAATAACAATAAAAACACTAGGCTTTTCTGTTGAGCCTAACATAGAAGCAAATAAATGATGATCCAATGTTGTAAATACCGTTCGGCCTAATCGCGTAAATTTTTGATAAATATCTTGAGCAACCAACGAAGATGCACCCAACCCATAGACAAAAATTACTTCTGTTTTTTCCAACAAATCAACGGCTTCATTCACTGCGACATCCTCTAATGTCTGACCGCTTCGCTCAACCACATGAACAAAGCGCGCCTGTAACTTTTGTTTAATGTCAGCTGTTGATTCCCCCTTAGTAACTTCAGTGTACATTTGCTGCTTCATTTGGCCAAGATTTGCAGATAATAAAAGTTTCAATTCTGTGAAGCCATTCACATCCATAGAATGACAAAAGCGAATAATTGCCGCTGGACTTGATCCTGCTTGTTTCGCTAGCTCTTGCGCATTCATTGAAATAACTGTTTCTGTATTTTTTAAAATATATTCTGCGATTTTTCGTTCTGATTTTGGTAATTGTTGTAGACGATCTTGGATAGATAAGACAATATTTTGTTGCATAAACACCCCTCCTGATACACCATTTCCTACGCAATTAAATTTTAACAAAGAAAAAGGGAGAAGCCAAGTTCTCCTTTTTCTATTTATTATTTAGTTGTTTGCATATCTTTAGGAATCCCAAAGAATAACGTTGCTACAAAACCACCTGCGTAAGCAGCCAATAAACCTAATACATAAGCAAGCCATTGGTTGTTGGCAATTAATGGAATTAAAGCCACCCCACTTGGTCCAATAGCAATCGCACCAACATTACCGAAGGCCCCAATCACCGCACCACCAATACCACCGCCGATACAAGCAGTAATGAATGGACGTCCTAATGGTAAAGTAACTCCGTAGATTAATGGTTCACCAATACCTAAAATCCCAACTGGCAAGGCACCTTTAATCATTTCAACTAATTTTTTATCTGATTTACAACGAATCCATAATGCTAAAGCTGCACCGACTTGTCCCGCACCAGCCATGGCCAAGATTGGTAATAACAAAGTCATCCCTGTTTGATTAATCATTTCAATGTGGATTGGCGTCAAAATTTGATGTAAACCAAACATTACCATTGGCAAGAAGGTTAAACCAAGAGTAAAGCCAGCAACCATGCCACCTTTTTCTAAGACAACATTGATAATACCAACTAAGCCATTAGAAATAGCTCCGGCTACAGGCATGATTAAGAAAATAGTTGCTAAGCCAATCACTAAAAGTGAAATGGTTGGCGTTACGATAATATCAATTGATTCTGGGACAATTTTATGCAATTGTTTTTCTAACAAGGATAATAACCATACGGCAAAAATAACACCGATAATTCCGCCTTGTCCTGCAGATAATGTTCCCCCAGTGAAAATATTACTGATTGGAGCATCTGGATTCATTCCTGTCAACATTGTGACTGCCCCAATAACACCACCCAACGCTGGCGTTGCACCAAAAACGCTGGCACTGTTAATCCCAGTGTAAAGAGCTAAATAAGCAAAAATCCCATTTTTAATGATATTTAAGACATCAATATATTGTTGCCATGAAGCTGAAATATCACCAGCAACAACTAAGTTAGACATAACAGCTGCAATCCCGCCAATAATACCAGCCCCAACAAAGGCAGGAATCATCGGAACAAAGATACTAGAAATGGCTTTTAACACTTTTTTAAATGGTGAAGTGTTATTTTGTTTCGCTTTTTGTTGTGCTTTCATTTGAGCGGCTTTTTCTTCTACTAAATCTTTTCCAGATTTGCCTGCTGAATCATCAGTTGCGGTGCCATGATTAAATGGTTCTCCCAATTTGACACCTGCTTGATCTACCATTTCTTGTGCAACCTTGTTAACAGTCCCTGGACCAACAACTACTTGCAACGTATCGTCTTCTACGACGCCCATAACGCCATCAATTTTTTTCAATCCTTCAATATCCACTTTGTCATAATCGCGGATATCCATACGAACACGAGTCATACAATGAATGACTTTGTCCACGTTTTCTTGACCACCAACTTCTTTATAAATCCCATCAGCAATGCGTTTAATTCTTTCTTCTGCCATGTTAAAACACCCTCCTAATTCCTTAATTTAATGTATTCTTGATAAATTGATTCCCGTCAATTAATTTTTGTGTTGCTTCTTCTTTAGTACTATCAGTTAAAATCATTACAATTGCTAACTTCACATTTTCTTCTGCTTCTACAAATTTTAGTTCGGCAACTTCATAACTACAACCCGTTGCTTCCATAATAATCCGTTTGGAACGCTCCACTAATTTTTCATTGGTTGGTTTTACATCAACCATTAAGTTATTGTAGACTTTCCCAATACCAATCATGGAAATAGTTGATAACATATTTAAAATTAATTTTTGAGCTGTCCCAGATTTCAAGCGAGTCGAACCTGTTAAAAATTCAGGTCCTGCATCTACTTCAATCGGCATTTGCGCATATTTACTAATTTCGGCATTTTTATTACATGCCACAGTTGCGGTGGCTGCTCCCACCGTTGTAGCATATTCTAAACCGCCAATTACGTAAGGCGTCCGACCACTGGCTGCAATCCCAACAACAATGTCATTTGCTGATAATTTTAGATCAACTAAATCTTGACGACCTAGTTCTTTTGAATCTTCGGCACCCTCTACTGCGACAGTCATTGCTTTTTGTCCACCAGCGATGAGGCCTTGAACCATCTCTGGCTCGACGCCAAAAGTTGGTACGCATTCGGCTGCATCTAAGACACCTAACCGACCACTCGTACCAGCGCCCATGTAGATCAAGCGGCCGCCTTGATTGAAGCTTTTGATGATGGCTTCTACCACTGGTTCAATGGCTGCTAATTCTTGACCCACTGCCATTGCAACTTTTTGGTCTTCTTGATTCATTTTTTGTAAAGCTTCTTTGACACTCATCTCATCTAAGCCCATTGTATTTTCATTTCTACGTTCAGTTGTTAAGTTTTCTAAATTCATTCTCTATCGTTCCTTCCGTGACTAGCGTAAATTGATTGCCTGCCTTGATTAACGGCAATATCGTTTGATCTTTTTCAATAATTTGTGTAATCGTATTGACTTTTTCATCTTTCGGCAAGTCCACCAGTGTGACTTGAATTTCTCCCATATAGCGACCATATTTTTCATTATCAATCGTTACGGTTCCCACTGGACGGGCTTCAGTCTGCTCTGACTCAATCGTTGCAATTTCATCTTTTCTGAACATTTCACTCGTTCTTGATAATTCACTTCGCAAAACATCTCTTGCAGCATCTAAACGATTGGTATGAGTCCCAAGTATTCGCTTCAAATAGCGGCTCTTGCTAGGTGCTACTTCTAACAGAAATTGATTGGTTTGGTGATAATAACCAAATTGAGCCATGGTTCGCTCACTAATTTTGGGATCACCAATATAAACAGCATCGACATAAGGATCAGCCATCAAACCAACGGCAGCGGCGAAAGGATTTTGCCCACGATGTTTTTCTAATGTTGGTAAACCAGCAAAAATTGGGCCTCTTGTTTGCCCATCTCCTGGCACAAAAGTAAAAACTTGTAAGCCTAATTCTTTAAGCCAGCGGTTCTTTTCATTAAAAAATGTTGTTCCAATGCCTGTTTCAGGTCTTGGATAATAATTATGCCAAGCTTCTAAGCGAGAAAAGTCCGCTTGGTGAGCCTTTAACTCAGCCACTTCTTCCAGTGTAATGGTACTAGCATTCAATCCTATATCAATCTTATGTGAAGCATGAGCCATTTGTTCTATCGTAATGCCATAGTCCATCCGGAGGCCAGTTACGCCCAACTCAATTAAAGGCTCTAATTCATCGAAAGAAAAACCCGCTCTTTTTAACGCTTCACCTGAAATATCTACCATAATTTTCATTTTTTCTGCCTTAGCAATTGCCCCTAAATCAGTCAAGCGTTGGCGGTAAAGGGAAGTATCATCTTCTGGAATGTGTAAAGAAGTGAAAATACCATCAAATCCAAGCGCTTTCATCTTTTTGATATAAATAATTGTATCGTTTGTAATCTCTTCACCAAGAAAAACTGAAATACCATACATCTTTTTAGCTCCTCTCTAATACGCTTTCATTATAACTTGTTTGAAATAATATTTCAACTATTTTTCTAAATATTTTTTAATCCCAAAATAAAATTTTATTTCTGTTCAAAAAAAACGAGCGTGGAACAAAAATCACTTTGGATTTTTGCTCCACGCTCAAAAACTGATAAACGGCGGGAACAGAACCAACTCCTTCGGAAATAAGCCGAAATTCTCCAAAAATCAACGATCAATTTTCGGAAATTTCTTCTTATTTCTCGGAGCTAAACGGTTCTGTCCCGACCTCGTCTAATGCATTAATTGGCTGTGGCAGAGCCAACTGGTGTACCAGCTGTAACCACGCCAGTTTTCTCTAACGAAAATTGTGCTACTTTATCCATGTTGGTAATGATGACAACCATTTCAGTTCCTTTACCAGCTGCTTTAATTGCTTCTAAATTAGCAATTGCGACCACCGTATCTGCAGTCACTTGGTCGCCTTCTTTCACTTTAATAGTGAACGGTGCCCCGTTTAACTCCACCGTATCGATACCCATGTGTAATAAAATTTCAAGACCGTTTGTCATTTTTAAACCAATGGCATGTTTTGTTTGGAAAACGCTTAAAACTTCTCCTTCAATAGGTGCATAAATTTCACCATTTTCTGGAACTACTGCGTAGCCATCTCCCATCATTTTTTGTGAAAAAACAGGATCATTCACTTCACTAATTGGGATAACGGTTCCATTGGCAACGGCATACATTGTATTATTTTCGACAACTTCATTCTTTTTCTTCAAAAATCCAAACATTTCTCTTCCCCCATTTTTTAAAGTATCACTAGTATAGAAAAAAGTTTCATGAATTACAAGTGGCACCTTTGTATAATTCTAAAATTTATTTTAAAATAAGAATTTGCATTGGCATTTACTTTGTCAGCGGGTATACTTATACTTGATGTGTTTTGCATTTATTTCAGAAAGGAATGGTGACATGCTTTTTGCTAACCTATGGAAAGCAATTATTCTTGGTATTATCGAAGGAATTACCGAGTGGCTTCCAATTAGTAGTACCGGACATTTAATTTTAGTGGATGAGTTTATTAAACTCGATCTAAGTAAAGATTTTATGGAAATGTTCAACGTCGTTATCCAATTGGGAGCAATTATGGCGGTTGTTATTTTATACTTCCACAAATTGAATCCTTTCTCACCAAAGAAAAATGGCGAAGAGAAAAAAGATACTTGGATTCTTTGGTCTAAAGTCTTAGTCGCTTGTTTACCAGCGGCAGTTATTGGTCTAAAATTTGATGATTATTTAGATGCACATTTTTATAACTTTTTAACAGTATCGATTATGTTAATTGTTTATGGGATTGCTTTTATTATCATTGAAAAACGAAATAAAAATGTTGCACCGAAGTGTACTAATCTAAAAGACTTCACTTATAAAGCCGCTTTAATCGTTGGTGCTTTCCAAGTACTGGCATTAATTCCAGGAACTTCACGTTCAGGAGCGACCATTTTAGGGGCAATCTTAATTGGGGCCTCACGTTTTGTTGCAACAGAGTTTTCATTTTTCTTAGGAATTCCAGTAATGTTTGGAGCAAGTTTTTTAAAGATCTTTAAATTCTTGGCCAAAGGAAATACGTTTGGATCAGAAGAAATCATTATTTTATTAACTGGCTCTATTGTTGCCTTCGTTGTTTCCATCATTGCGATTAAATTCTTATTGAATTACTTGAAGAAAAACGATTTTACAGTTTTCGGTTGGTATCGTGTAATTTTAGGTGCGATTTTAATTGGCTACTGGTTATTCTCATAAAAATAAAACCGTTGCTTTCACTATTGAAAGCAACGGTTTTATTTTTTTAAATCGCCAAACGTTATCCGCTCAATCCCCTGTTCTTCAAACCACTGACGAACACGAGGATCACAAATCGTTGCTAATTCTTTGCAGCGTAAAGTGGTATAAGAAGAATTGTCTAACACAAATTGATCCAAATACCCAACATCAAAATGCATCTCAGCAATTGCCGATTCCGGCATCCGTAATAAACCAAAGTCATCTTCTAAAAAATTCTCCACTGATACGCCTTCGTGAATATAAGATAACGCGCCAGACTCTAACAAATGTGTCACCTGGAAATAACCTTGTTGCGGTGGATATTCTTTTTCCCCACTATATTTCAGGGTTGTATGAAGTCCGTACTCTTCTGCTAATTCTAAAAATACTTGATCAACCACTTCATCACCAATCGAATGGCAATCAAAATGTTCAGGATAATGTCCAGTTAGTTCCTTAAAGCGCGTCAATTGTGCAATCGTTTCAAGTCGTACTTCTTCATATACGAAGGTTACTTGCTTTTGTTGACGATAATAAGAAGAGCGATGAAAATTGCCTTGTTCATCTACCAGTGAAGGAATCATACATGGGTCCGCACAAGGTTTCCCTAATAAAAAATTCGTATGCTGACCTACAAATAAGCCTGGATAATTTTTTGCTAACGCAACGGCGTGTTCTGCTGTTGGTAAATTGGGCATCAAAAGTGTCGACGTTGTTAAACCATCGACATAACTTTTGATAATGCCATGATTAATCGCTTCTGACATCCCAAAATCATCAGCATCAATAATTACTTTAACCAACAGCTCCCCCTCTTTTCTTTACGTATTTTTGATGACAATTCCGACAATAATATTAACAGCTGATTCACAATCATTAATCGTGCGCTCAAGCTGATCGTAAACATCTTTCCACTTGATAACTTTTAATAAATCTTTTTCGTTGGTCATCAAATCTTTCATGGCGCTACTGTATAATTTATCGCCTTGAGATTCAATCGTATTCACTTCATCAATCAATGAAACTAACGTTTTAGAATTCTTAAATTTTGCAAATTCCTTCGTTGCTGATTTAACGCCTTCTGTCGCTTTAACAATATAAGCAGTTAATTCTAGCGCGGGCGCAATCATTTCTTCGACAACTAAATGATCAAGTAAATAAGACAAACTATTAATGCTATCAATAATGTTATCTAAGTGATCCGTAATATCGACAATATCTTCTCGATCAATCGGCGTAATAAAGGAAATATAGAGTTCATTTAAAATTTTGCGAACAATTTCATCATTCTCTTTTTCCAATTGATGAATCACTTCTGATTTTTTTACTAAGTTTTCTAATGAATAATTGTCTACAATTTCTTGCAAAACCTTTGCCGCTTCACAGGCATTTGTTGCTAACTGGTTTAATTCTCCAAAATAATCAAATTGTTTTTTACGTGCCATGTTTTTCTCTCCTTAAAAAATTGCAATAAATAATTTTGACATCACATAAGCGATCAGCCCACATCCTGGGAAAGTTAAAATCCATGCTATCAGCATTTCTTTCACGATACGCCAGTCAACACTTGAGATTCGCTTAGAAGCACCTACTCCCATAATCGCTGTCGTTTTTGTATGAGTAGTTGAAACTGGAATCCCAAAAGCCGATGCTAAAAATAAACAAATAGCCGTGCTTAAATCTGCAGTGAAGCCTTGATAGCGTTCGAGTTTTACCATATCCATCCCGACTGATTTAATGATTCTCATGCCGCCCACAGAAGTTCCAATGCCCATTGTAATGGAACACAGAACCATAACCCATAACGGAATCACAAAACCGCCACCTGTTTTTTCGACTAAATTATTATAAAAAAGCACTAACATGAACACGCCCATAAATTTTTGCCCATCTTGCGCACCATGTAAAAAAGCATTAGCTCCTGCACCAAAGGCTTGCCCAACTGTAAAAAATTTGTTGGCTTTTCTTCTAGGCACAGCCGAGAAAGCTTTCACAACAAGTTTGGCAATCAAATAACCGCCGCCAAAGCCCATAACGGTAGAAACAACTAGGCCAACAAGCACTTTGATCCATTCCGAGCCATTGACTGCACCCAAACCACCTAATGCCATTGCCGAACCAGTCAAGCCGGCAATTAACGCATGGCTTTCACTTGTGGGAATACCAAAATACCACGCAGCAACTGCCCAAACCACAATTGAAAAAAGCGAAGCAGCCAAAGCCACCTGTGAAGCGTTTCCATTTGCGTCAAAACTAACAATGTTGCTAATCGTTTCAGCTACTTGGGCATTAAAAAAGGTCATGACTAATGCACCTAAAAAGTTCATCACAACAGCCATCCAAATTGCGACATTCGGCTTTAACACCCGAGTCGAGACAGCGGTTGCAATTGCGTTCGGCGCATCCGTCCAACCGTTAACAAAAATTACACCCATTACCAAAGTAATCGTTACCAATAATGCAATACTCACAAAGACACCACCATTTTTCATTTATCTATTTTATCATAGCATGTTTAAAAAAAAATGTATGCTTTTTTCTTAAGGCTCTGGCAAATTTTCTTATTTTTTTCTTGAAATTGTCTGTTAAGGAAAAAAACTTGTCGTCTTTTATTGCAATGGAACAATGGATTAGGTATAATGATTACTGTTGAATTACATTGGCTGACCAGTGTAAAACCTAAATCATCGGAGGTGAAACAAATGCCAAATATCGAATCTGCAATCAAACGCGTACGTACAAGTGCTAACGCGAATGCGAAAAATTCATCTCAAACAAACGCAATGCGTACAGCAATCAAGAAATTTGAAGAAGCTGTAGCTGCTGGAGCTGATAACGTCGATGCTTTATACAACGAAGCTGTTAAAGCTGTTGATATGGCTGCAACTAAAGGTTTAATCCATAAAAACAAAGCTAACCGCGATAAAATTCGTTTAAGCAAATTAGCTAAATAATGTGAGATAGAAGTTAGCATTCATGTTAGCTTCTTTTTTCATCAAAAAATGTCCAAGTCTGTTTTCACAAAGACTCGGACTTTTTTTTATAAAGGTGAATCAATCCACGGTAAATCTGTTGTGAGATGTTGACTAAATAATTTAGTCTCTTCTCGCAAAGCTAAACGTTGTTGTCTTCTTGTTTCATAATTGGAACAAATCAACTTTTCTTCTGCAGTTTCTGGGACGACTGCCGCTAATTGGAAGTCACTTTCGGGATTCATATGAGACGGAATGGCTACAAAAGTTGTAAAACAAGTCGCCGCTAAATAACGCTCTCCAGTTGTTAAATCTTCTCCTACAACTTTAACAAATACTTCCATCGATTTATGATGCACGCCAGAAACAAACGTTTCAACACACACTGAGTGATTTTCTTTTAAAGGTTTTAAAAAATTCAAGTTATCTAAAGATGCTGTAACTGCCCCTCTCCGACAATGTCGTGAAACGGAAATGGATGCGGCGTCATCAATTAAAGACATTAATTTCCCACCAAATAGTGCACCAAAGGGATTTAAATCAAAGGGAAATACACGATGTGTTTGAATCACTCGTGATTCTCGACAAAATTTTTCTTTCGTCATTAACGATTCCTCTACTTTCATTTATAAACTTTTCCACGCTTTACTTTAGCTTACTTTACCATTTGATGCAATCCTTACTTTTTAGGAAACATTTAAAAAATAACAAATTTGCAAGTCCCATTTATTCATTTTTAGGAAAGTTGCTGTATAATAATAACGGTTAAAGAACTTTTAAGGAGATGGATACACATGAAAATTGCAATTGCTGGTGCCGGCGCTATGGGCAGCCGTTTAGGAATTATGTTGCATCAAGGCGGAAATGATGTAACTTTAATCGATCAATGGCCCGCGCACATTGAAGCCATTCGTGAACATGGTTTAATCGCTGATTTTAATGGAGAAGAAGTTGTCGCAAAACTACCAATCTTCTCACCAGAAGAAATTGACCATCAAAATGAACAAGTAGATTTAATTATTGCTTTAACCAAAGCACAACAATTAGATGCAATGTTTAAAGCGATTCAACCAATGATTACTGAAAAAACGTATGTACTATGTTTATTAAATGGCTTAGGTCATGAAGATGTACTAGAAAAATATGTGCCAAAAGAAAACATCTTGGTTGGCATTACCATGTGGACAGCTGGTTTAGAAGGACCGGGACGTGTTAAACTTTTAGGTGATGGCGAAATTGAATTAGAAAATATTGATCCTTCTGGTAAAGAATTTGCTTTAGAAGTCGTCGATGTCTTCCAACAAGCTGGTTTAAATCCAAGCTATAGTAGCAATGTTCGCTACTCTATTTGGCGGAAAGCCTGTGTCAATGGTACGCTAAATGGTTTGTGTACAATCCTTGATTGTAATATTGCCGAATTTGGTGCACTACCTGTTAGTGAATCCCTTGTTAAAACATTAATCAGTGAATTTGCAGCAGTCGCAGAAAAAGAAGCCATTCATTTAGATCAAGCAGAAGTCTATACACATATTGCTCAAACTTATGATCCAAACGGTATTGGCTTGCACTATCCGTCTATGTATCAAGATTTAATTAAAAATCATCGTCTCACAGAAATTGATTACATCAATGGTGCCGTTTGGCGCAAAGGACAAAAATACAACGTAGCAACACCTTTCTGTGCCATGTTGACACAGCTTGTTCACGGAAAAGAAGAACTATTAGGAGCTAAATAAAAAGAAAGTGCCAGAGACAATCGTTGTATGACGTTTGCCTCTGGCACTTTCTTATTTTGCTTGTGCAGTCAATTTTAAAATAAATAATTGGAATAGTAATTCTTTATCCATTTGGCCCGTTTTCATGCGGTAATCATTTTCAACTAATTCATCATAAAGTCTTTCTAATCGAGACAATTCAAATCGTCGGACTTGTTGTAACGCTAACTTGACTCGATAAGGATGAACCTTTAATGTATCAGCGATATTCGCTTGTTGATAGCCCATCTTAGCCAAAATTTTGGTTTGCAGAAAAAGGCGAATCTGATTCAATAAGATTGCATTTAACTTAATGGTTTCTTCTCCTTGTAAAAGTAAATCTTCATACAATTGAACAGCTTTTTCACTGTTTCCAGAAAGTACTTCGTTGGTTAAATCAAAAACATTATGTTCCAAAGACTTAGGGACTAATTCTTGAACCGCACCTCGTGTAATTGTCTTCGTTTCAAGGGCATATAAATACAGCTTCTGTAATTCTCCCATAATTTTTGATAAGTTCAAGTCTGTCAATTGAAGTAATAAATCAAAAGCATCGGAGCGAATAGTGTACCCTTCGCTCTCAATCGTTTGAGAAATGTACTGACGAATAGCCTTTTCATCCATTGGATTGACGTCAACTACTGTGGCATTTTTTTTCAATGCTTTGGTAATTTTTTTGCGTTCATCTAATTTTTCATAAGAGGCCATAAAAACAAGAACAGTTGTTGGTGATGGACTTTCCAAATAATTCAATAAAAGATTGACATCATGTTCCACACCGTTTGTTTTTCTTTCGGCAGTTAAAAAGTAAGGATTTTCCACAAAGACAAGGCGATAATCACCAAAAAACGGAATTGTTTCCGCTTCAGCAATCGCTACACTTAAAGGTGTTTCCTCCATATCAAATGAGAAAAAGTTAAATTGATCATCCTCTTCCGTCAACAATTCTTTCATCAATGTTGTTTTAAATAATTCAGTTAAATAAAGTTCTGTTCCTATTAATAAATACACTGGAGCGATTTTTTGCTCTCGCACTTCTTTCAAAGCTTTTTGTAACTCCATTGGCTCGCTCCTTTTCTCGTTTCTCTTGTTTATCCTATCATGTTACTTCTGGAAATACTAGTCTTGTTCTTTAACAAATTTGGCTTTAGAAAGCCCTTGCCAGGGTAACCATTGATAATAAATCATTCCTTGAAGATCGGTCCGATAATAATTTATTTTTTGCTCCTTCAGCGTCGCTAATGTCTCCTGATGAGGATGTTTAAAACGATTATTCAGTCCAGCTGAAATCAATGTTTCTCGCGGATTAAGCTGTTTGATAAATCTTTTAGTAGACGACGTTTTACTACCATGATGACCGACTTTCAAGATGTCGATTTTCAACTGGGGATAGCGAGCCAACACTTGTTCTTCTCCTTCGGCTTCCAAGTCACCAGTAAATAAAAAATGCCGTCCACCTAATTGTGTGGAAAACACTATCGAGTCATTATTGCCCCCAATACTGCTCTTATTTGGCGATAAAATTTGAAAAGAAACGGGCCCATTAATTCGCTTGGGCGCTAAAATTGGCCGACAGTCTGTCCCGCTTTTTTGGAGTTGTTTCAAGACTTGGTGAAACGAAAAATTGGCTTCAGCTGCTCCTTTAGGGAAATAAAGAACAGAAATTGGAACCTTCTGCGCAATGGCTAATAAATCGCCAAAATGGTCTTCATGTGCGTGTGTAATGATCACTTCATCTAAACGTTTGACTCCTTGACTTTTGAGAAAAGGAATCACTGAATATTCCGCTCCTGATCGACTATTTTTCCGTTTCCGCCAAGCTTCTTTGTCAAAAGACAACCGACCACCTGTATCGATCAGTGTATTTTTTCTGTGAAAAGGCGCTTGGATAAACAAACTATCCCCTTGGCCTACATCAATCATTGCAACAATGCCAATTGGCGAAAGGTATTTACTATTTATCAAAATAATTAGTAGTCCGATTGAGAAAAAAATTTTTTTAGACTTATCTGCTAAATAAATCATTGAAAGTCCGATTAGTAATAACAAACTAATTTGTATCCAAGCATTTAAATAGCCGATGGTCAGCTTCGGATTTAAGTGAACTAGCACCCACTCAAATAAACCATTCATTGTTAAAAATAGTGGTTCGAGCAAGGCTGCTAAATAGCGTGCTGGCATAATAATCACTAGAAAAAAGCTCAACGTCAAAAGCGGTAACAAGAACCGTTCAAAAATTGGTAACAAGAGAAAGGTTAAGAAACTCCCTAACAAGGGCCATTCATAAAATGATTGGACTAAAATAGGTAAGGAAGCCACAGCCAATAGGAAAGAGCCTACACAATTTTTAATGAAAGGCGAAGAATAACCGACTAATGTTTGCTCTAAAAACAGCAGAACAAAGGAAAGTAAGTAACTAAATTGACCGCCGACTGAAAAAAAGAGGGTTGGCTGAACAATCAAGTGCACTAAGAGAGTTAAACTCCAACAATCGAGGGCCGGAACCTGCCAATTAAATCGTCGATTGAACGTATTGAGGTTTGTTTGTAAAAGCGCACGCATGACACTGACTGAGAATCCTGTTAAACCAGCATATATCAGAGAAAAACCGCATTGCCACAAAAAATAACTTTCTTGCGTTCGACGAGCGATTCTTAGCATCAGCAAGCGAAATAAACGAAGGAAAAAAGAAACATGCATCCCTGACAAACTAAAAAGATGCAAAATGCCTAATGCTGAAAATTTATCACTTATTTCAGCAAATTCTTCATTACGAAAACCTAAAAGCAACGCATTCATGTACATTGCACTAATATCAGCAAAATTTTTCTGAATATGTACCATCGCCCATTTCCGCCAGCCGCTAATGATTTCTTTAAACCGCCAAGAAAAAAAGGAACGCGGTTGTCCTATCTCCTCAATGAATAAAATAGCTTCGATTCCTTGATTCTTTAAAAATAGTTGATAATTGAAGCCATTTTTGTTGGTTTGACCTTGGGGGGATTCTAAAATACCTACAGCGGTTGCCTGAATGGTTGTGGCTAGTTGTTGCCATTGCTGTTTTTCTTTCACACTTTTTAATTGATAAAATGCCATCACTTTCTGCCTTTTGCCTTTTACGATCCAATTGGCAGGAAATTTTACTTGATCGCCATCTACTTGTATTTCATCTGGCAATATCGTTAGCTGTCCTGACAAGCGGACTTCTTTAGGCAACAAAGAGACTGGCTTTAACCACTGGAAAATCAATATGCCCCCTACTATTAAAAAACTGCACAAAAAACCTCCCAATATAACAGGAAAACTTTTTGTACAGACAATACGGATAACAGTGATAGAAAGAAGAAGAGCTCCTAATAGACTAGGTGCGAAAAGACACCACAGCCCACAACTCGTCAGTAGAGCTACGAAGAACCAATTATTCCTCAGCTGAGGAAGGATTGTCCTCAAGTGTGGCAAATTCTTCTCCCCATTGTAATTCGGCAAAATATTTTGGTACTAAAGTCACTTTTTCAACCGTGGCACCTACTTGTTCAATTAAATTTAGGGCGTACGCATCATTACGGTAATCCTTTAAATAATAAATCTTTTTAATCCCTGCTTGTAAAATCATCTTTGTACATTGCAGGCACGGGAAATGTGTCACATAAATTTCTGCCCCTTCTGTAGGGACGCCAAACTTCGCACATTGTAAAATTGCATTCATTTCTGCGTGGATTGTTCGAACGCAATGATTATCAACAACATAACATCCCTCATCAATACAATGCGTTCCCCCACTGACTGAACCATTGTAACCTCCTGCAATAATTCGTTTGTCGCGAACAATGGTTGCTCCGACAGTTAAACGTGTGCAAGTACTTCTTAATGATAATAAGACGCTTTGTCCCATAAAATATTGGTCCCATGGAATTCGTTCCATAATAAACCTCCTTTATTTTTAATGACTCCTGTGTTCGATTTGCCAAATCATTTAATCTTATTACAAATAGTATGTTATCCGCATCCCATAGTCAAGAATTCTCAGGAATTTTCTGTTAAAAGTTAGCCAGTCACTGTCAACATGTCTTTTAAACGTTCTACTGTTTTCTCTCCAATACCTGGAACATTTTTCAGTTCCTCGACGGTTTTAAACGGTCCTTGTTCGTCACGAAAGCGAATAATCTCTTGTGCTTTTTTCGCACCGATTCCTGAAATCGTTTGTAGCTCTGCTTCTGTTGCCGTATTAACGTTGATCTTTTCCTCCTGATTTTGCTGAGCAGGTGCTGATTCCTGCAGCGTTTCTAATGACTGTGCCACTGATTCTCCTTTTTTGGGCACGTAAATAATCATTTGATCTTTTACTTTTTGAGCGTAATTGACCTGGGCAGTATCAGCTTCCTCGCTCACGCCTCCAGCTAAAGCTAAAGCATCCCAAATCCGCTGCTGATTTTTTAGTTGATAGATTCCTGGTACTTTCACTGCGCCTTTAATATCAACATAGATCATTGTTTCTGTCCTTTCTTTTGTAGCATCTGTGGCGGCCTCTGCCGTAGTGGTCAGACTTGTCTCTTCCCACATTGTGGTGTCTACTTGTGCCTTCTTATTAACCATCAAATAAATGCCCACTAATAGAGTTATCAAAATGACCATAGACGCGCCACTACCTAGCAATAGCCACTTTTTGGGTAACTGTTTCAACCAATCCATCGTTTGTCCTCCCTTCAAAATATAATTACGCATTTTTTAACAAAAAAATGCGCCTGGACCAAAAATCACTAGTAATTTTTGGTCCAGGCGTACTTTTATTTTAATTTCTCTAGATAGTTCAAGGCATCTTGAACCGTTTTTACTGGGACAATTTTCATTTTTGTCCCAATTTTTTTCGCAGCTTCTTGTGCTTCTTGATAATTCGATTTGATTTTTGGCTCAACTTTTTTCATTTCTGGAGTTATTTCATCATCAGGTGCAAAGAAAATTTCTGCGCCGTTCTCACTGGCAGTTACAACTTTTTTGTCAATGCCACCGATTCTACCAACGATTCCTTGACTGTTCATCGTACCCGTTCCAGCAATTTCATGACCTTTTCGTAAATCTTTATGACTTAATTGTTCATAGGTCTGCAAAGTAAACATTAACCCAGCCGATGGCCCACCAATATCACCCGCTTCAATAGATACTGGGATAGAAGAATCAATTTCTGTATGATCGGTCAAACCAATACCAATCCCCGCTTTTTTATCTGTTGGCAATTCAATTAATTTGCCGGTCGCTTCTTTTGCTTTGCCATCTTGAATAAATTGAACAGTGACTTTTTGATTTACTTTTTGTGCTTTAATGTAATTCATTAATTCTTCACTGCTTTTAAAAGATTTGCCATCCACGCCTGTCACGGTATCGCCAACTTCAATTTTTCCTTTAAAACTTGAGTTGTCTTCCATCGCTAACACATAGACACCTTTAAATTTCATCTCATATGGAACCTTCGCTAATTTTAAGGCTTGCTCAATTGCGGCGTTTTTTGAGGAATCCATATAATATTGTTGAATTCGATTATATTCGCTATTACTACTATCCCCCATTAATTCTTTTTTAGACATAACTTCTTGAAAATCCGAAAAGTTTGCTTTTATGGCAGAAAAAATAGTGGCCGAACGAATGCCCACCGTTGTTAAATAAAAAGCACCAGACTGCGTATCTTTTTTCCCATCAACAGTTACAAACTCCTTTAAATTTTCAGTCGTTCCTGGTCCTTCAATATAATAAGGAATGGGGACGATAAACAAACCAATTAGCAGCAATGCCAATACCATTGGAATGAGTGATTTAAACGAAAATTTCTCTGTTTTTTTATTCATTATTTTAGCTCCAGTCATTCTTCTTTTGTTTTAACGCGTGATAAATATTTGGAGGAAGATAGTCAGACACATCGCCCCCAAAACGTAAAACTTCTTTTAGTAAACTGGAGCTTACATGTGCATATGGTTCTTCTGCTAATAGAAAAACCGTTTCAATTTCTGGCGCCAGATGTTGATTCATTTTAGCAATGTCTTTCTCGTACTCGTAGTCTTTGACGTTTCTAATGCCACGAATCAAAAAATTAGCCCCTAATGATTTTGCACTTTCCACAGTTAACTGGGTTTCTTGCATAATAACACGCACATTTGGCATTTCTTTAGTTGCTTCTTCAATTAAATATTTTTTCTCTTCTGGCGTAAATAATGTTTGCTTACTTGTATTTATAAAAACACCAATAATGACTTCATCAAATAACTTCGCACTGCGTTCAATCAAATTTAAATGACCATTTGTCATCGGATCAAAACTTCCGGGAAATAGAGCAATTTTACGCATCCTACGCCTCCTGACGATAAATCGTTACTTGAGTGATTCCGTAAACGGTTTCTCTTGTTTTTTCTAGTGTACCAATCGTTTCCGGTAATTTGACAGTTTTATCTGTTTCACAAACGATAACGGCTTCGTTTGTTAATAACTGCCGTTCTAACATCTTTTCTAATTGTGAAACAATTTCTTGTTTGGCATAGGGCGGATCCAATAAGACCAAATCAAATTGTAGCTTCTCTTCATAAAACTGTTCTAAGGCACGATTAGCATCCATTTTTCTAACTTCAAATTTTTCTGGTTCTTTTGTAATCGCAATATTTTCTTTAATTACTTTTAGTGCAGCAAAATTCTTTTCAATACAAATACTTTTGTCCATTCCACGAGAAACGGCTTCAATCGCTAACCCGCCACTTCCTGAATATAAATCCAGCGCCATTCCACCGTCGAAATATGGACCAATCATATTAAAAATAGATTCTTTTACTTTATCTGTTGTGGGCCTAGTATTGTCACCATCTAACGCTTTCAAGCGTCGGCCACCATATTCTCCAGAAATAACACGCATTGTTTCGACTCCTTTATCAATCATTCTTTTATAATTCATTATAACAAAAAGAGTGAAAAATGTTTGAAATTTCTCATAACATTTCTCACTCTTTTACATTAGACATTCTCTGCTAAGCGAATCTCTGTAGATAATTCCTCTACTACATAGCCATCGTCTTCTTGTTCTTGATAAGCCGCTTTGGTACCAATTTTTTCAGCAAAATTCATTTCGACATCTGGTCGATACGATTTATCGACACTACGAACAAAATGTAACTGATTAATTTTTTCCATGTTACTTTCAATATTTTCTTCATTCATGTAAATCACCACATATTTCATTTTTCGTGAAACATAGTGAATCAGTCCATATCGGCGTAACTGTTTTAACGGTTTTAATGTGTATACCCAAACAATTAGGCAACGACGCTCTTGAAGCGTAAATTCTTTTTCTTCTTTAGCTTGCATGGCAGCTTCCTCCACAACCTGAATGTTTCTTTCCTCGTTCAAAGAAAGGATTTCCAGCATCTACTTTAATATCTTCAGAAATTAGTTGCGCAATCTTTAAACCAATTGTATCTAGCAACGTTTGAACGTTTGTCTCAGCAAAACGATAATTTGCAACGATTTCATTTAAATCAAGCGCCCGCTTTGCTTTACGTAGGGCTCGTTGTTTCTCCCGAAAATCGGGCGCATGAATTCCATAAGCTTCTACTCGTTCAAAAGCTGACTTAGCTTCTAAAAATGCTTTTTGTAATTGAGCAACTTCCGTTGAAGCATACATGGCTTTTTTTGTTTCTTTATAGTTTTGAACAGCATCACTTTCTAAAAGTGCTGAAATTAAGCATTCTGTTTGATCTTCAATTGCAAATAAATGTTCTGTCACAATCATAACTTTTCACTACTCTCCGTGATTTGCCTATTTTCTGGTCGTTTCTCTAATAAGACTAACACACCTTCATTGGAAAAGGCAACGCCCAATTCTGTCGTTTCTGACTCAGCAAAATAGCTATCATATTGCGGGTCCGAAAACCATGACAAAATAGTAAAGGTACTATCATAAACAGGTTCTTGGAAAATACCTGCTGGTTCTCTCAACGAAAGTTTGCTCGTTTTAACTAATAAAGAAAATTCGTCCTTAGTCAACTGAAAGGGATGAATAGCCGTATGTTCCTCTCTTGTTTGTAACAATTCCGCTTGTCGATTTGCTGACAAAACTGTTGGTGTATGGTTGGCCATCGTTTGATACAATGTTTGGGCATCTTTTTGACTTTGTGTGGAAACTGAAAAAGCAGCTTGATTTTCTTGCTGTTTAACCAGATTCATGACATAAATCGCTTGGTTACTTTGAACAGGATCGAAGGTCATTGACTGCGTTATATCAACTGGCAAAGGAGAACCTTCATTTAATTGATACGGCATTTCCGTGAGCAACGTTTCTTTATTGACATAATTAACTGCCATTAAACCGCCTGTCCGCTGATTAAAAAATAACACTGCAAAACTGCCATTATCAAAAGCAACCAGTGGTCGATAGTTCATATCTTCTTCCATCAGCTCGACATCGTAAGCTTCATGATGAAAATTAAATGCAAAATTAGAATAAATCGTCATTAAATCAGACAAGTCAGCAAGCTTCATATCTATCTTAAACGGTTCTATCATTTTGTCATTGTTAAAGGCCTTAATTGCGATGACTTTATTTTCTCGAACGTTGACTTCTAAGTAATCATTCATCGTCAAACCGAACGTCCATAATTCATACGTACGACCTGTTTTAATTTTTTCTTTAGGATTGCCAAACTGGCGGATAAAGGTTTCCACATCTTTCCCTATGTATGCTGCGTAGCCAGAAGCTGGCAATTCTTCATGAGGAACAGCGGTGTGAGCGCTGGATAAGCGCCCACTTTGAGCTGTTTCGGTTGGTTTTTCAGCAGGGAAAAAAACTGGCTCTAAATATCCAATGAGTAGAACTGTTAAAAAAACAGCAGTAAAGGCCCAAAATCGCTTCATTTTTTCCCCTCTCATCTTATTTTTCTTTCACTTCTAATAACAAATCACCTGAGCTGATTGCTTCGCCTTCTTCAACATAAATGTGATCTACCGTGCCCGCAAAACGTGCTTCGATAGTCGTTTCCATTTTCATGGCTTCTGTAATCAGCAACGGCTGACCTTTTTCTACTTTATCGCCACGTTTGACCAATACTTGTAGAACAGAACCAGACATCGTTGCGCCGATTTGTTCTTTATTAGTTGGTTCCGCCTTTTGTTTAACTTGAACAGCTGACTTAATAGAGGCATCTTTAACTAAAACCTCACGACGTTGCCCATTCAAATTGAAGAACAAGACACGGTTTCCGTCAATATCAGGTTCGCCAATTTCATCTAAACGAATAATTAACGTTTTTCCTCGTTCAATTTGAACTTCCAATGTCTCTCCTTGACGAATACCATTAAAGAATGTTGGCGTATCTAATAAGGTTATATCTCCAAAGGTTTCGTATTTTTGTCGATACTCTAAAAATACTTGTGGATACATTAAATAACTTAAAACTTCTTCCAATTTAGGTTGATACCCAATTTTTTCGGCTAATTCTTCTTGTACTTTCGCAAAATCAACAGGTGCTGCTAAGTCACCTGGTCGCTCTGTGAAGGCTGGTCGACCTTTTAGAATAATTCGTTGGAGCTCTTTCGGGAACCCACCAACTGGTTGACCTAAATCACCTTGGAAAAAAGTCACAACGGATTCAGGAAAACTTAGTTCTTCACCACGCGCATAAACATCTTGTTCTGTCAGATTATTTTGAACCATGAAGAGTGCCATGTCTCCCACGACTTTTGAAGATGGCGTCACTTTTACAATATCGCCAAACATCAAATTCACTGTGTGATACACTTTTTTGATTTCATCCCAACGGTGCCCTAAGCCTACCGCTTTTGCTTGCTGCTGTAGATTAGAGTATTGACCACCAGGCATTTCATGCATATAGACTTCTGTTTGCGGGGCATTTAACCCATTTTCAAATGGTTGATAATACATGCGCACATCTTCCCAATAATGATTGATTTTCTGTGCATTATCAATGTTAATAGTTGGCGTCCGTTCACCATTGACTAAAGCATAATATAGACTGTTCATACTTGGCTGGCTAGTTGCGCCACTCATCGCACTCATTGCGACGTCAACAATATCAACGCCTGCTTTAGTGGCTGCTGAATAAGTGATGATCCCATTGCCACTAGTATCGTGGGTATGGAGATGGATTGGTAAATCCGTGGCTGCCTTTAATTCACTAATTAAACGATAAGCAGCTTGTGGTTTCAATAAGCCAGCCATATCTTTAATCGCAATGATTTGTGCGCCTAAATTTTCCAATTCTTTAGCCATATCAAGGTAATATTGAACATTATATTTTGCTCGGGCTGGATCATTGATGTCCCCAGTATAACAAATTGCTGCTTCCGCAATTTTTCCGGTATCCCGAACGACTTGAATACTTTTTTCCATTTGAGGAATCCAGTTTAAGCTATCAAAAATTCGGAAGACATCGACTCCTTGGCGAGCGGATTCTTTAATGAATTCTTCAATAACATTATCAGGGTAATTTTGATAGCCTACCGCATTAGATCCTCTGAACAGCATTTGTAAAAGTGTGTTTGGCATCAACTGACGAATTTTTCTTAAACGTTGCCATGGGTCTTCGGTTAAGAAGCGATAGGCAACATCGAACGTAGCGCCACCCCACATTTCACTAGAAAACAGCTCAGGCAGGGCTGCATCAGTTAGACCAGCAATTGCTTTAAAATCTTGTGTTCTCACACGAGTAGCTAATAAACTTTGGTGCGCATCACGGAACGTGGTATCTGTCATTAACACACTTTCTTGATTCTTAACCCAATCGATGACGGCGGTTGCTCCTTGAGCGTCTAGAATATTTTTAGCTGTGATCACTTTTTCTGGAACTTCAATATCTGTCGGCACGCGCGGGGCTTCAAAATATTTTTTCTCCGTTCGTTCAATACCAGGGAACCCATTGACCGTTACTTCTCCAATGTATTTCATCGTTTTATTGCCACGATCGCGCATACGAGGAAATTCAAATAATTCAGGTGTATTATCAATAAAGGTTGTTTTGGCTTCGCCAGATTGAAACGCTGGATAGCTCACAACATTTTGTAAAAACGGAATATTTGTTTTCACGCCACGAATCCGAAATTCTTTTAAGCAGCGTTGCATTTTACTGATTGCCTGTTCAAAAGAGAAACCATGCGTACAGACTTTAACCAATAAAGAATCAAAGTAGGGTGTCACAGCGTAGCCAGAATAAGCATTCCCTACATCTAAACGCACACCAAAACCACCTGGTGAACGATACGTATCGATTTTCCCTGTGTCTGGCATAAACTGGTTCAGTGGATCTTCAGTCGTAATCCGACATTGAATAGCCGCGCCTTTTAATGTCAATTCGTTTTGTTCTGGCAAATGCATATCTTTATGCAAATCAAGCCCTTGCGCAATTTGTAATTGAGAGATCACAATATCAATATCTGTAATCATTTCTGTGATAGTATGTTCTACCTGAACACGAGGATTCACTTCAATAAAATAAAACTGATCCCCTTCTACTAAAAACTCAACCGTTCCCGCATTCACGTAGCCGACATGCGCCATTAACTGCACAGCAGCCGAACAAATGGCTGCTCGTTGTTCTTCATTCATTGATACACATGGTGCGACTTCTACCACTTTTTGGTGGCGCCGTTGAACAGAACAATCACGTTCAAATAAATGCAAGACATTCCCATGATGATCGCCTAAAATTTGTACTTCGATATGTTTAGGATTAGAAATATACTTTTCAACATAAACCTCGTCAGAACCAAAGGCTGCTTTCGCTTCGCTTTTTGCTCTTTCGTAACCTTCTCGTGCTTCCTTGGCATCGTGGGCAACGCGCATCCCACGACCGCCGCCACCTAAAGCAGCTTTAATCATGATAGGAAAGCCATGCGTTTCACCAAAGGCTACGACCTCTTCCACCGTTGCTACTGGCCCGTCTGAGCCTGGAATCGAAGCAATCCCCGCAGCTACAGCTGCTTCTTTCGCTTTAATTTTATCGCCAAAAATATCTAAATGATGTGTTTTAGGTCCGACAAAAATGATTCCTTCTTCTTCACAACGTTCGGCGAAGCGTAAGTTCTCAGATAAAAAGCCATAACCAGGATGAATGGCATCTGCTCCCGATTTTTTGGCAATTTGGATAATATTTTCAATGTCTAAATAGGCTTCAATTGGTTTTTTCCCTTTACCAACTAAATACGCTTCATCTGCTTTGAAACGATGAACAGAATACTCATCTTCTGCAGCATAAATCGCTACTGTACGGATATCTAATTCTGTACAAGCTCTAAAAATTCGAATCGCAATTTCGCCACGATTGGCAACTAATACCTTTTTCATAACGTCACTCCTACCATCAATTTCCTTCAAATTTATCGGTTCTGTTCTAAAGATAAATAGTACTCATTTTCTAATTTCTGACGTGTTTCATCTGCACTGATATTCAGGACAAAGGCCACAGCAATCGAAATAATCAGCAAACTATTCCCACCTTGACTCAAGAACGGGAAAGTAATTCCTGTTAATGGAATAATCCCAGTAATCCCACCAACATTAATAAAGACTTGAATTAATAACATTGTACCAATTCCAATACACATTAGTGAATTAAAAGGTTTCTTCGAGCGTACACCAACTAAAATAATTCGCGCAATCATAAACATCAACAATCCTAAAATCGCTAGACCGCCGATAATGCCTAACTCTTCTAAAGTAATCGCAAAGATAAAGTCCGTATGTGCTTCTGGTAAAAAGCCTTTTTTCTGAACACTATTCCCTAGACCTTTGCCAAACCAGCCGCCATTACTGATTGCATAATAAGAATTAGCTAACTGATGGCCTAAGTTCCGTTCATCTAAAAATGGATTTTTAAAGACAGCAAAACGATTATAAATATATTGATAACGCGCTGGGAAAATTTTTCCTTTAGACATAATTAATAACTGAATAGCCGTGATACTACCTAAAATGCCCATGCCACCGACCAAGTAGGTATACATATAATTAATCCCACTTGCTAAAACCATCACGATGGTAATTAATGTTAGAATGGCCGCATTCCCGAAGTCAGGCTGGATTGCAACTAGAGCAATTAATACAAAAACGAGCATCAACGGGCACCCGGCAGCTTGTTTAAATTGATCTATGCCTCCATTAATTGTCTTTTGTCGCCGTGCTAAAATATAAGACAAGTACCAGACAACCATGATTTTTAAATACTCAGCTGGTTGCATCGAAAATCCACCAATCTCAATCCAACCACGTGCGCCATTAATTTCTTTCCCGATACCAGGAATCCGAACGGCTAAAACCATAACCGTAATTACTGCAATGGCAAACATGATAAAACTTCGATTCTGGAAAACGGATGTTTTCATCTTATAAATAAAAAACATTGCAACTAACCCTACCACCCAAAAGGCAACCTGGTTAATAACGAATGACGTAGGTGAAAAACCTTTCATTACTTGTAATGCGGATGTGGAACTATATACCATAATCAATCCCACGATACTTAAAATTAAATATGGAATAAAAATACTATAGTCTAGCAAATGCCGTTTCTTTACTTTGTTTGGCAAAGCTTAACCCTCCTTGCCAATCTCGTTTTTTTCTTGTGTTTCTTCATAAACATCTGTATATAATTGATTCAATTCGCGTTCTAAATCACTTAGTAAGCGATGTCCTTCATCATTAGTTAAAATCCCCAAACGGGTCGCATAAGTCACTTGTCTTGAAAAACCATACATTTGTGTATCCACCACTTCTTCAAATGCTTTACATTGAGAAATGCACAAACTGTTTTTTTGATTACGAATAAGCATTTTAATGCGTTCTGCATCGTCTTCTAATAATTGAATGGCAAATTTCTTTGAAATTCCTTCGTCCATTTGTACAGAACCTCCCTATCTTAATTAAATAATTATAACATAATTCTCAGTTAGATACATGATGATTTCAGAAAATTTCCTTTAAGAAATTTTCTAAAACCAAGCGATATATTAAGTAAGAAATCTCTTTATATAACAAGCTTATTTTATCAATACAACAACAAATACATTAAAAGACTTTTTTCTTATTTTCTGCTTTTAATTTTAAATAAAATAACAAACTATATCATTTTTTTGTCTCTTGATATTCTTTAATTACTTCTAAAAAGGCGGTGCCATATTTATCTAATTTATTTTGGCCGACCCCTTTTATTTGCAATAATTGAATCGTTGTTTGCGGTAATTTTTCACACATTTCTTTAAGTGTACTATCGGAAAAGACTACATATGGCGGCACGCCTGCCTCTTGAGCCATGTCCATACGTAATTCGCGCAATCGTTCAAACAAGGCATCATCCACTGCTACTTTTCGAACTTTTTGGTCTTCTTTTCGGAAGACCTTCCGTTCCCCTAAGAGCACCTGAACACCTTCTGTCGAGACTGATAACAACGGAAATTGCCCATCAGAAGGAATTAAATAACGTTCTGCTGTTAAATAATCAATCAGCTGTGTGACTTCTTTTTGCGTGCGACCTTTCATTAGTCCATATGTTGGCAAACGATCAAAATGCCATTGATCAATTTTTTGATCTTTTGAACCAGTCAAGACTTTACCAACTAAGCCCTTACCGAAACGTTCTCCCATACGTTTTACACAAGACAAGACTTTTTGGGCATCGACCGTAATATCGACTAATTCTCGATTATCCAGACAATTCGAGCAGCGACCGCAGTCCGTCCCTTCTTCACCAAAATAGCGTAAAATATATTTTTGTAAACACATTTGTGCATTCGCATATTGTGACATTTCCCGTAATTTCAAGTACTCTTTCTGCTTATAATCAATGGTCATTTCAGATTGTTCAATAAAGTATTGTTGAATTTGCAAGTCTTGTGGAGCAAACATTAACACAGCATCACTAGGCAGACCGTCACGACCAGCTCGGCCGGCTTCTTGATAATAAGATTCAATATTTCCTGGTACTTGTGCATGAATGACAAAACGAACATTACTCTTATTAATCCCCATACCAAAGGCATTTGTTGCTACCATCACTTGCACTTGATCATACAAGAACGCTTCTTGATTTTCACTACGTAGCTGTTCACTCATACCCCCATGATACATCCCAGCCGCAATTTTTTTATTCTCTAATAAATGATAAATTCGTTCAACTTCCTTCCGCGTGCTTGCATAAATAATACCTGATTGCCCAGTATTCATCTTTAAATATTCCAAAAGAAAAACGTCTCTATTTTGATCTTTCACGACTTGAAAAGATAAATTTTCTCGAGCGAATCCTGTTTTGATTTCATTTTCTGATGGAATTCTTAATTGCTTGACAATATCCTCCGCTACTTGTGGCGTTGCTGTAGCTGTTAGTGCAATCACAGTTGGTTGTTGTTGAAATTGATCGATAATCTCTGCTAAACGCAAATAGCTTGGACGAAAATCATGCCCCCATTGTGAAATACAGTGTGCCTCATCTACTGCCAATAAATCAATCGGTACATGTGTCAGCATCTGTTGAAAATCATAAGATTCTAATCGCTCTGGCGCAACATACAATAGCTTGACTTCTTTGTTAACCGCTAATTGAATACGATGATTCATTTCTTGATAGGAAATGGTACTATTGATATATGTAGCTGGAATTCCCATTAAATTCAGGGCGTCTACTTGATCTTTCATTAAAGAAATTAATGGTGAAATCACCAATGTTAAATTATCCAGAAGTAAGGCTGGCAACTGATAACAAATTGATTTGCCTCCACCTGTTGGCATAATGCCTAAGACATTTTCTTGTCGCAATACATGACGAATAATCGTTTCTTGTCCTGGCCGAAAATCATCATAGCCAAATGTATCTTTTAATAATTCTTGTAATGCACTCATTTATTGCGCTCCAATCTTTGTTCTACAAGTCATTTTAACACGCTAATCTAACAGGAACAAGGTGTGTTAAAACAAGACACAATCGTGAAACACCAGTTAACGTGAAACATCAAAAAGAATGAAAAATTGTGAAAGCTTGCTGTCAAAAGCTTTCAAAAATAACGACATTTGCTTGTTGTGGATAACGAGTAGTTATCCACACATAAAAAAATAACCTTATCTTAAAATACGCATTAATTCGTTTTTGCCATCAAAAAAACCAACTATTTTCGTAGTAAAACGAGCATAGTTGGTTTAAATGTTTATTTGTCGAAAAATTATTCAGCTTTATCTGGTACAACTTTATCTGTTTCAATTAAAGGCACTTTCATTTTTTTCAATTCTTGATATCGCTCTGAAGTTTGAACACCGTATACTTGATAACGAATTCCAGAAACATTGAGTTTCTCAATGACCGCTTCATCCGCAATATCATTAGCAACAGATAATAATGCGTTTTTATATGATTTAATTTTTTTTATCTCTTTAGGAATATCTTCTTTTTTGTCACATAGCCATGAGACAGTAGCATCTGGATACTTTTGAATCACAAAATTTCGACTTGGTTCATCACTAATCACAAAAAAGCTACGATCATAAATTTCATATTTTTTTAAGATGTCCATGACATTTTTAACAAAATGTTCATCTAACCAGTTTCCTTTGGATCCATCAACATTAACCATCAATCCATTATTTGCAGCTGCTTCAATTGCTTCTTCAAACGTCGGAATTTTTATTGATGTGTTTTCATATTTAGGATAACTAGCCGTTTTTATACTTACTTTTTTTAATTGTTTCATGGTAAATTTTTCTGATTTTCCCTGTCCATTCGTTGTTCTATCCAATGTATTGTCATGCATTAAATATAATTGACCATCTTTATTGCTACGAACATCAATTTCTACACCATTATAATTCTGGTTAGCTGCTTCATTAATTGCTTCAACAGTGTTTTCTGGTGCTTTATTATGATCTCCACGATGAGCTATAATTTGTGTCTGGTTTTTAGGTAATAAACGTTCAACAGAACTATTAGCACAACCAGTTAATAGAAATACCCCTACTATCAGAGATTTGGCGATTTTATTCACTTATCCACACAACTCCCTTACTTATTAAAAGAAAAAGTACAATAGCCATCGGCATTTTGTACTTTTCAAAAAAATTATTCAGCTTTTTTCTTTTTCTTGTTTGCTTTTTCGCGTTCGTTTTTGTTAAGAATTTGTTTTCTTAAACGGATGCTTTCTGGTGTTACTTCACAGTATTCATCTTCATTCAAGAATTCTAATGATTCTTCTAACGTTAATTTTTTCGGTTTTTTGATGACTGATGTTTGGTCTTTCGTTGCCGAACGAACGTTAGTCATTTGTTTAGCTTTTGTGATGTTCACAGTTAAATCGTTGTCGCGGTTGTTTTCCCCAACAATCATTCCTTCGTAAACTTCTGTCGTTGGTTCAACGAAAACTGTACCACGTTCTTCAATACTCATAATTGAGTAAGTCGTTGCCTTACCAGTATCGATTGAAACTAGCGCACCTTGATGACGGCCGCCAATCGTTCCTTGAATCATTGGTAAGTATTGATCGAAGGTGTGGTTCATAATACCATAACCACGAGTCATTGATAAGAATTCTGTTGAATAACCAATTAAGCCACGAGCTGGTGCTAAGAAGATTAAACGCATTTGTCCGTTACCGGCATTAATCATATCTTGCATTTCGCCTTTACGTAAACTTAGGGATTCAATCACGCTACCCATGTATTCTTCAGGTGTGTCAATTTGAACACGTTCAAATGGTTCACATTTAACCCCATCAATTTCACGTTCAATAACTTCTGGACGAGAAACTTGTAATTCATAGCCTTCACGACGCATGTTTTCAATTAAAATTGATAAATGCAATTCGCCACGGCCTGATACAGTCCAAGAATCTGGGCCAATTGGATCAACACGTAAAGATACGTCTGTTTGTAACTCAGCCATTAAACGTTCTTCGATTTTACGAGCGGTAATGTATTTTCCTTCACGTCCCGCAAATGGAGAATTGTTAACTAAGAAAGTCATTTGTAAGGTTGGCTCATCAATGTGTAGAATTGGTAATGCTTCTTGATTGTGAACATCTACAACTGTTTCCCCAACGAAAATGTCTTCCATTCCAGAAACGGCAATTAAATCGCCCGCTTTTGCTTCATCAATTTCCACACGTTGTAGGCCAAAGAAACCTAAAATTTTCGTTACACGGAAATTTTTCACGCTGCCATCTAATTTCATCAACGCAACTTGGTCGCCGACTTTCATTGTGCCACGGAACACACGGCCAATCCCAATACGTCCAACGTAATCGTTGTAGTCTAGTAATGAGACTTGGAATTGAAGTGGTTCGTCTGAATTGTCAACTGGAGCTGGCACATGTTCAATAATTTTATCAAAAATTGGGGCCATTGTTGGCTCTTGATCTGCTGGATCATCTGATTCACTTGAAGTTCCGTTTAAAGCAGAAGCATAAACAACTGGGAAATCTAATTGATCGTCGTCTGCACCTAATTCGATGAATAACTCTAAAACTTCATCTACTACGTGTTCAGGACGAGCAGAAGGTTTGTCAATTTTGTTAACAACCACGATTGGTGTTACTTTTTGTTCTAATGCTTTTTTCAATACGAAACGTGTTTGAGGCATTGTTCCTTCATACGCATCGACAACTAAAACAACACCGTCTACCATTTTCATGATACGTTCTACTTCACCACCGAAGTCCGCGTGTCCTGGTGTATCTAGAATGTTGATACGTGTACCGTTATAATCTACGGCTGTATTTTTTGCTAAGATAGTAATTCCACGTTCACTTTCAAGTGCATTGGAATCCATTGCACGTTCTTGTAATTGTGTGTGTCCATCTAAAGTGTCAGATTGTTTTAAAAGTTCATCTACTAAGGTTGTTTTACCATGGTCAACGTGGGCGATAATTGCCACGTTACGAATATCATCTCTGTATTTCAATTTAATTGCTCCTTATCTATATACGCTTATGTTACTTAAGTCCATAAAAGCCGACTGCTTATTATAGCAAACTTTTTTCATTAAAAAAAGGCTTTCGCCTGCAAAAATAATGAAAGTTTTAGAAATTATTCGGCTTTTTCTGAAAACAAGGACATTTTTTTACAAATTTTTCTCTTTTAAAAGAGGAAGAGCCTTACCTTTCAGCAACGCTCTTCTTTGATTATTCCGATTCATTTAAATATCGGGTAAATACTTCATCATAGGTTTCAGGAGTTGCTGCAATAAAGTATTCACGACCCGCAAAAGTTAATGGTTTTCCTGTAATACCAGAGTATTTAAACCCAAATTCTTCCAAAAGTACTAAGCCTGCTGCATAATCCCAAGGACTTAGATTAGATAAATAGCCATGATGGTTGCCTTTTAACATAGCAATAATTTCCAAACCTGCACAACCGCTAATACGCACGCCCATGCTTGCTTGTCCGATTTCCGTTGCGTGATGAATATTTTTTCCATGCATGTAAGCATTCATGCCCCATAATCCATCTGCCAAGGCTTTCATAGTAGGCGCTTTTAATAATTGATTATTCCGATAAACGCCAAGCCCTTTGCCGCCCCAATAAAGTTCTTCTCGCATCACATCATAGATAAAACCTAATTTACCAATGCCGTCTTCATAAACAGCTAACATAATACAAAAATTTTCTCTTTCCATCACGAAATTCATTGTGCCATCAATCGGATCGATGATCCACACGCGACCAGCAAAACTTTTTAAAGTATTGTAGCCTTTTTCTTCCCCTAAAATTTGATCTTCGGGAAAATTTGTTTGAATTTTATTCATTAAAAATTCTTGGGTTTGTTCATCCATATTTGTCACTAAATCGGTGCGGCCATTTTTCTGTTGAACGGTTAACTCTGATTCCAAGTTCATTCGAATCACATCGGCTGCTTCAAAAAGCCAACTTTGAATTGTTTGAATAAATTTTTGCGTTTCAGTCATCTAATCATCCCCCAGCTTTAATTTACCGCTTCCCTGTTTTTTAGCTTGTTGAAGCGTACGATATAACGAATATCCTGAAGCATTTTCAAATTCACGACCTAAGCGTTTTTCTTCGCCGATACTTTTAACGACCGTTTTAAATTGTTGATAAGTTGTTAAAAATTTGTCAACAGGCAAGCCTGTTTCGTTGGCTTGCTCAACTGCTGTCCACATATTAGTGACAATCACCATTTCCTCTGTCGTCCAATCTAAATCTAATGGATATTGATAGTCTTTCATGTCTTCACCTCATCTTCTCTAGTTTAGCATATTTTCATAAAAAAACATCTTATTTACGTCGATTTTTTAATGCATTAAAGAGAGGATATTCTGCTGTTCCTTTGCGATACAAACTTTGTTGTGAAGCATAAATACCGCTATTTCCTGAACACATAAAACTGATTAAGCAAACCATGAAAAAATAGACCGCCGCTTCACTACCAAATAGTTCAATTCCCATAATGAAACAAGCAATCGGCGTATTCGTGGCGCCAGAAAAAACACCAATAAATCCTAAACCTGCTAAAAAAGGAATTGATAGATGTAACAAAGGGGCCAAAGAACTCCCTAACGTAGCCCCAATTTCAAACAATGGCGTCACTTCTCCTCCTTGGAATCCGGCGCCCAAGGATAACACCGTAAAGAATAATTTCCCAACAAAATCAAAAGGCTGCGCATTACCTGCAAAAGCATCTTCTAGTAAAGGTAAACTCAAGCCTAAATAACGTTGGTTGTTTAAGACGAGCACAAACAGAACGACAATGGCAGCGCCAAGAAACGCACGAAGGTAGACATTAGCAAACCAATTTGCATAGGTCTTTTTTAAAAAGACAATGGAACGACTAAAAACCCAACCTGCCAAACCAAAACAAATCGATGCCAAAAATAATTTTACAAATAGTTCAACCGACCAAGTCGGAATTTTGCCCATCGGATAATGCGTATGTGTTACACCAAAACTTTCAGTTACAAAATTAGCAAATAAGCCTGCAAAAAAACTTGGGAAAAGTGCCTCTGCACGAACTTTTCCAATCGCCAAAACTTCTAATCCGAAAACCGTTCCCGCTAATGGTGTGCCAAAAACAGAACTAAAACCTGCACTAATTCCGCTAATAATAATTACTTGTCGTTCCAAAGCGGACAGTTTAAAGACTTTTCCTACAGCATTTGCGATTGCGCCCCCCATTTGCACCGCCGTCCCTTCACGACCAACAGAACCACCAAATAAGTGCGTAGTAATCGTGCCAAACAATGTTAAAGGAATTAAGCGCAAGGGAATATCTTCTTCCCCGCCATTGCCTTGTTCAATCACTAAGTTATTTCCTCGGCTAGCATTTTTCCCAAAACGCGTATAGAAATACGTAAAAACGACACCGCTAATGGGGAGGATAAAGAGTAACCAAGGATTTGCTAAACGAACATCTGTTACATAGGTGAGACTCTTTAAGAAAAAGGCGGATAACGCCCCCATAAATAAACCAATAATTGCGGTAATGAGCAACCATTTTGCCATATAACCGCCGATTGATAGTAGTTGCTTTGTTTCTTTTTTCACTTTACATGCTCCTTTACAATTTTCTTATCGCCAATCCTAGCGTACAGAAAAAGCCTACCAAAGGGTACACTTCTCCCGTTTGGTAGGCGTCATTAATTTATTCGTCCAATAAATAGTTCGTGGTGAACACCATCACCATGTTGCTATTAAACTAATAAAAATAATACCACGCAACTCTGGAAAGTGCAATAAAAAATCAATTGCGTTCCGTTTTTATCCACGTGCTATTACCTTTGATAAACCGATAATAAGCCATCACCACACTAACGAATAAAATTAAGTACATGTAGGAAATAGTAAAAGGCAAAATAATCAGCCCCAGTTTTGCAGGTACTTTTAGTTGAAAATTTTTCAACTCGCGATAATAGTTGATTGTAAAAAAAATGCCGAAAACTAACGAAATACTGACGGCCAAAACAAAACTAATGACAAGCGATAACGAAAAGCCTAACCTATACAAGTGTTGTAGTTGAAGCCCAGTTAAGACAAAAACGAGCATCCCCGCTACGAGATTAATAAAGGGTTGCGCTAAAAAATAATAGATTCCACACTTCTGCCTTAGCGTTAATGACTTTGATTTAATCACCCTGGGTAAATACGCTAGACAATCTAAATTTACTTGAACCCAACGACTTCGTTGACGAATAAAACGTTTCACATCTCTCAGTGCTTCTTGAGCCATAAAGGCCTCGTCAATATAAGCAATCGATAACTCTTTCAGCATTAATTTAATGGTTAACTCATAGTCATCCAACAAAGCATTTCCCCAAGGCTGATAGCCTAAGTGTTCGGTAATCATTGATAACCGAAAAAACTGACCATTGCCACCAAGTCCGATGGTTTTTGTTGCTCGACGCGCTTTTTGAATAAAATTATTAATCGTAAAAAACTCAACATCTTGTGCAATAAACATAAAATTTGTGACATCTTTCATTTTGATCCTTGTTTGCGCAGCACAGACTGTTGTATCTGTGAAAACAGCAGTTAGCTCATTGACAATATTTTCACTAAAAAAACCATCTGCATCTACCACACCCACTAAAACTTGATCCCAAGAATAGTGTCCTTTTTCTGCATCTGTTAATACAATTTGGAAAGCGTGGTTCAAAGCGGCCCCTTTGCCTTGTTGCGCATTGGGAAATTGACGAGACAGAACTTGGATTGGACCAGCAATACTGTCCATCATTGCTTTGGTTTGGTCCGTTGATCCATCATCAATCGCAATTATTTTTTTCTTAATTGGTAAAGCAACCAGTTTTTTTAATGTTTCTCCGATGACTTTCTCCTCGTTTACACACGGTACAAGAAAGTAGCAGAAAAATTCTTCTGCTACTTCGACTTCTCTTCTTGTTTTTTTTCTTGTTCGAAAACTGAGAAATAAACTTGTAAATAAATAGGTTAAGAAGATGAACATAATTACTTTGTATAACTGATACAAATAAATCATGTAATTTGACCTCTTTTAAAAAAATAACGGTATAGAATGTAGGCAGTGACAATCGAAACTAGAATAACGCCAATTAAATCAACCACAAAAAAGGCGCCTGTTGAAATTACCCCAAGTTTCGGTAAAGCTGATTGGCTCATTAAATACCCCTTTCTCTCTATTTGTTTTTACCAACACACCACCACGATGACCATCACACACCCCCTATAATAATACTTTGGAGGATTATAGTACACAGGTGGATTATAGTACGTAACTGGCGGAATATATCCTGGCCAATATGTTGGTGGTGGCGGATTATAAACCGGTATTTTTCGGTTTTCTCGAACAATTGCAATTGTTTGACCCGCATGATTTTGCGTCAGACTGACGCGTGTTGGCGTAGTATTTCGTGAATAACCAGCCGGCGCTTGAACTTCTCTAATTTCATATACCCGGTTGACAGATAGCCCACTAATAGTGACTGTACCATCCCAACCTGTTGTTACTCTTTGTGTATAGCCATTAGTTGTATCTTTCCATTCAAAAACAGCGCCCGCTAAACGTGCTTTTGTTTCAACATCTTGTTTAATAATTCTGATAGCACCATAGTTTGCTTTATTGTTTAACACTAACGTATACGTTTTTGTGCCTTGACCTCGTAAATCAATCCGATGGACCCTACTATCCAACGCATACCCAATTGGCGCTTGTATCTCGGTGATTTCATAAATACGATCCGACGATAATCCTGGAATCAGTACTTCACCATTTCCATTTGCTGTAAATGTTGCCGTATAGTTATTGGTAGTATCGCGAAATCTGAATTTCGCTCCTGCTAAACGTTTTCTTGTATCCGTATCTTGCTTAATAATTTTGATGGCGCCTTTTTGTGCTTGATTATTTAAGACTAATGTATAGGTTTTACCACCTTGTCCACGTAAATCTACTTTATGAACACGTCTATCTATGATATAACCATTCGGCGCTTTGATTTCTGTGATCTCATAGATACGATCACCGGCTAATCCAGTAATCAGTACTTCACCGTTCCTATTCGCTGTAAACGTTGCAGTATAATTATTGGTTGTATCTCGGAATTTAAATTGTGCGCCTGCTAAACGTTGTTTCGTATATCCATCTTGCTTAACAATTTTGATGGCACCTTTTTGTGCTTGATTATTTAAGACTAATGTATAGGTTTTACCACCTTGTCCACGTAAATCTACTTTATGAACACGTCTATCTATGATATAGCCATTCGGTGCTTTTATTTCTGTGACCTCATAGATACGATCACCGGCTAATCCAGTAATCAGTACTTCACCGTTCCTATTCGCTGTAAACGTTGCAGTATAATTATTGGTTGTATCTCGGAATTTAAATTGTGCGCCTGCTAAACGTTGTTTTGAGTAACCATCTTGTTTAATTAATTTTAAATTGCCACGTAGCGCAACATTTTCAATGGTATAATAACCAATCTTGTCAGCAAAATTAGTCGTTAGGGTAACTCGGTAAGTCTTGTTATTTAAGATATAGCCGTTTGGTGCTTTAATTTCTGTAATTTCGTATACACGATTGACTGGCAAATTCGTTATCAGGGCTTGTCCGTTTTTGTCAGCTACAACTGTTCCTTCTTTTCCTGTCACCGTATCACGCCATTTAAACTCCGCACCTGCTAGACGTTTTCTTGAATCTTTGTCTACTTTGATTATTGCTAGACTACCTTTTTGCGCTGTATTATCAATAGTTACTGTCACTACTTTATTGGCTTGTGCACTTGTTAGAGTGACTTTATGCACGGTTTTGTCTAGTACATAACCTGTGGGTGCTTTCGTTTCTGTGATTTCATACGTACGATTGACGGATAAGTTGGGAATTGTGATGGTTCCATCGGTTCCAACTGTCACTGTTCCTGTCTTTCCTGTCACTGTATCTTTCCACTGAAATTCTGCGCCTGTTAAACGTTTTTTACTGTCTTTGTCTTGTTTAACAATTTTGATGGCGCCTTTTTGCGCTACATTATCAACAGTTACTGTCACTGTTTTATTGGCTTGTGCACTTGTTAGAGTGACTTTATGCACGGTTTTGTCTAGTACATAACCTGTAGGTGCCTTCGTTTCTGTGATTTCATACGTACGATTGACGGATAAGTTGGGAATTGTGATGGTTCCATCGATTCCAACTGTCACTATTCCTGTCTTTCCTGTCACTATATCCTTCCACTGAAATTCTGCGCCTGTTAAACGTTTTTTACTGTCTTTATCTTGTTTAACAATTTTGATGGCGCCTTTTTGCGCTACATTATCAATGGTTACTGTCACTACTTTATTGGCTTGTGCACTTGTTAGAGTGACTTTATGCACAGTTTTGTCTAGTACATAACCTGTAGGTGCCTTCGTTTCCGTGAGTTCATACGTACGATTAACTACTAAATTGGGAATTGTGACCATTCCATCGGTTCCAACTGTCACTATTCCTGTTTTTCCTGTCACCGTATCTTTCCACTGAAATTCTGCGCCTGTTAAACGTTTTTTGCTTTCTTTATCTTGTTTAACAATTTTGATGGACCCAATTTGTACTTGCTGCTTATTCTTCACCCGATATGTTAAAGTGTAGTCGGCTTTTCCAGCAAATGAAATAGGATGTTTAGTTTCGTCTAATTCATAGCCATTAGGCGCCTTCGTTTCAACTAAATAATATTCTCCATCAGGTGATAAATTTGAAAATAACAGCTCGCCATTTTCATTCGTGACACCTTTTTCTATTAGATTATTTTTTTGGTCATACAACGAAAATTCAGCACCTGCTAAATGTTTCGCCTCATTATTTTCATCTACTTTTTCTACTTTTAACTGGTTTTCTAAACGCGTATTTTCTTTTTTCAAGCGAATCGTCTGTGTTTGTTCTAACTTAATTTCAAATGGAACTGGTGTTGCATCTAACTTGTAACCAGTTGGTGCTTTTGTTTCAATGAATGCATACTGACCAGCTTCCAAACCAGCTAAACGAATTTGACCTGCTTGATTGGTGGTTAAGGTTTCTTGAACAACTTGTTGTGTTTTTGTGTTCACGACTTTGAAAACAGCACCTTCTAAAACTTTAGCAGTTACTGCATCAATTTTTTCTAAAACGACACCCCCTCGACCTGTTCCATCACTACTCTCGTCTGCTGTGATGTAGGCAATATCATCATCTTCCCAAGCATCGAATCCCTCACTAGAAATACGCATATACGTGTAATTTGATAGCACGGCATCACTTGGAATATTTTCATTTGGAATCGTTTCTAAATAAATATAATAGGCATTTTTATTGGAAAGATAACTGCCCGTGGTCGTTGGTATTCCTTCAAATTTTTCTGCTTCATAATTAAATCCAGATTCAGAGGCATTTTTTTGGAAAAATTGACTGGCATCATAGCTATATTCGTCATGTTCCAAATTCCGAATCATTTCACCATTTGTTTCTAAAATAGGCTGCTTGGTGAGATATGCAGCAATACTGTCAATAGCTAATGTTTGGTTTGGACCTACATTATCTAAAAATTTAAAGGTTGTTTTTTCTGAACCTGAAAGACCTGCTTGATTATAGTTAAAATAAATGACCCAGGCAATTCTTCCCTCTGAGGTAAATCCTAACGGGACTTTTCGAACCAGTTCAGTTGGCGGAACTTTCTCCACGTATTGCCCGATATTAATTTTGACAATTTTTTGTGAATCACCAAAAGTAAAAACGACTTGATCTTCAAAATCTTCTGATAAATTTTGATTATATCGTAGCTTCAGTTGCAAATCTGCTGAGTAATCTGTAAGCGTTTGTAAGGCTTTAATCGTCCAAGTACCATCATCGTTTGGAATCACTTGAAGTGCATCTCCAATTTCAAAAGGCGTCATTGAATAGGAATATTTTTCACTAGCCATTTTTAACGTAAGGACCTCGCCCTTTGTTAATTCGGAAATTGATAATGCCAAGGAAACAGTTGCCCAATCTTTTGTTGCAACTATTTCCGTCTTATTTTCTGGATACTCCACAGATATAGACCGAATTTGCTGTCCACTTTCATTATCCATCGCATAAGAAATAATACTTGTATTAGATCCTAAAATAATAAAGATAATTAAACAAAGTGAAAATAACTTATTAATAATTTTTTTCATTCATCACAATCCTTTCAATATCAACATGTGTCTTTTTAGACACCAATTCACTAAAAAAAATAGTCATAATTTCTTCATTCTTCAAATCCAACAACTGTGAAATCAATTTAATATCCGCTGCTTTGAAAACAACTTCTCCTTTTAATTTTTTGTAAATCGTTGAAGCGGATATTGGTTGTCCGTATGCAGTCATTTCATTTGCCAACCACTCAACATTTTTTCCTTTCATTCTCAATTTTGAGTGTATTAAATTTGATTCCATTTTACTCTCCCCCTTTTTCACTCTTAGTGTCTAATAAGACACAGAAATTATATCATTTTGTGAAAAAAACGTCAATATCATTAAAATCAAATAACTTTTTTGTTATATTTGTTATATCTACTTTCAAAAAAACATGTTTCTTTTGCGACACTTTTTGTGCTAGAATGTTTTTACGGAGGTGATTTTTTTGAAAGAGAATTTTTTAAAGCAAAAACGGATGGAGAAAAATCTTACATTAGAACAAGTTGGAAATTTTGTTGGTGTTGGAAAAAGTACCGTCAGGAAATGGGAAACTGGAATGATTGAAAATATGGGGAGGGATAAAATTGTCGCCTTATCTAAAGTTTTAGATGTATCACCTCTTGAAATCTTAGGTATTCCTGAAACGGAAGAAACGCCATTTGTTGTCCCGACCAATATTATGAATGTTTACAAACAATTGACAACTGAAAATCAAGAAGCAGTCTATCGATATGCTCAAAAGAAATTAACAGAACAAAATTACTTTTAATATTTATTTTAAATAGATGAATGTTAGACTTTTTAGTCAACGTTAAACAAAAAAAGCTTATCCTTCCGGATAAGCTTTTTATTAGATTGACTGTTGGCCAAAATACTGACGCCATTTAGTTTTCATGGCTGTCGTCATCGGCAACGCTGCTTCTTTCACAGCACAATATTTGTCAACAAAGGTTACAATGTAACTTTCTTTGTATTTTGGTGGTGCAATAGTTGCGCCCCACATATGTTTAATAATAATGTCTCGCTCTAAATCAGACAACTCTGTAATTTTTTCAGCATTTTTGGCTGCAATTCGTGGATGAACATAGGCATGAGAGCCTTCGTCAAACTTTGTTGTGCGCCAATCATAGTAAAACAAATCATGTAATAATCCAGCACGAGCTGTTGCACGAGCATTGCCGTTCCAACGCTTTGCTAATTTATAGCTATGATAGGAAACACTAATTGAATGTTCTAAACGAGTTGAATGCATATGTTGTGTGTATTCTGCTAATTTTTGGACTTCTTCGGTTGCTAATAAATCTTCTACATAAGAAAGATATTCTTCGTCTTCACGCCATTTTTCTGTCATATAATTGGGTGCCACCTTTTCTAATCCTTTTATAACTTGACTCGAGTATAGCACCCCAGCTATTTAATTACTATGAATTTCTCAATCTGTAACTTAACTTTAATATTTGCTTAATAAGTTTAGCGTTCAACGCAGTAAAATTTTCACAAAAACTTCTACATTTCTTCTGGTGCATGTAACCCTAGTAAACGTAAATCTTCTTTTAGAACAGTAGCTACTGCATAAACTAACGCTAAGCGTGCCTCTTTTTGATCATCTTCATCCAAAATCCGAACATGGGCATAATATTTATTGAACGCTTGTGCTAAATGAATGCTATGTTTCGCAATAACAGATGGTTCATATTTTTCAGCAGCTTGCATCACAGTTTCAGGGAATTTTTGTAACAACTTCACGACTTCCCAGCTATCCTTGTCATTTAGTGCATAACGTTGTGTGGCGTCTGGTGTAAAGTTTGCTTTACGTAAAATACTCATCGCACGAGCATGTGTATATTGAACATATGGCCCAGTTTCTCCTTCAAAACGAACAACTTCATCTAATACAAAATCGAAATTATTTAGACGATTATTTTTAAGGTCATGGAAAATAACTGCACCTACACCTACTTGTTTCGCCACTTCTTCACGATTTGCTAAGTCTGGATTTTTCTCGTTAATTTGATTTCCTGCTAAAGTAACAGCTTCATTCAATACTTCTTCTAATAAAACAATTTTCCCTTTACGTGTGGATAATTTTTTACCGCCTTGAGTAATTAAACCAAACGGAATGTGTTCCATATCATCTGACCATTCAAATCCTAGTTCTTTCAAGACTGCTTTTAATTGTTTGAAGTGATTGCTTTGTTCGTTGCCGACTACATAAAGTGATTTGGCAAAATCATACGTCCGTTTACGGTAAAGCGCAGCAGCTAAATCCCGTGTGATATATAAGGTCGCACCATCTGATTTACGAATAAGTGCTGGATTTAAATTATATTCTGTCAAATCAACAATTTCTGCGCCTTGATTTTCTGTTAATAAATGTTTTTCTTCTAATAAAGTAACAATTTCATCCATTTTATCATTATAAAAGGCTTCGCCATTATAAGAATCAAATTCAACTTCTAACATGGAATAGATTTTATCAAATTCTTTTAGAGACTCGCTACGGAACCATTTCCATAATTCATTAGCTTCTTGGTCTCCTTCTTCTAATTTTTTAAACCAAGCACGTGCTTCGTCCTCTAATTCTGGTTTTTCTTCTGCTTCTTCATGAAATTGCACATATAAGCGCAATAATTCATTAATTGGTTGTTGGCGGACTGCTTCTTCAGAACCCCATTTTTTATAAGCTACAATTAACTTACCAAACTGTGTACCCCAGTCACCTAAATGGTTAATCCGAATTGGCTGATACCCAATTTTTTCTAAAATAAAGGCAATTGAATTCCCGATTACCGTAGAACGTAAGTGCCCCATAGAAATTGGTTTAGCAATGTTTGGTGAAGACATATCAATAGGAACATTGCCATTATTACCAAAGGTACTGTTTCCGTAGTTGTTTTTTTCTTTGACTACTGCGCCAATGACAGCTTGACTGACTGCTTCTTTATTCATGAAAAAGTTTAAATAAGGTCCTACCACTTCAATTTTTTCAAAATTTGTGCCATCAATTTTTTCTGCTAATTCTGCTGCAATTTGTTGTGGTGCTTTACGATAAATTTTAGCTAATGAAAAGGCTGGAAAAGCCACATCTCCATGATCAACAGATTTAGGATTTTCCAATAATTGTTCGATTTGATCCATCGTTAATTCTTCATTTAAAACATCATGTAACGCTTTTGCTACGATTTCTTTGTTGTTCATAAGAACCCTCCTGATTAATTTGTAAGTATAAAAAAACAAAAACGTCTCTGACAAAACAAAATATTTTGTTTTGTCAGAGACGAGAATTTACCCGCGGTACCACTCTAATTGTCTATACTACTTGGATAGACCTGCTTCATCGATAACGGTGATTGCCGTCTGCTTTCAGCAGAATTCTAAAAGTGCGCTTCCTCATTCCGATCACTCTTGGCTCCCACCTTCCCAAGATCGCTAAGCTGATGTTGAAATAAGTACTCTCTTTATCATCGAATGTCATTGTTAAACTGGCTTCATTATAGCAAATTTTTGTCTAGCTGGCTAGCCTTCTTCACTAATTGTCATAAAACTAACGCCAGGTTCTGCATTTAAGTTATACGAAGCAAAATGATTCTTTTCAGCTTCGATAAAAGCGGCAGCGCCAATCATCGCCGCGTTATCCCCACAAAGTTTTAATGGCGGAATAAGTAATGTTACTGTTGGCAATTGTTCACTGATTACATGTCTCATTGCTTCTCGTAATCCTTGATTCGCAGCAACGCCCCCAGCAATTAGCAATTGCTTAACAGGATATTCTTGACAAGCACGAATGGTTTTAGTCACTAATACTTCTACCACACTAGCCTGAAAACTTGCGGCTAAATCCTTTGTAGACAGTGCTTCACCACGTTGTTCTGCATTATGAACCGTGTTAATAAACGCACTTTTCAAACCACTAAAGCTAAAGTCATAGTTATCCTCTTTTAGCATCGCCCGTGGAAATTGATAGGTATCTGTGCCTTCATGGGCCAAAGCATCAATCTCTTTGCCACTAGGATAAGGCAACCCTAACACCCGTCCGACTTTATCATACGCTTCACCAGCTGCATCATCACGTGTTTCACCAACAATTTCGAAAGAGCCATCTTCTTTCATGTAGACCAATTCCGTATGTCCCCCACTAACAAGTAAGGCCATCAATGGAAATTCGAGCGGTGCCACAAAACGGGCAGCATAAATGTGCCCAGCCATATGATTGACTGGAATAAGTGGTAATTGGTGCGCCCAAGCAAATGCTTTTGCTGCAGAAAGTCCTATTAATAAAGCACCGACTAACCCAGGCCCATAGGTCACAGCAACGCCACTGAGTTCTTCTGGTGTGACTTTTGCTTCTGTTAATGCTTCTTCAATACAGATCGTCACTTGTTCAACATGATGACGACTCGCAACTTCCGGAACGACTCCACCAAAACGTTGATGGCTCTTAATTTGCGAAGCTACGATATTGGAAAGAATTTTGTCGCCATCTTCAATGACAGCCACACTTGTTTCATCACAGCTACTTTCCACAGCTAATAATAATTTACGTTCTTTTGTAAAAATTGTCATTGGGCTTCCTTCCTTAATTTCGCACACATTACAAAGGCATTTTCTTGCGGTTCTTTATAATAATTTTTTCGAACAGCTACTTTCCGAAATCCTGTTTTCTCATAAAGTTTTTGAGCTAATGTATTCGATTCTCTGACCTCTAAGAAAATTTGTGTAATGTCACGACTTTTAACATATTCTTTAAAAGCTTTCATTAATTGACAACCAATTCCTCGGTGTTGTTTCTGACTATTCACAACAACGTGACTAATTTCTGCTTCATCTAAAATAAAATGATAGGCAATATAACCTAACCACTGGCCATTTTCAACTAAAAAAAGATATTCGCTATTTTCCTGAGCAAAATCTTCCGCGAATTGTGTTTCTGTCCAAGGGGAGCCAGTTGTATAAGAAGAATTACTAAAACGCCATAATTCTTCACCAATATTTGCTACAGATATTTCTTTTTTTGTTACTAACATTTTTTCTTCACTCTTCTTTTAAATCAATTATCATTTCTAGTGCGTCTTCATTATTTTCGTCATAATAGCCTTTTTTCACCGTTTGTGAGGCAAAGCCAATTTTTCGATATAAACGTTGGGCTTTAACATTACTCATTCGTACTTCTAGCGATAAGGTTTCACAACGATTTTTCTTGGCAAAAATTCGCGTTTCTTCTATTAAAGAACGACCTAAACCTAAGCCTTGGTATTCTGTGTGAACAGCAACATTCGTAATGTGTGCATCCGTTCCTTGAATCCGACAACCAATAAAGCCAACTGTTTTTCCGTTAATTGCCGCTAACAAATAGAGATGCGGCGCTTTTGAGCCAAGTTCTGCCATGAAAGCAGACATCGTCCAAGGAAGTTTCCCAGCATAAACTTCACGTTCAATTGCTAGTAAATCCTTAATATCTTGGTAGGTGATTTCACGCAATTGAAATTCTTGCTGGTTCATTGCAATGGTTTTAGTTATATACCGTTGCCGTCTTTTTGTAAAGTATTTTGTCACAAAATTAAAGTTTTTCCACATAGCTTTCTCCATTAGGCGTGTGTGTCTTCAACCAATTTTCTTCCGCTTCTACTTTTTTCAAATATGCAGGTAAGAACCCATGAACATTTTCAACAGGTTCAGCCACACTACCTAACGCAGCCAAAACTGCAGCATTAGGAATTTGCCATTGCGGGACATCACAAATTTCCCCATGAGGAATGATTTGAGCTATTTCTTCAGTGAATTTTTCAACATCTTCACCAACAAAAAAAAGATTTGGTTCATTTTTTAGTTGTTCTAATAACTCCCGCAATGAAATATGTTGGTCCGGTAACTCATTTTGCCACACGCCATCGACAAACCGATAAGCACCAGCATAGACGTTTTTACGACGCGCATCAAAAAGAGGCACAACTAAACCGGTTTGCCCAACACAATTGGCAGCTAACGTTTGTAGACTGGAAATGCCTACTAGCTCTTTCTTTAAAGTATAGGCCAATGTTTTGGCAGTCGTCACGCCTAAACGTAAGCCAGTGTATGATCCAGGTCCTTCTGCTACGACAAAACGATCAATTGCCGTTGGCGCCAAGTTCAATTGACTCATCAAATAGTCAATTGCCGGCATTAATGTTAAGCTATGATTTCTTTTAACCGTTGCTGTATAACTTCCCAGAATTTTTTGATTTTCACACACAGCAATACTCAATGTTTGGTTAGATGTATCTATTGCTAAAATTCGCACACGAATCCCTTTCCTTCTACAATTTAGTCGCTTCATTGTAGCACATTTTCCTTTTTCTAAAAAGGGAAAACGAGGTTTCTTTTTACAGAAACCTCGTTTCGTTCATTTTCTCTTTCTATTTAATGGTTGCTTCTAAGTAATCAATTAATGGTTTACTGATATCTGTTGCAGAACCATTTTCTCCTGAATTTTCAACCATAATCATTGTTAAGAATTTATTGTTACTACGATCTAACGTTAGAAGGAAGCTGTTTTCTTTGCCATCTGTATCTTGTTTATCTTTTATTTCAGCTGTTCCTGTTTTAGCAGCCAATGAGAAGTTCGGATTGTACATATTATAAACATAACCTGAAGGATCTTCCACACTACCTAAAAGATCTGTGGCAATTGTATTCGCTGCGTTGGCGCTGATTACATTGTCTTTTTTCTTCGTTTCTTTGTCTAAAACTAATTTTGGATAGACTAATGTTCCATTATTTTGGAAAACACTATACATGGTAGCTTGCTGGATTGGCGAAATTAACAATTGGCCTTGGCCGTAGCCCGTATCTGCTAAAAGAATTTCAGAATTAAATTTATCTTCATTTGAAATTTGAGCAGGCGTCATGGCAATTGGTAAATCTAGTTCCTCACCGAAAATGAATTTATTAAGACCTGCTCTAAATTTGTCTTCCCCCATCCGTAATGTTTGTTGGGCAAAATAAATATTATCTGAATTAACTAAAGCGGTACGCAGATTGACTGGACTTGCTTCTTTTACACGTGTTGCAAAATAGCCGCCCCAAGATTTATCTTTTTGCCATTTCAAGCCATTAATTTCTAGCTCTTCATCTGGCTTCAATGTCCCTGCATCTAAACCAATGGCACCGGTAATTGTTTTAAAGGTAGAGCCTGGTGCATAGCCTGTCGCAAAACGTGCTGTGAATGGTAAATCTTTGTTGTTATTGTAAGCATCATATTCTTTTTGAGAAATACCATTGGCCATTTTATTAGGATCATACGAAGGTGAACTAACCGTTGCTAATAAATCGCCTTTTTGAGGATCGGTAATGACCGCACTACCAGGACGTTTGTCAAATATAGCGAAGGCTTGTTGTTGTACGCCACTGTCAATCGTTAATTTAATCGTTTGACCATCTTTTTTCTCTTTGGTTTGTAAAGCTTTTTTGACATTCTCTTTGTCATCTAAAATAACTAGTGAGCCACCATCTTGCCCTCTTAACTCTTTATCAAACGCTCGTTCTAAGCCAGTTTTACCAATTACACCCGTACTACTTAACTCTGGATTTTTTTCAATATCTTCTGCAGTAATGGTGCCCGTATACCCGATTAATTGCGCAGCTGCTTCCCCCAGTGGATAATAACGTGACTCTGTATCTTTTGTCGCAGCCCCTGTTGGTAATTCTGTCACTGGTTCAGAAGCAACTGTGATTGGTACAAAGGAGTCTGCTTGGACCCACCCTTGGCTTAACTTTTGATTGATTTCATCAACAGAAACGCCGAACTTATCACTAAAAGCTTTGATATTGGCTGTTTTTTCTGCGCCAGAACCGAGTTTGCCAGGCACTACGCCCACTTCGTCAAACACTTTGTTAATTGCTAGCCCACTACCATTACGATCGACAATTTCTCCACGTTTGGCATTATCTACTTGAATCGAAATTTTATCATTTCCTGACATATCTGGAAAAATTAAAGACGGCTTCCAAGCGATTTGGTAGGTATCGCCTTTTTTGGCGATACTTGATTGATAAGACAGATCTTTCATTTCGCCTAAAGGAGTGCTCATCGATAATTTATAGGTAAATGTGTATTGATTGTCTTTCGCCTTTTTGACTTGGACATCACTAGCTTTGACTCCTTCTGCTTGAATCCCTGAATAAATTGCTTGGTATTTTTCAACAACAGATTTAGTATCATAGCCATTTTTCTTTAAGCTAGCTTCTTGAACAACGGACGGTAACTTATCAAATTCCTGTTTTGACAATACATTTAAAAATGTATTAGCTGTTTTCTTCGCTTCGGCTAATTCTTGTTTGGCTTGCCATTGACTATAAGCATAATACCCGCCACCGGCAGCAGCGATTAGAACCAAGGCAGAAACACCAAGAATAAGTGGTTTTTTTGAAGATTTTTTATTACGATTGCTTCGTTCCATTCAATAATCCCCTAACTATATAATATGTCTTTTCTTCTATTATACGTAACTTTTTTTAAAATGCTTGTGTTTCACCTATACTTTTTTTAATTTCTTAATAAAGTTTGATCAATTTTTTCCATTTCATCAGGCTTTCGTTGGATTTCTCTGCATTCATTGTGTGGTATACTAGCTGTAACAATTAGTTTTTTATTAGGAGGAATGAACATGGGACTTATTAAAGCAGCAACAAGTTCAGTTGGCGGTGGCTTGGCCGATCAATGGCTAGAGGTTATTGAACCTGATAATATGGGGGACACAACCGTCATGACAAAAGGTGTTTTTGTGCGTAAAGATGATAAACGTGGTTCTAATCGTAAAGGAACGGACGATGTTTTAACAGATGGTTCTGTTGTACATGTCTATCCCAACATGATGATGCTTCTTGTCGATGGGGGCAAAATCATCGATTACACTGCTGAAGAAGGCTATTATACAGTCAAAAATGATTCTGCGCCTTCAATGTTTAACGGTTCTTTAAAAGATGCGATTGCAGAGACCTTCAGTCGTTTCAAATTTGGTGGCGTAACTCCACAAAAACAACAAGTTTTTTATATTAACTTGCAAGAAATTAAAGGCATTAAATTTGGAACACCTGCGCCATTAAACTATTTTGATAATTTTTATAATGCCGAACTTTTCTTACGTGCACACGGAAATTACTCAATTAAAATTACAGATCCTTTACTATTTTATACTAATGCGATTCCTAAAAACCAAACGCAAGTAGATATTAATGATATTAATGAACAATATTTGGCAGAGTTCATTACAGCATTGCAAGCAGCAATCAATCAAATGTCTGCTGATGGGCAACGTATTTCTTATGTTCCCTCAAAAAGTGTTGAATTAAGCAAATATATGCAAACTGCACTTGATGAGGATTGGCGCACCAATCGCGGCATGGAAATTGTTTCTGTAGCAGTTGCGAGCATTTCTTATACAGATGATTCAACAAAATTAATCAACATGCGAAATGAAGGAGCTATGCTCAGCGATCCAGGTGTTCGCGAAGGCTATGTTCAAGGTTCCTTGGCTCGTGGTATGGAGGCTGCTGGTAAAAATGAAGGTGGCGCTATGAGCGGCTTTATGGGCGTTGGTATGGGCATGAATGCGAATGGCAACTACTTTGCACAAGCGTCTCAAACAAACCAACAACAAATGCAAGAAAAACAAAACCAGCAAAACGCACAAGGGTCTACAGACACTTGGACTTGCCCACAATGTGGGACTGAAAACACTGGGAAGTTTTGTTCAAACTGTGGTACACCAAAACCAACAAACGAGAAGCCAAAATTAGAAATGAAATGTAGTGAATGTAGCGAAATTGTTGACTTAAGTAATGGTATTCCTAAGTTCTGTCCACATTGTGGTAAACCATTCCAAGAGGTTCCTTTATAAGCAAGTAGTGAACAATTAAAGAAAAGGGTCAGGCACAAGTCTACCCTTTTTCTTTGAATCAGATTCCTGTTATTTACTCACTCTATTAGAAAGGACGGTAGCAATGGAAACAACATTTACCCATAAATGCCCCAACTGTGGCGGCCCGCTCTTATTTAATCCCAAAGATCAAAAATTTCATTGTGAATATTGTTTAAATATTTACACGGAAGAAGAAGTGACTCGTTATGAGCAACAGCAACATGAGGCACATTTAGAGAATCCCTCAACAACGACCGCCGAGGAAAATTTGACATTCACAGCGGAAGAAGAATCCTCCGCCACGCAACAAACAGAGACCACTGAGAATGAAACAACTGCCGATGCAGGCACAATGGAAATTTTTAATTGTCCAAGCTGTGGCGCTCAAATTGTCACCGATGCAACAACAGCAGCCACATACTGTTATTATTGCCATAATCCAGTTGTCTTGGCTGGTCGATTAAGTGGCGAATTTTTACCAGAAAACGTCTTACCCTTTACAATTGAAAAAGACGAAGCGATTGAAAAATTTCTCGCTTGGACCAAGAAAAAATGGTTCATTCCCCGAGATTTTTTCAGCAAAAATCAAATTGATAAATTAACTGGGGTTTACTTCCCCTATTGGGTCGTTGATGCAGAAGTCGATGGACAACTCCAAGCTACTGGCACAAGTATTCGCATTTGGTGCGTAGGTGATATTGAATACACCGAAACAAAACGTTTCAATGTGGGACGTTCAGGAAAATTATCGTTTAAAGAATTAGTTAAAAATGCCTTGTCAAAAAACGTCCAACAAAAAATGGTGGAAGGCGTTCAACCATTTTTAATTGATCAAGCAGTGCCTTTCAAAAGCCAATACCTAGCAGGTTTTCAAGCAGAAAAACGCGATATTGAATATGAAGCAATCAAAAAACACGTCCAACAAGAATTACAAGATTATTCGGAATCATTGTTACGGGACTCTGCTTCTGGTTATACTACGTTGACAAATGTTCGCACGGATATTTCTCTAAACCAAGAAAATAATCACTATATGCTTTTACCAATTTGGTTAGTCACCTATCGCAGTCAGGAACAATCAAAAAAGGTTTATTATTACGCCATGAATGGACAAACAGGTAAAGTAAGCGGTGTACTTCCAATTAGTTACACTCGTTTAGGGCTAGCAACGTTAGGCATTTTTGCTGGACTCTTAGCACTCTTTTTATTAGGAGGTTATTTCCTATGAAAAAACGACTTTTACCTATTTTTTTCCTAATACTTCTTGCCTTTGGCCTTGCCCTACCCGTTTCGGCGGCTGAAAATTCAATTGATGATGGTGCACAATTACTGACACCTGATCAAATCAACCAACTAAAACAAGAGATACAACCTTTAGAAGAAAAGACCAAAGCCTCTGTCTTTATTGTGACCACAAATAATAATACTTATGGTGATGAACAAGACTATGCAGATCATTATCTTTTAAATAAAGTTGGTAAGGATCAAAATGCGATTCTTTTTCTCATTGATATGGACTTACGGAAAGTCTACATCTCTACTTCTGGAAACATGATTGATTATATGACGGATGCACGAATTGATGATACCTTAGATAAAGTAATGGATGGAATGAGTCAAGGAAATTATTTTGCGGCTGCTCAAACCTTTGTTCAGGAAACTCAAGCATTTGTTGATAAAGGGATTCCTGGGGGTCACTATCGTGTGGACAGCGAAACAGGTAAAATCACTCGTTATAAAGTCATTACCCCGCTGGAAATGGTAATTGCTTTTGCTGCTGCGCTGATACTCAGCTTGGTCTTCTTAGGCATCAATATTTCTAAATATCAATTAAAATTTTCAAGTTATCAATATCCTTTTAGGGAAAAAACAACGTTAAAATTAACCTCCCGCACAGATCAGTTAACCAACTCTTTCATCACTACTCGTCGTATTCCTAAAAACAATGGCGGCAGTGGCGGAATGGGCGGTGGTGGCAGCACCACCCACTCAACTGGCGGCGGCACATTCGGTGGCGGCGGTCGAAGTTTTTAGATTTTTTATCTTTTTTCATTATTTCATAAAAATAATGGTGTTATTTTTATGGAATAATGATAAAATAAGTATACTGTGGTGTGTTATTTTTACACAGGACGGTATACTTATTTTCATTTAAACTAAGTGATTTGTAGTCCAAAGTTATTTAATTGGGGATTGTTTTCAACTATTTAGTAAGCGCTACAAATCATTAACTAAACTATGGGAGGTAAAGTGAAAATGAAAAAATTTTCTATGTTAGGATTAGTTTTAATTAGTACTCTGATTTTAGGTGCATGTGGTTCTGGAACAAACAACACTAATAAAACTAAAAAAACTTCAAGTACTGCTACCGCAACAACTGAAACAAAAGCTAAAGAAGATAAAGGGACTTATAAAGATCGAACATTGACTGTTCCTGATGGTATATTAAAAATCACCGAATTCCAAAAAGGTACAAGTTTCGATGGTAAACCAATCTTTTATGTACTATTTGATTTGACGAATAACACTAAGGAAGCACAAGATGTACAAATGTTATACTCTAGCTTTGTTAGCGTATCACAAAATACCGGCGATACAACAGAAGATTTAACTTATGGAATTGTTAATGATTCTCCGATTAAAGATAGAATTGACATGTTAAATAAAAAAGTTAATCCTGGCGCAACTGTCCAAGCAGCATACCCTTATGAATTTGCTGATGAAACAAAACCTGTAACTTTTACTTTCAGAGACAGTATGTTCAGCATGGGAGATCCTATCGCTGTTGAAGAAATTACAATTAAATAGTCTGTAAGCAAGTAGGCACTTAGTTCTACTTGCTTTTTTGGTTTGTTCTTCATAGAGTTGAATGGTAAAATTAATTTATCTTAACCAAAAGGAGTCATCCCATGAAAAGTATGTGCGAACTGTGTGATCTAAATCCTGGTAAAATCATCACCTTTGATAATCACGGTATCTGTAAACATTGTGCAGAACATTTAGAGTTAAAACCAAAAGAAATTAAAGATCGAACAATGGAAAGTATTATAAAACGTCAAGAAGAAATTATAAAAAAGGATCAAGCAATGCAAGCAAAGGGAAATTTATGTTATCTTTGCGAAGAGGAAACTGGCAAGTACTTTACGAGTGATTTTTATCGCGTAGGAAAAAGCTGTTTAAAAAAACTTAAAGTATCCACTTGGTCCGTTGATAAAAAAAGTTTAGCTGATTTACAACAAATACAAGAGTTAATAAACAAGCAGTCTGAAATCGCAAAAGCAAATGAAAAAAATGCTGAAGTTTATGGAAATCTATGTGCTCTTTGTCAGGATAATAAAGGAAAATATTTAACTTCAGATAATTACCAAATCTGTAAGAAATGTGCAGGTCAACTCGGTGTCCAAGGACAAGGATATACCCAAACTTGGACATTGACGGATTTAAGAAATGTCCAAGAAGACAACCGGCTATTCAATCCTACAACAACTATTGCTGGCTCGATTGAATTCGATGAACCTGAAAAAAAATTTCGACTGGTTGGTTCATCAAAAATTTTGCCAGTAAGCATTATCGCTGATTACAAAATTTTAGAGAAAAAAAATACCCATTTCACCGAAGAAAACGTACCTTATGATCGCGTCAGTAGTGTCTATATTTTGATTAATCTAGATGATTTGCAACGCCCAACCATCACTATTTCCTTTTTAAAGACACTTAGTGAGCAAACCACTGAATTTGATCGTCAATTAGCGATCGATAGAGCCCGTTTCAACGCCGAACGAGCCCTTTCATCATTAGACACTATTGTTCGTCGAATAAAAGAAAAAGAAATACCAACTCCTATAAAGAGTGATGAAAACCAACCGATTGAACCAAAGCTATCTGATTCACAAAAAAACTCACCTAGCGCTATTGAAGACGTAATGGCTGAGTTAAGAAATTTAAAACTGTTAGTTGATGAAGGAATTCTAACAGAAGAAGAATTTCAACAAAAGAAACGGCAATTGCTTCAATTAGATTAATAAAAAAATCCTGAAAAGACTCGTCATCTTTTCAGGATTTTTTTATTCTTGGTATTTTCCCATAATTCTTGATAAGGTATTTCATGGATATCACGAAAATAGGCTACTTCAAACTTTTCAAAATCAGTTGACTGGCAGTTACCTGTTAAAACACCAATTCCCGCTTTACCATGACAAGTTCCCATGAAAACATCCACGAGCGAATCACCTACCATAATTACTTCTGTCGGCTTCAATTGACATGACTGACAAAAGGCTTGGAGCATGGCCGCATCTGGTTTCGGTAAGTAACGATCTCCTGTCGCAATAAAATCAAACATTTCTGTTAAACCAAGATATTCCATAATCAACATAGTCGCTGGCAAAGTATCTGAAGTTGCTAATCCAATTTTATAGTTCTTCCGTTTCAGCTCAAGAAATAACTGTTTTAAATCACCAATTGGTTCAATCTTTTTCAGATTTTTTCGTAAATAATCATAAAAAAATTGCTCCAGCCATCGACTGCTGATTCCCTGTTCGACTAATTCCTCAAATTGCGCCAATTCCTGATAAAGTTCCTGATAAAGGACTTCATCAAGTAAATGTTTTTGCAAAAAACGTTGCTCCTGAATAGCTAATATCTTTTTTATTTCTGCTGAATGATGAGGGGCTAACATACTTAGTGTTTCAAAACAAGCTTTCAAACCTGCTTGACAAAGAGTATCAAAACGAATACACGTACCATCTTTATCAAATAAAATTCCTCGATTTTCCATGAAAGAACACCTCAAAACGTTTTCTTTGCTTCCTATTTGTTTCTTCAAGTATACTAATCATTTATTTGATTTTGATATTCTTTTTGTATCATTTGTGTAAAAAAATATAAAAAAGCAACGAATTGTAGTGAGACCCAAAAGTTAGACCAAAAAATCTAACTTTGGGGGCGCACTACGAATTTAGAAAAATTAGTTGCTTTTTTATTAATCAATCACTTTTTTCACTTTGAATTCTTTTGTTTCAGCAGACGGTTCTGTTTGATCAGCTAATTCAAATAAAATATGGGTACCATTTTCTTCATCTTCAACGATAATCAGTTTTCCTGGAATCTTTCGAGTATCTTTCGCAATTTGGGCTTCTTTAATTAATTCTTTTTGATCTCTTTTTGAAGCAAGGGCATTTCCTAAATTAAAAAAGACAGTTTCTTCCATAATTAACCACTCACTTTCTCTACTTTTCTTAAGTCAATTATAGCATATCGCTAGAAAAAGTGGCAGCTTGTGTCCTTTTACTTTCATTTAAGCATCAATAATCAAAGAATAAGCATAAGGACTTTCATAAATTCCTGAAGTATAATAATTGAGCCTCTTTTTAAATAGCGGGCCGTCAATTACCAACGTATGGTACTCCCCGTTTTCTCCGCAAATATCTAATTGATGTTCTTTAAGGTACGTGATAAATGTTTCATCTAACGGTTCTCCTAAAAATTTTATTGGAATGCCTGCCTCTTTGCTGACCGTTTTGATAATTGCTGTGTACCCTTTTGCCAAGAATTCTTTCACAAGTGCTTCGCGATTTTCCTGCCAAAGAGGTAATTGTGGTTTAAGTCCAGCACTTAATGCAACTTGGCGATCCCAAGCACCATTTTGTTCAATATCTATATCGCCAAAACAAACCGTTTCTGCACCTAATTTTTGGGTTTCCTGCAGTGCCTCAACCACTTTTTCTGTGTAATTTGTTTCATTGTTATGTGAGATAACAAGTGGTAAATCTAACGCTTCAGCCGCTGCTTCTAAGACGGAGATTGGTATCCCGTGAAACCAAGAACGATTAATTTCATCACTTAGTGTTGTCACTAACGCTACTGGCTGATTTCCTGCTTGTATCAATCGATCCATCGCCAATAAACAATCTTTACCAGAGCTATAACTTAAACAAAATTTTTTCATAAACGTTCCCTCTTTTCTCTATGACTATACCTCAAAATAATACATCCGTATACATATTTATTATTTAAGTATAACTAATACTGAATAGTTATTTGAATCAAAACATGGTATAAAATAGAGGTAAAGCAAGCTTTATTCACTTCTTTATATCTCTTTTCAACGGATGATCAGCTGGCGGAAACCAGCTGATCTTTTTTTCAAAAAACACAGCTATCTTTTGCAGTTTTCTTTTCCTCATGTTATAAAGAGATAGTAGGAAGCATTTATTCACTTCTTTACAAATCTATCTTAATCTTAGACAGTCGGCGGAAAACGGCTGTCTATTTATCTGGAAAAATTATGAACTCGTCAGCTAGTGGTCAGTTGACGAGTTTTATGTTATAATAATTAGAACACGAAAAATATTTTTAAACGAACCATTCAATTGTTTTGATGATTTTATTCAAAACTGGCGTGTCTAGAGAGATACAAGGATGTATTAGAGGTAGGGAATACATCGCTTAAATGAAAAATACTTGAATACTAGAAATAGTCTGATCCAACTTTAAAATAATAATATTGATTCGTTAGATAGCCTTCTCTTTAAAGAGAAGGCTATTGTCAATTAAAGAGTAAAACCACCGTATTCTTGTCAGTATACGGTGGTTTTACTTCTTCATATATTACATATAATCAACAAATTTGCTTCTGAACTTAACATGTAAATGAGCTCCTACGATAAATATTACTAATGTTGTTAGCCAAAAAACAACAAGCTGGGGCTTATCTTCAAAAAACCATCTTTTATAGAAAAATGTATCTCGAAATCCATTAATAATATATGCGTAAGGATTCAACATAAGAATTTTTGATAACCAAGACGGTAAGTTCTTTGTACTCAAATCCCAAAAGACCCCTGACATATACATTAATACTTGGATAATAGAATTCAAGAAAATTTGATAATCCCTAATTAATGCAGCAATCGTTGAATTAATTAGACTAAAACTATATAAAAAGATAATCATCGCTACAATATAGTAAGGTAGCTGAATCCAATAAATAGAAATCTTTTCGCCTGTCGAGATTGACACAATTGCTGCTAACGTAGTGAATGCAAAATAACTTGGTAACTCAGAAAATATTTTAACCATTGGCAAAATACTTATTGGAAACTTCATTCTAGAGACCATGCCAACTTGCATATAAACAGAACTAGAAGCTTGTTTCGTTACTGTACTTAAAAAAATCCATGTACTTAATCCTACCATCAACCAAGCGATATAGGATACTCCTCCTTTTACGGTTCGAGCACCACCAAGGGCAATCCCAAAAGCAAAATAATAGACACCTAACTGAATTAAAGGACTTAAAATTTGCCATAAATTTCCTAAGATGTGGCTTTGGTATAATGCTTTATTACTGTATTTAGCAATTCGTTGTGCAACGCCTAAGTATGAAAACTGTTCCGCTAAAATTAATTTTACCTCGCGCATTATTCAGTCACCTCTTTCAATTTCAACACTTGTCCAGGATAAATAGGTACCTCAATGATTTCTGGATTCAAAGTTTGAAGTTGTTCTATAGTGAGTCCGTGATTTTCAGCAATCAAACTGACTGAATCTCCAACTTCCACAGTATACGTTGACACAGCTTGTTCGCTATTATTATTTTCTGGTACGTTCGTTGAGCTAGGCTGAACTTCCTCCTGCTGCCTAGATTCTTTTGTTGAAGCTGGTTTAGTTTTAGTAGTTTTCACAGCGTTTGTATCCTTCCCTGCTACTTTCTCAGGAACAAATATACGTTGAATTGTTTCCGCTGGATGAATGAAAGCTGTTGTTAATGAAATACCCTTTACAAAGGTAAGACTTACATAAAAAATCATACAAAGTAGCAAAATTAACAAGCTCTTCGTACCAAGAGTCATTTTATCCCCAATCTTATTTTTAGTAGTAAATTTTATGACTTCTTTAGTCGTCCGGCGACTGCCTACTTGTTGATTGGCTTTTTCAAGAATTGTTTCTTGAAGTTGTTCCAAAGAAAAATTTCTCTGTTTGGCCTTGCCATCTCTCTGATACGATTCTTTTTGCGGTTCAGTGAAATGATTATAACGGTGCAAGAAAGCACGATATTCTTTTAAAATATGCTTAGTTTCACCAAATGCACGTAAGTCCCCATAATGCATCCAAGCGACACGATCACAAATTTGCTCTACTTGTTGAATAGAATGAGAGACAAAAAAGATAGTTTTGCCTTGCTCTTTAAATGCAAGCATTTTTTTTAAGCCTTTATTATAGAAGGTTTGATCTCCTACAGATAACGCTTCATCGATCACTAAAATATCTGGATTTTGATGAACCGCAATTGAAAAACCAAGCTTAGCACGCATACCGCTAGAATAAGTTTTAACAGGCTGATCGATAAAAACACCCAATTCTGAGAATTCAATAATATCATCGATTTTGGCATCAATTTCTTTATTTTTTTCTCCCAACATTAAACATTTCATTCGAATGTTTTCTCGTCCTGTCAAATTATTATTTAGTCCTGCACCAATCGAAATAATTGACACTTCACCATTTATTTCAAGTTCTCCTGATGTTTGAGGGGTGATGCCTGAAATAATATTTGATAAAGTGGATTTGCCTGAACCATTTAAACCAATAATACCAATTGTTTCTCCAGAATATACGTCGAGGCTAACACCTTTTAACGCCCAAAATGTGGGAACTTTGTTTTGAAAAATACTAAAAAGTGTCTTCAATTTGTCAATACGTGTTTGCGCTAAACTGTATTCTTTGGTAAGTAATTTTGTTCTAACTTTCAGTTCTTTTTCCATTTGTTCCTCCGAGTCTAACCGTTCACTAGTTGGCCATTTCACCAAATTCTTTAGCGACTGCCTTCAAAGCTGCTCCGAAAACTTGGTCCATATCATAGTATTGGTAATTGGCTAAACGTCCACCAAAAATAACTTTTTCTTGAGCGTTTGCTTTTTCTTTGTATTTTCTAAACAAAAGCGAATTTTTCTCATCATTAACAGGATAATACGCTTCTTTTGAACGATCCCAATCTTGTGGGTATTCTTTCGTCAAAATTGTTTTGTTTTCATCGGCCTTTTGATCAAAATGTCGCCATTCCATTATCCGTGTATAGGGAGTTTCCGCATCTGTATAATTAATTACGGCATTACCTTGTGCATTGTTTGAATCTACTGTTTCATTTTCAAAACGTACTGAACGATATTCTAGTTCGCCATAAGAATAATCAAAGAATGCATCAATCATCCCTGTATAAACAATTTTTGGAAACTCTGATAAGTAAGTTTCTTTCTCTGCCAAAAAGTCTTTATTCAATTGAATATCAATTAATTCACTCTCTAATAATTTATCAAACATAGCTGTATAACCGTCGACAGGTACGCCTTGATAGCGATGGTTAAAGTAATTATTATCAAAAGTAAAACGAGTTGGCAAACGACGAATAATAAAACTTGGTAATTCCGTAGCCTTACGTCCCCACTGTTTTTCTGTATAGCCTTTAATTAATTTTTCATAGATGTCCGTTCCTATCAAACGAATCGCTTGTTCTTCTAAATTTTTTGGAGCTCCTTTAATCCCAGCTGCCTCCCGTTGCTCTGAAATTTTTGCTTGTGCTTCAGCTGGCGTTTTTACCCCCCACATTTGGTAGAACGTGTTCATATTGAATGGTAGGTTGTAGAGCTCTCCTTTGTAATTAGCAACTACTTGATTGATGTAGCCATTGAATTCCGTCAATTCATTGACATAAGACCATACTTCTTTATTGTCAGTATGAAAAATATGAGCACCATAGTCATGGACATTAATGCCATTTTCTTTATGTGTATACATATTGCCACCAATATGAGCACGTTTCTCAATAACTAATACTTTTTTTCCTCGTTTAGCTGCTTCACATGCAAACGTTGCCCCAAAAGGTCCTGAACCAACAATTAAATAGTCATAATTTTTCGTATTGTATTTCATTAACTAACTTCTCCTAACAAAGTTACTTTCAATTTATTTCAAACACTAAATGCATTATTTATTTTTTCACTAAAGTAGCCAGTACTTTTTTACCAACGCCTTCTTTTGTGTAAGAATATAAGTTGATTTTTTCGTTATCTTTTTCTATTTTATAAACTACAAGTGATTTCAAATTTTTTCCCTTTAAAATCACAATATTATCATTTGTAGTGGAAACATCATAAATACGTTTGCCATCCAGTGTCCACACATTATCTTTAACAACTAATGTTTTCCAATCCCAATTAGCTGTTACTTGATACTCTCCATTTGCAATCAAAGGTTGTTCTGAGTTAGTACTTTTAGAAATAGTTGTCTCTTGGTTTTCTGAATATTTTTTACTGATGTAATATCCTGACCAAAAACCACAACCGATACCAATTGCTAAAGACACAATTATCGTGATTATTTTTTTCATGTCACACACTCCTCCGTTTATTTAAAAGTTAAACTTGCTTCCCACATATTTGCACCTAAAATTCTCACTTCTGGTTTTAATAAAAATCCAGAAAATTCATAAACTTTTGCAATAATTAAATAAATTAATGCTTCATAGTCTTGAGCAGAGGCTTGTTCAACATTGATAAAGAAACCTGGATGTTTTTCAGATACTTTTACTCCGCCAATTCTAGTACCAACTAAGCCAGCTTGTTGAATTAATCGAGGCGCCCGTCCCCAAGTAAAAGTTGACCCATGATTTGGATGTGTTAGTGGGTGCATCCTTTCTCTAATTTCGACAGTTCCTACCATGTCATTTACCATGTTTTCTAAATTACCTTCTGAAATCTGTAATTTAGTTTCTAGAATAATCCACTCAGGATGATCCATAAATGAACTATAGCGATGACTAAATTGAACATCTTCTTTATTTAAAACTTTAATTTCTCCATTTTCATCTACAATCGTAGCTTCAAGAAACATACTATTAATATCCTTAACTGTCCCAGCATTCATATAAACTGCGCCACCAATGGTTCCTGGAATATTATCTGCCCATTCTAAACCGCATTTCAAGTGTTCTAGTAGATAATAAGATGTTTCAATTAAACTTGCACCTGCCGAAACTGTTAAAACATTCCCCGTAATTTTACGATAATTCAACGCAGTCATATTTAAAGTAATCCCGCGGATACCACCATCACGGACTAAAATATTTGAACCTTTACCGATAACAGTTAAAGGAATTTGATTATTTTTAGCATATTTTACAATTAAAGCAACTTCTTCTATCGTTTTTGGAAAAATTAAAAGGTCTGCTGGACCACCAACGAAATTCGAAGCATATTCTTTTAACTCACGACCTACAAATAATTCCAAATCTGGTAATTCTTCTAAAAGATCTTGTTTCCACGAACGAATTCTCTTATTTTGTACAATTTTCATAATTAATTGTTTTCTTGTTAAAAGATTCTCTGGAATTGCTAATGCTTTCTTTTCTGTACCTTGTTTCGGTTTAGGCTTAGGTTTTTGTATCGGATGCAAATACATAACATGTTCGATTTTTTCATCTTTCACATATTTGCCGACGATTCTAAAAGGACTGAACGTTTCTTTTCCCTTAAATTTTTCACGATTAAATCTTGTGGTGACTTCACGATGATTATTCATAAAAATTAATTCTTTATCTGTTAGCTTCCAAAAGCTTTCATTAGGGTTGGAATTTTTTATCGTACCATTTGGCGATAAAATAATTGCTGCGGAAATCGGAACAGTTGTTTTAGCTCGATAAAAATCCAAAGGTTTATTGATAATATATCGTCTAAATTCATCATATACTTCGTCTTCATCTGGGCTAAATTTACTTGTCAACGCATCAGTTAACCACTTATCTGAAATCTCTTTTTCTCTAGCAATCTTTCCAGCGGTCTTTTGATAGTCAAGTGCTAAACTAATATTTTTATTTTCTTCAATTTCTTGTTTTGTGTTTTGCTCATAGACACGTCTAGTTTCGCCAAGCTCAAACAGGTTCATCAAGCTATTAAAGCGGTCAATTCCACGTTGTTCATTATAAAAAATTGAAAACGGTTTTTGGAAAATAGTCGCAAAAACAGTGCCATGAAACGAATCAGTAATAATATATTTGGCTTCTCGATAAACAGCTAAGAAATTTTCTGGTGTATCTTCAGAAACATATTCTACTGTATTAGGAAACGTTTTTTTCGCTAGTTCACGTCCTTTTAAGGGATTAGGCAAGACCACTAATTTCAGTCCCAATTTTTCTGCGATCGCTAGTGCTACACGAACTTTTTCCTTGTTAATATCCAAGAAAAAGACAGCCATATAATCTCCTGATTCTTGTCGTTTAAACGTAGCTTGATCAGCTAAAGAATCATATTCACTTCTTTCAACAAGATAGGTTGGATCCAAAGCCTGAATAACTTCTTCTTGAAAAATATCTTTCATAATTTGTACAGAAAAATCTTCTCTCATAGAAACATGATTAAACTGTGTAATATCTTTTTTGCGGTTTGCAACCCATTTGGGATCATATTTACTTGTATCTGCTTTTCCTAATGAAACAGAATAAGCAATTGTTTTATTACGAGGATAAACAAAATCTAAGAAATCATCGTCGTCTACCCAACCATTCCACGGATTCCACATTTGATCAGAGCCTAAAATAAAGGTATCTAGATTTTCTAAATCATTCAATGTCGGTAACGTTTCTTTTGTTAATTGTTCAGTATAGGGCATATTATTTTTCTTAAAAAAATTATACGCTAAAGGCATCCATGCTCGAAAGTTACTTCTGTTTTTATAACCTAGTGGTCCATCAATCATAACCGTCTCGTACCCTTTATTCTGTACATACTTGTTTAGAGCATAGTATGTTAAGATTGATCCATAATTTTGGTTATACCACCAGCCCATAATTGCTGCTTTTTTCATTCTTCCGCTCCTACTTTCTCTGTTAATTACTTATTATTCGTTCATGTTTAAGAATCTTTTTTACATGTTATTTCAACAACCCTTTTGCTTTTTTAAGACTTTTTGATACAGCTTTTTTAATTGTTGTAGGTTCATTTCCTTCAATTTTATTGATAGGTGTTAATTCGTTACCGATACTTGTCATTGTATCTTGGATATAGCCTTGGTTTTGTCGAACGACACTAAAATGTGTTTCCCCTTCTCGAGAGGTCAAAATTCGAACACTGTAATCAAATGCTGCATATTTTTGAGTATAGCCCGCCCAAATTGTAAAAACATTGTCTACGAAAGTATAATACATATTTTCTTGTAGTAAGGTATAGCCTTTTTCCCACTCGGCTTGTAAAACAATCGATTTTAAAGTAGTACCTTCTTTTTTAATTAATAAAGATACTAATAAACTATCATGAATTATTTTTGTATTGTCACCCATATAAACGAAATCAATCACTCCACTGGCATTACTTGTATCGTTATCTGCAATAATAATTGAAAACATTTCAATTGCCGTCCCATTTCCATGGGCTTTCTCTTGTCCAAAAATTACTTTACCTCCACGCTCTTGAATATGAACATTCGGAATAATGAAGGTTTTTTTCATCCCAAAATCTTTATAAATATTTTGATATATTTCTAGATTGTATTGTAAAATATTTTGGATTCGTGTGATACGCTCTACTTGTTCTGGATCATTAGAATATTTTTCTTTTTTCACTAAGTCTAGCCCTAATTGTTGGATGTATTTCTCTTTTAATTCTTGATAGAAACGTTCTTTAAATGCTTGATCAACACGATTCATGTCAAAAATAAACCAGTTTAATGTATTAATAATTTTTAAACGATATGCTTCAATCCGATTTGGAGCATGTTGTTTTAAGTACTCCAACATTTTATCATGTAAATTGAACTCATCACGATAATTCATTCCATACGTAGACATCAAGCCATCTTGTCTAACAATTCGAGTCAGCAAATATTTGTTTAGTGCAACAATTTTTTCAGTACCTAATAATGCGGTATAAGTGAAATAAGCGTCTTCGCCAACAAATTGTTCTAAGTTTACCAAGTTATTTTCTTTGATGTATTCTAATAAAAATAATTTGTCATATAAATAAGGAGTTACTTCATCCAATGAAATTTCTTCACCAGACATACGTCCGCCATTAGTTAGTAATGGATTGTGAACCACGTGCACTTCTCCATTTGGCAATTTTTCTTTCATACCAAATAAAAGAATATCTGTTGCACTATCATATGCACGATAATAAGCGTCTTGTAATAAATTCACTTCAAAATGATCATCTGCATCTAAAAATTGTAAATACCGGCCTCGTGCCATCGAAATGCCCACATTTCTTGCGTGTCCAGGATTACTTTTACCAATAGAAATCCCCATAATTCTCGGATCTTTTACTGCAAATTCGTTAATAATATCCATTGTATTATCCGTAGAGCCATTCTCTACTAAAATGATTTCAATCTCACGTAAAGACTGCTCACAAACATTTTCTAATGTTTGTCTTAAATATTTGGACGCATTGTGAATCGGCATGACTACACTAACTTTATACAGATTCTTCAAGTAGTCCTCATAATAAGCTACTGGATCATTCGCAATTTGATAAAATTGTTTGATGTATTCAAAATCGATATCATTCAGCTGGTCTATTTCTATAGCTTGTTTAAAATCTACAGCCACCTTTTGAATCACTTCATAAACCGACTCGTCACGTAAATGTGTTAGTTTTTCAATCGCCCAAAAGTATTTTTCGAACATTTGTTTATAAAAATAACCTTTGTAGCGTTCAAATTTATTTTGTTCAATTAAGTTTGAACGAATTAGTTTAAATTGTTGAAACAAGAAAGGAACCTTTGTTGCCACATTATTTACTGTCGAATTTGGGTTGTCTTGTCTATAAAAATACAAACAATCTTTAATAAAAATAACATTCTGAGATGCTGAATTGATTTTCCAAAATAGACCAGTGTCCCCATAACTTTTAATTTCCTCATCCCAAGTTACGTTTTCTTTCTCAATCATACTTTTTTTATAAATGGCATTCCATGGATAAACTTGTACAATTAAATCCGTTGTTTTTAAGTCAATCAATTGATTGTATTTATCGGGATGTTGCCATAATATATCTCGCTCAACCTCTTCTTCCGAAGAAAATTCAACCCAGTTACAACGGACAACATCTGCATGATGACTTTTAGCCGTATTGTATAAACGCTCATAGGCATGCAACGCTACATAATCGTCACTTTCAAATTCAGCAATATACTCACCTTTTGCTTCTGAAACACCCAAGTTAAAGGCTTTTCCAATTCCCCCATTTTTAACATTGAAAACGCGAAAACGTGGATCATCTTGTGCAATTTCTTCAATAATTTTTTGACTATTATCAGTAGAGCCATCATTAATAATTAAGAATTCAATTTCTTTCAATGTTTGGTTTTTCAAACTCATTAATGCCTCTTCTAAATAGGTTTCTACGTTATAGACGGGTACAATGACTGACACTTTCACATTTTCCATAAAACAAATTTCCCTCACTTATCATTTATAGTTGTATACTCAAAATATCTTGATTTAAACGGACAAAATTTAAGCAAAAAACTTACTAAAATCTTTAACCCCAATTTCTAAATAATTATCAAAAACTATCGTAAATCTACTTTCTTTATTTGAAAATTTTTCTGGCAACTCTACCTGATAACTAGTTTCACTAATTTTTTTAAACGCCAGCCTCTGTCTTGTTTCAAAAGGATTTTTCAGCTCTTTTATTTCAAATCCTGTAATTTTTTGGTGTGTATACACATTTAAAGAAAGCATATTGCCTTCACGTTGCGTTGCTTCTGCATAAGCATTCATGCGAACTGCTGGGAATCGTTTCAATAATCTGGGATAATAATAACTTCTCTCTGTTTTTGAAACATAACCAAAGCGATTGACTAACACCCAACGAATGGACTGACATTGAATAAACCAATACAAACCATCAATATCGTTAGTTTGTAAAAATGTCCAAATGATTTGGCGCACATCACTTCTAAAATACGGGCTAGGATCAAAATTTAATTCGCCTAAATACTGATCCATCTGTACTTTAAAGTCTTGTAATCGCTTTTTACTGAATGGATACCCAGTATCCCTCCGAATACAAAAGTCATAAATTAGCCATTCTAAACGGCGTGCTAACATCCGTTCTTTAGACAAATCATCTGGAAACTGTTGATTGATATAACTTAACGCACGCAACCAAGAAAGCATAAATGTCCGATTAATTGATTTGCTTAAACTTTCATTATCTGCATCTCGATTTAAATAAGTCGTTAACCTTTCCCCTTGTGTAATGGTTTTTGAAAATCGCATGGCTTCATAAAAGAACAGCACATCATCAGCCACCCGTTGATTAACAAAGTGTAAATTATTATTGTGTATCAGTGAAGTTCTTAACATGATAGCTTGCGGTCCTAACCAACCATAAAATTCAGCTGGCAATTCTTGGATAGACCGATTTTTAAATGACCCATCCACATAATATGGCTTACTTTTTAACATTAAGTGGCCATCCGTACTCTGTATTAGACCAGAAACAGCAAAATCATCGTGAGAGTCATCTAGTAGGTCTGATAAATATTTCAATGCATTTAAATCATACCAATCATCTGCATCTAAGAAGACACTATACTCACCACGTGCATTTACAATCCCTACGTTTCTTGGGCCGTGAGCGCCTCCAGTGTTTTCAAGTAGCTGATAAATTTCAATATTCGGATATCTTTCAAGATATGGCTCTATTACTTTTAACGAATGATCTGTGGAACAATCATCAATAAACATCACTTGCAATTGCTCAATCCCAATGGTTTGTTGAACAAGAGAATCCATCATCTTTTTAAGATATGGTGCATTATTGTAATTAGCAATAATGATTGAGACTTTAGGATTTTTTGATATTTTTTCTGAAGAAAACAGCTTAAATTGACTTAACTCCTTTTTCCACGTTTCATTATCTAACATATATTGATACTCTTCATATTCTTTTTGGACTTCTTTTTGTTTTTCCAACCTACACCCTCCGGCTTTTTATCTCTTTAAAATTTCTGAAATCAGCTGTCTAGTGGCATCCTGATTTTCAAGGCAAAATTCACGAAAAAACTGCACATATAAACGTTGTTCCTGTTCCGTTTTAGAAAACAATACGTTTTTTACAGACGTTACTAGGCTATCCGTATCTGTCACAATTTTCCCAGGCAAAATTGCTGTTGGGTCAAAATAGAATCCCCTTGTACTATTTTGATACTTTTCCTTATCATACATAAAAAATAGCATCGGTTTTTTTGTTAATGCAAAATCAAACATAACCGATGAATAATCTGTAATTAATAAGTCAGCGATTAAATAAAGTTGATTGATATCTGGATAAGAAGAAACATCGATTACACGTGAACCAAATGCACTTATATCAAAACTTTCTGCAATTAAATAATGTAATCGTGTAAGTATTACAATAGAAGAATCAATTTCTAAAAGTTGTTCAACTGGCAAATGATTGGTAAAACGATAGGCTCCTTTTCGGATAGACTCATCATCGCGCCACGTGGGGGCATAAAGAATAATTTTTTGATTGGCTGAAAGGCCTAACTGATTGCGAACAGAAAAAGCTATTTTGTCCTTATTTTCACAAACTAACAAATCATTTCTCGGATATCCTACTTCTAATATTTTCCCTTCATAATGAAAGGCCTGTCGAAACACTCTAGTACTGTATGCATTAGGTGAGATGAGATAATCCCAACGCTTTGCTTCTTGAATAACTTCTAGTTTATAGCTCTCTGTTTCATGCTCTGGCATTTTGACTGTTTCAATATCTAAGCCCAGTTTCTTTAGAGGGGTCCCATGCCACGTCTGTATATAGATTGTTGTTTGATTCTTATACATCCAAGCTGGCATCCGCGTGTTAAAAACCCAATACTGAGCTCTTGGCATCAACCATAGCCATCTCCAACTTAATCGTTTGACGAAAGGAACATTCTCTTCCACAAAAGGCATCTCATATCCTTTTTTGACTGCCCAAATACATTGATATTCAGGACAGTTATCTCTTATGTACTCAAAAATTGCACGTGGATTATCACTATACTGTCTTCCATGAAAACTTTCAAAAATAAATAACTTCTTTTTAGGTAGTTTACCTAAAAAGAAAAAACAAGCTTTTACGGCTTGGTGCATACTATTCTCTAAAAATTTTTTCATTGAATTAATCCTTTACATTAGATTATCAAAAATATAATCCTAATCTATAATTTTGTATGAAGAACGCGTTCACAAATCTCTAAATTCTCTTCTCTTTACTTGCTTAAATTTATGAATAACTCTCACCACGATTGAACAAGCATGTAAAATACATTATTTTGCTTTTCTTCTTTTAAGTATAAATTTATCTATGCTAAACGTCAATGGCTTTATTGAAATAAACATTCCAGTGTTATTCGATTGTTATAATTTAATTTTTAACAATCGACTTTCCCTCTGAATGTTCAGATATTTAACATCCGATCACCTATTTAATTTTTAGAAACTTTAGCCGCCTTTATACAATTACTCTTATAAATTAAATAACTCACAAGGTACCTAAACTAACCCAATAAACAGCAAAAATCCAGAAGAGTCTCTCTTCTGGATTTTTGCTTATTTAACGATACTTTTTTTAAATTTTGTTAATCAATTTAAAATAATCCACATAAGTGCATAATTGGGAAAACAAATAATAAACTATCAAAACGATCTAAAATACCACCATGACCTGGCAAGATGTTACCAGAGTCTTTCACGCCATAATGACGTTTGATAGAAGATTCAACCAAATCACCGAATTGCCCTACTATAGAAAATAGAACCGTCAATACAAGCATCACCGGCATTGGATAAGGAAATAGCCCTTTATTAGCTGTGAAAACTAAAAACAACGCTGCTACAACGACGGCTGATAAAATACCACCAAGTGCACCTTCTATTGTCTTGTTGGGTGAAACATCTGGCATCAATTTATGACGACCAAATCGGCGTCCAAATAGATATGCACCAATATCCGTTGCCCAGACAATGAATAAAGCAAATAACAAGACTTCAAAACCTGCGGAACGGGCACTAATAAAGTTCTGGAACCCCATCCCTACATATAAACTGACAATAACTGGAAAGCCAGCTTCTTCAATCGTATATGTATTTTTAGAAATTACCGAAGCACCTAACAACAACATTACAGTGACATAAAATAAAATGAAATTTGTTTGCATTTCCGGCAAAAAGTTTAACCATTTAATTGTCGGGATAACTAAAAAAACGGCCCCTAATGCTGATAAAACACCTTCAAAACTTAATAACGTTAATCCTTTCATACGGAATAACTCGTACACGCCGACTACTGCCAAAGCAACAGCGGCAATCTCAATTGCAAAACCACCATACCAGATAATTGGAATAAAGATGATTAATGCGACGATAGCTGTGATGACACGTTGTCTCACTGCGGATCGCTCCCTTCTGTTTCTGTAGTTTCTTTTAGACCACCAAAACGACGATTACGATTTTGGAAAGAAGCAATCGCGGTTTCTAAAGTGTCTCCTGAAAAATCAGGCCATAATGCTTTTGTAAAAAACAACTCGCTATAAGCAATTTGCCATAGCAAGAAATTACTAATTCTCTCTTCCCCACTTGTTCGAATCAACAATTCTGGATCACGAAGTTCCGTGGGTAAAAAGCCAGTCATTAAGTGATCTGCGATCGTTTCTTCTGTAATCTCATCTGCCGTATATGTTTTTTCTGAAACCTCTGCAGCAATCTGTTTCATGGCAGTTAGTAGCTCCGCACGCGCCCCATAATTTAAAGCAAAGTTCAAAACCATGCCCGTATTGTCCTTGGTTTGCTCAATGGCGCGCTTAACAGCATCTTGCGTATGGCTTGGTAGAAACTCTTGGTAGCCCATTACATTGACTTTAACATTTTCCTTAATTAATTCAGGCACGAATGTATCAAAAAAATCAACAGGCAATTGCATTAAGAAATTGACTTCATCTGTTGGTCTCTTCCAATTTTCCGTTGAAAATGCATAAAGTGTTAAAACTTTAACGCCTAAATGACTAGCATGCTTCGTTATTTTTTTAACCGTATCCATGCCTTCTTTATGTCCAGCAATTCTCGGCAGTCTTCGATTCTGTGCCCACCGGCCATTTCCGTCCATAATAATGGCAATGTGCTGCGGAATTTGGCCTTCTTTATCAAAGGCGTACTGGCTTGCTTCTTCTACATATTTATTTTTTTGCGGAAAAAAACGTAACATCTTTTTCCCTCCATTCCAAAAAATCTATCTTAATTATTATAACAATAACTAATGCAAATGCCTATGCATAGTCCCTGAATTTTCCTGATAATTAAGAAATTCCTTGTAACTTTATCATTTATGGTCCTTTTTTAAAAGAAAAAAACTTAGACTTGGCAAGTAAATCAACATGATGTATCTGCCTAGCCCTAAAATTTTAGATAAACAACGGGACAGGAGCAGCTTCTTCGGAAATAAGCTGAACGTCCTTGAGAGACAAAAAGCATCTTTCAGAACTTTCTTCTTATTTCTTGAAGCTTAACACGCCTGTCCCGACCTCAAGTTTTTATTCTATTGTCTTTTTCTTTTTATTCATTGACTGGAACAATGGCACCGTTCCATTTTTTCGTAATCCAATCTTGGACTTCTTTGCTACGTAACACTTTGACTAATTTTTTTACATTTTCGTTGTTTTCGTCTTCTTTACGAACCGCAATAATATTGGCATAAGGTGAACTTTCTTTTTCTAAGGCAATCGCATCTTTTTTCGGATTTAATCCTTGATCCACGGCAAAGTTTGAGTTAATTAAAACCGCAGCCCCTTCTTCATTGTCATAAAGAGTGGTCATGATTGCTGGATCACTTTCATGATTGAATTTCAACTTTTTAGTATTTTTATCAATATCATCGAAAGTAGCAGTTGTCCGGTCTACCCCTTCTTTCAGCGTGATTAAACCAGCATCTTCTAAAATCGTTAAAACACGTGGCCAATCTGAAACAGAAGAGCTAACGTAAATCGTTGAACCATCAGGAATTTCTTGTAACGATTTGTATTTTTTCGAGTAAAGCCCAACTGGTTCTAAATGAATCGCACCTGCATTCGCAAAGTCATAATCATTTTCTTTAACCGCTTCATTAAAGAACGGCACATGTTGGAAATAGTTGGCATCGATATCGCCACTTTCCAACGCCTTGTTAGGTAGCACGTAATCTGTATAAGTCGTCACTTCTAGTTTTACGCCTTCTTTTTCTAATAAAGGTTTTACATGTTCTAAAATCTCTGCATGTGGAACCGGTGAAGCCCCAACTTTCAAGACCGAGTCATCACTCTTTTTATTGCCGCAAGCCCCTAAAATTAAGACAGCTACTGCTACAGTAATTACTGACCATAATGTACGTTTTTTCATCTTATTCCCTCCATTTATCGTTTATCTATTTTTTTAGCGACTGTATCCCCAAGCCATTGAATCGCAAAGACAATAATTAAGATACAAATCGTTGCTACTAAGGTAACTGTATTTTGACCACGTTGGAAGCCATCTTGATACGCCAAACTTCCTAAACCGCCCGCTCCAATAGCAGCCGCCATTGCAGTGTAGCCCACTAAAGAAATGGTTGTAACGGTTAAGCCAGAAACAAGTGCTGGCAGACTTTCTGGTAATAGCACTTTCCAAATTATTTGGAAACGATTGGCCCCCATTGCTTTGGCTGCTTCAATCACGCCTTTATCGACTTCACGAAAAGCAATTTCGACCATGCGAGCATAAAAAGGTGCTGCGGAAATAATCAATGCTGGTAAGGAACCTTTGACACCAGACATACTCCCTAAAATAATTTTTGTAAAAGGAATTAACAGAACGATTAAGATAATAAACGGAATCGAACGGAAAATATTTACAAAAATGGCCACTAGCCAATACAGTAATCGGCTCAAAATCCCTTTTCTGCCTGACGTTTCAAAAAGTAGTAGTCCTAAAATCAGCCCTAAAATGGCGACCACTATGATTGAAATCCCTGTCATATAAAGTGTTTCAATCGTTTTTTCTTGTAGTTTACTTATATCAATTTGGGAAAAATCAAAGAAACTTGCTAAGCCACGATTATTCATTTCCAATCACCTCTGTTTCTACACGAAGTTTACGTAATCCTTCAATGGCTGCTAGAATATTTTGCTCTTCGCCTAATAATTGAATATAAAGAGAACCCACTGCACCCTGCTTTGTTTGCTGAATGTTCCCTTGAATAATACTAACTTCTACTTGATATTCTTGGACAATATGCGAGATAATTGGCAATTTCGCTTGTTCACCGTGGAAAAGCAGGCGAACAATTTTTCCATTCGGATATTGTTCCAACATTTCTTCAACAACCAGTTCCGTTTCTTCAATGTTTTTATCCGCTTCTTGTTGGATAAAGCGTTTCGCAATTTCTGTTTGAGGCTTTTTGAAAATATCGATCACTTTACCTTCTTCAACAATTTCACCATATTCCATCACAGCTACGCGATTACAAATTTTACGAATCACGTGCATTTCGTGGGTAATTAATACAACCGTTAAATTTAATTCTTGGTTGATTTTTAGTAGTAATTCTAGCACTTCATCAGTTGTCTGCGGATCCAAAGCACTCGTTGCTTCATCACAAAGCAAAATGTCAGGATTGTTAGCTAAGGCACGGGCAATCCCCACTCGTTGCTTTTGCCCACCAGAGAGTTGACTTGGGTAGGCGGTTTCCCGTCCTTCTAAACCAACCAACTTGATTAACTCTTCTGCGCGGCTTTTCCGATTTTGTTTTGGAACGCCAGCAATTTCCAATGGGAGCATGATATTTTCTAGGACCGTCCGTGACCATAATAAATTAAAATGTTGAAAGATCATCCCAATTTTTTTACGGAAGTTTCGTAGTTCTTTATTTGGCAACAATGCAATATCTTGTCCTTGAATTTCTACTTCACCTTCTGTAGGTGTTTCAAGTCCATTCAATAGGCGAACCAACGTACTTTTTCCTGCACCTGAATAGCCAATAATGCCATAAATATCACCTGATTCAACTGTTAAATCAATATCTTTTAAAGCCGTGACTTTACCCGCTTTACCGGAAAACTCTTTTTTTACATGACGTAATTCAATTAATGCCATTTTGTTCTCCTCTTCTTTCTGTTCTACTTTCTTATTTTGAAGGTTTCGCACTTTTTATGAAACGAATTTGCTTAATAAAAACAAAAAAACTTCCATCCTTTTGCTATTACAGCAAAAAGGACGAAAGTTTGTCATTTCGTGATACCACCTTAATTCGCTATTATTTCTCAATAATAACCTCATACGGTACTTGATTCTTCGCATACCGTTGGCTGTAACGGGCGCCCCGTAGTAAGTTCACTGCTTCGCTCACTTACTCTGCTCAAAGACCATCTTCCATCTTAAATCTGTTACCCATTCTCAGCAAACAGGGCTCTCTTCAAACGTCCTTAACATGTACTCTTCTTTTCAAAGCTTTCTTTTGATTAGATTGAGAAAATTATAGCAATAATCATTGGCCTTGTCAACGTAAGACTAAAGATTTTCAAATTCTGTTGGTTCAACATCTGCTAAAACAGCAATCCAGGCATTTTCTTCATCTAATGCACTTGGCTCTTGATCAGCCGCTTCATTAATCGCAACTACCTTACCAGATAATGGACTACTGAATTCACTGACTGCTTTTTCTGCTTCTAATTCAATTAAAGAATCACCTTTAGCTAATGTTTGTCCGACTTTGGGAAATGTCGCAAAAGTAATCTTCCCTAAATCCTCTTGGGCTTCGGCGGTTAAACCAATTTTATAACCTGCTTCTGTTGGTAAGATCCATAATTGATCGATTTGTTTCATTTCACTCATTTTCCAAGCACTCCTTCGTAATCTGCTTCTTTAAAACCATTCGTTAGAAATGTATTGTCTTTTAAGAGAATTGGACGCTTAATCAACATGCCATCCGCAGCTAAACGCTGACTTGCTTCTTCAATAGAAAAACTGTCAACAAGATCTTTTAAGCCTTGTTCTCTATATAAAACCCCGCTTGTGTTAAAAAAACGACGAACAGGCAAGCCGGTCTCTTTCATCCATTTTGCTAATTGTTCACTACTAGGCGGTGTTGCTTTAATATCAATTGCTTGGTATTTAACGCCTTGTTGGTCTAACCACGCTTTCGCTTTTTTACAAGTTGAGCATTTAGGATATTCATAAAGTGTGTACATTTCTACCCCTTCTTTCTTCTTTCTTTAACGACCACTTCTGGTACGAACCGTTTCTTGTTGGTAACGCATGGACATAATTAAGCCCACCCCAATCATGTTACCTAAAATGGAAGAACCACCTTGACTAATAAACGGTAATGGAATCCCAGTTAATGGTAGTAAACCAATATTCGCTCCAATGTTTTCAAAAACATGGAACAAAATCATCATGATAATTCCTGTGGCAATGTAGGCATAGAATTCATTATTTGTATCAAAACAAACGCGAATCATGCGGTAGATTAAAATAAAATACAACAAAATAATGAAACAGCCACCAATAAAGCCAAAGTTTTCACCAACAACTGTAAAAATCATATCTGACTCACGAACAGGGACATACACATCACTCACGTTAAAGCCTTTTCCGAAAAGGTCCCCAGAACCAATTGCTGTTAATGCTAGCGCTGGTTGGAATGAGCGATCTGGATCTGTATGGAAAGGATTTAGCCATAAATCAATCCGATCAAATTTATAGGCTTCGACCCCTAACTTAGACAATAAATCTCTACCTGTTTCTGTTGTAATCAAGTAAATAGTTCCTGCCCCCACTAGAGCAGCTAAAATAAAAACTGGCACAATAATTTTCCAAGTAATGCCAGACATTAAGAAAACTCCCCCAAAAATGGCTAAGAAAACTAACATCGTCCCGAAGTCTTTTTGTAAAAGTACTAAAACAATTACCGGAATCGCCACTAATAGCATTTTAGCGATTAGCCAAAAGTCGCTTTTGAGTGTTCGGTCCACATATTTAACATTATGCATGGTCACTATATAGGCCAACATCAAAATAAACGCAATCTTCATCAATTCCGATGGTTGGAATGTGGTGCCACCAAAGCGAATCCAGTTTTTAGAACCTGTTTGCTCTGCTAGCACGGGGTCATAGAATTTCAGTAGTAATCCCATTAATACTAATCCAAGTGCATAAAAAACGGGCGTTAACCGCCAGAGTAATTTTGAGCTAAAATGCATAATAATGACAATACTTAATCCTCCTACTAAATACCACAGTCCTTGTTTCATTAACAAGCTACCAATTTTAGGTTTGCTTGGATCATTGTAAAGCGCTACGTAAAGCGATAGCATACCAATTAGTGATAAAAGAAAAACTGGTAATATCACGCCGTAATCAATTCGACTATCTAAATTTGTTTTCTCTTTTCTATTCATTCGTCATCCCTTTTCCTTTGTTCATACGTTTTTTATTATATCTTTCTCACAGAAGAAAAGAAAGGAATTCTACTATATTTGAGAAAAACTTTAGAGAATTGGTCCTTCACTAGCAATTTTTTCTTTTTCTTCAATCCTATTTGGCTTTTATTTAAAATTTTTTACATCAGTGATAATGAGAAAGTTTACTATAAACATTCAGTAACAAAAAACAGTCGCAACTAAAACACGTTGCGACTGTTTTTATTCGCTTTTTCTTTGTTTCGTTTGTTGTAGCTCTTTATTAATTCGGACAATTTCGTTGCCAAAATTTTGCCAGTCACTGGCTCGCGGGGGCGCTAGCCAAATTAAACATTTTACTGAAAATAACGTTTTTGGTAAATAATCCGAAACTACTAAATCAGTATCTGGTCGAATCGCTGAATGAAAGTGAATGCTGAAAGATTCGAATATTTTGATTTGTTCTTTGATAAACTGAGTATATTTTTCTCCTTGCGTAAAATTCACATAAAGATTGATCGTGCTTTTTTCATTCCTTTGGTCATAAAGACGGGATAACACTAATAGCAAATCAAAAAATAAAGAAAGCTTACTAAACTCAAACGCCGAGCAATCCAACGCAAATAAAAACTGACGACAGCTATTAAAAACAATTGGGTAGCGTTCCTGAAAAAATTCTAAATCCATAATTCGTAAGGTGATATCGATGAACGGCGTAATAAAACGATGTTGATAAATAATCGGAACAATTTCTTGATAAAATTCTTCGTCCGAAATTGTAAACGGCATATAAGAAAAGAATAATGTTTTCGTAGCCGTAATTGCCTCATTGTGAGAACTCAGCAAATGTTCCGAAATAAGTTCACTTTGATAGACCGATAAATTGCCGATAATCCCTTGAATTTCTGCGTTTTTCTCTGCATGAGTCGCCTTCATCACTTCGTTGATCCAACATTGAATTTCTTGATAAATCGAACTTTCTTCGTCAAAAACGAATGGATTTTCTTCTTGGGATAAAAAATAATTAGCTTTTCTTTGCGTTCGTTCTAACGCCACCAATACATAATGTTTAAATAAATGAAAATTAGTGATATTTTCATAAGAGCCTTTCAATTGAGCCAATAATTGGTTCACTGCGCGAAGATCTGTTTGATTATATAATTCTTCAGAATCTTTGTAAATTCGGTAATAAAGCATAGTAAAATATTGTCTAATCGCCATTTCATTGCCGCTAAGTTGTAAATTTTTGGATAACTTAATACCGTATTGACCTAATTCTTTCCGGATATGGTCAACAATTTTGTATACAACCGTTCGACTCATCCCGTGCTTTTCACCGTATTTTTTGATTGAGGTAAACTGATGAAAGAAAATCGTTTTTAATAGATTAAATTCTAACGAGTCTTTTAAATAATATTCTTCAATAATACTTGAAGAAATACGAAGGCTTTGAGATAACAAAATTTCATTATTTTTTTCACTGATTTCCATCTCATTAATCAGACCAAAGCGTTGCAAATCTGCATTGATTTCTGTTATGTTCCGTTCTAGCAAATAAGGAGAAATAGCTAATTGCTTACATAAACGATCTTTTCGTTCAGAAAATGAATATTGTTGCTCTAACTTTCTAATAATCGCTAATTTTAAATTTTCCCGATCATCTAATAACAAGAATTCCATTTAAACTCTCCTTGTTCCATACAAAAGTGAGCCTGACAGGAAGCTTAAAGTGGTGCCAAATTGAGAGGACCCACTTGCCGCTCCTCCAGTAATTTCCACTGGGGCTATCGTATCTATTTTTTTCAACAACTCATCATTTAACAGCACCTTTTTATTTACTCGTTCCTGTTCAATTTTATTTTTCTTTTTCTCCTGTTTTGTTTGTTGCTCCTTGTCCTGTCTCGAGGCAATAATTGGTCTTTCTGGGCCAATCATTGCTTGACTATAAGGAAGCTCTGCAAGCATATTCCCCTCTGCAGCAAAATTAGTAGGGTTGACATACACCTTCGCAATAGAAAGGTATGACTCGTAACGGAAGGTTACAAAATAAAGGCCTACTTTTTGAGTATTTACATTATTTTCTATAATTACATTTTCTAAATTTAAAGGGCGACCCTCTTTATCTTTTAGAAAAACGACATTGTCTAAGGGTGACCATGCTTGATTAACTCCTAAAAACGTGTCTTTTAATTTAAGTTCCGTTTGATTTTCTTTGACCGTAATGGTTGCTGTTTCAATTTTGCCATCCACTTCATAAGTCACGGTGTATTTGCCTGGTGTTGTCGCTTCGTTTGCATAGCTATTCACTGAAGCAATCAACATTCCTGAAGAAAGAAATAAGGCTGTGCCGATACTACCATAATAAATAGTTCGCTGGTTCATCTCGTTTATTATTCCTCCAAACTATTTCATAAAAATAACTATCTTAACAGAAAAACCTGCTAATAGCTGTTCTTAAAATAAAAGTCACTTGTAAAACTTCCTATTTTCCAAGGAAACAGCTACCCTCATTCATGCACTTATTCATCTTTTAAGCGTGGAACAAAAGTTACTTTAAACTTTTGCCCCACGCTCATTTAATTATTTTCGTTTCTTCTTGATGACTATACCACTAATAATCACAATAAGTAACACAACAAGTCCTAGCACACGATATAAACCATTAGTTTGTTCTCCCGTTTTGGGATAACGTCCTTGCTTGTCAGGTTTCACAATGTGTGTGACATACTGACTACTTTTTATCGTGGTTTGATTCGTTGAAGAACTAGTCTGGTTGTTCTCATTTTTATCTGGTAGTGGTGTAGGATTACGATCAATCACATGAACAGTTGCTACTGTCGTTAATTGACGAGGTGTTTCGTTTGAAAACATTGAGAAAAGTCGTGACTGCACAGCTGGTTTGGTTTCATTAACTGGCTCAGTGGTATAGGAAATCTGGTACTCTCCTGTTTTCTTTGTATCAACTTCCCCTTTTACTTGAACCTTATCAAAGGATATAGCATGACCGTCACGATCTGTTGCTGAAACGAAATTATCTTCAGGTTTCCATTTATCGCCGACATAAATCGTTGAATCTTTGACCTCTAACTTAGATTGGTCGGGTTTGACGGTCACATGGGCTGTTTCTTCTTTACCTTCGTAACTGTATACGATTGGATAAACGCCTGCTTTGGTGTTATCAACTTGACCTGAAACAGTGATTTTTTCGAAGGGAACGTCTTGACCAGTTTTATCTGTCGCTGAAACAAAGTTCTCTTCTGGTTTCCATGAATCGCCGACATAAATCGTTGTATCTTTGACTTGTAAGCGACTGTCATCACGAACATGAACGATTGCTTTCGCTTCTTTTGTGCCATTTTTATAGACAATTTCATAATCGCCTATTTTATCGACATTCACTGTTCCCTGAACGTCAATTTTTTCAAACGGGACATCTTGACCTGTTTTGTCTGTTGCTGAAACGAAATTATCTTCAGGTTTCCATTTATCGCCGACATAAATCGTTGTATCTTTGACCTCTAACTTAGACTGGTCGGCTTTGACGGTCACATTAGCTGTTTCTTCTTTACCTTCGTAACTGTATACGATTGGATAAACGCCTGCTTTGCTAGTATCAACTTGACCTGAAACAGTGATTTTTTCGAAGGGAACATCTTGACCTGTTTTATCTGTTGCTGAAACAAAGTTCTCTTCTGGTTTCCATGAATCGCCGACATAAATCGTTGTATCTTTGACTTGTAAGCGACTGTGATCAATTGTTTTAGTTAATGGAATTTTTAGTTGATTGTCTCCTTTGACCAGCTTAATGGCTTTTCCTGTCAAATACTCTTCATCCACGGAATATTCCTGCGGTACATTCGTTACTCGCAAAGTATAATCACCTGTCATGATGGCATCAAAGGAGTATTGACCTTTTTCATCTGTTGTAAATTCGGTTGCTGTATGCGTGACATTATCAATTAGTTCAAAAGAAACCTTCGCAATTGCTTGGTTTTCATCCTCTATGTTATGCGTATAGAATGTGGCAGTTGCTAAATAAACAATGCCTTCCGCATCGCCTTCTGAGAATTTCAATGTGATTGGTGCAGTGGTGACTTTTTTCTTGCTAGCAGACATCTGGTTCAATGTTTCAGAGTCGATTGTTGTTTCTGTATAGATTTGGCCAGCGTTTGCAGAGACAGTATTGTATTCAATCGTAATGTTTTCTGTCAATGTATAGTCTTTAAAAATAATTTTCGCACCGTTTGTAGTCTTCTCTAATGAATAAGCATCTTCTGGCACGCCTTTCACGGTAATAGAATTCAAATCGATTTGAGCATTGGTTGTGCCTTTTGGTGTTAATTCAATCGTTGGATTTTTCACACGATGTGTTTTATTATCAATATTTTTTGTTGTTACTGTCGTTTTTGTTACATTTTTTAATGTTGGATTCGCCGCTTGTGTTGCACTCAAAATGTCTAACGCTTCATTTTGAACAGAAACCGAAGCAGACCCTTCATTATTATTCGATTGTGGTTCTTTAGCTGTCCCTGTTATATAAAGAGTTGGCACGTCGATCCAGCCATTGGCATTTTTATACTCAATAATGTAACGTTTGTTGGTTTTTCCAAAATCAAACGTGTAACTATTGGTATTTTCGTCAAAAGTAATCGTTGGGTATCCAGGACTGTCTGGTGACATTGGTTTATCAAAATAATAGCCACGATCCCAGTATTGTGGATAAATTGAATCTACCTGATCGTTTGAAACATCATAAATGTCAAAAAGAACATCGGCGCCAGCTGGAATTTTTGTACGGACGCTTAGTGAGTCAAAAGAATCATTTCGTGCATTGACAAGGAATTGATTTTTACTACTTTGAAGTGTTCGTTCAGAACCACGCTTGCTATTAGTAGTTACTGTCGTATCAACTGGAGTTAAACCTTCAGCACTCATTGTTATCGGTATCGTATCGACTGGGATACTTTTATCTTTTGGCAAACTATCGGGCACATAATTAAAACCAATTGGAATTTGGATTTCGTTGGTTATTGGCGTAGTGAACTTAATAACTGAACCATCTGACGTTGGCGTTACTGTATAATCCGTTCCTAACTTGTAATAAAAATAAATTTCTTTTGTAGCTCGTAATGAAAGATAATTAGGATGCTTTACTTTAATTTCTAAATTTTGAATCGGTGTCTCTTTGCTTCCCATAACTGAGACAGTTGTTCTTGATGAATAGGCACCATTTTGATCATAATTACCCCAAGCAGTTTCAGCATTCAAAGGATTAACAACACTAATTGGTTCAATATATTGATCGGATACTAATTGAATGGCTTTATTGGGACCAATTACAGGTGTACTTAATGATAGATTAATGTCCTTCTTGTCAAAATCCATTGTTAAATCAGAAATATTTATTCTTAAATAGCTATCTTTTGTGGCCGTTAAGGTAAGCTTGCCACCTTCAGTTTTAATATCAAAATAGTCTTCCAATTTTACATTTTCATATAAAGGACCATACGCCGTAAATTTAGGATTCTTAATTTCTTGACCATTTGTACTCTCTAATACGATTTGTTGACCCACTTTTGTTTCTGTTAATGTGCCATAAATTGTTACATAATATTTCCCTTTGCTTTGAAAACTGATATAGGACATACTACGCATTTCACGATCAGCAATTACTTTACTTGTTTGACTCGTCTTAGCAGTAAAATCGGTTGTTTGTTTAGTTCCTGTCGTACTTTTCAAAGAAATTGACCCAATTTTTGTTGTTGGATACTGCTGCGAATATAAGTAGTTATAGTCCGAAGCACTCTCTAAATAAATTGTCCGATTAATCGATAAGGAATAGGCTTTTTGTTGATTCATGTTTGGAACAGTTACAGCAATCCGCCCGAGTGAATTATCGCTTAATGTATAATCTTTGCCAGGTGTTAACAAGGTTTGCGTTTCTGGTAAAATTTGACCACTAATATCGACATCGTAACTGAAAACTTGAGGTTCCAAGTTATCTTGTTTTCCAAAGACAGCGCCTGGCGTCTCTGTTGTTAATAATTCTAATGTTTGATTGCCAGTTAATGTCCGGTCTAAATTATAAAAAATTTCGCCATCTAACCCCGTCGTTCTGGTTCGTTCGTTATATTGAATTGGTTCCACTTGTTCATATAAATCAAACGAGTAGGTTTTTTTATTTTTTCCTGGAGTTTCAATTTTGACTAATGGTTCCGCCTGTGTTGTTAGATAACTTTTTAGTTCTACTTTAAAGGAAGTATCTGAAACTCGTTGATTAAACGTAATACTTAATGTTTTGGTCGCCGCATCGACTGCCCAAGTTGCGCCAATGCCTGTCACTTCTCCGCTGACAGTTGAATAACCTAAATGTTCTGGTAATTGAACTGTATAAACTGATCCAGGTGCATAACCTGTGTTTCCAACAGCAAATTGGAACGTAGCGGTTACCGGTGTTGTATTTAATTCGCGGTGAACCTCTGTTTGGCTGTATTCTGTTCCACCAATCGGCGCAAGACTCATACTGTCAAGTAGTTCATCTGTAATTGGCGCTTGAACATCTGGTAGGGCTTTTTCATTAAGTGAGGTGTCCTTGTCCTCCGTTGTTTGTTGTTCAGATGGTGTAGCAGCATCACTGGAAGCTGTTGTGCTCGCCTCTGTGGTTTGCGATTCAGTTGTTGCAGTTGGTTGATTCATTTCTGAAGTAGTCGTTGTTGCTAAAGGTAAAGATGGTGTTGAGTTCGATAACTCTGCCTCTTTTTTTGCTGTATCAGTGGTCTCTGTTTGTGCTTCTGTCGTTGTTACAGCATAGGCATTTGCGGCAAACCCGAAATTTTGTGCGAGAAGTATACTCAACATCACAAAAGAAAAAGTTTTTTTCTTCATACTAATCCCCTTTCAATAAAATTCATATAACCTAATAATAGCTTGTTAAAAATGAAACAATTGATTAATTTTTTTTGAATCTTCGAAAAAAAAAACATCTTTTCATAAAAAAACACTTGGAAAATCAGCTACAATCACTGTTTTTCCAAGTATTTTTTTATTAATATTTGTAAATTATCGTTTCTTTTGACGAAAAACGACCACGAAATAAACTGCAATAAACAATAACACTAAGAGCGAGTTACTATTTTTAATGAAAGTTAAAAATTGACTTGTTTGCATTGAAATGCCTTTGCCGCCAGTCAATTCTAATAAAAATTGTGTCGTACCACCTTTGCCTACTACAGTGACTAACATAAGCGCCATCAAAATAAATTGATGGAATAAACTCCCTTTTGTTTGTGTTGTATATTTGATAAGGATGCGGCTATCTTTAGGCAAATCTGTCTCTTGATAATATCGCCTAGCTAAAAAGCTGTTCAATGTGCTTTTGAAAAAACTCAAGAGAAACAGGCCTAAAATAGTCCACGAGGTAAAAAGTAATATTCCCAAACTTCCCGCCAGACCAACCATTGGTATGTTGTTTGACCATTGTTTCGTTTTACTAGCTGCAATCATTGCAAAAATCATCCCTAAAACATAAGGTAAATAGAGATAGATGCCCATATGAGCTCTGCCGTAAACCCCTGCAACATAAATGGAACCAAATAAAAATAAATAGTTCCCCACAATCCCGTTAATCAAGGTCGCAAGATTCATTTCTAATGATACTTTATATGCGCCGCGTTTGCCATAATGACTAACGAAAAGGACAGCCACCACAAAGAAACAGCAGGCGCCAACAATCGCATAATCAAATTCCACCGCATTCGTTAATAAGCGACCACTTCTTAATAAAAGTAATAACACAAAAAAGATAACAAACAGAATTAATTCTTTTCGTGAAACTTCTGCTGATTCTTCTTCTAGCTCGTTTAATGAAACAGGATAGCTCTTGATTGCTACTAAAGCAACCAGAAAATAGAGCGCGTACACCAATAACGCCAGTCCAATCTCAGTCGCTTTAAAAAATAAAGCGCCAAATAAAACAGCGGTCAATAAGACTGTCGTTAAAAGATTGCTGTGACTAATTTTTTGACCTTCTTCTTTCAAGAAAAAGCGAATTGATTGATTACTTGGTGGCAACAACGCCCCACTAAGTCCTAACAACATTCCTGAAATACTATAAAGCGGGAAAGAAAAAGCGCCGGCGATCCCAATTAAGGAACCTGCCAAGCCTAGCAATAGAGAAATCTTTAGTAGACCTAGACTAGTCAAAGACAAATTAATTCCTCGAACCAGAAAAATGCCTGTCATACGCAATGTATAAAATAAGACAAATGGTAAAATTGTTAGAAGGTTGTGTCCATCACTCAATTGAATGTAAAGTAAATAAGGCACAACAATAATCGTATTACTTAGTAAACTTAATGCTGTATTACCAAGACTTTCAATTTTTTTATTCATTTTGACCTCTTCTTTTATCTTTCATTTTCTATTATTTTTAGGGTAGCATTGTTTACTTTTTTTGTCCATAAAATAACAGATGCAGCAATTTCCTAATGTTTATTTTCCACTGTTACGTATAATAGTTAATGACGACAGCTTGGACTTTCTCTGTTCCGTCATTTATATACGTGTGTACTTGATTAGCATCAAAATACATAGCGGCGTCTTTTGGAAGAAGGTATCTCTGACCGCCCACTTCAAGAGCTAATGCTCCTTGAATAACCATGACATATTCTGTCGAACGTTTTGAATGCCCAACAGCTTGATACTTTTTCCCTGGATCTAATTCAAACTGAAAGAGTTCAAAGTTTCTTTCCTGGTTGTCCGAGTAGTAATTAAAGACTCGATAGGAGTGATCTTCAGAATGTTGTGTTACCGTCTCAGTTTTTTTAACCACGGGATTTTCTTTAACATAGTCATCTTCTAATAAATACGTATATGGAACATTGAGTCCATTACTTATTTTCCAAATTGTATTTATGGTAGGATTGGTGGTTCCTTTTTCAATCTGCGAAAGCATCCCTTTACTCACTCCGGTTATCCCAGCTAGTTCATCTAACGTAAGTTTTTTTTCTTGTCTAATTTTTTTTAAATTATTGCCAATAATTGTATTAATCTCCAAAATAGTTGCTCCTTCTGTTTCTTTTTATCATCCAAAAGTTTAATATATTGAACAAAAGTATTCTTTATTGTATTATACAATATATATCTTAGTTGTTCAAAAGGAGTGGTTAATAATGAAAACGCTCATTCGCTCGTTGTGTCTCATTATCGAAGGTCTAGATTTTCATACACACGTGTTTAAATTTTATACAGAAAGAAGGAAAAAAAGAGAATGAACCACCAATTAGATGCACGCACTGGCATTCGTGAAGCCTTGCCAACGGTTTTTGGCTATATTGGTATTGGCATTGCTTTTGGTATCGTAGGACAAGCAGCAGGTTTTTCCCCTCTTATTGTTAGTGCGATGTCGTTTTTTATTTTTGCAGGATCTGCTCAGTTTGTAACAGTTAGTATGTTGACTGGCGGCAGCCCTATCTTATCTATTGTGTTAGCGACTTTCTTAGTAAATGCACGTATGATTCTTATGGGAATGACCATTGCGCCTTACTTTAAAGCCGAATCTCTCGGTAAAAATCTCTGGTTGGGAACCTTACTGACGGATGAAAGTTTTGCACTAGGAATGAATAAATTAAACCACACCAAAGGACGTTTAAGTTTTGAGTGGTTTAATGCTGCCAATTTGATTTCCTATGCGACTTGGTTTTTTTCGACGATTATCGGTGCCTATCTAGGGCGCTTTATTGCAAACCCTCAAGCATTAGGTCTTGAGTTTGCGGTCGTGGCTATGTTCATTGGTTTACTTTATCTGCAGATAATTAGTGATCGTTCCATGAAAATCGCTTTACAACTCATCATGGTCCTGATTACTTTTGGGTTGATGTCTATTGGACTAATTTTTATTCCCAGTAATTTAATTGTCTTAGTTGTCACGTTAATCGGGTGTGGAATAGGAGTGATGATAAAACATGCCTTCTTCTGAGTATCTCTTTTTAACAATTTTAGGCTGTACCGTTGCAACCTGGCTTTCAAGAATACTGCCATTTTTACTTTTAAAAAAAATCTGTCTGCCACAGAAATTATTAGAATATCTAAGTTTTGTTCCCATTGTGATTATGTCCGCCTTATGGTTTAGTAGCTTATTTGAACAAAGAATAGGACATTTACCAAGCCTCAATCTTCCTTATTTATTCGCTTCATTTCCTACCATTTTAGCCGCAATACTTACTAAAAACTTATTGCTTATTGTACTGGTAGGCATTGCTTCATTTGCACTAATCCAATATTTTATCTAAAAAAACAGACAGGCACTACCAGATGGTAGTGCCTGTCTGTTTTTTTAGATGCCAGCTGCAGGGATCGAACCTGTGACCTACGCGTTACGAGTGCGTTGCTCTACCAACTGAGCTAAGCTGGCCTGAAACAAATCTATTATAGGACTTTCTACTTTATTTGTAAAGTCTGTTTGTTATTTAGTATGTGTCTCTAATTTTCCCAGAAGCTCTTTTCTCCCGTCTAAATTAAAGATAGATTAAAAACACGCTGTGCGCATGCTTTTATCTTTTGTTATTTTATTTACGTTTTATTTATTCCTTGACTGTTTTCTTCCCTTTTACTTTAACATATTTCGCTCGTTTTTCAAGTAAGAAGTCAAAAATTTTTTCTAAACGTTTTATTTTATGACGAAGGGGAATTAACGTTCCCCCTTGTAAATAGCGCAAAAACAAAGTAAAATTAGTTTGTCTAAATTAAAGAACGATTAAGTAGACTGATTGCAGTGCGCGACTAGTTTACGTGGCTCTTTGCACTTTCTGCAAAGAGTTTTTTTAGTTTTCGTTGCCTTTGTACCAATCCAAGCGTTCTTTGGTTCGTTTGGAGGGGTTGTGATAGTTGATGGCATAGGTTTTTACATCGTCTACTTTTTGCCGTTCGTCCTCGAAAAAGTGATTTGGGCAATTTCCTAGCTCTGCCACCAAGCGATCATCCAACGCAAAGGCTTCTTTCCACTTCTCTAAAAAGATTTCTTTTAGTGTACCATTGCGTTTCGTGGTCAATAACCAAGCCATTGCCTCTAAACCTCTTCCCCAGTATTTACTATTTTTCTTCATACGGAAAGTCAAAATTCGGTGCAGACTTTCCATAATACCAATTCCTTGTTTTTCACCAGATAACTTGCGTAAGTGATACGGCTTGATAATTTTCCAATTTCGTCGCAAATACGCTCGTAACTTTTTGACATGATTTTCTTGTTCTTTGGTTTCTGCATGTGATTCTAACGTATCTAAAGCACATTGTAGGTCTTTTGTAGAATACTTATTGATCGCCTTCTGAAAGACAGAAATTAATTCTGGCACAAAAACACGCTGTTCTAGCTTCAATGTGATATGGTAACGATCTAAAAAGTGTTCGTGGTGTTTTACTATCGGCAAAAGACTTTTAAACGTCTTTTGGCTATACCCTTTCCCACCGTCTGAATTGGTCACAATCACGGTGTTTTTTAAGTCATAGGTACGATACAAATAGTTTTCTACATGATCCAACGTTTTCTTATGCCCTAAACCGACAAATTGTTTGAGATTTTTAGTCATTTTCCGTTGCCCGTTGGTTTCTATTCCTTCGTGAACGATAAAATGGGCCAATTCCTTGTTTTTTCCATCTTTGCCACCCACAAATACACCATCCCCTTCGATATAGAGATAGTCCACTGTACGCTTTCCTTCTGTGCCATATTCTTCTAAATACGCTTCATGTTCTTTGTATTTCATCTCGTATTCATGAACGACTTTCATGACAGTATCTTTTGAGGCTTGAACATTACCAACCACCTCAATCAATTCCGACGCCTTCCGGTAGGAAGTCACCATACTTAATTCTGCCAAGGCATATTTTGTTCGTAAGGAATAACGATCGTATCGCTCTAAACCAAGACATTCATCAATTGGGTAAATGATGTGTCCATTTCTTTCGACAGATTTTCTTGTATACGTAAGCACGCCAAATAAGAACTGCACACTACGTTCGACAGCTTTTCCAACGGTATATCCTTTTGCTTGGTAGCTTTGAATCAATTGTGGCTCCTGCCAATTGATCCATGATTGGAAAACACGATTCATTAGATTCGCAGAATAATTCATTAATTGTTTCTCTTTCTCTAAACCGTCGTTGTCGGTGCATAAAATTTCGTGCAAGTCTGTCAAAAAAGCGGCAAACATGTTTTTCTTCTTGTCCTTTCTGTCTTTGTTGATTATGTATTTACCAGGTACAAAAACCTGGTATGATTAGTGCATTGGTTTAATAATCTCAAGCAATAGCTGTGAGAGTTCTTCTGACGTATATTTCTCAAACAAGCTTTTTAGTAAGTCTTCTAGTTGTTTACGTTCTGTTTGAGATAACTCAGACTGTGCCAATGCGTCGTTAATATGTGCTAAAAAAGTTTCATTTGTCACAACTCGTTTTTCCTTTCTGCTTCGATCTTTTGATACTTTGTCAGTTGTTCGATACACAAACGCAAAAACGCCTCTTCTGATATGATCTTCACTCGTTTTTCGAGAGCTTGTTTTCTTTTCAATGATTCTCCAGAATGAAACAGCGTTACTGGCTGTTTTCCAGCAACTAAGTAAGTCGTTTCTTTCGTGACTGAATGCTGGACGCGACCACCTAAAGCAATCACTAGGTGTTGTGCTTGTTTGCGCGTAAAACAGTCCAAAGTTCCGGTAAACACAAAGACCTCATTCATTTTTCCTACCTCTTACAATTGACGAATTAACGCCGTAAAAAATGCGGAAGCGTTTGGACGTCCTTGCGGAGTAACATAGCCAGCTTGTTTGGCTAATTCATTTAATTTTTCTCGATCAGAAGGATACAACGAAAAAATGAAATCTTCTTTTCGTTCTTTCTTTTGATTCGCCATCTTCTTTATCGCATTGGAAGGTTGCACAATGTTTTTTGCCGTCTCTTGTTTTTTTGTAGCGGCTTTTTGTTGGATAGCTTCAAAGTGATTCATGAGATCATTTCCTTTCTGTCTTTCATTATTTTACTCAATACATCCAAATTTTAACAAGAAAACCATCAGGTCTTTTACATAGGTCTTTTACATAGGTCTTTTACATAGGTCTTTTACATAGGTCTTTTACATAGGTCTTTTACATAGGTCTTTTACATAGGTCTTTTACATAGGTCTTTTAGGAGGCATTGCTTCGCTCGCCTCCTAAAGACTATCGACACATTGCTTGATTCTCTCTAATAATTCATACGTTTGCTTCTTAAACTCCTGGTATTGTTTTTGCTGATATTTTTCTTGCTCAAACAACTCTAACAACGAAATACGTTGTAAGCTAGCTTCGTTGAATGCCGTACGATCTTGGAAATAGCCTAAAAACGTATCATTCCCTACAATTATTTCCTTAAATTGTCGAGAAACATCGGTATTATGCGCAATTTGATTTCCTACATAACGTACCTGCGCATGAACATAGCTTTTTCCCGTGAATACATCTGTCAATTCGCTTGCTAGGTACTCAATATGATCATTTAAATTTAGAAGGGCTTCAAAACCGTCTGCGCTTGGATCAGATACGCCTAAGACAAGATTTGACGCTGCTAACATGTTATTTGTAATGATATTACTATCGTTTCGTGTATCAATTACCACATAATCATAGTTCTTGAACGTGTCAAACTGACGTAAATAGCTACTAAAAATCAACGTATTATTGATTCGTTGAATCAACTCTGCATTTACTAGCTCTAATTCAGCTGTACCTGCGACTAAATCCAACTGTTCTCTTACTGCCATTGGGACCACTTCTTGACGTCTAAATAATCGTGTTAATTCTGCTTGTTCTTTTATTTCTTCCGCAAACCGCTTTGTCGCATTGCCACTTTCATCTGAATCAATCAAACATGTTTTTCCAAACTTTGAAAGATATACTGCTAACATACAAGATACGCTCGTTTTTCCTGTGCCACCTTTTTTATTGTTCACTGTGATAAATTTTGTCATTTTTTTCTTCCTCCTTGAACACCAAATGTTTTCATTACCTGATACTCTGCTCGAATCATTCGTTCTAATGTATGGGCAGGATAGTATCGTTCTGAACTAAAACGACGGTCATTTTCTGTAATTTCATGCCACATCTCTTTTACTTCCCGAGAAACCATACAATCAATTCTTGCTTTCTCCTCCACATGTGGAGCTATTGGGTTCACATGTGGAGCTTTTTATTTTCAGTCCTTAATTTTCTCTACAGATTAAGGACTGTCTTTTTTGTCTAAAAATCACTTATGAAAAAGCTTCTCCTCGTTTCATCCGCGTGTATTTATAACCAAAACAAGCATAAGCTGCATGCTTGCTTTTAAAGCCATAACCTCGGCAGTCATCGACAATTTCACCTGTTTCTGTATCTACCATGACATAGCGTTCCTCTTTTCGTTTGGATAAACTCGGCGATAATTTTGCTCGATACTTCTTTTCCATTTGTTTTTCCTCCTTGATTATTTCATTTTCATTCCCGCGTAAAATCCGACACAATCTGCTTCAAATCGTCTTTTCAATACGTTTAAGCAATAGTCTTGTCTTTTTTTCGACTGACGAATATTTAATTCTTGATAACCATATATACCAGGACAATTCTTTTTGAACATTTGGCTTGCTAAATATCTTTCACGCTGCAAAATAAACCGATAATCTTCTTCTGTATATTCACTGACTTTTAACAAGCCGCTGCTTTGTACATATTTTAAGTAGTATTCCAGGAAGTCTTCCTCTGAGATCACTCGTTCGTTTTCCTGAAACAACTCTGACCGATTGATTCCCCATTCCTCGAAGTGTTCCATCAATACATGATAGTCTGGTTTGCGTTTGTGCTTGGCTACATAACACTCATATTCTTGTACCGCAAACAAATACTCATTATGCAAAAGATTCAAGGAGCGCCGACTCGTCAAATCACATTCAGGATATAGACGAGTCACACCTGTTTTAATGATTTCGATATAACGATCAACGTACTCCTGTAATTCCATCCATTCACCTCTAAAAACTTTTTTTAAGAAAGACGTTCAAAATTTCTTGTGCCTCGTATTAATCGATACTTACTTTTACAGCTGGGACATTCCCAAATATATGTCGGATAGAAATGGCCTTGGTTTCTTCTCATTTGATGTTCTGCCAATTCTTCGCAATCACACTTTATATAGCTTGGCGGCCAATGATAACGTTGATTGAATTGATTAATTGGGATCAAAAATCTTCCCTCAAAACACTCGCGATTGGAAAATTGATACACGTTCTTCACTCCTTGTTAGTTGCTCTTGATGAACCAGTTAAATAATCGATTGTATAGCCCTCTTGTGTGTTGTGGATATACACGTTAAAAGAAATCTGATTGTCTTCTATACTTTGTGCTTCCAGTTGTACACCTCTTGCGACAAGTTCGTCTCCTTTGAAATGAGGCGTCACTCGGTAGCGTACATGATTTCCTGTTTTTCGTAGATATTCAGCGGACTTGATTTTCATATTCCACCATGCCAGGCGTATTAAATGATCGTGTACCTGTCATCAGATTTTTTGGATTGTTGTTTTCTCCAGTCAATTGAAACCCGATCAAGTGACAGCGATTATAGAGATAGTAGCCATTTTTCATTTTCTTTTGTTTCCATCCAGTAGGATCGATATACAAGCGTTCACGTTTCTCATTTGGCATCATGCTCTTATGTAACATGGCGTTCGCTTCTCCTACACGGTTTAACCGATCCAATTTGTAAAATCGTTGCCAAGCACCTAGTTCTAACGATAATTCTTTTTCGGAAAAGCTTGGTTGGTTGTGATTAACTATTTCTACTTGCTTTTGTCCAGCGTTAACTGTAGCTTCTTGTTCTTGAGCTGGCTTATCGGCAAAAAACTGTGTTACATCATGAAAGGTTTTGCTTAAGTCTGCGCTTAGGTCTGTTGGTGATTGATTCCATTCAGAACCAACCACGACCAAGCCAATCAAGGCGAAAATGCCCCATAAACCTTTTTTTAGTTTCTTCATTGGTTGTCTACCTCATTTCTTCATAGCGATTAAAAATATTAACTTTTTCAATCGGCAGGTTTCCAGTTTGTTTTTCGATCAGTTGGGGCAAGATTGTTTTTAACCATTCTTGATCCGGTACATAATCTAGGAAATTGCCAATCGTCGTAAGCACCGTGTCATCTGTTGCAAAGAGGGAAAAACCATTTTTGGACGCTTAGGCGGCCAACCCTCTCGTCGTCCCACGACGAACCGAATCAGAATAAATGGGACATTTATTCTCTTCCTTTTTTGAGAGTGAGCTTTAGCGAACGAACTTCAATCCTTCGTTTGGCTTTTTGTGTTTTACACAAAAATGGGACAGTGTCCATGTGCCGACTTTGCAGAGGAACGGCGCAAACAAAGGTAAATTCGACTGACGGAGGAACGGAGTCACCAAGAATTTAATGGACAATGAACCAACAAACGAAAAAGAGGTATGTTCTGAGCCAAGGGCAACTGCACCGCCGGCGAAATACCTCTTTTGTTCCTTCTATCTATTTCAAACAAAAAAGGCAAACAAATGCTTGCCTTCTTCTAAAAAATATCATTTAATCGACCTTTTTCTATCTGAAAATGGATTGTTTCAAAAGTATAAATACCATTCTTTTCTTCATATACACAGACATCTTGTATATCCTTTTTTAATTCTCTTTTCTCTTTCTTCCACCATCTCTTATCATTTGAAACATAAAAACAATAATATAATTTGCTATTCCTATATTTTCTGCCGAAAAAGATATGTGGTACAGCAATCACATAATAGATTTTATTGTGATAATATTTCTCAAAATAGGAAACGAACGCTTGAAAGTTACCAGTTATTTGAATTTTTTTATCTTCAAAGAAGAAATTTTTTACCATTCCTTCTTTATAAAATTCTTGAATCATCTGATTAGATAGTGCATGTATCCTAATAAAGTGGACACATTTTTTGGTATACTATTAAATAAATAGACAGAAATTTTGAAAGGAATTTTTAATATGGTAAATAACAGAAAATCACCACGTAAATTTGACGAAGAGTTTAAAAAATCCATTGTAAAACTTCACGAAAGTGGTAAAACTCAAAATGCTTTAGCTAAGGAGTACGGCATTGCTCTTTCTTCAATTGCTCGTTGGGTCAAACAATATTCCAAAGTAAAAATTGACGATGACACGATCCTTACGGCCCGTCAAATCAAACAGCTACAAAAACGAAATGCGCAACTCGAGGAGGAAAATTTAATCCTAAAAAAAGCGATTGCCATATTCACGCCTCGCTTGACGAACGATTAAAAGCCATACACATTCTTCGATATGAACACAGTATTGTTACACTCTGTCGTGTACTCAAAGTCAATCGTTCCACTTATTACAAACGCTTTTCTGGAAAAGTAGCCCCAAGAACAAAAGAAAATCAACACCTAAGAAAAGTGATTTTAGAAATTTATACTTCTTCTCAAAAACGTCTTGGCGCTGCAAAAATCCGCCAGATTCTTTTGCGTGATTATGGCATTTCGATTAGTATTGGTCGTGTTTATCGCTTGATGAAAGCAATGGACCTCCCAAAAATGTCTACAGTAAAGCCTGTTTTCAAAAAAAGGAAAAACAAGGTTTCTTTGACACGGCCAAATCATCTAAACCAAGCGTTCAATCCACCTGCACCAAATCAAGTTTGGACAAGTGATTTTTCTTATATCCCCATCGGTAAGAAAACATTTGCGTATTTGTGTGTCGTTTTAGATTTGTTTTCTAGAAAAGTAATTGCTTGGACCGTAGGATCAACGATTGATACAAAACTAGCCATTCAAACATTAGAAAAAGCACTTCATTCTCGAAAATTAATGAATCCTGTTCTTTTTCATACAGATCAAGGGTCTCAATATACCTCTTTTGAATTTAGAAAGTTTATAGAGCATCATCCGATTGTCCATTCTCTTTCAAAACCAGGTTATCCGTGGGATAACGCCGTTACCGAAGCTTTTTTTAAATATATGAAAAAAGAAGAATTAAATCGCCGTTCATTCCATTCAATCGAAGAAGTACGTTTGGCTTGTTTCGCTTACATTGAAGGATTCTATAACACCAAACGTCCTCACGGAACATTAGATATGCTTACACCAAATGAAAAGGAGGCTCTTTACTTTGAATGTCTTTAAGTATCTTCTCTTTTTGTGTCTACTTTATTGACATCTATCCATAGATTCAAAATTTTCATACGTTCCATACTTTCTAAAATCATTGTTTCGTGAGTCATTTTTTAATTTACCTCCTAATTCATTAACCTAACCGTTGTAAGCCCCCATTAATCTTGTTGAAAGCAATTGTTCCTAGTTCTGAAAGTTCAGGATAATTGGCATTATAAACATAAGTAATCTGATAATTTTCTGACATATCTAAAATATCTGCTTCCCATTCTTCGCTATACTTGCTCACATAAAATAAGCTGTACATGGTCATAATATTCTTTTGATTATTCAAGTCAACATATGGAGTAGCTAATACATAGTAAACCAGTCCACCTGTTCGTTTTTCAAACTGATGAATCACTTCTTGTATTTCAGAATTTACTGGCATACTCTTTCCAAAAAAGTAATGCGGACAAATACGAACCTCATTCTTCTTTTGAAATTGAAGAATTACTTTTCTTGATAAATCAAGGCACTCCATACGTTTGATTGCCTCTTTTTTCAATTCTTCCTTACTGATTTCAATTTTTTTCATCATTTAAATTGCACTCCTTTATTTTTTGGTTTTACGCTACGCCTAACGTGAGCCAAAAGGCTGAATTTTTTGCGTTTTGTTGCGGAGCTTTTACCATTTCCTCAAAAAAAGGACAAGGGGCGCGTAGCGACTTGTCTTGCTCTTGTCCTTTTTTGAAGCTTCTTACGAGAAACAGGTTGAACAGCGCTTGCGCTGAAGCTTCGACCTGCTTTCGCAGTTAGAAAGCGTAGGAAATGGTAAAAATGGAGCGCAAAACCAAAAAATTGAGAATGGAATAATCCTGAAGGGTTTATTTCCTTTTTTAGCGTGAGAGTAGCGAACGCATATATTTGATCTACTCGTTTGCCTTTTGTGTTTTACACAAAAATGGGGCAGTGTCCATGTACCGACTTTGCAGAGGAACGGCGCAAACAAAGGTAAATTCGACTGACGGAGGAACGGAGTCACCAAGAATTTAATGGACAATGGCCCAACAAACGAAAAAGAGGTATGTTCTGAGCCAAGGGCGACTGCACCGCTGGCGAAATACCTCTTTTGTTCCATCTATCTATTTCAAACAAAAAAAGGCAAACAAATGCTTGCCTTTTTCTAAAAAATATCATTTAATCTTGTATATTATTTTTAATTCTCTTTCTTCCACCATCTTTTATCATTTGAAACATAAAAACAATAATATATCCTATACTTTCTACAAAAAAAGATTTGTAGCACAGCAATCACATAATAGTTTTTATTGTGATAATATTTCTCAAAATAGGAAACAAAAGCTTGAAAACTACTAGTTATTTGAATTTTTTTATCTTCAAAAAAGAAATTTTTTAACATTCCTTCTTTATAAAATTCTTGAATCATCTGATCAGATAGATTTAAAATTTTCATATCCCTCAAAAAAAAGGAAAAAGTGCGCGTAACGACTTGCCTTGTCCTTTTTTAAAGCTTCGATCTTCTTTCGCAGTTAGAAAGCGTAGAGAATGGTAAAAATGGAGAATCAAACAATCCTGAAAAGGATCGTCCAGACTGTAGACAAAAAGGGGGGACTCAGTTGACAACTCTTTTTTGTCTAAACATTAATATATTACAAAAATAAAATATTGGGTTTTGCTATTTTTCTTCTACCCTAATAGAGTTCACTCCCCAATATGCAGCAACATTTCTATTTCTCTCATTACTTTTATCTGGAGTAATATCATTACTATTGTGAATTGGATAAATAGTTTTTGGCTTGTAATTTAATGGTGGAACAACTATATCCATTTCACCATTCTTAATTTGCCTTTTAATAGATTCATTTTGATTCTTGTAACTTACATAGTTTTTATATATGTCAGCAGTTCCATTGAAAAAAAGTAATAAAAAACTAACCATTAAATAACTGAATATCATAGAAAAAACAACTTTATTAATTTTATCAAAATTTGTTAATAATTCAAAAAGGCTAATTACTATAGATATGAAAAGAAAAATAACTCCTCCGAAATAAGATCTAGACCAAGATAACGCAGTTGGAGAAATTGCAAGCACTCCTATTGTCAATATACCTCCCACGAAAAATAACGAACTTAAAATATTGCTAAGTGTAAAACTACTATTTAAGTATGATAAAACAAGCAAAGCTAATCCTATCGTTAGAGGGAACATAGCATTATCCTGTAACGCATGACTGATTGCAGGGATTGCATCAAGAATCTTCCAAAAGATTGAAAGATTACTTCTATCAAAATAAGTAGCTCTGATGTCGTTGCCAGGTGCCATTACCATAAAAAGAAAACCCACAATATTTCCAACAATACCTGCGATCATCCATTTTTCAATTTTTTTCTTCTTATAAAAATAGGAAAGAACAGTATATGCTATAACAATGAACAACGTTCCTCCAGAAGTATTTTCGTTACACCAACCGGCTACTATACCTAAAAAAAGCATGCCTATTGTTTTAAAAAGACTATTATTTTGTTCTTCAGATTCTGCTATATATCGATGATAAATCAGAATAAAAGATAACATAATCACCATTGCAGTGAGATAATTCACAGAACCAGCCATCCACAAGTAAACATTATTGAAAGCTGGAGTAAAAATCCACATTAAGGAAAATATTATAAACCCTTTTAGATAAACATTTTTAGTAGACCGATCTTTTATTATGGAAGAAAACATAATAATTTGATAAACCAATATAGAAAACATGCAAGAATTATATACATTAAAATATATTTTTGGAAGTTTAGTAAAAAATCGAAAAATAACGTGGACTACTGATCTACCAGTCCATGTCATATATTGTTGATATTCGTCAGATAAAATTGTTTTTATACTTGAGGTTTTTACAAAATAAGAATAATCGTCGTATACCAAAGGGGACATACTATTTAAAATAAGCATAAACACAAAAATACAAAATAAAACAATAAATAAATGTCTGTTGCTCTTAATTTTTTTAATCATTCCAGACAATTACCTCCTCTTTATTTCAAAATATAACTTAGTATAACATAAATTTATTATTTGGCAGTGGCAAATTAAGACATACAGAATCTATATTTCAACAAATAATTTGTACTATTTCTCAAATTAAGTAGCACTTATCCATCAAATAATTTTCTATATCTGAATGTTCAGTTTAGTCCATTTCTCTCTCCTATTGTAATTTTACATGAATCTTCTCTACGATACTCTTGATTGTCTCTACTTTATCCATGCTTCATCACTCACTCCTTTCTTAATTAATCGTAAAATAGGTAGTAAGCGATTAGATCAACTAACCGCTTACCAAGAAAAATCTTCTATTTTAGGTTGAGACACCACCAAAACTGTGTTCTCTTTATTCTTAACATGAAAAGAGATTTTCTTTACTTTTGTCGCTTTCTCTTCCTTTATGGTCAAAATGTAATTCACTTCTGTTCTTTTCTTCTCTTCGTTGATTTCATATAAAAACATGCTATTGAGTTCCCCTGACGGGCGTTCCCACTTTTCCACTGACGTCCCTACAAATTTCTTCAACCCTTCTTTGTATGGGGCTTCTTTTGCTCGGCTAAAATAGTTTGCCAAGAAAAAACGACTCGTCGTGTCAATTTTTGGTTGTTTTTCTACTAATGTGACTTCTTTCTCTGCTTTTGTTTGCCAAGCTTCCAGCTTATTTGCTAGCGTTGATTGTCTCCAAAAAAGAAACCCATTCAATAAGAATAAAAGGACCACAAGTCCAGCTAAAATCAATACATACTTGTTTTTCCACTCTGCTGTTGAAACTCTTGGTGCTGACATTTGCTTCGATAGTGTTTTTGTCGACTTTTTAGTGTTCTTTCGTGTATTTTGTCCTGATAACTCATGGTGTTCTTCTTCAGAAATAGGTTCAGATTCTATTAAATCCTTTGTGTGATAAACTTCTTGATCCTCTTGAAACGATTGCTCAGGTTCTTCTTTCTGAGCGTCCACTACTCCTTTAGACGAAGTAGGTAGACTCGATTGTTTCCCTCTATTTTCCGCAAGATAACGCAAAATTTCAGGCTGTGAAACTCGTGCGAGTAAAATTTCTAATACGTCGGTTCCGTCTCTATTCGTACTGAGGGCAATTGAACCTTTTTTTGTTTCTTCCTCGTAAATACTAATTCTTGCTTTAACTGGTATTCCTTTTGTTGTTTGTTCTTCTAAATACTTAGAGAACTGTTTCAATTCATCAATGGATATCTTTTCACGAGAGATTTTTTCCTGGTCTCGTTTTGGTTCTAGTAAGAGTAACGTAAAATAAAACATGTTCTTCTCCTTTCCTATTTTCTAAAGAAATTCATTGCCATATGCATCATGCCCATACCGCCACCTTGACGGACTTTTGTTGAATACCACATGTTTTGTAAGGCACTTGGGGTTTTAATCAGTAATAACGCACAGCCAATCATCACCATGAAATTGCCTACAGTAATCTTTTCGCCCAATAACAGATATAAAAGTACGCCATACAAAATCAGCTTGACTAACATCGTTAACGTTTGTGATAACAACTCTTTGATCCAAATCGAAAAATAGTTTTGTTCGTCAGTCAGTAAGGACAATGCGACAAATGGCGTTAACATCGTCAATACTAAAAAATCTGCGTAGAATACGCAGATTGAGACAAAGTATTTCGCAATCGAATAGGCAAAAAAGACAAACAATATAAAAAGGATCACCACTGGCAACTGTCCTCCAGAAAAAAATCCTGAAATGATCGTATTTGTCAGCTTTGATCCTAATGTATCGATATCGATTGTTTTAATCACATCTTGAATGACGTATTCTCCTAACGGCGTGACAATATTTGTTATAAAGTATTTCAACGCCCAAGGAAGAATCGTTAAAGCAATCGCGGAATAAATGATTCGTTCCACTACTTTTGCGGCGAGGGCTTCTCCACTTCCATTAGACGCTTGTATCTGTGCTTCAATGACTTTGTATAACACAATACAAATCGCAAAAGTGGTCGTTGTCACGGTAAAAACGTTTGTAATCGTAGAAATGACCGAGATATTGGGAATATCGAATGTCACTTTATTGGCAAGATTCAGCGCCCCTTCCAATAAATCTGAACCCCAACTGCCCAATAACGTGTCAATGGGGTGAAGAACCGCATCGACGCTTTCCTTCACCCCATTGACGATATCACTTATTTTATCTCCAACCGTATTTGTTATATTTGATACTGTGTCTGATAAATTCATTGTTTACCGCCTCCCATTGTTCCTGTCAATTGCCAAAAACCTAGTTTCTCATTATATTGCATTACCGCAAATACTCCAGCTAAATTTTCAATATGCTTTTTATCATTTGCTGTTAAAATAGTAATTACTTCATGAGAAATATCATTGTCCCAATCAATTGAATTTAGCACATTTCCAAATTTCTCTTTATTTTGTTCTTTCTCTATAAATTTTTCCCAGTCCGTCCATTCATAAGGAAAATCGTTGCGTAACACAATTTTTGTATTCTTTTCATCTTTTTCCGTATCGAACAACCAAGTAATCAACCAATTATCAAAATCTCCTTCAAATGTCCACGTCAATCCTTTTTCTGAATCAATGATTAATGGGTTCGCATTTAATGCCTGACTTAAAGAACTATAGTAGCTATCTGCTAACAATGTCCCAAACTTGTCTTTCATGTTCTTCACTAATTTTTCTTGCAAATCATACGGACTTGTACCACTAGGATCGGTTAATAGTTCTTCGTTGATCTCTAAAATTGGCGTATCATTTTTAAACGAAGTATACCAGTTTGTAAATGCTGCAGTTGCTTCATCTGCTCGTTCTTTGGCACTGAGTTTTAATAAATGGTCTGCCCCCATATCAACGGTTGATTCAGTTGTTTTTGCTTGTTGGTTGGTTTCTTCTTTCGTAGAAGAAACAACGGTTGGGGTAGCTTGTGGTTGATTTTTATTATGAAAATAAAGCACTCCTGCACCAAGAGCTAAAACCAATATAGCTAAAACACCAATCACGACATGTAATACTTGTCGGCTATGTTCCAGTTTTTTCACCGCTTCTGTTGGTTGAATGCCTTTCTCTTCTAATTCTTTTTCTACACGACGATCAAAAATTTTCACCGCTTATTCGCCTTCTTTCCTCAATTCTTTTTCTAATTCGTCAGTTGTTGTTTTGATTGGTTGACTTTGTTGAATAAGCGCTTCTCGCGCTTCCATATATTGTTGATCCAATTGTTTTTGATATTCTTTCGCTCCTGGTGTTTGAATGGGGCGATAGTCTTGTTGCGCCACACGATATGTGGACAATAAATCGCCATATACTTCAAACTGAGGAACTTTGAACATCAAGAATGGTTTTCCTTGAATCACGACAATACTACGACGTCCACCGTCTAAATTTTGCAGATTGATAATTTCGCCTTCAGTCATTAAATCTCTTCCTGCAAAATTGAAATTTTCCGACCGTGTACTGCTTCGATGTTGGGCAGAAGCAGTAGGAAGATTCCGACTGGTTCCTTGGGTATGAATTTTAACGGTCGTTTTCCCTAATAGTTCTGAAAAATAACGTGCTGTTTCCTTTTCAACCCCTCCTAGACAAATCCGTATCGCATGGTTACCGATAATCGCTTCGGCAGTTTCTTTCCCATATAATTTTACCAATTGAGGAAACGATTGTAAAATCGTACTGACAGAAATACCATACCCTCGACAAGTGGCTAAAAAATTCTCATACGTCGGGAAATATCCTAAATTCACAAACTCATCTAATAACATGACCAAAGGATTGGGTAGTTTCGCATTATGGAGATCGCCAAAGCGAAACAGCTCATTGAACATTTGTTGAAAGAATAGGTTGACCAAACCGTCCCAGGTACGATCTAATGGGGAAATCAAAACATATAACGCAATCTTTTCTTTCCCTAATTCCTCAAACAAGAAGTCATTTCTGCTTGTCATTCTCGCAACATCTGCGTCTAAATAATCCGTCAATGTGGTCAATAGACTAATCAGAATATTTGAACGAATTTCACTTTCTGCTTTTTGAAAGCCAAGTCGATAGCTCCGTTGGGCTGGGTGTCCTTCTGGCAGTTGTTCAAACTGCTGATCCAATTCCGAAACACCTTCTTGATTATAGCGTGGATCATAAGGCTTCTAAGAAATCCAAAATACTTTCTATCGTACGTGCGGAAGGCTCAAATTCATAATAGACATACTGGATCAACGAATTTAGTAAGCTTTGTTGCACATTGAACCAAAAATCTTTCTTCTTTGGATCATTTTTTGCTGAAACAATGACATTCGCAATCATATTAGTATCCGTTGGCTTACGAATATACGCCAATGGATTATAACAAGAACTGATAGCCAAATCTTTGAAATTCATCACAATCACTTTATAGCCTTGTTTCCGTTTGATCTCGCTCGTTAATTCATAAACTTCCCCTTTAGGATCTGTCGTGACAATCGAACTTTTTCGATTATTCACGACATTCGTTAAAATGTAACTTTGTGTTTTGAAACTACCAGGACCACCAACGACAAAGACATTTCGGTTACTGATTTTGCTTTTCTCGTGCTGAATGACATATTTTCCACTCGGCATTTTTCCCAAGAGTAACCCATCAGAATAATTCGTAAAAAAGGGAATTTTTTCAGTGAGTGCTAACATTTTCTTCACCTAATTTCATTGATTTTTCTAAATCTCTTTTGAGACGTTTGCTACTCTTTCGGAAATGAACATTTTTAGGAGACCTTAATTCTTTATCCATTCCCCAACACGCACTCCCATGAACAGGCATGGTTCGACCGACAACTTGATAACCTGCTTCTTTCTTAGGGTTCAAATAGAAAACAAGCAGAAGGAGCCCAATAATCTCCATAATGACAAAAACGTACCAATACTTATTATCTGGAATTTCTTTGATTTTCTGGATTGGTTGCTGCAACGTCTGTTGGATATGGGCAAGTAAATCAATTGACTTGTCCTCGAGAATATAGGGTGTCAATTGATATCCTATAAGCGAAATCGGTGTAAAGAAGAAAAGATACAATACGATAAAGAGAAGCCATTTGATCCCTGAACGCTCTTTTTTCTCATCCATTGGTTTCACTTCCTTTACTTAAAATGATTTGTCTTTGAACGATTTTTTGCGTGTGAACATCGAACGAAAGAATCTCTGTTTGTGTAAATGCTGTTTCTTCTCCATTGATTTTTTGAAGAATAGGCACAGAAACAAGGTAGCTCAATTGATCTTCTGCTGATTTTAAAAATGGAACAATTTCAATCCCTTTGGATTGAATCATTGACGAACGAATAATGTTTTGTTGCGGTGTTCCTTGCTGTGCTACATCGATTTCTTTTTTTAGTTCTGCGTATACAGCTGAATCAGTCCATTGATTTAATTTCTCCAAATCAACTGTTTTTGCATTGTCTTGATACGTGTAGAGCGTTCGATAGAAAGAAACAATCGTTGATTCAAAGTGTCCTTTTTGTGTCGTAGCTGTTGTTGCTTTCTTTTCTTGATCCGCTAATTTATGTTTTAACAGGTTATTCTCATACAGAAAATAACCTGTCGAACAAAAAAATCCCACACTAACAATCAGTGTGAGAACAAATAAACATACTTTGGTTTTATCATACATTTTTTTACTTCCCTTCTATATAACTAGCAATTGCCGCAATACTTTTAGGAACCACTCGATAGGAAACCGTCCCACTTCCTGGATTGACGACATTACATTCTGAGATTAACAATGTCCCGTCTGGATTCACGACTTCCACAAATGCGACGTGACCATAGACTGGGCTTGAACCAAATGACCCTGGAGGAAAAGAGATCGCTGTTCCTACTTTTGGTGTATTGGTTACTTTATAACCTAATGCACGCCCTTTTGTTCCCCATTCGCCACCGTTGCCCATAAAATCATCGACACGTTTACCAATTTGAGCCATACGATTGTACACATACCAGGTACATTGTCCAAATGGATAACTGCCACTTGTATTGTAGTTGTGTCCGTCGTATTTAGGATAACGCAACTTGCTCTTGTATTCGCTAGGTACTTCTAATACAACTGAACCGGTGTTATTGCCATTGTTTTGTACACTCGATTCTCCGCTGTCTTCGACGACATATTGTAGTAAATTCGGTACATAGAACATATTTCCGTAGTTATAGCGATAGTTATAACCCATTGAGGTGGAAATGGCATTGATATATGGCACAGTAATACCTAGTGCCATTTTCTTTGAAAATTCCTTCGCTAGCTCGAAGGTATATTTCCCTCCTCGCTCTTTAACGAAGCCAATGAAGCCACCACCGTAATTGTAGGCTTGTAACGCTGTATGCAAGTCTACGCCTTGCGCTAATGCCCCTTTTACATTTTGAATGAAAAATTTAACGCCTTGTTCAATTGAGCGAACAGGATCTTGAATCGTGTTCGGTGGTAAACCTAAGCTTTCACTGGACTGCATAGGATCACCACCACGACCGCCAGATTCAACTTGCATGAGTGCCAAGATATACGGAACATATTCAGAACCACCATATTGTTTGGCATATTTTTCTACTAATGGTTTATACCTCAAAACTTCGGCACTCAAATTTTGTGTGTCTGTCGCTATTCCTTCATTTTCTATCGACTCTCGATTGAAAATCAGTAGAAAAGACACAATAATGAATATAAAAAAACCAATCACAACTTGCATGATTGGTTTTCGATACTGTATGAGTAATTTAACGACGTAAGGATTCATTCGATTCCTCCTTATAGAAATAACTTGTTTTTATCTTTTTGGCTTGTTTCCATCACCAGCAGAAGGTTTCGGAATCCATTTTTGAGTTAACTGATCGATTGCTACTTGCATTTGCTTTTTTTCACTTTCTAAACGCCTGTTCTCTTGTTCCAACGCATGATTTTGCGCACGCAAGTTTTCATTTTCTGACTCAATTGCTGCTTTTATCTTTTCGAGCTCTTCTTCCAGTCGCGTTAGATACTTTGAATTTGTTTCCGCCTGTTGCTGGTGTTGCTCCTGCAACTCTAAATAAAGCTGAGTAATATACTTACTTATACTCGCTTCTATTCGAGCTTCTATTTGAGAAACAAACACACTCATGGCAAGCATACATACTATGACAAGCAAACATCCTAGTAAGTCAAACATTTTTTACATTCTCCCTTCGTTTTTGTCATTCGCCTGCTTTTTCTGACAATAGTTCGTTGTTCTCTTTTAACAGCTCATTTGTTTTGGTTTTCTTCTGTTCCTCAGATAAACTCGAATCACTGTAAATTTTTTCAAGTTCGTCTGTATTCAGTTGAATCAATGTATCATAGATCGAAGAAACCAATTTTTGAGGCAGTTTAATAGAAGAATGATCGAGTAGTTGTGTACGTATCGTCGTTAAAATCGTCGCATCTTTTTTCGCAATGGCTTTTTTCGCAATCAATTCAACCAAGAACGAATCTGTGTCTACTTGCAATAATGGCAATAGATCCGATAGCTCTTTGGTATTCAAAATCGTTTGAACCTCTTCTAAATAGGTACTTCCTGCAAGAGAAAGTTCGTTGATTTGATCGATTTTTCCTTGCTTATATAACATTTGGATAATTTCCTTATCCGATTTTTTATCGATTTCATAAGCTTTTTCATACTCTCCAAGCTGTATATAAATACCGACTTGTTTCTCTTTGGATAGCTTCATTTTCTTCATATCCGATTCGATATTTTCACTGTCGCCTTCAATGATTTTGTTTAAAAATTGAACTTCGACCTTATTTTCTTCTTTAACTTGTTTAATGGCTTTTTCTTTGCTTTGGACTAAGAATAAGACGGTACAAGAATAGAGTAAAATCCCTGCAACGATCAATGATGATTTGAGCGCGCGGTTGGTTCGTTTCATCGTCTTTTCTCTTGATTCTTGACGTTGAATCTCTTCAAAGTAAACACGCTGTTCCGTCGTCAAAGAATCACGAATCAATTGTTCAACTTCTTCAACTGAATGGCACTCAATCACCTGTAATAATAATGGGTGATTTTCTTTCTTCACCGTTCGTTCGATGTCTTTCTGATATTTTTCTAAAGAGTATTGACCAAATAAACTACAAATAAACGTTTTAATTTGGTCAATTTCTTTCATTCGAGAATAAGGTAATTCCCCATAATGATCTGCTTTGTAAATAAACAAAATATCTTTCGTATTTTTTACTAGAATATTTGCCATGTGATAAAAGGTTGGTTCTGTCGGACGTTGGTTCAAAATCGTTTGAACGATTTCTAGCTTGTAGAAATCCGCAAACTGCCTATATTGATATAAAGGGCTATAATCGTTAGGACACGCATAGATAATCTCTAATTTCTTGTCTTTAAAGGTCATTTCTTCTATTTCTAAAAAGCCGTCCACAGATTCTTCAATATCAAAGATATGCTCTTGTTTTGGTAATACTTTTTCATTGATTTGAATCAAGACCGTTTCTTTCTGATAATAAACTTGTAGTTGGTCAATCAATCGATAACGCATGTCTATTCCTCCTTATTGGATTCTTGCCAACCAATTAATCGCTTGTGTGGCTGGTTGGTCATATTCCTCAACATAGCGTATTGGATTCAATAATCGTAATTCTTCTGGCGTTAGTTTCACTGTAAGCTTGGCTCGCTTAGTTCCGTGGAAAATCAAGCCTTCTCCTTGTCGTCTGGCAGTCAAATGAGCGACTTCTTTTCTTGTTAGAGGCAAGCGTAACTCACGAATAATTTCTTCTGCTTCTGACTCTTCCAAACCAAAGAAGATTTTGGTAAAACTGTTCCCAATGATCGCTTTTCCGACATTGTTGACTGCTTGGAAGACATCGGCGATTTGTTGCGACGAGGCAGTACAAGCGGCGTTGTATTTCCGGAATCGTTTGTACGCTTGAAAAAAGAAGTCGGCACTCACTTCGTTTTTCAGTAGAAAGTGAAACTCGTCGGCATACACCCATGTACTGATTTCTGGATGGTTTGTGATATCTTCAAATAGATACTGAAAGGCGTTTAGATACGCAAGGTCTCGTATACCAATCTCTGTTTGTAAATCTCTCAATGAAAAACAAATCAATGGATTTCTTAAATCAATGTTGGTGTATCCATTAAAAATCGTTCGTGTACCGATCGCAAAATCTTCCAATGCGTCTACAAACGTCTCAATTTTTTCAAACCGACGACGATCTTCTTGTTCCAATGCGAGTAAATGTTCATATAAATCAGAAAAAATAGGGAAATCTTCATTCGTTAATTTTTCTAAATTACGTATGTCATAGATCTTTTGATATAGTTTTTTGGCTTCCGTTTTGACAATGCTTAGCTGACTGTCGGTTAATCTCGAATCGATCAAAGTAAAATAGGGCACTAAGCTATTTAATTTTTTGTTGACCAATCGATCCACTTCTTCCAAAGACAAGGGTTGACCAAAAGCATAGCCTTCGTAATTCTCTATATAAGCTTCGTACGCTTCATCCGTTGAAAAGTCGCTCCGTTCATTATCTGGCAGTTGATTAGAGAAAATTTGAAACGGATTGATTCTTGTATCACTCATGGAGGATAATGGAATCACTTCACCACCAAATAGCTTTACACGTTCCACTTGTTCATCTTCTGGATCAAAAAGAATGATTCGTTGTTGCAATTTCTTGGAATTATCCGCAAAAGCAAGCTTTTTCATCCAGTCGCTATTAATATAGGTCGTTTTTCCTCCTCCGGAAGAACCAAAAATGAATTTGTTTCGATTAACGACGACTCGCTTGTTTGTGTAATCGATGGAAATAATATTTTCTGTATCTTTATTGACCCCTTCGATCATCATATTTTCCGTAAAGACACTTAATTCATTGTCATCGAATGGAAAGATACTACTTGCACTGATGGAATTTGCAATCGTATACGTGTATTCTGGAACTTCGTTTGTTTGTAATGGCAAACAGCTCCAAAATGCCTCATCAATACGTGTGTAAGGTGTGATTGCTTTGATACCAATTGCCGAACAACAGGTTTCAAACTTATCACACAAAGCATTGAGTCGTTCTTCGGTTTTTCCTTGAATCAAAGCATATGTGTAGAGATACAAATACGTCGTGTTTTCTTCTAACGCTTGTTCTAATTGCGTTGTGGCGATTCGTAATTCATTTTTTAATCGTAAAAGTGTCGCTGGATCATACGTCCGTTCGATTTGTGCTTGTTTATTCTTGATCGTTTGATTGTAGAAATCATTCAAAGAATTTCCGTTTGCTTTCGTATAATAGTGTGAAAGCGTGATATCCCCGCTTAATTTTCGTAAACGGCTAAACCAGTTCCCTTTAGGTTTGTTGTTGTATTTGGTAATTACATACGGCCGGCTGTGTAGATTGTCACAAATCACTTTCTCTCGATTAAACTCAAAAATAAATGGCGCAAAATCGGAGACAATTTCTGTATCAATTTCTAAAATATCTTGTAATTGTTCTCTTGGAATGTAAAAATTCTGTTCCCTCATGTTTCTTTTCCTTCCTATATTCTTTTTTGCTGTTCGCTAAAAATACTTACGAAAGATCGTGCGAGTCTCTTGAATCGTACAAATGGTTACCTGACAATCGAATTTCCCCATAAAGCCTTGTAGACCAGAACGCACCCCTCTTACTTTATCCTTTAATCCTTCATAAGCAATTTCAATTCCTTCTGGCGAAAGCTGTACGATTTTTTCGCTTAATGTCACAAAATGTTGCTTTTTAGAGGTTTCCATTGTTTTCTGGAGTTTCTGATATTCGACCAAGTAGGAAGCCTTCAATTGTAATAACGCTTCATTTGGATTGCTTGACTTCCGATAATTTTCAACTGATTTTTCCCATTGATCCAAAAATGGTTGAATCGTAATCGGACTGTTTAAGGACGTGATTTGTGGTTCGTATAAAATATTTTGAGATAAAAACGTCCCAAAATCTTCATTCAAGCCTGCCTGTTCATGGACACTCAAAATATCCATGTTCACCCCATCGACTCTCAATAACTGAACCAAACAAAATTGTTTCTTTTCTACTTGATAAACCACGAGTACCTCTTTGTAAACACCTTGTATTCTGGAATCATCTTCAAAATAGCGCAGTTGCTTTTTCGTTGTTTGTACCGTCTTTTCGCTCGCTGGTCCTTTTAAAAAATCAAATACCATTCATTCACACCTTCTCTTTTACTTGTTCATTTGGTCGGCAATAATAAACTTTTTGTTTTTGTTGGAAGACTTTTTGTTCTTTTCGATAGTCTGAAATAGAAATGTTTGGACGATCAGAAATCGGCTTAAACACTTTGTATCCCCACACACTAAAAAATCCAATTCCTCCCGCAAAAACATAAAGCAACAATGCCCAAATATTCGCACTTCTAAAAAGCACAACCATTAGAAGTAAACTACCAATACCTGTACTAATCGCTTGAATACTTTCTTTCACGGTAAGTCCAAGAAATAAAAGATAATGTTCATTGACATTTGAAGGGAAAAACCATGTTTTTCCCTTTTCTGTATCTTCATGGAGAAGTTCGAGTAAAGCGTTTCTTACATCTTCTGTATTCACGATCCCATCCCTTTCTTAGTTGAACAAACCGTATGCCCAAGGAACGATCCATACCAATGCGCCACCAATTGCCGTTACGAGAAGAACCGTGGTTAAACTTTTGTACATATTATTCTTTTCCATTGGATCATCTAGGTATGGTAAATACTTCACTACGATTTTCGTTGCGGCAATTGCCCCAACGACCGCAACTAATGCGGTTAAAATCGCTTTAACCGTATTTCCTGCTTCGACAAGTTTCGTTTGTGGATCAACGGCATAAACAAATTCTGGTATACCAAATGTACATCCCAAACTAAAAACAGCTGCTTCGAGTTTCCATTTTCCTTCTTTGATTGTCTGAATTGCTTTTTGTAATTGCTTCATTGAATGTTTCGCTCCATTTCTACTTTTATCTTTTTGGACGTTTTTGATAACGTTCCTGTAGTTCTCGTCGTTGTTTGTCTTTACTTTTTGTTTCTCGAATCCATTGAGCCATGTTTCGTTTCTTTTGTGGCACCCTTCGTCCAAGAAATGATTGGATCTGAGCCGTTAAACAGTAAAGGATCGTTTGATCTCGATAGCGATTGAGACGATCCTCTCGTTGTTCCTGGTAATGATTGATACGCTCCGTTCGCAATTCTTCGATATCTTGAATGAAATATTCCTTGTCTTTTGGTGCAAGGTATCGGTTCTTCTCAATTATTCGTTTTAAGTTCGCTTGCGCCAATGGCGATAACGAATCAATGTCTTGCATACAATCTTGAATGAAGTACACACCATGACAGTCATTCAAGTGTTTACATGCTGGAATGTTTGAGAAGATTCCTCTTGACACTTCTAACATTTGATTTCTCTCTTCAATAGAATAAGGAGACAACGGTAGTCCATCGACAACTTCAATCGAATAATCTTCTACTTGGTAATACTTGAGATACGCTAGAATCATTTCGCCTTGCATAGTAGACGAGTCCAACTTGATTCCTAATTCTTCTAATTCAGCGTTCACATATTGATTCAAGTTGTCTTTCATCGATTCGAATTGCTCGATTTTGATTTTTAGTGTTGCTCTTTCTTCATTAGAAATTGTTGGCTCGTTCATTTGATTAGTAAGAGTCTGGATTTTCTCTTCTAAGAAACGTGTCGTTTGAAACGGTTGATCTTTGAACAGCTGATACTCTTTTGCTTGTTCAATCATGGATTCTGTATCAGAAAGTTGTTCGATTATTTCTTTTGTTAATAATTCTTTTTGATCAATGGTTTCTGTCACGATTGCTTGTAATACTTTCGGCGAATAATCTTCTGTCTGAAGTTCTGGATAATGCTTTTGACAAAACCGTACCGCTTGTTTTGTTAAAATCTCTTCCGCTTGTTGGATCTTGTCTCGCTCATCAGAAATTTTAGAGAGCTGGAGACGTTGTGTTTGAATATCTTTTTTATTTCCAAATAGAAGTGAGTTCTCCCAACGTTTCAATTCATCCAAACGTTTCTCTAGGTTTTCACTGGAAACAAAAAAGCGCAGCTCTTTGGCTAACGCTTTGAGTTCCTTTTTCTCCATCGGCGAAAAAGTTTGTTTGTAAAATTGTTTTGTCGGTTGTTGTTCCTGGTCGATTAGAAGTTCTTTCTTCTCTTCCAAGTCGTTCAACTTTTGAACAGATTGATTGTGTTCTCGAACCAGTTGATTATGTTGAACTTGATTCGTAACAATCCCTCGTTCTTCCAACTTTCTGGAAAGAACCCCTTCATGGATCGTTGGCAATTCTTTTTTGCCAAGTTCTTTATGCGACTTCTCTGTGATTTGTTCATCGATTCCACGTTTACGCAACAAGTTGTTTGTCATGTTTGCCCATTCTTTTCTTGCTTCTAATAACAATTCTTTCTTATCCCAATCTGTCGTTTTGATTGATACGGTTTTTCGGTGACCTTTTTCGTTGTAAACTTGTTTGCCATGTTCGTCTAAAACAGGAATCCGTTTTTGTTTATTTGAAATTTGTCCTCTCTCATCTACCTTACGCAACGTTAACATGATATGAGCATGGGGATTATTAGAATCGTCACGATGGATCGCAACGTCTGCGATCATTCCTTTCGACACAAACATCTTTTGGACATAATTCGTTACTAATTCTTTTTGATCCTCATTGGAAAGCTCAACGGGCAATGCGATATTTACTTCTCGACACAATCTAGCATTAGGAGAAGTTTCAGCCAACTCCATTTTATTCCACAAATACTCTCGATCCCCAAATTCTGGAGGGACGTAATCTGGTTTTAAAATGAATGCGTCTGGTTTTACTAACCGATGACCATAGTAATTTTCTTTTTCATATAGCTCACTATACAATCGTTCTCCACTTCGATAAGCAGCCATCGCAATTAAACTTCGTTTTCCATTGTTTCTTTTAGCAATTTGTAACGAAAAATGATAGATTGCCACTTTTTTTCTCCTTTCTTTAAATTCTCATTTATTTCGTTCCCTTTGTCATATAAAACAGACAAAAATTTCGGAGTATTTAACGAAATTTTATTGATCAAAAGAAGTTGTTTATCCTCTTATTCGAATTAAACTGAACATGAGCAAAGCGAATTTTTCCACACGCCTGACGACCCCGATGGACTTCATCGGGGTAGCACGACGAACCAAAACCCCGTTTGGTGCGTGTAAGTGCGCACTAGTGGTTTTCAGGGGGGCCCCGATTTTCGTTTTCATTTGAAATAGGGTCAAAATTTTGAAAAAAATCGTTCATTGCTTATTTCCTTTCCCCCATTTCATATTTTTTTCTGATCCTTTTTTTTTTGAAAGCGTTGAGGAAGATTGCCTCGCACATAAGAAGAAAAAATCTTTAACACTTCTTCTGTTTCTTCTACACTTAAGTGAGATAGATCAAAATATTTTTCTAATAAAGCCCCTTTTTGAATCAATCGACGGGTTCGTTTCTTCCGTTCCATGGATTCAGTCGACTGATTTTTGAGTAATTGTTGTTGGATTTTTAGCTTTTGAATTTGTTCTTCTAAAGTTAGAATTTTTTCATATCGTTTCTTCATCTAACTGACAATCGCTTTTAGATTTTCTTTGTTTTGTTCAACGATCTCTTCTAATTCTGAGAAAAACAATTCTGATTCTTCGCTGATTTCCAAAAATGAAATATCGTTTCGTTCCAAAATCGCTAATACCTGTTTCCCTAAATCCATAATTTGTTTCTTGTACAAATTTTCTCGACGTCGTTTTAATGCTTCAATTTCTGCATCCAAGTCATGAACAGTTTTTTTACGCGGGGGTTTCTTTTTCTTTTCTGACTCTTTCACGTTAACTGGTTCTTCTGTTATGGTTTGAACTTGTGACTGATTTTTTTCATTATCAATTGTTTGATTGCTTCGATAGATATTCTCATGATTCGTTTCTTTTTGATTCATTCGTTATTTTCCTTTCTTTATTGATTTCTTTTTTGTTTGTGCAAATGAAACAAATTCAAGATAACCTTTTTCGTTCTGACGAACGATAGCGTCATAGGTTTTCTTTTCTTTGTTTTTGATTCCTGTGATCGTTGTTTCTTTTCCTGCGACTAACTCTTGAACATTTTTCTTTGTTAGCTTCTTGTGTCGGAAGTTGTTTGTTAATGTATAACGACAAGTTGGATTGCATGTATCCTAATAAAGTGGACACATTTTTTGGTATACTATTAAATAAATAGACAGAAATTTTGAAAGGAATTTTTAATATGGTAAATAACAGAAAATCACCACGTAAATTTGACGAAGAGTTTAAAAAATCCATTGTAAAACTTCACGAAAGTGTAAATGGCCAAGTTAAAATGTAGAAAAATGGCCAAATAAAAATGTAGGTTTATGCGTCATTTGGTACGCTTTCCTTGTGTTATTTTATTCAAGGAGGAAAGTGTATTGAGAAAAGATATTTATGAAGGAGTGTTACCTTTCATTATGACTCATACAAAACCTAATTATGCTGCTTTAGCTAACGATTACCGTACGGTAAAACGTTATTATGAAGCTGGGATAAGCAATAAATTACCTTTGCTTGCTCAAAAAAATAAAAATAAAAAAACTTTAGTTAGTGACTTTGAAGATATTATCGCTGACAAATTAGCTTTAGGCTGTTCTTCTTCTGCTATTTATCATTTTATTTCTAAACGTGGTTATCGTGGAAGTGCACGGACTCTAAGAAGATATTGTCGAAATGTTAAAGCAGATAAAATACAAAAAGCAACGATTCGTGTTGAAACAACTCCTGGTTTATCTGCCCAAGTTGATTGGAAAGAAGACCTCAAATTAGTTAATAAATTTGGTGAAGTTATTTCTTGTAATATCTTCCTTTACGTTTTAGGTTATTCAAGAATTAAATATTTAGAACTGACTTTCGATCGTTCTCAAACTACTTTATTTCGTTGCTTAACTAATGCGTTTCAATACACCGGTGGTGTTCCTGCAGAAATATGGTTCGATAATATGAAAACTGTTGTTGACCGTAGTCGTAGTCAATTTTCTAAAGTTGTTTTTAATGAGCGGTTTCGACAATATGCGAAAGAAGCGGGATTTCTTCCAATTGCTTGTCGTGCGTTTCGACCTCAAACAAAAGGAAAGGTTGAAGCTCTTGCGCGCACAATCGAACGAATTCGTGTATTTAATTATGAATTTGAAACAACTCAAGAATTAGTTGAAATTGTTCAAACAATCATGGATTCATTAAATACAGAAGAAATTTCTCAAGCTATTCATGAATGTCCTAATGACCGTTGGTCATACGAGAAAGAACAATTATCTTCTTTTGATGCGAATCAACTTAAAATCTATTCTTCTGTTGAAAAACAAATCAAACGAAAAGTATCTAACGAAGCGATGGTTCAATGGAATCAAAACAAATATTCTGTACCCATCAATTACATTGGGAAAATTCTTACACTATGTGTAAAAGAAGATAAACTTTATATTTACGATGATTCTACTCTTGTTCGTACACATACAATTACTCATCAATTATTTAATTATCATCGAAATGACTATATAGAGATTCTACGTTCTGACGTTTTTAAACACTTAGAAGACGAAGAATTAGAGCGCTTTGTTGATGAAAATTTACAAGCATATGACGAATTATAGAGGTGAATCATTATGTCTAATTACTATCATTTACTAAACAAATTAGAAGATTTGAATTTAAAACATACGAGAGAAATTTTACCAGAATATCTCGATACAATTGTTCAAGAAAACCTTAGTTTTGTAGAAGCTTTAAATCATTTAATGACAGAAGAGATAAACTCACGAAATGAAAGACAAAAAGAAAATCGCTTAAGAAAGGCAAATTTACCGTTTAAGAAAACAATCAATGACTTTGATTTCGGCTTCCAACCCAAAATTAATCGAACAGAGATTTTAGATTTGTGTACCTTACGCTTTATGGATACAAACAATAATATATTGTTTATTGGAAATAGCGGAGTGGGGAAAACTCACTTAGCTATTGCCATTACACTAGAAGCCATAACCAAAGGTTATTCTTGCCATTTTGTTTTAAGCAATGAATTAGTTAATCGACTAAATCGTGCAAATCAACGTGGAAATTTAGACCGTTTGTTAAAAAAGTATGCTTCTTACGATTTATTAATTATTGATGAAATTGGTTATTTACCTTTTACCCCTGATGGGGCAAAGTTGTTCTTTCAATTAATTAATCTTCGTTATGAAAAAAAATCGACCATTATTACAACGAATATTCCTTTGTCTCAATGGGCTGAAACTTTTCAAGATAAAAAATTAACAAATGCACTAATTGATCGATTAGTGCACCACGCTAAGATTATTCAAATTACTGGAAAGTCTTATCGGATTAAAGATTATAAAGAAAAAAAGTTGTCGTATAAGTAACCTTGTTATTTATGGACCAAAAACCTACATTTTCGGTGGCCAAAAAACGACATTTCTAAATGGCCAAAAACCTACATTTTTGAATGGCCATTGACAACGAAAGTGGTAAAACTCAAAATGCTTTAGCTAAGGAGTACGGCATTGCTCTTTCTTCAATTGCTCGTTGGGTCAAACAATATTCCGAAGTAAAAATTGACGATGACACGATCCTTACGGCCCGTCAAATCAAACAGCTACAAAAACGAAATGCGCAACTCGAGGAGGAAAATTTAATCCTAAAAAAAGCGATTGCCATATTCACGCCTCGCTTGACGAACGATTAAAAGCCATACACATTCTTCGATATGAACACAGTATTGTTACACTCTGTCGTGTACTCAAAGTCAATCGTTCCACTTATTACAAACGCTTTTCTGGAAAAGTAGCCCCAAGAACAAAAGAAAATCAACACCTAAGAAAAGTGATTTTAGAAATTTATACTTCTTCTCAAAAACGTCTTGGCGCTGCAAAAATCCGCCAGATTCTTTTGCGTGATTATGGCATTTCGATTAGTATTGGTCGTGTTTATCGCTTGATGAAAGCAATGGACCTCCCAAAAATGTCTACAGTAAAGCCTGTTTTCAAAAAAAGGAAAAACAAGGTTTCTTTGACACGGCCAAATCATCTAAACCAAGCGTTCAATCCACCTGCACCAAATCAAGTTTGGACAAGTGATTTTTCTTATATCCCCATCGGTAAGAAAACATTTGCGTATTTGTGTGTCGTTTTAGATTTGTTTTCTAGAAAAGTAATTGCTTGGACCGTAGGATCAACGATTGATACAAAACTAGCCATTCAAACATTAGAAAAAGCACTTCATTCTCGAAAATTAATGAATCCTGTTCTTTTTCATACAGATCAAGGGTCTCAATATACCTCTTTTGAATTTAGAAAGTTTATAGAGCATCATCCGATTGTCCATTCTCTTTCAAAACCAGGTTATCCGTGGGATAACGCCGTTACCGAAGCTTTTTTTAAATATATGAAAAAAGAAGAATTAAATCGCCGTTCATTCCATTCAATCGAAGAAGTACGTTTGGCTTGTTTCGCTTACATTGAAGGATTCTATAACACCAAACGTCCTCACGGAACATTAGATATGCTTACACCAAATGAAAAGGAGGCTCTTTACTTTGAATGTCTTTAAGTATCTTCTCTTTTTGTGTCTACTTTATTGACATCTATCCAAGATAATCTAAAAGCTCTACTCGCCATTCATGTTTGTGGCTATATTCTCGTTGTTCTCGTGGCTTTTTAAATTTCCACCAGCCTCGTCGCTGGGTAAACAGCTCTTTTTCCTGAATATCTGCCGCAATCCATTCCTGACACAATTCCAAGATGAAATCTCGTCGGGCAGCTTGGTAGTTGCTAGAGTATGCGCTCTTTACAATCGTTTCGACCTCTTTTTCTGTCAATGGTTCTTTCAAACGTTCGTTGAACTCAAACATGTTATATGCGCATGTTTCTTGACTATAACCAGAAGAAAAATAGGCAAGTGAGAGTGTAAAGATCACGTTATTTCGTCCTAGCCTGCCTTCTCCGCCGATAATGTTGGCTTTTCTTAACAAAAGGTCAAACCACGGTTCATTGACTTGGCAATAAACTTTTTTCTCTGGAAAAACAACCAACTTCGCTTTCTTCTCTGTCTTTTGATCTGACGCTTGTTTCATCGACCAATTGATCCAATCTGAAAAAGCATACTGATTCTCTGATTCGTAATAAACGATATTTCTTTTGTTTGGAAAGCGTGCAATGCCAAAATGATTGCAGCCAATATCTACACCAACTAATTGTTTTGCCAGCTGTGATCGAATCGTCATTGAAATTCGCTTTGCTACTTCGATCACTTTAAAATTACTTTTGCTTGTGACATAAGCAGGTGTACTTAATACAAAATAGACTTGATAACCAAAATCGGATTCTAAAATCAACGTTGGCATGAACCCTAGCTGATCGATACATGCGAGAATGATTTCTCCTTCGTGATTTTCTTTTGAATCGATATCAACGACAAACGTATTGATTTGACGTAAATTTTTTTCAAAATGACCTTTGACAACTAATCGTCTTGTGTCTGCATATTCGCCATATCGATAAATATTTGGCGTCCAATGTGTAATTGCGTCAGCCTGTTCTTCGATTGCTTCTAAAGAAGTAATGACGATTCCTCTTGAAACAGATAGAGCTTCTTTGGAATAATAAATGAAGATCGAGCCTTTCTTTTCTTCTTCGACAAAGCCTATCGGCTTCAGCTGACTATTTCTAAATTTGTAGGTACGCAATCCATTCTTCAAAAAAATCTGAAGCACTTTTTTCCCTCCTTTCTGTTTTAAAGATTTAGCAAACAAAAAAACTCTGTATAAGGTTGCTTACACAGAGTTTTTAATCGTCGTTATTTAATTTTTCGAGGAGATTTCAATTATTAGAGTATTCTAATTTTTCGATTGACGTTCGGGTAAAAACTAGACACTTACTGTTATTTATTTATGCAAAATCTCTTTAAAATAAGCCAAATAGCGACTTTACAAACTTTTTTCTGAAAATGTGGTATAATAGAGATATCAAGAAAGGATGGTTTTTTGTATGTCAAATTTTAATGGTATGGTTACTCCTGTTGTTCCATCGGATGCTGGTAAGGATTTCGCCGTTGACACCCATGTTACTTTTCTTGTTCACGGACAGCCACAAACAGGCGTTGTTACGAAACAATTAAAAAATGCCGCTGTCGTCGAAATTGACGAAACGCAAAAAAACAATCACTTAATGGTGCACAGCAATGGTGTGATTGTTATTAATTACAAACAATTGAAAAAGATTTAATTCTTCAAGCGTGGGAAATTTCCCCCGCTCTTTTTTATGTACAGAATTGGAATACTTTCCAATTCGTCGGAAACTATAATGCTGTAATAAACGCAAAAAAACCAAAAATAATTCCGGGCACATTAGCAAAAATAATGGACTTATCTCGTGTTTCTCCATCGTCTCCATATAACCCATGAATCGTCCAAAAAATACAATTAATCATTGCCACTAATGGTTGCGTCGGATTGCCTTTTTCCCCATGTAAATTTCCATAAATTTGTGGAATATATGAAACATACATCAAAACTGACATCACACTAGCAATCACAGCGATAGCGTGTAAGACTTTTTTATTCTTTTTCATAGCTCCTCCTTTGTTTTTTTATTTTTTATTATACACCTAGAAAAGTTCTTTAAGCAAAAGAAAACCGTTAGTAACCATAATCGGTTATCTAACGGTTTTTTGTTATTATTTTGTTCCAAATAAACGGTCACCAGCATCCCCTAAACCAGGAACGATATAGCCGTCTTCGTTTAAGCGCTCATCTAAAGCTGCTGTATAAATATCTACATCTGGATGCGCTTCTTGTAAAGCTTTCACACCTTCTGGAACGGCCACTAGACATACAAATTTAATGTTGCTAGCACCACGTTCTTTTAATGAATCGATGGCCATAATTGCGGAACCACCTGTTGCTAGCATTGGGTCAACAACAAATAATTGACGACTTGCAATGTCTTCAGGTAATTTCACGAAGTATTCATGTGGTTGCAATGTTTCTTCATCACGGTAAAGTCCAACGTGTCCAACTTTCGCTGCTGGAATTAATTCTAAAATCCCATCAACCATGCCAATGCCGGCACGTAAAATAGGAATAATTGCTACTTTTTTCCCTGAAAGTGTTTTTTGTGTTGATTTACCCATCGGTGTTTCGATGACAACATCCTCTAAAGGCATATCCCGTGATACTTCATAAGCCATTAACATAGCAATTTCGTTGACAACTTCGCGGAAAACCTTTGTCCCACAGTTCTTTTCGCGAATCATTGTTAGTTTGTGTTGAATTAGCGGATGATCAATTACTTGAAATTTTCCCATATCTATTCTCCTTCATTATTTTATTCTTTCTTATTGTAAAACAAAAGAGCCTAGGACACAAGTTGAATTCCTTAAATCCTAAGCTCCGACTCTTATTTGTACAGAGAATCGCGCTTCAGCTATCCCTGATGTTAGTTATATAATGGATATTTTTTAGTTAGCGCTGCTACAGCTGCTTTGACTTCATCATGAACTGCTGTATTTTCTGGATCTTTTAAGACTTGAACGATTAATTTAGCAACTTCTACCGCATCTTCTTCTTTAAAACCACGTGAAGTAATCGCAGGCGTTCCAATACGGATACCACTTGTTTTAAATGGACTTAATTGTTCAAACGGAATTGAATTTTTATTGACAGTAATATTTACACTATCTAAAATAGCTTCTGCTTCTTTTCCATTTAAACCAAAACCTGTCACTTCAATCAGTAATAAGTGGTTGTCTGTTGCCCCACTAATTAAACGAGCTTCTGGCGCTTGATTGAAAACTTTCGTCATCGCTTGCGCATTTGCAATCACTTGCTGACTATATTCAGCAAAACTTGGATCCAATGCTTCTTTAAAAGCTGCGGCTTTTCCGGCAATCACATGTTCCAACGGGCCACCTTGAATGCCTGGGAAAATACTACTATTTACTTTTTTCGCCAATTCTTCGCTATTTGTCAAAATTAAACCGCCACGAGGACCACGCAATGTTTTATGGGTCGTACTTGTTACGATATCAGCATACGGAACTGGATTTGGGTGCAACCCTGAAGCTACCAAGCCTGCAATATGCGCCATATCAACCATTAACTTGGCATCTACTTCATCAGCGATTTCACGGAAACGTTTGAAGTCAATCGTTCGTGAATACGCACTTGCGCCTGCAACGATTAGTTTTGGACGATGTTCTCTTGCTAAAATTCGCACGACATCGTAATCGATTACTTCTGTTGAAGGATCCACTCCATAACTGACAAAATTATAGGTTTTGCCACTAAAGTTAACGGGCGAACCATGTGTTAAGTGACCACCAGCTGATAAATCCATCCCCAAAATGGTATCACCTGGTTCAACCAATGAAAGGTATGCCGCTGTATTGGCTTGAGAACCTGAATGGGCTTGTACATTCGCGAATTTTGCACCAAATAATTCTTTGGCACGATCGATAGCTAAATTTTCTACGATATCGATAAATTCACAACCACCATAGTACCGTTTACCAGGGTAACCTTCTGCATATTTATTCGTTAAAATACTTCCTTGGGCAGCCATAACCGCTTTTGACACGACATTCTCAGATGCGATTAGTTCCAAGTTATTTTCTTGGCGCTCTTCTTCTCTTGCAATTGCATTCCATAAATCTGGGTCATACGTTTTGTAATCCATTCAAACAACACTCCATTTTGTTTTCTTTTGTCTGATTGTATCATACTTCTGTGTCAGCTTCGTTACAAATACCTCTTATTTTTCAAAAAATTTTTGATTGGCTGATTTTTTCAAGCGATTCATGTAAGCAGTGCCTAAACCAGTTTCTGCAAATCCTTGTGCAAAAATCGTGGTAGCTCCTTGCTCATCTAACGCTCTTAACCCTGCAAATAGTTCTTTTGTGGCATTTTCAACCATTTCTGCACCATAAGAATAAACAAACGCATTTTCTGTATCTAGTTGTGCTGCCTGTTCATCACTTAAAAATAAGCCGATTTTTTCCTGTTGTTCTGTTGCTTGCTGAATCGCCGCTTGCCATTCTGCTGTTTGACCGCTTATAATCCAAACTTCCGCATCAGGAGAATAGTGTTTGTATTTCATCCCTGGCGCTTTGGGTGCTGCATTTTCACTAATCAAATGTGTATCGATTTTCACTTGAGGAATAATGCTTTCCAACTGCTCTTTGGTAATTGCTCCTGGTCGTAAAATAACTGGCACACCATCTTCCGCCGTTAAATCTAAGACCGTTGACTCCACCCCAATCTGAGTTGGACCATCATCTAATATGGCAGCAATTTTCCCCTGCAAATCATGATAAACATGCTCTGCAGATGTTGGACTAGGCTTGCCAGAAGTGTTCGCACTTGGTCCGACCAATGGAACATTGGCTTGTTCAATCAAAGCTAAGGTCGCTTGGTTATCTGGCATACGAAAAGCGACTGTCTCTAAACCACCTGTTACTGTTTTAGAAAATGTATCGCTAGGCACATTAAAAATTAAAGTTAATGGTCCCGGCCAAAAGGCAGACACCAATTTTGTAGCGACTTCTGGTAAGGTCGCTACGTATTTTTTGACCATTTCAACGTTGTTCACATGAACGATCAATGGATTATCACTGGGGCGGCCTTTTACTTGGTAAACTTTTTTTACTGCCGTTTCATTTAAGGCATCGGCACCTAAGCCATAAACAGTTTCTGTTGGAAAAGCCACTAGCTCGCCTGCTTGAATGGCTGCTGCTGCTTGGACTATTTCTTGTTTGGTTAATTTTTTTGTTTCCATTGCAAATCGCTCCTTCTAGAAAAGTGGCGACGAAGAACCTTAGTTACTCGGCTATCACGAGGCGATCGTTGCCAGATAAATCTTTTTCAATTTTAATTGTTTTTTGTGGATAGGCGGCGCTCAATAATTCTTGGAGGGCCGCGCCTTGTTGAAACCCTATTTCAAAATAAATTTTACCATCTGCTTTAAGCATCGTTTGACTTTCATGAATTAATTGTTGGTATAAAGCCAAACCGTTATTTTCAGCGAATAAAGCGGTTTTAGGTTCATACGTTCGGACACTTGCATCCATTAAATGCCATTCTTGTTCACTAATATAGGGCGGATTAGAAATAAGCAGATCGATTTTTTCAGAAGCAACTGGCTGTAAGCCATTCCCATGATAAAATTCGATGTCAGCACCTAATACTTGCGCGTTTTGTTTAGCGACAGTCAACGCTTCCTCTGAAAGATCAATGGCAATAACTCGCCAGTTGGGCCGTGCCAGTTTCAAGCTAATCGCAATGGCACCTGTCCCTGTTCCGACATCCACGACCGTCAAAGGAGTATCTGGATTGGCTTTTAAGCAACGCTCGACTAATTCTTCTGTTTCTGGCCTAGGAATCAAAGTATGTTCATTAACAATAAAGGAATGTCCATAAAATTCAGCTTGTCCTAGTAAATATTGTGCTGGGTAATCTGTCAATAATTGGGCTAAATCCGTTTTTAATTGTTCCTCTTCTTCTTTGGGCATTTCTTCTTGCATATGCAAGAGCCACTGCGTTTTATCCCAACCTTTACGTTCTAAGAAAACATAGTGAATAGCATAGCCTTCTTTGCCTTGCGCCTCTAAAAAAGAAGAAGCCCAGTTAAGGACTTCAAAGTAACGTTTAGCCATTTTGCATCTCTTCTAATTTCGATGTTTGATCATATAAGACTAATGCATCAATGATTTCGTCTAATTTACCAGCAAGAATCTGATCTAGTTTTTGGATGGTTAAACCAATACGATGATCCGTTACTCGATTTTGTGGGAAGTTATACGTTCTGATTCGTTCTGAACGATCTCCGGTCCCCACCGCCGATTTACGGTTAGCATCATATTCACTTTGTGCTTCTTGTTGAATTTGGTCATACACACGAGCACGCAAAACTTTCATTGCTTTTTCACGGTTTTTTAGCTGTGAACGTTCATCTTGCATTGCGACCACGATTCCTGTTGGTAAATGGGTTAAACGAACAGCCGAAGCGGTTTTATTGACGTGCTGTCCACCAGCGCCACTTGCATGATAAATATCGACACGGATATCTTTATCAGCTAATTCGATTTCGACTTCTTCCGCTTCCGGCATAACTACAACGGTTGCTGTCGATGTATGAATCCGTCCTTGTGATTCTGTTGAAGGAACTCGTTGCACGCGGTGAGCGCCACTTTCGTATTTTAATTTTGAAAAGACGTTATCTCCTGAAATCATCATAATTACTTCTTTATATCCACCGATTCCAGTGACGTTCGCTTCTAAAACTTCCGCTTTCCACCCTTGTGCTTCTGCATATTTTTGGTACATATTAAATAAGTCGCCAGCAAAAAGTGCGGCTTCATCGCCACCGGCTGCACCACGGATTTCCATGATGATATTTTTATCATCATTTGGGTCTTTTGGTAATAATAAAATTTTAATGCGGTCTTCTAACACTTCTTTTTCTTTTTTTAAATCAGAAAGTTCTTCTTTCGCCATTTCGGCCATTTCCGCATCTAAGTTTTCACTTAAAAGTTCTTCGGCATCGCTAATCCCTTCAACAACTTGTTTATATCGGCGATAAACCTCAACCGTCTCACGTGTATTAGCTTCTTCCTTCGATAATTCCATGAAACGTTTTGTATCGCTAATGACTGCTGGGTCACTTAATAATTCGCCCAATTCCTCATAGCGATCTTCAATAGATTGTAATTGATCGTACATAGTGTCTCTCCTTACTGTTCTTCATTCACTGTTTTTGGATGAAAATAATGTTTGCGACAAACAGGATAGTAGGCTTCATTCCCACCAATTTGGACCTGATCCCCTTCATAAACGGGTTTGCCATCAATATAATGCAAGTTCATAGTTGCTTTTTTATGACAGAACCAGCAAATCGTTTTTAATTCTTCTAATTTGTCTGCATATAAAAGTAAATACTTTGAGCCTTCAAATAATTCATTTCTAAAATCATTCTTTAGCCCAAATGCCATTACTGGAATATCTAATTCGTCAACAATTCGTGCAAATTCAATGACATGATGCTTGTTTAAAAATTGACATTCATCGACTAATACGCAAAAAGGTTTGTAAGACAAATCATTAATCAAGTCAAAGACATTGGTTTCTTCAAAAATTGGAATAGCATCTCTGCGTAATCCGATGCGACTGGATACTTTCCCGACACCATCACGTGTATCTAGTCCACTGGTCATCAAAACAACTGGTTTGTCTTGTTCTTCGTAATTGTGTGCTACTTTTAAGATTTCAATGGTTTTACCACTGTTCATTGCGCCATACTTGAAAAATAATTGAGCCATGTTCACTACACCTTTCCGTTAGTTCCTTACGTATTTTACTATATTTTTAGCAAAAAAGCAGTATTTTTAGCTAAAATGGTCGTGCATTTTTCTGAAAAAAACAGAATCTACGCCAAAGTCATTTTAGCAGGGCTATTTATACTCCAACTAATGATCCTGCTAGTATGCAATAAAAAAGCCCGAAATTGTAGTTATTTGACTACAATTTCAGACTTTTTAAACTAGTTATTTTTGAGCAGAGGCAAATTCTGCTGATTGCGTACCTGCTTGACGACCATAAATGATAATATCGGCGATGGCATTGCCTCCGATACGGTTTTGACCATGTAAGCCACCTGTTAATTCACCAGCAGCATATAGACCTTTAATTGGTGTGCCATCTTCACGTAAAACTTCTGTTTTCGTGTTGATTTTCACGCCACCCATTGTGTGGTGAATCCCTGGTGCAATTTTAATTGCATAGTAAGGCGCTGTGCTTAAGTCAGCTTCCATTCCAGTTGTCCGACCAAATTGTTTGTCATCTTTGGCATTAACATCTTGGTTCCAAGTATCAATCGTTGCTTTCAATGTATCGGCAGGCATGCCAATTTTTTCAGCTAATTCTTCAATCGTTTCACCTTTTTCCACGAAACCTTTTTGATCATAGAAATCAATGGCTTTTGCACGGTCGCGAACGCCTTGGTCAAAGACTAAATAAGCTGATTTTTCTGGTAAGGCATTGATTGCTGCAGAAACTTTGTCACGTGTATCTAACTCATTAACAAAACGTTCTCCTTTTTGAGAAGCCAAGATTGCGCCTTCTCCACGAACTGCTTCACCAATTAAGAAAGCATCGCTTTGTTGAACAGTTGGGTGAATTTGAATTTCTTTCATATCCACTAACGCACCGCCAACTTTTTGAATCATTTGGATACCGTCACCTGTTGTTCCTTCTTGGTTCGTTGTAACATAGTTTTTCAATTCTGGTTTGTATTGTGTAATTAATTTTTCGTTGGCACCGAAACCACCTGTTGTGACAACGACTGCTTTTGCTTTAACTGTTTTTTCTTTATCATCTTTCATTTTCACTTTTACGCCATCAATTTGACCGTTTTCTTCAACTAAGTCTGTCACGTCAGCATCAACAAACAATGGAATTTTTTCTTCGCGAACGTTACGTACTAAACCGTCAACTAGATAGCCCCCAATTGCTGATCCGTCAGCAGGTCGGTGTGTGCGTTTTTCGCTCATTCCACCTGTAATCGTTAAATTGCTCAATGTAATTCCTTTTGTATCTAACCAATCAATTGCTTCAGCTGAATGATCAACAAAATAACGTAGTAATTCTTGATCGTTGGTTCCTTTACCGCCTTTTAGTGTTTCTTCAAAGAATTTATCGTTGCTATCTTTAATGCCTTCTTTTTCTTGGAATTTTGTTTGTGAAGCATTCATTCCTGAAGAAGATTTAATTGTATTCCCACCTGCAACAGGCATTTTTTCTAAAATAACTGGATTCATGCCAGCTTCTTTGGCTTGTAATGCAGCGGTCATCCCCGCACCACCTGAACCAACAATAACAACATCATAACTGTCTTTTAGTTCACTTGGATCTGTATAACCATTAGCAGAGGCACCAGATGTTGCTTCTGTTTTTTCAGAAGATGCTTTTGTTTTACCAGCAGCTTTTTCTTGATCGCTTGTACAACCTGTTGCTGCACCTAATAATAACCCTAGGGAAAGAACTCCCATTAACACTTTTTTCATTGTTTTCCCACCTTATAAACTATTGATTTCTACCAACACAATTTCTTATTTTTCATTTGAATAAAAATAACAGTTTGTTACATAAAGTGAACACATTCACATATCAACCGAAATAAAAAAGCTACCACTACTTTTTAAAGTTGTATCGTTAGACAAACTGACCAATTATTAATAAGTTGTTTGGGGAACAACCTATTTTTCTATTCTTTCATAAAATATCATGTTCTCGCTTGTTTGTGGATGTTTTCCAATTATTTCTAACGAATTTCTTATTTTTATTTGTCATTTCAAGGATTTTCTGGCAGAATTATTCGTTTGAGGCGAAAAGTTTTGGTATACTTAGTTTAATTAGAATTGGGAGGTTATCTAGTGAACCATACACGTTTGCTGTGGCTGGCACAGCGAAAAAGCGATCGATTTATTCGCAAAAATTTTTCATCTATTCAAATCATCGTCGCTTATTACATATTAATGACGGTTATTTCTTATTTATTGTTTTGCCTCCCTATTTTCAGAGAACCTGACTCGCATATTCCTTTTATTGATTTATTTTTCTTAGCAATCAGTACAGTCAGTGTTACTGGACTCACCACAGTCGATATTAATTCGGTTTTTAATGATCGTGGGATTGTCTTATTGGAGGTTCTTTTCCAAGTTGGTGGCTTAGGGATTATGATGATTTCAACGGTCTTTTTTATTTTATCAAAACGGCGCATCACATTAAAGCAACGTCAGTTAATTATGACTGACATGAATCAGCCACGACTGAGCGGAATTGTTCGACTGATCCGCACCACTTTTTTGATTTTAATTTGGTTCCAAGTAATCTTCGGCTCGCTCTTTTCGCTTTATTTTTATATAAGTGGTTATTATACAAACTGGCGAGATGCGATATTTTATGGATTTTATCAAGCTATTTCTGCAGTGACTAATTCAGGCTTTGATATTTCAGGTGATTCAATTATTCCTTTTGCTCATGATTATCTCTTTTTACTGGCAATTATGTTCTTAATTTTTATCGGCGGAATTGGATTTCCCGTTTTACTGGAAATTCATGAGTGGTTACATTTTAAGAAAAAGAACTTTCGTAAGAAGAAACGAGGCTTGCCTTTCCGCTTCTCATTGTTTAGTAAAATTGCTTTGCTAGCGTTTATTGTTCTGTTTATTGGTGGGACTATTTTGATTTACTTATTAGAAAAAGATCACCTATTTTTGACAATGAATGAAAGTGGCCGTTGGGTAAGTTCGATGTTTTATTCGATGACTACACGAAACGCTGGCCTCCAAATTAATGATTTAGGGGACTTCCAAATTACAACATTGATTATTTTCTCTGTGTTAATGTTTATTGGTTGTAGTCCTAGCTCTGTTGGTGGTGGTGTTCGAACAACGACTGTTGCGATTATTGGCTTGTATTTGTTAGCCTTTTTAAAAAGTGAAGATGATATTAGCGTCTTTAGCCGTAAAATAGATGACGATGATGTCAAAAAATCGATTGTCGTCTTCATGTTGTCTTTGATTATGTGCTTTTTCGCTGTCGTCTTTTTGTCAGCAACTGAAAATCTGCCCTTGATTTCAATCATTGTGGAAGTCGCTTCTGCCTTTGGGACAACCGGTCTTTCTTTGGGCATTACAGACGATTTAACAACAGTAGGTAAATTAATGATTGCCTTATTAATGTTTATTGGACGTATTGGTATGCTTTATACCTTAATGATTTTTGTACCAAAAGAAACACGTGACTTAGGCTACGAATACCCTTCAGAAAAAATTATTATTGGATAAAAAAACAAAGCCTCTCAAGTAAGAGGCTTTGTTTTTTTATTTTTTCATATGTGTGACTAGTTTGTTATAACTTTCAGAGCGTTCAATTGCATCTTCTTTAGTTTTATCAAGTAAATGTTCGACTACTTCTTGATTCTGTTTAATTGTATGCAACGCAGAGTAACGTGTTTGTTTTTCAAGGAAATCACGCATTTTGTCAAAATCTGTTTTCTTGTAGTCAATGACCATCGGATCTTTGCCTTTCTTAACTAACTCTGGATTATAGCGATAAAGTGGCCAATAGCCAGATTCAACGGCTTCTTTGGCTTGATCTAACGTCCGAACCATTCCGCCTTTGACCCCGTGATTAATACATGGGGTATAACCAATGATAATTGATGGGCCTGGGTACCGCTCCGCTTCGTCAATTGCTTTAATCGTTTGCATTGAGTTTGCGCCTAAAGCTACTTGTGCAACGTAGACATTTCCATAAGTGATTGCCATCATCCCTAAATCTTTTTTAGAGGTATGTTTCCCACCCGCTGAGAATTTGGCAATGGCTGAAGCTGGTGTAGCTTTAGATGTTTGTCCGCCTGTATTGGCATACACTTCGTTATCCATAACAAAAATATTAACATCTTCCCCACTAGCAAGAACATGATCAATGCCGCTAAACCCGATATCATAGGCCCAACCATCGCCGCCGACAATCCATTGACTCGTTTTCACTAATAAATCTTTTTGTTCATAAATTTTTGTTAAAAGTGGATCTTCATCGGCTTCTTCACTTAATGCTGCCGCTAGTTTGGTTGCTCGCTGTTGTGTTCCTTCCCCTTCAGCCATGTGTTCCAACCAATCATTTAACAAGGCTTGAAGTGAATCTGATCCGACGTTTTTAGCAAGACTTTCTTCAACCAGACTAGCTAAATGTTGACGTTTCGTTCGATTGGCAATATACATACCATAACCATATTCCGCATTATCTTCAAACAGCGAATTACTCCAAGCTGGTCCTTGGCCACATTCGTTCGTTGTATAAGGCGTCACCGGTGACGAACCACCCCAAATTGATGAACAGCCTGTTGCGTTAGCAATCATCATTCGATCACCAAATAGTTGCGTCAACAACTTAATATAAGGTGTTTCGCCACAGCCTTCACAAGCACCTGAAAATTCCATCAATGGCTGGTTAAATTGGGAACCTTTAACAGAAAGTTTTTTGACTGGGTTGGCTTTTTGTTTAAGAGTCATCGCAAAGGCCCAATTCATCGCTTGCTCTTTCTGAGTTTCATAAGGTTTCATTAAAATCGCCTTGTCTTTCACGGGACATGCCTGAACACAAAGACCACAACCTGTACAGTCTTCTAAAGAAACTTGGATACGATACATCAACCCATCTGTGCCACGCATTTCGCGCATGGCAAAACCTGCAGGTGCTTCTTTCAGTTCTTCTTCATCCGCTAAAAACGGTCGAATAGCCGCATGTGGACAAACAAAGGCACATTCATTACACATCGTACACTTATCCATTTGCCACTCAGGTACTTCTAACGCAATGCCACGTTTTTCATAAGCCGCAGTGCCCATTGGAATGGCACCGCCCTTCATTCCGTTTTCAATCAAATCTGAAACGGTCAGCTGATCCCCTTCTTGACGATTGATTGGTTCTAAAATATTTGTCACAAAAGCTGGAGCTTCCGACTCTTGATTTTCTGGTTCTAAAACAATGGTTGCCCAATCTTCTGGAACTACGATTTCTTGCAGCGATTCAAAGGTAGCATCAATCGCTTGGTAATTTTTTTCAACAATTTCCATTGATTTTTTTCCATAAGTCTTTTTCACTTCTTCTTTAAGTAACGGTAAATATTGCTCTTTCGTTAAAATATTTGTTACTTCAAAAAAGGCAGTAGACATCACTGTATTGATCCGACGGCCTAAGCCTACTTTGCGAGCTAACTCAACCGCATTGATAATATAAAATTTGATTTGGTGCTCCCCAATATATTTTTTTAACTTAGCCGGTAATAAACGGTGAACTTTTTCTTGATCCCAAATAGTATTCAGTAAAAACGTTCCGCCATCTTTTAAACCTTTTAACAGGTCGTATTTATGCAAATAGGAAGCATTATGACAAGCGATGAAATCTGCTTGTTCAATTAAATACGTGGAAGTAATTGGCTCTTTACCAAAACGCAGATGCGAAACGGTTAAACCGCCTGATTTTTTAGAATCATAACTAAAGTAAGCTTGTGCATAAAGGTCGGTATGATCTCCGATAATTTTAATCGCTTGCTTGTTTGCTCCCACAGTTCCGTCAGAACCAAAGCCCCAAAATTTTGCTTGGAAGGTAGTATCTGGCGTTAAATCTAAAGTAGGTTCTTCTGGCAATGATTGATAGGTTACATCATCAACGATCCCCACCGTAAAGCGTTGTTTTAATTCTTTAAATGGCAATAACAAATGGTCATAGATCGCTTTAATTTGATTAGGCGCTACGTCTTTAGAACCTAACCCATAACGTCCACCAATCACAATTGGACGATTTTCATGTTGATAGAGAGCGCTTTGAACATCTAGCAATAACGGTTCCCCTTCGGCTCCTGATTCTTTTGTTCGATCTAAAACCGCAACCTTTTCTACTGTAGCTGGTAATTTTTCAAGAAGGTTTTCGGTAGGAAATGGACGATATAAATGAATATTGATAAAACCAACTTTGCGTCCTTGTTGATTGAGATAGTCGACTGTTTGTTTGATTACTGGTGAAGCCGATCCCATTGAAATAATGACTTCTGTTGCATCTTCAACCCCATAATAATCGGTTAAATCATACGTTGTTCCACGAAGATTGTTAATTTTTTTCATGTATTTTTGAACAATTTTTGGCATTTCTTCGTAATTTTTATTGACTGTTTCTCTTTGTTGAAAATGAATGTCAGGATTTTGAGCGGTCCCTGAAACAGTGGGATGATTAGGATTCATGCCTCCCATTCTAAAACGAGTTACAGCTTCCTGATTCACCATTTCTTTCAGGTCATCATAATCAATCACTTCGATTTTTTGTAGTTCATGGCTCGTTCTAAAACCATCAAAAAAGTTTACAAAAGGTAAACTACCTTCTAAGCTAGCTAAATGAGCAACTGCCGACAAATCCATCACTTCTTGAACACTCGATTCTGCTAACATACAAAAACCTGTTTGGCGGGTAGCCATCACATCGCCATGATCACCAAAAATACTCAACGCACTTGTCGTTACTGCCCGAGCCGCCACATGAAACACAGAAGGCAGCAATTCTCCTGCGATTTTATACATATTGGGAATCATCAACAGTAAACCTTGTGAAGCAGTATAAGTAGTGGTTAACGCACCTGTTTTTAACGAACCATGAACTACTCCCGCTGCCCCAGCTTCTGATTGCATTTCAATAACTTGAACTTTTTGACCATAAATATTTTTTAAACCACTTTCCGCCCATTCATCTACCAACTCAGCCATTGTTGAACTTGGTGTGATAGGATAAATAGCGGCAACTTCTGTAAACGCATATGAAATATAAGCCGCTGCGGTGTTTCCATCCATTGTTTTTTTCATTTTTTCACCTTTTATCTTTCCTAAACATTGCTTGTGACTGTTGTTTTTTGTGTTTTGACATACTGATCAATTGCATTAGCTGCGATTTTCCCAGCGCCCATCGCTAAAATAACGGTGGCAGCACCTGTGACTATATCGCCCCCAGCAAAAACGCCAGGTATTGAGGTTGCTCCTGTTTTAGGATCAGCTTGAATGTAACCCCATTGGTTTAGTTCTATTTCTGGATATGTTGATAACAAGACGCGATTTGCCCCTTGGCCAATTGCCTCGATTACTGCATCAGCAGGAATGGTAAACGTGCTGTCTGGAACCGGTTCTGGCCGTCGTCTTCCAGACACATCTGGTTCACCTAAAACCATTTTGACACATTCAACACCGGCTAGATTTCCTTGTTGGTCATCTAAATAAGCAATTGGATTCGTTAACCAATAATAGTTAATTCCTTCTTCAAGGGAATGGTGGTATTCTTCAATTCTTGCTGGTAATTCTTCTAACGAACGACGATACACAATGTTCACATTTTCAGCGCCTAATCGTTTGGCTGAACGAGCGGCATCCATTGCAACATTCCCGCCGCCAATCACAACAACATTTTTAGCACGTTTAATCGGTGTATCATATTCTGGAAACTCATAGCTATGCATTAAATTGATTCGTGTTAAAAATTCACTAGAAGAATAAACCCCATTTAAACTAGTTCCTGGGATTCCCATAAAATTTGGTGCCCCTGCACCAACCGATAGATAACAGGCATCAAACTCTGACATTATTTCTTCCATCGTAATCGTTTTACCTACTACCACATTGGTTTCTATTGTTACACCTAAGGCTTCAATACTCGCAATTTCTTGTTTAACAATTTTTTTCGGTAATCGAAATTCAGGTATGCCATAGGTTAATACGCCACCAGCTTCATGAAGCGCTTCAAAAATAATTACTTCGTAGCCGAGCTTTGCCAAATCCCCCGCAACTGTTAACCCAGAAGGACCAGAACCGACCACTGCGATTTTCCCTTTTGTTGGTTCCGCTGTTTTCTTAGGAAACTTGTGATTTTCTAATGCCCAATCGGCAACTAAACGTTCTAATTTGCCAATTGCCACTGGTTCAAAGTTTTTGGCTTTCCCTAATTTACAAACTTGTTCACATTGTTTCTCTTGCGGACAAACGCGTCCACAAATAGCAGGTAAATTCGTATATTTACTTAAAATATCGGCTGCTTGTTCCATGTTTCCTTCACGAATAGCTAAAATAAATCCAGGAATATCAATCATCACGGGGCATTTAGCAATACAAGGTGCATTTTTACATTGTAAACAGCGAATCGCTTCTTCTTGCCCTTCTGCTAATGTATAGCCTAAGCAAACCTCTTCAAAATTATTCTTTCTGATAGTAGGTGCTTGTTCCGCAATCGGTGTTTTTATACGACTTTTTCTAGCCATTTTTCTCCACCTGCTCTTTCAAACGATCTGTAAAGCAAACTGCTTCTTCTTCCTGATATTGCTTCATTCGATTAATGAATTCATCCCAATTTACTTCATTGCCTTTAAACTCAGGTCCATCAACACAGGCAAATTTCATGGTGCCATCAACAGTGACCCGACAACCGCCACACATACCTGTTCCGTCAATCATAATAGGATTCAAGGAAACATAAATTGGTAATTGATGTTTTTCAGCTGTCAAGGTACAAAATTTCATCATGATGCTGGGCCCAATCGCCCAACTGCACGCTACAGATTCACGTGCAATAACTTCTTCCATCGCTTCTGTTACTAAGCCCTTTTTACCTAATGAACCATCATCCGTTGTAATGATTAGTTCATCCGAATAACGACGGCATTCTTCTTGTAACAGAACTAACTCAGCTGTGCGTGCCCCCAAAATCGTAATCACTCGGTTGCCTGCTTCTTTTAAAGCCTTGATAATTGGATAAATAGCCGCGATGCCAACCCCGCCACCGACAACCATCACCGTTCCATATTGCTTCACTTCTGTGGGCATACCTAAAGGTCCAGTGATATCTAACAAAGAGTCGGAAGTTTTAAGTTGGGAAAGTGCAGCTGTTGTCTTACCGATTACTTGGAAAATAATTCGAATACTGCCTGCTTGTGGATTTGTCTCCGCAATCGTTAAAGGGATCCGCTCTCCTTTTTCGTCAATTCTTAAAATAACAAACTGTCCAGCCTGGGCATGTGTCGCTATTCTTGGCGCTTCCAGCCAAAAATCAAATGTATTACTAGATAATTGAGTCGACTGAAGAATATTAAACATTGAAATACCTACCTTCATCATTCCTTTTCATTCTGACTCCTACTTTCTTAAACCTTTAGGCAACGCTATCAGATAAAGTTGTGGCAACACTTTTAACAAATGTTTTTAGCATTTCGATGTCTTCTTCTTCTGCATTGTTTTCAATTTCAACTGTTTCAGCTACTTTTTTAGCACCAGCTTTTTCAAAAGCTCCTACAAAATCATGCGCTGATTTACAGAAAAATTCACCATATTCACGATCACCGGAACCAACAACGCCAAATGGCTTACCTGCTAAATCCTTTTCAGTTAATTCATCAAAGAAATCTTCAAATTCAAAAGGCAGTTCCCCATCACCATAAGTATACGTTGCGATAATACAAGCATCTGCATCATCAAAGAAGTCTACATCAACTTCTGAACATTCTTCACGTTCTACTTCAACTCCAGCTTCTTGAAACTGTTCTTCCAAAATCTCGGAAATTTCTTCTGTGTTTCCAGTCATACTTGCATAAACAATTTTTACTAGTGCCATCTTCATTCATTTCCTTTCTTTTTTCCTAAATATTTCAATGCATTCAAATGCAATTGTAACCCCTTACATTAATTCCTAAAAAAATAACTTTTACAAATGATTTTATTCACAAACTAATCTAAATAAGTATGTACTCTTCCCCTTTCGAGATAGAGTATTTTTTACTACGTCTTTACTATACCACATTCCAAACCTTTTTAACAATATTTTTAAGGTAAAAAAAATATTATTTAGGTTCTTTTTTATAAAACGTTTTTCCTTCTTCCAATCATAAAAATTGCTTCTAAAACCGCTCCCCCTAATGCACGAGCTTTGTCGGAGATCGTCAAGCAATCGACTTTCTCAACTGGTCGAGGATCTACATCTGCACACTTCAACCCTTGACAACATATTACCTTTTCTGAGATCAATCCTCTTAAAGTCCCTGTCAGAGGCGAATAAACTGGAACCTGATCGATAAAAAATAATGCTTCCCCTTTCAACACAAAATCCCCTATGTTTTTAAGGTGGGTAACTTGTCCTGAAGCAGGGGCATGGACAACTCGTTCCGCACTTTTTCCGCCAATTTCACCTGGAATACCTGTATTAGGTAAAGCTGTTCCTTCAAAGTATAAACGCCCCAGCCCATGTCCACGCATTGTCTCAATCACAACATCGACATCTTGCGGTGCTGAAAAGCCTGGTCCTAAAGCAATCGTAATCGGTGCCATTCCTCGATGCGTACCTAAATTTTTCTTAGCCAAAATCGCATCGATAACAATCAGTGGTTTCAATTGTTGAATAGCACTTGCTGTTTGATCGACAAAAACAGGCAGCTTATTTTGCTGCCAACATTTCGCGCAATCCTTTAATGAAGTAATTCGAACAGCAACCAAATCTTCCACTCTTTGTTCTTTCTGGAAAATAGCATCACAAACTGAAACAGTCCGCCGAATGGCCAGAGGACATTCTGTTTCTAATACTAGTATTTTAAAGCCAACGTGCCATAATTTTTGGATAACGCCTGTCGCTAGATCACCCCCTCCGCGAACAATCACTAATTTTTCTTGGATGTTTTGACTGATTTCTCCCATAAAATAAGTCCTTTCTCTAATTCCATATTGCAAGCAATAATCTTGTCTAATTTTTCAAAACAGCTTTTGGGTAATTGAAGACAGACATTCATTGCTTGAACAAATTCTCTTCGCGTATGGGTTTGATTTAAACACAAAATTCGTTGGCCTTGGCTCTCTTTAAACAATCCTTTTGGATGAGCAATCAGTTGAGCTAACAATGTTTCTGTGATTGGTTCTTGTAGTTGCGCATCGGTTAATTCCAAAAAAAGCGGCAACCGATGAATGGTCGTTTCATCTATCTTTTGACCAATCACAGAAATCGGAAGCACACCAATTGTGGTGGTTGTTTCTTTTAATATCACGGGTTCATAAGAGGACCAGCCTTTCAAAGGTCGTTGTTTGGACCCATCCGCTTCTAAAAAAACTTTCGTGAAGTGCTGAAACAATGTTTGAAACGAGGTCATTGCAGGCATCGTTAGTTTTGTTTGGTTGTTGATAGCGGTTCCTGCTAAAGTGATTCCGCAGATATTCGGCGTTATTTTTTCAAAATGGTTTGTATAAAAATAATCATACAATTGACGTTGGGGAAACCCAATTTTTGTAGTTGTACTAACCAGAACAGCTTCCTTTCGATATGTTTTTGCTAGCGCCCACATTAAGCTTGTTTTCCCACCACTACCAACAATCGACACAATCTCCTTTCCTTGTAAATCAAAACACTTTTTTAAGGACTCCACAGTTGGTACCTCCTTTCCCCAAGGTCATTTTTCACAGAAAAAATAGAGGCTACGCGTACTTTTGCTTCTTCTAAAAAACATACACTGTGAGTTATTTCCGCTTCATTAATGAGTAAACCGATCCCACAACCATCCGTCAATGATGGTGGCAAAGTAAAGGCGCGAACAGCCACCTTTCTTGCCAACAGTACTTGTTCCGCCTGAATAGCATAATGTGTATTCGGAAAGGTTAGCAAATACTCCATCTTTTCACCTTCTTTTTTTGTTAAAGCGTAATTACTTTAGCCGCTTGATTCATTGTTTCAACAATTTCGTACATATTAGTAATAGAGCCGATAGCTAAGGTGTCTGTTAAATGATAAAAATCTAAACAGGCCCCACACGTTTGAATCGTGGTTCCCTTCTCCGCTAATTGTTGCAAATCAGCTAAGGTGTTCGCTGCTTGATTCGTTAAAAACGCCCCTCGATTAAAGAATAATAGCTGTGTAGGAACAGTTTCTGCTTCTGATAAAGATTGAAGATAACTTTTCATTAATAGTCGTCCTAGCTGCTCGTCTCCAGTACCTAATTGATCGGAGCCAATCGTAATTACTAAATCTGTTGCTGACTGACTTGTTTGTTGAGTCGCTTCTTCAGGTACCGTAATTTTGACAGAGAAAACCGTGGCTTCTATCTGCTTCGCAGTCAAAGTGGCCTGTTTTTTAGCAGCTAATTTTTTCAAATTTTCAACAGCTACTTCGTTATCGACTAAAACCTCGATAGTGCCTCCAGCTAAACCTAACTCCGCCAAAGCTTTTTTTGTTTCAATCACAGGTATTGGGCAAGGTTTCCCCAATGCATCTACTAATTTCATATTTGGCCCTTCTCTCTATAAAAGTACTACTGCTTGTTGTTCTTTTGGCAGAACCTCGCCAATAATTTTGGCAACAGGGTCCTCTTTTTGAATAGCTGCTAAACAGGCTGCCGCTTCATCAGCAGCGACACTAATTAACAGTCCGCCAGATGTTTGTGGATCAAACAAAAGTTCTTGCATTTCCATAGAAATTTTTGAATAATCGATTGTCGTTCCGATTGTTTGTCGGTTTCTTTGCCCAGCTGCAGTGACTAAACATTCTGCGGCGTAGGCCAACGCTCCTGTAATGGTTGGTAATGCTTCTGTATCAATCAGTAATGTTACCTGATTATCAGCCATTTCTTTCGCATGAATTAATAGACCAAACCCAGTCACGTCAGTACAAGCATGTACTGCGTAGGATCGAGCATTCGCAGCGGCATATTTATTTAAACGTTCCATCGAATCTTGTGCGATTTTTTGTTCCGTCTGCTTCGCCAATTGCCCCCGAACAGCCGCTTGAATAATTCCTACACCTAATGCTTTAGTTAAAATCAAGACATCCCCCACCTGTGGCGTATTATTATGCCACAAATTTTCTGGATGAACTTCTCCAGTTACCGCTAAGCCATACTTAGGTTCATGGTCATAAATCGAATGGCCTCCCGCCAGTAAAGCACCCGCTTCCTTTAATTTTAAACTGCCACCCAAGAGCATTTGTTCCAACCATTCTTTTGACATCTTTTGTGGAAAACAAACAAGATTTAGCGCATAAAGGACTGTACCGCCCATGGCATAGACATCACTTAAAGCATTAGCGACCGCAATTTTTCCAAATGATAACGGATCATTGACCATTGGTGAAAAAAAATCAACCGTTGAAATCAAAGCTTTTTCAGGCGTTATTTGGTAAACCGCGGCGTCGTCGGCATGTTCAAATCCGACGAGTAGCCGCTCATTTGCCGGTGTTTCGGGTAAGTGTTGCAACAATTGATTCAGTACACGGGATTCAATTTTTGCCCCGCAGCCACCTGATGTACATTGTGATAAAAAATCCATGCTGTCCGCTCCTTCTCAAATTAGTAGTTCTTGTAAAGCGTGAATTGTCCAAGTAATTTCTTCAGGCGTTGTCTGCCAACCAAAGCTAAAACGTAAGGTGCCAGTTGCTAAAGTCCCAGCTGTTTCATGGGCTAATGGTGCACAATGCAAACCTGCGCGCGTCATAATGCCATATTGTTCTGCTAGTTGCTGTGCCACCACTGTTTCTTCCTGATTCCACAGTGTGATAGAAACAACAGGGACAGTTTGTGCCACGTCCTTGGTTCCTAAAATTGTGACAGGTAACCCTGATAAACCATTTAAAAAATTCTGCATTAAGGTTCGTTCGTGCTTTTGAATCGCTGCTAAACCAATTTTATTCAACTCTTTAATAGAACTATTTAAGCTTAGAATACCTAAACTGTTTAACGTACCAGCTTCAAATTTATCTGGTAAAAAAGAGGGTTGATCAAAGGAATTAGAATGGCTACCAGTGCCGCCCGCCATCAGTGGTTTGACCGCTTCAGCCCCTCGCTCACTAAAAGCTAACCCACCAATACCTGCTAATCCATATAAGCTTTTATGTCCAGTAAAGGCTAACACATCAATGGCCATCTGGGTCATTTTTATTGGTAGAAAGCCCGCCGTTTGAGCCGCATCCAAAACGGTTAATAATCCTTTCTGTTGGGCCCATTGAAAACATTTTTCAATGGGTAAAATGGTGCCTAAGACATTGGATGCGTGTGTCATCACCAAGGCTTTTGTATTCGTTCGCCAAGCTCGCTGAATATCTTCTACATCTAACAGGCCAGTTTTTTGACAAGCAACATATGTCACTGAAATACCTCGTTCTTTCTCAAGTAAGTGAAGCGGTCTGGCTACTGCATGATGTTCTAACATAGTCGTAATTACATGGTCGCCAGGTTGTAAAAGACCTGCTAATGCAAGATTTAAGGAAGTTGTTGCGTTATTCGTAAACGTAATCTGAGCCGCACTGGGTGCCTGAAAAAAGTCTGCTAACAATTGACGTGTCTCTAAAAGAGGAAGCCCCTCTCTAAGCAAAGGGGCATTTCTTCCGTAATTCATGAACTGATTTTCTGCTAAATAGGCAGTCAAAGCCTCAATGGTTGCTGGAAATTTTTTATAGGAAGTCGCTGCATAATTTAAATAAACCAAGTCCTTCATACGTTTTTCCTCTCTAACTATTGGTTTCTTGAATTAATTTTCTGTACTCTTCTGGCGTATCGATATCTTTTAAACGGCCAGGAGTCGCTATTCTCAACATCTGAACTGCTTCTGGAAAGCGTTCATAAATCATGCGTCCGCCTTTTTCACCAGTCAATGTTAATAGTTCTTGTCGAAATTGATTACCGAATAATACTGGACTACTAGGACAACCATCTTTTTGTAATGGCACTACAATTTTATTTCTCTGACATTTATCTAACACGGGTTGTAGCATTTTAGGTGTTAACAATGGTTGATCACTAGGTAAGTATAAATAGCCAGCTCCCCGAGCTTGTTCAGTTCCTAAACGAATACTGCTACTTTGCCCTTCTTGCCATTGATGATTGAGAATCAACTGAATGTTCTTAGGTAAAGGAAACGCTGGCTGATTCTCAGGCGAAACAACTAAAATCCGTTCTAATACGTCTAATTGATTCACTAAGGTTAACGTGTGCTCCAAAAATGTTTTTCCTTGATATTTTAAGAACAATTTATTTTGGCCCATCCGTTGTGAATTGCCCGATGCTAGAATAATGACACTAACGAGTGACATGAGTTGTCTCCTTTTATCTTTTTTTCTTTTGATAAGGGGTATTTTCTAAAGGCAGACTTGGTCGGAGCTGACCATCCAAGGCAAAATATGCGCCTGCTAAAGCTGGTGCGGTAGGGATCGTTGCTAACTCACCTACGCCTTTAATTCCATAAGCTAAACCTTCGTGAAGATTGTCAGCATGAACCAAAATTGTTTCGATTGGTGGTACTTGAGTGGCGTTCACTAATCCTAGCGTTGCATATTTTGCTTTAACATAGCCTTCTTCTAAGGCAAATTTTTCAGTTAAAGCATACCCCATGCCCATCGCAATCCCACCTTCAATTTGACCTTCAGCAGCTCGTGGATTCACCACTTGCCCCATATCATACGCAGCCACAAATTTAGCTACTTTTCCTTTGTCATCTAGAATAGCTACTTCAGCAGCATAACCATAACCAGCATGACTAACTGGACTTTTTTTATCATTAATTAACGGATCCGTTTTCGCTGAATATTCCCCATAAAATTCTTCGCCTTCCAAATCGCTTAAAGCACGTCCCATATCAAGTTCATACCGTAATTGCATTGCCGCTCTTCTAGTTGCTTCTCCTGTGAAGAGTGACTGCCTCGAAGCCGTTGTTGTTCCTGAATTCGGCGTTCTTCTCGTATCAGGTGCTTCCGCAACAATCATTTCTGGTGGTAAATTTAATGTTTCACAGGCAATTTGCGTCGTAACGGTTGCCATCCCTTGACCGATACAAGCAGCACTTGTGCGGACATGTATTTTTCCTTCTTCAACAGAAATAATACAACGCCCTGTATCAGGTAGCCCCACACCCACGCCACTGTTTTTAAAGAAACTAGAAATTCCAGCAACTTCCGCTTGTTCATAGACGTCTTTAACTGCTAACAAGGCTTCTTTTAACGCCGCATTTTTCGAGACCAATTGTCCATTCGGTAAAGTATCTCCTGGGGCGACGGCATTTTTAAAGCGTATTTCCCATGGTGATAGTCCGACTTTTTCTGCTAACAAGTTTAAATTACTTTCAATTGCAAAAGCCGTTTGGCAAACACCAAATCCACGAAATGCACCTGCTGGCGGATTATTAGTATATACAGCAAACCCTTCCACATCAATCGTTTGATACTTGTAGGGACCTGCCGCATGTGTACAAGCCCGTTGCAATACCGGTCCTCCTAAAGAAGCATAGGCCCCAGTATCCGCATAAATCACTGCTTTCATTGCAGTTAAATTGCCTTCTTCATCACAGCCGGTCGTAAAGTCCATTTCCATGCCATGGCGTTTGGGATGAACCATCAAACTTTCTTCACGGCTTAGCAGTACTTTTACTGGTTTCTTCAATAACCAAGCGGCTAAGGATGCATGATGCTGAACACTCATGTCTTCTTTTCCACCAAAACCACCACCAACAAGTTTTGATTGAACATGAATTTTTTCCTTGTCTAGCCCTAGCATCCGAGCCACTTCCCGTTGTTCATCATAGATACTTTGACCCGCACTAAAGAGTAAAATGCCCTCACCTTCAGGTTGTGCAATCGCACATTCGGGCTCCATAAAGGCATGTTCATTAATTGGTACGGAATAATGTTCTGTCACTACAAACGCAGAATTTTCTAACACTTCCTCTGCATTGCCACGTACCAAGTGTTCATGAGACAAGATATTGCCCTTTTCATGAATAGCTGGTGCACCTTCTGCTAAAGCAGCTTCACAAGAAGTAAGCGGTATCATTTCTTCGTAATCAACTTCCACTAAATTTTTTATCTCTGGTAAGGTTTCTTTTCTTTTTGAAACAACGAGTGCTACTGCATCCCCAACATACCGTGTTATTTCTCCTTCTGGAATCATTACATCCCAATCGGAAATAAATTCTAAATGACCAATTTTATTATTTCCTGGAACGTCTTTAGCTGTGAACACAGCCACACAGTCAGGATGCGCCAATGCTTGGGTACTATCGATTGATAGAACTTTTGCGCGAGGATAGGCACTCCGCAAAGCAGATGCATGAAGCATTCCTTCTATGTCAATGTCATCTACATAAATCCCTGTTCCTAAGGTTTTCTCCACTGCATCGACCCGTTGGAAGTCTTCCCCTAATTTACCATTTGAATGTTCTTCTGGAATGCTCGCTTCTTCACAAAACATTTTAGCAGCTAACTGAATGGCTTCTATTATTTTCACATATCCTGTACAACGACAAATGTTTCCTCGTATAGCTTTCTGAATGTCTTCTTTTGTGGGTTCGGGTTTCTTGTTCAATAATCCTTGTGCCGAAATAACCATCCCAGGGATGCAATACCCGCACTGAACTGCACCCGTTTTTGCAAACGCATAGGCATAGACATCTTTTTGCCGTTGGCTTAAACCTTCGATTGTCGTGACTTCTTTACCAGCTAATTTTTCTAGAGTAAACAAACATGCTTTGGAAGCCTTTCCATTTACTAACACCGTACATGCACCGCAAGAGCCTTGGTTACAGCCATCTTTTGTTCCAGTTAGGCCCAGATCCTCCCGCAAAAAGTCCATTAATTTTTTGTTTGTTTCACAGGTTTCACTTTGACCATTTACAATAATTGAATACATTTCTTGCACCTCGATTTCTGATATAGTTTAGTGTTCAATCACCTAGATTATACCACAAATCTCCGTTCTAAAAATTATTTTTTAGCAAAAAAAGTTTTTTATTTAATTTAAAGGTTCGCATTATTGATAGCGCTGTTGAATTAATTCTCCCGCGATGCTAATCGCTAACTCTTCTGGTGTTTCGGCTGCAATGTCTAAGCCAATTGGCATGAAAATTCTTTCAATTTCAGTCATTGTATAACCGACCTCTTTTAACCGTCGAACTTGTGAAGCAATTTTGTGTTTGCTCCCCATCACACCAATATATTTGGCTGGTGTTTCCAATAACTGTTTGGCAACGATGAAATCAAAATTGTGTCCTCTGGTAATCACTATACCATAATCGTCCGCCGTTATTTCAATAAACGCAGCTAAATTTTCTAAAGGAATCACCCGTAGTTCTTCAGCTTGTGGAAAAGCTTGTGCCGTCAAAAATTCTGGACGATCGTCCACTACAACGCAATAAAACGATAAATAGTTTAAAATAGGTACCAATGCGCGTGCGACATGACCACTTCCAAAAATATACACTTTCCCTACTTGGAGGATCGCTTCTGTTAAAAAAATTATGTCCTCTTTTTGCTCACAATGGATACCTTTAGGTAGCAAACTTAATTCCCCCTCCCAAGAAGTGGAACCAATCAATTCGCCTGTTTCACTATAAAAGGATACTTTTCCTAAATTGTTTTGATCTAGTTCAGTCATTAACCAACCTTGTTGATTATTTTGAAAATGCGTTTCTATGGACTCACACAACTCTTTTAAAAATGGCGTTTCCCATGAAAGATAATGGAAAAAAATCGTGACATTTCCGCCACAGACCATGCCTAAATCAGCAATATTATTCGGTGCTAAAATAAATTGACGTTGTGCATTTTCTTTCTCAATAAGTAGCTTTTTTGCCACTTGTTCAGCCTGAAATTCAACCGCGCCACCACCAACAGTTCCGGCTATTCTACCTTCGGCGGAAACCAGCATTCTAGCCCCTTGACTTCGTGGTGTAGATCCTGAACTTGTACCAATCGTTAATAACATCGTGTCTTGCTTTTCCAATATTGCCTGTTTCAAACGCTGAAATACTTCTCTCATTTCAGTTCCTCCGATACTACATCCTGTTCTTTAAATATTTCTTCAAAGCATGCCTCTACCTGTTGATACACTTTTTTCTCAAATAAAAGATATTGATCAATCAACTCTTTTCCTTGATCCGTAACAATTGACCCGCCACCATTACAACCGCCAACGCTTTTGATAATTAATGGAAAAGATAGCTCTTCTTCAGCTACCCGCACAATCCGCCATGCCTTATTATAAGACATTTTCATCTCTTTTGCCGCTAAGTTTAGTGACCCAGTTTGCTGAATTTTTTGTAAAACTTCGACAACGCCAGGACCAAAAAAGTTCCGATCTGTTTTTAATTTTAAGTTTAGGGAATACGTAAACATCTTCTCCTCCTTTATTCGTTCATTTTTTTATAGATAACGTAAGGGAAAAAGGATACGAAAGCTTACTCACTTTCGTATCAAAAAAAGCAATCTTCACTCAAGTGCTACACGCTTTTTTGGTTTTAAAATGACATTTAAAAGGACTGCTACCAAAGTGGTTAAGATAACTTCCGAATTACCGAAAATCGTTGTTACCCAAGTTGGAAAACCAGCTAAGCTTCCAGTAGACAATGTGACACCAATTCCAAATGCTAGAGCTGTTCCGACAACCCCAGTATTTCGAGGAGTCATTTCCTGCGAAGCAATCATCCGAATACCTGTCATAGAAATAGAAGCAAAAACTGAAATCGTTGCGCCACCAATTACCGCGTAAGGAATCGTAGTTAATAACGCAGCTACTTTCGGAACAAAACCAGCAATTAATAATATAACTGAAGCGAAAACCAGAACATACTTATTAATCACTTTTGTTACCGTAACCAGACCAACATTTTGTCCAAAAGTTGCCACTGGGATTGATCCAAATAAACTGCCAATAAAGTTAGTGAAACCACTCCCCATAATTCCGCCAGATAATTCTTCATCCGTTGCATCCCGATCCATTGCCCCAACCGTTGTTGCTGTAAATTGGCCGATGGCTTGAACAGCATCAACAATAAACATCACCACAAGCGTAAAGATTGGTACCAATTGAAAATCCAGTCCAAAGTGAAACGGGGTAATTACCTGAACGATTTTAGCATTTTGAACTGGCTCAAAACTAACCATCCCTAAAGCTAAAGAAATCAAATAGCCAATAACCATTCCGTTTAAAATTGCTGATAACTTCAAAAATCCTTTTGCAAAATAATTGAAGTAAAAGACAATCGCAAAGGTTAATAATGCAACTAACCAATTCCGGGCTGAACCAAAATCAGCACTACCAGCTCCTCCTGCCATATACTTAATCGCAACTGGAAACAAGGATAGTCCAATGCTTAAAATAACCGTTCCTGTTACTAAAGGCGGAAACAACACACGGATTTTTTTAATGAACAAACCAACAATAATAACAAGAATACTGCCAACTAATTGGGAACCAAAAATTGCTGCAATCCCAAAATCAGCTCCGATGGCCATCAAAATCGGTACATACGCAAAACTTGCCCCCATCATAACTGGTAACCGTGAACCCACTTTTCCAAAAATAGGGAAAAGTTGAATTAACGTTGCAACTGCTGAAAAAATCAATGATGTTTGAATCAAAATAGTCGTATCACTAGGACTTAATTGGCAAACTTTGGCAATCATGATTCCCGGTGTGACAATCCCTACTACTGCTGCGACAACGTGTTGCAATCCCATCGGAATTGCTTCAGAAATTGATAGTTTCGCATCATATTCAAATAATGCTTGCTCTTTTTTTTCATTCATAGGATCGTTTCCTTCTTCTTTTTATTCTAAAAGGATTGTTCCCCTTAATCAATAAAGAATGCAATCCTTTTTCCCTCAGAAACATCTTAAAAATTATCCTTTGACAGCAACTGCTTCAATTTCAAATAAACCATCTTTTGGCAACTTGGCTACTTCTACACAAGAACGTGCAGGCAAAACTTCTGAAAAGTAATTCCCATAGATTTCGTTAATTTTGCTAAAATCAGACATATGTTGTAAAAACACCGTTGTTTTCACAACATTATCATAGGTCATCTCGACCTCTTTTAAAATCGAACCTAAATTGATAAAAGCTTGTTTTGCTTGTTCTTCCACTGTAGTCTTCATTTCGCCCGATTGCGGATCTAATCCTAGTTGTCCAGAAATGTACAACGTATTTCCCGCTAAGACAGAATGTGAATAAGGACCTACAGCAGCTGGTGCCTGTGCAGAATTAATCATTTTGTTTGTCATCGTTTTCCTCCATTCTATGATTCTTTATTTTCAATTAAAGTCCCTGTTTTTCCAGATAATCCTTCTTTGGCTTTTTCTAATAACGTAATCAATGTTTTTCGACCTGGCTTAGATTCAGCAAACTTAATCGCTGCTTCAACTTTTGGTAACATTGAACCTGGAGCAAACTGACCTTCTTGCGCATATTGTTTCATTTTTTCTGTTGAAATATTCCCTAAGGCTTCTTGATTTTCTTTACCAAAATTAATACAAACTTTTTCAACTGCTGTTAAAATCACGAGCAGATCAGCATCTACTTGTTCAGCTAGTCGTTCACTACAAAAATCTTTGTCGATGACTGCATTTACCCCTTTCAGTCGGTTCCCTTCTTGAATGACTGGGATGCCACCACCGCCGCCAGCAATGACTGTTTGGCCAGCGTCAACCAATGTTTGAATCGTGAGAAGTTCGACAATATTTTTGGGTTTAGGGGAAGCGACGACTTGGCGGTAACCACGGCCAGCATCTTCCATCACTTGTATATTTTTTTCTTTGACTAATTGTTCTGCTTCTTCTTTTGTCATGAAGCGGCCAATTGGTTTCGTTGGTTTTTTGAACGCCGGATCATTTTCATCCACGACCACTTGAGTGACTATGGTGGTGACGGCTTTACTTATATTTCGCTGACGCAACTCTTCTTGTAGCGCATTCTCTAAATCATAGCCAATGTAACTTTGACTCATGGCTACGCACATGGATAACGGAACAACTGGATATTGTGGATTATTAAAGGAAAATTCTTCCATAGCTAATTGAATCATCCCCACTTGAGGACCATTGCCATGAGATAAAATAACTTCATATCCTGCTTCAATCAAATCTGCAATCGCTTTGGAGGTCTGTTTTACGGCAGTCATCTGCTCCGTCAAATTATTTCCTAAAGCATTGCCACCTAAAGCTACTACGACGCGTTTGCCCATTGCTTCACCTCATTTTCTGTTTTATAAAAAGGACGATGCTTTTTCTTTTTCACAACGAGTTTTCGTATTAACTGTCTGTTGTCGTTGCATGAAGTCAACGCACATGACTAAGCGTTCTTGACTCGAGACAATCACACATTCATGAATAGACTTGGGAAGGTCTTATTTGTTCATGTTGAAGAGGCAACTTCTAATGATTCATTGTGTAAAGAAAAAGCATCTGTCTTCATGCCAAATTCATTATTTTACTTCTCTTGGTATCGCTTTATCCGCTAAGTCTGTTAAGGTTTTTTGCGGATTTTTTACTTTACTTAAGAAAATCATAGCCGCAATAACATACGGTTTGTAGCTAGCTTCTTTGTAAAGTTCGACCCGATAACGATCGAAAACAGAAGCTTCCACTTCGCCTTCTTCACAACTAACGCCAGTAATATCAGCTGGTAGACAATGCATATACAAAGCTTTGCCGTCTTTTGTTGTTTTCATCAATTCTTCTGTACATTCCCAATCTTTGTGCTTTTTATTTTGAGAAAGTAATTCTTGTTCTAATTGATCAATTCCTGCTTGGTCACCATTGCCATATAATTCAGTTCGCTTTTCCATTGCCGCAAAAGGTGCCCAGCTTTTCGGATAAACAACATCCGCATCTTTGAATGCTTCTGCCATACTATTCGTTTTAGTAAAGTTTCCACCAAATTCTGCTGCATTTTTCTTCGCAACTTCTTCTACTTCTGGCATAATTTCATAACCTTCTGGATGTGCTAAGACGACATCCATTCCTAAGCGGGTCATTAGACCAACAATTCCTTGAGGAACAGATAATGGTTTTCCATAAGATGGTGAATACGCCCAAGTCATGGCAACTTTTTTCCCTTTCAGGTTTTCAATGCCACCAAATTCATGAATTAAATGCAACGCATCCGCCATTGCTTGCGTCGGATGGTCAATATCACATTGTAAATTCACTAACGTTGGACGTTGTTCTAATACCCCATCTTTATATCCTTCTTGGACAGATTCTGATACTTCGTGCATGTAAGCATTGCCTTTACCAATGTACATGTCATCACGAATACCAATGATATCAGCCATAAAAGAAATCATGTTTGCTGTCTCACGAACAGTTTCTCCGTGAGAAATTTGACTTTTTCCTTCGTCTAAATCTTGAACTTCTAAGCCCAAAAGATTACACGCTGAAGCGAAACTAAAACGTGTTCTTGTAGAGTTGTCGCGGAATAAAGAAATCCCCAAGCCACTATCAAAGATTTTAGTTGAAATATTATTTTCTCTTAAATAGCGTAATGTATCGGCAACTGTGAAAACAGCTTCTAATTCATCTCTTGTTTTTTCCCAAGTTAGGAAAAAGTCATTTTCGTACATTTTTTCAAATTCTAATTTATCTAATTTCTCAATATATTCTTTAAACGTTTCCATTCCATCTGCTCCTTTTTTCTTGTCTAATAATCCTTTACTTAACCACAATAGACCGTTGGTAATGCCGCATAAACGGCTGCACAACGAACCAAATCATCTTTCCAAGTTTTTTCATTTGGTGCATGTGCTTGTGCTTCCGCCCCTGGCCCGAAACCAATACAAGGAATGCCATTACGTCCCATAATTGAAACGCCATTTGTTGAGAAGGTCCACTTATCTAACAATGGGCGTTCTTCACGCATTTCCACTGTTTCTACAGAGCCTTTCCGTGTTTCTCCATAGAGATTTTTATGCGTTTCCATCAAGGCTTTTGTTACATCATGATTTTCTGGAATTACCCACGTTGGGAAATAACATTCAATTTCATAAGTTAAATCAGTATAAGAAGGACGATCATAGTTGTACATTGAAACCGTCACATCATCTCCATATTTTTTAACAGCTGGTAAATTACGAATTTCTTCTAAACAACTTTCCCAAGTTTCTCCAGCTGTCATTCGACGGTCTAGTGAAACGGTACAGCCATCCGCAACAGCACACCGACTTGGTGAAGAATGGAAGATTTGCGAAACAGTCACCGTACCACGTCCTAAGAAACGGGCTTCTTGCCACTCTGGATTGTACTTAGGATCTAACATACGAACTAAACCACGAATCGCTGTGCTTTCTGTATCTCCATTGTTGTTTAAGGCACGAACATCTTGTAAGATATCCGCCATTTTGTAAATGGCATTATCTCCACGTTCTGGTGCTGAGCCATGACACGAAACGCCTTTGACATCAACTTTAATTTCCATTCGGCCTCGTTGACCACGATAAATCCCACCATCTGTTGGCTCTGTTGAAACAACAAATTCTGGACGGATACCGTCTTCTTTGATAATGTACTGCCAGCATAAACCGTCACAGTCTTCTTCTTGGACAGTAACTGTTACCAAAGCAGTGTATTTTTCTGATAATAGAACTAAATCTTTCATAATTTTAGCGCCATAAATAGCTGAAACAATCCCGCCTTCTTGGTCAGATGTACCGCGACCACCGATCTCAGTTTCTGTTTCATAACCATCGTAAGGATCAAATTTCCAGTTACTCATTTCACCAATTCCGACAGTATCCATGTGCCCATCAAAAGCAATTAATTTTTCACCAGACCCCATATAACCAAGTAAATTTCCTTGAGGATCAATGTCAATTTTATCGAAACCTAATTTTTCCATTTCGGCTTTTGCTCGCGCAATTTTGTTGCCTTCTTCTGCACTTTCTCCTGGAATTTTGACAAGGTCTCTTAAAAATTTGACCATATCTTCTCTGTAACCTTCTGCTGCTGCATTTACTGCATTAAAATCCATTCCTTTTACCTCCATAAAATTTTTTTATAATTGTCTGGATCAGTGTCCCCTTCGGTAGAAAACATTAAAACGTTTGACGTCTCATCCAGTTGCAATGCCTCACGTAATTCTTGATAGTCGGGATCTTGCATCACTGTAGCTACTAAGCCCATTGCTACTGCCCCAGATTCGCCTGATACAACTTGCGGATCCCCTTTTAATGGCGCGCCCAACATACGCATTCCTTTTTCAGAAACCCAATCTGGTGCTGAAACAAAGAAGGATGTATGATTTTTTAGAATATCAAAAGAAATCGTATTAGGTTCTCCACATGCTAGGCCAGCCATAATTGTCTGTAAATCACCATCGACAAAGCGAATTTCTCCGTCTTTTTTAATTGCTGATTGATATAAACAGTCAGCCGCCTGTGCCTCAACTACGACCATAATCGGTGGGTTTTCTGGAAAAGCATTAGCAAAATAACCAATCACCGCCCCAGCTAAACTGCCGACACCAGCTTGAACAAAAACATGACTAGGTCGTTCAGAGCCAAATTTTCTTAATTGTTGAGAGGCTTCTAACGCCATCGTTCCATATCCTTGCATAATCCAAGTTGGAATTTTTTCATATCCGTCCCAAGCGGTGTCTTGAACCATGACACCGTTTTCAGTTTCTTCGGCCATTTTATTAGCCATTCGCACACATTCATCGTAATTAACTTCTTCGATTGTGACGGTTGCGCCTTCTTTTTCAATATTTTCTTTTCTCGTCTGTGTTGAACCCTTTGGCATGAGTACAACTGATTTTTGACCTAATTTATTCGCAGCCCAAGCGACTCCTCGTCCATGGTTGCCATCAGTTGCTGTAAAAAACGTAGCTTGTCCAAAAGCTGATCGTAATTGATCAGAAGTTAATTCATCATATGTTAGTTCCGAAACATCTTTCTTTAATTTTTCGGCAATATAGTTAGCCATGGCAAACGAACCACCTAAGACTTTAAAAGCATTTAAACCAAAGCGATAAGATTCATCTTTAACAAAGAAATCATTTAACCCCAGATACGCGGCCATATGATTCAATTCTGCTAATGGTGTTTCTGAATACTGTGGAAAACTTTTGTGAAAAGCCAAAGCTTTCTCAATTTTTTCTTTAGACATCAGTGGTAAGTACTTATCCTCCGTCTTCGGCATTTCATTTGCTGTCCATTTAATTTTTTCCAAAAATACTTCTCCTCCTTCTATTTTTAAGTTGCTTTACGAAAAACAAATTTTCCTTGATTTGCCAAGATGACTTGCCCAGCTTCAGCAACTTTTTGACCTCTTAAATAAACCATTCGAGCCTGTCCTTGTGTTTCAAATCCTTCATACGGCGTATAATCGACATTTTGTAACTGCGTTCTCGCAGCAATCACGCCGGTTGTTCTAGGATCCCAAACAACTAAATCGGCATCACTGCCTTCTTGCACCACACCTTTTTGTGGATACATCGAGAATTGTTTAGCAATATTTTCAGAAAGCAGAGCAACCATTTTTTCCAAGGTGATTCGGCCCTTCGCCACACCTTCCGTGTAAATTAATTCTGGTCTCGTTTCAACACCTGGCATCCCATTGGGAATTTTACTAAAATCATCTTCGCCAACTGTTTTTTGTCCGTGAAAATTAAAACTGCAGTGATCTGTCGATATTGTATTGATTGCCCCCTCTTTAATCCCTTGCCACAAAGCCTGTTAATCCTCTCGTTTGCGTAGTGGCGGTGAGCAGACATATTTTGCTGCTTCAAAATTAGGCGCATCATACAAGTGATCATCTAGTAAAAGATATTGAGGGCAAGTTTCTACATAGACTGATTGTCCTCTTTGACGAGCCCGTTCCACCGCTTCTAATGATCGTTTTGTGCTTAAATGCACAATGTTAACCGGCAAATCAGCCATTTCCGCTATCATCAAATATCTTGCTACCGCTTCTGCTTCAACAGCCGCCGGTCTTGATAACGGATGATAGTGCGGGGTTAGCTTTCCTTGAGAAACATATGATTGGATTAATTCATCTACTAAATCACCATTTTCACAATGAACGCCTAACATTCCATTAACTTTTTTTATTTCTTTCATCGCTTCAAAAATTTCCGCATCTGTGGTCCGCAAGTTATCATAAGCCATATACATTTTGAAGGAAGTAATACCTGCAGCAATCATTTCCTGAATTTCAGCAGCTATCGTTGGGTTCCATTCGATCATGGACATATGGTAAGTATAATCACATGAACTCTTGCCTTCAGCCAATTGATTCCAAGTAGCTAAACAGTCTTTCAATGAGCCACCTTTATTAGGTGTAGCCATATCAATAACCGTAGTCGTACCTTTGGCCACCGCCGCTTGGCTGCCAGTAGTAAAGTTATCCGCCGTACTTAACGAACCTTTGCCATTATTTAATTCCAGATGCGTGTGCGCATCAATAAAGCCTGGTAATACATAACACCCCGTAACATCCTCAATCTGAGAATTTTCTACTGGTAAATTTGCCCCCATCTCTACAATTTGCTCGCCGTCAATTCGAATATCCAATTGACGACGATTATATGCAGATACGACGGTTCCACCTTTGAGCAGAATAGACATTTATTTATCCCCCAGTCGTAAATTTCCTTTTATGCTTGCATACAATAAGCATATTCTTCAATCATAGTTACCATTAATGCAATTAAATCTTCTGGTACATCTAATCCTTGATCTGTTAATTGAATTGTTGACACCGTTCCCCATAGACGCAGTAAACAAATTTTATCCACAGGATTTTGAACATAGAAACCTGAATTAGTACTGTCATAAAAATCAGCTTCACTGTTAAATAAGGTAAATTTGTCTTTGTAAGGGGCACTTGCATAAGGGCAAAATGTTTCACAGTTACCACATTCGTTACACATCCGATCAACATGGACAATTTGTGGTTTTCCTTCGACATACACAACAATATTTGCTCGGTTTGGACAGACATCCATACAAGATTCACAAATTGTGGAGCATTCTAAGCAACGACTAGCTTGACTACAAGACATCTCGTCTGTCACAAGGATACCCCGTTTGTTTCTAACAAATGCGACATCACTATTTAAATTATCTTTTTCATAGTGATGATTGTGGACAAGACAAATATTATTGGCCGCTTTGGTTGCATCAGCGATTGCTTCAACAATTGTAGCTGGTCCTAAATTAGCATCACCAATGACATAGACGCCTGGTATATTTGTTTCCAATGTTTCTTGATTTGAAACGACTTTCCCATAGTTGTCTGTGTGAATGCCTAATGCTTGGTAAAATTCTGTATCTACTTTTTCACCAACAGCGGCAATCACTGTATCAGCAGGAATATCAATCATTTCTCCTGTACCAATTGGTCGACGGCGTCCAGAGGCATCTCGTTCACCTAGGACCATTTTTTCACAAGTTAATTGTTGATTTTCATGTTTAATTGGCGAAAGTAATTCTAAAAAGTCAACGCCATCTTCTAAGGCTAAATAAAGTTCTTCTTCATCTGCTGGCATATTGCGTTTATTCCGACGATAAACCACTGAGACTTTTTTAACACCAGGTAATGTTGTGGCTGCACGAGCACAGTCCATAGCTGTATTTCCGCCACCAACGACGACAATCTGTTCTCCGTAAGGATTAATCGTTGGATTTTCTCGATTTGCTTTTAAAAATTCTAACGAGTTCAATGCTCGACCAGATTCTAAACGAAGGACCCCATGTTTCCATGCACCAATGGCATAAATAACATTCGTATAGCCTTGGTTTTTCAATTCTGCCAATGATGGTGCCTCTTGTCCTGTACGGAATTCGGCTCCCATAAATTCCGCTAACTGAATGTCTTTTTGAACAGATTCCATAGAAATTCGAAATTCTGGTACAATCTGGCTACAAACGCCCCCAATTGTCTCGGATTTTTCAAACACAGTAACAGGCATGCCTTCACGTGCTAATAAATACCCAGCAGAGATCCCTGCAGGGCCTCCACCCACAACAGCTGTTTTAGGTGCATTTTCTTTTGGCTGTGGCTTTTCTAGTGTCGTCAATAATTCATCATAAGCATGTTCAGCTGCTTCTAACTTCACTTCCCGAATATGAATAGATTCTTCATAAAATTGACGTGTACATTTAGTCATACAAGGATGTGCACAAATGGTTCCAGTAATAAAAGGCAATGGATTTTTATCGACAATTACTTGCAAGGCCTTTAAATAATTACCTTCACTTACATAACGAAGGTAAGCAGGAATATCCTGATTGATTGGACAACCACCGTCACTTCGACAAGGAGCAATATAACAATCTGTTAACGGAACTGTTTTTCTTAGTTTGGTACTTTCTGGTAATTTAATTGATTTTTGGTAACGAGCTTGTGTTTTAGCTTTCTCAACAACTTGGGCTAATTTATTCAAGTTGACATGAACCATCTGAGGATATTCTGCTGCGCTTAATACATTAGCAACTTGATTCATTCGTTGATAGCCACCGGGTTTCAACAGCGTCGTTGCCATAGTGATTGGCCAAATCCCAGCATCAAATATTTCTTTACTATTGAAAATATCTGCACCGCCAGAATAAGAAATTTGTAGTTTCCCATCAAATGCTTCTGATAATTTTTGTGCCAATGAAATACTAAGAGGAAATAGCGAACGTCCTGACATGTACATTTCATCACCAGGTAATTCATTTGCTGCAATCGTTACCGGGAAAGTGTTCGTAATTTTAACTCCGAAGCTTAGATTTTTACTATTGGCTAATAATTGTAGACGTTGTAACATCGGTACTGCTTCTTCAAATTGTAAATCTTCTTTAAAATGGTGATCGTCAAAAACCATATAATCAAACCCTAGCTCATCCATCGTTTGACGCGCATATTCATAACCTAACATGGTTGGATTACATTTAATAAAGGAATGGAGCCCTTTTTCACTTAATAAATAGGCCGCAATTCGTTCAATTTCGTCTGATGGACAACCGTGTAAAGTCGACAGCGTAATAGAATGACAGACTTTAGGACTAATTGCTTCGATATATAAGTCATCTACTTTTTTAAAATAAGATAGATATTTTTTGGCAGCTGCTTGGCATTCCGCCCAAATCGGCGTTCCTTCTGCGTTCTGCATTTCGTTAATATAACGATCAATTTTTGGTGATTGAATCCCTGCCAAATCATAGCCAACACTCATGTTAAAAATGAAACCATTCGGGTCACCTAGCTCAAACTCTTTACTCAGTAACTTCAAAACAAACCATGCTTTGACGTATTCATCATAAGCTTGGGGAACGCGCAATTCTGTGGACCACTCAACGTTGTAACATTCATCCGCTGCTGCGATACATGGTTTACTCACTGGTAAATCTTCTCCATCCAGTATCTGGACTGTCTTAACTTCAAAAAAACGAGAACCTGTTAAATAGGCCGCAATAATATTTTGTGCTAATTGTGTATGAGGACCTGCTGCTGGACCACAAGGGGTTTCCATTTTTTCTCCAAATAACGGAATCGTTTTTGTAGGATCCGCATGATAAAATTTACGAATGCCAAAAATTGTGCCATCTTGTTGATACTCACTAAAAATCCAATTTAATAAAGCCTCAATTGAGATGGGATGCATAATATCACTCATTAACGTCACTCCTTTTATTTATAATGAAAGCTATTGATTTACTCGTTTCCAGAAAGATTGTGCTTGCGTTTGCACATCATGCCAAACTTTCTCTTCATCAATTCCTTGAACTTCACGATTACGCATCCGAATTTCTCCATTAATCACCGTGTCAGTGACCATCCCACCATTCATGCCGAATAAAATGTGCATGTTATAATTCTCTTTTGTCATTGGTGTCGGGCCATGATAATCAACAATAATGACGTCTGCTGCTGCATCAGGTTCTAAAACACCTAGCTTTGTTTTAAAATAGCGATTAGCCATTTGCGGATTATTATCAAACAGCATTGCAGGAATTTCTGCCCAAGCAGCATTTGGATCAGCTAAATGATGTTTGTGGATAACATTTCCTACCTTATAAGATTCCGTCATATCATTCGTATAACCATCTGTGCCAAGACCCATCAAAATACCATACTCATTAAACATACGCATCGCAGGTGGGCAGCCGACCGCATTCCCCATATTCGACTCTGGATTCGTGACCACCATTGTGTCTGTTTCTCTTAGTAATTCCATCTCATGAGGGCCAATATGGATGCAATGGCCTGCCATTGTCTGTTTTCCTAAAATTCCTAAATCAAATAATCGGTTCACAATCGGCTTCCCATATTTTTTCAAAGAATCATGAACATCGGCTAAATCTTCTGCAATATGAATATGATAACCAATCCCATCTGGCGTATTGGCTGCACATAATTCTAAAGAAGCATCTGATAAAGTAAAGGCTGCATGCATACCCATCATCGCTTTTTGCATATCATCATTTCTTAAGGAACTGGCTTTAATAAAGGCGGCATTTTCTTGAACTGCTTCCCGCATTTTCTGCTCACCATCGCGATCAGAAACTTCATAACAAAGGCAGGTCCGAATCCCTAACTCGTCCGCTGCATTAGATAATTGGGTTAAACTCCCTGTAATTTCTCCGTAACTAGCATGATGATCAAAGACAGTTGTAACACCGTTGCGAATACTATCTAAATAAGCAACCTTACCACTTTGATAAGTGTCTTCTAATGTCAATGCACGATCAATTCGCCACCATTGATCTACCAAAATATCCATGAAATTTTTAGGATGATAATTCGTTAAACTTAACCCACGTGCAAAGGTACTATAAATATGATTGTGCATGTTAATAAAGCCTGGCATAATCACTCCACCTTTAGCATCAATAAATGTCGCTTCTGGATAAGCTTGTTTTAATTCTTCTGTCGTTCCGACTTGTTTCACAACTTGACCATCAATCGCCACACACCCATTTTCAAAAAAATGATTCTGCGCATCCCGAGTGATTAAACGCCCATTTCCAATTAATAACATGTATTCTCCTCCTATTTTTCAACCTATTCCCCACAAGTGGCAAACGCTTACAAATCAATCGCTCAATCATTCACGAATATAGCTTGATTAGCTTTGCTAATCTACATTCCTTACGAAAAGCATTTGAAGCGCTTGCATTTTTTTACTAACGAACTCATTAACTTAATTAAAGTATATCACCTTACCTTAAAAAAAACAATGCTACCTAAAAAATATTTTTTAGAATTTTGACAGCCGTTATCTTGTATTATTATTTTTATCATGCTATCATTATTTTTCAGAACAGGTAGTATGCGACATTAAAGGATTTAGCCCTGCCTATTCCATTTAAAAATATTATGTTAAATTTGACACAATCTTATAAAAACTGTTTGTGCCAGGCACATTAGAAAGGAGCTTATTTATGTTATCCGACGAAAAACTTACTTTTTTAACACAAATTGCTAAAGGTTTAGCTGGTCAATTTGGTGAAAACTGCGAAGTCGTTATCCACCAAATCAATGAAGACAATATTAACAATTCTATTGTTTCCATTGAAAATGGTCATGTCTCTTCTCGTCATCTGGGCGATGGACCTTCTCAAGTAGTCTTAGAAGCCTTAAAAAAAGACCCTAGTGAGTTGAATGATCATATTAACTATCTGACCCGCACCCATGATGGTCGTATTTTAAAATCTAGTACAATGTATTTTAAAGATGAGAATGGTCAACTCGATGGTATTTTTGCTATTAACTACGACATCACTACATTGATTGCTGCAGAGTCGAACTTAAAATCTTTGATTTCCACTGCAGAACCTGAAGAAGATAAAGACCCTGATTACATTCCTCAGGATGTTAATGAGTTGTTAGACGATTTAATTCACGAATCAGTCAAATTAGTTGGCAAGCCGGTCCCATTAATGACGAAGGACGATAAAATCAAGTGTATTCAATTTTTAAATAATAAAGGCGCCTTCTTAGTCACTAAATCTGGGGACAAAGTTTCTAACTTCTTCAATATTTCTAAATATACGCTATACAGTTATATTGATGCGAAATAAAAATGGAAATCGATGGACGATTTGTTGTTAAGACAAGTCGTCTATTCTCTTTTTTCCTTCACTATTCTACTTTTTCTAAAAGACTTTTTAAATAATAGTAAGAAAAAGTAAAAGGAATTAATTTTTTATTTTAGTTATGGTATGATAGATTGAGTTTAATTTAAAATAACTAAAAATTAAAGATATAGAAATTGGGGGACAACAAATGGGGATTCGAAGTCATTTAGCAATTGCTGCAGGAAAAACTTCGCAATGGGTTTTACAAACATTTTTTAAAGGCGGCAGTAGCTACCCAGGGAAATTAGCCCTAAAAATCGATCCTAAAATTTTAGATACATTGGCAAAAGACTATGAAATTGTCGTAGTCACTGGAACGAACGGCAAAACATTGACAACTGCTTTAACTGTTAACATTTTACGCCAAGAATTTGATGAGGTATTAACAAATCCAACGGGTGCTAACATGGAGCAAGGAATTGTCTCTACTTTTTTAAATGCCAAGGCGAAAAAAGGGCAAAAGAAATTTGCGGTTTTAGAAATTGATGAAGCAAGTTTAAGCCGTGTCACTAAATATATTCAACCAAAATTATTTGTTTTTACGAATATTTTCCGCGACCAAATGGATCGCTATGGTGAAATTTATACGACGTATCGCTTAATTATGGAAGGCGCCGCCGCTGCTCCTGAAGCAACTATTTTGTGCAATGGTGACTCGCCAATTTTTAATTCAAAAGAAACTGTAAATCCTCGCAAATACTATGGATTTAATCATTTACCACCGAAAGAGCAATTAGCACATTACAATACAGATGGGGTTTTATGTCCAAAATGTAATCATATTCTTCATTATAAAATGATTACGTATGCTAATTTAGGTGATTACTATTGCCCAAATTGTGGCTTCAAACGCCCTGAATTGGATGTGCAGTTAACGGAAATGGTCCGGATGGATAATACATCTGCTGATTTTGTGATTGATGGCGAAGAATACGGCATTGCTGTTGGTGGGATGTATAATGTTTATAATGCGCTAGCGGCCACAGCGGTAGCAGAATACTATCAGGTGGCACCAGATAAAATCCGAGCAGGTTTAGCTTATGATGAAAAAGTTTTTGGGCGTCAAGAAACTATTAAAGTTGGCGATAAAGAATGTACATTAGTTTTAGTAAAAAATCCCGTTGGTTTAAATCAGGTCATTGATATGATGGGCTTAGCCCCTTACTCTTTCTCGCTGGTTTCATTATTAAATGCCAATTATGCAGATGGAATTGATGTCAGTTGGATTTGGGATGGTAATCATGAAGCCTTTGCTGATATGGACATTCCAAAAGTAATTGCTGGCGGTGATCGCCATGAAGATATGGCCTTGCGTTTAAAAGTTGCAGGTATTCCTGAAGAAAAATTACTAGAAATTGCTGATTTGGAGCAAGTAATTTCAGAAATTAAAAGGTTGCCGACAGATCATGTCTATATTTTGGCAACCTATACTGCTGTTTTGCAATTAAGAAAATCATTAACAGCCCAAGGGTATATTCAAGGGGGAATGAATGGTGTCTAAAGAATTAGTCGTTTGTCATTTATATGGCAACTTATTAAATACTTACGGAGATAACGGAAATTTATTGATGCTTAAATATTTAACCGAAAAAATGGGCGTTACCTTCCGATCAGAAATTATCAGTATCTACGAACCGTTTGATCCCAAAAAATATGATTTAGTCTTTGTTGGTGGCGGTCAAGACTTCGAGCAACTGATCATCTCAGAAGACATTCAGAATAAAAAAGAAGCTTTGACTTCTTATATTGAAAATGACGGCGTCTTGTTAGCTATCTGTGGTGGTTATCAACTTCTAGGACATTACTATGTCGGCGCACAAGGCGAAAAAATTAAAGGAATCGGTGCGTTAGATCATTACACTTTGAGCCAAGACAACAATCGTTTCATTGGTGATATCGAAATTTATAATGAAGAATTTGATGAAACGTATTATGGTTTTGAGAATCATAACGGCATGACTTTTTTAGGCGAAGGTGAACGACCTTTAGGAACAGTCAAACAAGGCAAAGGCAATAACGGTCAAGATAATGGCGAAGGCGTTGTCTATAAAAATGTGTTTGGCTCCTACTTCCACGGTCCAATCTTAGCACGCAACAAAAATCTAGGGATTCGGTTAATTCGGACCGCTTTAGAGAAAAAATATGGTGAACCGATCGCTATTCCTGAAACGCTTTATAAATAAAAGAAGAATCTAGTTCCTACATATAGGACTAGATTCTTTTTCATTTCTCCGACAACTATTTACATCTTTACAAAATATAGTAAGATAAAGAGGTGCATTTAAAATCGAGAATTTCTCGGACTGGTTCGGAAACTTCCCAGAATAAAAAACTAAGTATCTCTCAATACTAACTCAAGTCATAGCTTTTTTAACAAGAGTTATCATTTGCAGTTAACGAAAAAGGAGGATTGGAAAAAATGCAAAAAGTAATTATTGATTGTGATCCTGGAATTGATGACACGCTTGCTCTCTTGTATGCACTTGCTTCACCAGAGCTAGATGTCCAAGCGATTACAGTTGTTTGCGGAAATGTCCCTGTTGAGATTGGCGTGGAAAATGTTTTTAAATGTTTGGAAAAAGTTAATCGCTTAGATATTCCTGTCTACCAAGGGGCTGCTAGCCCTTTAAAACGGCCATTTGTTAGTGCACAAGATACACATGGCATGGATGGTTTAGGTGAAACATATTTCCCCAGAACTAGCAAAATTCAAGCACAAGCGCTTTCCGCTGCTGACTATTTAGCACAAACCTTTCAACAAGCTACCGATTGCTCAATCATTGCCCTTGGTCCTTTAACAAATATTGCTTTGGCTTTAAAAAAAGAACCTCTTCTGGGGCGAAATCTTCAACGTTTTGTCTCAATGGGTGGTACCTTTAAAAGCCACGGCAATTGCTCTCCTGTTGCAGAATTTAATTATTGATGTGATCCTGATGCAGCAGCTTGGGTTTTTGAGAAATTAGGTGCAAAAATCGAAATGGTCGGCTTAGATGTCACACGAGAAATTGTTTTTACACCAATAATTCTCAATTATTGCCAACGACTCAACCCCAAAATGGGGAATTACCTCGCTGAGATTACTCAATTTTATTTTGATTTTCATTGGAAATATGAACGTATTTTAGGGTGTGTTATCAACGATCCCTTAGCGGTTGCTTATTTTATTGATCCTACGCTCTGCCAAGGCTTTTCCAGTTACGGACAAATTGTTCCTGACGGCATTGCTATGGGGCAATCAATGATCGATCAGTATCATTTCCAGCAGCAACCAGCTAATTGTCATGTCTTGACTACGGTTGATAGTCAACAGTTTTTCGTGAAGTTTCTATCCATTCTTTTAAATGTACAAATAGATGAGATCGAAAGAGATTTCAAAAATTTAAGGATGGGACAACCATGAAAAAAATAACACCACGAATCATTACAATTATCGCTTTTAGTGTTGCTTTAAATTACCTTGGCAGTACCATTGCGTTACTCCTTCGTTTACCAATTTATCTTGATAGCGCGGGAACTATTTTTACAGGTGCGTTATTAGGCCCACTCTTTGGCGCACTGACAGGTATTTTAACAAGTCTACTAACTGGATTGACAACGGATATCTTTTCTCTGTATTATTCACCTGTCCAACTCTGCACAGGAATTTTAGCAGGCTTGCTCCTTCATCAGCAGTTAAAAGTAACCAAATTACCATTTAAAACGTTGTGGTTAACGATACCAGGAACAGTGATTTCTTCCTTAATCACAGTTTGTTTATTTGGTGGAATTACTTCTGCTGGCTCCAGCATAATTGTCCAATTTTTATATGGTTTAGGCTTCAATCAGTTAGCAAGCGTCCTGTTGGTTCAATTGATAACAGATTACGGGGATCGTCTGCTATCAGTCATCATCGTCACAGCTGTTATCGCTGCCTTACCTAAACGTTCCTTTATAACAAAATAAACTGTTTTAATGCCAAAAAATGAGGAAATCATCTGTTGATGATCTCCTCATTTTTTTAGCGACTGCCAGGTTCTGAAGCTATAATCGTTAAATCACCTTCAAAACGCCAGCTCGGAATATCTGTTGGAAAGATAAAGCTATCGCCTTTTTTCAAATCAAAAGTAGCTACATCTGCTTTTGCAGCATCTTCTGTAATCAATCGACCCACACCTTCAATAACTGTTGCTAATGTATAAGGTGCTTGTTTTTTGACTTTTAGAATTCCACTGACACGCCACTCATAGACATTAAAGAAATCTGTTTTTACATAAGTAACAATGCTTGATTGTCCTTGATTTTCTTGTTGAATAGAGAGGTCAGGATCCTTTGCCGGAACGGTTGTCACATCAATGGATTGTTGAATATGCAATTCCCGGGTCTTTCCTTGATCATCTGTTCGATCATAATCATAAACCCGATACGTAGTATCACTGCTTTGTTGCGTTTCTAAAATTAAAATACCCGAGCCGATGGCATGAATAGTGCCGCTTGGTACATAATAAAAATCGCCTTTTTTCACTGGTACTTTTCTTAAAAGATCGTCCCAACGACCTTCTTCAATCATTTCAGCTAGTTCTTCTTTTGTTTTCGCGTGATGTCCATAAATGATTTCAGCGCCAGGTTCTGCATCAATAATGTACCAACATTCAGTTTTGCCTAGCTCGCCTTCATGTTTTTGACCATATGCATCATCAGGATGAACTTGCACGGATAAATCATCTTCAGCATCTAAAATTTTCGTTAATAATGGAAAGACAGCGCCACCTGCATGGCCGAATAACTCTTGATGGTCTGCCCACAATTCATCTAATTTTTTTCCTTTAAATTCGCCATTTAAAACAGTACTAACGCCATGTGGATGTGCACTGATTGCCCAATCTTCACCAATTTTATCGCTCGGTAAATCGAAACCAAATAGCGTGTGTAGACGATTGCCGCCCCAAATTTTTTCTTGAAAAACAGGTTGTAAAAATAATGGTTCTTGCATTGACTGTGACCTCCCAAATTGAATTCGCTCTCATTATATCACTAAAAACTAGTCATTTCATCTGAAACTGATGATTTCTCTTTTAAATAGGTTGCCAACAACTGATCTCTTTCTTCGATATAAGTATTCCGGTGGTCCTCTGGATGGACTCGATTAGATAAAAAGATAAACGCTGATTGTTGTCGCACATCAATTAGCAAAAAAGTGCCTGTATAGCCTGTATGGAATAATAATGGCCGTTGCGTAGCTACATCATATTTAAAATCCCAGCCTAGAGAACGTGGTTTATCTGCAGCTGGCACTTGGTTAACTAGTAACAAATCAATTGTCTCTTTTTTCAAGAATTGGTGATTGTGATAACTGCCTCGATTTAAATACATTCGAACAAATTTTGTTAAATCATAGACATTGCTAAACAAGCCAGCATTCCCTGCATGTTCCCGTAAAACAAATGCCTTAGGATCATGGGTTGTACCTCGAATCAACCCTCTTTGTTCATGTAATTCTGTTGGCACACAGTTTAAAGGATTCTTTGGTAGAAACGTACTTTCGTTCATCCCTAAAGGAAGCAATACTCGCTCAGATAAAATTTCTATCATTGATTGCTGGAACATTTCTTCTAACATAAAGCCTAATAAAATAGTCCCTGCATCTGTATAAACAACTTTTTTACCTATCGCTTTGCCTACGTGAAATGAATGATTGTAGGCGTCTTTTAATTCTTGGGCATTTAGCTGATCACGATTAGGAATATAGCCTTGTAAATCTGCCGTATGTGTCAACAAATGCCGGATTGTAATATTAGAATCTTGAAAAGAGGGATAATAAGTTTGTAATGATTGATCTAGAATAATTTTTCCTTCTTCCACTAATTGCAAAATAACGGTGGTGGTGCCGACTACTTTGGTTAAAGAAGCCACATCAAACAGCATGGCCAAGGTTAATTGTTCTTTAGTGGGTTTTATTTGTGCGAGTCCCCAACAATTGCTCTCCTCTTTTTCACCTTCAATGAAACAAAAACTAGCGCCCGAAAAAACACCTTTTTTCATCATTTTTTGAATTTTCCACTTTGTTTTTTCGTACATTTTTTCACCTACTATTTTTAATATTAAAGGAAAAGTCTAGAATAAGTTCCGAACAAAAGTAGCGTTAAACTTTTATTCCGACTTTATTCCAGACTTGCTAAAACAAGCTTATTTTGTCTGTCTAAGCGTTTATTTTAAGACAAACCACCATTCCAAGCCAATTGGATCAAACACAGTGACAATTGCTTTTTTCTGGTCAATAAAGAACTCTTGATTTTTTGCCGTTAATTGTTGCTCTATTGCTAAAATATGGTCTTGATCAGAGAGCTTAATGGTAAAGAAATCTAAACCTAAGTGTGGATCAGGTAATTGATCCACTTCACTTGTTTCAGGTTTTTGGAATCCAATAGTTGCTTTGCCATCTTCTAAAACAAATTGATCTTTTTCATTGCGTTTTAAACCCAGAACTTCCTCATAGTATGCTTTTATTTCTTTTTGATTGTTTGTTTTTAATTGCACATGCGCTAAATATGAGCCAGCGGCTAACCCTTGATGTGGCTCTAAGTCCTCACTGATAAGATCTTTAAGCACAATTGGTTGCTTTTCAGAAGTCGAATTTGCTGTTGCTTCATCGTGAAAAATCTCAAATTGATTGCCTTCAAGATCAGTAATGAACATGCTTTGTCGTGTGCCAATTTGGAAACTTTCATCAATTGGGTAGTCTTGTTCAAGCACTCGTTGAGCAATTTGTAAAAATTCTTTTTCCGTAGGAACTTTAATTGAAAAATAAGCCATTTGTTTTTCTTCATTATGAAAATCTTCGGCTTTTCTAGTTTCTTCTAAAATTAATAATTGCGTTCCTGCTTCACGTGTACCCCAGATAGACAGGTTATTTTCTTCTGACTTTAAAACAAAACCCATTACTTTTTTATAAAAGTCGACCATTTCGCCAACTTTTTTCGCACGAATGGCAATTGTTTTTAATGTCGCAGCTTTTTCTAATTGAAATTCAGTCATTTTTTCTGTTACCTCCATTTTCTTCTCTCCCATTTTATACATCTCTTGCTATTTCATCAAGTAATATCCTGTTTTTCTCAAAAGAAAATAGAAATTTTTCAATTTCGCTAACTTTTTGTCAAAAAAATAAGTCTTCAGGAACCAGTCTTTACGACTATGGCTCCTGAAGCCTCATCATGAATTACTATTTTTTTGCTTCGCCTTTTAGGCTACTTCTTCTGAAAACTGACTGTTATATAAGTCAGCATAAAAACCGTTTTTCGCCATTAATTCATCGTGGGTTCCTGTTTCTACAATTGAACCTTCTGCCATAACGATAATCGTATCGGCATCACGGATAGTTGACAAGCGATGAGCAACTACAAAGCTGGTCCGATTTTCCAATAAACGATTCATTGCTGCTTGAATCAGTATTTCTGTTCGAGTGTCCACACTTGAGGTGGCTTCATCCAAAATTAAAACGTCTGGATTTGCTAAGAATGCTCGAGCAATTGTAATTAATTGTCGTTGACCTTGAGAAATATTGCTGGCTTCTTCATTTAGAATCGTTTGATAGCCTTCTGGTAATTTTCTGACAAAATCATCCACATGGGCTGCTTTCGCCGCACGGATCACTTCTTCTTCGCTCGCTTGCTCATTACCATAATAAATATTGTCATAGATACTTCCAGTGAACAACCAAGTATCTTGAAGAACCATTGAAAAGTGTGCTCGCAACTCTTCGCGAGATAAATCGCGCGTATCAACGCCATCATATTTGATGCTGCCGCTACTAATATCATAGAAGCGTTCCAATAAGTTAATTAGGGTTGTTTTCCCAGCACCTGTTGGGCCCACGATTGCGACCATTTCCCCAGGTTTAACATTTAAATTGAAATCTTTCATTAATAATTTCTCTGGTGAATAGCCAAAAGCAACATGTTCAAAAGAAACACGATAAGGACTATCTGTTTCCACTGGTACGCCAGAAGGTTCATCCACCATTTCCTCTTCATCTAATACTTCAAAGACACGTTCTGCCGAAGCCACCGTAGCTTGGATTGTATTCATTAAATTAGCGATTTGAGTAATCGGTTGTGAAAATTGATTGGTATATTGAAGAAACGCTTGGACATCCCCTAAATCCATCATACCATTCGCCACTTTTACGCCACCAAGGACTGCAACAAACACGTAGCCTAGATTTTTGATAAAGTTCATTAAAGGCATAATGATCGCTGAAATAAATTGTGCTTTGCGACCAGCATGGTATAATTTTTCATTTTCTTTTTCAAATACTTCTTGATCACTTTCTTCGTGGTTGAAACTTTTTACTACTACGTGACCACCGTAGGTTTCTTCGACTTGGTTATTCAATAATCCTAAGCTTTTTTGTTGAGCCGCAAAATGTTTTTGCGAGCGAGGCGCCACAACCATCACAACAATTAAACTTAATGGCACTGTTGCTAAGGCAATTAGTGTTAACTGCCAGCTAATGGTCAGCATCATCCAAAGTACACCCACAAATGTCACGATACTGGTAATTAATTGGGTTAAGTTTTGTTGTAAAGTACTCGCAATATTATCCATGTCGTTAATTGCCCGCGACATGATGTCCCCATTACTATGAGTATCATAATAGGAAATTGGAACTTTGTTCATTTTCGCTTCTAATTCTTGACGTAATTCATAAACTGTTCGCTGTGAAACACGTGTCATAATTACTTGCTGCAAGAAATTAAAGACAGCAGAAATAAGGTACATGGCAATAACAATTAATAAAATTTGACCGATTTTGTCAAAATCAATTGGAAAAGATGTTATTTTTAAGCCTTGTTTCATTTCAGCAGCGCCTTTCATGACGCCTTTAAAAATTTCAGTTGTTGCCTGTCCTAATACTTTTGGTGTTTGAATTTGGAAAACGACGGCTGCGATTGCTAACACTAAGACAGCAATAATTGACAGCATTCGTTTAGACATGTACCAAAATAAACGTTTCACTGTTTTCCAGAAATTTTTTGGTTTTGGCCCTTTTGCGCCAATGTTGCGTCCTGGTCCCCCGCCCATTGGTCCGCCTTTTGGTCGACTACTCATGCAAGGTCCTCCTCTCTCAATTGAGAATGTACAATTTCTTGATACGTTTGGTTATTCGCTAATAACTCTTCATGCGTTCCTTTACCAACTAATTTTCCTTCGTCTAATACTAAAATTGTCGATGCTTCCATAACCGTACTTACACGTTGGGCTACTAAAACGACAATTGCATCCGTCATCTGCTCTTTTAAGGCTTTTCTTAAATTAGCATCTGTTTTGAAATCCAATGCAGAAAAGGAATCATCAAAAACATAGACATCTGCTGGTTTTACTAAAGCACGAGCAATAGCCAACCGCTGGCGTTGTCCGCCAGAGAAATTACCGCCGCCTTGTTCGACATGACTATCCAAACCTTCTGCCAATTCTGAAACAAACGCCTTCGCCTGCGCGATTTCTAAGGCTTGCCAAATTTCTTCATCGGTCGCATTTGGGGCGCCGTATTGCATATTTTCACGAATCGTTCCTGTAAATAAAACAGCCTTTTGCGGTACAAAGCCAATCATTTCTCGTAAATTATGCTGTGACGTATCTTTAATGTTTTTACCATTTAGCAAAATCTTGCCAGATTCAACATCATAAAAGCGTGGTAAAAGATTAACCAGCGTTGTTTTCCCAGAACCAGTCCCACCAATAATCGCGACCGTCTCTCCAGATTTTGCTGAAAAATCTATATCTTCCAGTGCTAAGTTTTCAGCATGCTGGTAACGATAATTAACATGTTCAAACGCCAATGTTGCTTTGTCGCCTTTTAGAGAGAGTAGTTCTGGATTGGGTACATCTTTGATTTCTGAATCAGTATTTAGCACCTCATTAATCCGATCAGCAGAGGCTTGCGCCCGCGGTACCATGACAAAAATCATGGATAACATCATGAAACTCATCAGAATTTGCATGGCATAAGTCATAAAGGCAATTAAGTTCCCTACCTCTAGTTGCATTTCCGCAATATAATGACCGCCAAACCAAGTGATTGCAATATTGGTACCACTCATAATGAGTGTCATTAAAGGAATCATCAAAGCGACAATCGTATTCACTTTAATCGCCGTTTGTGTATAATCCTTATTGGCTTCATCAAAACGTTGTTCTTCATAGTTTGCTTTGCCAAAGGCCCGAATCACACGAACTCCTGTCAGTCCTTCACGAAAAACTAAATTTAAACGGTCGGTTTTCTTTTGCATGCTCTTAAATAACGGAACCGCTAAAAACATGATACCTCCCACTAAAACAGCCATAATTGGTAAAACATATAGAAAAATTTTCGTTAATTGTGGGTCCTTGTTATACGCCATAAAACTTGCACCAATTAACGTTAAAGGTGCGTTAATCATTAAACGTAAAAACATTTGCATAACCATTTGAATCTGATTGACATCATTGGTTGTTCGTGTAATTAGCGAAGCTGTCCCAAATTTGTCAAATTCATTATTAGAAAAATTTTCAACTTTTCGATAAATATCAGTCCGTAATTTTTTTCCTAAACTTTGTGATTCTTTGGTGGCAAAAAAAGTATTTCCAATAGAAGCGACAATGCTAATCAAAGAAAAGCCTAACATGACAACTCCTGTACTCCAAATATAGTTAATATCTCCTTTAGCGACACCGTCATTAATGATATTAGATGTTAATGTGGGCAGATATAAATCTGCGATAATTTGTACGATCATAAATACAACCGCTGCAAAGACCGACCATAACGACATCCGTTTGACTAGTTTAATCAACTAACTTCTCCTCCTTTTTGCTACTTATAAGCGCCATTTTTCAACCAATTTAATTTCATTTTTAATTGTTTGACTGCTTCAGTTGAATCATAGGCAGTATTTTCTCTTTGTTGACGATACCCATCAACAATTGTTGAGAAAACGGCATGCATCGCCGTCTGCATGAACCATGTGAATTCTTTTGGCGTTTCAATGGTTAATTTCGAACGATCAATTATTTGATAAAGATGTTCTGCATAGGCAGCATGGCCTTTTCTTCCTCTATGCTTATGACAGTGCTGTTTCCTATTTTTTTCCTCTTCTCCAGTCGCTAAATTATCCGTCACCCGACGTGAAGCACGATAATCCATGTTGACAAATAAATTCCGATAGAAAGAAGCATTCTCCCCAGTTAGCACTTCGACAATCATTTTGGAGAAATAGACATCCATGGCTTCGATTAAATCACCATTTTCCGCAATAATTTGTTTCTCTAAATCTCGTTCACTATTTTTTCTTAATGTCGCAAAGTAATAAAAATACAAATCTTCTTTGTTCTCAAAATATTGATAAAAGCTACCGCGAGGAATTTCCGCTAATTTAACAATATTTGCAATTGACGCTTCTTGTAAAGAATGGCGTGAAAATTCAATTTGCGCAGCATCTAATAAGCGTTGTTGCTTTTCTTCTGGCAAATGAAAAAACGTATTCGTAGGCATATTTGTGTTCCTCCCTTTTATGACACGTTGTCATATGACACCATGTCATTATAGCACTCTCTATTCAGAATGCAAGTTTTTTACAAAAAAAATCAAGCACCTAGCAAGACAAAATTGATGTTAGATTCTGTCTCACCAGTTGCTTGATTAATAATAGTGTTTGATGCATTCTTGTAACAAGTCAGCGACCTCTTTTATAGGTCCATTGGCATCTATTCGTTGATAATTAGGATATTGTTTCAATTGGTTTTTGATAAGAATTTCTTGATCATAAAGGTTTAAACGTTCTTCAATAATTTTAGGATCAGATTCTCGTTGCTTTAAACGTTGATAAATATTTTCTTTTGAAACGTCAAAAAAAACTGGAATGACGGACTCGCCGAAACGCTCAAAGACCGCTTGAAAGCCTGGAAAAGTTAACGCATTATAGGCTGGATGCTCTTTCGTTGTTTCAACGATGGCAGCTACACCGACACCGTAATAGTTTCCATGGTAAAAATCATACTCCACTAACTGATTGGTTTCAATCAAGGTTTGAAAACTTGCTTTTGTTTCAAAATAGTAATCCACACCATCCACTTCATCCAATCGTTTTTTCCTCGTAGTATGCGAGATAACTTTATAGTTTTTCGGAAAAACCTTACTTGTAATTGCGGTCTTGCCAGAACCACTAGGACCCATAATAACAAAAAATGGATGTTGTAATTGCTTAATCATTAGAAACGCTCCTCTCAGTTGTTTCTATTATAACGTATTGTGCACTATTTTGAAAAATTGACAAAAAAGAGCTTGGGCCAAAAATCACTTTGGATTTTTGGCCCAAGCTTAAAAATTAATAAACGGCGGGAACAGAAGCAACAACCTACTACGCTTATCTTGTTTTGTTTAATTACAATAACTAGTCTAAGTTTTGTCCATTAGTTTCAATAACTTGTTTGTACCAATTAAACGATTTTTTTTCATAACGGTTTTTAGTACCATTTCCTTCATCGTCTAAATCAACGTAAATAAACCCATACCGTTTACTCATTTCACCTGTGGAAGCACTGACTAAATCAATACAGCCCCACGGCGTATAGCCCATTAAATCGACGCCATCTGCAACTGCTTCTGCCATTGCTTCAATATGACGACGTAAATAATCAATCCGATAGTCGTCTGCCACATAGAAATTTTCGTCTACTTTATCAATTGCACCTAAGCCGTTTTCCACAATAAATAAAGGTTTTTGATAACGATTATATAATTCATTTAGGGCGATTCGTAAGCCTTCGGGATCAATTTGCCAACCCCATTCACTTGCTTCTAAGAAGGGATTTTTAACGCCGCCTAAAAGATTCCCATTTGCTGTATCGTTGGTAGTACCAGTAACATCGACAGCAGTCGACATATAATAACTAAAGCCAATGTAATCCACTGGGTATTCTTTTAATAATTCTAAATCTCCTTCTTCAATAACTAAGTCTTTCACAGCATATTTTTGATACATGCGTTCTGCGTATGCTGGATATTCACCACGAACTTGAACATCTGTACAATAATAATTAAACTCTTGGTTTTCAATCATTGTAGCAACTTGATTGACTGGATTCGAATCAATGCCATACGTTGTGGCATAAATAATCATACATCCAATTTGTAATTCTGGATTTAATTCATGGCCAATTTTTACAGCTTTACTACTTGCAACAAATTGATTATGCCATGCTTGGAAAATGTTTTGATAATCATTGGCTCCATTGCTTTTTACCAATCCTTGACTAAGTGCTGGGAAATGAAAAGCTGAATTAATTTCATTGAATGTCATCCAATAGTTAACTTTTTGGTGGTAACGTGTTAAAACAGTTTCCGCAAAACGTTCATAAAAGTCAACTAATTGACGATTTTTCCACCCGCCGTATTCTTTCGCTAAATGCAGTGGCATTTCATAATGAGAAATCGTAATTACTGGTTCAATGTTATAGCTTAAGCATTCATCGATAACCGCATCATAAAATTTCAAGCCGGCTTCATTCGGCTGTGTTTCATCTCCTTGTGGAAAAATACGCGACCACGCAATTGAAAATCGATAACATTTGAAGCCCATTTTAGCAAACAACGCAATGTCCTCTTTAAAGCGATCATAGTGATCAATTCCTGTATGATTAGGGTAGCGATATTTCGTTTCGTCAATCGTCCAATCAAACGCTTCATCTCCTAAAATAGCGAAACGTTGTTTTCCTCCCGGCATCGCATCTGCCACAGATAACCCTTTACCATCGGCTAAGTAAGCCCCTTCTAATTGATTGGCTGCGGTCGCACCGCCCCATAAAAATCCTTTTGGAAATTTTGTCGTTGTTGTCATACTTGTTCCTCCTCCAATTGTCTTTTATTTAATAATGGCTAAAAAGTCTTCACCATGTAACACGTCTGTTTGGTTCATATCCAAAACATCTAAATAATCATTCGTATTCGTTACCACAATCGGTGTAACTACTGGATAACCAGCTTCTTTAATGGCAGCAATATCAAAAGTAACCAGCAAATCTCCTTTTTTAACAGAATCACCTTGTTTCACTGATAATTCAAATCCTTTACCATCTAATTCGACTGTATCCATGCCAATATGCATTAATAATTCAACGCCCTCTGTTGTCGTCAAGCCAACAGCATGTCCTGTCGGAAATAATGTGGTGATTTCACCATCTGCGGGTGCATACAGTTTGCCTTCAGTCGGCTCAATTGCAACACCTTTTCCTAAAACACCTGACGCAAAAACAGGGTCTTGTACTTTTTCTAGCGGTAAAATTTCACCTTGAAGTGGACTTGCTAAAATAATTTTGTCTTCTTGATTCGTTTTTACAGGTGCCACCATCTTATCAGTTTCTGTTTTTTCAGTTACTGTTTCTGAATTAGGTTGATCTTCAAAACGTAAGACAAACGTTAAGACAAACGCAATGATAAAGGCAATTCCGGCACCAATTGCACCAGTAATCATCGGTGCAGTATCTTTTGTCTCTGCAGGAATAAACCCAGGTAAGCTCAACATACTAACCAAGCCAAACGTAAAGTTTTTCACGTGATTCATAGCCACAAATGCACCACCGATACCGCCACCGATACCGCCACCAATACAAGCTGCAATAAATGGTTTTTTCAATGGTAAAGTCACGCCATATACAGTTGGTTCAGTAATTCCAAAAATAGTTGTAATGCTTGAAGACAAAGCCAAACCTTTTAGTTTCACATTTTTTGTTAGGAAAAAGACAGCTAAAGCAGCCCCGCCTTGTGCAATAACGGCTGGTAATAACATTGGTACCATCGTATCGCCACCTTGTGTTAAGTTTAACATCATAATTGGTACAAAGCCCCAATGCATACCAAACATTACCAAGACTTGCCACAACGAACCCATTAATAACCCTGCGATAATTGGACTAAAAGCGTAAATTGCGTTGTATCCTTGTCCCAACCAATCGCCGATGACCGTCCCAATAGGACCAATAGCTAAGAAGGTAACAGGTGCCATAATAAGGAACACAGCTAACGGAACGCAGATAATTTGTAGAAAACTCGGAATTACTTTTTTGAAGAAACGTTCCACATAACTTTGTGCAAAAACAGCCAAAATAATTGGTAAAACCGAAGAAGTATAGCCACTTGGCCCAATAATCACTGGAAGACCAGCAAAGCTAATTGTTTTGCCTGCTAAAGCAGTAATGCTGGGATGAACTAAGGCCATCGCCAAAGCAACCGCTAAAAAGGGATTAGTATTGAATTTTTTAGCAGCCGTAAACGCTAACATAATTGGTAAGAAAGTAAATAAACCATCTGCAATCGAAAAGAGAACAAGATATACGCCTGAAGTGTCAGCTAACCAGCCCATAGTTACAGCCAATGTTAAGAAGCCTTTTAGAACCCCAGCGCCGGCCATTGCACCTAAAAACGGTGTAAAAATAGAAGAAATAATATCAATTAAACGGTTAAAGATATTTCCGCCACTTTCTTTTTCTCTATTATCAGAATCATTACCTAGTCCACTGTTGGCCATCAAATCCTTATACACATCACTAACGTGACTGCCAATAACCACTTGATATTGTCCTGCACTTTGAACTACCTGAATAACATCTGGGTCAGCATTCAATGCAGCTGTATCTGCTTTATTTTCATCTTTTAATTTAAAACGTAAGCGTGTAGCACAGTGAACAACACTATTAACGTTGCCTTCGCCCCCAACAGCTTTTAACACACGTGCTGCAATTTCTTGATTTTTACTCATCTCTAGATCCTCATTTCCATTAATTTTTAATATCAAAAAAACCTACATTGAAAAAGAGCCAGATCCTTCTCTTCACAGCTGCGCAGTCTGCGAAAATCGTTATCGGTTTTTTCAATCTAGGTTTTGCCTGCATTATCAGTAACAATCCGCGATTATTGGTTGTTATGCTTTTTTATCATTGACCACTCTTTGGATATGAATGGTTAAATAAATCATTTCCGCTTGATCAATTGGTCGATCATAGCTTTTTAATAAATACTCATTAATACGTTGGACCGCTTGAAACGCCTTAGGATACTTTCCTTGGACCAATGCAAAAAGAAATTCGTCCTCCTCATCATGCGCTTCTTGTTTTAAATAACGTTGCGCAAAATATTGAAGATGTGTAACAATTCGTTGATAGTTCAATGAATCTTCATCAAACACCTGTCCAAAGTAGCGACTAATAATCGTTAAAATATCACGAACCATCTTGGTTGCTTCCATGGTAACTTCCATATTGCCATTTCCTTGTTCAGCATTCACAATATGAAAAGCAATGAAGCCCGCTTCATTTTCTGAAAATTGAACTCCTAGCTTTTCAGCAATAATCGCTAATGCTTGCTTTGCGATTTCAAATTCTTTAGGATAAAATTTGCGTGTTTCGAATACAAGAGGATTCGGAATATCAATTCCTTCTTTGGCTCGAAGTAACGCATAGTGAATATGATCCGTTAAAGTTAAATAAATATTTGATGAAAGCTCAATCGCTAGCGTTGTTTCTGCTAAATCAACGATTTGTTTGACGACTTCTACTTCTTTGGTGGGGACGTCTTCAAACAGCTGCTGGAATTGCCCTGCCATAGCGGAGTCCTTTAACACGAATTCCTTTTCAACATAATCTGGATTGATCGTGTCTCCAATCTTCTTTTGAAAGGCTAAGCCGCGTCCCATATAAACAATTTCTTCGCCTTGCTCATTTCTTGAAAGCACGACATTATTATTTAAAACTTTTTCAATCCTCATGATGAATGCAACCTCACTTTTTTATAAAAAAAGCCCAGAATCCCTCCACTGATTGTGTTAATGGAAGACTCTGGTTTTGCCTGCAAAGCAGTAACAATCCTTATTTACAAAGTAATAATAGCATGCTTTTTTTTAATATGCAAGCCTTTCCAAAAAAATATTTTTATTTATTTTTTACTCTGTTGATCCATTTTAAAAAAAAGTTTACTAAAAGTAAAAAAAAGACTTGCTTTCTCTTACTTTTTATTAGTAAAATAGAGATGTTGAATTTTTAAACTATTTATTTTAAGGAGATTACACAATGTCAAAATTATTAGTTGTTAAAGCACATCCATTAACAAAAGAAGAATCACGCTCAGTTCGTGCGTTAGAAACATTTTTAGCTTCATACCGTGAAACAAATCCATCAGACGAAATCGAAATTTTAGATGTTTATGCACCAGAAACAAACATGCCGGAAATCGATGAAGAATTATTATCTGCTTGGGGTGCACTTCGCGCTGGCGCAGCATTTGAAACATTAAGCGAAAACCAACAACAAAAAGTGGCTCGTTTTAATGAATTAACTGATCAATTTTTATCTGCAGACAAAGTAGTAATTGCTAATCCAATGTGGAACTTAAACGTACCAACACGCTTAAAAGCTTGGGTAGATACAATCAACGTTGCTGGAAAAACATTCCAATATACTGCAGAAGGACCAAAACCTCTAACAAGTGGTAAAAAAGCCTTACACATCCAATCAAATGGCGGCTTCTACGAAGGAAAAGATTTTGCTTCTCAATACATTAAAGCGATTCTAAACTTTATTGGTGTTGATCAAGTCGACGGATTATTCATCGAAGGAATCGATCATTTCCCTGATCGCGCGGAAGAACTTTTAAATACTGCCATGACCAAAGCAACTGAATACGGTAAAACATTCTAAATTTTCCGAGTGATTTACAGCAAAAAGAGACAAGCAGTTCGTTCACTGCTTGTCTCTTTTGTTACGTAGATTCTTGTTGATCCGGCTTATCTTCATCATACAAACCGGAAACAATTTGGTACCACTCAAAAATGTGTGTAATTATCACCTTAGCTGCGGCATAAACAGGAATTCCTAAAATCACCCCGAAAATCCCAAATAGTTTACCAGACGTTAATAAAACAACCAAAATGGTGACTGGATGAATGGATAACTGACTGCCTAGGACAAGTGGTGAAATAAACCGACCTTCGACCGTTTGCTCAATGGCAAAAACAATCAAGACTTTAATTAACAAAGCTGGCCCACTGACAATTCCTAAAAAGACTGCTGGAATCATGGCTAAAAATGACCCTAAATAAGGGATTAAATTTAAAAAGCCTGCTGCAATACCTAAAGTGACTGCATAATCTAAGCCAATGACAGAAAAACCAATCATAAACATAATTGCCACTGCGAAAGCGACAGTTAACTGTCCTCTAATATAAGAAGAGACTTGATCATTGACTTCTGCAAGAACTTTTAAGGTTGGTTTACGCATCTTCACTGGTAAAAACTTCATTAAATATGGCGCTAAGTTTTTGCCATCTTTCAGTAAATAAAATAGAATAAACGGCATCGTAATGATGGCGACAAAGATCGTAGCCACCGCCCCAAAGAAATTACCAATTCCTTGTACTGTGAACGTTGAGACGTTTTTAATGATGGTACCTAACGAACTGACAACTTTATCGCCTGCCGCTTCAAGTTGTTCTCTAAATTGCGCGAAAAGTGGATCACTTAATATTTCCTGCGATTTTTGATCAATTGTATCAATATATTGAGGAAAATGATTCACAAAGCTGACAGATTGCTCACGAATTTTAGGAACGATTACAATACCACCCCAAATGAGTAGTGCCACAATTAAAATAAATAGGCCAATAATACTCCATACACGTGAGATTTGTTTTTTCTCTAAATAATCGACAATTGGATTTAATAAATAATATAAAATCCCCGCCATAATTACTGGTAAGCCGACAACGCCGAAAAACTGCCAGACGGGCTTAAATAAATAAGAAACTTTCGTAAAAGTTAGAATAATTAACAGCACCAATAAGACAATCAGTAAGGCTGTTACTACTTGATTATTTAAAAACCAACGCCAAAACCAAGACAGGCGTTTATCAGTCGTTTGTTTTTTATCCATTGATTCACGCTCCATTTACTAAATAATCAATTGTTGTTCCAATGGTTATCTTTGGTAACTGATGGGGCGTTAAATAAACACCATTTCGGATAACATCATCCTCATCGGTTGGTGCATCAGCAAAGATTAAAGTGCTGTGAGCGATACTTTGCAAGTTACTATTGGCAAAAGAACCCACTTTTGTAATTGTATAGTTTGTATCGCCAATTTTCAGATGATCTCCTTCTGCCAAGGTAACTTGGTCTTTTTCTGGGAATGATTGAATAACTGCATGTTGCTTCAAGGTATCGGTAGCAGTTTCTCCAAAAAGAATAATCATTTTTTCTGAATCATCGATTGCATGTTTGCCTATTTCTGTTACGGTTGCTTGCATCTTCCATCCCACTCCTTCATTATCTTACTTCTATTATTATAGCATAGAATAAAATAGATATTCAGGAAAAAGAAAAGGCGATGAACAATCGTCAATTGACTTTTGTTCACCGCCTTAAAATAAGTTTTTATTTAAAGAAGTTCATAATATGAGTCCAAATTTTTTCATCAAAGACATCCATTGGATTCCCATTTCCAATCAAACCATAACCAATCATTGTTCCCACAACAAATAAGATAATGACTAACGAAATGACCACTAGAATTTTCAATAATGTTACTAAAATATAACGAAATGAACTCATACGTTTGACTCCTTTAGATTACTGTCGTTGCTTGTTTTTCTTCAATTTTTTCATCATTGACACGTTCAACGTTCGCGCCTAATTTTTGAAGTTTTTTATGGAACTCATAATAGCCACGATCTAAATATTTCAAATTAGAGACACGTGTAATGCCATTTGCACGTAACCCTACTAAAATCAATGCGGCAGCTGCCCGTAAATCAGTGGCTTCCACTGCTGCTCCTTGTAACTCGTTGCCACCATTAATAACGGCAATGTTGCCGTCAATTTTTAAGTCAGCGTTCATTCGACGCATTTCCTCTAAGTGTTGGTAACGATTTTCAAAGACTGTTTCTGTCACGATGCTTGTTCCTTCAGCAAACATTTGGATTGCTGTCATTTGTGCTTGCATGTCTGTTGGGAAACCAGGATGCGGCATTGTCTTAACATCTGTTGGTTTTAGATGTTTTGGTCCAATTACACGGATGCCGTTTTCTTCTTCTTCAATGATTGCACCCATTTCAGTTAATTTAGAAATTAGCGGACGATTATGTTCAGAAATTGCTTCTTCAATTAAAACATTGCCCTCAGTCATTGCTGCAGCTACCATGAACGTACCTGCTTCAATTCGATCTTGAACGATTGAATGCTCTACGGCATGTAATTTATCGACGCCTTCGATACGCATCGTTTCTGTCCCAGCACCGATAACATTGGCACCCATTTTGTTTAAAATGTTTGCTAAGTCAACGATTTCAGGTTCACGAGCAACGTTTTCAATGATGGTTGTTCCTTTCGCACGAACAGCAGCCATCATAATATTTTGCGTAGCGCCGACACTTGGGAAGTCTAAGTAAATAGTGTTACCGATTAGTTCATCCGCAATTGCTTCAATATAACCATTTTTTTGGATGATTTTTGCACCTAATGCTTGGAAGCCTTTTAAGTGTAAATCAATTGGTCGTTTGCCAATGGCACAGCCACCTGGCATTGCCACTTTGGCATGGCCATTACGAGCCAATAAAGGTCCCATTACAACGATAGAAGCACGCATTTTACTAACGTACTCATAGTTTGCTTCGATCCCTAAAGGTTGTGTTGCGTCTATTGTTACTTCATTCGCGTCTTCATCAAAATCAATGGCTACATTCAAATGCTTAATTACTTGATTCATTGTAAATACATCAGATAAAATTGGTACATTTTTTAAAGTAGTAACGCCTTCTTCAGCTAAAAGAGTAGCTGCTAAAATTGGTAAAACAGCGTTTTTGGCGCCTTCAATTTTTACAGTTCCTTCTAATTTTGTATTACCACCATGAACAATAATTTGTTCCATTTTGTTCCCCCCAAAAAAATGAGAATAGGTATTCCTATTCAAAATCTTTACTATTATACCATTATTCAACTAAAAATTGTACCTTTTTTTATTTTTCAATTTTTAAGGAAAATACACAATGAAAAGATTTCGACAAAGCGCAATCAATTCTAAAGCAAACGAGCTAACTGTGTATCCGATAGCGATGGCGAAAAATACCATCAGCATTCTAATTTGCGGTGTAAATTGGGTTTTGAAAAATTGCTCAATACGCAATGATTGCAACGCCCAAAAACTTATGTAAATGAACATAAGATGACTAACGATTCGAACAATAGCATCTACTCCATAGTATTGCATAAGGAGCCTCCTTTTTTCTAACGTAGGAACATTTTATCACAAAATAATAAAAACCGATAATTAATCCACTTGAAATGCCAAAATTTGACACTATTTATTAAAAAATACGAAGAAATAGAGTTTAAGGCACCTGACTCAATAGCAAGCGCCTTAAACTCTACAAAAGTGACTGAATCCTTCAGCCTTTTTTACCCATGTTTCGATACGTTGATCCGGTTGATTGCACGATGCAAAGCAACAGTCGCACGACGTAGTTGATCGCGGTCATCTTTTGCTTTGGCTTCTTCAATTAAACGTTCTGCTCGTTGTTTTGCTCGTTCAGCACGAGGTACATCGATATCTCGTTCACGTTCGGCACTATCGGCAATAATAGAAACGACATTATCACGGACTTCCATGATACCACCATTTACAGCTACCCAGTCAACATGTGTATCTGAATCGGTCCGTTTGATGCGGACTTCATCAATCGCTAGCGGAACGATGATTGGCGCATGTTTTGGTAAAATACCAATTTCACCATCTGTTGTTTTCGCCACAACGATTTTTGCATGGTGGTCATAAACTAGACCATTAGGCGTTACTACATTCACAGTAAGACTATCCATTGTGTTTGCCGCCTTTCTAGTAGTTTAATTGTTTCGCTTTTTCGATGGCATCTTCAATTTTACCGACACTACGGAAGGCTTCTTCTGGCAGATTGTCATGTTTACCTTCAAGAATTTCTTTAAAGCCACGAACTGTTTCCGCAACTGGTACATAAGAACCAGGTTGACCTGTAAATTGTTCAGCAACGTTAAAGTTTTGAGATAAGAAGAATTGAACACGGCGTGCGCGACCAACAAGTACTTTTTCGTCATCTGATAATTCGTCCATCCCTAAAATAGCGATGATATCTTGTAATTCACGGTAACGTTGTAAAATATGTTGCACTTCGGTAGCCACTTCGTAGTGTTCTTCTCCAACAATTTCAGGAGCCAAGGCACTAGAAGATGAAGCTAACGGATCTACCGCTGGATAAATCCCTTGTTCGGTTAATTTACGTTCCAAGTTAGTTGTTGCATCCAAATGGGCAAACGCTGTTGCTGGCGCTGGATCGGTATAGTCATCGGCTGGAACATAGATTGCTTGAATAGAGGTAATTGATCCTTTTTTCGTTGAAGTAATCCGTTCTTGTAATTGTCCCATTTCAGTCGCTAAGGTTGGTTGGTAACCAACGGCTGACGGCATCCGACCTAAAAGGGCAGAAACTTCTGAACCGGCTTGGGTGAAACGGAAAATGTTATCAATAAATAATAGCACGTCTTGTCCTTCCACATCACGGAAATATTCAGCAATCGTTAACCCAGTTAAGGCCACACGCATCCGTGCACCTGGTGGTTCGTTCATTTGACCAAAAACCATGGCTGTTTTTTCAATAACGCCTGAATCTTTCATTTCATAGTACAGGTCGTTCCCTTCACGTGTCCGTTCACCAACACCAGTAAAGACGGAAATCCCTCCATGTTCTTGGGCAATATTATGAATTAATTCTTGAATTAAGACGGTTTTACCAACACCGGCACCACCGAAAAGTCCGACTTTACCACCTTTTAGATAAGGTGCTAATAAGTCAATAACTTTAATCCCTGTTTCTAAAATTTCATTACTGGTACTTAATTCATCAAATGCTGGCGCTTTTTTATGAATCCCACTACGTTCAGCATCTGCAGGGAATGGCGCTTCTAAGTCAATTGTGTCTCCTAAAACGTTAAACACACGACCTAATGTATCTTTACCAACAGGAACTGAAATTGATTTTCCTGTATCGATAACTTCCATTCCACGTTGTAAACCATCTGTCGATTCCATAGCGATAGAACGAATCACTCCATCACCTAGTTCTAAAGCGACTTCAAGTACTACTTTTTGTTTTGCTTCGCCATTTTTATAAACGACTAAAGCGTTGTTAATATCGGGTAAGGATTGATCTAATGAAAATTCCACGTCAACAACGGGACCGATTACTTGAACAATCTTTCCTGAACTCATAATTTCTTTCCTCCAGTCTTCATAAAGTCACACGCTTTGAACATTTTTATAAACGTTCAAACGTAAGACTAGATTATTCTAGTGCAGCTGCACCAGCAACAATTTCTGTAATTTCTTGGGTAATCGCCCCTTGACGAGCACGGTTATAAGAAATTGTTAAATCGCTAATAATATTTTGCGCATTGTCAGTGGCTGTTTTCATGGCGGTCATCCCAGCAGCATGTTCTGCTGTTTTCGCATCAATGATCGCCCCATAAATTAAGCTTTCTGCATATTGTGGTAATAATTGATCCAAGATTGCTTCAGGTGAAGGCTCTAAAAGATATTCTTGTTCGTAAGAGGTCGCCTCTGATGGATCTAAATCAGTAATTGGCAACATTTTTTCCACACGAAACTGACTCGTTAGTGAGTTAACGTGGTGATTATAACAAACATACAATTCATCAAACACTTCGTTTTGGTACATAGTCGTTGCCGTTGTCACAATCTTACGGACTTCTTCAAACGTTGGTTGATCCGTTAAGCCTCTTAGCTCATAGGAAACATCGATTCCGCGTGCTTTAAAGAAATCCGCCCCTGTACCACCAATAGCGATTAAGGCATATTCTTTATTAGAATCATGGTCTTCTTGAATCATACTCATGGTTTGTTTTAAGATTGAGCTATTGTAGCCACCAACTAACCCTTTGTCAGAAGTGATAACGATATAGCCTGTTTTTTTGACAGGTCGTTGTGCTAACATCACATGATAGTTCCCTTCACTAAGAGAAGATTGTTCTGTTTCACGTAATTCACTTAACTGAGCAGCTACTAAATGCGTAACGACACTACGAATTTTTGAAGAATATTCTTGAAAGCTTTTAGAGGCGCCTTCTGACTTGGTCAATTTGGCTGCAGAAACCATTTGCATCGCTTTGGTAATTTGGCTTGTCTTTTTTGTTGATGCAATGCGTTGTTTGATTTCGTTTAATGAAGCACCCAATGTCGCTCACCTCTCTTATGCGTTATCGATTTTTTCTAAAGCTTCTTTGGCTGAATCTCCGCTATTGTTTGCCGCTGCAAACATTTCAGAAAACTCTGTAATCGCTGCATCTAATGCATCAGTATCTGGTAAGTCTTTCGTAGTACGAATGGTTTCCAATAAGTCTGCATGTTTGCCATCAAAATAATCGAATAAATCTTGTTCAAAGTGTAAAATTTTATCTACGCTCACGCTATCTAAAAAGCCGTGTGTTAACGCATATAAAATTAAGACTTGTTTTTCTACAGGCAGTGGCGCATGTAGTTTTTGTTTTAAAATTTCTACCGTACGACGACCACGGTTTAATTTAGCTTGTGTTGCCGCATCTAAATCAGAGCCAAATTGTGTAAAGGCTTCTAACTCACGGTAACTAGCTAAGTCTAAACGAAGCGTTCCGGCAACTTTTTTCATTGCTTTGATTTGCGCTGATCCTCCGACCCGAGAAACAGATAACCCAGCATCAACGGCTGGACGAGTGCCTGCATAGAACAGGTCGCTTTCTAAGAAAATTTGTCCATCAGTGATTGAAATAACGTTTGTTGGAATATAAGCAGAAATATCGCCTGCTTGGGTTTCAACGAATGGTAAGGCTGTCATTGAGCCGCCACCTAATTCATCACTTAATTTAGCTGCACGTTCTAATAAACGTGAGTGTAAATAGAAGACATCCCCTGGATAAGCTTCACGACCTGGTGGACGGCGTAATAGTAGAGAAAGTTCACGATAAGCCACGGCTTGTTTTGATAAGTCATCAAAAATAATTAAGACATGTTTGCCGTTATACATGAATTCTTCACCCATTGCAGTTCCTGCATACGGTGCAATGTAAAGTAATGGTGCTGGTTGTGAAGCCCCTGCAGTCACAACGATTGTATAATCTAAGGCACCAAATTTACGAAGTGTTTCTACTTGGTTACGAACAGTAGATTCTTTTTGACCAATCGCTACATAAATACAAATTACATCTTGTCCTTTTTGGTTAATAATTGTATCAATTGCAATCGATGTTTTCCCTGTTTTACGGTCTCCAATAACTAATTCCCGTTGTCCACGACCAATTGGTACGAGGGCATCAATGGCTTTTAAGCCAGTTTGCATTGGTTCAGCAACAGATTGACGTTGCATAACACCGGGAGCTGTTGCTTCCACAGGACGTGTTTTGTCTGTTTTAATTTCGCCTAAACCATCTAATGGTTGACCTAATGGATTAACAACACGGCCAATCAAAGCTTCCCCAACGGGTACTTCCATGATTTTGCCTGTGCGTTGTACTTTATCTCCTTCACGAATGGTTTCAAAATCGCCAAGGATAATAATCCCTACATCATTTGTTTCTAAGTTTTGTGCCATTCCGTATGAACCGTTTGAAAACTCAACAAGTTCTCCACTCATGGCATTTTCTAAACCGTGGGCGCGGGCAATTCCGTCACCGACGTAAGTGACTGTTCCAACTTCTTCAACAGCAAGCTGTTGTTGATAGTTTTCGATTTGTTCTTTAATCAAGGCACTGATTTCTTCTGCTTTGATAGCCATTCAATTCACCTCTTTGTAGTCCTAAAGATTATTTTAATAACTTCTGCTGCATATGTTCTAATTGTTTGCGGATGCTGCCATCGATTACTTGATGGTTTGCTTCAATAACCACTCCGCCGACAATTGACGGGTCAATTAAATTGACTAAATGCGCTTGTTCATACCCTAATAATTGGGCAGCTTTTTCTTCCATTGCTTGATGTTGTTCTTTTGATAAAGGAATGGCTGTTGTCACTGAACCCAAAATTAGTCCTTGGTGCTCATCATAACGTCGTTCATATTCATCAATCATCAAGAGCAGATCGTACATGCGACGATATTCGTAAACCACTCGCAAAAAGTTTTGCATCATTTCACTAAAACCTGTTACTAGTTTTTCCATGATGCTGTCTTTTTCATAAGGTTCTAAGCGATCATCACTTAAAATATCGCCAATACCAGGTACTTGGTGATAGACTTCGCGAAGCGTCAATAATTCTTGATAAATTGCTTCAGCTTGGTTCTTTTCAACTGCCAACTCAAACAAAGCCTTGCCGTAGCGTTTACCAACTGTATATTTATCTAGTTTCATTTGCTTTACCTAAACTTTCAATATAAGAATCAATCAATGCTTCATGTGCATCTGGTGTTAATTCTTTATTTAAAATTTTGGCTGCAATTTGAAGAGAAAGATCTGCCACTTCATTTTTTACTGAAGACAATGCTTCTTCACGTTCTTGTGAAATATCTGTCCGAGCTTTTTCGCGTAGGCGAGTAACTTCCGCAGTTGTTTCTTTTAATGTTTTTTGGCGAGTCTGTTCTCCACTTTCTTTCGCGTTTTTAATAATTTCAGCTGCTTCTGATCTGGAAGAAAGTAATTGTTGTTGACGTTCTTTTTCCATTTTCGCTGCTGCTACGCGAGATTGTTCTGCAGAGTCTAAATCGTTGGCAATTTTTTCTTCACGTTGTGTCAAAATATCTACGATTGCTCCCCATGCATATTTCTTTAATAAGAGCATCAAGATTAAAAATGCACCACTGACAACAATCATCGTGCCTAGTGTGGTACTAGGAGCCGTTTCACCGACTACCAATGTAGTAAGTAGCATGAAGTCTCAACTTCCTTTCCTGCAAAAATCGATTTAGCTTCTTCAACTGCTTTATCACCAGCTATTGAAAAGGCTAAAGATAGAAGAAAGCAGTGACGGTCCCGATAATAATCAGCGTCCTGCCTCCATTTTATTGCTTATCTGAATAAAAGTAATAAAGAAACAACGACACCTAAAATTGGCACAGCTTCGATTAAAGCGACCCCGATAAACATTGTTGTTCTTAATTGACCAGACATTTCTGGTTGACGAGTCATTGACTCGATTGTTTTTGAAATAACTTGTCCGTTACCGATAGCGGCTCCGATAGCTGAACCGAAAATTGCAATTGCTGCTGCGATAAAATTTAATCCTTCCATTGTGTAAAATCCTCCTAAAAGATAATTTTTGTCCTTCGTATTTCTTGATTATTCTTCTGTTTCAATTTTGTGTGACATATAAACCATTGAAAGTGTCACAAAGATAAACGCTTGGATACATCCAATAAAGATTGAGAATGCTACCCAAATCATTTCTAGCGGAATTGCTAGTGGGATAACCCATAATCCAACGCTTGCTACGGTTCCAGCAATCAAGCCCAATAGAACTTCGCCGGCAAAAATGTTTCCGTACAAACGCAAGCCTAATGTTAATAGATTCGTGAATTCTTCCATTAATTTTACCGGTAGTAAGAAACCAACGGGTCTTAAATAACTATTAACTAGATAGCCTTTAAAACCAAAGCGTTTCATACCAAAGAAGTGTGTTAAGACAATCATCATCATCGCTAACGTTAAGGTTACGATTGGATCGGCGGTTGGACTTTTCCAAACGCTGAGATCGTCGCCCACAACGATTTTTGTAACGAGACCCAAGATGTTTGAAACAAGTACAAACATGAACAGGGTAAACGCCATTAAATGAAAATTGCTCACTTCTTTACGAGGTAAATTGTCTGTAATGATTCCACGAATAAAATCCACTAACCATTCGATGACCGTTTGTTTGCCTTTAGGTCGTAGCTTCATATTTCTCGTACAAGCATAGACAAAGGCGAAAACAATGATACACGTCAACAGCACCATCAAAACAATGGTTCCATCAAACCAAATTGGTCCGATATTGAAGAGTAATTTCTTCTCTTCCAAATCAATTCACCTCTTTTCCAACAATCTTTCAGAAGTTTCATCCTACTCCTGAGTGATAATCCCTGGCAAAGCTATCGTACCACCACTTGTTGATAATTTACAAATAGTTTACTTTTAAAATTTCATGTGTTGAAAATTGGTTGGAAAACCTTTTCCATAAACCAATCTAATGCAGGGTGGTACTGCTTTCCGAAGCGATTAAAAAATGAATCATTTACATTCATTTACTCAACACTTACCAGATTTTACACCTAATCCGAAGAAAGGCAAGCAAATATGCGAAAAAGAATAAATTTACATTTTTAACGTCGGTTATTTTTTAATGTTCGGCTGATTTGTCGGTCAACTTCCTTACGTTTCAAGTCTTCACGCTTGTCGTACTGCTTTTTCCCTTTAGCTAAACCAATCAAAACTTTGGCATAGCCGTCTTTAATATAGACCTTCAAAGGTACTAATGTGATACCTGTATTTTTGGTTTCGCCGATTAACTTATTAATTTGTTTTTTGTGTAATAATAATTTTCTGGTACGTAATGGGTCATGATTAAAAATATTGCCTTGTTCATATGGACTAATATGAACATTATACAAAAAGGCTTCTCCGTTTCGAATTCGTGCAAAACCATCTTTTAAATTGATACGACCATTTCGAATAGATTTGATTTCTGTTCCTTGTAAAACAAGCCCAGCTTCAACCGTATCGATAATTGAATAATCATGTCTAGCTTTGCGGTTTTGTGCGATTAATTTTCCTTCCCCTTTTGGCATAAGCGACCTCCTCTACTTCTTCTTTTTCCCTTTTTTATTTTTTTGTTTCATTGCTTCTTTATAAAAAGGTTGTTTTTTGCCTTTGCCTTTTTTCTTATTTTTCTTTTTCTTACCATCAAATGATTCATCTTTTTTATTTCTTCGTTGATTATTTGAACGAGTTGAAGAATTGGCTTTGCCTTTTTTACGTCCTTTTGGTCCTTCGACTGGCGCGACTTCCTCAGCTGAAATCAATTCAAAATCAACTTCTCTTGTTTCTGGATCAGCTTTTTCAACACGGATTTGAACTTTCTGACCAATTTTCAAAGTCATTCCCGTCCGTTCACCAACTAACGCCATATGATTTTCAATAAAGTGGAAATAATCTTGTTTTAAGTTGTTCACGTGAATCAAGCCTTCTATTGTATTAGGCAGTTCCACAAAGATACCAAATTTTGTGACTGAGCTGATAATCCCGTCATACGTTTCTCCCACTTTATCTACCATAAATTCGGCTTTCTTCATGGCGTCCACTTCACGCTCTGCATCAACTGCGCGACGTTCCATACTTGAACTATGATTGGCAATTTCTGGTAATGCTTCGTTCCATTTTTCTTGATTTTTTTCAGATTGATCTTGGCTATAGCTGCGAATCAAACGATGCACAATTAAATCTGGATAACGACGTATTGGTGAAGTGAAATGCGTATAATATTCAGCAGCCAACCCATAGTGTCCGTAGTTGTCTTCTGAGTATTTCGCTTGTTGCATACTTCTTAGCAACATCGTATTGATAACCACTTCTTCCGGCTTATTTTCAACTTGCTCTAAAACTTTTTGTAAATCTTTCGGTGAAATGTTTTCTTTTGTTCCTTTAACAAGAATGCCAAGTACTGCAGCAAAGTCAAAGAAACGTTGCATTTTTTCTTCTTTTGGTTGTTCATGAATCCGATAAATAAATGGCAGTTTTAAGTCATGATAATGACGCGCCACAGTTTCATTCGCTGCCAACATAAAGGATTCAATTAATCGTTCACCCACACCACGCGTGCGTAAAAGAATATCTTTGGGATGACCATTTTCATCAACTAGGACTTTGGCTTCACGATCTTCAAAAGAAATCGCACCACGGCGCATACGCATCTCTTCTAATATATGGTGCAGCTCACCCATCTCTTTAAACATGGGAACTAGTTCTTTGTAGCGTTCTAACGTTTCAGGTTTTTGCTCTTCTAAAATTTCATTGACTGCTGTATAGGTCATTCGCTCCGTTGTTTGGATTACACTTTGGAAAATTTCATGCGAAATAACTTCTCCTTCTGGTGTAATTTCCATCTCACAACTCATGGTTAAACGTGGAACATGTGGGTTTAGCGAACAAATCCCATTTGATAATCGCTGCGGAATCATTGGCACAACTCGGTCTGTCAAATAGACACTTGTACCACGTTCATACGCTTCCATATCCAATTGGCTTCCTTCAGTTACATAATAAGAAACATCTGCAATATGCACCCCTAAAAAGAAATTGCCATTTGCTAACTTTTGTACCGTTACTGCATCATCTAAATCTTTCGCATCTTCTCCATCAATCGTCACAATCAACTGATCACGTAAATCCCGACGACCGACTAAATCGCTTTCTGCAATAGTTTCTGGTACTTGGTCCGCTTCAGCCAAAACTTCATCAGGAAATGCTGTGGGAATTCCATGAGCCACCACGATTGATAAAATATCCATTCCTGGATCATTTTTATGACCAATCACTTGTTTGACTAGTCCTTCCATACTCGTTGGATATTCTTGATCTGGATAATAGGTAATTTCAGCAATGACAATGCTACCATCTACTGGCTTAATCCCTTCAGGTGCAATTGATACAGTATACTGATTCAATTTCTTATCTTTGGGAATCATGTAGCCATACAGTCCCATTTCTGCCATTTCTTCTTCACTATATGCCACAAATTCTCCGACAACTTGGCTCACTGCTCGCTCTTTAATTTCTTTGACTTTACCTTCTGCGCCGCGATCTGAAAAAGGATCCGCATGTTGGATCACGTCGATTAAAACCGTATCTCCATCCATTGCAAAGTTCGTTGCCTCTTTCGGAATATAAACATCTGGTTCTTCAGGATCGATGGTTACAAAACCAAAGCCTCGTTCATTTGCACGAAACGTTCCTTCTATTAATAAGTCTTTCATTGGTAACAGGACTTTGCCTTTTTTGTTGAAACTAACTGACTTTTCTCGTTCCATTTGTGCAATGGTTTGCACTAAAATTTTAAAATCTGAACTTTTTTCTAAATTCAAGCCTTGTGCAATTTCTTCCATTGAAAAGCTTTTCTTTTTTTGGCTTTCCATGAAATGTAAAATTTGCTCTTTAATTGTTTGTTTTGTCATTATTTCTCCTCATTCCAAGGTAGTGTTGCTAAAAATTGCACCACATCTTGCTCTAATTGTTTGTGTTCTCCACTCACCGTAATGACATGTCCGCTGTTTGGGTACCATTGTAAGGTCACACGTGCTTGTGTTAGCGCTTGGGCCGTTTGATAGACGCCCATTGGCTCAATCATTTCATCTTTGCCAGCTTGCGCTAAGAAAAGAGGTGCGTGGATTTTGTTTAGTTTGTCAGCCGTCTGACTAGCAATCGTTTCAATCGCTCCTAATTGTTGTTTGACTCGTTGCTCAATCGATTGCAACCGGCTTTGTTGTTCCTCTGCAGGAACTTCTGCGATTTTCATCACATTTTCTGCGTATAATACGAAATTTTCTGGGACTTTATTTTCGACAGGGTAGATCGGTGAACAGAAAAATCCACCACCAATTAATCCTGTTAATTGTTCCGTTAATGCATGCATACTGAAAATCCCGCCCATTGATAAACCAAAAATGGCAATTTCTTGGTAACCTCTTTCTCTCAAAAAAGCGACTGCTTCTTGTGTATCTTGCCACCATTGTTCCGTTGTTTGATCTAAAATATCTTCAGGAACTAGCGTGCCATGTCCTGAAAAATTAGGCGAATAGACAGTATAATTTTCTTTTTCTAAACGTCTGCTTAACATCCGTACATCATTACTGCTGCCAGAATAAGCGTGTAATAAAAGGACCGCCCGTTTTCCTTTTTCTGAAAATAACGGCTTCGGTAAATTGATTTTTTTTGCCACTTCGCTCACCTCAGCTTCATTCTATCATATTCTCAAAAGAAAACCTTCCGAAATGATAAGTTTCAAAGACTTTTTCAGAAAGAAAAAGAACAGAAAAATAAGTGTCCGCACTCATCTCTCTGTTCTAAACTTGTCATTTTAAAAGATTACGTACTTATTTTGAAGATAAGAACGCCAAAACAAATAATAAAATCATCCAAATTGCGCCAAGAACTGCTGTTGAGCGTTGCATAACAGCTTCAAAACCGCGCGCTTTTTGCTTCCCAAATAATTTATCTGCACCGCCAGTGAAGGCACTTGCTGCACTGTTTTGTTTGCTTGGTTGCATCATAACAGTAATGACGATTAAAACAGATAAAATGATGACCAACGTTAAGATTAGATTATACATGCGTTAATTCTCCTTTTTATACAAATATGCGAAATTCATCTACTTTAATGTAGCATATTTTATCTGTAAACACCAGTGAAATTTAATGTCTTTCCCTATTTGTCTCTAATAGCAACAGCCGCAAGTAGGAATCAGATTTCTACTTGCGGCTGTTGCTAGTTTCTTCTTTATTTTCTCAATACGTCTCCGTATTCAGGTTTAGTATCAAATTCTTTTTTGGCAAATGGACATAGCGGAATAATTTTTTTATGCTCTTTTCTCGCTTTTTCAACACCGGCTAAAACAAGTTTTTCAGCTAATTTTTGTCCACGATAAGTTGGATCAACAAACGTATGATCAATAATCATCATGCTTTCGCCAGCATCTGACCAAGTCATTTCACCAATTTCTTGGTTTTCATCGTTATATAGAGCAAAACGATTGTTTTCTTCTTTAATTTGCATATTCGTTCCCTGCTTTCCGAATATATTTTAGAGCACCACTTGGACATGAATCTACCACAATCATGTCATTTTCAACACTTCCGTTATCTGGAATAATCCATGGTTTCCGACCAACTTCAAAGACTTCTGGATTTCCGCGAACACAATTACCAATATGTTCACAAATATCTTTATTATAAAAGATATCAATTCCTTCCCCCGTATATTTACGGTAGCTTTCTTTTAATAGTTGTTCTTCCGTGACTGGTTGCCCATCTATTTGGTTTCCTTTCATTGCACAATCTCTCCCCTGTAACTTATTAATATTAAAAACGTACCTTTATTTTACCACTAAGCTGGACATTCAGGCAATTAATTGTTCCACCTTACTTGCCAATTCGACGAGCACGCAAAGCAGATAAGATTGACACAGTGTCCACGACTTCTTGTAGCATAGCCCCGATTAGCGCCGGAATGATCCCGGTACTAGCAATTAGCATTAGTAAAACGCAGATAAAAATTCCGATTAATACAGATTGTTTGGCAATTTTCATGGTATCTTGGGCAATTTCGACCGCTTGGCTGACTTTACTTAAGTCATCTTTTAAAATAACAACGTCAGCAGTTTCACTAGCCGCAGTAGCTCCATGAGCGCCCATAGCAATACCTACGTCTGCAACAGCAAGCGAAGGTGCATCATTTACACCATCTCCTACCATGATGACTGGATGATTTTCTTTAGGCAATTCTTTTAAAATGGTTAACTTATCTTGTGGTAAACATTCCCCATGTACTTCGGTAATTCCTACTTCTGCAGCAATCGTTTCTGCGACGGATTCTTGATCCCCCGTCAGCATTAAAATTCGTTGAAGATGTAATTGGTGTAATTTTTCCATAGTCTCTTTTGCTTCTGGGCGTACAGTGTCTGTAAAAGTAATTCGGCCTAAATATGTGCCATTACGTGAAATATGAATAGTCGTTTTATCAATTTTTTCAGTTGCTTGAGACTCTTGTGTCACAAAATTCTTTTTACCTACCCGTATCTCAGCACCATCCACAAATGCCTTCACGCCAGCACCAGAAACTTCTGCTAGATCTGTAATATTTTTTAATGGGACATCTTGCTTTCTGGCATAAGCAACAATTGATCTAGCTAAAATATGACTTGATTCTTGTTCCACGCTTGCTGCCAATCCCACTAATTCAGCAGCAGTTATTTCAGCATTGATTGGTTGGACTTGATCAACAGAAAGTTGTCCTTGCGTAATCGTGCCTGTTTTATCAAACGCAATCGTTTTTGCAGAAGCTAATTTTTCGACCATCGTTCCCGATTTAATAACGACCCCATGACGACTTGAACGACCCATCCCTGCCACTAAAGCAATTGGAGCAGATAGAATTAAAGGACACGGCGAAGCAACAACTAAGACTTCCGCAAAACGTGTCGGACTTTTTGAAACAAACCAAGCAACACCTGCAATTAAGTAGGCAATTAGTGTAAAAGGTACCGCATAGCGGTCTGCTAAACGTACAAAATGAGCTGGACGCGCCGCAGATTCTTTCACTAAGTTCACAATCGTTTGATATTGACTGTCGGCTACAGTTTTTTCAGCAACCATTTTCAAAGAGCCATCACCATTCACGGAACCCGACATTAATTCATCCCCAGGATTTTTTTCAATTGGTTTTGATTCTCCTGTTAATGAAGATTCATCGACTGTTGATGTCCCAGTTTTTACCAAGCCATCAACTGGAACTAGTTCCCCTGGTTTTACTACTAATTCATCGCCAACATTGATTTCCTCAACAGAAACATCTTCTAAATTTTCGCCATTCAAGCGATGAGCTTTTTGTGGCGAGTTATCCAATAATGACTTCAGCTCTTGGTTAGCTTTTCCAGCGGCATAGTCTTCTAATGAATCACCACCAGTCAACATAATTAAAATCATCAAACTGGCCCAGTATTCTCCCACAGCTAAGGTTGCAACGATAGCGGTAATCGCTAAAATATCGACACCATATTTTCCTTCACGTAAGGTTTGAATCATTTCCCAGAACATCATTAACGCCATTACAGAACCTGTTATTAAAATAATGCCATACGCCCAATTCGGCTGATGTAAAATAAATTCAAATAATAATGCCAAAACTCCTGTTATAATTGTAATCCCCAATTTTGTTACATGCTTCATCTCTTTTTCTCTCCCATCATTCACTTTACATTATTGAGCGTACCTTTTCTGTTTTGAAAAAGAAAGTGAAAACGCCTAAATGAAAACGACTTTCATTATCATGGGATAGTTGCTGTAGCAACGTTTACTTTCTGAAAAGTAGTTATGTAAAAAAAACACAGACCATCGTTCATTCGCCGATGGTCTGTGTTTTTATTTCCAAAAATCATCAAAAATTGTAATGGGTAAATGCCGTTTGTGTTGTCCTTTTTTATACCAGTTTTCAATTGTTTGTTGATCTGTTTCCGAGACTTTTTTGCCTTCCAAATAGTCATCAATGGCATCATACGTGACACCTAAGGCAACTTCATCTGCAACTAACGGTTTGTCATCTTCTAGATCAGCTGTTGGTATTTTTAGATACAAGGCTTCTGGTGCCCCAAGTTCTTTCAGCAAAGCTTTTCCTTGGCGCTTATTTAAACGAAATAACGGTAAAATATCCGCTCCGCCATCGCCATATTTGGTGAAGAAAGCTGTGACATTTTCGGCTGCGTGGTCTGTGCCAATTACTGCGCCAGCATTTTCGCCAGCTACTGCATATTGTGTAATCATACGTTGACGTGCTTTCATGTTCCCTTTATTAAAATCGCTAATTTGAACGCCAGCGTTTTCTAGCGAACCAACCATTGCATCCACTGCTGGTTTAATATCCACTCGTAAAGAAACATCTGGCTGGATAAAGGCTAGCGCGGCTTGTGCATCAGCTTCATCTGCTTGCTCACCGTATGGAAGCCGAATCGCAATAAATTGATACGACATATCTCCTGTTTCTTCGCGCATTTCAGTCATCGCTAATTGTGCTAAGCGCCCAGCTAATGTTGAATCTTGTCCGCCACTAATTCCCAAGACAAAGGTTTTTAAAAAAGGATGTTTAGTTAAATAAGCTTTCAGAAAATCAATACTTTTACGAACTTCTTCTTTTGGGTCAATTGTCGGTAAAACACCTAACTCTTGAATGATTTTTTCTTGAAGTGTTGTCATTTCTAGGCCTCCTTATTCACCGTTTCCGTTAAATGTTTAACGTCTTTACGCACTTTTTCCAATAAATTCATTTTGTGGTTCCAACAATCTGTTGAAAGGTCCACTGGATATTTCTGCGGATTCAAGTCCCGCTTGTATTCTTCCCAAAGTGAATCTAAATTTTCTTTTGCATATTGTTTAATTTCATCTAAAGTTGGTAATTCATACACACGTTTTCCTTCAACGAAAATATCTTGGAGTACTGGCCGTGCTTCAAAATCACGGACATACTTATTAATAAAGGTATGAACGGGATGGAACATATAAATTTCTTCTTCTTGGCGAGGATCTTCGTTCCAAAGTGTCACATAGTCCCCTTCTGACTTTTTATCAGATTTACGTGTAATGCGCCAGACTTGTTTTTTTCCTGGTGTTGTCACTTTTTCAGCATTGCTAGATAGTTTAATGGTATCTTTCATTTGACCATCTTCACCTTCAATTGAAACTAATTTAAACACCGCTCCTAAAGCCGGTTGATCATAGGCGGTAATCAGCTTGGTACCCACGCCCCATACATCAATTTTTGATTTTTGCATTTTTAGATTCAAAATCGTATTTTCATCTAAATCGTTCGATGCATAAATTTTTGCTTCAGTAAAGCCTGCTTCGTCCAGTTGTTCACGAACTCGTTTAGAAATATAAGCCATATCGCCACTATCAATCCGCACGCCTAGGAAATTAATTTTATCACCCATTTCTCGAGCTACTCGAATTGCGCTTGGCACTCCCGCTTTCAAAGTATCATACGTATCAACAAGGAAAACGCAATCCCGATGTGTTTTGGCATACGCCATGAATGCTTCATAATCATTTCCATACGACTGAACCAATGAATGGGCATGGGTCCCACTAATCGGAATACCAAAAATTTTACCAGCACGAACATTACTTGTCGCGTCCGCCCCACCAATATAGGCGGCTCTTGTGCCCCAAATGGCAGCATCTAATTCTTGTGCTCGGCGTGTTCCAAATTCCAATAAAGGATCATCGCCAATCACGGATTTAATTCGAGCCGCTTTTGTCGCAATTAATGTTTGGAAATTCACCATATTTAGCAAGGCAGTTTCTACCAATTGACATTGTGCCAAAGGACCTTCAATTTGAATTAACGGTTCGTTATTAAAAACCAAATCCCCTTCTAAAGCAGAGCGTACAGTACATTTAAATTCAAAATTTGCTAAATACGTCAAGAAATCTTCTGGATATTCTTCAACTTCTCGGAGATATGCAATATCAGATTCTGTGAACGTTAAATTTTCGAGATAATTGACTAAACGTTCTAAACCTGCAAAAATTGCGTAGCCATGATTAAAGGGCATCTCTCTAAAGTAACATTCAAAAACAGCATGTAAATCTGCTCTCCCTAATTCCCAGTATGTTTGCATCATATTGATTTGATACATATCTGTATGCAATGTCAAACTATCATCTGCATATGTATAGTCCATCGTTTTCTACCTCTATTCTTTGTATTAAAAACTTGTTTATATTATAACAAAAAAATTTTTTTTAGCCTAAAATCTGCTTAGACCTCTTTTTCTTTAAAAATGAAAAATTTACTGAAGAAATAATTTAAAATCACTACTACAACTTGTGTAATCATTTTCGCCCAAAACGATGAAAAATGAATGCCATCAATTAGGAGAATCATTAAACCCATATCAGCCACAAAAGATAAAATTCGGTACCAATAAAATAAGCCCATTTCTTTAAAAAAACCAGCTATGCTTTCATGCTTACTTGCGAATACCCAATATTTATTCGTGAAAAAGGCAAATAGAACAGATAAAAACCAACTAATTGTGTTACTTATCTTGTAATCCAGCCCTAACACATTTTGACAAACAAAAAACACAACTAAGTTGACGACCGTCGTTGCACCACCAAAAAATAAATAAGCCAGTACTTCTCGGTATTTACGAAATAATTCTTTCAATTTTCACGCATCCTTTCAACTAATCATTTTATCAAACTTCGGCAAGAAAACCTATCTATTTTGTGTAAAGACACAATTCTCTTGCTAATTTTACTATTTATTAAGTATTTATGAAAAACATAGTAAGAGTAGAGGAAAAGTTCATCCATGAATGAACTTTTCCTCTACTCTTCGTCTAATAATATATTGACTCTATCGACCAATAAGTTAAATCAGCATTAGTCCTTTAGCTTAGGAAGTGCTATCGTTTGTCCTTCGGTTAATACAGAATACGTTAAGCCATTTGCCTGCTTGAGTGCGGTTAAGGAATAGCCCGTTTTTTTAGCAATTTTTGCGAGTGTCTCTCCTCTTTTTACTTCATAATACTCAGTAGACTCTGTTTTTGAGTCATTCGCTGTACCATTTGATTGCTCTGCAGTTTCCAAAGCATTAGTCACCGATTTACTGATTATTAGTGATTGAAGTAACGCTTGTTCTTTCGGTTCTAGAGAAGTCGCCGCTGTATGCTGAGGAATCGTGATTTTTTGGCCAATATAAAACATTTCTTGAGTCTTTGAATTTTGTTTTAAGATGGCTGTTGCTGACACACCAAACGTCTGGCTAATGGTGGCGAGAGAATCTCCTTTGCTTACTTCATAGATGACTGCTTCTTTTTTTAGCTGTTCTTTGACTGCTTCCTTATCAAACGAAGGTTTCTTTTCTTCTGCCAAATTAGTCACTACTGGTTTCTTCTTTTCTTGATCGTATTCAGTTAATTGATAGGTTTCAATCAACGCATTTAATTTTTTATCGTAATATGTATCCGTTGCATAGCGACCTGTTAAAAATTTTGTTGCCTGCTGATAATTCGTCGTGTTTGCTTTCAAAACGCCGTGATAAAACGTTGGATTACCCGCCAGCCCATTGATGATTAATTTACTATAGTCTGTTAAAGACTCTTTATAGGAAGGATACTGACGAAAATCGGCATGAATGGTGGTCATCTTCCCTTTACCATCATCTTCTTGTGTGGGAAAGCTGACACTTTGACCTTGATAAGCGCCTTTAATGCCAAACAAATTATAATTTGGCGCCGCCGCTAACGCACTATTGCCCGAGCCACTCTCTAAAATAGCTTGAGCTATCATGACAGAAGCGTATAGATCATGTCGCTGACCAATAACTCGTGCTTCTTCACCGATTTTTCTAATAAACTCAGAAGTAGAAGCATTCTCTTGGACAACAAAATTTGCCTCGGCTTGTTGTTGAATTCCTGCTTGCTTTTCCTTTTCTTGACTATTGTCTACCTCTGAATGTACCAACGGCTCTTTGGTCTTTTCAGTTAATGTAGAATTTTGTGGTTCCTGATTATGAGGTGACTTCTCAGTGAGCGCTTTACGCTCTTCAGATACTGGTTGCTCATTTTGTAACGATTCGGTTGGTTTAGTACTAGCAATTGTCTTTTCTTGTGGCGGTAAACTATTTTCAGATTCTAATGGTTCCACATTATTTTCCTGATGGTCACTGCTGTCATTTTGTGTTGAACTTTCTTGTTGTTCAGACGAACTTATTATTGTTTCGTTCAGCGTTGAAGAAGTAAGGGTTCCTTGGTCTTGATTGGCTTGGTCCGCTCTTTTTTCTTCCAGCGATAGCTGTCGACTTTCGTCCCTCGTTTCGGTCTCTTCTTGAGCGATTAATGGTTCCGAATTGTAGTAACTGGCGCCCGCATAAATCCCTAAAATTCCAATACATACCAACTTCAAATATCTTGCCTTTCTTTTTTTCATCGCATTTCTCCTTCATTTACCTCTTTATTTCTGCTAATAACTGCTCTATCTGTTGGTACGTTCCTGTTGATTCATTCTTGATTGTCAGCATTTGTTCACAATAAGCTTGGTACTCTCTTGCCACTTGCTTCATGCGTGTTAAAGTTGCTAAACGTTGTTCCATTTCTTCATGAACTGTTGCAACTTGTTGTTTGGCTTGACTAATTGTTTCTTTTGCTTTGCATGTATCCTAATAAAGTAGACACATTTTTTGGTATACTATTAAATAAATAGACAGAAATTTTGAAAGGAATTTTTAATATGGTAAATAACAGAAAATCACCACGTAAATTTGACGAAGAGTTTAAAAAATCCATTGTAAAACTTCACGAAAGTGGTAAAACTCAAAATGCTTTAGCTAAGGAGTACGGCATTGCTCTTTCTTCAATTGCTCGTTGGGTCAAACAATATTCCGAAGTAAAAATTGACGATGACACGATCCTTACGGCCCGTCAAATCAAACAGCTACAAAAACGAAATGCGCAACTCGAGGAGGAAAATTTAATCCTAAAAAAAGCGATTGCCATATTCACGCCTCGCTTGACGAACGATTAAAAGCCATACACATTCTTCGATATGAACACAGTATTGTTACACTCTGTCGTGTACTCAAAGTCAATCGTTCCACTTATTACAAACGCTTTTCTGGAAAAGTAGCCCCAAGAACAAAAGAAAATCAACACCTAAGAAAAGTGATTTTAGAAATTTATACTTCTTCTCAAAAACGTCTTGGCGCTGCAAAAATCCGCCAGATTCTTTTGCGTGATTATGGCATTTCGATTAGTATTGGTCGTGTTTATCGCTTGATGAAAGCAATGGACCTCCCAAAAATGTCTACAGTAAAGCCTGTTTTCAAAAAAAGGAAAAACAAGGTTTCTTTAACACGGCCAAATCATCTAAACCAAGCGTTCAATCCACCTGCACCAAATCAAGTTTGGACAAGTGATTTTTCTTATATCCCCATCGGGAAGAAAACATTTGCGTATTTGTGTGTCGTTTTAGATTTGTTTTCTAGAAAAGTAATTGCTTGGACCGTAGGATCAACGATTGATACAAAACTAGCCATTCAAACATTAGAAAAAGCACTTCATTCTCGAAAATTAATGAATCCTGTTCTTTTTCATACAGATCAAGGGTCTCAATATACCTCTTTTGAATTTAGAAAGTTTATAGAGCATCATCCGATTGTCCATTCTCTTTCAAAACCAGGTTATCCGTGGGATAACGCCGTTACCGAAGCTTTTTTTAAATATATGAAAAAAGAAGAATTAAATCGCCGTTCATTCCATTCAATCGAAGAAGTACGTTTGGCTTGTTTCGCTTACATTGAAGGATTCTATAACACCAAACGTCCTCACGGAACATTAGATATGCTTACACCAAATGAAAAGGAGGCTCTTTACTTTGAATGTCTTTAAGTATCTTCTCTTTTTGTGTCTACTTTATTGACATCTATCCACTTGACGTTTGGCTTCCAATAACACTTCGCCAATTTCTTTTTGAGAAAGCGTAACGGCTGTGTCTAAATTCTCTTCACTGGTCTGTCTCTGTTGCATCTTTTCTTCAGACAATTGTTTCTGTAAAGAAGTGATAGTTGTTTCTTTATCACTTAATGTTTCTTTAACATGTTTAAGTTGAACATCTTTTTCGACTACTTGTTTTTGTAATGCTTCCACTTCATTGGTTTGCATTAATAATTGCTCCGTTAGCTTTTTAATGGATTGCTGATATAGTTGATTTTCTTCTTCTAGTTTTTCAACAAAAGAAAATGACTCTTCTGACAGTTCAGTCGGCACTTGTTGCTGGACCTGTTTTACTTTTGCGGATTGCTCTTTTGCATAAACGACCTCGTCATCAAAGATTGCTTCTTCTGTTACCGTTGGTTGTGCTTTCATCGATTGTTCATTTTCAAAATCCGGCATCTTCTCATACTCCTCATCTTCATTGTTTTTAGTCAAAAATTGCCACATTTGTTTCTCCTCCTTCGTACCTTTTACACCGTTAACATATAGCCTTTTGAACGAATTGTTTTGATATATTGTGGTTTGTTCACATCTTGTTCAATTTTTTTACGCAAATGGAAAATCACATTAGCGACACGATATTTTCGTTCATTCGCAGTATCTTTCCAGACATTTTTGTAGAGTTCTTCATATGTAATTGTTTGTCCTGCGTGTTTGTATAAATACTCTATTGTGAAAAATTCCAATTTTGTTAAAAGAATTTCTTCTCCACTTCCCAAGCAAACACTCAAATTTGGCGCAATTAAATACAATCTCTCAGAAAGATTCTTAGTAACTGTTTGTTCCTCGTTTGCAATAGCTAATTTAGGATAAAAACGTCTTTTTACACGTTGCAATAAATTACTCATGCTTAACATGCATTCTTGACGATCATAAGAATGATCAAAAACGCCATCTGCACCTAATTGTAAATAAATAATTCGATTGACTTTACTAATTACTTCTGTCCGAGAAAATAACCAAATCGGTAAATCTGACTGCTTGCGAATCGTCATTAATAACTCACAACAAGTATTTACTTGCTGGTGGTCAGTAACTTCAATCACTAATCCATCAATATGGTGCAAATGAAGAAGTATATTTGTTCCTTGGATGATCTGACATTCTACTTGATTACTAACAAACCAATTTTGACAGTATTCTTTTGTTTCAATTGTCAAAGGAACGACACCAATTGTATATTTTTCCATTTTTCCACCTCAATCTTCCTAATATTCCCCTTCAAAATATAATAATTTTTATTTATATTCTATTAATAAATAAAAATTACCAACTACTAGTTTTCAAAAAATGATTGTTATTACTAAATTTTATCGAATAAAAACAAGGCTGTCTAGCTAAAACGAAGCCTTTAAATTATCATCTTTTTTGTTAATTGAGTAAATATTTGAGAAAACACCATAAGCAAAGATATTATTTAGATTATTTATTCTTTATGTAAAAAAAAGCTTACGATTTTTCAATCGTAAGCTTTTAGAATACTTTTTTATTTTTACATCATACCGCCCATGCCCATTGATGGATCCATCATAGGAGCTGGTGCAGCTGGTTCTGGTTTGTCTGCAACAACTGCTTCAGTTGTTAATAATAAAGCTGACACAGAAGCTGCATTTTGTAAGGCAGAACGAGTTACTTTTGTTGGGTCAACAATACCGGCTTCAACCATGTTTACCCATTCACCGTTAGCTGCATTGAATCCGATACCTAAGTCAACATTTTTTAGTTTGTCAACAATCACTGATCCTTCATAACCAGCATTTTCAGCGATTTGACGGATTGGTTCTTCTAATGCACGAACGACAATCTTGATCCCTGTTGCCACATCGCCTTCAGCTTCTAGCGCAGCGACTTTACCAATTACATTGACCAGTGCGGTACCACCACCAGAAACCATGCCTTCTTCTACAGCGGCACGTGTTGCGTTTAATGCATCTTCAATTCGTAATTTTAATTCTTTTAATTCTGTTTCAGTTGCAGCACCGACTTTAACGACAGCAACCCCGCCAGCTAATTTAGCTAAACGTTCTTGTAATTTTTCACGATCAAAATCAGACGTTGTTTCGCCGATTTGGTTTTTAATTAAATGAACGCGGGCATCAATGGCTTCTTTTGAACCAGCACCTTCGACAATTGTTGTGTTATCTTTGTCGACAACTACTTTGCTAGCATTTCCTAAGTTTTCAATAGTTGTGTCTTTTAACTCTAACCCTAAGTCGTCAGTGATTACTGTACCACCTGTTAAAATAGCAATATCTTCAAGCATCGCTTTGCGGCGGTCACCAAATCCTGGCGCTTTTACTGCGACAACATTAAATGTACCACGGATTTTGTTCAATACTAATGTTGGTAGAGCTTCCCCATCAACATCATCCGCAATGATCAATAGTGGACGGCTTTGTTGTAGAATTTGTTCTAATAAAGGTAAGATATCTTGAATATTTGAGATTTTTTTGTCGGTAATTAAGATATATGGATTTTCTAAAACAGCTTCCATTTTATCGTTGTCAGTAACCATGTATTGAGATAAATAACCGCGGTCGAATTGCATTCCTTCAACCACATCTAATTCTGTTTCAATCCCTTTTGATTCTTCAATGGTAATTACGCCGTCGTTACCAACTTTTTCCATTGCATCAGCAATTAATTGGCCGACTTTTTCAGAACCTGATGAAACAGCAGCGACTTGTGCAATCGCTTCTTTTGAATCAACTACAGATGAAATATTGTGTAATTCTTCTACTGCTGTTTTTGTTGCTAATTCAATCCCACGACGAATACCTAATGGGTTAGCTCCAGCAGTTACGTTTTTTAAGCCTTCACGAACAATGGCTTGTGTCAAAACAGTCGCTGTTGTTGTTCCGTCACCAGCAATATCATTCGTTTTAGAAGCAACTTCTGAAACTAATTTTGCGCCCATGTTTTCAAAATGATCTTCCAATTCAATTTCCTTAGCAATTGTTACTCCATCGTTAGTAATCAATGGTGAACCAAATGATTTTTCTAAAACAACGTTACGACCTTTAGGGCCTAATGTCACTTTCACTGTATCTGCTAATACATCTACTCCGCGTAGCATTGCTGCACGTGCATCTTCTGCAAATTTAATCTCTTTTGCCATGATTTCTTCACCTCATAATTTTTTTCTTCTATTATATTATTCTGTAAAAGTTGTTTATTATTCAACAGTGGCAATAATGTCTTTGGCTGATACAATTAAGTATTCTACGCCTTCGTATTTCACTTCTGTTCCTGAATATTTTTCAAACATTACTGTGTCACCAATTTTTACTTCCATCGGAACTTTTGTGCCATTTTCAAGCACACGACCTTCACCTACTGCGATAACTTCACCTGTTTGTGGTTTTTCTTTTGCAACGGATGCAAGAACAATTCCTCCAACAGTTTTTTCTTCTTCTTTCGCGACTCTAATTACGACGCGATCGCCTAATGGTTTTAACACAATAAATCCCTCCAAATAAAAAGTTTTCGCTTATTTTAGCACTCGATACATAAGAGTGCTAACTCACACTATTTATAATACTCATTTCACTCTAAAAATGCAAGTCTTTTCTCTCTTTTTCTTGTCAATTATAAGATACGCATTTTTTATTGAGTATTCTTTTTTCATGGAATGTTTTTCCAATCCTTTAATTCATGGTAAAATAAATTGACTACGATTGGAGGCGAATAAAATGAAACAACGTTTACTTACAGCACTAATAGCAACCTTCGTTTATTTTGTGATAGCGAATTTAGGAAATCTTGTTTTCAGTGTCACAGAAGGAATTGTTTCGACACTTTGGGAATCTCTTTTCTTTTTCTTATTCGTTTTTCTTTTATTAGGATATCGCAATAATCGTAAAAAATAATTATAGAAAGGATTAACCATGACCTTAAGAAAATCAAGTTTATTTATTTTAGTCACATACATTATCGCTTTTTTCGGGCCGTTACTTTTTTCGGGTATTTCCCCCAATGCAGCGATTAATGTGACAACTGCTCTCTACATTATTGGCGCCCTTGTAATGATTGGCATCTTTTTAAAAACAACAGAACCTTCTCCTTTAGAGGAAACAGCAACCTTGAAATCACCTATTTTTATTTTTTTACTAGGTGTTAGTGGGATTTTCATTGCCATGCTGATTCAAGGGGTTACTTTTGCCATTGAAGTAGCCATCACAGGAGAACAAGCTACTTCTCAAAATACACAAGCTATTGTAGCGGTGATTTTGGCAAATCCTTTATTTATTTTGGCAACTACTATCGGTGGTCCGATTATGGAAGAATTCGTCTTTCGTTATGCATTTATCCATTTAATCCAGCCTTTTACAAATTTCTGGATTGCGGCTACTGTTAGTTCGGCGATTTTTTCACTCGCACATGCCGATGGTCACTTTTTTGTTTATTTCTTTATGGGATTTTTCTTTGCTCTTTTGTACAAGCAAACTGGAAAAATTTGGACCTCAATTATTGCCCATTGCGGCATGAATACGATTGTGATTATTGTTCAACTACTTTTGCATAATGGTACAATTCAATAAGAAAAGGGCCTTCGTCTAAACGACTAGGCCCTTTTCTTTTGCTTATTCTTCTTCGTCAATCAATTCGTTGTCATGATGTAAGAAATAAATTAATGTTTGTAATTCGTTGGTTAAGTCAACATTTTGAATTAATACTTCAGGTGGCGCTACTAAACGCGCAGCCGTAAAGTTTAGAATTCCTTTAACCCCTGCTTCGGCAAGTTTGTTCACAACTTCTTGCGCTTTGCGAGCTGGAATAGTTAAAATAGCTACTTCGATTTGTTGAACACGGATTTGTTCCATCATATCTTCCATTGGATAAACCGGAATACCGTCAACAATGCGTCCCACAATATCTTCATTCACATCAAATGCGCAACTTACACGAATACTGTTGCTTTGATGGAATTTGTACTTTAATAAAGCACTTCCTAAATTACCAACCCCGATTAATGCGACATTGGTTAACTCATCTTCATTCAATGTTTTTGCAAAAAAGTTCATTAAGTTTTCAACATCATAGCCGTACCCACGTTTACCTAATTCACCAAAATATGAAAAGTCACGACGAATAGTCGCACTGTCTACTTGTACCGCTTCACTTAATTCAGTTGATGAGACTTTATTTTTTCCTGTATCATGTAACATTCTTAAGTAGCGATAATATAAAGGAAGGCGTCGCGCCGTTGCTTTTGGAATAACTTGATCTTTCACAATTGGACCTCCAATACTTTCACTTAAATCTTATCCATTAACATAATAGCAGTTTTTCACAATAAAAAGCAATTCTATGGCTCAAAAATAGCATTTTTCTTCAAAAGTTTGTGATAAAAGGTATAAACCTTCACAAAGCATTTTTTGATACGTGCTATTTTAGCAGATTTTATGCTACACTAAGGGCAATGAATTTAGAAATGAGGACTACTGATGATTTTATTACAAGCAAATCAAGTTGCCCGGCATTTTGGCTCGGAAACATTGTTTGAAAACATACATTTAGAAATTGCAACAAAAAGTCGGATTGCCTTAGTTGGTCGTAATGGTGCTGGAAAATCGACTTTTTTAAAAATCATTGCAGGCATTGATGCTCCCGATAGCGGAACCATTGCCAAAAATAAAACTGCTACGTTAGGTTATTTAGCTCAAAATACCGGCTTAGAATCAGATAAAACCGTTTGGGAAGAAATGACAAAAGCCTTTGCTGACATCCTAGAAATGGAACAGCGTATGCGAGAATTAGAAACTAAAATTAGTGAAATGGAGCCAACCACTTCCGTTTATGAAGGAATTTTAAAAGAGTACGATCAATTGCAACATACGTTTTCTGAAAAAAATGGCTACGGCTATGAAAATGAAATTCGCTCAGTCCTTCACGGCTTTGGCTTTGATGAATCCTTTTACACGAAAGATATTCAAACCTTATCTGGTGGTCAAAAAACCCGGCTTGCATTAGCGAGAATGCTTTTACAAAAACCAGATATTTTAATTCTGGACGAGCCTACAAACCACTTAGATATCGAGACGCTTTCTTGGCTGGAATCTTATTTGCCAAGCTATGCCGGCGCCCTATTGATTGTTTCCCACGATCGTTATTTTTTAGATAAGGTAGTTAATGAAGTTTATGAACTGAGTCGCAAAAAAATGACTCACTACAAAGGAAACTATTCCAAATACTTAGAGTTAAAAGCAGAACAATTAGCCAGTGAATGGAAAGCGTATGAAAAGCAACAAGAAGAAATCAATAAGTTAGAAGATTTCGTTGCCAAAAATCTGGTTCGTGCATCTACAACGAAACGTGCACAAAGTCGCCGAAAAGTATTAGAAAAAATGGACCGTTTAGACCGACCTCAAGGAGATGAAAAATCGGCGCATTTTCTTTTCGATAGTGAAAAAGTCTCGGGAAATGTTGTTTTACAAGTCGAAGATGCCGCCATTGGTTACGACCAAGAACATATTTTATCCGAACCTATTCACTTGGATATTCGTCGCAAAGAAGCCATTGCCTTAGTCGGACCGAACGGAATTGGTAAATCTACTCTCTTGAAATCAATTATTGACCGCATTCCTTTCATTAAAGGAAGTAAAACTTTTGGCACCAATGTTTCTGTAGGTTACTATGACCAAGAGCAAGCCAATTTACATGGCAATAAAACGGTCTTAGCGGAATTATGGGATGAACACCCAACCACACCTGAAAAAGAGATTCGAAGTATTTTAGGCGGCTTTCTCTTCAGTGGAGACGATGTTGAAAAAACGATTCCTTTATTAAGCGGTGGCGAAAAAGCACGTGTGGCATTAGCAAAATTAGCGATGGATCGTGACAATTTCTTGATTCTCGATGAGCCAACCAACCACTTGGATATCGATAATAAAGAAGTTTTAGAAAATGCGCTGATTGATTATGAAGGAACCATCCTCTTCGTTTCCCATGACCGTTACTTTATCAATCGAATTGCAACAAAAGTTGTTGAGCTTTCCGAAAAAGGCAGCAAACTTTATTTAGGCGACTATGATTATTATTTAGAAAAGAAACAAGAGGAAGAAGAAATAGCTGCCCTCTTAGCTAATGAAGAAGCGGCGAAAAAACCCGAACCAGTTACAGCCAAAAATACCTTTTATCAAAACAAGGAGCAACAAAAATTACTCCGTACTTTGCAAAGAAAAATAACACAAGTCGAAGAAAATCTTGCTCAGTTAGATACGACAATTGCACAATTAGAAGCACAAATGAGTCAACCAGACATTCTAGAAAATCATGTTGAATTGCTGGCTCTAAACCAACAATTAGATGACGCTCGTCAGCAACAAGATGAACTACTTGAGCAATGGGAAAATTTCAGTTTAGAATTAGAAGAAATGGAAAATAACAATTAACGGAGGGATTCACTATGGCTTCCAAAAAAATCAGTTTAACGAAGCCCAAATATCAACAAATCGCCGTTGATGTTGCGGAAAAAATTGCAGAAGGCAAATTACATGTCGGAGATAAAATCCATGCCCGTTCCACCCTAGCTAACCAATACCAAGTGTCGCCAGAAACAGCCCGCAAAGCCATTATCGTTTTAGTCGATTTAGAAATCGTTAAAGCCAAACACGGCAGCGGCTTCTATGTGGCATCAAAAGAAAAAGCGCAGGACTTTGTGACACAATATCAAGACGTTCAAACGATTGCTGAAATTAAAGAAGAATTGCTAGATAGCGTAGCGAAACAAAAAGAAGAACTTACTCATTTTTCTAGCATTCTAGATACTCTTGTTGAACAAACAAAGCGTTTTGATTCTTTCAATCCAATGAATCCTTATTCATTAGTTTTAACAGAAGAAGCTGCTTATCTTGAGGCGACGATTAGCGAAATGAATTTTTGGCAAAACACTTCGGCAACGATTATCGCCATCAAACACAAAGAAGAACTTCTGGTCTCACCTGGTCCATATGCAAAGATTTCGTTGAACGACACACTTTATTTTGTTGGACATGACGAGTCAACCTTACAACGAGTGCAGAATTTCTTTTATCCTTAAACAAAAAAGTGACTACTTATCTTGCGGTAAATAGTCACTTTTTTTATTTATTATTTCTATTTTTCATAAAAAACCACTATAAAACCTAGTTAAAATACTGTTTTTCTTCATTTTCAGAAAGATTTTCATCTAATTTGACAAAGTGACAACTTTATAGTAGTCTGATGTAGTCACTTTTTTTAATGAGGAGGAACAATGATTTGCCAAAAGTAAAAGTAAATCACCTTACCAAGATCTTTGGTAAGAAAACCAAACCGGCACTTGAAATGATTCGTGCCAACAAAAGCAAAACAGAAATTTTAGAAAAAACGGGTGCCACAATCGGTGTTTATGATGTAAATTTCGAAGTTGAAGAAGGCGAAATTTTCGTTATTATGGGGTTATCAGGAAGTGGAAAATCAACATTAATTCGTTTATTAAATCGTTTGATTGAACCAACTTCAGGAAATATTTATATTGATGGACAAGATATTTCTTCTTTAGATAAAGAAGGATTACGTGAAGTACGTCGAAATAAAATGAGCATGGTTTTCCAAAACTTTGGTCTTTTCCCCCATCGAACTATCTTAGAAAATACGGAATATGGTTTAGAAATTCGTGGTGTTCCTAAAGAAGAACGCCAAGCAAAAGCTGAAAAAGCCTTAGAAAATTCTAGCTTAATTGCTTTTAAAGACCAATTACCAAGTCAATTATCTGGTGGGATGCAACAACGTGTCGGACTTGCTCGTGCCTTGGCTAACGATCCAGAAATTTTATTAATGGACGAAGCGTTCTCTGCTCTTGATCCGTTAATTCGTCGTGAAATGCAAGACGAACTATTAGATTTACAAGAAAATGTCAAAAAAACCATTATCTTTATCACACATGATTTGAATGAAGCTTTACGAATCGGCGACCGGATTGCTTTGATGAAAGATGGTCAAATTATGCAAATTGGGACTGGAGAAGAAATTTTAACCAACCCAGCCAACGAATATGTGCGAACCTTCGTGGAAGATGTGGATCGTTCAAAAGTCTTAACTGCCCAAAATATTATGGTACCTGCTTTAACTACTAACATTGAAATTGATGGCCCAACTGTTGCTTTAAAACGGATGCGTCAAGAAGAAGTGAGTATGTTACTTGCCGTGGATAAAAAACGCCAACTAAAAGGCGTTGTACGCGCAGAAAAAGCTTTAGAAGCGCGTAAAAACGGGACTTCTCTTGTAGAATGTGTGGATCCAGAAATTCAAACAATCGACAAAGATATGTTAGTGAATGATATTTTCCCACTGATTTATGATGCACAAACGCCTCTTGCCGTGACTGATAACGGCAAACTATTAGGCGTGGTCATCCGTGGTAGCGTACTTGAAGCACTTGCAGAAACAGAGGTGAACGAACATGAATAAGTATCAATTACCTGTCGCGTCTTGGGTTGAAAGTTTTACTGATTGGTTAACTTCAACATTTGCTGGATTATTCAGCTTTTTACAAACAATTGGTCAAAGTGTAATGGACAACATTACTGCCTTACTAACAGCCGTACCACCACTTGTGCTGATTGTGCTATTAACGATTGCTGCTTTCTTTATTTCTAATAAAAAAATTGGCTTAAGTTTATTCACGTTTATCGGCTTAATGTTTATCTATAATCAAAACTTATGGAACGATTTAATGAGTACCGTTACGTTAGTTTTACTTTCTAGTGTTATTTCCATTATCATTGGTGTGCCACTAGGGATTTTAATGGCGAAAAGCGAAAAAGCCAAGAGTATTATTACACCGATTTTGGACTTCATGCAAACAATGCCTGGTTTCGTTTACTTGATTCCAGCCGTTGCATTCTTCGGAATTGGTATGGTTCCTGGGGTCTTCGCCTCTGTTATCTTCGCTTTACCACCAACCGTGCGCTTTACGAATTTAGGAATTCGACAAGTACCAAATGAACTTGTTGAAGCAGCTGATTCTTACGGTAGTACTGGCTGGCAAAAATTATTCAAATTAGAATTACCTTTAGCCAAAAACACGATTATGGCTGGTGTTAACCAAACAACCATGCTAGCTCTATCAATGGTAGTTATTGCTTCAATGATTGGTGCGCCTGGATTAGGACGTGGCGTCCTTTCTGCTTTACAACGTGCGCAAGTCGGGAACGGTTTCGTAAATGGTGTGGCTTTAGTTATTTTAGCGATTATCATTGACCGTTTTACTCAACATTTAAATAATAAAAAAGCAGCCCCTAAAGCAGCTGGTACCACCTCTAAAAAGAAAAAATATGGGATTATTGCAGCGGTTGTTGTAATTGTCGCTGGCTTAGTTGGTGCTTCAATTTTTACAACAACAAATGATAAGCAAATTTCCCTTTCTTATGTGGAATGGGATACCGAAGTAGCCTCCACACATGTTGTTGCCGAAGTCTTAAAAGATATGGGGTATGATGTTAAAACGACTCCTTTAGATAACGCAATTATGTGGGAATCTGTAGCTAAAGGTGAAACAGATGCCATGGTTGGTGCGTGGCTGCCAGGAACTCACGCAGAGCAATATAAACAATATAAAGATAAATTAGACGACCTTGGTGAAAACCTTAAAGGTGCAAAGCTAGGAATTGTCGTCCCTTCTTATATGGATGTTGATTCTATCGAAGATTTATCTGATCAAGCTGGGAAAAAGATTACTGGAATTGAACCTGGGGCTGGTGTTGTTGCAGCAGCAGAGAAAACTAAAGAAGCTTATCCTAATTTGAAAGATTGGTCTGTTGAAACTTCTTCATCAGGTGCCATGACTGTCGCCTTAGGACAAGCAATTAAAAACAACGAAGACATCGTTATTACTGGCTGGTCTCCTCACTGGATGTTTGCAAAATATGATTTAAAATATTTAGCTGATCCAAAAGGCACTATGGGCGGCGAAGAAGCGATTCACACAATGGCTCGCCAAGGCCTAAAAGAAGATCAACCAGAAGCTTACAAAGTGTTAGATAATTTCCATTGGACAACTAAGGATATGGAATCTGTCATGTTAGAAATTAACGAAGGCAAAGACCCACAAGAAGCTGCACGTGATTGGGTTGATTCACATAAAGACCAAGTAGCAGAATGGAAAAAATAATTCTTAACAAATGACTTCCCCATCTATTAAAAGAGGACGTTGAACAAATTGTTCAACGCCCTCTTTTTTCGAAAAAAAACCACTCAGTTGGGTAGACTGAGTGGAAAGGAGTTATTTTTACTTGAGGAGTAAAAATGAAAAGTGTTTATGTTGGGTGTTTTGTTGGTATGCTTATATATTAACGAGAACCTGTGAATAATTTGTGACGAAAACCTTGGAAATTTGCTACGAATTACTTAAAAAAGTTTAAATGTGTCTCACCCTAGTTAATCGATACAGTGATTATTTCTTTTTAGCATTTTGGATGGCTTTAAATAATGTTGAAAATTGTCCTTTGAAAGACATCACATCATCAAAGATATCAACACCATCGTTTAACATTTTGACGGTCACCCAGCCAAGCGCTTCCGTAATTGCTACCGCAACTGAAGCATTGACCATGCCACCAGTCACAGTTCCGACAACAGGAATCACTTTTAGAATATTCCCGACTGCACTCTTACCTAAACTAACCACTACTAATTCTTTGGTTAAGCTTTTCCCTAAGCTTTCGGACCAAGACTGACCAAAAATTTTATGCAGCCGTGACATCATAGTTAATTGAACAGGTACCAGTAAAAAAGCATCCGAAAACGGAATTGGCGAAAACCCAATAATTGCTGCTGACAATGCAGCAAAATGAATCGTTTGATGACTTTTCTTTTTCACGTCAGGTGAAACACCAGCCAAAAATTCATCAAATACTTTGTCGAGTTGTGTTTGACTGTTCGTCACTAATTGTTCTGCTTTACCTTTAGAAGTTGCGAAAGCATTCATTATGGCCGTAGACGTTTTTTGTGGAAATTTTTTCAAGACATCTTGAAAAAAAGAACGAAATTCTGGGTCTTCGATTTCTTCATTCAATTGCTTAGTTTCTTGTTCTGCTAATTCTTGTTTTTCAATCTCTTCAAAAAGTTCTTGTTTCTTTTTGTTTTTATGTTTTTTTCTTCTCATCTCATTAACTCCCTTATCTATCAATATGTAGAAACAAAGTATAGCATAGCCCCTGATTGATTCTCTTTTAGATGATTTGAAAAGCCAGAACTTATCTGTTTTTTAAACAAATAGAAATGTTCTAGCTTTTCTCAAAAAATCAGCTATTTTGTTTGTTCTTCACCGCAATACACCGTCAAGTGTTTAGGTAAAATTTCCAGCGTAATTGGCAAAGCAGCTCCTTCATCACCATCCACATTAGTGGTTAATTCTTCTTGGTTTTCTAAGGAGATTGTTCCTTCTTTAAAGGTTAGGTAAACTAAATTATCAGTGGACTGGTCGACGCCTTTTAACAAATCTGGGACTGCTTTTACTGCATCCCACAATGATTGATCTTTTAAATAAACTAAATGAAGTTTGCCATCATCCACTTGGGCCTCTGGTAATAATGTTTCAAACCCACCGATTGAATTTGTTAAGCCAACTAAAACGGTACTACTTTCAATGGTTTGTTCTTTTTGATCCAATCTTAAATGAAAAGGATACGTTTGAGCATTCGCTAAATGTTTGGCACCTGAAATAAAATAAGCGAGTTTTCCTAACTTCGTTTTTTGTTCAACGTCCACGTCGTTAATTGACTCTGGAATCGTCCCAATCGCAACGACATTCATAAAGTAGTCGTCATTGATTTTCCCCACATCTAAAGCACTGGTTTTTTCTAAATCTAATTGTTGAATCGCTTCTTCAGGGTCCATCGGTAAATTCAAGGCTCGCGCTAAATCGTTCACCGTTCCTAAAGGAAAAAAGCCAAATTTTGAGCGGTAAGCTTGTTCTGCCAACCCGCTAATTCCTTCATTAACGGTTCCATCTCCCCCCATTACGAAAACACTGTCGAAGTGACTTTCCGCAGCTTCACGGGCAAATTGTTCTGCATCGCCGCCTTTTTCTGTTTGTTTCACTACAACTTCATCAAATAACTGCTTTAATTTTTCTTCTGCTAACGTTTCAAATTCTTTGGCTTTTTCACCACCAGAACTGGGGTTAACAATTAAAACTGCTTTTTTCACTGGCACCACTCCTCATTGATATCTAAATCGTTTGATTCCTTACAATTATTATAAAAGATATTTTTAATTCTGGCGAAAAATATGCTGACACTTGCTTAACAAACAAGCATTCCTGCTCCTCACTACTTTTCAAAACGTTCTTTAAAGCAATAGGCAAAATAATAGAACAATTTCCAAAAATCTTGCCAAACTTTTGGATCCATCCCCGTCAATTCATGAATTCGTTTCAAACGGTAATTCAATGTATTTCGATGGATATGTAATACTTGTGAGGTTTCATTGATGTTTAAGTTATGATTGGCGAAAAAAATAACGGTTTCATAGTATTCATCATAAATCGTCTGGATGGTTTCAAAAAAATCCAATTCAATATGAAAAGGAAAATTAAAAATGCCTTGAATGAAAAAATCTTCTGCTTGGTAAAACTTAGCCTTTTCTAATTGAAGAAACGATAGAAGTAAATACGTGTTTTGTGCCTCTTGGACCATTTGTTGAATCGTGGCTTTTTCCGAACTTATCACAAGGTATTCTGTTACTGGCTTTGTTATCTGAGGTGGTTCAGAAGTAATCACCAGATAACAATTTTCCCATTCAAATATTTCATGGCCAGGATAATAACTGGATAATAAGCGCTTATCCTTGGTCAGTACACAATGATTCTGGTCATCTAATTGAAGGTTATATAGTTCCAACGCTTCAAGTTTTAAGGCTTCTGAGTAAGCAGAATCAACATGCATTAAGTGCTGGATAAACTGATTTTTTTGTTTTTTCTTTTTTTCGCGTTCTTGTTGTGTATTTAATTCTTCTGTCAGTAAAAGAACAATCGAGCGCACAAGCTTGGTAAATTTGCGCACCTCGTCTGGTTCTCCTGAAATGCCTACGACACCTAAAATGTGATCATTCAAAATAATCGGTTCATTGGTGCCTTTTTTCTCTAAAGAAGTATCTTTATAAATTTCAATATTTTTTCGTTCATTGATGGCTCTTTCTGCGCCACGATGGCGCTCCCCAATTCGAGCAGAATCTCCACTCGCAATAATTTTTCCTCGTTCATCCATAATATTGATGTTATAAGGAATATCCGCCATTAACTTTTCAACAATTTTATTTGCTTGGATTTTGTCTAATTTTAACATTGCTATCGCCAACTTTCTAAAAAGCGAGTAGCGTTTGGGACATAAGCCGCAATGACTTATGTCCCAAACGCTTAATTCTTCAGATCAACGACTGAACATTTTTATTTCAGCTTTCATTACTGATGATACCATGGTTAGTTCTTAGTCACAAGGCACCAGCTGTAATGTACGAGCAATATTTTCAACGGTTCTTTCTAAGTTAACTGGTCCATTTTTCAATGCTGCTTCCAATGGTTCGGCTTTGGCCAAAATTCCAAAAATAGCCGTCATCCCTTCTTCATAGAGGACATCCACATCTTTGCCGATATAGCCAGCACAAGCGAAAACCGGTTTTTGATACTTCTTGGCCAAACGCGAGACGCCATAAGGGGCTTTGCCGAATTTTGTTTGAAAATCCATCCCGCCTTCACCAGTAAAGACATAATCAGCAGCTTTTATTTTTTCTTCTAATTGATTCACTTCTACGACAATATCAATCCCTGGGCGTAACTGAGCTTTTGTGAATGCTAGTAACCCTGCACCCAAACCACCAGCAGCTCCTGCGCCTGGCATCATCTCAACATCAATGCCGACCTCTTTTTTGATGATTGCTGCATAATGGGCTAAGTTTTTATCTAATTGAGCCACCATTTCTTCTGTCGCACCTTTTTGCGGACCAAAGACATGAGACGCCCCTGTTGGCCCTGTTAGTGGGTTATTCACATCACTAGCTACTAGAACTTCGGTAGCAAAAATACGTTGATCAAACTGTGTTAAATCGATCTGCGCCAATTTATCTAATGCACCACCGCCACGTGTCAATTCTTGCCCTTCCTTGTCTAACAAACGCACACCAAGTGCCTGAATCATACCTGCACCCCCATCATTTGTCACGCTACCACCAATGCCGATAATGATTTTTTTTGCCCCATGATTGAGCGCATGTTGAATCATCTCTCCTGTACCATAAGTAGAAGTGATCAAGGGATTACGTTCTGCTGCTTTGACCAATTCAATTCCGTTGGCTTTCGCCATTTCAATGACCACCGTTTCTTGGTCACCTAATAAGCCGTAATAGGTTTCAACGATTTGATCAGGAAGCGGTCCTGCCACACGCACTGGTACTCTTGTGCCTCCTGTTGCATCCACTAAGGAATCCACCGTTCCTTCCCCGCCGTCTGCCATCGGGACATGTTGAATGTCTGCATCTTTAAATACAGCTAAAATCCCTTTTTCCATTGCCAGACAGGCTTCTTTTGCACTCATACTTTCTTTAAATGAGTCTGGAGCCAAAACAAATTTTTTCGTCATCTTTTCGCGCCTACTTTCCAACTAGTTTAAAATAAAGCCATATAAAATGGTTGCAACAATCGTCATTACCCCACCGACACACATTTCATAAGGAATCACTCGAATTCTTTCTTTAATCGTCATATTCATACTTTGTGCCGTAATATGGAAATAATTGCCTTGAGGAACACTATCAATCACAGTTGCCCCAGTATGCACCATGACTGCTGCTGAAAGTGAAGATGTGCCCATATCTAAAATCGCTGGTCCAAAAGAACCTGTCGCTAAAATAACCGCTGTGGATGTTGAACCAACTGCTAAGCCCATTAAAATACCAGAAATCGGTGCCAAGAAGGTTCCAGAAATTCCCATTACAGAAATTAAGTGGACAATTTGTGTTGATAAATCAGAAACAGAAATTAATCCAGCAATTGCACCTGCACCAATTAAAATTAAAACGGTATCGGTTACTCTCTTCAAGCCAGAAGACGCATAAAAGGCCAGTTGTTTTGTTTGCCCAATCGCAATTGTCCCAACAACTGAAGCGAACGGCAAAATATACAGAGCATCAATATTCAAACTTTTGATGAAAGAAATATTTAAAACGGCGCCAATCGGATTAAGTAATAATAAGACAATCGCTAACACTGGCGCGATTAACGCCTTTTTCAAAGGTAATAATTCTTTTGTTTGTTCCTCTACAAGATCCGTTTCTTTGACCATTGATCCTTTGCTTCTCATGATATTTGCAAGAACAACAGCTGTAATTAAGCCAAATACGGCTGGAATAAAACCAGCAATCATAACGTCACTTAAAGGTAAATCAAAGCCGTTCGCCGCTGCAATAGTATTTGGATTAGGCGAAATAATATTGCCCGCTTTGCCGCCACCTGATAAGGCAATCAATAATGATAACTTACTGATACCCGTACTTTTCCCAACAGATAGAGCAATCGGGGCAACAATCAACACTGCAACAGGAATGAATACGCCCACTGCTGTAATTACCATTGTGGATGATGCCAAAGATAAAATAGCTTTTTTCTCGCCAAGCTTTTGTACAATGGCGTTGGCAATTGATTCTGCCGCACCAGATTCCATCATCACACCCGCCAACATGCCGGCTGCTAAGACACGGATTGCGGTTCCCATAATACTTTGTGTTCCGTTTAATAGAACAGCGACTGTATCTGACAGGGAAGCGCCTCCAATAAGACAACCAACAATTGCACCAAAAAACAAGGAATACACAGGATTAAATTTTTTCAAAATTAATACTATCGCTACAACTAATCCTAAAATTGCAGCAACCCAAGATATTGTAATATCTGGCATTCAAAATCAGCTCCTTAAATTGTTTACGCTTTCATTTTATCAAAGTCCTTTCTTTTTAAAATTGTAAATTTAACAGGATTTATTGTTCAAATGCACAAAAAAAACCGTTCTTAAAGAACAGTTTTTTGAAATCTTTTTCTATCTTTCTCAATAATGACCACCAAGCCAACGAACAAAAGAACACTCACAATTAACAATACTGCCGTTTTATTATATCCATGAAAGAGCGCTTCGCCTCCACATGCGTAAAGTATTGAGGAAGGAATTACACCAATGAATATAGCGGCTATTAAATTTTTTAATGGCAACTGCATAGTATCTGCAGCAAAATTAATCACAGAAGAAGGAATAATTGGAATCATGTAGCCCACCATAATCCCAATTTTTGGATGCTTCATCCGTCGAATGGACTGGACCCAATGATTGGTCTCCGTTTTTTTATCTAAAAATTTTATATGATGCATCAAAAAGATTGCAACCAAATTTCCCATACTATTCCCTAAAACGTTAATGAGTGTGCCGCTGAAGGGACCAAAACTCAATCCTGCAATCACACCAATTACTGAGGTCGGAATCCCTGGTACTGCACACATGATCGCGGTCAAAAAAACTAACAACAGCGCTGCTGAAAAACCATGTGAACGAATTCGCTCTAATAATTGTGTCTTACTGGCTTTAGGATTCAAAAATAATTGAATATCTGTTTGATATTCTAGATACAAACGGTAACCTACCAGTAGGATTAAAATAAGCCCGCTACTGATTAGTAGTATTCGGATTGTTTTCCTTTTCATTTTCTTTGCTCCTTTTATGCTTTATACAAAGTGTAGCACAGGATTCTTTGTGCCTCAATTAGAAGCTTGTATGAATAAAAGCCGCCCCTAAAAGTTAGACTAAAAATCTAACTTTTAGGGGCGGCTCGAAAGTTACGAAGGTACTTTTTTTATTTCCGATACATCTTAAACTCCAAGAACAGATCGTTATAAATTCCTAAGTATTCTTGACCTAAATCTTGGTAAACTTCTAAATGTTTGATGGTTTCATCATCTGGATAAAATTGTTTATCTTCGGCAACTTCTTTTGGTAATAGTTTTTTAGCTTCTTTATTTGGTGTGGAATAACCAATATATTCTGCATTTTGTGCTGCATTTTCTGGTCGTAACATAAAGTTCATAAATGCATAGGCGCCGTCTTTATTTTTGGCTGTCTTAGGCATCACAATGTTATCAAACCAGAGATTAGAGCCTTCACTGGGAATCACATAATGTAGATGTTCATTGTTTTCTAGCATTTCAGCAGCTTCACCAGAGAAAGTTACAGCAACTGCACTTTCTTCATTAGCCATGTACATTTTGATTTCATCGGCAACAATTGCTTTGACATTGTTCGTTAATCGGTTTAACTTATCGGTAGCCTGACGTAATTGTTGGTCGTTTTTACTGTTTAACGAATAGCCTAAACTGTTCAAAGATAATCCTAACACTTCGCGAGCGCCATCAATCAGCATGACATTATTTTTTAATTCCGGGCGCCATAAATCATCCCAATGTTGGATCTGACGGCCGTCAATAAATTTATCATTATAAATAATCCCCAACGTGCCCCAGAAGTATGGAACGGAAAACTTATTTTGGGGATCGAAGGATTGATCTAAAAAGCGTGCATCAATGTTTTCTAAGCCTTTTAATTTGCTGTGATCAAGTGGTAAAAGCATCTTTGCTTTCATCATTTTTTGAATCATATATTCAGAAGGAATGGCAATATCATAGGCTGTGCCACCTTGCTGAATTTTTGTATACATAGCTTCATTAGAATCAAAGGTTTCGTAATTGACTTTATAGCCTGTTTCTTTTTCAAATTTCTTAATCAAGGCTGGATCTATATAGTCCCCCCAATTGTAAATGGTCAAGGTATCTGCTCCTGCCATGCCACTTGCTTTCTCCAATTGGCGCACGCCAAAAAACAAGATGACAATAATAGCGATAATTCCAATAAAAAGTGACTGTAATTTTTTCATTTTAACTTGGCCACCTCACTTTGTTCCCGACGCATTTTCTTTAAACGTTTTGGCGTATTGTCTTTACTGATAAAGTAATAACCGACAACTAGAATCATTGAGAATAGGAATACTAACGCACTTAAGGCATTGATTTCTAAACTAATTCCCTGACGTGCTCGTGAATAAATTTCAACAGATAATGTTGAAAAACCATTGCCTGTCACAAAGAATGTTACGGCAAAATCGTCCAACGAATAAGTAAAGGCCATAAAGTAGCCAGCAATAATTCCTGGCGCTAAAAAAGGCAAAATAATATTTTTAATCACTTGAACATTATTGGCCCCTAAATCCCGTGCCGCATCTACCATAGAATCGTTCATCTCTTGTAGTTTTGGTAAAACCATTAAAACAACAATTGGAATACTAAAGGCAATATGCGACAATAATACACTTGTAAAACCTAAACTGATAAACCCTACTGCCGTGAAGAAAATTAAGAAACTGGCTCCAATAATAACATCTGGTGAAACGAGTAAAATGTTATTAAAGCTAAGCAACGTGTTCCGGTTTTTACGACGTTTTGTATAATAAATCCCCATCGCACCAAATGTTCCAATGATGGTTGCTATTAAAGCCGATAAGAAAGCTAGCAAAAACGTATTCAGAACAATGGTTAACAAGCGTGTGTCTTCGAAAACGTTCCGATAATTATCTAACGTAAAACCAGTAAACTGATTCATCGTTTGCGTGTCGTTAAACGAATAAAAAATCAAATAAAAGATTGGTGCGTACAGTAGCGCAAAGACAACGAATAAATACACATAAGACCATTTAAACTTTTTCTTTTGCATTATTTGCCACGCCCTTTCTTCTTCTCACCCGTCAGCAACATCACAATAAACATGGCAACAATTAAAATCACACCAATTGTTGAACCCATGCCCCAGTTTTGCGTTACTAAGAAGTGTTCCTCAATCGCCGTTCCCAACGTAATCACCCGATTGCCGCCAATTAAACGCGTTAACATAAAGAGCGAGAGCGAAGGAATAAAGACAGCTTGAACGCCACTTTTCACACCGTTTAGGGAGAGAGGAAAAATGACACGGCGGAATGTTTCCGCACTGCTAGCTCCTAAGTCCCGACTAGCACTAATCAATGAAGGATTCATCTCTTCTAAGGCATTAAAAATCGGCATAATCATAAATGGAATTTCAATATACGTTGCGACAAATAAAAAACTGAAATCTGTAAACAGAATTTGGTGCGTACCCAAACCCATAAAACTCATAAACTGATTGATACTCCCATGAATACTGAAAATCCCAATAAAGGCATAAGCTTTTAATAATAAATTCACCCACGTTGGTAAAATAACAAGCATTAACCACAACTGTTTATGCTTGAGCTTTGTCAAAAAATAAGCCGTAGGATAACTTACCAATAACGTAAAAATGGTAATCAGAAAAGCATACCAAACCGAATTAATGGTCATACTTAAATACGTTCCTGATGTAAAATACGTTTGGTAATTCGCCAAAGTAAACTGGCCATTCATATCGAAAAATGATTGATAAATAATCATTAGCACTGGCGCAATGACGAATAAAAGTAACCACATTACATAGGGAATCGAATAAATTCGACGCATTGTTTTCATTTTATTTTCCCCTTTCGTTTACTCGTCGTAACTTTCTAAACGGGCATCAAAGTCTTCTTCTGATTCATTGAAGCGCATCACGTGAATATCTTCTGGCTCAAAAGAGAGCCCTACTTGAGCGCCTTCTTTGGCTTTTCGAGTGGAATGCACCATCCATTCGTTTCCTTGTTCATCAAAACAAATAATTTCATAATGAACGCCGCGGAATAACTGCGTGTCCACCGTTACAGTTAGCTTGCCTTTTTCAAGCGTGGTAATCGTTAGGTCTTCTGGACGTAAAACGACTTCTACAGGTTCATTTTTCCGCATGCCGCCATCGACACATTCAAACTTTTTGCCCACAAATGAAACTAAATTATCTTCCAGCATCACGCCATCCACAATATTACTTTCCCCTACAAAGTCAGCAACAAAGTGATTAATCGGTTCATCATAAATATCGACTGGTGTGCCACTTTGCACGATATGACCTTTATTCATGACAAAAATTTCATCACTCATCGCTAATGCTTCTTCTTGATCATGGGTCACAAAAATAAAAGTAATTCCTAAACGTTGTTGTAAATCACGTAGTTCATATTGCATCGCTGTGCGTAATTTCAAATCTAAAGCGGATAACGGCTCATCTAAAAGCAATACTTTTGGCTCATTGACAATCGCTCGTGCAATTGCGACCCGCTGACGCTGGCCCCCAGACATTTCACTAATTTCACGTGTTTCGTAGCCCGGTAATTGAACCAAACGTAATGCCTCTTTCACTTTTTTTTCAATTTCTGCTTTGGATAGTTTTTTGATTTTTAAACCAAACGCAACATTATCAAAAACATTCATGTGAGGAAACAAAGCATAATCCTGAAACACGGTATTGACTTGGCGTTTATTGGCAGGTACATCATTTATTCTTTTACCATCAAAATAAACATCGCCAGAAGTCACGTCATTGAATCCCGCAATAATACGCAAAATCGTTGTTTTGCCACATCCTGAAGGTCCTAATAACGTATAAAATTTTCCTTCTTCAATTTCAAAGCTGACATTTTTTAATACTGGTTCATCGTCAAATTGTTTGACAACATTTTCAAATGAAATCACATGGTTTCTCACTGGATAAACTCCTCCATTTCGTCCTTTATAAATACGATTCTGTCGCCACAATTAACGCACGACTTTTTCCTCGACCATTGTTGCTAATTTGGTGAGGTTCTGTTGCTTGATAATACATGGTTTGACCTTTTTTAGCAATATACGTGGCTTCCCCTAATGTCAAACGAATGGAGCCATCAATCACATAAATAAATGTTTCCGATAGAGAAGGTTCAAACGTTTTATATTCGCCATTTTTATCAAAAGTAATAATGACAGGTTCCATTTCTTTTTCATTTGAGGCTGGAATTAACCATTTTAGTTCATAGCCATGTTCTTCATCATAATAGAGGGTACTTTCTTCTTCATTGTAGACAATTTTCTGTTCAAGCGGTTGCTGACTAAAAAACTGCTCTGGCGTCACGCCTAGTACTTCTAAAATTGAGAAAAATGTTTCCATTGATGGTGAGCTTAAATCCCGCTCCAATTGGGAAATATAGCCTTTGGATAAATCCGTTCTTTCGCCTAATTCTTCTTGTGTTAAATTTTTCTGAATGCGTAAATTTCTCAACTTCTCACCAATTTCCATGGCACACCTCGTTTCTATTTTCAGCTAATCTTTTCAACAAAAGTTTTGTAATACTAAACTTACAGTTTAGTTTTACCTTTTTTAGTATACGAACTTTTTGAAAAATTTCAACCATTTTTCTTTATTTTTCTAGTCTAATTGTCACACAATCTTTCTTTTCTGTATAACTTACTGTTTATAAGAAGAAAAATGATACGAAAAAATCAGAATATGATAAAATAAGACGAGTTGCTTTTTTACATAATTGGAAGGAGAGTTTTTATATGAATTCATTTCAAGCATTTACGTTAAGAGAACAAGATACATCTGTTATTGGTCAACTAGAAACCATTACTTTAGACGATTTATCAGAAGGCACTGTAGTAATCAAAGCAGCCTACTCCTCAGTTAACTTTAAAGACTCTTTAGCTTCAAAAAAAGACGGCGGTGTGATTCGCAATTATCCAATGATTCCAGGAATTGATGTCAGTGGCACTGTTGTCACATCGGAAGATCCTCGTTTCAAAGAAGGCGATAAAGTGATCGTAACAGGCTATCAATTAGGGGTTAGTCATACTGGTGGTTATTCTGAATATGTGCGTGTTCCTGGCGATTGGGTAGTTCCACTTCCTGAAAAAATGAGTCTCAAAGAAGCAATGATTTTCGGAACTGCTGGCTTTACGGCCGGATTATCTGTCACAGCTTTAGAAGACGATGGCTTACGCGACGACAAAGAAGCCCCCATTATTGTAACTGGTGCGACAGGCGGTGTTGCGACATTGTCTATTGCGATGTTGCATCAATTAGGCTACACTTCAATCACTGCATTAACTAGAAAGCCAGATTCTTTTGAGCTTTTAAAAGAGTTAGGTGTTAGTGAATGCTTATTAGTAGAAGATTTCTTAGCAACTCCTGTTAAAGCATTGATGAAACAGCGTTTTGCTTTTGCAATTGATACCACTGGTGGGGAAATTACTTCTGCTGTTTTACCACAACTTCGTTATGATGGCCGTTCAGCCATTTGTGGCCGCGCTGCTGGAATTACATTAGAGACAACCGTTTTACCCTTTATTTTACGGGGCGTTCATTTATTGGGCATTGATTCGGTTAATGTTGGTATGGACAAACGAAAAATAGTCTGGCAACGTCTTGCCACTGATTTAGACATCACTGAAAAAGCTGTGTATCAAGAGATTACTTTAGAAGAACTTCCCCCTGTTTTTGAAGCATTACAAGCAGGCCAACATATTGGACGGACCATTGTCCGAATTTCTTAAGGAGGCGTTTTGATTATGGATGTTTTAGTTACTGCTGGCGGAACGTCAGAACCGATTGATAATGTTCGTTCGATTACCAATCATTCTTCTGGCGGACTAGGAAAAGCAATTGCTGAAAGTTTTTTAGCTGCTGGACACACCGTAACCTACGTAACAACCAAACATGCATTACGTCCAACCCAACAATTGGACTTATTAATTAAAGAAATAGAAACAACGGTTGAATTAGCCACTACGTTAGAACAACTCTTTGCTGAAAAGCAATTTGATGCGATTGTTCACGCAATGGCAGTCAGTGATTTTACGACGGAAGCCGCGCAAACGGAAGAACAATTTATTGATTCTTTTGCTCAACAATTAAGCGAACAAACATTGCCAAAGACCAAAGAAGCCTTGGTAACTATCGTTCAAAACACATTGAATCAGATTGCTGATATTCCTCAAACAGCAACAAAAATTTCATCTGATACGGACCGATTATTAATTTTTCTAAAGAAAAATCCTAAAGTCATCCAAATGATTCGTGACAAGCAACCCCAAACTGTTTTAGTGGGCTTTAAATTACTTGTCGACGTTTCACAAGAAGAACTTGTCCAGGTTGCACAAGCCGCTTTGGTTAAAAATCGGTGTGACTTTGTCTTAGCCAATGACTTGATGAACGTTCATGAAACAGAACACGAAGGATTATTAATTAACGAAACGGGCATTGTCCAAGAAGCTTGTTCAAAACAAGGGATTGGTTCAATGATCGTTAAAAATGTTGAAAAGAAATGGAGAGAACAACAATGAAAACTATTTTATTAGGCGTCTCTGGCAGCATTTCTGCATATAAAGCAGCAGATATTACAAGTCAACTAGCTAAGCTTGGCTACAATGTGGAAATTTTAATGACTAAAAGCAGCACAGCGTTCATCACTCCGCTGACGTTACAATCACTTTCTAAGAATCCAGTGCATACGGATGTCATGATGGAAATTGATCCCAGTAAAATTAATCACATTGAATTAGCTAAAAAAGCGGATTTATTTTTAGTAGCACCTGCTTCGGCCAATACAATTGGGAAATTAGCCCATGGGATTGCCGACGACTTATTATCAACAGTTGCTTTGGCGCTTTATCCTGAAACACCCAAAATTATTGCGCCCGCGATGAATACGTATATGTACCAAAACCCCATTGTCCAACGAAATATTGGCATTTTAAAAGAAGTCGGCTATCAAGAAATAATCCCACGTGAAGCTCTATTAGCTTGTGGCGATTATGGTCGTGGCGCACTTGCCACTGTTGAAGATATCCTTCAAACAGTGATGAAAATTTTAGCATCTGATAACAAGGAGTAATTTATGAATAACACGAAAAAATTTACGTTAACAGCAATGTTCTTAGCTATCTTACTTTTACTGGCTTTAACCCCGCTAGGATTTATCACATTAGGTCCTTTAAATTCGACCACGATGCATATTCCTGTAATTATTGGTTCCATTGTTTTAGGGCCAAAAATCGGTAGTATGTTGGGCGGCACGTTTGGGATCATTAGCTTAATTAAAAATACGACAGCACCAACACCTTTGTCGTTTGTTTTTTCTCCATTTATTCCCGTGATTGGTACCGATCACGGTAGTTGGAAGGCTCTTTTAATTGTGCTCATTCCGCGGATTTTAATTGGGGTCGTTCCTTATTTCGCTTACAAATGGCTAAATAAATTAACGAAGGAAAAAGCGCAACCTGTCTCCTTATTTGTGGCTGGTGTTTTAGGCTCAGCAACGAATACCATTTTAGTCATGAACATGATTTATTTTCTTTTTAATTCAGCTTATGCTGAAATTATTGGTAAAGCTGGAACTGCTGTTTACTTAGCCATTATTGCGACGATTTTCAGTTCTGGTGTGCCAGAAGCTCTTGTTGCTGGTGTAGCTGCTTCAGCAATTGCTAGCGTTTTGCTTCGCTTAATGAAACGGAATGCAACGCAAAAACTATAGAAAAAAACACATGGACTAAAAATCAAGTTTGATTTTTAGTCCATGTGTTTTTTATTTATTTTTTTTGTTTTCGTAATTTATAGGCATATTCACTGGCTTTAAATAATAATTTATTAACCGGTAAATCAAATTCCCCAATAAATTCATTAATCGTTGGGTTGAAGTTCGCTTTAAACTTAATTAAGCCATCATTTAAACTACCTTCTAAGCCGCCCATATTACAGCTTTCGCAGCCACGGTTAAAACATTCTTGAATGGCATCTCGCCAAGTCACATATGTTGGCATGTAGCGTTTATAACGATCATCTAAGCCAGCATAAAGGATTTCACTTGTTGGACCAAATGTCACAGCCAAAGCGCCAGCAACCGTGACGATTTCACCAGCTTCTGCGATATTTTCTTCTAATTCTTTTAATTCCCGAGTCAAGGAAGCATCTAATTCTTCTAAATTATGGCGCTTTTTCACTTGATTTTCTTTCAAATTACTCAAGTCTTTTTGATTTTTGTCATAGCGTTGTCGCGTGCTATCTAAGCGTTCCTTTAAATTGACTTGCGCCAGCATAATAAAGGAGTCTTCTGGGTAAATGTTCAACAGCTTCTTAAAGTAATCACTATTCCGCAAAGAAATATGTTGGCGTTCCATGGTTGATTGAATGACTTTTTCAAATTCATCAACAAAGTCAACATGCCCTTGCTGCACAACGACCCCTTTTTTTTCAGCTGTTTTAATCATTTTCTTGGTGCTTTTTGACAATTGTTCTTCACTAAAATCTTCACGATAAATATTCGCTTGGAAGCGGGGCTGGATGGTGGCCCCCATATCCATTGTCAGTCCTTGATATTTGGCCCCTGCTTTTTTCAAGGTCTCAATAATAGCTGTCGCTTCAGCATGCGGTTGATGTTCTTCTCCCAAATGAAAATCTTGATAGTGAACCGCTGGATCCATTTTTATAAATAAAGCTCGTTTTTTCTTGCCAAATTTTTTCAATTCAGCCATAAAGTAGCTGACCAAACGTTCATTTGTATAGTCCATTACTGGACCTCTTGGTGTATATAACATCGTAAAACCGGCTGGTAATGGTTTGATTAAAACTAAACTTGATGCGACTAATGTATCCTTTTCATAAACCCCAACAATTTCAGAACCCCAGTTATCCTTGACTTTTGCCCATGAAGATGACTGTAGTAAATTACATAATGGGTGATTTTTAACAAATGTATCGTGTACTTCTGCCGGAATACCGATTTTAAATGTGTACATGTTCAAACTCCTCTGCTGTGACTTTCCAATAGTCCGTTTATCTTACACTATCATAGTGTATTCCAACAGACTAGTAAAGTTTTACATGAAAATTTTTAGAAAAAATGTAGATCTTATTCTTTATGTAAAAAAGACGAGGTAGAAACAGTTCATTCTATCACTTAGCTCACTAATAGCAACGACACTTTTCTTCACTGCCATTCAAAGGATGAATCATTTCTATCCACATCTTTTCAATTAAATACGTGTTTCAAATTTTAATGACTTGTTGATAAAGTACATGATTGGTGCTGAAATCGTCATAATAATCGCTTCACTTAATGCTAACCAACCATAAGTTGTCCAAAATGCTTGGCCGCCACTTGGTACTAGCATAAAGGCAATAAAAAACATACTTACAGTGAAAAATAGACTATTTAGACACATTCTAACAGGAATACTTGGTACCTTTTTTTGTAAAAAAGCTGTTAAGCTCAACGCAAATAATGTTTGCGCACCACCAAACAGAGCATCTATTACACCGAAACCAAAAAATAAGTTAAAAAAGATAACGCCGCCTAAAACACCCCACATCAATTTGCGATTGAAAACGACTAGGTGATTCAAACTTTCTGAAATTCTAAATTGAATCATACCAGAAGAAACTGGCCGAACCAATAAAGAGAGGACAATATATAAGCCCATAATGATACCATTGGCTAAGACTGTTCTTAGCTTTCGATTGGCTTGAAACGAATTTTGCATACTTTTTCCTTCTTTCTCCGAGTTTTTTTACAAGGGATGGTTGATGAACCTTGAACTCCATTATAGCATGTATTTCATGATATAAAAACATTGATTTATCAAGGTTTATGAGATTACCAAAGTTTTTTATTTAGCGTATTTTTTCATATTTTCACTATTTTTTGTGGCAAGTTTGTGGCAAATAAACAAAAGGCTTACCTCTCAAACGAGAAGTAAGCCTTTTGTTACTTTCTAACTACCATTCTAAAAGTATTTTTGTTTTATACAGTACAACAAAGCTAGAAAAACAAAAATAATTTAAAAGAATTAATAACTGAACCGAAAAGTCCAATCAATCAAATCAGTAAAGGTAAAAATCACTCAGTTAATCTAACCTTTTTATATCTTTTGATTCCATTCGACAATATAAAATAATCAATTTAGATAATAGTAGATAGTATCCTGCATTTTTTAAAGAATACTTCTTATGAATTTTATTATCTTGATATAATTTTTCAAAAATTTCTCTTTTTATAGAAAACATATGATTCAAATCCACTACATAATCGTGCAAATCAACATACGGTAAATATAATAAAGAGTTTTTTTTATTTTTACGTATTGCATTATCATTATTTATCTTTCCCATTAATTCAATTGGAATAAATGGAGCAAAATTTAAATAATCTCTTCTTGAAGCATCACATGAATTACTAAGCAAGATTGCTTTTACTGGTTTTATACCTGGCAATTCACCAATATCTTCTATTACAAATAAAGGAATATTATCAAATATATCACCCTGAGCTAATTCTTCAATTTTGTCAGAAGTTACATATTTTCCATCTTCTTCAAAATTGAATTGTTCCAAAACCTTCTTATCTAGTTCTCCATAAGAAAAAGAAGGTAACATTTTTTCCAAAAAATCAAAATAATGTTCTTTATCCATAATATAAATCGTGCAAACTCTTATTTTTGTAATTATTACCATAATAAGCATTTGCTGCTTCACTATATATTTTTTCTTCCTCTTCAGTAAAATCTTCTGAATTAGGTAAAATATTAGTCAGGTTAATTTTTCTTTGATAACTAATTCCTTTATAATCATTTTTTGAAATTATTTTGTCTTTATCATAAATGACATGCTGAGATAACAGATTTTGTCCATTATCAATTGAACATGTTGACGGCGTTAACAATGCAACTGTAAAAACAAATGTTGAAACATTAGGAACGGATAAAAATTTAAATTCCATCATTATTGCTCCTTTCACTAATAAAAAAAATAGTGTCTGCTAACACCTTGTCATCTTCAATGACTTTCACAGTATGCTTTCCGTAATTTGAAAACTCAAAATCATTCAATTTCAACCCTAGAATGCCACAATTTTCAAGATCTGGTCTAGGTACATTTACATAGTGAGAATCAAAAATCAAGCATTTTTCACTGTCTTCTATAGTTACTCTCAACTGATTTTGTGAATCATCTCCCCATTCAGCAACACCAAATGCAATTTCAAAAGAAAAACTGTGTGATAAGCTAGGCAATTGCACATCTCCTAGTGGGTTGGTAAGGATCAACTCCCCGTTTTCAAATTCTGTTTTTCTTACACAGATTAAATTAAAAACTTTCAAATTTTCTCCTCCTAATATGTTCACTATTAGTTTGCATAAATTATCTTTTATTTAAAAATTTTAATAGGATATTTTCACTTCGAACATAACATTTTATGTAAAAAGATGCCGTCTAATTTTAGAAAAGCGGCAAGAGGATAAAATGAAATACAATTCCCTTATAATTTTAGACAAAAAAGAGTGCAAAACATGGATACCGTCCCATGCATACCAACGCTAGGTTAACCCACCTGCTGAGGATCGTGGTGCACTCCATTCCCACTTTGATTGAAATTGATCCAATCTATAAAAAGAGAGTCTGTAGAAAAAGCTCTCTCGTATATAATATAACACCCCATTGAATTGTATGCAATAAAAACATAGCACACAAATAATTAAAAAAACAACACAAAATAGGTAAAAACAGAACAAAATGTGTCAAAATACGAACATATAGTTCAACAAAAGCAGATTGAAAATTATATTAAATTTAATTAAATAACAAAAAATGCACCTATCTTAGGACTTGGAAAAAGATAGGTGCACCCTTCTTATACTCTCATAAAAGAAGGTCAATGTATGAATTATTAAAAAGTAACTATATTTTAGACCTATTTCTTCTAAATTTCAAGCTATTTATAGCAAAAAATAATAGAGTTGCTGTTGAAGCAACTCTATCACCGATTAGAATATAAAGAACGCTCTTTTTTATGAAAAAAAGCTATTTTGAAAGGTACAAGTTTATTGTATATAAATTTATTCTATCTTTCAATAAAGAAATGCGCTTTATTACAAATGTGAATAAAGCGCATCGAGAAACCAAATGACCTCATGAGAGATCATAGTTAGTTTAAATTATTTTTTGAAAAAATTCAACAACTCTAAACAAAAAAACTCCCACTGAAAGACTATACAGTGAGAGTTTTTTCGAGTGATAAAACTTTGTTAGAAACAAAATTTTTAGGATGAAAAATCTAAAATTATTTTATCGAATATGTACTTAAAATTCAATGTTTATTCTATATATTATGTAATAGCTATCATTATTAAAACAAATTTGTTAGAAGTGATGTACTTTCCACTAAAACCCTAATCAAATTTTACATAATTTCATTCTAATTTTCAAGCTATTTTACAACTGGACAAACAGTCTCTAAACGTTTGTACCATGGTGCGTTTTTAGGCCATTTATCTTTACCAAAAAACGGTATTTCTTTTCCGTTGTTCTCTCTGTATATTGTTTTTATCACTTCTGCTTCATCTGGATGATACAATCGGCGGCAGTTCACTCCATTACAGAAGAAGGTAGCCCAGTGGTCACCGTTATCTTCTAATTTTCCTGTTTTACTATTAATTGGTCGTTGATATAAACAAAACATCGTTGCTTCTCTCCCTTTTATTGTATTTTGCGGTTTTTGCGTTGATTGATTAACTACTGCTTGTTGTGGGGCTTCATAATTTGGTCGAATAACGCCCCAAACACCGTCCATTGTGTGTTTTACTGGTTGAGCGGAACTTCCTACTTTCAAACTAGCATTGACCCAGTTTTGATCTACACTCACAAATGTACCATCTGGCCGTCCGTTTTCTACTGCAATTGCAGTGTGCCCATATTGCGCATAAGCACCTAGACCCCAAATCATGACATCGCCTGCTTGAATATCGGTTGCTTGGTACACTCGCAACCGTTGAAATCCAGCTGGAATTGCTTGTGTAGTTAACGCAATTGCATCTCCTATTGGCCACCAATGAAAAAACTTATTCATCACGTGAACCGTTAAGTCCATACACTGCGAACCGTAAACACCGTCCATGTCTACTCGTTTGCCGATTAAACTATTTACATAGTTTACGACATCGCTTTTTTTAACCATTTGTTTGACCTCCTTCTTCTCCTGATTTTTTGATACCATAAATGGTTTGTTTCCATAATTGGTCACCGTATACCGTAATTCCTACTGCAACTAACGCAATACAGAAGTTATAAGGTGTATAACCTCCAAACAATAACGGCGTTACTAAACAGCTAAAAGCTGTTAATGTTAACGGAATACACCAATTAGGAAACTTTGGAATTTCTTTAAACACTTTTCCTACCACGAATATGCCAAACATCGCTAATAACATTTCTGTAGAAAAATTTTGCATAAGATCACCTCCTAAAAAAGAAGCATGCATGTATCCTAATAAAGTAGACACATTTTTTGGTATACTATTAAATAAATAGACAGAAATTTTGAAAGGAATTTTTAATATGGTAAATAACAGAAAATCACCACGTAAATTTGACGAAGAGTTTAAAAAATCCATTGTAAAACTTCACGAAAGTGGTAAAACTCAAAATGCTTTAGCTAAGGAGTACGGCATTGCTCTTTCTTCAATTGCTCGTTGGGTCAAACAATATTCCGAAGTAAAAATTGACGATGACACGATCCTTACGGCCCGTCAAATCAAACAGCTACAAAAACGAAATGCGCAACTCGAGGAGGAAAATTTAATCCTAAAAAAAGCGATTGCCATATTCACGCCTCGCTTGACGAACGATTAAAAGCCATACACATTCTTCGATATGAACACAGTATTGTTACACTCTGTCGTGTACTCAAAGTCAATCGTTCCACTTATTACAAACGCTTTTCTGGAAAAGTAGCCCCAAGAACAAAAGAAAATCAACACCTAAGAAAAGTGATTTTAGAAATTTATACTTCTTCTCAAAAACGTCTTGGCGCTGCAAAAATCCGCCAGATTCTTTTGCGTGATTATGGCATTTCGATTAGTATTGGTCGTGTTTATCGCTTGATGAAAGCAATGGACCTCCCAAAAATGTCTACAGTAAAGCCTGTTTTCAAAAAAAGGAAAAACAAGGTTTCTTTAACACGGCCAAATCATCTAAACCAAGCGTTCAATCCACCTGCACCAAATCAAGTTTGGACAAGTGATTTTTCTTATATCCCCATCGGGAAGAAAACATTTGCGTATTTGTGTGTCGTTTTAGATTTGTTTTCTAGAAAAGTAATTGCTTGGACCGTAGGATCAACGATTGATACAAAACTAGCCATTCAAACATTAGAAAAAGCACTTCATTCTCGAAAATTAATGAATCCTGTTCTTTTTCATACAGATCAAGGGTCTCAATATACCTCTTTTGAATTTAGAAAGTTTATAGAGCATCATCCGATTGTCCATTCTCTTTCAAAACCAGGTTATCCGTGGGATAACGCCGTTACCGAAGCTTTTTTTAAATATATGAAAAAAGAAGAATTAAATCGCCGTTCATTCCATTCAATCGAAGAAGTACGTTTGGCTTGTTTCGCTTACATTGAAGGATTCTATAACACCAAACGTCCTCACGGAACATTAGATATGCTTACACCAAATGAAAAGGAGGCTCTTTACTTTGAATGTCTTTAAGTATCTTCTCTTTTTGTGTCTACTTTATTGACATCTATCCATTTTTAGCGATAGCAGCATCGGAAACGGCTTTTTCGATTTGAGCTGACATTAGCTCTAATCGTTTCCGTCTATCGTCTTTCTCATCAGCAATAGCTACAAACTGCTTTATCAAATTAGACAATGTACTCATCGCTCTTGACTGCGCATTGAGAAAGTTTGCTTGTTTGTCCCATGCATATTGAATAGCATACTCTTCCGAACTACTAGAATCGCTCGAGGACCATTTCGAAATTTCTTTTGATAAATCTTCTGACCCAGAAACATACATGATTTTCTGCGCTCTGATAATAGCGGTGTACTGAATCATAATGTTATTCCAAATAATATCCTCTGGCTTAGAGGTTGCAACCTCATTCATGATTTCTAATATTTCAGATGGTAACCAATTAGCAAAAAGACCATGTTTTACAGCATTTTTATTTCTGTCAGGCGCCCCCTTATTGTTAGGTATGGTTGCATCCTTAGTTGCAACCTTTTCTTGCGACCAATAACGAGATTTCCATGATTTAACAGTACTAATTGACACTCCATACTTTTCAGCTATTTCTCTGTATTTTAAGCCTTTTTCATAATCCTCTCTGGCCAATTCGTATTTTTTCACATGTGACACCACCTCACTTTTTGCAACATTTGTTTTGTAAATTAAATGTATTTCTCTATATTCTTTTGTATATGTTTATCTTCCCAACTACCATGCCCACAATAAACAAGCTTGCACGCATCAATTTCTTTCGGTGTGGCTTCTCTTGTCATTTCGACAATGGAAGCATTCTTCTTTATCTGCACAGACATTACAACGCGCATTGAATCAGTTGAGCGGTTCGGCTGTGGATATTTATGTGTTAGCGATACATACCAATAGCTTTTCATGTTTTTTCTCCTAATTGTTTTTATGTACTTGATTCAATAAATTATTTCTTGATATACTATTGATAGGTAGCAACTCCTTATAAATAATAGTTTATCGATGCTGATTAAATGTTTTGCAACCCTCAATTTTATCTAACAATCCAATTAAAAAGATTTGCTACCTAGCCACTAGAACCCATAGTCTAGTGGCTTTTTTATTTCTTCTACCTTTAGAGTGCCGCTTGTAATCATATATGATTCACCTCTTTTCTTAAAATACAAAAAGACCACTCACTTACATTGAGTAGTCTCGATTGAATTTATTTTGTTTCATGGTATAATATATATAGAAAAAGGACGTGCTACTAACACGCCCCATGTAGAACCGTTAAAAAGACGGTGACTGTCATAAATTAGTTTTGATAACCATCTACGACCTGTCAAAGTGTTAGATGGTTATTTTTTTGTGTTCGTATGGTCTATAATCAGCAATACCAATGTCGCAAATGCAATCATTAGCGATAATGCTTCAAATACAGACATGCCTACTCCCTTCTAGGGATAAAGCTATGAACCATAGGCATCACCCCTTTATTCAAGAGATTAGCCACCATCTTTTCACTTTTCTACAAACGTTATTATACATAAATTTTCATTCTTCTACCAGATAAAAAAGAGGCACTTGCAAGCTAGTGCCTCACGTGAATGTAGCAGAAACATCTATTGATGATTCTTTTATTTAAGTAGCAAAGCTACCTATTGGCGTGACAGGAATCGAACCTGCCTCTTATCTTGCTATATGCTCGTTGCATCCCAGATGCTTCACGCCAACCGAAAGGATTTTCCCACTATGCCATTTTTGAGATTGTCATTCCAGCAGCATAAGAATGGTTTATATCTTTGAATACCATCACTGCTGATCAATCTCTGTACGGTTTTCGCTACAGGCAGTCGAGATTTACCGCAAACTCAATATCGCTGGCAAGGATTTGCACCTTGCATGATTAGATTTACCCGATGGGCCAAAGCCCTACATACGAACTTATACGTTGTTCCAATGTCTAATCTCACGTACGAGCGTCTACCTGTTCCGCCACAGCGATAATTCAAAATACAGAAAATAATTAATAGGGAAAATAGCTTTTTAAGCTACTTTCTTGTGTTTTACAAAAAAGCATTTACCTAACAACATTAACCACTTACACGTAAATAAACCTTTTTCTGTACGATATTTTGTTTTGAAAAAGCCTGTTTTCATGGCATTAACCTCCCTATTTAAAAACTCAAAAATCAACAGATTTAGGCTTTTCTTCCTGCTTCCTTTGTTTACAGTGTTATTCGGTCACATACCCAAAGAGGCTGAACTATCGGGCGCTACCCAATAGCTTCTCTTTGCTTTTTCTGTATGATCTAGCTCTACTGGCTAATAACTTTCACTTGAACATTCAGCATTTACATAAGAGTCCCATTTTTATTATTTTGTCATCTGTAAATAAATTGCTGCATTAAGCTACTCGTACCGACTTCTTTCGTTAAACACTGATTTCTCAGTTTCTCTGCAAAGCGCTTGGTTTGAGGTTTCTAAGGTCTGCCAAGCTTCTCACACTTCCACCTAACTTAGATTATTCTCCACTGGAGCGTCTATTGTCACGCCCGAAAGTTTCGTACCTTACACCTGCACAAATTCCACGTAGTACTTTACGATTAATAGCTTTTACTATTAGTCCTTTTTACATTGCTGTAAAATCCACCACTAAAATCAATCAGTATCCCAATTCATTTTAGTTATCGACTTATCCCATACTACCCTAGCACATTGTTCAAATGCTCTTCACTAGGTTTAAATCTATTGATTTTTCAATTTTTAATAGTAATCACTCACAAACCTGTAGAAAAAAGAGAGAGGAATTACACCCCATTTCTTTTAGTTTGAGAACGTATGATTTGTGAGTGATCATTGCAACTTACATAGCGCTATCTTGACAATTGCTTTCAGCGTACGTCTACGTGTAAGCTTCATGCCAAGTTTATTGCAATATTTGCTACCTATGACTAAACGAGACAGAAAGAACTGGACTTTCCACATCCTTATTCTTTATTTTTTTTGTAGGTAGCCTCAAAAGATAAGCGAAACGGAGCTAAGATAGGTAATGCATGCCTTACCTCGTTTCCTTATCTTTCGACACTACCATAATAACATCTAAATATTGATAAAAACCGCCAACTTTCCGCCAAAAAACCGCCAAAAATTTTATTTATATGCAATTATTTTTCCATTTCGATACGCTTCGGCAAATTCAATTAAAGCCTCTGATTTCATTCGTTGAATACTTCTTTCAGAATAGCCAACTTCCCTAGCTATCTTGTAATTAGAGTAACGGTCCTGCACACAAAAACTATAATGTAAAATTTGTCTGCTAGTTAGGCTTAATGCCATAAGCGCAGATAAAATTGCATCTCTTTCTGCTTCTGCATCTGCTAATTGTACCAGTGCATCTTCTGCTTTGTTCCCATGACTTTGGCTTTTAGGCATATCTGTAATAATTGGTGATTTTAAATCTATCAAAGAGCGACCAGCTATTCGCTCTAAACGTCTAAAATTCTTCAACACATTTCTAGCATTCGCTTTTGTTTGTCGAAAATCTACTTCTTTTAGCAATTGAATCAAGTGGAATCGCTCCTTTTGTGGTATAATAACTATGTCGAAAACATTACTCACAGTCGGAGCAATCCGACTTTTTTATTTACTCTTATTGAAATTTCATATTTCATCATGATATAATATGGACAACTCAATTCATCTTGAGTGGTGTCATCTAGAAAACTCGACTAGAAAAAAACTAGTTGAGTTTTTCTATTTATGATAAAATATTTTTATTGTGACCAATGTTTGGGGTAAAGTAACCTCGCATATCACAAGCTACCACTTTTCTGGTAAAATATTCTTCTTAGTCAACCAGTGGTCGGTTGACTTTTTTGTTAGTTGCAAAAATCAGCTAGTTTGGTCTGCGTTATCTCTTCAAAGCTTATACACTCAATAGCCTTGATAGGAATGCATGTATCCTAATAAAGTGGACACATTTTTTGATATACTCTTAAATAAATAGACACAAATTTTGAAAGGACTTTTTAATATGGGAAACAACAGAAAATCACCACGTAAATTTGATGAAGAGTTTAAAAAATCCATTGTGAAACTTCACGAAAGTGGTAAAACTCAAAATGCTTTATCTAAAGAGTACGGCATTGCTCTTTCTTCAATTGCTCGTTGGGTCAAACAATATTCTGAAGTAAAAATTGACGATGACACGATCCTTACGGCTCGTCAGATCAAACAGCTACAAAAACGAAATGCGCAGCTCGAGGAGGAAAATTTAATCCTAAAAAAAGCGATTGCCATATTCACGCCTCGTTTGACGAACGATTAAAAGCCATACACATTCTTCGATATGAACACAGTATTGTTACACTCTGTCGCGTACTCAAAGTCAATCGTTCCACCTATTACAAACGCTTTTCTGGAAAAGTAGCCCCAAGAACAAAAGAAAATCAACGCTTAAGAAAAATAATTTTAGAAATTTATACTTCTTCTCAAAAACGTCTTGGCGCTGCAAAGATACGCCGAATTCTTTTGCGTGATTATGGCATTTCAATTAGTATTGGCCGAGTTTATCGCTTGATGAAATCAATGAACCTACCAAAAATGTCTACAATAAAACCTGTTTTCAAAAAAAAGAAAAATAAGGTTTCTTTGACACGCCCAAATCATCTAAAACAAGCGTTCAATCCACCTGCTCCAAACCAAGTTTGGACAAGTGATTTTTCTTATATCCCCATCGGGAAGAAAACATTTGTGTATTTGTGTGTCATTTTAGACTTATATTCTAGAAAAGTAATTGCTTGGACCGTAGGAGCAACAATGAATACAAGACTAGCCACTCAAACAGTAGACAAAGCCATTCACTCTCGAAAACCAATGAATTCGGTGCTTTTTCATACAGATCAAGGTTCTCAATATACCTCTTTAGAATTTAGAAAGTTTATAGAGAATCATCCGATTGTCCATTCTCTTTCTAAACCAGGTTATCCGTGGGATAACGCTGTCACCGAAGCTTTTTTTAAATATATGAAAAAAGAAGAATTAAACCGCCGTTCATTTCATTCAATCGAAGAAGTACGGTTAGCTTGTTTCGCTTACATTGAAGGATTCTATAACACCAAACGTCCTCTCCTCATGGCACCTTAGATATGCTTACACCAAATGAAAAGGAGGCTCTGTACTTTGAATGTCTTTAAGTATCTTCTCTTTTTGTGTCTACTTTATTGACATCTATCCAATTCGAACTCGAAAACCTTCGCATGGTTCAATATCATCAGCAGTGATAACTGCGATTGTTTTCGGGTTTTCTTCATCTGTTTCAACAGCAATTTTCGTATATTCTTCAAGAGTTGTTACATTTAAATGCTTTTCTGAACATCGCTTAACATATTCTTCATATGCTTTAATGTACTCTTCCTTTGAGACTGGTGGATATTTGAAGCTACGTCCTTCAAATATGTTTCTAGTTTCTTTTGCTTCTTGTTGATTTTTATCCATCCCTCTCACCTCCTATGCTGGTTGTTTTGATTCCCACCTCTTGATAAAATTAGCCCAAGGAGGTGAAATATATATGGAAAAATATATTGTTTCTGTTGAATTAGAAAGAGCTTCAAACGCTAATTCGCTTCAATCCATTATTCAGAGTGTTTCAAAAGACTTTATTCAGATACAGCCTAACGTATGGATAATCTTGTCAAACAAAACAATTATACAAATCAGAGATTCGTTTTTTCAGGTAATCACCAAACAAGACCGACTGTTTATTGGCGGATTGACCTCGAACTACGAAGGTCTGTTTACTTCTAGCGATAGTGATTATTTACGTCAGAAAATTTATCGCCGTTAGCTGTCACAGGTTCTCCTTCTTCACACTCTTTTTGTTTAATCGTGATTGTAACTGTATCTTTATCTATCAGTTCACTCACGATTTTTTGAGCTTCTTCAATACTATTAGCATCATAATTACTTCCACTTTTTGAATTACTTCTATTAATTTTTATCATCTCTATTACCTCCTAAGCTGGTTGATTTTCATTCATTCCTTTTGATAAAATTTCCTTGTCAGTGAGTGGTCCACTGAAATAACTGATAAGGTGGTGATTTTCATGGCTTATAAGCAATCTATTGCCAATGAAATTATGGAACTTTACAAAAATGCTCCTAAAGATAAAACTACTGAATACTATCTAGAACATTTTAATCAACAAGACGTAGCAGATACTGTGAATTACTTTGCAACTACCAATCCAAAAGAAATTCAAGAAACAGACGTCTACTACGATGGAAAAGCTCCAATCATAATTATGAAATAGTTTATTCCGCCGCTGGACTATCTTCAAATTGTCCTAGCGGTTTTAGTTTGATTTCCGTTCGTAATTCATCGAAAATAATTTCATCTGGATATGCTTCAATTATCATCTTAGGACGTCCACCAGCTGGCATATCAAAAGTAACTTTACTTATGCCTCTACCTAAAACTAAATCGTTTACTTTAACTTCATAATGCGCTCCACGTACTGGATTTTCTTGACGTTTTTTACTGTTACTTTTAACAAATTATCAGATTGTTCTAACATCCTTCTCACCTCCTAAGTTGGTTGATTTTTATTTATTCCTTTTGATAAAATTTCTTTATCAGTGAGTGGTCCACTGAAATAACTGATAAGGTGGTGAAAATATTATGAATATCAATAGTGAGTTAAAACACGAATATCATTTCAAAGACAGTGAACATTTTATTGAAACACCTTTCGTTAAGAGCGATGATGATGCTAAACATAACATCATTGATACGCCATCTTTTAAAGGTAGTTTCATTGAATACTCTAACGGTGTATGCATATTGGTATTTTCGGGTGTTACCGAAGGCAAAGTTACCTATTATACGAACTATCCGTTAAAAGAAATTAGTCCTAACCGTTTTGAGTTTGACCTTTCTTAAAACCAAAACCATGTAACGACCATTCCCACACGCCATTTTTCATGGGAATGGTTATTTTATTTTCTTCAATTTCCATTCCTCTCACCTCCTATGCCGGCCGACCTGTTACCGTTTGGTTACTAAATTTATAAAAAAAATAGTACTGAGGATCAATCTCCAATACTTCTTGCGCTTTAGCAACTTCTTTTAACGTAAAATCACGTTCTCCATTTTCTTTTTTTCTATAAGTAACGGGGTTCATACCTAACAATTTTGCCATATCAACTTGTGTTAAACCTCTTTCTGCTCTTAAGCCTTTTAATCGATTAAAAGCTTTTTCCATTTAATCTCACCTCCTTGAGTTACCATTCGGTTACAAATTGAGTATACTACACTTTTTACCAATGTCAACACTTTTTTTACCATTTGGTAACTTTTTTATTTACTTTTTGTACTTATCGCATTATACTTTGTATTGTAAAGAAAATTTGGAGGTGATAAAATATGAATGAGAAGTTATTTCCAGAAAGGCTTAAAGAATTACGAATAGAAAAAGGAATAACTTTAGAAGAATTGGCAAAAAATATAGGTACAACTAAAACAACTTTATCAAGATATGAAAATGGTGAAAGATCACCCAAGCTACAATTAGTAGGTTTACTTGCAAACTATTTTCAAGTGGATATGGCTTGGTTGTCGGGGCAATCTATTTATAAAAATACCTTAGACGTCTTACCTGTCTACAATCAACTCACACCATCTCGCCAACAAAAAGTTTATGATTTTGCAGATAATCAATTGAAAGAGCAAGAACAAGAGATTAAACGAGAAAATAACCCCATCACTTCTTTAGAACAATTTAGAAAGAAAAAAGAAGAAGAAACAGTTTACGGGACTACAAAATGGTATGGGGCTGTGTCTGCAGGAACAGGCGAATTTTTAACAGATGAGACTTGTGAAGAAATAGAGTTACCTATTGAACAGATACCAGATGAAGCTGATTTTTGTTTAAGTGTTAATGGCAATTCTATGGAACCTATCTTCCATGATAACGATTACGTTTTTGTAAAACGGCAGTCAGAGATTTATAGCGGTAACATCGGCGTTGTTATTGTAAACGGTGAATCGTTTTTAAAACGAATCTGGTTTGAAAATAACTTTGTTAGATTAGAATCATTCAATAAAAAGTACAAAGACATTATCATTACTGAAAATGATGAATTCAGAATCGTTGGAAAAGTGGTTATGTAATGGAAAAATTTTTAGAATATTTAATACTATTTTTTAAAATAGCCCCTTATATTCTTATTTTTTACTAGTTTTGATTACTAACATCTCTGTTATCTTATGGAAAACAAGAGACAAGCAGAAAAAAATAAATATAACTAAAAAACGACTAATCAGAAACTTTGGAAAGTGGTTTTATGTTAACGAAAAAGAACCACCTGACCAATTTGGCTAGGTGGTTTTTATATAAATATTTTTTAGAAATGAGGAATTTTTATATGAAAAAAATTTTATTATCATCTGTTGTTCTTTTATCACTTATTTATTCATCGCAAACTGTATATGGGGAAACGACTAGCAGCTCGACTACAAATTCTAATATTGCTACAACAGATAGTACCTTTACTACAACGAATGATTTAGCTAGTAGCACTACATCCTCTAGCGTTGAAACTGACACTAGTTCAAGTTCTTCAACTCAAGCAGAATCAGAGCATAGTACTACTATCGATAGTTCAAGAACATCAACTGAATCCCAATCTTCAAGTTCCGTTGACAGTTCAAGTACTAGTAGCTCGACAAAACCAACTACTGTCCCAACTCCAGAACCAACAGAAAAACCTAGCGCTGTACCAAAGCCTTTTTTGACTGCTAAAAACGGTCAATACAATGTTGAAAATGGCGTAAAACTTACAAAAAATGATTTATTAAGCTTAGTTAGTTACACATATGGAGATAAATCAAATTTAGATATTGTTATAACAAGTAACTATGCATATGTTTCTAAAAACGGGCAACAAAATTCAAAAGTTTATCATACTGATCTTGATGCATTACTTGGAACAGCAAATTTAAATAATATTCAGTTAATGACAATTTCGCAAGCCCAAAAACTTGGCTTAACTCTTGCACAAGGAAATGCTAATAAAAATATCGAAGTAATTAATTGTTCATTGCCAGGGCAATATAATGTTTCATTTACTGATAAAAACAATCCCGAAACAACAATACAAACAACAGTAACTATTGGTAATCCTGCATCATCACTTTCAACAGAAAACACTGAAAATTCTGTAACCGTTAATTCAACAGCAAATAATGTACCTGTTCAAAATGAAATATCTAATGTAAACACATTGTCACAAAAAGAAGCTAAAACAATGCCAAATTCAGCATCTAAAGCTACTTTGCCAAAAACTGGAGAAAAAGGCAATCATACTTTACCTATTGTTGGATTATTTTTCCTTTTAGTATCTAGTGCTTTTATATTAATTAAAAAAATTGGATAACAAGAAAAGCCTTCGGGCTTTTCTTAAAAAGCAAAAAACGAACATAAGTTCTTTAAGAAAGTGAGGTAATTTAACTATGGCAAGTATTAAACAACAGCCTAATGGAAAATGGCGCTATCGCATTCGATACAAAGAAAATGGAAAATTCAGAGAAGTTTCAAAAAGCGGATTTAGAACAAAAAGGGATGCACAAGCTGCAGCAAACGAGCTAGAAAGAAAGCTAAATTCAGGACTAGTTGTACAACACAACAAGGATATTTTAGTTCAGGAATATTTGAATAGTTGGATAAAACTAAAAGAAAAACAAGTAAAAAAATCAACCTTGGCAAAATTAAATAGAGCAATTCGTTTACACATTCTACCCCAATTTGCTTATTATAAAATAACCGAAATTCGTCGTATAGATTGTATAAATTGGGTAAACGAAATGTGTACTCATCTATCAATTGAATCAGCCAAATCCTATTGTTCAACTTTTAATAGTGCTTTAGAGGATGCAGTTAACGATTTTAAATTAATAGATTCTAACCCTATGAAAAATATTAAATATCCTAAAACTGAAAAGAGAAAAACAGCGATTCAGTTCTTTGAAAAAAGAGAGTTACAAACTCTTTTAGTCACTGCTGAATCTTATAAAGGGACAAAACCTTTTATTAACTATCAATATTATGTACTTACTTTTTTACTTGCTCGAACTGGATTAAGGCTAGGTGAAGCGTTAGCATTAAAATGGGAAGATGTTACAGAAGATAAACTCACAGTGAACAAAACTCTATACCGTGAAAACAATCAAAATTTTATTACCACACCCAAAACCATATCAAGCTATCGAACAATTATGCTTGATACAAAATGTATTGAACTCTTGAAAAGCTTTAAAATAAAGAAAATTGAACACTCTTTAAAATCAAACGCTTTCATATTGAATAAAGAGTTTGTATTCACAGATTCAAAAGGCGACTTCTTAAAACAGTGTAATTACAGAACGTATTTTACGACAATATGTACATTAGCAGATATTCCTAAATTATCACCACATGCGCTAAGACATTCGCACGCAGTTCATCTTTTAGAAAGTGGTTCTAATATAAAATTTGTTTCAGAACGCTTAGGCCATCACACGATCAATATGACCGCAAACGTTTATCTACACGTATCTAAAAAAATGGAAACAGATTCCATTTCAAGATACGAAAATTTTTTATAATTTTTTGTGGCAAATTTGTGGCAAACAATTTAAAACATCGATACAAACCCTTATTTATAAAGGTTTTCAGCAATTTACGCTATACGGTTGATGAACCTTGGTTACAATTGCAACAGTTCACATTCTAATATGGAACGTCAAAATAGTCAATGAAAGCCCTGTTTTACTTTGCACTTATTTGCAGTTTTCACCTCTCATGCATTGTTTCGTGCCTTTTTCTAGTCATTTTTTACTTTTTTAAGCAATCTTTATTCGCAGAAGTTCCTCCCTCTGGTATAATGGACAATAGCGATTCAAAGGAGGAGCTCAATGAACATTCACTACTATCTTATTATCAACGAGCAGGCAAGTAGCGGCAATGGCCGAAAAGTCGCTAGAAAAGTGATTCAACAACTCAAGCAACAAGAACTTAAATATACGGCTCTTTACACTGATTACGCTGGACATGAAAAAGAATTGACGAAGGAACTTGCAGAAACAACTTTACTTCCTTGGTCTGAAGACTTAGACGTTTCAACTTTTCCAATCCTAGTCGTGCTAGGCGGCGATGGCACACTACATAATGTCATTAATTCATTACTTCCATATGATTCAGCTATTCCTTTAAGCTATATTCCATGCGGCTCTGGAAATGATTTTGCACGAGGGGTGGGATTATCAAGAAATATTGATAAAGCATTGCATCAAATCCTGCGCACCAGACGACCAAAAGAAATTCAAACGATTCATTATGTAGAAGCCAACCAAGAAGAAATCGGCTTAGCCACCAATAATGTTGGCTTAGGGTTAGATGCGGCAATCGTGGAAAAAACCAACGAATCGTCATCAAAAAAAGCCTTAAATAAATTTAAGCTTGGCTCGCTTTCCTATATTTCTTCAATCATTCATGTCTTTTTTAAACAAAAAGGCTTTCCAATTTTAGTTGAAATGAATGGTAAACAATACACATTTAATCGTGCTTTCCTATGTACGGTCACAAATCATCCTTATTTTGGCGGGGGCGTATCAATTATGCCGACGGCCAATCCTCGCAAAGCAGTCGTGGACTTAGTTGTCGTGGAACGAATCAATATTTTTAAAATTTTGTGGCTTATTTTCCTATTGCTTCGCCAAAAACAAGGGAAATCTAAGCATTTTCATCATTTTCAATCAAGCAAAATTCGAATTGTTTCGACGATTCCACAAACCATTCACGCAGATGGCGAGATTTTAGGCAAACGAAGTATTGATATGGTTTATACCACACAAAAACGTTTGTTTTGGTTTTAACTGAGTCCCTTAAGGTTGAAAAAGAGTGCCATAAGTCAAAACGACTTATGGCACTCTTTCCTTTTCTCACAGAAATTGATAAGGCGTCGTATCCTTCATTCCAATCATTGGATCAACAGCATTTGTTTGAATAATTTCGACTGTTAGTCGTGGTTCTTTTGGTAATGGTTCTTCGACAACTTTTGTCGCTTTATTTGCTGTTTCTGGGGTTGACTCTTCCCCTTCATCAGCAAATAGTGAAACTTCTTGTACCGTTGTTTCAACTAATTGCTCGTCTGTTTCTTTGATCTGATTGGCTTTCGTTGATTGCTGTTCAGTTTCATAAGAGACAGCTTTTGTTTCCTTTTCAGTAAATGGATGGTCTGCCGTTAAACCTTCTTCATAGGCTTCTAACTGAGTTCTAGTCGTTAAGGTCATTTGTTCTGCGTTCACGATTCGTTCTTTTAGCATCGTCATGCGACTAGCCGATTCGTTTTTGACACATGTTTCAAAAGCAGAAACCTCACCTAATAGAATTAATAATTCTTTACTACGTGTCACTGCTGTATACAACAAATTTCGTTGCAGCATTCGGCTATACTGATGAACCATTGGCAGTAACACCATGCGGAATTCACTACCTTGCGCTTTATGAATCGAACAACAATACGATAGCGTAATTTTATTCCATTCATTTCTTTTATACGTTACTTCATTATTATCAAACTGTAAAACCAACTCGTCCACTTTGTCCTCTGAGTCTTTGGCTAAAGTAATTCCGACGATTTCTCCCATATCTCCATTGAACACATTTAATTCTGGCGTATTGACTAGTTGCAAAACTTTGTCCCCGATCCGATAGACGGTGTCATTCCACTTGACTTCTTTTTTCTTCCCCTCATTTGGATTGAAGATTTCTTGCATCATCTTATTCAAGGCATCAATGCCAGCTGCGCCACGATACATTGGCGCTAAAACTTGGATATCTTGTGGCGTAAACCCTTTTGCTTTTGCCTTTGTGACGATTTGTCGAATGTATTCTTCAATATGACCAATATCACTTGCAAAGAACGAGCGATCCTTTTGATTTTTTTGAAAATCAGCAGGCAACTTTCCTTCTTTAATTTCATGGGCAAGAGGAATAATACTTGAACCGTCTCCTTGACGATAAATTTCGTTTAATTCACATTTGGGAATTTCGTTAATTTGCAATAAGTCATGTAAGACTTGACCTGGACCGACAGACGGTAGCTGATCCTTATCACCAACAAAAATCACTTGCATGTTTGTCGGAATAGCTTTTAATAACGTATTGGCTAACCAAGTATCCACCATTGACATTTCATCTACAATTAGCAAACCACCTTCTAATTCTTTGGCGGTTAAACTCGGATTTTTTTCACGGCCTGTCAAGCCTAACAAACGATGGATGGTACTTGCAGGTAAACCTGTCGTTTCGTTCATACGTTTCGCTGCTCGCCCAGTTGGCGCCGCTAGCAAGATTGGAAACATCTCCTGCGTATAGTCTTTGAGATCTAATGAAAGACCATTTAGTTCCGCAAACAACGAGACAATCCCATTAATAACAGTTGTTTTCCCTGTTCCGGGCCCTCCAGTTAAAATAAATAACGGCGATTTAATCGCTTCTTCAATCGCTGCTTGTTGCGAGTCGCCATACTGAATATTTAAACGTTTCTCAATCATTCGGATATTTTTTTGGACTTCTTCTTCCTCATAATGAATTTCTTTTTTACGAGAAAGTAAACGCTGAATCGAAGTACCAATGCCCCATTCAGAAAAATAGAGACTGTTCTCAAAAAGTTTAGTCTCTTCTTGTTGGATTTTTCCATGTTCGACTAACGTAATGATTTCATTGGCCACTTGATCAGGTGAGATTTCCACTGGGCGACTTGCTTCCAAGGTCCGAATCGCTTCTTCTAATAAAACATCTGCTTGAACATACGTATTGCCTGAGCGAATAGAGTGTTCAAACACTTCATGTAAAATCGCCGCTCGAATTCGAACAGCAGAATCCGCCTGAATGCCGATTTGTTCAGCAATATTGTCCGCTCGTTTAAATCCGACTCCCTCAATATCTTCAACTAACTGATAAGGATTTTCTTGAATCACAGAAAGGGTTTCTTCTTGATAGGTTTGATAAATTGAAAAAGCTAACTGACTACCGAAGCCGTATCGATTTAGTCCCACAATCACTTGCTCCATCCCATGATTCAAGCGAATTGTTTCGACGATTACTTGACGTTTTTTTTCATTTAAAACAGTAACTTCTTCCAAAACACTAGGATCATCAATAATTCGGTCAATCGCACTTTCCCCTAATACTTCAACAATTTTTTCAGCGGTTCGTTTACCAATGCCAGGAAATTTGTCACTTGATAAATAGTTAACCACCCCACTAGCCGAAGTCGGTCTTTCTTGCTGATAACTATCCACCTGAAACTGTCTGCCATAACGAGGATGGTCCACAAAATGACCAAAGAAACGATAGGGTTCCTCTTCTTGAACTTGGCCAAAACTTCCAGTTACTACAATTTCTTTTTCTAAATAATCTGTATTTGTATCGGTCACATTTACAAGAACAACTTTATAAAAATTACTGGGATTTTCAAAAAAGATTGCTTGTACAGTCCCAACAATAAAGGCTTTTTCTTCGTCCTCACCAAAAAGTGTTACCACTACAAGCCCTCCTTTCTGTTGTGCGCTTATTGTGCTTTTTCTTTAGCTAAAAAAGACGTATCATTCCATAACGTTAAGTCGTACGGCATGTTCCTTGATGCCTCTTTGGTTTCAAGGATTGAAAGGCTATTGTTTAACAGCCCGCCCATTGTCCGTAATTCTGATAATGGTTTACCAGCCATCGCTTGGATTGCCGCTGTCAGGGCTGCTCCGTGTCCGACAAATAGAACTGGACCTTCGTGTTGCTTCGCCGCTTCAGCAACTGTTTCTGAAATCCGTTGAATCGCTTGCTCGATTGGTTCACCATCAAAAATTGTTGGATCATACAAATCTAAACGATGCCGTAAATGATCTAATTCTTCTCCATAAAAATTACGCATTTCTTCAATATATTGTCCTTCTAGACGACCTAAACCTAATTCTTTTAAGGTATCTGTATAAACAATTTCAACTGGATGAGTCAATTCTTGTTGAATTCCCCGCGCAGTATTTTTGGCACGTAATAGCGGACTAGAATAAATTTTTTCAAACGGAATATCTTGTAAATATTGGCCTAATTGTTTAATTTCGTCATAACTAGTTGGTAATAACGGCGAATCTCCTGTCATTCCTTGAAATCGTTTCTGTTGATTCCATTCAGTTTTTCCATGTCGTGTAAAATATAATTTCATGTAACTTCTCCAAACTTCTTTATCTCTTCATATGTCTTTCTAGTTTATCACTTCCCTGCGAAAATATCCATGGAAGTTTCTAGTAATCCAAGCAAAATAAGCCTAGAACAAAAATCTAAATTGTTTTTTGTTCTAGGCTTGAAAATTGGGCAACAGTAAAAATAAAACCACTTTCTTCTGACATTTTTGAAAAAAGCGCTACTGTCTTAACTTTTTTTAATCCAATTTATCATTTTCATAATGATGCGTCAGTTCTAAGTTCGGAAAATTTTGCTGACGTAAGGCTTCATAAACAATTAGTGCGGCAGTGTTAGAAAGATTCAATGAGCGCACATGTTCATCATTCATAGGAATTCGGATACACTTTTCTTCGTTTTCTCGCATAAACGTTTCTGGTAAGCCCGTTGTTTCTTTTCCAAAAAGGAAATAATGGTCCTCGCCATCATTATAATTGACCTCGCTGTATGTTTGGTGAGCAAATTTGGTTACTAAATGCAAGTGTTTGCCTGCCACATGGGCTAAAAAGGCAGCCAAATCTTTATGATACGTAATATTTACATCATTCCAATAATCTAATCCGGCACGTTTTAAGTGTTTATCATCTGTTGAAAATCCTAAAGGTTCAATTAAATGCAACGGTGTATTCGTCGCTGCACATGTCCGTGCAATATTTCCAGTATTTGCTGGAATTTGTGGTTCAAATAAAACAATATGGTTCGTCAACTATCTTCAGCTCCTCAAATATCAATCGTGTTCATTTTAGCATAAATTCAAAATAAATAGCGCCCACAATACTTATTTTCAAAAAAAAAACCGCATGACGCGATGATGTCAGGCGGCAGCTATTCTAACCAATAAAAAAAACGTACCGTCTCGGTGTCTAGCACGGCGAGTCGTTACGTTAGTGAAGGTCTCTTCACTAACTTTTATCAGAACAGGACCCTGATAAAAACCAATGAAAAAACAACTTGTAAGTAATATAACACCAATGTCACTTTATTGCAAGACTTTTTTAGGATTTTCTTCACAAAAAAGTCTATCTTTTACGACCTACTAACAAGCGGACGTCAATCGTGATTTTTTCCAATGGTCGCTGTTGTAGCTCGGCTTTAACTTCTTGAGAAACTTGCCACTCTAATGGCGACATTTCTAATAAATCCAACCGTCTTTCCTCGGGAATGTCAAAGCAATAAGTTATTCGTTCATCTACTTCCACTGCTAATTCCTCGGCAAAACGTTGGACTACTTTTTGATTGGAATAACTTTGTTTCTTTTCGTCATTGGGATAAAAAGCCGCTCGTAATTCCTTTAAGTAATTCTCTTCAGGAATAATTTTAATCACAGTCCCGTCAGCTTTTAGTACTCGCCGAAATTCTTGATAATGTGAAGGGGAAAAAATATTTAAAATCGTATCAAGCCCTTCATTCGCAAATGGCAAATTCGTTAAATCCGCCACACACCAAAACGCATCAATCGGCTGATTACTTGCTAAATAGATTCCTTCCTTTGATAAATCAAACCCGATTTTCAGTCCAGATAAGCCTGCTTGACTTAACTCAGCTAGAAAACTCCCTTCACCACAACCAACATCGACTACTGTTTTATTTTGAGGAAGATAGTGCATAATTTTGTTTAAAACAGGCGCATACATACCACTTTGAATCATTTTTCCCCGAGAAGTAAACATTTTTTTATTATATTCTGTCTGAACGCCATGATTTAGAAAGTATAGCGTGCCTTTCTTGGATAAATCAAATTGATGCCTCTGTTGACAAATCAGACCAACCCCTTCTACATGCATTGGTTCATGACAAGTTGGACAGCGAAATACGGCTGCTTCTTTTTTCAATAATTGTTGTGCTCGTTCAATTTTCTTTAACATTTAAAACTCCTTACGTTCATTAAATGAACATTTTCTCTTATAAAAAGTTGCACTCTTTTTTTCAGGGCTATGGTAGTAAGCAGAATTATGGTACAATGCCTGTGAAGAAAAAGCAAGGAGCGATAAGAAATGATTAAAGAATTCTGTGCCGAAAATTTCACTAAGATTCCCCAAGCCATTCAAAAAGGTGCGAATCGCATCGAATTATGCGATAACTTAGCCGTAGGTGGAACGACGCCAAGTACTGGTGTTATTGAAGAAGTCTTAGCATACGCTGGCGAACATTCTGTACCAGTGATGACAATCATTCGTCCTCGTGGCGGCAATTTTGTCTATAATGATATTGAATTAAAAATTATGCATACCGATTTAATCGAAGCAAAGAAATTAGGAACCGACGGCATTGTTATTGGCTGTTTAACTGAGGACGGTTGGTTAGATGAAGAAGCTTTGGACTTATTCATTGAAACAGCTGAAGGCTTGCAAATCACTTTCCATATGGCTTTTGATGCCTTGTCGAAAGAAAACCAATTTAAGGCGATTGACTGGTTAGCTGAGCGTGGTGTGACGCGTATTTTAACTCATGGCGGGCCAGCTGGTACCCCTATCGAAGGCAACTTTGATCATTTAAAAGAATTAATTGCCTACGCAGATCAACGGATTCTTATTTTACCAGGTGGCGGTATTTCCACAGAAAACGTTCAAACTGTGATGGACACTTTAAAAGTCACAGAAGTCCATGGCACAAAAATTGTTTAATTTCTTGTATCTAAAAAAGTGAGGTAGCCGTCGTATTAACGGCTATCTCACTTTTTTGATTTCAAGCAAACCAACGAATCCTTTTACCTCAGTCTTATGATAAATAAGTGCAATTTTTTAAACAAAATAACGCATAAACATGCTGGCAATATTGAAATAAATTAATACACTGGTTAAATCACTTAAGGTAGTAATAAACGGGCCACTGGCAACTGCGGGATCAAACCCTAATTTATCCATTAACATTGGGATTAAACTCCCTGCTAAATTCGCCACAGTAATTGCACAGAGCATTGCCATCCCAATCACAAATCCAAGCGGAAGATTATGTTGCCACACGCCAACCACAATCATAATGGTTAAACCTGTCACAGCACCCGTCACTAGTCCCGTGAGCACTTCACTTAAGATTAAGCGACCAAAATTACTATCCTTTTCATCTTTCATAGCCAAACGGCGTACCGCGACCGCCAATGATTGTGTCCCGGCATTGCCGGCTGTTCCGGTAATTAAAGAAATAAAAACGGCTAAAATACTCGCTTCGCTAACTAACGACTCATAATTACTGATTAACGAGGCCGTAGACATTCCTAAAAACAGTAGCGTAATTAACCAAGGTAATCGTTTAGAAGCGGCTTTTAAAGGGTTCTCACTAACTTCCTCAACGTCGACCCCGGCTAAACCAGAGTAGTCGCTAGCGGCCTCATCATCAATAACATCAATAATATCATCAACTGTTACAATCCCCAACAAATGATCATCATAATCTGTAACTGGCACAGCCAAGAAGTCATAGTCACGAATTGTTTGCGCGACATCTTCTTGGTCATCGCCGACATGAACTGAAATAACCCGTTCATTCAAAATATCAGCAATCAAGGTATCATCATCATTAACAATTAAATCCCGCAACGAAATAACGCCGACTAAATGATTTTCTTGGTCGACTACGTAAACGTAATAGATTGTTTCCGCCATGTCCGCTTGATTCTTTAAGACGTACATCGCAGAACGCACTGTTTGATTCGCCACAATCGAAACAAATTCGGTGGTCATAATCGCCCCAGCAGTTTCATCTTCGTAATGAAGTAACTCTTTAATTTCGCCTGCTTCTTCACTACTTAACAAACTAAGATATTTCGCCTTTTGACTTTTGTCTAACATATTTAGTAAATCCACCGCATTATCGGTATACATCTCAGCTAACATATCTGCTGCATAACTTGGACGCATTTCAGCTAAATAATCTTTCATATTCTCATTATCTTCTTCGATAACATCAAACATATCCGCTAGTTCTTTCGGAGATAGGTAATTGTATAAATGTTGTCGGTCTTTTTCATCTAACGATTGGTAAAATTGTCCTTGTTCATAAATGTGTAACGCTAAAAATAGCTCACGAAATTCGTTCATTTGTTGATTTTTTAGCGTTTCTAAAAGAAGGGCAAATTGCTCTTCCATTTCTTGGCCTTCATTCATCTTACACTTTCCCCTCCTGCCTCTTTATTATTATAACGTATCATCTACACTTTTCATATCCTCCGCTAGTGGGGAAATCAGATGAACCGTTTCTTTGGTAAAAGGATGAGTAAAAATTAGTTCCATGCAATGCAACGCTTGCCGCTCAATTCCTTGATCCATCTCTCCATGATACATCTCATCCCCTAACAATGAACAGCCAATTGCTTCAAAATGTACCCGAATTTGGTGTGTTCGTCCTGTATGGAGCTGAATGCGCACAGCTGCTGCTTGGGCTCCTCTTTTTACGAGCCAATATTCTGTACTAGCAAATTGACCTGTTTCGATAACTTGGCGTTTTAATAAAGAGGACAAGTCGCGCCCAATTGGCTTTTCAATCAATTGATGCTCGTTTAACTGCTCAATCGCTCCACCAACAAGGGCATAATAAATTTTTGTCACCTTTTTTTCTCGTAATTCTTGATCAATTAAAGCATGAGCAAAGCCGTGTTTCGCAAATAACATCAGCCCAGAAGTATCTCGATCTAAACGAGTCACGACATGAATAACTTGATTCACGTAATTTTGACGCTTGTAATAGCCCTTAACACGATTCGCCATCGTTCCTGAAGGATGATACTGAGCAGGTATCGAGGCAATGCCAGCGGGCTTATTAACTACTAAAAAATGATCATCTTCAAACACAATTTCAATCGGTTCATCATCTGTTAATAATGTCTCATGTTCCGCTTCATCTGGAATCGTCATTTTAACGACATCGCCAGTTTGTAAAGGATAGATGGCATTTTGAACGGTCCCATTCACTTGAATTTTACCACCCTGAAATTTCACCTTAGCTAATAACCCTTTTGAAACGCCTTGTTCCTTTAAAAAATATTTCACTTGTTGTGTTGTTTCTTTGTCGTATGTCCATTGAAATTCCATCGTTTAATTAATCCTCACCAATAAAGGCATCTTTCACTCGATGCCAAAAATGCATGTGCCGATAAGAGGCAAAATGAATCCGTTCGTCTGCAATTCGATAGCAGACGGAAGCGATATTTTCTTGATAAATATCTAATTGGTCCACCGTGACAAAATAATCATCACTTTCCTGTAATTTAATCTCCAGCCACTCCGTATGTGCGATTACAATCGGTGACCCCAATGTTCGAAAGACACGATTGTTTAAGGAGGCGATTTCGGTTAACTGAAACGCATTAATGCTAGGATGCAAAACAGCTCCACCAATACTTTTATTATACGCAGTAGAGCCGGTTGGGGTCGAAATCGACAACCCATCACCACGAAATCGTTCAAACAGTTCGTCTTTAATAAACACATCGCCCACCATCGTCCGGTTTCCTCGTTTAATTGTTGATTCATTTAATGCTAAAAAATGTTTATCTGGTTTCCCATCTCTAAACCGAATCCGCACATCTAATAATGGATAACTCGTACTTTTTTCACGATGAATACACAAACTCTCAACTAGTTCTTTTAATTCATAATCACGCCAATCTGTATAGAAACCCAAGTGTCCGGTATGTACACCTAAGAAACTTACTTCGTTTAACAGATGATTAAATCGATGAAAAGCGGAAAGAAGCGTACCATCTCCGCCGACTGAAATCACAAGTTCAGGTTGACGATTGTCTATTTGAATTTGGTTTTGCTCTAATAGTGTTGTCAGTTGTTTTGTGACTTGTTTCGATTTTTCTTCCGAGTTATGAACAATCGCCACTTTCATAAGCAGACTCCTTTACTGATTTTCTGGTGTTTCGTTTTTAATTTGCTTATAGTATTCGTTTTCTAGCAATCCACGGCCATGAGAGAAGTAATGTTGTGCTTCTTGAATTTCTTCACGGATAGATGACATCTCTTCATCTAATAAATAGGCTGCCTCTGCCGCTCGCTGAAGGCGTTCTTTCATTTCTTCAGGAAAGACACCTTGATATTTATAATTCAAAGAATGTTCAATCGTTGCCCAAAAATTCATGGAAAGTGTCCGAATTTGGATTTCGGCCAAAATAATCTTTTCCCCGGTGACTAATTGCACAGGATATTCCACCACCACATGGTACGAACGATAGCCACTTTCTTTTTTATTTTCAATGTAGTCACGTTCTTCCACAATTTTTAAGTCTTTACGATTTCTTAAAAGTGCGACTACCTGGTAAATGTCTTCCACAAATTGGCACATAATCCGCAAACCAGCAATGTCTTGCATTTCTTCTTCAATCCGATTTAAAGGAATATGCCGAATTGCCGTCTTTGTCAAAATACTATCTACTGGTTTCACACGTCCTGTAACGAATTCAATTGGTATGTGTTTATCTTGCTCCCGAAATTGTTTACGAATACCTCGTAGTTTTACTTTTAATTCGCTGACCGCCTGTTCATATGGCGCTAAAAACAGCTCCCACTCTCGTTCCATGGTAGATCCCTCAATTTCCTTGAATTTCATTCACTGATTATTTTACCACAGTCCTCCCTAAAATAGGGTGTTATTCGCTATTTGATTTCCAAACGCCTTTCATTAGAAAAAATTTTCACAGAGAAGACCACTTTTCTTGACGGAAACCTATATAATATGTGAAAATTGGAGTGATTTAAGAAAGAGAGAGAACCCCATGAGTGAGCACTTAGAAATTGAATTTAAAACATTAGTTAGTCCGCAAGATTTCAAACGATTAATCGACCATTTTGCTATTCAAAAAACGGACTTTTTTACGCAAACAAATCATTATTTTGATACGGACGATTTTCAATTAAAAGCACAACGAATGGGCTTAAGAATTCGCGTATTAGCAGATCGTGGTGAGTTAACCTTAAAAGTTCCTGCGCCAGAAGGATTATTAGAAATCAATGACCCTTTATCGCTTGAGACGGCGAACCACTTTATCAAGAGGAATCACCTCCCTACTGAGGGGGCTGTGGCGAAGAAATTACAAGAATTAGGTATTGAAATCGCCTCGATCCATTTAATTGGTTCATTAAAAACAGCACGTGCAGAAAAACAAATTCCTCAAGGACTACTTGCGTTAGACGAAAGTTGGTATAACCAACAGCACGATTTTGAATTAGAGTTAGAAGTTACTGAAGCTGAAAGCGGCAAGCAAGCGTTTCAAACATTAATGGCTGATTTGAACATTCCCATTACGCTTGCACCTAACAAGATTCAACGCATGATGCGGACCACTGCCCCTTAGTATTCGAAGCACTGACGTTCTGGCACCTGTATTTGAAAAAGCATGGCATTGGAGGAAGTATGAATGGTTGAAATTTATTTGTTCGTCAATCCTTTAGGCGGCGTCTGTTTAGAAATTGAAAAAGAAATTATACAATTGTCTGTTAACGACAAGAAGAAAATACAATTGCGCTTTATTCCTTTATTAAACATGAAAACGATCAATGAATTTTTGAGTCGTCAACATATTCCGATTAATGACATTAAACGACGGAATCGAATTTTTGAAGATTTATACTCAGCCGCTCTTGACTATAAAGCAGCACAGTTACAAGGCCGAAAAAAAGGCCGACAATTGTTGATTGGCTTACAAAAAGCAGTAGCTGAAGACGGTCTAGCTTACTCTCCTGAGTTATCAGAAGAACTACTTCTAGCGGCCGGCGGGGATATTGATATGTATCGTAAAGACCGACAATCCGATTTTGTCAAAGAATCTTTCCAAACCGACCAAAAAGTTGCTCGAGAAATGGGGATTAAACAACATCCTACCGCAGTCGTTTACAACTATACTTGCGAGAACGATTTCGGCATTTTAGTCGAAAATTTTGAAAACATGGATGAAATTAAACAACTTTGTCGTGTCCATCCACATAACGAACCGTTGCTGGACCAAGGTGACGCAACCTTTGAATTTAAACGTCGCTCCAATTATCATTTTCCAAATGGACATTTACATTTATTATAAAAAAGAAGGACCAGTTTACTGGCCCTTCTTTTACTATTTTCACCATGTTCTATAATAATAGATAAAATCTAATACTGCTACATTTGATGATTTGTTCTTATAAAAGACAGCTATGGAATGGGTCCATGTATATATTATGTACTTTTAAATATTAACACCGAAATTTGTATCGACCACCAATATTTATTTCAGTTCATCGACTAACCTCTTGGAACGCTATCAGACAATACTCGCCGATACTAACTCAAAAAATCGAGGAAATTTTATTCGGTTTAACACAAGCTAATTTATTTCTTCCCATTTATTTTTAGTCTGCTTATATAATATGGTTAGTTCTTTTTTATCCTTATCTAAATTTTTATTTATTAATTCCTGAATCTCATAAGAAAATTTATTTCTTTGATTTACATTGTCAAAGATGAATTCTTTATCAAAAGATAACTCTAACCCATTTAATGCTCCTGTTGTCCAGTAAATTTTTATATTCGAATCATCACCGCTATAATACATATTAAACTTTTCGTTTTCAGAGATATACGAACTCATTAATTCCAATTCTTCTGGAATTGTAAACAGATTATAATTATCAATTTTAACCACATGATATTGAATGTTATCTTCTATTAAATTATAAGTTTGACCATTTTGATTCCATTCTTTGACACCGCTATAAAAATTATTCAGACGAAGTTGTAAAATAGTAAAATATCCACCTATACATAGTACTATAATTAATAATATTAAAAATAATTTTTTGTACTTCTGTCCCTCTCTAATATCTTTCGAAAGTTTCTCCACCATCGTATTGTCCTCCTTCAATAATCGATCCAAGGTCATTTCATAAAGATTACTTAGTTCAATTAAACAATCAATATTAGGATATGATTTATTATTCTCCCAGTTAGAAATTGTTTGCCTAGTAACGTATAATTTCTCAGCAACCTCTGATTGTGTCAATCCTAATTCATTTCTTCTCATTTTTAATGAATTCCCTATGTTCAAAAAAAAACCTCCTTTTATTACTCTAAAGATAATAGAAGCTTGATATAAAAGAAAGCAAAGAATCTTTGCTTTCTTTTATATCACAGCAACAATCTATTTAATTATATAACTAAACCTGGTTTTACACAGATATATTTACTATTCTGTGTAAAACCAGGTTTATATTTTATGTTTACTAAGAAGTTACGACTTATAATTTTTCAACCAAAGCTTCTAATTCCGTTAAACGTTCTTCAAAAACTTTCATTGCATCTTCGATATACGCGGCTTGTGTCATATCCACGCCCGCTTTTTTCATCACTTCAATTGGGAAGTCACTACTTCCTGCTTTCAAGTAGTTAAGGTACTTCTCTAAAGCTCCTTCTTCTCCAGCTAAAATATGTTTAGACAATGCCGAAGCGGCTGAGAAGCCAGTTGCATATTGATAAACATAGTAATTGTAATAAAAATGTGGAATTCTCGCCCATTCGTAACTGATTTCTTCGTCTCTAACTACTTCTGGTCCATAATATTTAGCATTGAGCTCGCCATAATACTCACTCAAATATTCACTTGTTAATGGCGTGCCTTTAGCATCTTCCGTGTGAATAAAATGTTCAAATTCCGCAAATTGGGTTTGACGGAAAATGGTTCCCTTAAAGCCGTCTAAATAGTGATTTAAGACATACGCACGTACTTTAGGATCTGTTTCTGTTTGTAATAAATATTCTGTTAAAATATTTTCATTTGTGGTTGAAGCAATCTCAGCTAAGAAAATTGAATAGTCGCCATAAACATACGGCTGATTATTTCTTGTATAGTAACTATGAACACTATGGCCCATCTCATGGACTAATGTAAATAGTTGATCCAAACTATCATGCCAATTCATTAAAATGTATGGGGCTGTATCATAAGCTCCTGAAGAATATGCGCCGCTTCGTTTTCCTTGATTTTCAATCACATCAATCCAACGACTTGAAAAAGCTTCTTTGACAATAGATAGATAGTCTTCACCTAGTGGTTTTAAAGCCTCAATTGCTTTTTCTTTTGCTTCTTCATAGCTGTAACGAATTGGTGCTTCACCTAGCAAAGGCGCATACAAGTCGTACATGTGTAATTCTTCTACGTTTAATAATTTTTTTCTTAATTTTACATAACGATGTAGCAAAGGTAAATGTTTATTTACTACAGCTACTAATGTTTCGTGAACACTTTCAGGGATATGATTACTTGCTAAAGAGGCTGCCCGAGCAGAATCATAATTTCTAATTTTTGCTTTATAATTATGCGTTTTAACATGTGCACCTAAAGTTGAGGCTAATGTATTTCTAAATTGTTTGTACACTTTGTACAACCCTTTAAATGCTGCTTCACGAACAGATGGATCGACACTTTCCATTAATTGACCATAAACGCCATGAGAAAGTTGAATCGTTTCGCCTTCAGCATTTTGCACAGTTGGAAATTCTAAGTCTGCATTATTTAAAATTGAAAATGTATTACTTGAGGCACCAAAAATTTCACTAGCCCCCGCCAGTAAAGCTTCTTGTTCCATCGATAAAACATGGGGACGTTCATCTAAAATATTTTGAATATAGTGACGATAAACAGCTAATTTGGGCTGCTCTTCAAAATATCCCCAGATTTGTTCATCACTTAATGTTAAAACCTCTGGGTCAAACCAAGAAACAGCTTCACTAACTTGTGCATATAAAGAACTAGCTCTGGCATATAAAGCTTGGTAAGCTGTATTTGTAGTGTCTTGATCATTTTTTAAATGAGAATAGACATATAATGTTTCCACTTTTCGATAGACATCTAAAACGTATTCTAACGCAGCTAGAAAAGCTTCTGCACCATTCCCTAAGGTTCCTTTAAATGATTCTGCTTGATTTAGCTCTTCTGTCAACTGATTATACGCAGCATCAAAAGCAGCATCATCTTTAAAAATTTTGGTTAAATCCCAAGTCAATGGAGTTGGAACTTCATCACGTGTTGGTAATTGTTTAATTTCGCTCATAGTTTACTCTCCTTTAAGAAACGTTTTACTCATTATACTATCATAATTTAACACGTGTGACTAAAAAAATGTTGTTTTTTCACTTTTTTTAGCCAATGAATGAGCTTTTCAGGATCTTCTCTTAGGAAAATACTAGTTATTAGGTACTTATTGTTTACTTTAATTAACACATAACATTCTTGTAACCAGCTCAATAAGCTATTCCCCACGATTTTAAAAAGCTTTTTTAAGCCAATATTCGGCAGCGGTTGCCAAATAAAGTTCCCTTCTTCCAAAAAACTAGCTTCCAAGATACGCCATAGTTCCTGTTTGGTCACTAAACGCCCTTCTTTGGTTTTTAGTGCTTCCCAAACAAGCATTTTTAAATGAATATCTTCTTCAGAAGAAGGTAATAGCTTCAATCCAGGATAGTAAAACCAAGGAGGTAACTGGAGAATGTGACAACCTTTCGTGTATAAAAAACTCTGTGTTCTAAGCAACTGAGCATTTCTGTAACCAAGTTGTTGCGTCAATTTTTGATAATAATCATGCATCAATTGACCAGTGTGCCGTCTATCTGGCAGTAAATTTAAATTAGCGGTCGGTAGTCGGAAGATTTCTAGTAATTTTTTTTCGTAAAAATCCCATGATTGTTTTCTTCTATAAAATTGTTGACATTGACTCTCTTCAATATGACAAAGTAATTCTATTCGTTCTTGTTTCTTATTGGCCGTCCATAAATAAAACCCCAAGGACTCCGAAAAGTAAAGAAATTGTTTCGTTAATTGCGTGAGCTTGTCTTTAGGCACTAATCGTTCACCTAAAATCCAAACAACTTGATAGCCATGAGCTTGATAAGTCTCCGTCCGTTCCACCAAACGTTTAATTGGCAATGGACTACATTGAATTTCAATGGCTATCTTCCCAATGAGTAAATCTGGGCGTTGCTTCAAGGTGGGTAAGTATGCCTCAACTTGAAAGGACAGCTTTTCGCGTAAACACTTTTCCGCAAAAAGCTGCTTCAAGCGGAGGTGTTCTTCTGTTTCAGCTTCTGCTTCGTACCAACAACTATTCTTTTTACGATGAGCAAAATGGGGTATTTTAATGGGGCCTGCCTTCAAAATGACCGATTGATGACACATTGGACACACAAAAGCTTGTTCGCTTCGTATCTGTGTTAATTCATCAATCGAGCAATCGATTAAAGAAAATAACTCTTGGTTGTCTGCCGTTAAAGCTGTTAACATGATTTTCACCTCTCATAAATAAACTACGCAAAGTTTCTTAATTTTCATCAAAAAAAAAGCAAAAACTCGAAAGTTTTTGCTTTTTTGCTTAATCATTAAAGTAATAACGTGTTAATTCCAACGCACTGCGTTCCATAATACAAGTGCCATATTCGACTAAAGTATCCTGAGTGACAGTTGTTTTATGAGCAAATTCTAAAATCTGTGCAATTTCATTGTCAACATTTGTTTTTTCTAATTCATCGGTTAAGAACAAAACTTGTAAGTAATAACGATCGTTGTACGTGTATAAGTTAGTCAAAACAGATTGCATGAAGACTTCTTTGGATAATTGGATCATCGCTTCAAAATTATCTAATTCAAAGATTACATTTCTGTTTGTTTCATCTGTGGCTTCCATCTCATCAAGTTCATCGGCGGCTGCTTTGTCTGCTTCAATTTGTTTGCGAATTAATTCGCTAACATCTGCATTGACTTCGCTCAGACCTTCTAAGGAAGACAAGTCGTCCATAGCGACATTTTTACTAATAAACAGTTCTAAACCATCATTTTTAGGCAAGACTTGGAAAGTGACTGCTTCACTGCCTTGGAATTCATCTTCGACATCAACTTCTTCTAAAATACTATAAAAGAAATTTTCAACATCTTTGTGGTTTCCTAGTAAGTCAAGAAAAGTAATCCCTCTATCCGCCAGGTCTTCGTTGCCAATTAACACACGAATCGTATTTTCATTAATATGTTCCATTTCCATAGCGCTACACCTCTCTTTGCTTCAATCAGGAAACTTCTTACGTTCATTGTAGCGAAAACTACACAAAAGTAAAGTGGAAAGTCTGTAAATCCTAGAAAACTAGCGAACGTTTTATAAACTTTGAACTTTTTTAACGATTGGTTTTTCGCTCCTTCTACCTCTTCATCTTAACGCAGTCTCTCCAAAAAAGATACTATTTTTCCTTGACCACGTTCTGCCAAATCAAATGAATACAAGTTCTAAATATGTATTAAAAAGCCAGAGATAAAAATCCCTGGCCCTAAATTCATATGAATCGTTCTTTATTACAATTAACAAATAAAGAACAAAATTTTATATTTTTTATAAACCTGCCATTAATTGTGCTTGGCGCAATTCCAGTTGTCGAACATCTCTTGGTAAGAATCGACGAATTTCATCTTCGTTAAAACCGACTTGTAATCTTTTCTCATCAATCATAATTGGCCGACGCAACAATCCAGGGTTTTCTTGAACCAACTCTAATAAATCTTGAAGTGGAAGCTCGTCCAAATCCATATTTAATTTTTGGAAAACTTTAGAGCGAGTAGAGATAATCTCTTCTGTTCCATCTTCTGTCATGATTAAAATTGCTTTTAATTCCTCAATATTTAAAGGTTCAGAAAAAATATTTCTTTCTTTAAAAGGAATTTCGTGCTCTTGCAACCAGGCTCTAGCCTTACGACATGACGTGCAACTCGGGGAAGTATAAAGTGTCAACATTGTGCATCACTCCTTTTCGCGAATCATCGCGTTTCTGAAACAGGGAACTGTACTGTTCCTCTATTTAAAACCAGTATACCTAATTTCTAATAAAAATACTAGGGGTTTTTAAACATTTTTTATTAACTTTGTTTATTTTTCCTTCATTACATCCGTGTAAAATTAGGGTTAATTTTTATGAAATTTTATGGATATTCGTTATGATTCTGTAAAAAAGTAATACAGTTTTCTATTTTTATGGTCGCTGTTATAATTTACTTCTCTTGGTGATTTTTCAAGAAGTTCCCATGTATTTTTTTCTAATAAAATGTATAATAGAACTATTCACTATCTTAAGTCTAAAGTCAGGTGGTTATTTAATGAAAACAATTTTTTCTGGTATTCAGCCCAGTGGTACTCCGACAATCGGAAATTACATTGGTGCAATGAAACAATTTATCGAATTACAAAATGAATACAATTGTTATTTTTGTATTGTGGATGAACATGCCATTACCGTTCCCCAAGAACCGCAAAAGCTACGCCAACAAATTCGTAGCTTAGCAGCTCTTTACCTAGCGGTTGGTTTAGACCCACAAAAAGCAACAATTTTCATACAGTCTGAAGTGAGTGCGCATGCAGAAGCTGGTTGGATCATTCAGTGCAATACTTCTATTGGTGAGTTAGAGCGAATGACACAATTTAAAGATAAATCACAAAAAAATGGTCGTGCTGGCGTAAGCGCTGGTCTTTTAACATACCCTCCGTTAATGGTTGGTGATATCGTGTTGTACAACGCTGACTTAGTGCCAGTCGGAGATGATCAAAAACAACATTTAGAATTAACACGTGATTTTGTGGAACGCTTCAATAAACGTTATGCCCAAAAAAATCAAGAAATTTTAACGATGCCTGAAGTAAAAATCGCTGAGCAAGGTAGTCGAATTATGAGCTTACAAGAACCAACGAAAAAGATGAGTAAGTCTGATACAAATGTGAAGGGCTTTATTTCAATGCTTGATGAGCCAGCAGTGATTCGCAAAAAAATCCGCTCTGCTGTAACTGATTCAACTGGTGTAATTGAATATAATAAAGAAGAAAAGCCTGGCATTACTAACTTACTAAATATTTATTCTGCTGCGACAGGTCAAACTGTTGAGGAACTTGTTCAAGCTTACGAAGGCAAAGGCTATGGAGACTTCAAAGCAGATTTAGCAGAAGCAGTAGTTGCCTTATTAGAACCTATTCAAGTGCGCTACCAAGAGCTTCTAGCTTCAGAAGAATTAGATATGATTTTAGATGAGGGTGCAGAAAACGCTCGCCAGGTAGCCAACAAAACACTTCAACGAATGAAAAATGCTGTTGGTTTGGGAAGAAAAGTTCGACGCTAACTAAACATAATAAAAACCCGCGAAGTTTTATTCGCGGGTTTTTTTATGTTCTAAATTGAGCATCGTACAGTCGACGATAGTGGCCTCTTTGCGCGTACAAAGTTTCATGTGTCCCATCTTCTAAAATTCCTTGGTCACTCACTACGATTATTCGATCAGCATGTTTAATCGTTGCCAGTCTGTGGGCAATAATTAATGTTGTTCGCCCGTCAGCTAACGAGTTTAATGACTCTTGAATCACTTGCTCTGTTTCTGTATCTAATGCAGAAGTCGCTTCATCTAGAATTAAAATCGGCGGGTTCTTCAAGAACATTCGCGCAATTGCCACTCGCTGCTTTTGACCGCCCGATAATTTCACGCCACGTTCGCCAATAATTGTGTCCAAGCCATCTGGCATTAGCTGAATTACATGTTCTAAATGTGCTAATTTCACCGCTTGTTGAATGTCTATTTCTGTAGCATTTAAATTCCCATAAGCAATATTTTCTCGTAATGTTCCAGGGAATAAAAACACATCTTGTTGAACAATTCCAATCTGCTTACGTAATGAAGCCAAGGTCATTTTCTGGATATTTCTACCGTCAATCGTAATTTCACCACTACTGACTTCATAAAAACGAGGCAACAGATTGCACAAGGTCGTTTTTCCTGAACCACTTTGGCCAACGAAAGCAACGGTTTCACCAGGTTGAATTTTTAAATTGATATGGTCTAAAACTTTTGTGCCATCTTCATAAGCAAATGAAACATCTTTATAGGCAATCGTTCCTTCTAAATGCGGAACAGCAACAGCTCCTGGCAAATCTTTGATGGACGGTTGTTTGTCCATTTCTTCCGTAAAACGTTTAAAGCCAGCAAATCCTTTGGGATAGCTTTCAATCATATTGTTGACTTTTTCAATCGGCCGAATAAAAATATTGGCTAATAAAATAAATCCTACAAACTGTCCTTCTGTAATTTCTCCTTTAATTGTATAATACGCACCAAAAATTAATGAAAATAAATTTATCAGACGAATTAATAAGTAATTATAGGCGGAACTGACACCCATCACCTTATAAAAATATAATTTCGATTTTCGATACATTTGATTTAAATAATTAAACTGTTTTCGTTCAAATGGTTCATTTGCAAAAGATTGCGTGACACGTATCCCACTTACTGACGCTTCAATCCCAGCATTAAATTCACCTAAATTATCGTAAATATCCGTATTCGCTTTTGTCATTTTTTTATTAAAATAGCCTAGCGCAATCGTGATAAATGGCAATAAAATAAACGTAGCGATGGCTAATTTCACGTGAATGGTTAACATTAATAAAAAAGAACCTGCTAACGTCATAATCGTAATAAAGACGTCTTCTGGACCATGATGCGCCACTTCCGAAATTTCAAAAAGATCAGTGGTCAAACGGCTCATTAATTTCCCTGTTTTTTGATTATCATAATACTCAAACGGTTGTGTTTGAAGATGTTGATATAATTCTTCACGCATATCTGTTTCAATATTCACGCCTAACATATGACCAAAATAAACCACAATAAATTGTAAAAACGTATTGATTATATAAAATGCAAATAAGCCCGCACTAGCTAATGCAATGAGGCGAAAATCTCCTTTTGGCATAATCTTATCAATTACTTGGTTGACTGCTACTGGAAAAGCCAACTCTAACAGCCCCGCAAAAACGGCACACCCAAAATCCAAAATAAATAATCGACGATAAGGCCGATAATACCCAAAAAAACGCTTTAACATAACTCCCTAACTCTCCCCCTTCATTCTCATTCATTATACGGAAAAAGACTGTCTCTTGCAAAATTCTAACTTCTATCAGAACACGTGTTATTTAAGTAACTTTGACTCAAAATCATTTTCACAAACTTTTCATTATCAGAATATTTTTTCATTTATCGTTTCCATTTTTTCGGTAAAAATAACTATAATTGTCTTTTCCCACAAGGCTTTGATTTCTGTACAAAACCTTGAAATACAGTGAAAAATACTCTATTTATTTGTGAAAATATCGGCTACAATATAACATATGAAAAGTTTTGTAAAAAAGTTAAGAGGTGCACTTGTTAAATGAGAACCATTGTTTTTGATGTTGATGACACGCTGTACGATCAGCAACAACCCTTTCGAAATGCGATGACTAAAATTTTCCCAAACGTTGCGACAGAGGATATGCATGAATTGTATCTTCGTTTTAGACACCACAGCGATGAAACGTTTCCGAAAGTTTTAGCCAATGAATGGTCCCTAGATTTCATGCGGTTTTTCCGGATGAATGAAACATTAAAGGATCTAAACTATCCAGGAATTTCACAAGAAGAAGGAAAAATTTTCCAACAAGTTTATGAAGAAGAATTGGATAATATTACGATGCATCCAGAAGTTACTAAGCTTCTTGATACTTTACAAGAGAAAGAAATTCCGATGGGGATTATTACAAATGGTCCAACAGACCATCAATTTAAAAAAGTTAAACAATTGAATCTTGAAAAATGGGTTCCAAGCCAAAATATCATTATTTCTCAAAGTACGGGTTTTCAAAAACCTGAAAAGGAAATTTTTGATTTAGCCTGTAATCAATTTTGTATGGAACCTGAACATACTTTATATGTTGGTGATAGTTATGACAATGATATTGTAGGCGCACGTAATGGTGGCTGGCATTCTCTTTGGTTTAACCACCGCTCTCGTGAACTACCAAGTTGCCAACCTGCATCACACCTTGCAGAAGTCACTTGTTTCACCGAACTTTGTCCGACTGTGGAGAAATTATTTAATCTTTAAAAAAAAGCCGCTCTTCAAATTGAAGAACGGCTTTTTTTTATTTATTTTTTTGTTTTTTCAGACGTAAAATGATGAACAGGCAGATTATCAGTAAAAGGATCAATAAACCGATTAAGAGATAAATAAGTTTAGATTCCGTTTTTTTGACGGTTACATCTTTCTCATTAAATGTTTTTGCTTCCTCTTTTGAGATCGTAAATTCTTTCGTAAATTGCCATTTTTTCCTGAGCCTTCCACAGTCATTGCCAATACATACGTCCCAGCTTCCATTTCATTTTCTTCATAAGGAATAGGGAAATTAAAAATTGAATTGGGCGCCATTTGCATATCTTCTTGTTCTTTCTCTAAAATAACGTTATTTGTTTTCTTATTTTTAACATTTGCCGTTACTTTCATTGATTGAAGATAGGCTGCTTCATGGTTTAGCAGTGTTGAAGAAATAACACTGCGCGCATTTCTTTGCGTCGGTTCAACTTTCTCTAAAGACAATTCTGGTTGTACAACTGTTTCATTTTCTCGAAGTAAAACAGCTACTGTATAGGCATAGCGATTTTCAATTGCTAAGCCGTTTGTATTTTCTTTTTGCTTGTCTTTCGTTTCATCGACTTTTTCACTAAACGTGATCCCGCCCGCTAGTTGCCCTGAAAACTCTTCTTTAGGCATCTTCACTCGCAATTCAACTACTTTTTCACTTTTAGCAGGCAATTCAACACTCTCACCGCCGTCTTTCAGTTGAATGATTTCTGATAAATCTGCTGGTGCAGATTTATCTAATGCTGTCAACGACTCGCCATATTCAATCACTCCGTTGCTGTTTGTTGTGGCCGACTTCACACTAACATCAATCACTAAATTTTCATCTGTACTATTGGCCGCTCGAACTTTCAAAATTTGTTCTTGGTCTGGTTTCATCATTAAATCAAAATATGTTTTTGTTTTATCTATTTGGTTTTCTGGAATTTCTGTTTCAACACTAAATCGTAATTCTGCTGCTGAGGTTTCAATCCCAAAAGCAAAGAAATAAAAACTTAGGATCATCAGAATAAAATATCTATTTTTCATTTCGCTCTACACTCCATTTCTATGTAAAGGAGAAAGGCTGAGTTCCCCTCTTCCTTTCTCCAAAAAGGTTCTTTTTATGCTGGCGTATTAGCTAATGTCCAAGTAATTGTTGTTTTGTAGGCATCGTTTAATTTAACTGATTTACCTGGCACTTTTAATTGAACATCTTTCATTACTTGACGGCCGTCAACTTCAGCAATTGAACTAGCATTGCCGTATAAGTATGACCATTTCCCAGCACCTTGATCTGTTGCGGCTACCATCACGTTATGACTTTCACCCACTGTACCAAAAGTTACGCTCGCTAAACTTGTTGGTGCAGCGCTTTGTCCTGCTGTCACAGCTGAAGCATTTTGAAAGACAATTTCAGTTCCTTCAAGTGTCTGATCTTTTGTAGCAGAAGTAAATGCAGAATTTTGTTTTGCAGATAAAGTCCAGCCTTCTAAAGTTCCACGATTATCTGTAATTTGAGCAAATAATGGACCCGTTTTTTCAACATTATTTTTATCTTTTAAAACTTGTGCTGATGCAAAATAGATTTCATCTTTTGTGCTGATGATATTTTCACCAAAGTTTAAACTTGAAGCATAGTCCAAGGTTAAGGGGCCTGTAGAACCTTCATCAACTGGTTTGTCAGGATTTACTGGGTCGATAGGTGTCACAGGATCTTTGCCGTCTTTGTCTTCTGGATCCACTACAGGATTTTTGCTGTTAGGATCTTTTTCATCTGGTGCTTTAAATTTTACAATAGCATCTGTGTCGCGATTAGCCACTTCCTCTGCTTGAACTGGTAGTGTGCCTACCGCGATGGTTGCTAAAATTAAGCTGCTTGCGATGGTCATTTTTTTCATGTTAGTGCTCCTTCTCTTCTATTGTTATAGTTTCAATAATTATACGCTTGGTAAATCAGCGATTGTCCATGTTAAAACAGTTTTGTATTGAACAGCATCTTTTGGTGTTGCTCCTGGTACAGTTAATGTGATCGCTGTATTTTTATCTACGCTTTCACCGTCAACTTCCACTTTTTCAATCCCACCGAACGCACTAAGCCAAGTTCCAGAACCTTGACCTTCAGCGGCAGACATCACATTTGATGAATCGCCAGCTACTAAAGTTACTTCATGCGCAGTTGGTGTGACTGCTTTGGAATTAGACACTGCTTTGTTTTGACTTAATTTAATTTCTGAACCGTCTAAAACTTTATTTAATGTTTCTTTTGTCGCTGTTAATTGTGTTTCTTGTTTAACTGTTAAGGCCCAACCGGCATTCGTTCCGCGTTTGTCGGAAATTTGTACATAATTTGGTTTAGGATTAGTCAAATCAGGACCAGAACCGTCTGCCAAGAAAAAGTATTGTGGATTTGCATAATATTTTTCATCTTTATTTGAAATTTTATTTTTGCCAAAGTCTAAACTAGAAGCATAATCGATACTTAGTGGACCAGTTGTTCCTTCATTTGGCTTATTGCCTGTGTCTGGTGTCGTTGGATCAAAGGGTTCAACAGGTTTTTCGGTATCTGGATTCACTGGATCGACAGGTTTGTTGATAGAGGCATCCGGTGTAAATTCTACGATGGCATTTGATTCATAGTTTTTTTCTTCTGCATTCACTTCTGGTGCAATAGCCACGCCTAAAGTGATAGCGGGGATTGTTGATAAGATAATTTTTTTCATTTTATTGTTCCTTCTTTCTTTTTTTTAAAATAAAACTAGCCATAAAGATGACTATTATTCCGAGATAATTAAACATTTGTTGCTGTTTAGTACCAGTTCGAGGTAAGAAGCCTGAGCCTTTTTGATCAACCGTTTTACTTGTTGAATGCTTCAATGATTCTCCACTCACTGCTGGTATTGCTTCCGACTGCTTGGGGAAACGCTGTGGTATCTTACCATCTGGTTTTTCTTTGTTGGCTGGTGGTTCATACTCGCCATAAAAAGAAACTTCTGCATTTGTCGGATAGGCATTTGTTTCAGCAAATACATCAACTGATGAAATCAATCCTAATAGCAATACACCGCTAACTATTTTTTCGATAAGACTCACCCCCTATTTTGCACTGCCATCAGGTACGTCCATCAAGTGCCAAGTTAGTTTTGCTTCGTATTCTTCTGCTTTGGCCGTCCCTCCAGGAACAGATAATAACAACTCTTGGTCATTTTCTTTCCATTGATCAGAAATATTTGTTTCTTGATGTCCATTGACTTGGTTGTGAACAAGAATCGATTGGCCTTCTGGAATGTCCTGTAAGCGATGGTTGGTTCTAAATTTTAAAATATTCGGCAACGTAGCACCTGATTCAGATTTGAAATCAGAAGTAACGGTTAGTGCAAGCGACCAATTATTCCCTGTTTGACGAGTATCCCGTATCACTAATGGTTGATCCATGGAAACAATTGGATATTGGGTCGTGCTACTAGCGATTTGCAGCTCATTCCCAAAGGAAATCGCTGTGGGTACCGTTTTGAACCTGACAGAGCCAACCACAGTGACTGTTAGCGCTAATTCATCAATCTTGTAGCCTTTATCATAGACTTCCACGACCAACTGCTGTTTTCCATAAGTTAGTTCTGGTAATAACAAGGCTTTTTCCTTAAATGTTTTAGAATTAGTGGTTGTTTCATCTGCTAATTTCTGGATTTCTTGACCCTCTTTTTTGACAATAAATTGTAATCTATTCCCAGCATCGACATCTTGCCAATAAAAAGGCAGGGCTGTTTTTTGAAAGTCATCAATATCGATTGTTTTTTCCATCGACTTTTCTATACGCTCTTTTGACCAAGATAGTTTCGTTTCACTTAAGAAAACTTCTTTGACAGGTTGGACGACTGTTCCAGAAAAGTTCCCTAAGTATGCTTTATCTGTTGATTCCCAGATATAAGAAACGCCTTCATGAGCTTTGGGTAAATTCCATTCAAACAGTCCTTTTGTGGCATCGTAACTTCCATAAGGGCTAATCGTCAGCGGTGGAAATAGTTGACCATCACGAGATACCACCTTATTTTTTAATTGCAGTGGTTTCCCAGCAATATAATCGACAGAAGATAAGATAATCATTTGATTAGATACATCTAGCCCTGTAATGGCCGTTAAGCCTTTTAACGGACTGATATCTGAAATTTGATTTTCTCCCACATCTAAAACTGTTAGATTGAGTGTTTTCTCTAACGGTGCCAAGGAAGAAATTTGATTGTTTCTTGCATACAGTACACGCAGATTAGGAACAGTGCTTAAAGCTTCCAGACTAGCAATCGTTTGATTCATAATACTCAACTCTTCTAGACGTGGCTTATTCGCCAAGGGCGCAATTGTTTTTAATTGATTATTTTCCACATAAAGACGGAGTAGGTTATTTGCTTCCGTAAGCCCATCTAAAGTAGCAATCTGATTATTGGCAGCCCAAATGGTTTCTAAATTACGAAGAGAACGAAGCGGGTCGAAGGAAGTCACTCGATTATTCGGCGTGATTTTTGACGGATGATCTGTCGTATTTTGGATACTTAAATTTTTTAAAGCAGCCATTCCTTCAAGTCCATTTAATGTCGTTAATTGATTGTTCTCAACATACAAGCCTTCTAAACTAATTAATCCTGCTTGACCTAACGGACTAAGATCAGCTATTTTATTATTTCTCATATATAAAAAACGTAATAGCTTAAATTCACCTTTAGCAAAAGGACTCAAATCTGTTACATTGAGCGAATCTTGAAAAGATAATTCTTCTAAGTTTCTTAGGTATTGAACTCCTTCCACATTAGAAACAACGACATTTTCTAAAATAACTTTATTCAGTTTATCCAATTCTGCTTGGGTGACAGTATTAGAGGTCCGAGATTTGCTTAACTGTTTTCTGATATTTTCCGCAAAGGCTGGATCAGGAAATAGTGTACTGATAGGCGTCGCTTTATCTAAGACAGCACCTGCGTATAATTGGGGCATCATCAGTTGTGCTTCCGTTATCGCTAGTGCTTCATTTGGCGGCTCTTCACTTGTTTCAACAGTCGTTAACTCTTCTGATTGGGGAATCTCCGAACTACTGGTTGCTGAATTTTGCTCTTCTGCTGATGAAGTTTCTGGAATCTTTTCTTCTGAAACAGATGAAACATTTTCTTCACTGGAGGATGCGATTGTTTCGGTCGTTTCGGCGAAAGTTGTTACAGGAAGTAGCAAACTATTAGCCAAAAGTAAGGCACTAACTGCGGAGATGCACATTTTTTTCATAAACTTCACCTCCTGATATTTTCTTAATTATAGTGAATATCAACTGAAAATGGGTTCAATTACGACAAACTGTCCAAATTAATTTGTATAGACAAGACAACCAGAATGTATTATGACAAATTCTCAATTATGCCTAGTTTTCTTTTATTTCTTTTAAACTATCCTCTATTTTTTCCAATTGCCCAGCAAAAAATTCTTGTTTGGCTTTTGGTAAAAACAATGTGATAGATAAGAGGATTTGTTCTTTAAAGATTGACCAATCTGCGAATATTTCTTCATTGGTTAAAATCATTTCTATTTTTTCTGCTATTTTTTTCCAGAGGATCATTCGCCAGTTATTTTCACCCACTTCATATTCTTTAAACATGCCTAATACATGAAGAATATGGGGAACATTTTGGCTGACAATCGCCGCAAATAAAAAATCAATAATTACTTGCTCGATAATTTCTAGCGAGCGAATATCAATAATTTCCCGCTCATTGACAGATTGTAGCACACGAAAAAGTAACGAAGTTGGAAACGGCTGCAAGCCAACGTTTTTTTGTAATGCTAAAAATTTCAAATTAAAAATAGTATACACATCGGCATTAATTAATCGTTCCAGAATCTGATTTTCTAATGCAATAATTTCCTCTTTTGTCACAACCGTTTGAGGGTTAAAAAGATATTCCAACGCCAACATCGAATACATTACTTCTTGCTTTCCTAAAGCAAAAGACGATTTATCATAATACGCTCGATAATCTGCAACGATTCGACTACTTTCTTGAAAATTTTTACTAAAGATTGCTTGATTAAACTGCTCCTTAGCTAAAACTGTTTTGGACATTGGCGTTAATTTTTCTGTCATTTCCATCGGCGAAATAGACAAGATTTCGACAATAATGGCTAAATCCGAAATACGCAATTCACTATTTCCTTGGACAAAGCGTTGATAACTTCGACTAGAAACACCATTTTCATCAAAGACACGCAGAGGAATATTTTTTCCTTTACGAATCCGTTCAATTTCTTCACCTAGCGGCCGATATTCCATATATTCTTTTTGTTTCAAACGAATTACTCCATTTCTCTTTAAATAAGATAGCAACTAAGTTGAACGGCTATTCTCCAATGCTTAAAATTGTGCGAATATCTTCTTCCGTCATTTTCGCTAATTGCTCTTCATTTCCTTGAATCACTTTTTGGAACAGCTCGCGTTTCTCTTGCTGTAAGGAATTCATTTTTTCTTCAACCGTTCCTTCTGCAATCATCCGCCACACTTCAACAACTTTTTTTTGTCCCATGCGGTGTGCCCGACCAGCCGCTTGTTCTTCGACTGCGGGATTCCACCATAAATCGTATAAAATAACTGTATCTGCACCAGTTAAATTTAGTCCGGTTCCCCCTGCTTTCAATGAAATTAAGAAGACATCTTTTTCTCCTTCATTGAAGGCATTCGCCATTGTTAACCGATCTTGAGGCTTCGTACTTCCTCGTAAATAAAACGTCTCTAAGCCTAATTCATTCAATTCTTTTTCTAAGATAGAAAGCATACTTGTGAACTGAGAAAATAATAGGACACGACGATTGTTTTCTTTGGCAGCCACTAAAAAGTCTTTGACTTGTTCCACTTTGCCAGAACCTCCCGTGTAATCCTCAATAAACAAACGCGGATCGCAACAGATTTGTCGTAAACGGGTCAAGCCTGCTAAAATACTCATGCGATTTTTCTTGAAGGTCGCCTGATCCATTTGACTGACATCTGCTTGCATTTGTTTTAGATAGGCCAAATAAACCGTTTTTTGTTCTTCTGTTAAGACACTGTACATATTATTTTCAATTTTTTCTGGTAAGTCTGCAAGCACCGTTTTCTTGTCTCGTCGCAAAATAAATGGTTGAATCATTTTGGCAATTTCTTCCGGCTTAATTTCTCGAAAGGCTTTTTTGCCTGGGAACAATCCCGGTAAGATCATTTGAAAAATTGACCACAGTTCATCTAAATTATTTTCAATTGGTGTGCCACTTAATGCAAAACGTTGGGGTACTTTTAAACTTTTTAAGGCTTGCGCCGTTTTAGTCCCACTATTTTTAACCATTTGGGCCTCATCTAGAATCAAATAGCCGACACGCATTTCCTGATAAAGCTGAACATCTTGTCGCATACTTGCATAAGAAGTAATCAGAATATCTTCGGTGCTATTTTGTAAAAGCGCTGCTCGTTCTTGGCGATTGCCAGAAACCACTTGAACATTTAAGGTTGGCGCAAAACGTTTGACTTCGGCTAACCAGTTATAGGTTAAACTTGCAGGAGCGACAATCAAAGCTGTCCCTTTCAAGCGCTCTTCTTCTTTTTCCGAAAGTAAATAGGTAATGGTTTGTAGTGTCTTCCCTAAACCCATTTCATCAGCTAAAATACCGCCAAATTGATAATGGCTAAGCATTTTCAGCCATTTATACCCTGTTTCTTGGTAATGGCGTAACGTTGCTTGTAAGGTTTTGGGGACTTGCGCTTCAAAGTTTTCTGGATGTGTTAAATCCGTGACCATTTTTTTAAAGGAATCTGAAAAATGTGCCCGCTCGTTGTCTTCTAATAAACTTTCGATCATGAGGCCTTGGTTTTTGGGCACATGAATGACATTGTCTTCTTGATGCATATTTTTTCGCAGCTTCGTTAAAATTGCACTTGTATGGAAAAATTCCTCTGAGTCAAAAGCAAGAATTTCACCACTTTTTAACGTATAAAAAGCATCATTACGTAGCAGACTAGTCAATACTGCATCGATTTCGGTTTCATCAATGCCAGTGACATCAAACCGAATATCCAACCAAGAATCCCCTTCCGCAACTTCAATCGTTGGTTGATGATGCTGGGCATCTAAATACAATTCCCGTAATTTCCGTCCCATCCGAACTTCTCCTAATTGACGGAAAGCTGGAACTTCGGCTTTAAAGAAATAATACAAGGACTCTCCAGCAGGTAAGACTTTTTCAAAGCCTGTGGTTGTTTGCTGATAGGCAAACTGTTGAAATTGCTGCTTAATTGCTGTTTCTTTTGCTTTATCTCGAACGATTTCTTGATTGACTTCAGGTAATTGAGCATATTTCGGGTTTGTCGAGAAAATGACTTCTCCATAGTGATAGTCAATTCGAGCATTAATCCGACCTTTAATTTTCTTAAAAATAAAGACTGCTTTTAAAGGATGATGGACGACTAATTCTTCAACTGATTCTTCAACAGACACTCGACCAATTTTTTCCAATAATGGTAACACTTCACTAAATAAATCAGAAACTGTTTCTTTTTCATAAATAATGGACGGCTCTTCCAAGCGTTTCATTAATTGAAGTAACGTGGTGTAGATGGCTTCCTGCTCTTCTGTTAGTAAATAAACCGTTTGATCCGCAATCGCCCAGTGATAGTGGGCTAGAAACGTTGTAATAGGATTCTGAATAGTTAATTTGAAGCTTTGTTCCTCGGTTTTTTGCACTGTAAACGTAAGTGGCAAACTGGTTTCTTTGAACGTTAGATAGCGATACTTATGAGTTTGATTGGTCAATATAAACTGACCCGTTCGATTCATTTTTTCAACTAACGATTGACTGCGATCAATTGGTAATAATAGATAACGTTTGTCGATTTTCCCTTTAACTTGAATACCGTTTGCACCTAATAATTGGCTGGTATGATAAATTGCCGCAAGTTCTGTTAAAATTTCTTGAATCTCCATTGAAAAAGAATCATGTAGCAAAGTAAATTGGTGTTGTTTATTCACCATAAAAGTCATTTCCTTTTCATATGCTTGTAAAAAATCACCAATATTTTTCACAATATATGTTTTAGGTTTGGTGCCTTCCAAACCAATTTTTAAAGAAAGACCAATCGTTGATAATTCTGGATAGTAATTATTCGTTTCGATCACATCTAAATGAAATTCTAAACGTAAAGGCTGCAAGGGAACTTCGGCAGAAGCTTTGCTTAATTTGGCAAAGCCTTTGGTAAACATTTCAGCTGTTGATCGATTTGTTTTCTCAAAACTGACTGTTTGATTCGCTTGAATAATTCTTGACACGCCTCGTTGTTTCAGTGCCAGTTCAACTGCCACTGTATGTTTGCAATAGCCATGTTCCATCCAATATTGACATTCACAAACATCTTGTTCTTTGGCGGTACCATCCAATTCAACAAGATAAAGTTCTTCCCCTAAAACCTCAGACAACCAGATCCTTTTTTCTGGATTTTGAACGATAGATAAGACCCGGCCTTCTTGCATATATTCGCGTCCTTGTTCAACGATTCGCTCTGGAATACTCCATTTCATCGACTCACCTCCTCTTCTACTAAGCTAGCTGATAGTGAACGGTACTTTGACCATTCCCATTGCTTTTTATTTGTAATTGTTGTGGAATTCGTGCTTTTAATTCGCCAATATGACTAATAATCCCAATCATGCGGCCTTCATTTTCAATCGTTTCTAACGCCTCCATTGCCATTTCCAATGCTTCTTCATCTAAGGAACCAAAGCCTTCATCAATAAACAACGCATCAATTAAGACTCCGCCTGCTTGTTCTTGAATCACTTCTGCTAAAGAAAGTGCCAAAGCTAACGCTGCTATAAAACTTTCCCCGCCTGATAACGTGTGAGCGCTGCGTACCGTCCCTGAATTGTCATCATAAATATTGATTTCTAGCCCCGTTTGATTCCGATAACTGCCTGCTTCGTGATTCAATTCAAATTGATAACGACTATTGGTCAGGCGGTCTAAACGCTGATTAGCGACTGTCAGCACTCTTTCTAAATACGTTTGTAACATATACCGTTCAAAACTAATTTTTTTAGGATTATTGCCATTCACCGTATCTGCCAACTGCTGTAGTGCAGCAACTTCCTCAAACTTGTCTTCAATTGTTGTTCTTTGCGCATTAATTTCTTGAACCAACTGTTGGTTATTTTGCATTTTTTCATGCAGTTGATAGTATTTTTTTTCTTGTTCTTCAATTTGTTGTGTTATTTGTTCAATTTCTGTGGTGATTAAAGATAATTCTGGGAACGTATCACTAGATAATTTTTTCTCAATTTCAGCGAGTTGGATAGTCAGTTGGGTTTGCTCTTGTTCAAATAAAGCAATTTGTTCTTGCTGACTTTCTAGTGTCGGTACCTCTTTCAACCACTCCGTCAATTGGTCCTCTGTCACTCCTTGTTCCGTTAAAACTGCGTTTAACTGACTCTCAAGTTGTGCGACTGTTTGTTGAAGTGTTTGTTGTTCTTTCTCCAAATGCGTCAACGTACTTTCAAGGATCATTTCTTCTTTCTTCAAGGTTTCTCCTTGTGTCGTCACGTTTTCTTTTTGACGTTCAAATGCAGAGAGTTCTTCTTGAAGCAAAGTTTGTTGTTTGGTCATTTCTTCGTATGTGACGGTTGCATCCAATAATTGGCTAGCAATCATTTGCTGCTGGATAGTGATTCTTTCCAGACTTTGTTGCATTGTTTCTACTTGTTGTCGGAGCACTTCAAAGCGTTGGGAATTTTCAGCTACTTGTTCTTCTAGTTCCGCTAGATGGTCCTTTTCGACTGAAATTTCCGTTAGTTTTTGTGCTATTTGTTGTTTTTCTTTAGCTAATTGCGACTCAACTTCCGCAATTTCTGCAGGTGTTACTTGTGAAAAAGTTAGTCCTGTTAACGGCAACTGCAAGTCAGCAAACTGCGCTGCTAATTGTTCTTGTTCCTCAGTATACGCAGCTTCCTGTTCTTGTAATTGGCTTTCTTTCTGTTGCTTTTCCGCCCCTAATGCAGAGAGCGTTTCAGTAAATCGTTGAACCGTTTTTTCAACTTCCGTTAATTCCCGTTCCGCTTGATCAATCTCTTCTAAGGAAACTTCTTGATGAGTTTGTTGTTTTGGATGTTCTAAAGAGCCACAAACTGGGCAAGGTTCCCCCTCTTCAAGTAACAAGCTTAATCGTTGGATTTGTAAAGAGGCCCATTGACTTTTCTTTGTCTGCAACTTCGCTTCTTCGGCGCTTTTTTGTTGCTGTTCAACAGCAAACCGTTGTGTCAACTCGTGCAATTCCCCTTGGTTTTGACTAATTTTTTGCCAAGCTTTTTGATTTTTTTGCCAACGTTCTACAAAATTTTGCCAATGATCTGCTACACTAGAACATTCAAAATTTGCTTTTTCAAGTGTTCCTTCTTGTTCAATAAATTGTTTGGCTGTCGCCACTTTATCCGCTAATGTTATTTTTTCCTGTTGGCAAGATTCATACTCTTTTTGAATGGCTTGATAATTGGCTTGTTCTGCTATTTGTTGTTGGGCTAACTGTTCATATTCTTGGTATTGTGGTAATTGACGTTGAATCGTTTGAAGACGTTCTTGTTTTTCAGCAATCAATGGTTGTTGTTCTTCCAACTCACTCATGATTGCTTGCCAATCTGTCAATGCTTGTTGCGTTTCCATAAGAGCTTGTTGTTTGGACTTTGTTTCTTGCTCTTTTTGTTGTTTTTCGCTTCGTTTTTCAAAGACTTTTTCAGCTAAAGATTGCTGTTTTTGGCTCCATTTTAATTGCTGAATCTGTTCCTTTAGCCGCTCAATGACGGTTTCCTGTTCAGCTTGTTTTGCTTTCTTTTCCAGTAATTCTTCTTTTTGCTGTTGCAAGTTTTGCCGTTCTTCAATGGCATAACGAACTTGCTCTTTTGCTTGTTTGGCTTGTTTTAAGGTTGCAATTTGTTCTCTTTCAACTAATAGTTGTTGCTGAGCCTCTTGTTGTTGGCTTTCTAATAATTGAAGTTTTTCAAAAAGTGTCATTGTCGGTTCAGGTTCTTCTGACCAATGCAACTGTTCTGTTTTCAGTTCAATTTTTTGCTGGGTTTCTTGAATCTCTTGATTGGCAATTTTTAAGCGTTCTTTTAAATTTTCGCTGAACAACTGATACAATTCTGTTCCGAATAAATTACGCAAAACCTTTTCTTTTTCATCACTTTTAGCAATTAAAAAAGTCCGAAACTCTCCTTGTGGTAACAATACAATTTGAGCAAATTGATTGGCATTCAAATGCAATAATTCTTGAATGAGTTCGTCCACTTCGCGTCTTTTAGAATAGGCTCGTAGTTCTTTCCCTTGAGCATCTTTGACAATTAAAGAAATTTTGGCACTTTGTTTACGGACTCCTGTGCCACGTTTTTTAAAAAGTTCTTGTTCGGGAAGGCGGTTCAGTTCATAGAGATACTCGTTATGTTTAAAAAGCAAAGTAACTTCAGTGGCTTCTGAGGGGTCAGCAAATGTGGAACGCATTTCTTTGCCTAAACGTAATTTCCCAGAACTTTCACCAAACAAAGCATAGCTCATTCCATCAAAAATCGTTGTTTTCCCAGACCCTGTTTTTCCACTAATTAGAAAAAGTGAAGAATCTTCAAACTTCGTAAAATCAATGGTTTCATTAATATACGGTCCGAAGTTTTTCAATGTTAAAGATAATGGTTTCATCCTATTACTTCCCTCTTTCTAATTGATTAAGTGTACTCAGTTCTTCTTGGACCCATTGTGCTTGTTGTTCTGTCAAGGCCTCTCCTGTCACATCGTTAAAAAAGTCATGCAGATGTTCTTCTGGTGAACGTTGTTCTATTTGTACCACTTTTTTCTGATTTCCGCTGCTTGTTTCTCGACCATTCAAACGTTCCAACCCAATAATTTTGGGGTAAATTTTTCGCAATTGATTCATCATGTTGGGAATGATCGCTCGGTCGGTTAATTGGACATGTAAATAATTTTCCCGATTCACTTCTTGATAAAAAGCGGGATCCGTTAACTGCTGAAACGAGCCCGTCAATTGTTGAATGTCTCGCAATGGTTTCAAAGCACGGAATTGAAAATGAACTTCAGCTTCTGTTTCAACAAGCCAAACACCCTTTTCTTGTGTCATTTCTGATAAAGAAAATTTTACAGGCGAGCCACTGTATCGAGCATTAGGTGCCTGCAACGCATTTTTTCCATGTAAGTGGCCCAACGCGACATAATCAAAAGGCTCTAACAAAGCCGTCGGTACAACATCCAAACCACCCACTGTTAATTTTGTTTCAGAATCAGTTTTTTCACTGCCAGCGACAAAAAAATGACTAACTAACACCTGTTTTTTATTGGGGAGAAAAGATTCCTGCATTTTCGCGACAACTTTTTCCATCGCCGCCTGAATCGTTCGAATCGTTTCATCTTCAAAATATAAGCGAGCCGCAATCGGTTCAAAATAAGGCAACAAATAAAATTGGGTATTGTCGATTTCAATTGGTTGAAAGGCTTGTTCTAAACGCGTATTCAAATGAAATTGCGTTTGGTTAAACCAAGGGCCTCCTGTTTCTAAACGCGTGCTGCTATCATGGTTTCCCGAAATAGCTAACACGGGGAAATGCTCTTTGAGATTCATTTGAATCATCATTTCATTAAAAATCTCGACTGCTTCAACTGCTGGAACAGAGCGATCATACAAATCTCCAGCGATCACAACAGCATCCACTTGCTCTTCTTTCGCAATTGCTAAGATTTGTTCAAAGGCTTCCCTTTGTTCTGCCAATAAATCAAAACCATGTAATTTTTTGCCAATATGCCAATCTGCTGTATGTAAAAATTTCATTTTTTCACCGCCTAAAAAAGTCCTTCTTATTATTATAACAAATTTCTGGTATTTTTTAAGAAAATCGGACAGAAGAATTAGATTTTTAACAAACTTTTTTCTTAACGCAAGAAAAAAGACAGGGAGCATCATCTTTTGATGAGACTACCTGCCAGTAACATTCCTATTTTGTAGCGGTTTGTTTTATTCTTTTTCTGTTGATTCATATTTAAAAGTTGGATCAATTTCTTTATCTAACTGATCAAATGCTTCTTGCATCCGACGTTCCACTTCAGCTAAACCGTCTTTATCCATTTTTTTAATATCGCTAATATCGATTGGCTCCCCAAAACGAACCGTTACTTTTTTACGTTTAAACAACTCTTTTAAAGTTAATGGACCTTGATAAACAGATGGCACGATAGGTACTCGCCCCATTTTAGCAATCAAGGCTACCCCGCCTTTTAATTCTGAGGAATGACGCGTGCCACTAGGGAACATAATCAAACTTAAATCAGAATTTTTTAAAATTTTGACAGGTGTTTTAATCGCGCTGGGACCGGGCTTCTCACGATCCACTGGAAACGCATTCGCATGTTTTAAAATGAAACGTAAAACAGGATTTTTAAACAACTCTTTTTTTGCCATAAAACTAAACTTCTTAGGACTGCCAGCAACAGCTAAATACAGCGGTTCCCACCATGTTCGATGCGGCGCAACTAAGACATAGTTTTGGTCTTTTGGTAATTTTTCTTTATTTTCATAATGTGCATTTCCATTAATCACAAATAAAATGACGCGAACCACGCCACGCATAAATGTAAAAAACATAATTTTCTTCCTTTCTTCTCTCCGCTTTCTAGTATGCCGAAAGCTCTACCTTTTGACAAGCTTTTTTTACGTCTATCAATCAGAGAAATAACATGTTCCTACTAATCTAGGGAACAGATTTTGTCATACGGGTTTAAAAGTAGTATAATACATGAACAATCAGATGAAAAGTTGGAGGTTCTTAATCTATGTTATTATCCGGCGAACGGATTGATCAATTATATGCGGATGATATTCAAATTATTCAAAGCAAAGAAGTCTTTTCTTTTTCCATTGATGCAGTCTTATTGGCTAATTTTCCGCAACTACCAAAAAAAGGCAAGATTGTCGATTTGTGTGCTGGCAATGGCGCGGTCGGCCTCTTCGTTAGTCGGAAAACAGCTGCAAAGATCGACCAAATCGAATTACAACCTCGTTTGGCAGATATGGGTCAACGAAGTATTCTATTAAATAAATTGGAAAAACAAGTAACGATGTATGAACGTGATTTAAAACAAGCGACAGAAGTCATCAAAAAAGATTCTGTGGATTTAGTACTATGTAATCCCCCATACTTTAAAGAACGACCAACTAGCCAAAAAAATCCAAACCCGCACTTAGCGATTGCCCGTCATGAAATTCACACGTCTCTTCAAGAAGTGGTCACTGTGTCGGCGGATTTATTAAAAACAAATGGTCGCCTCGCAATGGTTCATCGTCCTGATCGTTTCCTGGATATTTTACATGCCATGGAAAACGCCAATATTGCGCCGAAAAAAGCTCGGTTTGTTTATCCGAAGCCAGGCAAAGAAGCCAATGTTTTACTAATTGAAGGCATTAAACAAGGCAAAAAAGACGGTTTTCGTGTGTTACCACCTCTTTTTACATACAATGAAAAGAACGAATACGAAGCAGAAATGAAGGCTATGCTGTATGGAGAATAAGAAATCCCATTATTTTTATGTTTTACTTTGCCAAGATGGTTCCTTTTACGGTGGCTATACAACTGAGCCAGAACGTCGATTAACCGAACATAATAGCGGAACTGGTGCAAAATATACACGGTTAGCCAAACGTCGCCCAGTCATAATGATTCATACAGAGAAATTTGAAACACGTAGCGAGGCCACCAAAGCCGAAGCCGCCTTTAAAAAATTAACGCGTAAACAAAAAGAACAGTATTTAAAAACTTTCCATTAAGTGACAACAAGCAAAAAGAAACAGCCCTCATTTCATTGATGAAATGAGGGCTGTTTCTTTCTCTTTTTAAACTAAGTTTTCGACAAAATGAATAACCATTTCGGCTGATTTTTTCCCAGCTTCATCGATGAATTCGTCAAAGCTTTGAGTTGCTTCGCCATCTGCTGTATCACTCATTGCCCGTACAACTAAGAATGGAATATTGAACTGTGAAGCCGCTTGGCCAATTGCTGCGCCTTCCATTTCGCAAGCTAAGGCTTCAGGAAACTCTTTCTTAATTTTGGCGATTTTCTCAGCGCTATCCACAAAAGTATCTCCAGTAACAATCAATCCTTTACGAATAGCTAAACCAGTTTTTTCAGCAGCTTTCGCAATTTCCATCCGCAAGTATTCACTTGTTTCAAAATACAAAGGCACACCACCAGGCAATTGTCCATAGGCATAACCAAAACCAGTGACATCAACATCAAAATAAGCTAATTTGTCTGCAATGACTAAATCGCCAACTTTTAGTCCTTCACCGATACCACCAGCAGAACCTGTATTAATCACCATATTTACGCCATATTGATGAATCAATAAAGTCGTGGTCACAGCTGAGGCCACTTTACCAATTCCTGAACGAACCACAATCACCTCGTGTCTTCCTAACGAACCAGAAACAAATAAAGCGCCTGCTCGTTCCCATGACATCGTGTCTGTCAATTTTTCTTTTAGAATTTTGACCTCTTGATCCATTGCTCCAATAATTCCAATTTTCATAGTGATTCCTCTTTTCTATAAATTCAAAACGATATATGCCACAACGGCTAATAAAATCGCTACAATAATAATTGCCTTGTTTAACCAAGTACTCCGTTCTCGACGCTTCGAGTATTCTCCTACTCGTGACTTGTTGATCGGTTTTTGTTTTTTCTTTTCTTTACGATAAAACGTCGAAATTTCTTTTTCTTTTCGCTTATACGCTTTTTCCGCCAGCTTCTGCTCTTCTTGCTGACGACGTTCCGCTTCTTTTTCTTCTGCTTCTCTGCGTTTGCGAAGCTCTGTCCGAGTGACTAACGGACCTTTGCTCATTGCGTGTCCTCCTTAAACTGTCTCTGCAGTAAATACAATTCCCAGTATTGTATAGCAAAAAGTGTTTTGGCATCACAAATCGTGCCTTTTGCCACCTCTGCTTTGGCTTCAGCTATTGTTAGCTCGTAAAGTTCCAAGATTTCATCTTCATCTTGAGGACGCGGATTTTCGACTTTCTGCAAATCCGTTGCCAAATAGAGAGCCAATTTTTCATTAGCAAATCCTGGTGACAGATACATTGAATTTATGTAGGTGAGCTGACCTGCACGATACCCAGTTTCTTCTTCTAATTCCCGCATAGCCGTCATTTCCAGTTGATTTTCTTCTCCAGGATCAATTTTTCCCGCTGGAATTTCTAAAATCACTTGTTCCAAGGGTTTTCTAAATTGTTTAACTAAGACGATTTTTCCTTCTGCGGTTAACGGAATCATAGCTACTGCGCCTGAATGAAAAACCAATTCGCGTTTAGCTGTGCCGCCTGTCGGTAAAGCCACGTCATCCAAAAAAACATCAATAATCTTTCCTTTAAAAATTTCTCGACGTTGAAGTGTTTTTTCTTCGAAGTCCTCATAATTTAACATATCTTTCACCAACCTTTCTTGTTTATCATACCCTAAAATGATAAAAATCGCACCCCTTCTTCTCTAGTTAAACCCTTTTCAAAGAAAAAAATTTATTGCTTTAGAAAAAAATTACATTTTCGAAAAAAAATAGACATAAAAAATTCACAACTTCCTTGTATTATTTAAGCATACCAACAAACAACCCTAACAAAACACTTTTTCATTTTTAACTCCTTTCCCGTCCTACCCCCAATTAGGACGGGTCTTTTTTTGCGTTTTATACTTTTTTCTTAGGATTTCACTAAATCATAAAATACATCTTCCGCTGTATGTCTTTTCTCTCACAGAGTATGCTAAAATAACTATTGTAACGAGAGCTGACTCTTTCGAGGATTAGATAGATAGGAGGAACTATATAAATGAACAAATTAAATACAAAATTACTGATTGGCTATATTCTTTTAGGAGCCTTAATCATTGCTGTCGCTAGAGAATATGGCTTCTTCGCTTTTGTGATTCTGGTAGGCTTTTTAGTATTCGTTCTCTATCGAAAAAAGAAAAATGCCGCCGACAAGAGCGATCAAATGCCTTACTTAACGAAAGATAAAGAAGCCCATTATCGTGAGTTGGGGTTATCTCCACAAGAAATTGATTTTTTCAGAAGTACAATGAGCACAGCCAAAAAACAAATCATACAATTACAAGAAAACATGAATCGTTCAACTAAATTACGGGCGATTGACTTACGTAATGATACAACGAAGGTTTCTAAAGCTCTGTTTAAAGAGTTAGTGAAAGAACCTAAAAAGTTACACTTAGCCAATCACTTTCTCTATACACATTTACCAAATATCGTTGACTTAACAAGTAAACATTTAGAAATCGAACAACATGAAGTAAAAAACAAACAAACGTATGAAAAATTAGAAGAAAGCGCACAAATCATTGACCAATTGTCAAAATTAGTTAAAAATGATTATGAGGAAATCGTTTCCGATGACTTAGACGATTTAGATGTCGAAATGTCGATCGCTAAAAGCAGCTTGTCGCAAAAAGCTGCAACTGAGGAATCACCTCAAGTAAACGAAGACCAGCAATAATCATTAGGGAGGAAAAAAAATGACTGAGCAACAACCCAAAGAAACAACATCTGTAACCAATACATTGGACGATTTATTAAGTAATCCATTTTCATCAATGGATGAACTAACACCAACGCAACAAAATGAACTATCTGAGTTAAAAGAACAGCAAGCAGCTCCTCGTTTAATTGATAAATTACCACAAGAACGTCAAGCCCAAGCAAAAGAATTAGCTTCAAAAATTGATGTCCAAGATTCACAAGCAGTAATTACCTATGGTTCAAATGCCCAAATCAAACTCGGCGAATTTTCGCAAGCGATGTTAAACCACGTTCAAGCACAAGACATTGGTCCTGTTGGTGATTCACTGACCGATTTAATGTTTCGTTTAAATGAAGCCAATCCCAATGAATTACGTGCTGGCGAAGGCAACTTTATTCAAAAAATGTTAGGTAAAGTCAAACAATCCGTTTACGAAATTACCGCCAAATATCAAAAAATTGGTGCGCAAATTGACAAAATTGCTGTCAAATTAACCCATGAAAAAGATGGTCTTTTAAAAGATAATGCCATGTTAGATCAATTGTATCAAAAAAATAAAGATTATTTTGATGCCTTAAACATCTATATTGCCGCTGGGGAATTAAAAGCAGAAGAACTACGGACGCAAATTATTCCTGAAGCCATGAAAAAAGCGGAAGAATCTGGAGATCAAATGGATGTCCAAATTGTTAATGATTATAACCAATTCCTAGACCGTTTAGAAAAAAGAACCCATGATTTACGCTTGGCTCGTCAAATTACGATTCAACAAGCCCCACAAATTCGTTTAATTCAAAATACTAACCAAGCTTTGGCTGAGAAAATTCAATCATCGGTGAATACAGCGATTCCGTTATGGAAAAACCAAGTAGTCATCGCCTTGACCTTACTCCGTCAAAAAGATGCTGTGACTGCTCAACGTCAAGTCTCTGAAACCACCAATGACTTACTGAAGAAAAATTCAGAAATGCTAAAAATTTCTGCAATTGAAACAGCAAAAGAAAACGAACGTGGCCTAGTCGATATTGAAACATTACAAAAAACACAAAATGATTTAATTGAAACTATCCAAGAAACATTACGTATTCAACAAGAAGGAAAAGAAAAACGCCAAGCTGCCGAAATCGAACTTGGCCATATGGAAGAAGATTTGAAAAATAAATTATTAGAATTAACACAATAAATAACGTCTAGAACAAACTTCTTATAGTACAAGCCTGGGACAAAAATCCAAAGTGATTTTTGTCCCAGGCTTGCTTTTCTTTTTACGCTTGAATATTGTATTTCAGCCACTTAATGATACAATAAAAGAAAACCATGTTTCTTTTTGAAAGGAGGAGCAATTGTGCCACAATTTGCTTCTAAAGCCGAAGAAAAAAATTATTATGAACGCCAAGCCAGCTTAGCAGAGTTTTTAACTTGGTATCATCAACAAGAATTACCTGAATATGAAAAACCCTCTTTAACCGTTGATATGGTTCTTCTTTGTTACAACAAGGAAGCTGATCAATTAAAAGTCTTACTGATTCAACGTAAAGGTCACCCCTTTAGAAACTCATGGGCGCTTCCTGGCGGTTTTGTTAATCGTAACGAATCTACTGAAGATAGTGTTTTAAGAGAAACAAAAGAGGAAACTGATGTGGTGATTTCTCAAGAAAATATTGAACAATTACACAGCTTTAGTCGCCCAGATCGAGATCCTCGTGGTTGGGTCGTGACAGTCAGCTATTTAGCCTTTATTGGTGAAGAACCTTTAATTGCTGGCGACGATGCCAAAGAAGTCCACTGGTTCAATCTTGAACGGCATGGTCAACACATCACATTATCTCATGAAGATGTGGAAATTACTTTAGACTTGAAAACAGCGGCCTCTCTTGGTAAAGATACATTAGCTTTCGACCATAGTGAAATTATAATTAAGGCGTTTAATCGTGTTGTTGATAAGATGGAACATGAACCGCAAGTGCTTCAAGTCTTAGGAAAAGATTTCACCATTACGGAAGCCCGTAAAGTTTTTGCGAAGTTCCTCGGCGTTGATTATCGCAGCATTGACCATTCAAATTTTAAAAAAGCCATGACACAATATTTTGAAGAGTTAGGTGAACGTCCCGTTGGCATTGGCCGCCCTTCAAAAATTTACCAATTGAAAACAACGACAGGGTTCTAAGAGGAGGGAATATTTTTTGACTGTTTACTTAAGAAAAGCAGAACCTTCTGATTTGCCTGACATCCTTGGTATCATTGAAGATGGACGCCGCACCTTACAAAAAAGTGGCATTCCCCAATGGCAAAACGGCGATGGCCCGAATCAAGAAATTTTAGCAAAAGATATCGACCAGCAAACTTGCTATATTTTAATGGTTGAGGATGCCTTGGCAGGCGTTGGTGTTTTATGTTCGGAGATTGATCCTGCTTATGAAGCGATTTTTAATGGTTCTTGGCAACCTCATTCTCAAACTACGTATACGGCAATTCATCGTGTTGCTCTAAAAAGTTCCTTTCAAGGTCAAGGACTGGCCTTGGTGCTTTTGCGCTCACTGGTTACAGCCACTCGTTTGCAAGGTGCTACTGATATTCGAATCGATACACATCCACAAAATCTCGCTATGCAGTACCTGATTAAAAAAGCTGGCTTTGTTTATCAAGGTGACGTGATTTTAGATGTTAACGATGGCGAACGTTATGCTTATCAGATGATATTGAAATAAAAAAGTTAGGGATAACTGCCAGATTGACAGCTATCCCTAACTTTTTACATCTTATGAACACTATGAGCGCTTTGAATGCCCTCACAGGCTTCTTTACAAGCTTGATTAATTAATAAATAAGAGGATTCTTTTTGGCGGATTCCTAATTGATATTTCAATTCATCTGTCACTTGGCAAGATTCACTTAATGCCTCTAACCAGAAAAATACTCCTTCTTTATACGTATCTAATCCTTCTAGCAAGATTTTCGTTGCTTCTTTATCATAATACGGCTCTAAATTTTTGCGAAACATCATTTCTTCTGTAAAAAAACGATTCACATTATTTCGGCAAAACATATAAGTGTCACGGCCTCTCCGATGTGCAGCCTGATTACAACCGTATTCTTGAACTTCTTTAGAGATGGCTTTGAAAATTTCGTTGTATACTTCAATTCTTTGCATAATTGACAAAATGGTATCTGTATAACTAAACATAACTCCTTGCTCCCTTCCCCTTCTAAGTAACAAAAATTTGCTTGTTACTTTCATTATAAAGGGAATGTTGGGTTTATATCAAATGATACGCTGTTTCCTTGCTAAAATCCTTCGTTTTTTCCTTAGAAGAATAATAAGTAAGTGGATTACTTAATCTGTTATGTTCGGATTTTCTATACTTGGAAAATAAATTATTTTATAAAGCCATTTTCCGTTTTAACTGATGGCAACGGGCCAGTCTGTGTATTGCCAGGAACACCAATATACGTATTGCCGTTGATGGAAGTCATTTCGTTTTCCTCAGCTGCTTCATCTTGAACGGTATAATCACTTTGATATAAAAATTCACCGTTCGTATGGAAGACATAGCCGTCTTGATCTCGTTCATCTGGCTTTTCTAAATTTAAAGACACACGTAATTGATGACGGACATTTTCAATACTATCTGGATATAGTTCAACCATACTGCGCCCTTCATTACTAAAAGTGCGCCAGTCAAAAGAAAGCTGTTGTTTATCATAATTGGTCCAAGTCAAACCTTCTTTGACTAAATGAGTCAATTCATTGGAATCCACATCAGTTTGAATGTTTCCATTTAACGAATCAATAATGTCCATTATTTTCATGATTGATTGACCAGATTTCAACTTGTCTTCAACTGCTTGAATAATTTCTTGTTGTCGGAATCCACGCATAATATCGTTATCGCTATGTCTTTCACGGGCATAAGATAAAGCTTTCGTACCATCTAAATGCTGTTTCCCTGCATCAAAATGAATGGATCCTGGCCCGTCTTTGGTGACACCATCAAACGCCTGCTTGACATTGACATCTATGCCACCAACCGCATCAATTAACTTAATAAAAGATAAAAAGTTAAACACAACGTAATGATTGATTGGAATATTCAATAATTTCTCAACTGTGTTAACAGAAGCTGTTGGTCCATCGTAGGTATAGGCGGCTTCAATTCGCTGCATCCCTTGGTAATTTTTCGCATCAATTTGAACAAAACTATCCCGTGGCAAACTTAAATAGGTTATTTTCTTCGTCTTGTTATTCACGGTAATCACCATCATAGCATCAGTCCTAGTTGTGCCTAATTTCCGTTCAATTGTATTGTCTAGACCCATGACCAAAAACGATTGACTATCTTTATTTTGCGCTTCAGTATAATCATTTTTTATGGGGACATAGCCTTTATCAATCGTTTTCTTTAAATAGCTACCCGCTACAGCAAAGTATGCTGAGCCGACTGTGACAAAAAACAAAATGATGACTAAACTAATTAAGCTGATTTTTCGCTTCCTACTCATTGGCTGTACTTCCTCTCTCTTGAAAAGTCTCCACCATCATTACTACTCCTCTAAGCAGACAAGAGACAAGTCTATCTTACCAGTCCCCTTCAAAACTAAACATAGCAGAATTTATATAGGGGTATAACCTAGAGGAAACAAAAAAGAGGGGCTTGTTTGTTTAAAAGCCTCTCTTTTTTGTTATTTATTTTTGTGTTCTTTTTTGAACAATTCCACCATTTTTTGCTGTGGTTTTGGAAAAACATACTCTGAAAATTGTTGTGCTGCCACCCATCGCTGCGACTCTAGTGTGGCTAATTCGCCTGTATTTCGGCCATAAAAGACTAAGATATGCCATTTTAAATGACTGAAAATATGAACGACTTCGCCTAAGGCACGTTTTTGCCAGACAACTGTGTCATAGTCAGCAAAAACATTGACAGGTTCTTCAGCAACCAAAGGCTCTGTTACAGGATCTAACTCTAAAGTTAATTGTTTTTCCGTTTCTGCTGGTTGCGCCAGTTTTTGCAATTGTTGAAATTGTTTTTTGCTAATTTCTTCAATCGGAAACAGCCACATATTGGCTAACAAACCGGTTTCAGGGCGTTGTTCTAATAAAAATTCTTGCTTTTTATTTTCAATAATAGTGCCGACATAATACACATCTTTCGGCTTAACTTTTTTTGATTTGACTGGATAAGCGGTCATTTTATCTGCCTGATAGGCCGCACAATATTGCTGAAGCGGACAGCTTTCACACTTAGGTGAAGTTGGGGTGCAGACGGCTGAGCCTAGATCCATTAAGGCTTGATTAAAATCCCCTGGACGCTCACGATCGATGATTTTAAGCATCGCCGCTTCAAATACTTTACGACTACTCGCTTTTGCAATATCTGCATCAATTTCAAATAAACGGCTCACTACCCGCATGACGTTACCGTCAATTGCTGGTTCGGGGAGATTAAAGGCAATACTGCCAATCGCACCAGCCGTATAGGGGCCGATTCCTTTTAAACTCCGAATATCTTCGATTGTGTCAGGCATTTTCCCACCAAATTCTGAAACAATCTGTTGCGCTGCCACTTTTAAATTACGCGCTCGTGAATAGTAGCCTAACCCTTCCCAAGCTTTCAACAACTTATCATCTGGCGCTTCCGCTAAATCTTGAATCGTCGGAAACCATTCCATAAATCGATAAAAATAATCAATGACTGTATCTACGCGAGTTTGTTGTAGCATAATTTCAGAAATCCAAATACGATATGCATCTGTATTCGCTCGCCAAGGTAAATTGCGTTTTTCTCGTTCATACCAAGCTAAAAAATCTTCCTGGAATGAACTAACTTTTTCGGGACTCCACGCCTCCCAAGGCTCTTTATTCGTCATGTTCTACTTCCTTTTCGCTAATAAATTGCTGAATCAAATCATAGTCAAACCCTTTTTGGAATAAGCTTTGTTTGACTTTTTGGACTTTTTTAGAAAAATCAAATCGCTGATTGGCACGCCATAAACGTTCGCCTTCCTTGTTTAACGCTTGTTGTTCTTGTTCTTCGTCCTTTTCAAAAGCTAAAGATTCCAAAGCTAGATCAATGATTTCATTTGTAAAGCCCTTTTGCATCAGATGCAGACGCGTTTTCTGTAGTGCATCTTTAAAACTTTTAGTTCGATAGCGTTTCATGGCCTTTTCTGCAGTTGCTATGGCAACATTAAGCTGTTCATCTAACGTATAAAAGGTCAAGCCATGCTGAATATCTTCTTCACTAATGCCTTTTTGCTTTAATTGTTGTGCCACATTTCGTGGTCCTTTATCACTGGTTCGCATAGCTGTCCGTACGTAACTTTCACTAAAAATTGCATCATCCAACAACCGCAGCTCTTCTAAACGTTGAACGATTTTTACTCGATCTTCAGGTACAATTTCTTTCTCTTTTAAATAAGTAAAAATCTCTTTCTTTGAACGTAATTGATAGCTTAAATAATTCATCGCCATTTGTAACCCGACATCATAAGAACTGGCTTTTTTTATTTCTTCTATTAAAGTATCTGATAACTCTTGGCCTTTTAGCAGACGCTGCCGTACTAAAATATCTTCCGAGACACGCAGTTTTTCGCCTGAAGATAGCCAAAGTAGATAAAATTCACCTTTATCTTTACTAATTCGTGTGATTGTTGTCATCTTATTCTCCTGCCCCTCTAAATCAGAACATATATTCTACTATACCATAGAATCCTTGGAAGCCAAATAAATAAAAATGTGCTAAAATGGGAGGAAGTGAAAAATGTGAGATGACTAAAGGATGAAAGAATATGACCCAACAACTAGTAAAAAAAGGCCAACAAATTTCTTTAAAAATTAAACGATTAGGAATTAATGGCGAAGGTATCGGCTATTATAAAAAATTAATTATTTTCGTTCCTGGGGCGCTACCGAAAGAAGAAGTGACTGCCACGATCACAAATGTTACACCAAAATTTGCTGAAGGAACCCTTCAATCTGTCAAAAAAGCTGCTAAAGATCGCGTGGTCCCTCCTTGTCCTGTCTATGAAACATGTGGCGGCTGCCAACTACAACATTTAGCCTACAAAGCACAATTAGACTTTAAAAAAGATTTATTAAAGCAGGCGCTTAACAAATTTAAACCAGCCAATTATCAAAACTATGAACTACGAAAAACAATTGGGATGGAGAATCCTTGGAATTATCGAAATAAAGCCCAATTCCAATTACGCCAAATCGATGGACAAGTAGAAGCTGGTCTCTATCAAGCTGATTCACATCAATTAGTACCGATTGATAACTGTTTGGTCCAACAGCCTGCGACAACCAAGGTGATGAATACATTAGTTGATTTATTGAATGACTTTCAATTACCAATTTATGATGAACGTAAAAATAGTGGTATCTTTCGAACATTAATGGTTCGAGTGGGCATCCAAACTGGCGAAGTCCAAGTAGTGTTCATTACACAATCGCAGAAATTTCCACAAAAAGAAAAAATGGTTCGCGCAATTAATGAACAATTACCAGAAGTTGTTTCTATTATGCAAAATGTCCAAAATAAAAAAACCTCTCTAGTAATGGGTGATGATACCCTTCACTTATGGGGCAAAGAAAGCATTGAAGAACACATTAACGACGTTGTCTTTGATTTATCGCCGCGAGCATTTTTCCAATTGAATCCAGAACAAACGGAAGTTTTATATAATGAAGGAATCAAGGCCTTAGATTTACAACCAAATGAAACTGTTGTTGATGCTTATTGTGGCGTCGGGACCATTGGCTTAAGTTTAGCGAAACAAGCGCATCAAGTTCGTGGTATGGATACCATTCCCGCCGCAATTGACGATGCTAGATTCAATGCAAAACGACTTGGTGTTACGAACACACATTATGCTGTTGGAACAGCTGAAGACTTATTACCTAAATGGTTCAAAGAAGGCTTTAAACCTGATGCCATTGTAGTTGATCCCCCACGGACTGGTTTGGATCGTAAATTATTAACGGCCCTTTTGAAACAACCACCTAAGAAAATGGTGTATATTTCTTGTAATGTATCCACGTTAGCACGTGATTTAGTTCAATTAGCCAAAGTATATCAAGTAGACTATTTACAATCTGTTGATATGTTTCCACAAACCGCTCGTTGTGAAGTTGTCGTAAAATTAACGAGAAAATAAAAAAAGGAGCGTGGGACAAAAATCACTTTGGATTTTTGCTCCACGCTCAAAAACTGATAAACGGCGGGAACAGAACCAACTCCTTCGGAAATAAGCCGAAATTATCCAAAAATTAAAAAGCAATTTTCGGAAATTTCTTCTTATTTCTCGGAGCTAAACGGTTCTGTCCCGACCTCCTTTAACTAATTAAACAATTATTTACTTAATTAGCTATTTTTTCGTCCGAAGAAGAATGAAACCACAGCAACTAAAATTACTGCCCCAATAATTGATGGCACAATTGCCATACCTGCTACGTGAGGACCCCAGCTACCTAAGATTTTTTCTCCGATAAATGAACCAACTAAACCGGCAACGATATTCGCAATCCAACCCATTGATTGACCTTTGCTTGTAAGCGCGCCAGCGATAGCACCGATAACAGCACCAACGATTAAAACCCATAAAGTATGCATAAAATAATTCCTCCTAAATGCTTTATCTAGCGAATAATTCGCTATGTTACTATTATGAACTATTTTTATTAGATAACAAAATAGTTTGCTTATTTCCATGAAAAAAAAGCAATAATTTCTGATAATTTCATTAAAAAAACTCAGAACAGGAGACCGAAGTGCACTGTTCTGAGCTTTTATTTAAGAAATTGTTGGTCGTTTTACTCGTTCATGTGCGACATCCGCTGCTTGAATCTCTTTATTATTAAAAGGTGTTAAGCGGAATGCCAATTGGAATTCTTCAAACGTAGTTCGGTATTTTTCTAATTGCCACTGGCCGCAAGAGTAGCTACCTAGGGCGTTTTGTTTGTAATCGATATTTAAAACAACATACTCACTTTCTTGTAATTCATTGGTATGCTTAGCAACATCTAGCGCTTGTTCTTCAAAATAAGAAACACTAAAATTATATGAATCAGCCGCTGTTGCTACTACCCCTTGGCCGCGATCATCCGTGAATGCGGACCATTTAGTCGCCATGTGGTTACCATTGGCTTGTGGAACAACATAATTAGTGAACATTTCCGCCACTGTAGCATCATAAACGCCAAGTAAACCAGCTTCTTGTGAATCTACATAGTTTTCTCTCGGCCCTTTACCGAAATATTTTACTTCTGATAGAGACTTGTCTAAATGGAGAGTCACACCCAAACGTGGTAACATATCTGGCGCATTTTCAATTTTACCAGCAGGACTACCTTTTAAGTCGAAGAAAATTTCGCCATTTGGTGCAATTAAATACTGATAGGTACATTGATAATGCCAAGCACTGTTAGTCGTTCCGTTAATTGTTTTTACGATGACTTGGATAAAATCATCAACTTTTTTCCACTCAAAAGAACGGACAATTTCATGCTCTAAATGTAAGAAATATTTCTTCTTCATTTCATCAATAATTTCCATATCATTACTGATTGGTGCCCGCCAAAATGTAAATTTCGGCCCTTTATGCAATAATTTTTTACCATCTCGTGTCACATTCGTTAAGGCGCCCTTCACTTTATCAAAATTAATTGAAAAGTTTGGTCCTTCAATGTATAAATGAGGGCCAATTTCCTTTGCCATTAGCGAGCCAACTGGTGTGATCTCAATCCCTGGTGTTGCAATTGGCAATTCAAACTGTGCGGTAGCTAATTCATGACCAGCAGATGCATAGGCAGTCGTTTCTTTCAATTGATATGAAAGAGTTAAATAATAGGCGGCTCCTGCCTTTTTAGGAAAATCTAAATGATAAGGTAAGTGCAGTCTTCCTTCTGCTCTAGCAGCAATTGCTGGCACTGCTACTGTCCCTGATTGAATCACTGTTTGATCTTCAGTAATTGTATAAACCAGCTTAAAGATAGCCAAGTTTTCAAAGTCAAACCGACTCAATAATGAGAATTCACCTGACAGAACGTCAATAGCGCTAGTTGTAATGGGTTCAATGACTTTTTTGTATTCATACAAGCTAGGAGATGGCGTACGGTCAGGCATCAACATCCCATCAATACAAAAATCTTTGTTACTTGGATCATCGCCGAAATCGCCGCCATAACGATAATAAACTTCACCGTTATCTGTTACAGATTCAATGCCATGGTCAAACCATTCCCAAATAAAGCCACCTTGTAATTTATCATGAGCATAAAATAGCTCTTGGTATTCTTTTAAATTCCCAGGGCCATTACCCATCGCATGACAATATTCACATAAAATATGCGGTTTTTTTGAATTTTCAATAATCGTATTCATCAGTAATTCTCTAGTTGGGTGTTCCAACCACGTATACATTGTAGAATAGACATCCGTGACCTCTGCCTCAAAATCACCTTCATAATGAACCAAACGTGTTGGATCCATTTCTTTTGCAATACGGGCCATTTCAATAAAGTTATGACCAAACGCAGATTCATTCCCTAACGACCAAAAGAGAATTGATGGATGATTTTTATCCCGTTGAATCATCCGTACCATCCGAGAAACATAAGCCGTTTCCCATTCTGGATCGTTGCTAATCCAATCATATTCTCCGGTTAATTCAAAGCCGTGACATTCCAAATCAGTTTCATCAATCACATACATTCCATATTCATCGCATAAATCATAGAAATAAGCAGATGCTGGATAATGACTGGTTCGAATGGCATTAATATTAAATTGTTTCATTAAACGAATATCTTTTTCAATTTCTTCACGACTAACCACTCGACCATTTTTCGGATTATAATCATGACGATTCATTCCTTTTAGTTTAATGGCCACACCATTGACTAAGAAAGTCTCACCAGATACATGAATATTTCTGAAACCAATTTTTTGCGGAATAACTTCGACGACTTCCCCTTCAGAAAAAACAGTGATAAATAGTTGATACAAGTATGGTTTTTCAGCTGACCAAGCAGTGACAGACGGCAAACTTGCTGAAAATTCAACCGTACCTTGATTTCCTGCGACAGTCTCTTTAAGAACCGTTTTTCCCTGCTGATCCATCAACTCCAATTGAACTTGTTGTCCTTTGTCTTGCCAAAATTTACCCGTAATTGCCAAGTGCCCATTTTGATACGAATCATCTAAATCGGAAATAATAAAGAAATCTTCCAGCCCATTTTCTGGTACACCGAGTAATTCAACATCACGAAAAATACCACTTAACCACCACATATCTTGATCCTCTAAATACGTACCATCTGACCATTGATAGACTCGCACCGTTAAATCATTTGTTTCACCAATTTTAGCGTAAGGCGTAATGTCAAATTCTGCTTCATTTCGTGCACCTTTACTGTAGCCAACTTCATGGCCGTTCACCCAAACATGATAAGCTGAATCTACGCCACAAAAACGTAAAATGATTTTTTTATCGTGAAATGTTTCATCTATAGCAAATGTCCGTTTGTAAATACCTGTTGGGTTTTCCGTTGGTACATACGGCGGATTAATGGGAAAATTGTACCATAAATCAGAGTAATGCATTTTGCCATATCCTTGGACTTGCCAATTTCCAGGAACAGTGATTTGATCCATTTGGCTTGTATCAAAGTCCGTCGCAAAAAAGTTTTCTGGGCTGTATTCTGGCGCTTCTAAAAAGAGAAAATGCCAGCATCCGTTTAAATTTTTGTATGCTTGTGTATATTTATTTTCATTTAATAACGCTGTTTCTTTCGAAGGAAAGCTCGAAAAGTGTGCTCGTCCAGGCAACCGATTAATACTATCTACTTTATAATTTTCCCAAGTCTTCATAATCCATTTCTCCTTTACCAACTTCATTTTTTTCTTTTGTTTCATATCGTTTCCAACAAATCCAAGCAAAGCCCATAAAGACAATTAACCCAATGATGTTATACGCCAACATGCCCAGTGGACTAGCGGTTCCTTTCGGTAACGTGCCATTGATTTCTTCCATGATTAATTTTGGATCCGGCACAGTTGACATAAAGAATACAAAGATAAAAATGGCTAATAAGAAAATTCCCGCAATTAAGCCAAAGGTTCGATTACCAAAGCGGAAACTTCTCGGCATTGTTTCTTTTTTCCAACGAAGCCCAATATAGGCGATTAACAAGAACAAGACAGGCACTAATGACGTAGAAGCTGTCATATTAATTAACGTTTCTAAAAAGCTATCCATATTTCCAATTCCTAATGCTGGAATGGCAACTAAAATCGTCACAATAATTCCTTGAACTAACAAAGCATTGGTTGGATTTCCCTCTTCGTTCGTTTTCACTAGCCACTTACCGAAGACCCCATCAGGAATTTCTGAGAAAAATACTTTAACTGGTGCTGCCGTCCACAGAGCCAAAGAACCAAGACTTCCGACAAATAAGATAATTCCTACTAAGCGCACCATCATTGCTGCGGGAATATGGAAATACGTACCTAAAATTTTAAAAATATCAAAAATACCATTTGAAAAATTTCCTTTTAAGACGTCCGTTGGCACTACCAAACCTACAGCAACGGCACCAAGAATATACATGATACCGACCGCAATCGTTGCACCAATCATCGTGCGGACAAACGTTTTATTGCCGCCTTTAACATCCTTAATATATACACCGATACTTTCACCACCGCCAACAGCTTGTAAAATCCACGCCATCGTCATGAAAAAAGTCCAATTAAAAGTTGGCATAATTGACGTCGTGGTAAACTCTTGTGCTGGCTCATTGCCAAAACCAAACACGACGACAAAGGCTAAAACCACAAAAGCTACGCCCATAAATAAACGAGCACCACCCGCTAAGCTAGTCACTTTCGAAATCCACGAAACCCCTTTAATACAAACCCATGTCATTAACCAAAATAACAGGATAGAAATCACTGCAATTATTTTAGTGCTATGGTTTCCTTGAAAAACGTTTTGACCTAAAAAAGCGTATGAACCATAAATCAATGTATTCGGTAGCAATGAACAGAAGAAAAACAAGTTGACAAAGAAATACGACCAAGCGCCTAAAAATGCCCATTTAGGTCCTAGCACAGATTCCAACCAACTGTGAACACCTGATTCATTTTCAGAATTAGCAGAAGCAAATTCTGCAATCATTAGAATAAATGGTAAAAAGTAAAAAATAGAGCCGAATAAATAGCCTGGAATAGTTGCTAGGCCAATCTGAATACTGTTGTTAACAATGCTGGGAAAGGCAAAAACCGCTGAAAAAGTCATGAGCATCAATGCGACAGAACCTAATCGTTCCCGTGAATGTGTTGCCATTTTACTACATCCTCTCTTTATCAAATTAATTAGTACTCACACATTGTAAAACGCTTACAGTTTTTTAAAAATAAAAAATGTTGCCTATTTCTTGTAAAGATGTTGACTTTTAGAAAGCCTTTACATACTCTTATAAAGAGGTGATAGCATGCAAAATGTTTTTACAAATAATGTCAGCATCCTGATTAATGATCAACCTATTAGCCAAGAATTTCATCTTTATGAAGCTGGCTATGAAAAATGCCGTCCGACAAAACCAACTGAGTTTGCCCCCATTAATTATTGGGTTTTGCATTATTGTAGCGATGGTGAAGGCTATTTTTCAACACCCTTTATGGAAAAACAACACATTACCGCTGGCGATTTGTTTATGATCCCAGCCAATTGTCGCAATATTTATTATCCTAATCGGCAAAATCCTTGGACCTATCATTGGGTCGGTTTTGTTGGAGATCTTTCGTCTCAGTATTTAGAAAAAATAGGCCTGACTACCGAAAATTGTATTTTAAAAGGAACTGTTGATAAGAAATTAGAAAGTTTATTTAAAAATATTTACCAAGAAGCGAAGAAACATAATCATTTTGGCAGCTTAAGTGAAAGCTTTCAATTGTTGAATTATCTAGAGCATCATTCCGTTACACAGCACGAAAATCAAAGCCAACAATTATTTAACCAAATAAAAATGGCTATTCACGAAAATTTTTCAAACAATCTTTCAATTAGTCAATTAGCTTCTGAGTATAACATTGATCGTAGCTATTTATTTAAGCTATTTCAGCGTTATGAACAAACAAATCCTAGTATTTATGTACAAAACTTAAAATTGCAAAAAGCCTGTTCTCTATTAAGAAAAAGTTCCTTAACCATCACGGAAATCAGTTTTGAAGCAGGTTTTTCTTCACCTTCTTATTTTTCAAAATTTTTCTTCCAGAAAAAAGAGATGACACCTCGACAATATCGTCAACAGTTTTTGACTTAAAATAAATTGTCATTATTCTTAAATCTGTATTTTTATCCTTTTAAAAGATTGACGAAGTTTTCGCTATGCAGCATACTTGTCAATCTTTTATATAATGACTAATTTACTCGAAACTACCATTAAGCAAATACAGTACTTCTTTAACCAACACCTTTGAAATATTTTGACACTAATGTAATAGTCTCTACGGATCGTATTTTTGATAGATTAATAGTTTAAAATTTATATTTTTTATCACCTAGTATATATTCTTAAGCTTTTCTTAATATTTAATTGTTACAAAAATATTTCAAAAATGTTACAATAGGTAACGAAAGGAATGATTAAAATGAAAAAAATGTTTTTAGGACTCTTTTGTTTTGTTTCGATTACCACACTATCAGTTTCTAATGTATGGGCAGAAGATTCGGCTAATGAAGCTTCTGTGGAAAAGTCAACAGTTACTTCTTTAACTCAAGAAACTTCAGCAACAACAATTAATGCTTCAACTGATTCAACAGCACTTACAGCTGAAAGCGAGGAACTTCCATCGCTTCGTCAAACACTTCTTAATTACGTAGGTATGTATGGTTTAACAGAAACCTTGATAAATCGTTTATCTGATGACGAACTGGACTACGCAAAAAAAGTTTCGTTTCATTTTGTAAACCAAGACATCAGTGGAACAGCGAGAATGATTACTAAATTATATGGTGAGAAACCTATCCCGGAGGACTCCTACTCTACAGATTACTCAACATTAACGATTGATGACTTAAAAAATTATTTACCTCAAATTCGACTTTCGTTAATTTATGTATATGATTTAAATAGTGATGTTGTAAATAATTTAAGCGATCAAACACTCGTCGATTTAATTAATCAAGTCAAGGTAGACTACGCTAACCAAAATTACCCATCTGATGTCCGTGGTGATTATGGTTTAGCAGCAATGGCAGATAAAATAAAAGCAAACGATTATACGTCAATTAATCAAAGTGCTGAAAGTGTTTCTTCGGATACTACTAATACAGAATCTACATTACAAACAACTACGAGCAGTTCGAAGAAAGCTACTACATCAAGTTCAACCGAGCACAAAAAGGGGATATTTCCCAGTACTGGCGAAAAAAAATCAGTTTTATTTACTATCATTGGAATCATCTTACTATCTTTAGTTAGTATATTCATTATAAAAAATAAAAAGAAATAGACCTACTATTCAGTCACTATTTAAATAATTTGCTTTTTATCAAATAATATTGGTAACGAGAATTTATAGAAAATTATCAAATCCAGAGGTTAAGATCCTCTGGATTTTCTCTTTAGCTAGGAATGCTTATCTTTATTAAACGAAAAGATTATTTTGACAATCAATTCACTAACTTTACCACCATTTAAAAGCTTAATAAAAAAGAACCCTTGCAACACAAGGGTTCTCGAACATTCAAAAGTTGAATGAATTATTTTACTGTTACTGAAGCGCCAACTTCTTCTAAAGCAGCTTTTAAAGCTTCTGCTTCTTCTTTAGAAACAGCTTCTTTAACTGGTGCAGGAGCGCCATCAACTACAGCTTTAGCTTCTTTCAAGCCTAAGCCAGTTGCTTCACGAACTGCTTTGATAACTTTAACTTTTTGATCGCCAGCTGCTGTTAATTCAACAGTGAATTCAGTTTGTTCTTCTGCTGCTCCACCTGCTGCTGGTCCAGCTACTGCTACAGGAGCTGCTGCTGATACGTCAAATTTTTCTTCGATAGCTTTAACTAATTCGCTTAGTTCTAAGATAGTTGCTGTTTCTAACTCAGCAACGATGTTTTCAATGTTTAATGCCATTTTGAATTTCCTCCATTTAAATTAAAATTGTTTGTTTTTTATTGGTTTGAATTAGACTGCAATTAAGCAACTTCTTCGTTTTTCTCTGCCACTGCTTTGACAGCGTAAGCCACGTTGCGGACTGGCGCTTGTAATACAGATAATAGCATAGATAGTAAACCTTCGCGGTTTGGTAGTTTTGCCAACGCAGTAATTTGTTCCACTGAAGAAACTTTTCCTTCGATGACGCCACCTTTGATTTCTAATGCTTTTGCATCTTTAGCAAATTCGTCGATGATTTTAGCTGGTGCTACTACATCGTCGTTGCTGAATGCGACAGCAGTTGGGCCTGTAAAGACTTCGTCTAAGCCGTCTAAACCAACTTTTTTAGCTGCACGAGAAAGGATTGAGTTTTTGATGACTTTCATTTCTACGCCTGCATCACGTAATTGTTTACGTAAGTTAGTGACTTCTTCAACTGTTAAACCACGGTAGTCCACGATTACAACTGATGCTGCTGATTCAAATTTCTCAGCGGCTGCTTGAACTAGGGTTTCTTTTTTAGCGATTGCTGCTTCACTCATTTATTTCACCTCCTGATTTTGATGGTGGAGTTGGACTTGGTTTACGTTATGTAAAGTAGAAGAATCAAATGAAACTTCGCTCACTTCGTTCGCCAAGTATTGTTTTACATCGGCTTTTTTTCAAAAAGTCGTGTAAAACAACAAAACTCCATGCCACCGTAGACATAGAGGGACCGAATTGTATATAACTCAACAATTGTCCTCGGTAGGAAATTAAGACTTGCGTCACCTACTGTCTTCGGTACAGTTAATTATTAACCTCACTCACTTTACCATAGGGTAAGTGAGTGAGTCAAGAATTTTTTAATTATTTTCTTTCAAATTAGAAAGAAGCTTGGTCAACGTGGATTCCAGGTCCAAATGTTGTTGTTACTGAAATGTTTTTGATGTATTGACCTTTAGCAGTTGATGGTTTAGCTTTCAATAATACGTCGTTAATTGTGTTGAAGTTTTCAACCAATTTTTCGTTATCAAATGAAACTTTACCGATTGGTACGTGGATGTTACCAGCTTTGTCAACGCGGTAAGTTACTTTACCAGCTTTAACTTCTTCAACAGCTTTTGTAACGTCCATTGTTACAGTACCCGTTTTAGGGTTTGGCATTAAACCTTTTGGTCCTAAGACACGGCCTAATTTACCAACTGTAGCCATCATGTCAGGAGTCGCAACAACTACGTCAAAGTCGAACCATCCACCTTGGATTTTTGCAACCATGTCGTCGTCGCCTACGAAATCTGCACCAGCAGCTTCAGCTTCTTTAGCTTTTTCGCCTTTAGCGAATACTAAAACAGTTTGTGTTTTACCAGTTCCGTTTGGAAGCACAACTGCTCCACGGATTTGTTGGTCTGCTTTTTTAGGGTCAACGTTCAATTTGTAAGCAACTTCAACTGTTGCGTCAAATTTCGCGATGTTTGTATCTTTTGCTAAAGCTACTGCTTCTTCAACTGAGTAAGCTTTTGTAGCATCAACTTTTTTCAATGCTTCTTGCATTTTTTTGCTCTTTTTAGCCATTTTGTTTCCTCCTTGATTGTGGTTATAACGGTTGTACCTCCCACGTCTTTCATATCTTTAAATATGAAACGAACTGAGAAGCTACTTCTTTGAGTAAGTGTGGAATAAAAATTATTCTACGATGATACCCATGCTTCGTGCAGTTCCTGCAACCATGCGCATTGCTGCTTCAACGTCAGCGGCGTTTAGGTCTGCCATTTTAAGTTCAGCGATTTCTTTCACTTGATCGCTTGAAACTGTTGCAACTTTAGTTTTGTTTGGTTCACCTGAACCTTTTTCGATTTTTGCAGCTTTTTTCAATAAGACTGCAGCAGGTGGTGTTTTAGTAATGAATGTAAATGAACGATCTTCATATACAGAGATTACTACTGGAATAATTAAGCCTGCTTGGTCAGCTGTACGAGCATTGAATTCTTTAGTGAATCCCATGATGTTGATACCTGCTTGACCTAACGCTGGACCTACTGGTGGAGCTGGTGTTGCTTTCCCCGCAGGAATTTGTAATTTAACGATTTTTTCTACTTTTTTAGCCACGAAAATACCTCCTTAAGTTCTCGTGCGTGGTTAATGGGGTTGAGATTTCCCCTCCCACTCAACGTACATTTAAAACATACCCTATTACTATACAGGATTCCCTTTACTTTTTCAAGATGTTTTTATGATTTCAAGACAATTTTTTTATCCGTTATTTTCTTCATGAAATGCGCATCATGCTCAATCACTAGCATTGCAGGCTTCACAGATAAGATTAGCGCTTCTAATTGTTGATGATTAAACACATCCAAGTAATTAAGGGGTTCATCCCAAATATAAAGCTCTGCTGATTGAGACAATGATTTGGCTACTTCGACTTTTTTCCGTTGCCCCATACTCATTTGTTCAATTCGATTAGTGAAAACGGCACGCTCCATCCCAAGTTTTCGTAAGTTATTTAAAAATTGGGTGTAATCTAACTGATTTTTCTCTGCAAATTCGGATAAAGTTCCTTGATTGTCTTCATAATCTTGGCGCACATAAGAAATGGTTAATTGGTGAGCCAAAGTGGCTTCGCCTTCTGAATCCCCAGAAAAATTATCCAATAAATACTGAATCAAGCTCGATTTTCCTGAGCCATTTTTTCCTGTTATTCCGACAATTTCTCCCGCGTTTATTGAAAAAGAAATTGGCGCAAACAGCCAATTTTTCTCGTAGCCTAGACGAAGCTCTTCCACCGTCAATAATGTTTTGTGATGCGTTGGCTGATAATCCATTGACAAAGAATCAATATACTCAAGATCTTTTAATAGTTTTTCTTTTTCTGCTAATTGTGTTTCGGCGCGTTGTTGAATATGTTTCGAGCGCTTCATTACGCGCGCTGCCCGGGCACCAATGGCTCCTGTATCAAAAATCGCCCCGCTCCCTTTTTCCTTAGCGTTGCCGTACTTATCACCTTCACGGTTCATCGACCATTCCGCTTTTTTACGAGCGGTTTCTTTCAAGCGATTGACTTCTTTTTTGATTTTTTCATTTTCTGCTAGTTCAAAAGCATCTCTTAATTTTTTTTGCTCTTCATAAATAGAAAAATTCCCTTGATACAGCGTCAATTGACTTTTTTCAATCGCCAAAATATGATCAACCACTTCATCAACAAATGCCCGATCGTGGCTGACTAAAATAAACCCGTGTTTCTTTTTCTTCAAATATTCAGCCACTTGTTGTCTGCCAGCTAGATCTAAGTGATTTGTTGGCTCGTCAATTAAAGGAAAGGCATTTTCTTCAATAAAAAGAAGACCTAATAAAACTTTCGTCTTTTCGCCGCCTGATAAAGAAGAAAAGGGACGCCATAAAACTTCAGGATCAACGTTTAAAAGCGTTAATTCTCGTTCTAATTTCCACTGTTCAAAAGAAGTCACCTCTTGTAAGACATAATAAGTGAGCTGTTGTTCTTCTGCAACTGTTTGTGGAAAATAGACGAAATCGACTTGATGAAGAATCTCTCCTTGGTAATCCAACTGCTTTTGTAACAATCTTAATAAGGTTGTTTTCCCACGGCCATTGCGGCCAATCAATCCTAATTTCCAATTGGTATCCATCGTGATATTTGCCTGATCAAAAAGCAACGCTTCTTGATTATCATAGGCAAAAGATAGTTGTTTTAGTTCAATTTTCGACATAAATATACCTCCATAAAGCAAAATTGATGCAGCTTTACGGAAATCAGCGGCATCAATCCAAGGTATACAAAAAGACCCGTGGTTGAATTCTTTAAGCTAATTTCCGAAAATCCGCACACTCCACCCGTTATATTCAGGCAAAGTTATACAGTTTCTCTAAAAAATTAACTTAAATTTTCAACGCACGAATCCCTCTTTTCGTCTTTTATTATCTAGAATTTAGCATCTCTTCACTGATTTGTCAACGAAGGCCCCTTGCTTTCATTCTGATAAAAATTTAAATTATTCGCTAAAACACAAGCGATTGCCTAGTTCCCCGCCATTTTTTGTGTTAGACTTCCAATGAAAACATATTCTAATGAAGAAGGTGCTGAAATGGAAGAGTTACGCTTTAATAGTGTTTTTGATATTATCGGACCTGTTATGATTGGTCCAAGCAGTTCTCATACAGCTGGAGCGGCAAGAATTGGAAAAGTGGTTCGCAGTATTTTTGGACAGCAACCTGATAGCGTTGACATTTATTTATATGAGTCTTTTGCCAAAACTTATCGTGGTCACGGAACAGATATCGCCTTAGTTGGCGGCCTTTTAGGCATGGAACCAGATGATGAGCAACTATCCAATTCTTTGGAAATTGCCTATGAACAAGGAATGGAAGTTTGTTTTATTCCTAAAAGTGAAAAAGCAGACCACCCTAATTCCGTTAAAATTGTGGTTTCTTCTGGCGACCGAAAACTATCTGTGACAGGAATTTCAATTGGTGGTGGAAACATTCAAATTTCTGAATTAAATGGCTTCAAATTGTCTTTAAGTATGGGCACGCCAACATTTATCGTTGTTCATCAAGATGTTCCTGGCATGATTGCTAAGGTGACCAACATCCTTTCAGCTAGCGATATCAATATTAGTACAATGACCGTTACCCGAGAATCTAAAGGGGAAAAAGCGATTATGATTATTGAAGTTGATCAAGCCGAAGTCGGTGACATTGTCATGCAATTAGCTGAAATCCCTCATATATATAGCGTTAACTATTTTGACTAAATGAACGTAAAGGAGTAATACGATGTTTTATTCAATTGAAGATTTGGTAGCTCAAGCGAAAGATTACCCTTCTGTGAGCGAATTAATGATTGCAACAGAAATGGCTCATGGCGGGTATTCTCGTGAACGAATTATTGAAACAATGGAAAAAAATCTAGCCGTTATGAAACAATCCGTCGCTGAAGGAATCGCTGGTGTTACCTCAGTAACAGGGCTAACTGGTGGCGATGCAACCCGCTTAAATGATTACATACATTCAGGCAACTTTTTAAGCGGTGAGACCATTTTACAAGCCGTGCGAAATGCGATTGCTGTTAATGAGGTTAATGCAAAAATGGGCTTGATTTGTGCTACACCAACCGCAGGCAGTGCCGGAGTAGTTTCTGGCGTCTTGTTGGCAGTTATTGATCGCTTAAAGTTAACGCATCAACAACAATTGGATTTTCTATTTACAGCTGGGGCTTTTGGCTTAGTGATTGCCAATAATGCCTCAATCAGTGGTGCCGAAGGTGGTTGTCAAGCTGAAGTCGGTTCTGCTAGTGCAATGGCAAGTGCCGCTTTAGTTGCGGCTTCTGGCGGTACGCCTGATCAATCTGCTCAAGCTGTGGCCATTACGATAAAAAATATGATGGGCCTCATTTGTGATCCTGTTGCGGGACTTGTTGAAGTCCCTTGCGTGAAGCGAAACGCATTAGGTTCTTCTCAAGCCTTCATCTCAGCTGACATGGCTTTAGCGGGGATTCGAAGTGTCATTCCGCCAGATGAAGTCATCCACGCAATGTACCAAGTGGGACGCCAAATGCCACAAATTTTCAAGGAAACCGCTGAAGGCGGTCTTGCGGTGACACCAACTGCACAACGTTTAAGCAAAGAAATTCTAGAGAAACAAAAATAGAAATAACTATAGCAAGAAGCTTACAGAAAAAAACGTCCATTCGTTTTTTCCGTAAGCTTCTTCTTTAATAACTTGTTCCGCCTAAACCAACCACAGCGACAATTCCATTCATGACATCTTTCATCGTTTCACCCACAAATGAAACGGTTCTACCATCAATGCGTTTAATCATTGGTAACATTTCAATACGATCTGCTTGTGCTGTCGTCACGCATTGCAATTTTACAGTTGCAGGTGTTTGCAAGGCATATCGGGGTAATTCAGACAACGCAAAGGAAGTTAACACTTGACTTGTAGTCGCTACGATAGCTTCCCGAACTTGTTGCATGGGTCTATTTTTGATTGCATAACGTCCCAGAGATTCTTTGGTGGAAACAAAGGGAACTTTGGACATCATTTTTTCTTGAAAAAGTTGTTCCTCTAAGCCTGATTCACCGATAATTAAACCAACAGGGACACCTAATTCGCTAGCGTAAGCTGCATTAATTGTCGTTTCATTCATCGCTAAGTCGTTTATTTTTAAATCATAAGCAACACTAGCGCTATACCCATGATCCATATTCCCTTTTTGTTTACCAATACCGGCATGATAACCTAAGAAAAAGACCACATCATAGCTACTATCCAAGCCACTCATCATATAATCCATGCGAGGAAAGCCGCTCACTAAGGAAATTCGTTCATCCATTTCTGCCAAGCGCGCATAAGCTAAATTCAATCCACGGCTATGCGAATCGGCAATAGTAATTTCTGTAATTTGTTCATTTTTGGCACTCTTTTGAATCCCTTCAATTAACCAAGCCACATGTTGGTGATATAATTCTCGGAATAAAACGGTGTCTTCTTTTTCCATATCAAATGTCGCAATACCTGCTAATCCTTCAATATCGCATGATACATAAATCTTCATTTGTTCCACTCCTTTGACAATGGCTGAACCAGTGCTTGAATTTTGTCAGCATCTAAATTTTTGATTAATTGAATGACTAATTCTTTCGCCGCTTGGTAATCTTGAAAATCTACATAGCAATGGGGTGTGTGAGCGTAACGGACAGGAATTCCTACAACAATCGTCGGGGCTCCTTGAACTTGTGTAATCGCCATGCCATTGGTTCCACCACCACTTCGAACAGAAACTTGAACAGGAATTTTGTGTATTTTAGCAATCTCTAGTGCATACTCTTGAAATTCCGGATTCGTAATCATAGAAACATCAAAATAACGTAACATCGGTCCTTTTCCCATTGCTGATTGAATCATCTCTGGCGTTTCTGCCGTATCATCAGCCGGGCAGCCTTCGAAAACAATAGCTAAATCAGGATTGACTTGTTTTGCGGCAATAAGTGCTCCTCTTTCGCCAACTTCTTCTTGTGCAGTTACTGTCGCAACTAACTTGAATGGAAGCGTCTCTTCTTTCAACTCCTCCATGACATCCACTAAGCAAGCACAGCCAATGCGACAATCAAAAGCTTTTCCTAAAAAAAGATCTGTCTGTTCGTTGTAACAGCACGTCACATCTGGAATGACCGGTGCACCAAGATCGATTTTGTAAGTTTCAATTACTTCTTCTTTTGAGGTAGCACCAATGTCGATCGTCAAATCAGCAATGGTTAACGGTCGCTGACGTTCCTCTGGTGTCATAAAATGAGGGGGCCGACTAGTAACTACGCCTGGCAGATAGGTACCTTCCCGGTTACGAATCCGAACTTTTTGTGCAGAAATCGTATTAGGGACCCAGCCACCTAACGGAAGAAAACGCAACAAGCCGTTTTCTTTAATTGCTTGAATCATAAAACCCACTTCGTCACTATGAGCATCAAAAAGCACTACTGGACCTTCACTTAGATTATTTTTCTTCTCAAGATATAAATTTTTAATGGAATCTAGCCGTTGAATAGTAAAATCCGCAGTTGCGTGTTGAAGGATTCTAACGACTTCTGTTTCAAAGCCTGAAACACCATTAGCATTTGAAAGTTCCTGAATTAATTGAACAGCTTGACTTTTTTTCATTTTTTCCCAACCTTTACTTGTCGCCGATAGAGACTGATTTGTAATAGCCTGAACCTAATGGACCATAGACTAAATTTTGGACAGAATCGGCCACTAAGCGTGCTTCTGTTAATTGATAAAGAGGAACTAGGGGGGCTTCTTCCGCAACCAATTGATCCGCTTTTTGTAATGTTTTCCAACGTTCTTCATATTTATTTGCATAAGTTACGTTTGCTTCTTGAAGCAACTGATCAAAGGTCTTATTAGACCATTTACCAAAATTATTGGAATTTTTTGATTGCAGTAAGTTTAAGAAATCGATTGGATCAGCATATACTGGCGTCCAGCCACCAACCACAATGTCGAAATCTCCGCTGCGACTTTTTTCTAAACGATTATTAAAAGGAACTGGTGAAACATTGACTGTTAAATTTTCTAAATTATCTGCTAAAGCTCCTTGAACATACTCACTGATTTTTTTAGCATTTTCTGTATCCGAACTTAAAATCGTTAGCTCCGCTTTTTCAATTCCTAATTCTTTTTTAGCCGTTTGCCATAACTCTTTCGCTTTTTCTGGTTCACTAGGATTTAAATCTCCTAATTCCTCTGCAAAATCTTTTTGCGTTTCTTGATTAGTGAAACCTGTTGGCACGAAGCCAAGTGCTTTTTTTGAGCCATCATTTAAAACATTTTTAGCTAAACGCTCAGAATTCAATGATAATGCTATTGCTCGACGTGCATTCTTATTTGCCAAAAGATCTTTTTGCGTATTTAATTGGATATAATACGTTCCAGGAATTTCACGAATTTTCAAAGCTGCATTGCCTTGTTCTTGTGCAACAATTTCTCCAGAAATTTTTACAACATCTAATTCTTTCCCTTCGAAAAGATTTTTCCCAGTATTGACTTCTTTAACTACTTGGACATCCACCTTATCTAGCGAAACATTCGCTTGATCCCAATAATTTTTATTCTTCACATAGGACCAAGTATTATTCGTGCCATCCCAACCTTCTAATGTGAAGGCGCCATTGTAAAGTGTTGACTCAGCTGATGTACCATAGTTTTTGCCCGTTTTTTCGACAAATGCTTCATTTAAAGGATAAAAAGCTGGTACCGCCAATAATTGTTGAAAATAACTCATAGGATAGCTTAGCTCTACTTCCAAGGTATGGTCATCAATGGCTGTTACCCCTAACTCTTCTTTAGATTTGCTACCGTCAACAATAGCACGATAATTTTTTAACCCTTCAAAGTAATACGCTTGCGGGGAAGCTGTTTTTGGGTCCACTGTGCGCTTCCAAGAGTATTCAAAATCATTTGCTGTGATTGGCTCGCCGTTACTCCATTTTGCATCTTTTCGAATCGTAAAAGTATAGCTTAAACCATCATTGGAGGGCTGTACTTTTTCAGTTGCCAATGCTGGTTTCGCTTCTCCTTTTTCGTCAAAGGAGAAAAGTCCCTCCCCTACTTGGCTCATTACATCTGCTGCGGTATTATCCATTGCCAACGACACGTCTGCCGTTGATAATTCCGAATCAATCCCGACCCGTAATACCTGTTGTTCTTGCTTTTTGGTTTCTTTCCCAACACTTCCACAGCCCGAGAGAAGTAGAACCATGATTGCTGCCAAAGACAGCCTTTGCTTTGTTGCCCTTTTCATAAAAACACCTCATTTTTTTATTTTTTGATACCTTTTTCCCACAAAATTATTTATAATCTGATAAAGGAGGTTTGCTCATGAACTTAGATTACTTAAAAGAAACGTATCATTTAACGAAAACAGAAAGTCAGATTTTGTATTATTTGGATCAACAAAGTACGAATGCGGCCGATTTGAGTATTCGGGAAGTTGCAAAACACTGCTTTTCTTCGCCTAGTTCCATCATTCGTTTAGCCAAAAAATTAAATTTATCAGGTTATAATGAACTTATTTACAAATTAAAAGAAGCCCATTTTTCTCAGCCAATCCCTTTTGAAACAGCACCTTCATTTGAAACAACCAACGAGTTTTGTCGACTGCTTGCCAAACACAAGAGTCATTTATTTGTTATTTTAGGTCATGACTTTTCACGACATTTGGCGGCTTACATTAGTGAAGTTTTCAATTTTCATGGCATCCCCAGCATCACAACAGCCTATACTCATCCGATAAATAGTCAAAATAATCAGAATTTTCTTTTTATCATCCTTTCACATTCTGGTGAAGAAAAATACTTAAAAGAAACAGCTCTGCTTGCGAAAGAGAAAAAACATCCTATCATTTCTTTTGTTGGCGCCAAAAATTCAACTCTTGGTCGACTGGCAGATCTCGTTTTTTCAACTGACTCTTACAGCCCGTTTTCAACAAGTGTCGCTCAGCCACAAATGTTTTTTGGCCAAACATTAATCACCTTTGAAGCCTTGATTTGTGCTTATTTAAATCATGAGGATTCCATTCCAATATCTCATAAAAATAAATAATTTTATTTATTATAGCTGAAAAAAGCTATTTCGCTAGCCAAAGTATAGAAAAAGGCACATGTTCCATTTTTTATGGAACATGTGCCTTTTTGCTATTTTTTACTCGGCCATAGAAATTCGATTAGCAATTGATCTACTTCAGGATTTTCATGTAATTGACTATGTTGTGCATTTTCTCCTTTAATAATCTGGCTAGTGACTTGAGTTCCTCGCTGTCTTAGCAAGGCGTTGACTGCTAAGGCACTAGATAACGGCACCGTTCCATCACTTAAATCTGTTGGACTTAATTGACCACCAATTAATAAAATGGGCAGTTTTTCTGGAACAACATTAATCATCTCTTGATAATCCAAATAGCGGCTACTTTTTTCTGTGGGGCCGTTTTCTAGTTCCGTTTCGATGGTTTGCTGTTGACTCGTATCAATAAAATCATTGAAAGGTGCTCCAATGCTGACGAATTTTTCAATTTTAGGTAACGATGTATCTTGCCCATAGGTTCCTAAATAACGTAAACCACTAACACCACCCATAGAGTGCCCGACAATATTGGCTTTGTTCACTTGATAATTTTTTTGTAAATAGAGTAATGTGTTTTTTATCCATTCTGTTTGATTCCATTCATTGTTTTTATTATCTTCAAATAGAACTTGAACACTGGGATTCGTCGCTTTGCCACTTAAAGCTCCTCGCTCTTTAACCACGGTCCCATCAGGTTTAACGAGTAGCACTAATTCTTGAGTTGTGGCACCTTGTTTCTCCAAGCGATGCAGTAACGAGCCAAACGAATTTTTAGTTCCTGCGTAACCATGAAAAAAAAGCGTTGGTGTTGTTGTGCGGTTTAACTCAACAGTTGCTTCTTTTGTGGCGGCTTGGTTGTCATCCTTCGTAGTTGCCCCAATTTGGCAAGCACTTAATAATAGAACAAGACCCATTAGCAAAGAAAAATAACGATATTTTTGGGCATGTTTCATTTTTTTCATTCCTTTCTGCGATGAACTAAAAAAGGGCTTGGAAAAGAAGTCAGTTGACTGCTTTTCCAGACCCTACAATCTGTATCAATCAGCTGAACAATAGTTTGTCAGCTTGTTTATTAATCAATGTTATCGACTTGTTCAAAGTCTAATTCTGTACTTGTTTCACGACCAAACATATCGATGTTTACTTTTAATTTTTGTTTTTCTTCATCGATTTCTGTCACAACACCTTCAAGACCAGAAAAGGCACCTTCGATAATTTTCACTGTATCGCCTAGCGCTACTTCTAAGTCTGATTGACGGGTGCTCATGCCAATTGAACGTAAAATGTGGTTAATTTCTTCTTGTAATAAAGGAGCGGGTTTACTACCAGCACCATGTGAGCCTACAAAACCAGTTACGCCTGGCGTGTTACGAACAATATACCAAGAATCATCGGTCATAATCATTTCCACTAACACATAACCAGGGAAAGTTTTATGAACGATTTCTTTTTCTTTACCATTTTTGACTTCTTTTTCTGTTTCTTCTGGTACAACGACACGAAAAATATAATCGCCCATCCCCATGCTTTGTGCACGTGATTCAATGTTTGCTTTTACTTTATTTTCATAGCCTGAATAGGTGTGCAATACGTACCAATTTCTTTCAAAAGTTTCCATTACTGATTCGGCTCCTTTAAATGTTTTAGTTTATTTTTTTCGAGCAAATAAAAAAAGCTCAGTTTCCCGAAGCTTTTTCTCGAATACTATTATAGCACCCCTCGTCGGGAAATACTAGAATTAATTATTTTAAAATCCAGCCAAATGCCGTTTGGATAACAGTATCCATGATAAAGAACAATGCTGCAAATAAAATAGATGTTTCAATTACAACTAATGTATCTTTACGCAATTGTTTTTTTGTTGGCCAAGTTACTTGCTTCATCTCATCAGCAACGCTGCGGAAAAATTTCATGTTGATACCCTCCTCTAAATCTATTTCGTTTCTTTATGTAACGTGTATTGATTACAATATTTACAGAATTTATTGATTTCTAAGCGTTCGCCACGTTTACCTTCACTAACGGATTTAGAATAGTTGCGAGAGCCACAAACGGAGCAAGCAAGAGCTGCTTTCTTTGTTGCCATGTTCTTCGACCTCCTCTATTCACAAATTTACTTCTTAACAGTACCATTATTCGAAAAAGTTGTCAAAGTTTAATTTACTTTGTATGTGTCTGAAATTTACCCTAAAACAAATTTCCCTTCGAAAAATTAAAATAAAATTAGAGAAACTCTGGTATAATAGATTCAAACTTTTGTTATTTAATTTTTTTACGTCTTTTTATTAATTCATTTTTCCCTTTTAATTTAACATATTTTTATTTTTTTGCAAGTCTAACTAGATATTTTTTGTTATAGAAAAAAATACACACGAAAGAAACGTACGCCTCTATTTTAAAAATTTAGTTGCGCAACTCACTAAAATATGCTATATTTCAGACACGAAAAATTAAAATAGATTATTGAAACAAGTGCATTTTGCCTCCCTATAGAATTAACTATAGGGACTTTTTTTATATTCCATTAAAATATTTGAAAATTTCGTGTATACGATTGGTCTGATTTTTAAAATTGATTCTTCCTGTCGGAATTTTACCAACTTCTGCTTTCTCGTCTTCAAAGAAGTGATTATATTGATTGCCAATTTCTGAAACAATTCGATCATCTAATTCAAAATTTGACTTCCATTTTTCTAAGAAAATCTCTTTCAAAGTACCATTGCGTTTCGTTGTTAACAGCCACGCCATCGGTTCTAATCCTACTCCCCAATACTTACTATTTTTCTTCATGCGGAAAGTAAAGATTCGGTGTAAACTTTCCATGATTCCGATTCCTTCTTTTTCTCCACTCAAATCTCGTATGTGGTAGGGTTTGATTATCTTCCAATTTCTTCTCAAATAACTAGTTAATCGTTTAACCTGTTCTTCTTGCTCTTGATTTGTCGCATGACTTTCCAATGTATCTAATGCTGTGCGTACATTCTCATGCATGTATCCTAATAAAGTAGACACATTTTTTGGTATACTATTAAATAAATAGACAGAAATTTTGAAAGGAATTTTTAATATGGTAAATAACAGAAAATCACCACGTAAATTTGACGAAGAGTTTAAAAAATCCATTGTAAAACTTCACGAAAGTGGTAAAACTCAAAATGCTTTAGCTAAGGAGTACGGCATTGCTCTTTCTTCAATTGCTCGTTGGGTCAAACAATATTCCGAAGTAAAAATTGACGATGACACGATCCTTACGGCCCGTCAAATCAAACAGCTACAAAAACGAAATGCGCAACTCGAGGAGGAAAATTTAATCCTAAAAAAAGCGATTGCCATATTCACGCCTCGCTTGACGAACGATTAAAAGCCATACACATTCTTCGATATGAACACAGTATTGTTACACTCTGTCGTGTACTCAAAGTCAATCGTTCCACTTATTACAAACGCTTTTCTGGAAAAGTAGCCCCAAGAACAAAAGAAAATCAACACCTAAGAAAAGTGATTTTAGAAATTTATACTTCTTCTCAAAAACGTCTTGGCGCTGCAAAAATCCGCCAGATTCTTTTGCGTGATTATGGCATTTCGATTAGTATTGGTCGTGTTTATCGCTTGATGAAAGCAATGGACCTCCCAAAAATGTCTACAGTAAAGCCTGTTTTCAAAAAAAGGAAAAACAAGGTTTCTTTAACACGGCCAAATCATCTAAACCAAGCGTTCAATCCACCTGCACCAAATCAAGTTTGGACAAGTGATTTTTCTTATATCCCCATCGGGAAGAAAACATTTGCGTATTTGTGTGTCGTTTTAGATTTGTTTTCTAGAAAAGTAATTGCTTGGACCGTAGGATCAACGATTGATACAAAACTAGCCATTCAAACATTAGAAAAAGCACTTCATTCTCGAAAATTAATGAATCCTGTTCTTTTTCATACAGATCAAGGGTCTCAATATACCTCTTTTGAATTTAGAAAGTTTATAGAGCATCATCCGATTGTCCATTCTCTTTCAAAACCAGGTTATCCGTGGGATAACGCCGTTACCGAAGCTTTTTTTAAATATATGAAAAAAGAAGAATTAAATCGCCGTTCATTCCATTCAATCGAAGAAGTACGTTTGGCTTGTTTCGCTTACATTGAAGGATTCTATAACACCAAACGTCCTCACGGAACATTAGATATGCTTACACCAAATGAAAAGGAGGCTCTTTACTTTGAATGTCTTTAAGTATCTTCTCTTTTTGTGTCTACTTTATTGACATCTATCCAATAACAACATTTGCTTACCTCCTACATACTTTAACTAACAAAAAAAGCAAAGAGCTTTTAAGCTTCACTTTTCCTGTTAATTTTTGTTGTCTACGATTCCACTCTTTCCAAAATCGAATAAGCGGTTAGAAGAAATCTAATCGCTTATTCGTCATGTTTGTCAATGGCCATTCAAAAATGTAGGTTTTTGGCCCATAAATAACAAGGTTACTTATACGATAACTTTTTTTCTTTATAATCTTTAATTCGATAAGACTTTCCAGTAATTTGAATAATCTTAGCGTGGTGCACTAATCGATCGATTAGTGCATTTGTTAATTTTTTATCTTGAAAAGTTTCAGCCCATTGAGACAAAGGAATATTCGTTGTAATAATGGTTGATTTTTTTTCATAGCGTAGATTAATTAATTGAAAGAATAACTTTGCCCCGTCAGGGGGAAAAGGCAAATAACCAATTTCATCAATAATTAGTAAATCGTAAGAAGCATATTTTTTTAACAATCGATCTAAATTTCCACGTTGATTTGCACGATTTAGTCGATTGACTAATTCATTGCTTAAAGCAAAATGGCAAGAATAACCTTTGGTTATCGCTTCTAGTGTAATGGCAATAGCTAAGTGAGTTTTCCCCACTCCGCTATTTCCAATAAACAATATATTATTATTTGTATCCATAAAGCGTAAGGTACACAAATCTAAAATCTCTGTTCGATTAATCTTTGGTTGAAATCCAAAATCAAAGTCATTGATTGTTTTTTTAAACGGTAAATTCGCCTTTCTTAAACGATTTTCTTTTTGTCGTTCATTTCGTGCGTTTATTTCTTCCGTCATTAAATGATTTAAAGCTTCTACAAAACTAAGATTTTCTTGAACAATGGTATCGAGATATTCTGGTAAAATTTCTCTCGTATGTTTTAAATTCAAATCTTCTAATTTGTTTAGTAAATGATAATAATTAGACATAATGATTCACCTCTCTATAATTCGTCATACGCTTGTAAATTTTCATCAACAAAACGTTCTAATTCTTCGTCTTCTAAATGTTTAAAAACGTCAGAACGTAGAATTTCTATATAGTCATTTCGATGATAATTAAGCAATTGATGAGTAATCGTATGTGTGCGAATAAGAGTAGAGTCATCGTAAATATAAAGTTTATCTTCTTTTACACGAAGTGTAAGAATTTTACCGATGTAATTTACTGGCACAGAATATTTATTTTGATTCCATTGAACCATCGCTTCGTTAGATACTTTTCGTTTTATTTGTTTTTCAACAGAAGCATAAATTTTAAGTTGATTCGCATCAAAAGAAGATAGTTGTTCTTTCTCGTATGACCAACGGTCACTAGGACATTCATGAATTGCTTGAGAAATTTCTTCAGTATTTAATGAATCCATGATTGTTTGAATAATTTTTTCTAATTCGTGAGTCGATTCAAATTCATAATTAAATACACGAATTCGTTCAATTGTTCGTGCAAGAGCTTCAACTTTTCCTTTTGTTTGAGGTCGAAAAGCACGACAAGCAATTGGAAGAAACCCTGCTTCTTTCGCGTATTGTCGGAACCGCTCATTAAAAACAACTTTAGAAAATTGACTACGACTACGGTCAACAACAGTTTTCATATTATCAAACCATATTTCTGTAGGAACACCTCCGGTGTATTGAAAAGCATTGGTTAAGCAACGAAATAAAGTAGTTTGAGAACGGTCAAAAATTAGTTCTAAATACTTAATTCTGGAATATCCTAAAACGTAAAGGAAGATATTACAAGAAATAAGTTCGCCGAATTTATTGACTAATTTGAGGTCTTCTTTCCAATCAACTTGAGCAGATAAACCAGGAGTTGTTTCAACACGAATCGTTGCTTTTTGTATTTTATCTGCTTTGATATTGCGACAATATCTTCTCAGTGTTCGTGCACTTCCACGATAGCCACGTTTAGAAATAAAATGATAAATAGCAGAAGAAGAACAACCTAAAGCTAATTTGTCAGCGATAATATCTTCAAAATCACTAACCAAAGTTTTTTTGTTTTTATTCTTTTGAGCAAGTAAAGGCAATTTATTGCTTATTCCAGCTTCATAATAACGTTTTACTGTACGATAATCGCAATTGTATTGTTTAGCTAGAGCAGCATAATTAGGTTTTGTATGAGTCATAATGAAAGGTAACACTCCTTCATAAATATCTTTTCTCAATACACTTTCCTCCTTGAATAAAATAACACAAGGAAAGCGTACCAGATGACGCATAAACCTACATTTTTATTTGGCCATTTTTCTACATTTTAACTTGGCCATTTACATCATGTTCAATTATTCTTTGACTTTGCGGCAAACAAAGCAACGCTAGATTATACAAAAAAAGACACAAAAGAAAATCTTTCCTGTCTGTGATTAGTTATTCTGTTTTCTTTTGGTTGTTACAAGATATGCTGCACCTGCTAATAAAATGAATCCTAAAATTGTTAATAGAATTCCTTTTTGTTCGCCTGTTTTTGGCAGGAATTTTGTTGGTGGTACAATACGAACAGTTTGTGCTAAATCATTAATGTCTGCGTGTGTTGTTAATTTTAGATTGTCACGATATAAATCTTCAAAAACAACTACATGAATTTCTGAAGTAATTTCTTGCGAATCAAACGTAAATGGAACAATTACTTCGCCATTCGCTGTTTTTGGCACAAATGTTTTCACTGCTTCCACTTCTTTGCCATTAACAATAAATGGTTTATTCGTCGTTTTATCCATCAATTTCCCTTTAATCGTATAGGTTTTACCTGGGGTTAAATTTGTGTATTTTACTTTATCATTAATAGTCATTTGACCACCAGAAACCCCTAACTTACCGTCATTAATTGTAGCGGTAGTTTTTAGCGTAGGTTTGTTGAATTCAATGGTTTGGTTTTTATCGTTAATGTCTGCATGTACAGCAACTTCTGTATCATTACGTGTTACTGTTTCAAAAACAACAGTTTCTTTTCCTTGTAAATCTTTCGCATTTAATCCAAATGACAGATCCACCGTTCCGCTTACTAACGGTGATTTTTGTTTTTCTGCGGTTTTCATTTTCGCTTCAGTAGTGACAATTTCTGCTTTTCCATTGCGTGCAATAAATTTCAATGAATTACGGACTTCTTTTCCATTGACTAACAATGGTTTGTTTGTCGCTTTATCCATTAAAACACCAGCTAATTCATAGGTTTTACCTTCGATTAAATCAGTGTAAGAAACAGTATCCGTGATTGTTACTTTTTCTAAAGCATCTGCTTTATGATCCACTGAATCTTGGTTAATCGCTGTTGTTTTTAATTTTGGTTCAGTGAATGTAACAGTTTGGCCTTCATCGTTAATGTCTTGGTGTACAGCAATTTCAGTGTTTTCACGTGTTAATGTTTCAAAAATAACAACTGATTTTCCTTTTAATTGTTCAGCATTCATTGTGAATGTCACTGCCACCGTTCCTGAAACACGGTTAATTTGTACAGCAGCAGCTCTCATTGCTGGTTTATCCGTCTCACCTGGTTGTTCAGAATCTGTTGCGTCGTTTTTGTCTTCAATGATTTCTGCTTTTCCATCACGAGCAATGAAATTCACTTCATTTCGTACTTCTTTTCCGTCGATTAATAGCGGAGTGTTTGTTTTCTTATCCATTACCACACCAGAAATGTTGTACACTTTTCCGTCTAATAAATCTGAATAAGAAACAGTATCAGTGATTGTCACTTCTTTTAACGCTTCGGCAGAATGACTGTTAGAATCATTGTCCAACGCCGTTGTTTTTAGTTTTGGCTCTGTAAATTCAACGGTTTGTCCTTCGTCTTCAATGTCTGCATGGATCGCAATTTCTGTTTCATTTTTGTACAGATTTTCAAATACAACGACTGTTTTTCCTTGTAAATCTTTCGCATTTACTTTAAATTCAATCGTTTCGCCACCTTCAGACGTTGTTGGTGTAAAACGTTTGCTAGCGGTCACTTCTTCCCCATCGATTAACAATGGTTTGTTTGTTGCTTTATCCATCAACTTACCTTTTAATTCATAGGTGTTTCCTGCAATTAAATTTTTGAAAGATACCACGTCAACAATAGTAACTTCTGCTAAAGGATCAGAAACTTTTGAACCGTCTTCTTTAAAATGTGCTTCTGTTTTAATTTCAGGATTATTTACTTTCACAGTTTGGCCTTTGTCATTGATATCTGTATGTTTAACAACGTCATGCCATTCTTTTGAATCGCTGCGTTGCCGACTTAGATATTCAAAAACAACTAGTTCTTTTCCTTTCAATTCGCGTGCGTCAAATTCAAAAGTAACATCAATTGTCCCCTTGGCTGTTGTAGGCTTAAATGTTACTTCGCTTGTCACTTCTTCTCCGTTAATTTCTAAAGGCTTATTTGTCGCTTTATCCATCAATTTACCATTCAATTTGTATAATTTATTTGGTTGTAAGCCTTCATAGGCAACTGTATCTTTTAAAATAACTTTTTCTTCAGGATCAAATTCTTTTCCATTGTTTTCTTTATTTACAGCAGTTGTTGAAATTTTAGGATTGTCAAAGGTGACTGTTTGCGGTACGTCGTTAATGTCTGCATGGACAACAATTTCTTTGTTGTCTTGATACAATGTTTCAAATACAACGACTGTTTTCCCTGCAAGAGCTGATGCATCTAAAGTGAAACTTACTTCAACAAAACCATCTTTGCTCGTTGGTTTGAATTTTTTCTCTGAAGTCACTTCTTTTCCATTCACTAACAATGGTTTATTTGTTGCCTTATCCATCAATTTACCTTTAACTACGTATTCGCGGCCGTCAGTATATAGGTTCGTGTATTGTACTTTATCCTTAATTGTGACATTTTTCTCTGGAGAAAGCACTTTGTCGTTATCTTCTTTATCTGCCGCTGTTGTTTTCAAAGTCATTTTAGGATTCGTGAAGTTCACGGTAGTAGTTTGTGCCGCTTTAATTGTAACTTTTTTAACACTTGTATCTAATAGATAACCAATTGGTGCTTCAATTTCGCGAATTTCTAATTGCGTATCTGCTGGATATTCTACAGACTCGAATTCCCCATTTTTGTTTGTAGTAGCTGTTTTTTTAGAGCCGTCCGCTAGATTTTTCAATTCAAATTTAGCACCAGCCACTGGGTTTCCGTTATCATCCACTTTTTTGATTTTTGCTTTACCATTTTTAATTACGTTGATTTTTACAAATGCCACAGTTGGGTCGCTTGATCCACCTGTTGTTACAGATTGAGATCCTGGTTTCACCCAGAAAAATTGGCTACCTGTATAGAATGCATTTCTGTATAAATCTAAATTACCATTTGTTGAGTTAGCATTTGGTGTAATTTCTAATACATTTCCTTTTTTCTCAACTTTTGCATTAAGATTGTTCTTAATTGAAAAATTGTTTAATACACCATTTGTATCTGTAATTTTTAGTGTTTCACCAACTTTAACATTATATGTTTTTTGATGAAAACTAGGTTTGATTCTAAATTTGGCAATATTGTTTTCAATTTGTTGTTTGTAGTTAGCATATCCAGGCAATGAAGTTGAAACTGACCAACCTAATTTTTCCCAAATATACATATTCGTAGCAAAAATATATTCACCACTATCGCCTTTTTTTGCACCAAAATTCATAACAGTGTTAATTGCTTTACGCTGTGCTGATGTAATCCCAGAAAAAGACGTTTGTTGAGTAAATCCAGCACCAGGAGTAAAAATAACGCCTGGTTCTACGCAATATGCTAATTTATCATCAATATACAATGGTTGATAAAACTCTCCCCATGCTGTCCATGCACCTCTACTTACATCATATCTAGCATAAACAGGGTTCCCTACAGCACCAATAGAACGAGCAAATCTAGTTTGGCGATCAAAAGGAATTTCAATACTTTCTCCTTTGTCATTTTTAACTGACATACCAAAAGAAGAGTCTTTTTTTGCATAATCACCATACAAATATTTAGCTAATGAGATAATCTCGTTATCTGTCAAGCCTTGTACGTCCGTTGGATTATCTCGATTGGCTAATTCTTCTCCTGTTCTTTCGGCTTTTTCGTGTGTTTCTTCCGTTACTTCAGTTGTAGAAGTTGCTTCAGTATTAGTAGCTTCCCTTGAATTAGTTGTAGAATCAATAGGACTGTCATTACTATTCATGCTTTCACCTATTGTTTTATCTAACTCCGTCTGAGTGTTTTGTGTACTTTCTGCTGTTGTTGATTCATTAACTTTACTAGAAGATTCTGTCGATTCTTCAGCTACTTTTTTCTCTTCTTTCTCACTTGAAGAAGCTACTTGTTCAGTATTATCTAAGCTTTCAGCCATAGCGATTGTTGAAGGTACAACATTTGCTCCTACAATAGTTAGCATAGCTAATAAAACAAGAAACTTACTTTTCACTTTACTTAGTCTATCTTTCATTTTTTTCCCACCTTAAATTATTATTTCATAGCCTTAAGTTGTTATTTTTCATTTACACTTTTTTGAAGGTGGGTCTCTTGAAAAGACCATTGTTCACCACTCCTCAAAAACAAAGAAGGCAATGATTGAAAATTTCAATCATTGCCTTCTTTACTCTTTTTATTATATTTTCTAAACAGCTAATTCATACGTCCAACCAGCAATACGGCCATCAGTATATTTAACTTCCCAAACTACAACTCTAAAATCACCTTGTCCTTGTTTAGATAATTCTAAAGCTTTTTCTTGACCAGCAGCTGTTGCTTCAGCTTCACTTCCAAATAATCCACCTGAGCCAACTGGTGTCATTGGATCATATTCATTACTTGGAGTAGAAGGTTTATCCGTGTTACCTCCACCAGGTTGGTTTGGTTGCTCTGGCGTAGTAGTTCCACCATTTCCAGGATTTGATGGTTGATTTTCTCCTGTATTCCCGTTATTTTCTGGTGTAGAAGGAGTTGTTTGTTCACCTTGATTAATATTATTATCTGGTTGAACTGGCGTTTGTTCTGGTGCACTTGGTGTTACCTCAGTATTTCCAACTGCTTGATTTCCTGTTTGCGTGTTACCTACTACTGCATTGTTAGTTGTTGCCTCTTGTGCAGGTTGGCCAACAGGTTGACTTGGATTTACTTTGTCTTTATCTTGAATCACTGTTTGAGCCACAGTTTCACCTGCGCTATTTTGCACACTCGCTACATTGCCAGCAAAACTCAATTTATTTCCTGCATAAATTAAATCAACATTTGCAATTTTGTTCATATCTGCTAATTTTTGCACTGTAATATTTGTTGCTTGGCTAATAGCACTTAGTGTATCTCCCCAAACAATTGTATATTCGTTTCCTTTGATTTCAGCTTTAATCTGTTCCGCTGTACGTGGTGTCCATTCTGCTGCGTCTGCTTTTTCACTATTCATTGCTAACGCAATTCCACCCACTGTTACTCCGATAGCCAATACCTTCAAAATTTTCATGATTTAATTCCTTCTTTCTTTTTGTTTTATTTTCATTATATACATATAATACTATATATGTAATGACATTACAACTATTTTTGTTAGATTTTTTTATTTTTTTCGTATATAATACTTCTAGTATATTATTCATATTAATAAAAGGAGAAAACCTATGGATACAAACAATCTAAATGAAATAAAGCAATGGATTACTGAAAACTTAGTTAGTAAAAGAGAAGCTTTAAAAATTACTGGACAATCCCCTCAAGCTTTTCAACAGTCTGTTCGAACGAATATGATTAGCCCTTTCTATGAAAGCAAAGAAGGCTTTGGCTCCTCTATCGTTCGTCTATACCTAAAAAGTGAGATAGAAGCCTATGCAAAGCAGTTAAAATCAAAAAAGCAGAAATCACTTTAAGTCATTTCTGCTTTGCTATATGAAAAAACAATTATCTATGGAGCGTGTATTCTTATGAAGAAAAAATCACTCATAACTTTACTTTTAAGTATTTCACTTATATCTGTACTTATTATTGCTTTTTCTCTAGGTAGAAAAACAGAATCTTCTCATCCTGCAACCACTTCTTCTAGTGTTGCTACAACTAACTCTAGTTATCCATCGTTAAATCAATTAAAAGCACGGCAAGGCGCAAATATTCAAGTTTTAGGAAAAACTCAAATTGTTACAGTTATTTTCCAAGACAAAAATATTGCCCTCTTAGCCCCTGAATCAGGTGAAAAGATTCAGCTACCTATCACAGTAACGAATACAAAACAAAATACATTTAAAATTCCTGATTTACATGGTGCTTCAGATACTTTAAAAATCGGCGATACTTTCGGTCTTGCAAAAATAAATAAACAATATTTTGCCTACTCACTTGAATAACAAGAGAACAATTTCTCTTGTTATTTTTGTCACATAACTATTTTATAAAAACGCTTCGAAAATTTCAACATTTTTCAATAACATTTTTTTATTTAATACATAAAAAATAACTGACAAGACTCTTTTCTTCCTTGTTATATTGATACATACGTCTTATATTAAAAAAATATTTTGATATTGCTATCAATACATGAACTGGTAGTTTAACTAACCCAGCACATTCTTCAATAGTCATTAAGCGATTTTTTCTTTTTTTTAATCGTTGTTCAAGCTGTTTTTCTATTTCAGAAATTTTTTCTTTACTCATCTTTTCAATAAACTCCTTTTTCTTTATTTTTTCCAAAAACGGACTTACTAAAATACAATTTTTTTAATTCAAGTATGCGGATAACAATATATTTATCACCCGCATGCTCAAGCGATTCACCAATTTTTATGCTCTCGTTAAATCCTTCTTTATAAACTCTTAGAATAGATAGCAACGATTCCTCCTCCTAAAGCAAACTGCTATGCATGTATCCTAATAAAGTAGACACATTTTTTGGTATACTATTAAATAAATAGACAGAAATTTTGAAAGGAATTTTTAATATGGTAAATAACAGAAAATCACCACGTAAATTTGACGAAGAGTTTAAAAAATCCATTGTAAAACTTCACGAAAGTGGTAAAACTCAAAATGCTTTAGCTAAGGAGTACGGCATTGCTCTTTCTTCAATTGCTCGTTGGGTCAAACAATATTCCGAAGTAAAAATTGACGATGACACGATCCTTACGGCCCGTCAAATCAAACAGCTACAAAAACGAAATGCGCAACTCGAGGAGGAAAATTTAATCCTAAAAAAAGCGATTGCCATATTCACGCCTCGCTTGACGAACGATTAAAAGCCATACACATTCTTCGATATGAACACAGTATTGTTACACTCTGTCGTGTACTCAAAGTCAATCGTTCCACTTATTACAAACGCTTTTCTGGAAAAGTAGCCCCAAGAACAAAAGAAAATCAACACCTAAGAAAAGTGATTTTAGAAATTTATACTTCTTCTCAAAAACGTCTTGGCGCTGCAAAAATCCACCAGATTCTTTTGCGTGATTATGGCATTTCGATTAGTATTGGTCGTGTTTATCGCTTGATGAAAGCAATGGACCTCCCAAAAATGTCTACAGTAAAGCCTGTTTTCAAAAAAAGGAAAAACAAGGTTTCTTTGACACGGCCAAATCATCTAAACCAAGCGTTCAATCCACCTGCACCAAATCAAGTTTGGACAAGTGATTTTTCTTATATCCCCATCGGTAAGAAAACATTTGCGTATTTGTGTGTCGTTTTAGATTTGTTTTCTAGAAAAGTAATTGCTTGGACCGTAGGATCAACGATTGATACAAAACTAGCCATTCAAACAGTAGAAAAAGCACTTCATTCTCGAAAATTAATGAATCCTGTTCTTTTTCATACAGATCAAGGGTCTCAATATACCTCTTTTGAATTTAGAAAGTTTATAGAGCATCATCCGATTGTCCATTCTCTTTCAAAACCAGGTTATCCGTGGGATAACGCCGTTACCGAAGCTTTTTTTAAATATATGAAAAAAGAAGAATTAAATCGCCGTTCATTCCATTCAATCGAAGAAGTACGTTTAGCTTGTTTCGCTTACATTGAAGGATTCTATAACACCAAACGTCCTCACGGAACATTAGATATGCTTACACCAAATGAAAAGGAGGCTCTTTACTTTGAATGTCTTTAAGTATCTTCTCTTTTTGTGTCTACTTTATTGACATCTATCCACTATCGATTAACAATACTTCGCCGTTTGAATCAAGATTTTCTAACTGATTGAACGCTTCTTCTGCGCCCAATTCTCCACCATCTTCAATATGACTTTTAGCAAGCATTTTGAACGCTTCGTATTTATCAATTGTTTTCATATCATCGAAAAACTCTTTTTCGTCTTCGACTTCGCAAACAATATCCTTGTATAGTTCTAAACATTGTTTTTCATCTTCAGCACTAATTAGTGCGAAATAAGGGTATCTGATTTCAAAAAATTTCATTTGTTGTTCCTCCACAAATTTATCCTGTACCTTCTTCATTTTAAACAAACGAATATCACCAGAAAACTCGCAAACACCTTTAAGCTCGTCTTTAATAACAACAGAATCATCATAAACATATACTCTTACTCTAGCCATCATAATCTTCCTCCTCAATTCACTAAATATTTTTTTATTGACGTGGCAGAAATCGAACCTGCCTCTTATCTCGCTATACGCTCGTTGTATCTCAGATACTACACGCCAACGAAAGGAGCGACCTTTCACTATTCGCTATTTTCCACAATATCCTGGCAAGGATTGTAAACACAGAACAAATTTGAACATATAAGCACAGAATTATCAAATTCGCCATTAACACATTTTTTTGCACATTCAGTTACACATTTAGCAGCTTAGCACAAGCCCACTAAATAGTTTGTTTTTCTATTTATTAGCTCAAAAACAAATAAACAAAAAACTTTTCATTAATAAAATGATATTCAGTTCTTTTTTTGTTAACCATCTATTGCAATCAAAACTAACCGAAAGGCAGTGTTCACATCCTTTCTTTTTATTATTTTTTAAGATTGGCCAATCTTAATATCGCTGAAGTAGGATTGCACCACTCATGTACTCACTTTAGTTTTGTACAAGGTCTCAATAGTGCACTCTATCTTCACCTTTGCGTCTCTCTACATCCGCCACAGCGATCTTTTTGTTTCATAAAATTCATTTCTTTCTAAAAATAATTCGCAACAGTATAATTCATTCTTTGAACATAATACTGTTTTAGAATTACATTTTTCAAATACATACGCATTAAATGTTTGATTCCACAAATGTTTCAGCAAATCATCAACACTATATTTCTCAAAATTACTATAAAAATAGAGCGTATGTTCAACTCCGTAGTTTGTTACAATAACAAATGTATACTTATATTTTCCATCTTCATCATTTAATGACAAATTATACTTGCTCAGCATTCTTAGAATTTTCTTTGCAATTATCCCTACTAATAGAAAAAAGAAAATAATTTTCATTAAAAGCTCCTTTCTAGAGGATATTATTTTTGATAAAATAAATTACCACTTGATACTCTTTGAAAGCACTAAATATACACAATAAAAACCATACATCACAAAAATAGAATGAAAACTATTCTTTATTACTACAATAAACAATTTAAACAATGGAATATTGCACTTATATACCGTTTTATAAGATACTATATACAATCTTGTAAAATTTAAAATTAAAAGTATATAGCCTAAAATAATGATCAAAAAGCAACACTCCTTTCTATAGTCAGGAGTGAACAAATAATCATGAATGAAATTTTTGAATTCATTAAAAATAATTTTGAAATTATTTTTAAATTTATCAAAATTAATTTAAATGATTTCCAACGCTGTTTTTTTTACCTATTTTCAATTCTTTATCTTTCTTCATTTTCTATAAAAAATATTTCAAATGAGTACTTAACTTTTTTAAAGCATAAACAAGAAATAGTATCTTTTATGAAAAAATCACTTTCCTTACTAAAATTGTTAGAAATTTGTATTAGTAAAATCGTTACTATTAGCTTATTCTTTTTTTATTTTATCCAGATAATGGATCAGCATTCAATTGAACTTACTTCGTATCTTTATTCTGGTATATTATGGATTGCTCTCTCCATCACTTACTTAAGACAAATTATTCAAAATTGTGTCCTAAGAACAAAACATTCTTCAATCATTAAATGGTACAAATCTCAATTCTATGAACCAATTTCTATACTATTAACAAATTCTATACTCGTGTACTCTATTTTAAATATTATTTCTAACTGGAGCATTTTAGGAGAGAATCTCTTAAATCTTTCTTTATTCCAATCCTTACTTAATTTTATTTATCTATTTCCTTTATCTTTGAACTTATTAAAATCATGTATTCACATTCTAAATAATAAGAATTTACGATTAATAAAAAATCCTAAAATCATTATAAATAAACTATCAATACAACTTAGAAAATTTAACACTTTTATCTTTAATTTTTTAAATGGCATCGATCAAGAAAAGAACAATAAACAAGAGTAAGAGAATAAAATAATATAAGTATTCTCCAAAATATTCATTTTCTCCTTTTGATTTTTTTTGTAAATATATTTCAGAATTAAAATAAGCCACTTGTTTCATAAAACATATGAGACAACTAAGTATCATAGGTAATAAAAAGCCTATTAGTATAACCAAACATCTTTCCTCCAAAAATTGATTTATAAGTGCGTATTAGTAATTTATTTCTGGTAACGAATATACTTTATTGCATGTTTGAAACAAACAAATACATATCCAGTACATTCATTGTCTTTGATTTGTTCTAAAAATAATTCATATTTTGTTATTCTAATCAATATTCCTTCTAGCTTTTTAGCGTCTGTAGTTATAACAACCACACGTTTTTTTAATAATGAGTTGAGATCATTTGTTTGTTTTTTCATACAAAAGTCCTTTCATGTTTCATTTAATAAGGTATAAACGTAAGGAGCTAACCTCTTTTGTTTGTTAGTTTTAACCATGTAAATAACAGATTTTTTCTTTCGCAGGGTTTCTAGCGTCAGCAACCCCAAACTCTAAAAAAGTATCTTCGCTCTCTTGAAAATGTAAGTTGATAATTGTACTTGTTAGCTTACATTTTCATACTAATTGATCCTCGCAAATCCCTTTTTGTACTGTGTCATACCTATTCTTTACACACCGTGATTTTATACTGTCCCAGATCACGGCATTCTTTTCGGTGGTTTATCCTTCCTAAGCCCCTGTTAGACACGCTGATTAACTTAGAAAGTTCTGTTTGTATCCAATTTTCAAGGATCTCCCAAAAGAAACAAACAAGTTGACGTGTGTCGTTTTCGTTCAAAGAATTCCTATTCTCAAGTTTTCCAACTTCTCTAGTTCAAGAGCTCCCTGCCACCAGCCATCTTTAAGATTTACCTAAAGGGTTTCGTGTCCGTGTGCTTCCTTGTTTCTTTTTTCGATAGCTCAATATAGCTACTATATTTCGAATTTGTTAGTTTAACATTTGTTCATTTAAAAATAGACAAGTGAGTAAAACTAACAAACAAAAGAGGCTAGTTCCTCGTTATTTCTTAACATAATTACGATAAAAACAACTACATTTAATCAGTAGTTCTAATCCTATTGCACCAAACAAAAATACGGGTAGTACAATACATGATGAAAGATAAAACAGAATACATTTCATTTGTTTTTCTCTTTTCTTTGCTTCGCTGGATTTCCTTGTTTGGAGACTATTTTATTTGCTTTTCGTAACAATATAAAACGCTTTTTCATTTTCGCAAACTCCATATTTGAAAGAATCAACGCTTGTTGAGAACATCCTCTACACGCTACAATTTTCCCATTAAAATAAATGGATTTTATTTGGGCCAAAAACGCTTCATGTTCTTTTTTTCCTATCAATTTTTTAGTTAGAATCACTCTTTTTTTTCCAGACGAATCAATAATTATTCTGCGAACGGTTTGATCTGAAAAAAATTGCCAACGTTGTCGGTTAAAAAGTGTCACTTCACAGCAAAATACTTTTAAATGTTCAGCCTTTACTTTCATGACTCTTGCTCCTCTAGCCAGTTATGAAGCGAAATTTCAGGCAATTGTGATACCCCATAAATTTGATCTTCTAACTCTTCATGACTGCAAAAACGTTTTGCTTGTAATAAGTTATACTCTGCCTCTTCAGATAAATTTTTTACAAGTGGGTTTCGGTTCAATTCTCTTGCACAGCATTCCCAGAAATTCAATAATGATTTAAAATAAAATCCTTTGCGATTTTTTATTTCTTTTTCCTCATGGCGTGCGATTTTTTCGTTTTGAATACACCGTTGATACATTCTAGTCAAATCTTCTGTAAAAATTTCTCCTAAAATTCGATACTCTTCACTACCAACTAGTCCATGTCGTTGGTTATAATTTCGTTGCCGTTTTTCGATAATTCGCTTACTGTCATAAATCATGTTTAATTGCTCTTTGGATTCACGCCATTCACCTGAACTATAAGCAATCCAAGTCAATACATCTTTTGAAACAAACGTACTTTGGCTGTAATGTTGAATAAATGTTTCTTGCCATGAACATGCTTCTTTTTGTTGATTAGAAGTATCGATAGTAGTATCTATGTTTTCTGTATCTAAATAGTTAGAAGAATTATTTAATAATTGCGCAAAATTTGCACATGGATTTTTTTCATCAAAATTGCCTATTTCTTTTGCTTTATCAGTGAATCCTTCCTCTTCTTCTCCGTGTGCAAAATCTGCACTAGGATCCGTATCTAGCAAATACACATCATTTTCAGTTGTATCTAATTCTCCTAAATACAACCGAGCTTTGTTTCTTTTTCCAGATTGTTCATCAAAGCCTCTGTCCTCAATTTCTAATAATTCATAGTCTCTCAATTCGTTTTTAATCGTGCTAATTGAACGTCTAGAACAATTTAAGACAGTCGCTAACTCTTGTTCCGTAAATTCAAAATAAACATAACCTTTTGAATCCACTTGATTTCGTTGAATAGCTAAATCTAATCGTGAACGGAAAATCATGTAAGCAATTTTTGCTTTATCAGATAATGCACGATATTTTTCGCTAGTAATAAATACTTTTGGAAATTGATAGTATAACTCATTATATTTACGTGTTGCGGTAAATTTCTTTGTTGCCATCGATTACACCTCATCTTGTATTATTAATAAAGAATTTTGGTGTTGATATCTACGAACATCTTCCATTGTAGCCATCAATTCATTGAGATAGATCCTTCCCATTTCAATCGTTAACAATCCATACACTTCTAGCTCATTTTTGATCTCTTCAATTTCATTTTCTGATAAATCAAGCAATGAGGCTAATTCTTGATTCGTATATGAAATATACACATGTTTCTTCTCATCAATTCGTTTTTCAATTAAGGATTCTTCTAAATACTCATTCAGTAAACTATACGCATATTTTGCTTGTGCAGACATCGTATAATATTTCGATGATTGAATAAAAAATAATTTCGGCATTTGAAAATGTAATTGTGTGACTACATCAGTTGCTTTAATTTTTATCATTAGATTTCCTCCTAAAAGTACGCAAAAAAACTCTGTATAAAATCAATTACACAGAGTTTTTAAAGTGTTGTTATTTAATTTTTCAGAAGGAATTTATTCATTAAAAATTTCTAATCAAAAAAATGACTGTTGGGTAAAAACTAGACACTTACTTTACTTTTTAAAGAAGCGCTGTGCCGATTCTTACGTAATTTTTTACCCTTATCGCGAATACGTGCTTGATTTCTTTTATAAAATATCTGATTTTTCTTTATTTTCTATTTATTTTAACAAAATTGCTTTTATTCTGAGGTCTCAGCTATTGTTTTCTGCTAAGTTATGATATGATAAATTTATTAAAAATGAACCCTTAGGAGGCCTGTTTATGTTATTAAAATCTGTAGTTATTAAAAAAGATAATTTAACAACCGTCAATGAATCTTGTACTCTAGAAGAAGCTCTTTCTATTTTAGAAGACTCAGGTTACCGTTGTGTCCCAATTTTAGACGAATCTGGAAAAATTTTCCGAGGAAATATTTATAAAATGCATATTTACCGCCATAAAGCAAACGGTGGCGATATGAGTTTACCTGTTACCTATTTGTTAAAAAATGCCACAAAATTTATTTATGTCAACACTTCATTTTTCAAGGTATTTTTTACTATTAAAGAACTGCCTTACATTGCTGTTTTAGATGAAAATAATTATTTTTACGGCATTTTAACACACAGCACCTTATTAAATATTTTAGCGCAATCTTGGAATGTAAAACAAGGGAGCTACGTTTTAACAATTGCTTCAGTTGGTCAACAAGGCGACTTAGCAGCCATTTCAAAAATCATTGCCAAATATAGCAGCATCGCCAGCTGTATTACATTGGATGTCGATAGTGAAGAATTTGTTCGTCGCACACTTATTACTTTACCAGCCGGCACAACTGCCGAAACGTGTACAGCCATTGTAGAACATTTAGAGCGGAAAAACTTTAAAGTTGTAGAATTGGAAAATTTAGAAGACGAGTAAAATTTACGACCTTTAGCTTAGGATTTAAAGCTAGGGAGGTAAGCCAATTTGACTTACCTCCCTAGCTTATTTTTTTAGACTTCTTCACCAATAATTCGAACTTCCGTTTGCAATTCAACATCAAATTTTTCTTTAATCACTTCTTGGATATGTGCAATTAATTCCACATAATCCGTGGCGGTTGCATGATCGATGTTAACAATAAATCCCGCATGCTTTTCGGAAATTTGAGCACCGCCCCATTTTAAGCCTTGTAAGCCAGCGTCTTGAATTAATTTCCCTGTAAAATGACCAACAGGGCGTTTAAAGACACTGCCACAAGAGGGATACTCTAGCGGTTGCTTCAGTTCACGAAGTTCCGTTAATTCATCCATTTGGGCTTTAATTTCTGCATGGTTTCCTTTTTCTAAAGCAAACGTTGCTTGCAAGACAATACAATGTAATTCTTGAATTTCACTATGACGATAACGGAAATTCAGGTCTTCTTTCGTCATTGTTTGGATAGTTCCATCTGCCAACAGCACTTCTGCAGACTGGAAAACATCTTTAATTTCCCCGCCGTATGCTCCAGCATTCATATAAACAGCACCGCCGACACTTCCTGGAATGCCACAAGCAAATTCAAAACCAGTTAAATCAGCTGCTAAGGCTTCGTAGGTTGTATCAATCAGTTTGGCACCAGCATCCACAACCATGGTGGTACCGGCTACTTTGATTTCTTTCATTTCTGTTAGCATAATCACGACATCGCGAATACCGCCATCACGAACAATCAAGTTGCTAGCATTGCCTAATACTAACCATGAAAGTCCTTGTTCTCGGCAATACGCCACAATCTCTTCAACTTCTTTTTTTGTTTTGGGTAAGGCCAACACATCAGCTGGGCCGCCTGTTTTGGTAAAGGTTACGTTTTTTAATGGTTCATCTACTAATAAAGTAATTTCGTTTAATGTTTCTAACATAGCTTTAGTGTTCACGAAAGTTAGTCCTTTCTTTTCAAAATATCTGTCTTATTCTAGCATGATAGAAAGAAAGTTGCTAGTCCTCTTTAAAGAACATGCCGTTGTTGTTGGCGTAGCATTTCTTCACATAACGCATGACTTTCATAGACTTTTTCTTGTTTTAACTCTTGCTCTTGCGGTTTTTGAATGGCCTGAATGAAAGCAGTAACCATTTGGTAAAAACCTCTTTTTTCCAATGTTGGCGTCCAATCCCCCATCTCTTTTACTTGGTATTCTTCTTCTGTTTGGATGGTCAAATGCGTTAAATTTTCCAAGCGATAAGTACCTGTGGGGCTGGTGACTTCAAAAGTTTCTGTATTGGCTCCAGAGTGTAAATCCATGGAACAAACAATCGTTGTCTGTTCGGTTTCTAATTGTAAAATTGCTCGTTTTAAATGACCGTTTTCTTCCACTAATTTTGACTGCACCACGTGGAGCGGTCCTTCCGCTAAATAAACGGCGGTATCAACGACATGTAAAAATAAATCATACATCATAAAACTTGTTTCTCTCGTTGTATTGATGCGGTTCTTTTTAATAAAAATTGTTTGTTTTTCAGGAATATTTTTCAATACTTCCGTATAAGGGGCAAAACGACGATTGAAACCAACCATCAGGCGCAGATTTTTTGCTACTGCCAATGCTTGTAATTCTTTGACTTCAGCAAGCTCTTCACTTAAAGGTTTGTCCACAAAGACGTGAATACCAGCCTGTAATAATTGGCGAACGACTGCACCATGCACTTTTGTGGCTACATGGACAAAACAAGCATCAATCTTCGCTTCAATCAATTCTTCTACGGTCTCAACGGTTTCTGTAAAGCCATACTGATCAGCGATTTTTTGTCGTGTTTCTGGGTTCCTAGTCGCTAATACAAACTCTGCCAAGTGGCGGCATTCACTATAAGTTGGCAAATACGCTTTTTGTGCAATATTTCCTAAACCAATGACTCCAATTTTCATTCGTTTGTCCTCATTTCTGCTCTTTTTACTATTTTATCATAGACTACTTCTTTCCAAAAATCAGTCATTTTCTCTTTTTCTTTTCAAGTATTTAAAACTTCTTTAAAAAGTATTAGAATAGAAGAAAGCACCAAGCGACCTTTTCTTTGGTTCTGGTTTGCACTGAAACGAGCAAAAGCGTTTCTTATTTGAAAGGAGTTTCAACAATGAAATGTATTTCTTGGAATGTCAACGGCTTACGAGCGGTTGTTAAAAAGAATTTTATGGATGTTTTTAATGAATTAGATGCAGATTTTTTCTGTTTACAAGAAACAAAATTACAAGCTGGGCAAATTGATTTAGAACTTCCTGGCTATCATCAGTATTGGAATTACGCCGAAAAAAAAGGCTATTCTGGCACAGCAATTTTCGCTAAAGAAGAAGCGTTAAGTGTTCGCTATGGCTTAGGTATCGAGGCTCACGATCAAGAAGGCCGCGTGATCACTTTAGAATATCCAGAATTTTTCATGGTCACTTGCTACACACCAAACTCACAAGCTGAACTAAAGCGTTTAGCTTATCGAATGACATGGGAAGATGCGTTTCGTGCCTATTTAAACGAATTAAATCAAGAAAAACCCGTCATTCTTTGCGGTGACTTAAACGTAGCTCATCAAAATATTGATTTAAAAAATTGGAAAACCAATCAAAAAAATGCGGGGTTCACGCCTGAAGAACGGCAAAAATTTACTGAGTTATTAGACAGTGGTTTCACTGATACATTCCGTTATTTTTATCCAGAAGCTGAGGGCATCTACTCATGGTGGAGTTATCGCTTTAATGCACGAAAAAATAACGCAGGTTGGCGGATTGACTATTTCGTTGTGTCAGAATCCTTGAATGAACGTTTAGTCAGTGCTAAAATCCATACAGATATTCTTGGTAGTGATCATTGTCCAGTGGAAGTTGTACTTGATTTTTAAGTGTTACTCAACGCGTTGAAAGGAGTTTTTTTAATGAACTTTTACGCTTTTGACTTTGAAACAGCTAGTTATGATAAACATAGTGCCTGTTCCATTGCAATTGTTAAAGTAGAAAATAGTCGGATTGTGGATGAATTTTACACGTTAATCAAACCAGAAACACCTTTTTTCTGGCGAAATACGCAAATTCACGGCATTCATGAATCAGATGTTGTCAATGCGCCCAAATTCCCTGAAGTCTGGCAACAAATTCAGCATTGTTTTCAACCAAATCGGTTAGTGGTCGCTCACAATGCAAGTTTTGATTGTAGTGTTTTGGCTGGCTGTTTAGATTACTATGGCTTAGAACAACCTAATTACCTTTCTTTATGTACAGTCAAAACGAGTCGCAAACTGTTTCCTGAATTTCCTAATCATAAATTAAATACCGTTTGTGAAAACCTCAATATCACTTTAAATAATCATCATGATGCTTTAGAAGATAGCCGAGCTTGTGCCGAAATTCTTTTACAGCAAGAACAACGATTTGGGGTTGAACCTTTAAAAAAATTAGTATTGGTGAAATAATCCAGTTCTTGTTTCCAGCGAAGGCGTTATCTCTTTCAGTGGCTAGTTGGCAGGAGATAACGTCTTTTCTTTTACATAACTTTTCCCCTAAAACAAAAATTTTTCAGAAAGGACGCGATGATGTATTCGATTCTTTACTTATTCACAGACTCTCTCAAAAATGCGTGGCGCTCAAAAAACCAATTTAGTACGTTGATTCTTATCTTTATTATTAGTTTTCTGACTTTTTCTGCTCTATTATTGACTTTGTTGTTTTCTCGATGGCTTTCACAAATGATTCTTCTTGATAATTATGCAGTGATTCCTCCCTTGAAAATTTTCAGAGGTTTGGCTGGAATCAGCGCTGGAACACTCTTTTTCTTCCTGATTAGTTATATTTGCCGAACTTTCTTCCTAACTTTTTTAGAGCAAAAAAACGACTTACTGATCTTAGCTCTTTTAGGTACGACAAAATTACAAATTTTAATTAACTATGCCTTACAACCCATCTATTATTTGATTTTTATTTTGCCTTTAGCTGCTTTTCTAGCCAATAAGCTCATTCAACAGTTTATCCATGATTTTTTCAGCGAGGTACCTGGTTTAATGCATATCGATAGCTACATGCAAGGTATCTTTTTACCACTAACAGGAAGCCTATTGTTCATTTGCTGTTGTGTCTTTTTAATTCTTTTTAGGAAACTCAATCGCCTAATCAAAAGAGAGACTTGACTAACTATGCGAAAAAAGTGAGAAATACGTCATCTCGACGTACTTCTCACTTTTTTGAATGACTTAGGTTCTTTAGGCTAATTACTTTTCCCGCCTCTTTTAAGCCAAGGCTTCAATAATTTCGGTCATTGTTTTTGAACCAAAAATCATTTGTTCGCCATCAATCAGCATTGCTGGAACGCTCATAATTTTCTTTTCTTTTTTCAACTCTGGAAATAGACTAATGTCCACCATTTCTGCTTCCACATGAGGATTAATTGATGCAATACGTTGGCAAGCCGCCACGACATCGGGACAGAAATGACATGTTAGTGAAACAAAGATTTCTATTTTTCTTTTTGGCAATGCAAGTATGTTCTTTTGCAGACTTGCTTCTAACGGCTGCCCCTCGCTGCCGACATTATAAACCGCCAAAACCAACGAGTTTACTTCATGGCCACTAGGAATACCACTAAATTTAATTCCTGTATAGTTTCCTGCCGCATCTAAGAGCACAACGCTAGGCATTTTTTCAATCCCATACAGCAATTCTTTGGCTGGCTCAGTATCTTTCAAAATCGTTTCTAAAGTAATCTTCTGATCCAGACTTGCAAATTCTGTTAAGAATGACTGAAGTTCCAATGATTTTTCATCACTTGCATCCAAAAACTGAAGTAATGTCACTTTTTTGGTTAGTTTAGCGAAAATACCGTTTAATTGTTGGCGCATACTTTCTGGGAACCACTGATGCTTACCAGTAACTTTTGCTGGCTGTTTTTCTTTTGGTTGCTGACTGTTTGTTTCAGGGGCAGATTGATTAGCTAATCGTTCAGTCATTCGCTTCGTTACAATCGGTTGGCCCGCCTGTGTTTTTTGTTCTGTCACGTAACGTTGCGCATGAGTGGCGGCAATTGCACCGTCTGCAACCGCCGTCACAATTTGACGTAATTCTTTTATTCGTAAATCTCCTGCTGCATAAACTCCGGGAATATTGGTTTCCATATTCTCAGTTGTTGGCACATACCCACGGTCTAAGGCAATTTTCCCTTCAAAAATTTCTGTACTTGGTTTATTTCCAGCAAAAACAAACAGACCAAATGTACTGTCTTTTGGTGCTTCATAAACCGTTTCTTCTCCCGTCTGGTTATTGACAAACACAGCTTTCCGGACAAAATCATCGCCCATAATTTCTTTCACTTCTGTGTTATAAACAATCTTAATTTTCGGGTGATTTTTAGCCGCCTCCGCAGTTAATTTTGCACATGTAAAATCAGGTTCTCGGATAATCATCGTTACTGATTTACCGTAACGTGTCAAATAAACGGCCTCTTCCGCTGCTGCATAACCGCCACCAATCACAAAAATATCTAGGCCTTGGAAAAACTCCCCATCACAAGTAGAACAATAGGCCACGCCGCGTCCTGTAAATTCACTTTCACCAGGGAAACCAATTTTACGAGCAGAAGCTCCTGTCGCAATCAATACTGCATATGCTTGGTAGGTTTGACTCGCCGATTGAACAGTTTTTATCGTTTGACTAAAATCAACATCAATAATCTCGTCGTTTGTAAAAGCTACACCGAAGTCTTGTGCTTGAATGCGCATTTCTTCCATTAGTTCTGGACCTGTTGTGTGACGAATCGCTGGATAGTTCACAATTTCAGAAGTCGTCGTTACTTGTCCGCCAATTTTGTCTTTTTCAATAATTAAGGTATCCATCATTGCGCGACCTGCATAGATACCTGCAGATAAAGCAGCTGAGCCGCCACCAATAATAATCAAATCGTAGATTTCTTCTGTCACTTGCTTCTCCTCTTTCTTCTGTGTTTCAGAAAAAGAGCTGAACAAAACATTTTCTCTGTTTTATCCAACTCTTTGACCTCTATTTACAAAGCGAATTTAAATTTTACCAACTAAATCTAAGCTTGGCGCAATTGTTTCTTCTCCTGGTTGCCAATTGGCTGGACAAACTTTATCACCATGTTCTGCTACAAATTGAGAAGCTTCTAATTTACGAACAAGTTCTTCAGCATTACGACCAATACCCATGTCGTTGATTTCATAAGATTTGATGTCCCCTTCTGGACTCACAATAAATGAAGCACGGTAAGCCATTCCAGAAGCTTCATCTAAAACGCCAAAGAAACGAGCAAGTTGACCGTTGGGATCGGCTAACATTGGATATTTAATTTTTCCAATCGTTTCTGTAGCGTCAGCCCATGCTTTATGCACATAATGACTATCTTCTGAAACAGAGTAAACCTCACAATTTAATTCCTGTAAATGCGCATAATGCTCTTGCATATCCCCTAATTCCGTAGGACACACGAAAGAAAAATCAGCTGGATAAAAGAAGAAAATACTCCATTTTCCTAAAATATCTTCTGTTGATACTCGTGTAAATTCACCATCGTGATAGGCATCACATTCAAAGTCAAAAAGTTTTTGATTAATTAAATTCATTGTCGTTCCTCCTCTGTTTTTTTACTCTTTAAGGATAACAGTTTATAATTATTCCGTCAATAGAATAATTATAAACAAACGAGGTTCTATTAGCGTATAATACTGTACTATTGAGAATTATATGATTATCATTCTCAATTAGAAATAGCGAGATAACTTTTTAAATAACATAAAAAAGAAAGCGAATCATTAAAAGAACTTGCTTTTTAATGATTCGCTTTCTTTTTGTGAATACATTCTTTAACTATCTAAAATAATCGTTTCTTTCTCTTTGGTAATTAAAATAACTCCATCACCAAGAGGAACTAAAGTAGAAGTTAAATCAGGGTGCGCCATGACTACATCTAAAAATTGGTTTAATTTACGATGAATCGCTCGATTTTTTTTCGGTACTTCCTCAGCAGGGTCTAAAATTGTCCCAGCTTGAAATACATCATCCACCATCAAAACGCCGCCAACTGGTAGCAACCGTAAACATTCAGGTAAAAATTCAATGTATTTTGATTTGGCACTATCCATAAAAATAAAGTCATAAGGTCCTTCCAACGTTGGTAGAATCTCAGCTGCTTGTCCTTCTAAAAGAGTGACCTTTTCTTCTAAGTCTAGGCGTTGGTAAGTTTTCTTCGCTTTTTTTATCATTACGTCAAAACGATCAATCGTGGTCACGTGACCATCTTCACCGACAAATTGGGCCATCAAGCTTGAAGAAAAACCAATTGCTGCCCCGATTTCTAAAATATTTTTGGGCTTTAGTTGTCCTAGCAAAAATTGTAGAAAAACTACTGTTTCGTGCGGAATAATCGGCACCCCTGCTTCATTGGCTTCCGCCTCCACTGCCCCTAATTCTCCGGGAAGTTTCTTTTGTTTTGTACGCATATACTCAACCAGTTCTGGTTTAACGACTGGTCGATGCATCATTTCGTTTCTCATCACTTTCGCTCCTTTTCGTCCCTTTATTATACGAAGTCCTTGTTCCTCTGTAAAGGATTGAAATAGGATTCTTATTATTTGTTTGAAAATAACATGCACATTCTTAACTTCCTAGCTAAGTGCGGATTACTTCTTGTAAGCACATTTTTTCTTTGTTTCTGCTATTTTTTATTAAGTTTTATTCAGAAAACGTCAAAAAGTAGCCCTCAAGAACATACCTATTGATTTTTTCTCGTTATTTCTTATAAAAATATTTCTACATATGTTAATATTTTCCCTTAAATCACTATTAATTCTTGCTAATTCAAGCCCCAAAACAAGCCTATAACCTTGCTAAAATAAGAAACGTCAAATTTTACTACTTTGTCTGTAAAAATTTGATATCACAAAAGAAAGGAAATCTTGTATACTCTTTACAGATAGTGATTTATAGTGAAGCACATAACCAAATTCCCGGACTTGACTTGGTTCAAGTACATATGCAGGCGAGCTATTTGATAGTTCCCTGATAAAAATCGTTTCGACGATTTTGCACATAGCACTACCTTTCTAAAAGCTAAAAATTATTTTTAGCTAGAAAAAAGACAACCGTTTGAAACGGCTGTCTTTTTTTTAATAAATTAACCCAAGCAAATCTTCTTTTTCGATATTTCCAAAGTATTTTTTAACGTCAATTTGATCAATGGCTTCTTCTAAAGAAGCTTTATCATATTTCACGCCGGTTAAAATATCTTCAACATCTTTAATTTCACCAAGCCCAAAGAAGTCCCCAAAGATTTTAATTTCTTGAATGGCACCATCCGCCACATTCATTTTCATTTCAATTGAACCAATTGGAAAACGATGGCGACGTTCTAAGTTAAATGCAGGTGATTTACCATAATTCCAATCCCAATTGCGATAGTATTGCTCTGAAATTTTGTTAATAGCCGCCCAGTCTTGATCAGTTAATTCATACGTTTTAACTTGGTCGATCGAATCTACGCCGAAAATTTTCAAAAGAATTTCTTGGCGGAATTCTTCCGTTGTCATCTCTTGTTTATCTTCAGATAAAAATGGTTTAATGTTTGTTACCCGTGAACGAACAGACTTGATACCTTTAGATTCGATTTTATCTTTCCGTACTTTCAATGTATTTACAACTTCATCAATATCACTATCAAACATTAAGGTTCCATGCGCAAACATGCGGCCGTTGGTAGCGTACATCGCATTTCCTGAAAACTTCATATCATTAATCACTAGGTCATTGCGCCCTTTTAATTCGGCACCTTCAACGCCTAAGTCCTGCAATGCTTGGATAATTGGTTGGGTAACTTTTGCGAAATCACGGAAAGAGTTGCCGTCATCTGGCATAATAAAACTAAAATTCAAATTACCATGATCATGATAAACGGCGCCGCCGCCACTTAAGCGACGAACAACATGAATGCCGTGCTCATCTACATATTCTTTGTTAATTTCTTCAATTGTATTTTGGTTACGGCCAATAATGATTGACGGCTCGTTAATGTAAAATAAAAGAATGGGCTCATCTAAAGGCATTTCTGTTAACAAATATGTTTCAATTGCTAAGTTCACTCGTGGGTCATTATTTTCATTCGGTACAAAAATCACAATCGGTTCTCTCCCTTGGTATAGTTACTTTTTTAAATCTCAACTGTTAAATCTGGTTGGGCTAATGTCACTGGAATTTCCGTTCCAGCATAGTTTTGCGCTTCTTCCCGTAGTTGTTCCAATGACCCATGTTGTGGTAAATGGGTCAACATCAATTGTTTGACTTGTGCGGCTTTGGCAATTTCACCCGCTTCTCTTGACGTAAAATGTGCATGATGTCGTTCATTACCTTCAAATAAGTACGTATCCGCTAAGAATAAATCAGCGTCTTTTGCAAAGTCTTCAAAACTTGCTAAGTAACCAGAGTCTCCTGTAAAGACAAAGACTTTGCCAGTCGCTTTTTCAACAATCCGCATCGCGTAACAAGTGACAGGATGAATCGTTTCCATGAAAGTAATTAAAAATGGTCCTACTGCCAACTCTTCTGCTTCAAAATACTCTTTCCCTTCGGAAACGTTAGGAAGCGTTAGTTCTTTGAAATGCATTTGATCTTGTGTATGGCCATATATTGGCAAAATAGGCGTCGGTTCCAGCGTTGGATAAAGCTGACGATAATATTGTAAAACGCCTAAATCTGCGATATGGTCATGATGATAATGCGACAGAATGACAGCATCTAATTTCAATGGATCTAGATAGTTTTCTAAACGCACTAATGTCGTACTGCCTGCATCAATAAGCAAATGAAAGCCTTCAGATTCTAACAAATAGGAACTCGTTCCTTCTCCTTTGTATGGATAAGCACCTAAACAGCCTAAGACAGTCAATTTCATGTGTGGACAACCTCCTTCAATACGATACTTCCATGTTACCATAAAATAACGGAAAAACGAGGTTAAAACGCTTAAATTTTCACAAAAAGACCAAAGAAAAAACCTGAACCCTTTGTCGAGATAACGAAGGATTCAAGCTTCTATTTTATTCTTCGGCTAAACCTTTTTCTTCTAAGGCAGTTTGATAAAAACTAGCTAACGCTACATAGTTATAAGGAATCACCCATAATAGACCGATACCAATAGCTAAAAAGCCCACAATATACCAACCAATAAAAGAAAATTGTAAACATAAATATTGCCAAAAACGATTTTTCATTAAATATAACGCCTGTTTCAACGCCATCATAATTGGCAGTTCTGGATTATCAAAACGTAGCCACACAGCAAATTGAAAAACGCCACTCACAAATAAACCAATTAAAAAGATCAAGATAGTGGCAACGCCAAATGCTAGGAAAAAGGAAAAATCATTTAAGAAAAAGGCTTGGATTTCCTCTGGTGTAACTGTATTAAACATCAATTTGAAATACAAGGTTGTCCCTGCCCCAAATAAAATTGGTAACAAAAATAACAAACCAATTACACGTTCAAGTACTTTTTGAAGTAGGTTGACCACAAATAGCGGACCATAATATTTTCCTTGAAAAACACTCATTAAAATATTGACCCGCACCTTTTCACCACGCAACACCTTCAAGGCTGCGTAATATAGCGCATAACTTAACGCGAATAAAACAAAAATTTGCAGTAATACTGCGGCAAAACTACTTTGAAAAACTTGATTTTCACCAGAAAATAAATTTTGCACAATCGATGTTAAGAAGCTCTGTAAAACCACTCCTAAGAAAGTTAACCAAGCCATGATCCCCCATTGCCCATCAAGAGCTCTGCGAGCATTGGCACGATGTTGCGAATTTGTTACTAAACTTTTCATTCATTCCATCCTTTCTGAAACTAATAACTAGTCAATTTAGCGACTGTTTCTTTATCTAGACGTTTCACCACTTCTGTGACTAATTTGACTGTGTTGAAATAATCATCTTCATGAATAACTGAGGTATGTGAATGCAGATATCTAACAGGCACCGTGATGGCTAATGATGGAATCCCGTTGCGCGTTAAATGCATGCGGCCAGCATCCGTACCTCCCCCTGTAATCACTGTATATTGGAAGGGAATGTTATTTTCTTCCGCCACTTGAATAACAAAATCACGTAATTTTTTATGCGGAATCATTGATGCATCATAAATCAAAATTTGTGGCCCTTCACCTAAAACAGAGTCGGCTTCTTTAGGTGTCATTCCTGGTGTGTCACCAGCTGTTCCTGTGTCTAAAGCAAACGCTATGTCTGGATTCACAAGATGCGTACTTGTTTGCGCACCGCGTAGCCCCACTTCTTCTTGCACATCACTGCCTGCAAATAAAATATTGGGGTGCCCTTCTGTCGCTAAATTTTCTAAAACTTTTAATGAAACGGCCGTACCAATTCGGTTATCCCACGCTTTTGCCAATAAAAATTTTGTATCATTCATGCGACGATAGTCAATATATGGTGTCACCATATCCCCTGGATGAATCCCCCATTCTGCAACTTGTTGATCGCTACTTGCACCAATATCAATAAACATATCTGCAATCTCATAGGGTTTGTTACGAACTTCCGCTGTTAACACATGCGGTGGTTTAGACCCAATGACACCATGGTAAACCTTACCAGTCGTAGTTTTAATCTGAACTTGTTGGGCCAACATCACTTGCCCCCACCAACCACCAACGGTTTGAAATTTTAAAAAGCCTTTTTCTGTGATTTGGGTAACCATGAAACCGACTTCATCCATATGCCCAGAAATGTAGACTTTTGGTCCTTCTTTATCACCAACATTTTTTGCAATAATACTGCCAAGGCCATCATATAAAAATTTATCCGCATACGGTGCTGCATACTTTTTAAATAACGAACGTACTTCGTCTTCATTCCCAGCAATCCCTTTAGCACTTGTTAAATCAATTAACATTTTTTCTTCTTTTGCATCCATAAAAATAACTCCCCTCAAAAACCAATTTTATCCATTATACCACGAACTAAAAAAATACTTACAAAAAATAAATTGAGCAACGTTCTCCACTAAAAATAAACGAAAAAACAGCCTGCACGCTCGTTATTCAACGGCAGGTACAGGCTATTTTCATTGTTACGAAGCGTTTCTAGTCCGCTTCAGATAATTGGTACTTGATCCATCTTGCCTTCTTAAAATTGAGGTAAGACCAATGGATTTTGTTGTTGCCAATCTGTCTGATAAAAACGATCATCAATTTGATACGCTAACTTTTTAGACGCAGATTGTTTCATAAATTCATCTACTTGACGATCAACAGCAAGCCAACCACGCCAACCTAAATGAATCGTGTCCGCCATAAAGTAGCGTTCATTACTACATGTTGAGAAGTCAGCAATGTTAGTAAACCCTTGCTCTTGAAGTTGATATTTCAGCTTGCGTGCTACTTGTTGCAACATATCTTGTGACAAGCCCGTATAGTCCGACCAACGTTTGTTAACAGGTGGGATTACAAATAAAACATCGACATTTTTTTCTGCTAACTGTTCTAACGCAGCTTGGAAATCACCATATTCTGGAGAAAAACGATAATCCCATTTCTTTTGTGAATGAGCTAATTTCGGTAAAACTGGTTTAATCCGTTGGCGATAAAAACCGTTACTAATTTCAAATTTATTATTATTAATGGCTTTTGCCGCAATTTTTCCAGCTAGCTGATCTAATTCATTAAAATTATAAGTAGCAGGTAATTGTTTCATATCTTTTTCAACAATTGGTTCTCTGCTAACCATGCCAATTTGGCTAAACAATTCATCTTCACGATTCAAGAAACGGAGATTCATTATAAAATAATCTCGTTGAGAGCGTTGGGGAAGTTGCCCTGCCTGCAGATTTGCCAAAGTTTCCATTAAGACTTTGTCTTTTTGAACAACTGGAAATTTGGTCAAACGTTGTGCTAGATATTGGTCACCGCTGGTTAATTCGGTTAAATTAGCTAACCATTGATAGGTTTGTAATTGTGAATAGTGTGCACCAAAACTATCATTAGGTACACCCTTTTTGACAAACCATTGCGGAGATAAAATAAAGACCGCTTTCTTATTGGCAATCGCATCGCCCATCGAATGAATGACCATTGCTTGGGTTAATGACTGTGTGCCCGCTTCTCCTAGTAAAAACGGTCGATAGTTCCGTTGATACTTTTCAGAGAGCACACTAGGGTGGAAAGCACTAAATCGACTTAATTCAGAAGAGCCAAAAAAAGGAACATATTTACCAGAAGCCACTGCTTTGTTTTTAATCACATTGCCTTTTAAAACGTTCGGTGCCATTGACGTTGATGCTTCCTTCAACGTTTTTTCGGAAGTTAAATTGATTCTGAACGGTGCAAAAAAGAACACTGCAACCAAGACCGCTGAACAAAGCACTGGACCTAAGATTCTGATTAGTCGTTTTTTTCTAGACATTATTGTAAAGCTTCCACTTGTTGAATGATTTGTTTTGGTGTTCCCCATACTTCACGGTCAAAGTCTGATACAGGAACTTGGATTCCTAATTGTCCTTCAATTTCTACTAATAATTGAACCGTCGCTAAAGAGTCCAATAATCCTTCTTCAAATAATTGAATGTCTTGATTGTTCACAACTTCGTCTGTTCCTGTAATATCTTCTAAAATGTTTAATACTGTTTCTTGAATGTTCATTATAAATTGCCCCTTTATATTTTTATTTTTATTTATTTAAACCATAGTTTGTCTAAAAATCCTGAGAAAATCAGGAAGCTGACACAAACCGCTTGGAAAGTTAAAAAGACTGCAAATGCATGTGTAAATTTGTTTGATGGTATCTTGTCTTTATGTTTTTTCTTAAAACGTAGCCAAGCATCTGTTACACAAATTAGTGTTGCATGGTAGAGCCCATAAGCGATGTAGAACCACGTTAATCCATGCCAAATGCCCATGATTAAGAACAACGCAAAGTAACCAATATTAGAAGTCACGATCCGACTTTTAAAGACTTTCTTTTTCATTAAGAAAAACATTAAGCGCATGTAAATGTAATCACGGAACCAAAAAGATAAGGTCATGTGCCAACGATTCCAGAATTCTTTAATATTCCAACTTAGAAACGGTTTGTTAAAGTTCATTGGTGTATCATAGCCCATTAAATAACTTGTGCCAACGGCCAGTAAACTATAGCCTGCGAAATCAAAGAATAGATACAAACTGTAATTATACATATAGCCGACTGTCCACCAGGATAAACCACCTTGTGCCAAGGCCATTTTTTCCACATGTGGTAAAAAGACACCACCAAGATAATGACTGATAATAAACTTATATAAAAATCCTAGAAATAAATAGAAAATTCCTTTTTCTAAAAAGTCTAAATATTTCTCCGCACTCGGCGGGTTTTTCAAATCTTTTTCAAAGCGCCGATAACGATCGATGGGTCCTGAAGAAATAGTCGGGAAAAACAAGAGAAACTGAATGTAACGAAACGGATGATATTCTTTCATTACGCCATCCCGTAAATCCATGACCACTTGGACCGCTTTAAAGGTTAAATAAGAAATCCCTAAAAAGCCAAGTAAGGTTGTTTTGCCTGTCATGAAGGGAGAAACTTTCACCCAAACAAGCGGTAATATAGCTAAAAAGACAGCCAGATAAAAGACCCAACCTGCATTTTTATTTTTTCGATAAGCCGCATAGCCCCACGTTAGTAACGTCTGATAAATAACATATACAATCAGAGCGACTCCTTGTTGCCAAAATTCGCCACCAAAACTGATATATAGAAAGACCAGTGTCACGAGTGTTTGGTACCAAGGCCAACGTGTCCCTTTAATGGCTAAAGTTAAAATCATTGGCAACAGAGCCGCAATTAGCAGAACAAAGTAATACGGTGCATTATAGGGAATCATATGAGGAAAATTCATCATGTGGCATTCACCTCATTCATCAACCCTTTCCGATCAATTTTGCCATTACTTGTCAAAGGTAATTGTTCAACATATACAAATTTTTGCGGAATCATATAGTCCATTGTCAACGTGGCTAATTCTTGTTTAATTGCCTTAGTTAATTGAAAATCACTTGAAAATTCATGTGCTTGCGGAACGACATAGGCAATTAATTGTTGGACTTTATTTCCTTGATATTTCGGCACAACGACTGCTTGTTTCACGTAGGAAACATTCGTTAAGTGATGATCCACTTCTTCTAACTCAATGCGGTAGCCATGCAATTTAATTTGAAAATCTAAGCGTCCCTCATACTGCAATAGGTTATCGACTAACTTTCCAGCATCGCCTGTGCGATAAGCTGGTACGCCATCTAATTGGAAAAAAGCTTCAGCTGTTTTCGCAGGATTATTTAGATATCCTTTGGAAACACTTGGTCCAGCAATGACGATTTCACCAATTTCACCTGCAGGTAATTTTGACATGCCTTCCATAATATAAATTTGCGTATCCTCTTTCACATACCCAATTGGTAAACGTTGGACACTTTTTAAAACTTCTTGAGTGATTTCAATGGCACTAATCGCTACAGTCGCTTCTGTCGGCCCATACGTATTATAAATATGCGCAGTTGGGAAACGAGCGGCTAATTTCTCAGCCGTTGGTTTTGGTAATTCTTCTCCGCAGAATAAAAACGTGCGCAGTGCTGGTAGATGTTCACCATCGAAGCTTGGTTCCATTAGACACAATTCAATAAAGGACGGTGTTGAAACCCAGACGTCGATTGTTAATTGTGGCAAACGCGTAAATAATTGTTTAAAATCGTTAATGATTTCATTGGGTAACGGAGTTAATGAGCCACCTAACGCCAATGCGGGATAAATAGACATCACCGATAAATCAAACGAATAAGGTGCCTGTGCTAAAAAGCGGGCCCCTTCTTCTAAACCAAAATCTTGCAACAACCAATTCGTAAAGCTAACTAAATTATCATGGCTGATTTGCACACCCTTTGGTACGCCAGTTGTCCCTGAAGTGAAAATGATATAGTAATTACTTGCTCCTGTGACAGGTATTAACGCAGGCGCATGCCGAGGTGCATGCATCATCATTTCTGTTAATTCTTCCGCCGTAATTACTGGCACTTCGGTGGCTAACTCAGGCCATTCATGCACAGCAATCACTGCGGTTGGTTTGGCTACGTTTAGAATTAGTTCAATGCGTTCTTTTGGTGTATGTGCATCAATGGGGATATAGCTAAAACCAGCTTTCGATGCGCCTAGAAAACTCACAATCATTTCAAAATCTAATTCTCCGTATACGACAATCGCTGACTTGTCCGTTTTCAGCTCAGCTAAATAAGCGGCTAGATTGTCTGACTTTTCTTTTAACTCTCCATACGTAGAGACTTTTTCTTCGGTTAAATAAACAGGACGTTGGGGTTCTTTACGTGCCCATTCATCAATCGTTTGAATCATATTAATTACTTTTTCCATGTATAGCCGCCTCCTTAAAACTCGTTATAAATGAAGGTTCCTCCATTGATATTCTTGTAATGATAAAGATAAATTAATGCAATGACAATGAAAGAATAAAATAACGTTTTACCGATGAATTTAAGACTTTCGTTATTGAGAATTTTCTGAAAAGTTGTTTTCATTATCATTCACCTCCTAAGGTTAATCGCTATCCATTATTTTATGCTATATTTCAGCAAAGTCCATTGAAATTTCTTACAATTTAATAAAAAAACTAACAATTTCGTCACTTCTTAAATTTTCATGATTTTCATAAACGGAACTCTCATAATTTTTTCGCATAAAGAAACTGTAAAAACCGCTTCACAACGGCTTTTACAGTTTTTTAAAAATGGATGTGTCGAATCATCCGCGCATAAATGGCAGATGTTAAAATATAAAAAATTAGATAAACAATTATTAAGATTCCACAAGAAAGATATACTAACAAATATCCTGGACTCTTAATAAATTGGCTTAGCAAATAAATGGCAAAGGTAGTATGCAAAATCCCAATGACCATCGGCGGAAAGAAAATCAAACTATTCTGTCGATAAATTTGCTTAGTTATCGCTTTACTAGAAACACCCATCCGTTTTAAAGTCACGTAATCTTGACGCTCACTTACAGCTGAAAAGAGTTGTCGTAACATCAAAATACTGCCCGTAATAAACAACGCTAAAATTGCCACAAACATGGAGACATATAAAGTCAAGCCGTTAATTTTTCGTTCATAGCGTAAAGAGGCGTAGCGATCATTCATATTTAGCCGCCAAGTTTCTGTGACATCATCTTGCGTATTCTTTACCTCTTCGTTAGGCATTTGTTTGGCAAAACCACTCAACTGCTGGTTATTTTTTTCATACTTATACAAAATTGGCGCTTGCCATTCTGTGGCAATCTGTTTATTTACGGCTTCATAAAGTTTTTCACGGCTTTTCGTGTCAACATTTACGGCGTTAATCTGATACTGAATGGAATTTTTTGTCACTTTCTGATAAAGGGCATCGGAAACGACAATCGTTGGTAAGGAATATTGCAATAAAAAATTGCCTAGATAGTTAGGCAGCACTTGTTGCAGTTGTGCCTTCTCTCCTTCAACAAATTGCAGTTTCGATTCATAACGAGACATACCACTTAAAATATTGGTAAAGCTATCCATATAGATAACACTTTGGTCATTTTTTAAATGTAAATCGTTTAAATAAGGATTAATTTTTTGATAGTTGCGGTAATTTGAGAAGGATAAAACATTAACTGCTTCAATCGTTTCTTGTTCCTCTTGCGCTTGACCAATTCGCAAACTTCGTTCAATTCCAGTAATTTTATAAGAAAGTGTCACTTCATTTTTTATTTTGGTGTCCTTCGCTTCATCGAGAACTTTCTTCAATTTAGGATAGCTTTCCTGTGAAACTAAAAAGTCCACGGGGCCATCACTGTTGACCGTGTGCATACTAATCGTATACACAAAAACCATCACGCCAATCCCACTCAAGGCTGTCGCAATTAACAAGGTCAAACCAGTGAGTGTTTTGCTACTTTTAAATAAGTAGCGTTTGGCATTGCCTAAAGTAATCATGCGTAAATCTTGGTAATACCATTTTTTTCTATGATTAAATAAGCGAATGATAAAATACATGGTATAACGGAAAAATAAATAAGTTCCCACCACACAGAGACCCAAAATGATAAAAGGCGTCAATGTAATAATCATCGGAATCGAGATATCCAATGAATCATTTAATTGTTTATACACAATACCTGTCGCTAAATTCCGAAAATCAAACGCAATAAAATAACCAGCCAGTAAACAAATAGGTCCTAAAATACCTAGAAACTGCCGCCGTTTCGTTAAACGACTATAATTAATTTGACCAATTTTTTCTTGGTGCATAAGCTGCGACAATGGATAACGATAAATCATCCAAATACTTCTTAAGCAGACAATCAAAATCATAAATGCAAAAGCTACACCGGTTTCAATAACGGAACGCCAAGAAATATAGAAGAAACTGGGGACTTCTAAAAACATAACTTTGGCTAAAATCATTGAAAACAACTTGGTGAAAATCACTCCTAAAATAATCCCATTAATTAGTGAAACAAAGCCTAAAACTAAATTTTCCACTAAAAAAATTAGTGAAACTTGGCTCTTTCTCAAGCCAATTAATCGATACAAGCCAATTTCTTGGCTACGTTTTCCTATAAAAAAACGATTTGCTGCCAACATAAAGCCCAAAATAATAATGGTGACTAAGGTACTACCGAGTCCTAAAGATCGCTTAATTTCGATATCACGGCCTGCACCTGCGACAAGAGGCTGGTTGTAAGCAATCGCACGGAAACAATAATAAACGACCGCTGCAAAAGTCATACTAATGTAATAAACCAGATAATTAGGTACATGAGCTTTTAAATTTTTTAATGATAGTTTAAAAATCATTTGCGCGCCCGCCTCCACCAATCGTTGCTTGCATATCTATCACACGATTAAAAAATTCCTTACGTGATCCTTGACGAACAACTTCTGAGAAAATCGCACCGTCTTTAATGAATAAGATGCGATTGCAAAAACTGGCCGTGTACGGGTCATGTGTCACCATCAAAATTGTGGCATCATCATGTAGATTAATTTCAGCTAAATATTTCAACAATTCTGTTGCTGATTTTGAATCCAGCGAGCCAGTTGGTTCATCTGCAAAAATAATTTTAGGGTTCGTAATCAAAGCACGAGCAGCTGCTACCCGTTGTTTTTGTCCCACAGATATCTCTGGTGGATAAGCAGATAAAAGCTCCTGAATCCCCAAAATCGAAGTCACATGTAACAAACGTTTATCCATTTCTTCTAATGAAACTTTTTCTACAGCTAAAGGCAACAGAATATTGTCCTTCACATTTAACGTATCAATTAGGTTAAACGATTGAAAAATAAACCCCATTTCGTTTCTTCGAAAATCACTTAATTGATTATCTCGCATTTTTAAAATATCTTGTCCGGCGATGCGCACGATTCCTGCGGTTGGCAAAATAATCGAGGATAAGACATTCAACAGTGTCGATTTCCCAGCACCACTGGGACCCATAATCCCCACAAATTCGCCTTCATCAACGGTAAACGAAATATTATCTAATACTTCTGTTTTATTATTTAAACGACCATATGTCTTGCTGACATGGTTTACTTCTACAATTTTTTTCATTTTTCTCGCTCCAACGTTTTGTTATTACTCTTATTTTACCAAGAAAAAATCTGAATGAACATCGTTTTATCTTACAATATCGTTCGGTAGTCAAAGAATAATTGGCATTTCGTGAATAAATCCGCAAACAATTATTATTTAATAATTGTTATTTTTTAGTGTTGCTTTTAGCAATTTGGCAAAAAAATCTTTGCTGTTTTTTAATTTGGACAAAGAATTTTTTTCACGCAAAAAAATTTGCTCAATCCTTTTCTTCATTTGTTTTCATATTTTTTCAAAACAGCGCAAGCACAATATATAGTGTTTGTCTAGTGATATTTTACTAAAAATACGCAATATATCGATTGAATTTAGCCGACCTTTGTATTAGGATAGTTACTAACGAGATATAAGGAGCTGGATAAAATGATGAAGATTACTGATGAAAAAGCCGAGGATGTTAATCTCTCAACAATTAAAGTCGTCAAACGGGATGGTCGTTTAGTGACTTTCGATGATCAAAAAATATACGACGCTTTGATCAAAGCTGAACAAAAAATACATGACCAAGTCACTCCTTTGACACATCAAAAAGTCCAATCGATTGTTGCCGATGTCAATCGAGAAATTGCCGAACGTTTTACCAATAACGTAAAAATTTATGAAATTCAAAATATTGTGGAACATACTCTGCTATCCAACAACGAATATGCCTTAGCCGAAGAATACATTCATTACAGAACTCAACGTGATTTTGAGCGTAGTAAAGCGACTGATATTAATGTATCTATCGGCAAATTAATTAATAAAGATCAGACTGTCGTGAACGAAAATGCCAACAAAGACAGTGACGTTTTTAATACGCAACGTGATCTAACCGCTGGGATTGTTGGAAAATCAATTGGTTTAAAGATGTTGCCTTCACACGTGGCTAATGCCCATCAAAAAGGCGACATTCATTACCACGATTTAGATTATCATCCATATACTCCCATGACAAACTGCTGTTTAATTGATTTTAAAGGCATGCTAAACAATGGCTTTAAAATTGGGAACGCTGATGTCGAATCACCAAAATCAATTCAAACGGCCACTGCACAAATTTCTCAAATTATTGCCAATGTAGCTTCCAGTCAATATGGTGGTTGCTCTGCCGATCGAATTGATGAATTATTAGCGCCTTTTGCGGAACGTAATTATGAAAAACATTTAGCAGATGCGCAAGAATGGATTGAAGGAGAAGAACGCCAAAAAGCATTCGCTCGGAAGAAAACGAAAAAAGATATTTTTGATGCCATGCAAAGTCTTGAGTATGAAATTAATACCTTATTTACTTCCAATGGACAAACCCCTTTTACTTCTCTGGGATTTGGTTTAGGTACCAACTGGTTTGAGCGAGAAATTCAACGGGCGATTTTACAAATCCGAATTAATGGTTTAGGGATTGAAAAACGAACAGCTATTTTCCCAAAACTGATTTTCACAATTAAACGCGGCGTCAATGCGCAACCTACTGATCCAAATTACGATATTAAACAACTGGCACTGGAATGCGCAACGAAACGCATGTATCCTGATGTTTTAAACTATGATAAAATCGTTGAACTAACAGGTAGTTTTAAGGTACCAATGGGCTGTCGTTCCTTTTTACAAGGCTGGAAAGACGAACAAGGTGAAGAAGTAAATGTTGGCCGAATGAATTTAGGCGTTGTGACCTTGAACTTACCAAGAATCGCTTTAGAAGCGCAAGGAAGCCAAGAAAAGTTCTGGCAAATTTTAAATGAACGTTTGGCGATCGTTAAAGATGCTTTGGTTTATCGGGTTGAACGTGTTAAAGAAGCTAAACCAGCGAATGCACCGATTTTATACATGTATGGTGCATTTGGAAAACGTTTAGCTACACAGGATGCCGTAGATGAACTGTTTAAAAACAAACGTGCCACGGTTTCGCTTGGCTATATTGGCTTGTATGAAGTGGCTTCTGCCTTTTACGGCGGTGCTTGGGAGGACAATCAAGAGGCCAAAAACTTTACACTGGATATTTTAAAAGAACTGAAAAAAAATGCCGACAACTGGGGCAACGAATACGGCTATCATTTTAGTGTCTACTCTACACCGAGCGAAAGCTTGACTGACCGTTTTTGCCGTTTAGATACTGAAAAATTTGGCATCGTCGAAAATATTACAGATAAAGAATATTACACAAATAGTTTCCATTATGATGTACGCAAAAATCCAACGCCTTTTGAAAAACTTGATTTTGAAAAGGATTATCCAAAATATTGTTCTGGTGGTTTTATCCACTACTGTGAATACCCCATGTTACAGCAAAATCCCAAAGCACTTGAAGCTGTCTGGGATTACGCTTATGACAAAGTTGGCTATTTAGGAACCAATACGCCAATTGATCATTGTTATGCCTGTGGTTTTGAAGGGGACTTCCATCCAACTGAACGTGGCTTTGAATGTCCAGAATGTGGCAATCATGATCCTAAGACTTGTGATGTCGTTAAACGGACTTGTGGTTATTTAGGTAACCCGCAAGCTCGCCCAATGGTACATGGTCGTCACAAAGAAATTTCCTCTCGTGTGAAACATTTAAAAAATTAAACTCGATTATTCTATAGAAAGAAGTTTTGCTGATGCGTAATCCGAAACCACAAGAATGGAAAACCGAAGACTACAGCCAAAAAAAGATTGCCGATTACAAAGCGTTCAACTTTGTTGATGGCGAAGGTGTACGCAATAGTTTATATGTGAGCGGCTGTCTCTTTGCTTGTGAAGGTTGTTTTAACAAAGCTGTCCAAAATTTCAATTACGGTACGCCGTTTACAGAATCTTTAATGAATCAAATTATTGAAGATTTGTCCCATGACTATGTCCAAGGTTTGACTCTTTTGGGTGGTGAACCTTTTCTGAATACAGATGTTTGTCTTAGTGTAGTCAAACGTGTGCGGGAAACATTTGGCTCAGCCAAAGATATCTGGTCTTGGTCTGGGTATACCTTTGAAGAACTACTTTTAGAAACGCCTGATAAGCTTGAACTACTCCATTCAATTGACATTTTAGTTGATGGGCGCTTTGAACTGGCAAAACGTAATTTAAATTTACAATTTCGTGGCAGTAGTAATCAACGGATTATTGATGTACCCAAATCACTTGCTGCTGGCAAAGCTGTTATTTGGGAAAAATGTCATGACGCCGAAACGTCTTATGAACAAATCAAAAAATCAATTTAAAAAAGTTAGCCCTTTAGCCATCTCTTGAGGATGTGTCTAAAGGGCTAACTTTTTTCCCATAAAGGTAAAACAATGTTTTCATACGCTAGTGGATCTAAATTCGTTAAAGTAATGCCTAATAAACGGATTCCTTGTTCTAAACCTAAAATATCTTCCCAAATTAAATTCGCTTGATAGAAAAGTTCTTCTTTTTTAGAAATATATTCAGGTAATGTCACACGTTTCGTAATCGTCGTATAGTCAGTATAACGAACTTTCAGGACTACTGTTTTGCCATGCTTTTGCACTCGTTGCAATGCACGCTCAACCCCTGCTGCTAATTGTCTCAATTGAGCCGTAACCTGCTCTTCCGTCGTTAAAGGGGTGCCGTAAGTATGTTCCTTGCCTACCGACTTACGATCTCTAGTCACTTGAACTGGCGCATCATGGATACCGCGGACTTTACGATACAATGAATAACCCATTTTACCGAATAACCGAATCAACGTCATCTCATCTTGCTTGTATAAATCTGCTCCAGTAAAAATCCCTAGTTCATGCATTTTAGGCACTGTTTTTTTCCCGATTCCGTGGAAATCTTCAATCGGTAATGCTTTCAAAAAATCTTCGGCCTCTTCTGGTAAGACAACCGTCAGGCCCTTTGGTTTCTGAAAATCTGATGCTAACTTGGCTAAAAACTTATTGTAACTAACACCTGCCGAGCAAGTTAACTGCAATTCATGCCAAATATCATATTGGATCATTTTCGCAATTTTAATAGCCGACTTACTGTTGACCTTATTTTCAGTTACATCTAAATACGCTTCGTCAATAGATACCGGTTCAATCACATCTGTATAGCGGCGAAAAATTTCACGGATTTCTTGAGAAATTTCACTATATTTCTGATAATTACCTGGCTTAAAAATGGCACTTGGACATAGTTCATACGCCTTTTGAGCACTCATAGCCGAGTGAATACCGTACTGTCGAGCAATATAATTCGCTGTGGTCACCACTCCTTTGCCCCCAGTATCACTTGGATGGCGCGCAATAACTAACGGATGTCCTACTAACTCTGGATGATCTCGTTCTTCAACTGAAGCAAAAAACGCGTCCATATCTATATGTATAATTTTTCTCGACGTATCTTTTTTTAAGGGAAAACGTAATTCGCTCATCATTTTGATTCGCCTCCTCCCTCCATTATATACGAACGTCCGTTCTTTTTCAAATTGAAACTTCTTTATTTCAACCAGAAAAAGCTGAAAATCCGTGAAGTTATAAACACAGATTTCCAGCTTTTTAATTAAACGACCAATTGTTTTTGTTGATTATAGTAGCCTTTATAGGCAAGATAAGTTGCAATCACTGAACCAATACTTGTTGCTGATAGCAACATAAAAGTCACCATAATCTGATATTTTATCGCATGGACAGGATCAACGCCCGCAAAAATTAAGCCTGACATCATCCCAGGTAAACTAACAATTCCGACAGTTTTGGCAGAATCAATCGTCGGCGCCATCCCGGTTTTCACACTTTGTTGGATGATTGGTAAAGAGGCGAGTTTGATAGTTGCACCTAATGCTAGTTTCTCCATTACCGCTTGCCGTTGGTTTTGAAAAAGAGTATCTAAATTGCGATAGCATAAACCAATTGCCACCATCGAATTGCTGGCAATCATCCCACTGATAGGAATGATTTGAGAAGGAATAAATTTAATAGAACCAGAAAAAATCAAAATACCAATGGTAATTCCTGTACTACAACCAATTGCAATGAAAGAAATCAAAAAGCCCTTTTGTAATTGCTGGCTGCGTTTTTTTGCATTAAAGGCTGCGTTGGAAACAATCACCAAAACCATGATGAGCGTTAAAATCAGGTTATTGACTTGAAAAACATATTTTAATAAATAGCCGACTGCGACTAATTGAATGACTGCTCGAATCACACTAATAATAATATCTTTGGTAAAACCTAATTTTTCTTTAGTACTAATAATTAATGCGACCACCACTAGCATGGCTGAAAAAAATAAGGATAAATTATTAACTGCTAAATCCATCTGTCGGCGCCACCTTTCCTGCTACAATACGAATCACTTGCTGTGCTTGCTGAATTTCTTCGGTATCATGCGTGACACGAACCAGCGTGACTCCTTGCTCTTTGTTTAATTGGTTTAACAATTGATTGACAATCTGTTTGCTTTCTTCATCTAATCCCGTTGTAACTTCGTCTAATAATAAAACATCTGGTACAAAAATAATGTTTCGTAGCAAAGCAACCCGTTGTCGCTCACCACCAGAGAGTTCGGCTATTTTCTTTTCAAGATAAGCAGCGGGCAATTTCACTTGTTGGAGTAATGCCACGACTTTTTCCTGATTAAACGCTTCTTGTCTGACGGTAAATGGAAATAACAAATTATCATACACGGTTTCACCAAATAAAGTTGGCTGCTGAAAACAATAAGAAACCTTTTGGCGGTATGTTTCGATTGGCATTGTAGTAATTGGCGCTTCTTGATAAAAAATTTCGCCTTCTGTAGGACTTAATAATGAAGATAAAATTTTTAAAAATGTACTTTTCCCGCTACCTGAAGGACCAACAATTGTTGTATTGCTGCCTGTTTCAAATGACAAATCAATATCAGAAAGAATGCTACGACCATTTACTTGATAAGACACGCCTTCTGCTCGCAATAAATTACTCATGTTTCTCTCCTTTTTTAAATGGAATGATATTCTTTATATACTTCTTGTTTTTTTACATTTCTCAATTTAGCCACTTCTTTGATTGCCTCTTTTGAACTCCGTCCCTCTTCCTCCATTAAAACTTGCACATGTTCCTTGAGGGAAATAGCTGGCATTGCTGCTATTGTCTCTTTCTCACCAGTAAACCCGCTAACTAATAAACAACACTCGCCTTTTAGCGTATTTTCTGCTAAATATTCTGTTAGTTCTCCTAAGGTACCACGCAAATACTCTTCATGAAGTTTCGTTAATTCCCGACAAATCACAGCGGGGCGTTCTTGACCATAGACTTCAGCAAACGTTGCTACCGTTTTAGCAATCCGATAGGGGGACTCATAAAAAATCTGTGTCGGCCGTTCTTCTTTTAATGCTGATAACACGTCTTTCTGTTCTTTTTTCTTTCTTGGTAAAAAACCATAAAACGTAAATGGCTGTGGTAAAAGACCCGAGGCAATCAAAGCGGTCATTCCTGCCGTAGGTCCTGGCAAGGCAATCACTGCCAGTTCTTCTTCAAGACATGCTGTAACCAATTCATGGCCAGGATCACTAATTGAAGGCATACCTGCATCGCTAACTTGGGCAATCGTTTCACCATTCAGCAATCGTGTAATCAGTTGAGGAATTCGCTCTTTGTAATTATGTTCGTGTAAACTAATTTGTGGTGTTGTAATCTCAAAATGATTTAGCAATTTTTGTGTGTTTCTTGTGTCCTCACTAGCAATCACCGTTGCTTCTTTCAATATGTTTAAACAACGAATACTCATATCTTCTAAATTGCCGATCGGTGTTGGGACAAGATACAATTTTCCTTTTGTTGTTTGCTTATCAAAACTTTTCTGTTTTTGCATAGCGCATCCCTCATTTTCCTTTTTCGTTCTATAAATAGATAAAGGTTTGATTTGACAATCGATTGACTGTCAAACCAAACCTTTCCTTTTTATTTGCAGTGTCCACTAGACTTAACGCGTACGTTCCCCATAAATAACATCAAGACAAAAGGCACATTCTTCATCATTTTCACGTCTTGAACCATATAAAATATTGCAGACATGGAAGCCCTCTTCATAAAGTTTTTCCAAATTCATACGTGATTTTGATAGCTCTTGTTTTTCAGTTTCAGTTGTATTTCCTGCTAACTTATTCAGTTCTTGGAGATGCTCTCGTAAGCGTTGGTTTTCGATTTCCAACGTGGTATTTTTTTCTACCAACTCATGGAGTGCTGCTTTAATTTCTCTTAATTGTGTCACTGAACTGTCTAAATCAGTTTCCAACGAATTTAATCCATCATAGAGCGAACGTTTATCCATTTTGATCACCTTTTTCAGCAGCAACTTTCGCAGTAGCTTCTTTGATTTCTTCGTAATCATAATCCGCTGCGATTTCACGACCATGCAGACGAACTTTGACAATCCGACTTAATAGATTCAACCCGACGACTTTGCCTTTGCCATCTGGTGTTATTACTTCTTTTCCATAATCTGGTAATTCTTTTTTAGCGGCTTCATATTCGTCGTTTTCGTATTTCAAACAACACATTAAGCGGCCACATAATCCCGAAATTTTGACAGGATTTAAAGATAACCCTTGATCTTTAGCCATTTTGATTGAAACTGGCATAAAATCTCCTAGAAATGTTGAGCAACATAGTTGTCTGCCACAAGGGCCAATGCCACCTAATATTTTCGCTTCATCTCGGACACCAATTTGACGTAACTCAATTCGCGTCCGGAAAATAGCCGCTAAGTCTTTGACTAATTCACGAAAATCAATTCGCCCATCTGCCGTAAAGTAAAAAATCATTTTGCTACGATCGAAGGTATATTCTACTCGCACTAATTTCATTTTTAAGTCATGAGCTCGAATTTTTTCATTGGCAATGCTTTTGGCAGCTTCTGCATCAGCCAAATTTTTTTGTTCTTTTTCTAAATCATTGGCTGTTGCTTTATTTAAAATGGGTTTTAGGTCCTCTGGTAAATCGTCTGAATCGACTGTTTTTTTAGGAATAGCAACAGTAGCTAATTGTTTTGACTGTTGAGATTCAACGAGTACTTTCTCATTATAAATATACTCAGATTTTCCAGGAGCAAAATAATAGATATGACCGGCTTCACGGAAGCGAACTCCTACTACTTCTACCATTTTATTCCTCCTAATCTAGTTCAAGTGAACGTCGCTTCAATCGGTTAAGGAACTTGCTGAAACAACTAAGTTCCTACTATATTATGAAACTGAATGCCACTTGGCACTTTTTTCCTTTATGATTTAGGGTGAATCATTTGGATAACTAATTGTTCACAAACATTTTGCCAACTAACATTGGCAGTCCATTTTTGGCGTGCTTTCAAAATTAGCGCCAACCGTTCCGCCTGCTCTTCCGTTACTTTTTTGGCTTGCTGTGTCGCAACACTTTCTTCCAATAATTGACGGTAATAAACCATGAGCAAGTCAAAGCTAAGCGCTTGTTGTTCTTTTTCCTTAAATACTTTGACCATTTTCTTCTGAACGTAGATAAATGCCTGTAAATCATTACTTTTTAGATAATTAAACCATTGCAAAATGATTTCCCTAGCTTCATTAAACCATTCATCTTGAGAGATTTCAACTGCTTTCTCAAAACTATTTGTCAGCTCAGCTAAAAGGGTTGCAGTCTTTTCACCAATCCCCTGTTTGATTAAGCGATCAATTAATGTTTTTTTGACTAATGGTTGAAAATGTAAGGTTTGGCATCGTGATTGAATCGTTGGTAAAATTCGAGAAAGCGAAGTGGTTTCTAAAATAGCTAAAATTTGTCCTTCTGGTTCTTCTAAAAGTTTTAAGAGACTATTGGCTGCGCCGGTACTCATTTTATCTGCTTCTTGAATTAAGAAAACTTTTTTAGCAGTCTCGACCCCACTTTTAGAAAACTCCGCTTTTAATTCACGGATTTGGTTCACTTTGATGGTTTGCCCATCTGGCGCAATTCTTAAAACATCTGGATGTTCATTTTCATTAATCCGCACACAATTATGGCATTCGTTACAAGGCTGTTGATTTACTAAATTCGTACAAAAGACATGTTTCGCCATCCATAAGCCAAATTCTTGTTTTCCAGTTCCTGTATCTCCTTCAAAAAGATAAGCATGGGCAAGACGACCATGCTCAAAACTTTTTTGGAGTTGCTTGTACAGCAAAGGTTGCATTTGCTGTAGCTGTTGCGCTTCATTCATCTTAATATTGATGGAATCCTTCAACTGGTAAGACGAAGCAAGTAGCGCCGCCTACTTCAACTTCCACAGGATAAGGAATTTGGCCATCCATTGTGATATCTAAAGTCACAGGTGTTGAAACATATTGTTTTCTTGATTGACATGTTTCTTTAATTAAAGCTAATGTTTCGTCGACACGTTCATCATCAATCCCAATAATAAATGTGCTGTTTCCCGCTTTTAAGAATCCACCTGTTGAGGATAATTTTGTAGCACGAATATTGGCATCAATAAATTCGTTGGCTAATCGGTTACTATCTTTGTCTTGTACAATGGCTAAAATAATCTTCATGGTCTACACCTTCCTATAATTAAAAGTTTTCTGGATAACGTTCAATAATCGCCTGATACGTTGCTTCTACGACAAGTTCTAAACTCATCCGTGCATCAATCTTTTTGATACGTTGTGGATTTTCTTCTGCTAATTTCAAATATTCATGACGAACACGTTGATGAAATTCTAATCCTTCTGAATCTAAGCGATCAATTTGCTGTGTTCGATTTTCTTGAATCCGCCGTAAGCCAGTATCTGAGTCAACGTCTAAATAAATTGTAAAATCTGGTGAGACACCTTCTGTCGCAAACGCATTAATTGAAGCAATGGGGGCAATCCCAATTCTACGCCCAGCGCCTTGGTAGGCTAATGAGCTGTCAACAAAACGATCACATAGGACTAAATGACCCGCTTCCAAAGCTGGCAAGATTTTTTCCACTAAATGTTGACGACGAGCAGCTGCGTAAAGTAAAGCTTCTGTTCGCTCATCCATTCTGTCATTTCTTGGATCTAAAATAACTGTTCGAATCTTTTCGGCAATCGGTATGCCGCCTGGTTCTCTTGTGGTGACAATTTTTCGTTTTGACTCTTTAGCTAATCTTTCAGAAACTTCCTTCAAAACACTGGTTTTGCCAGCGCCATCTGGACCTTCAAATGTGATAAAAATACCCTGCACGTGCGAAAACTCCAATCAATTTTTACTTGTATCTATTATACTTCATCTTGCTCTATCAGTCTAATTGAAATCCTTATGTCCTATTTAAAGTGATACATCCGCTGAAAAAAAGAAACTGAAAAAGAAGTACGGAAAAGCTTGAACTGCGACATTTTCTCACAGAAACGACCTACTTCGATTTCAACCTCTTTTTCCAACGATGTTTCTTTTAAATTTCTCGACGCCCTTCGACTGCTTTTAGCAAGGTTATTTCGTCTGCATATTCAATATCGCTGCCGACAGACAAGCCGTGTGCCAAACGAGTAACGGTGATTCCAGCTGGTTTAATGAGCCGTGATAAATACATCGCCGTCGCTTCTCCTTCAGTGGTAGCATTGGTTGCTATAATGACCTCTTTCACTTCATCATCGTGCAATCGTTTGATCAAAGAGGCAATATTAATATCTTCTGGTCCTGTTCCTTCCATCGGTGAAAGCACCCCGTGGAGCACGTGATACAAGCCCTGATATTCACGCATTTTTTCCATTGCCATAACGTCTTTTGGCTCTTCCACTACTAAAATAATACTACGATCACGATTTTTATCTTGGCAAATTTCACAAGGATCTTCTTCAGTAATATTTCCGCAAATACTACAGAAATGGAGATCTCTCTTGACACTAATTAGCGCTTTTGCAAAAGCATTAGCATCTTCTTCTTTCATATCAATTGTATAAAAAGCAAGCCGTGTCGCTGTTTTTTGACCAATTCCTGGTAATTTCATATAACTTTCAATCAATTTTGCAATCGGTTCTGGATAATTCATGAGGCTTCTACAGTCCTTTCTTAGCAAGGCGTTTCTGTTATTACTGAGCGAGTTACAACAGATTTTGCGTCACTGAATATCTTATCACGCCCTGTCAAAAAAGCAACTGACAATTACTGCTTTCTAATACAAAAACAAGTCGTTAGTTACGAGCACTAAACGACTTGTTTTTGTATTAACCAATCCAGGTTTCGTGTGTATAGGCCATTTCCCAAAAAGCGTATTCCATCTCACTGCTGATAACAAAAGCGGTGATCATAGCTGCTTGTTCTTGTGGTGAACTTTCTTCATATAATTGGTCTAACAGTTGGCGTTCCTCTTGGACGTGTTGGTACGCTTCCTCCCCAGCATAGGTTTCAATCCAACGTTGGTACAGTGGCTCTGGTGAGTGTTGTTTGACTAACTGTGCACCAATTTCTTGATAGAGCCAAGAACAAGGCAACATACTTGCTGCGGCCGTCTTAGGCGTTCCTTCAATAAGTTGGCGATACATATGAGAAACATAGTGATACGCGGTTGGTGCAATCGGTGTCGCTGCAACCTCTTCTTCCGTAATCGCTAGTTCTTCAAAAAAAGTTTCACGAATAGCTAATTCGCCCAACGCGAGATTTTCCGCATTTGTTAAGAGTAATTTTTTCAATCGAGGTTGTTGCGTTTGTGCCGCAATCAAGCGATAAAGTTGACTAAAGTGTTTTAAATAGTAATGATCTTGAATTAAATAGTAGCGAAAAATCGTTGGACTCAAGGTTCCTTCATGTAACTCTGTGATAAAAGGATGCTGAAAACTTCCTTGCCAAGAAGCTTGCGCTTGTTCTTTGGCTTGTTCTGTAAATGTCATAGGTTTCTCCTTTACGTTAGAAAAATAAACAAATTTGTAAAAATGATGATCAAAATAGCAAGCCCAAGACTGACTTTTGCTGACACAAAATGCTCTTTTCGACTTCTGGTGGCTCCTTCTTCATAGCCATGGGCGGACATTGCTTCCGTATATTTATCTCGCCAAGAAACAGCAACGAGCAGTGTTTTAACATAAAGCATCGGCGACCAAAAATGAAACGTTTTGCCACGGAGTAGGCTCGCTTCTTTTAAATCATTAATTTCTCTTTTCACTTCAGAGAATGTATCAATGAGACACTGCTAGAAACCTATAATTGATTTCTACTTTTTGAGTACGTTCTTTACCGATTCCCTCTGCTTGATACACGTAAATTGAATCAATCAGCTCACACAGCATAGAACGGTTTAACTCTGTAACATCTTTGTATTTACTAATAGTTTCAAGGAATCTATCCGTACCCTGTACTTTCTCCTCTTCGGATTTTATTTTTGACTTTAATTCTCTATAGCTTTGCACTACCTCTGCTTGTTCAGTTTCATAGTTCATAGACATTTTAGAGAATCTTTCATCAGTTATTTTCCCTAAAGCATTTTGCTCTATAAGTTTGGTAAAAATACTGTCTATTTCATCAATCCGTTTCTCTAAGGAAACTAATTCTTGGTTGAATTGATGAATCTTCTGACTTCCGCTCGTTTCACTTAGCTCTCGCATTTCTTTGATAAAATGGTCTCCTAGTTCTTCCATACTATTTACATGATTTTTAATATCATTTTGAACAATTTCATATAAAGCTTTGTATGAAATTGCGTGAGTAGTGCAAAGTTCGGTATTTCTTGCGTATGTTCTGCAACGGAATCTTGGTTCATTTCCGTTTGGATTGGAATACGCTAAATTTCTTCCACAATCTGGACACTTAACCAATCCCACAAAGATATTGGGTTTCCCTGTTTTGTTAGGCTGTTTCTTTACACTAATAAATTTTTGTACTATCTCAAAAGTTTCCTTATCGATAATAGCTTCATGAGTATTCTCAACCACTATCCAATCTTCTTTTGGCACAGGAACGATTTTCTTGTTCTTGAATGATTTGGTTTGTGATTTATGAGATACCATGTGTCCTAGATAAACTTGATTTTCCAAAATCATCTTAACATTCTTTCCAACCCAATCAGTAGGAAACGTAAATCCTTTGCTTTGCTCCAAAATCCCTTTTTTCTTTGCTCGATAGGCTCTAGGAACTAAAATTCCATCTTTACAAAGTATCCTTGCGATTTGATGTGTACTTGTACCTTGTTGTGATAATTCAAAAATCCGCTTCACAATCGGCGCTGTTTCAGGGTCAACAATCAATTTCTTTTTGTTCTCTGGGTCAACTAAATAACCATAAGGAGCAAATGCACCTGTAAAACCGCCAGTCAAAGCTGTTGTTCGTATTGAACTACGGATTTTCTTTGATATATCACGAGCATAATATTCGTTCAAGACAGATTTGAAGGGCATAATTTCGTTATCATCTTGTGCAGTATCAACCATATCATTGATAGCGATAAAGCGAACATCTAAATCTGGAAAAACTTCTTCCACATAGTACATGAATAGTGCATTGTTCCGTCCTAGACGTGACATATCCTTGACCAGAACTACATTAACTTTTCCTGCTTCAATATCTTCAAACATTCGATTCAATGCAGGTCTGTTAAAAGTTGTTCCGCTGAATCCATCATCAATGTACTCATCATATACATAAAACTTGTTTTCTTTCGCATATCGCTTCAACATTTCTCTTTGATTAGCAATGCTATTACTTTCTTTGTCCAACCCATCATCTCGTGAAAGGCGAGAGTATAATGCAACTTTTTCTTTATTATTTGCTTGCTGTTTTAACAATGTAAGCTCCTTTCCACAGCAAACAAACAACTCATATCCATTCCATTATACCACGCCCTCATAGGGGTTTCAGCTATTTATTTGACTGTTTTAGTGTCATTTAACGACCTGTCCTACCTCATTTTTTATCAATCTCTTTATAAGATGTTGAAGTGTTACAGCTCCTATAAATTTTGAAATCACATAAAATTTTGTATTATCAATACACATAGTTTTATTTTGACTATTCTCTTGCATAGCTTCACCTCACTTTGTTGCAAAGATAATCACGGTTATACTGCTTCTACATAAAACAGAAACAGCATGGAGTTTTACAAGCAATCGAACAGCTTTAGCAAAGCTCACGGGAATTTCACCCTTGCACGGTTCTCGTCCAACTGTACTCATTGCCTGCGACGCTTTGAACGCTCGGACTGTGACTGTACAGGAGTATCATTATCACGATAGGAATGTCTTCGCTGGCAATCCTGCTAAAGATTGCTTCTTGGATCATTGACTGAATCGCTCGCTATCTTTAGGGGATAGGTCATGGCGGTCAGCTCCGCTGGCTCTTTTCTTATCGAAATGTATTCGACTGCTATTATTCAGTTTTCAAGGAACAAAGAAATAGGGCAGTGTCACTCAATTTCAAATGACAGGATTTTTGTAATCAGTCTGGTTTCCATTCGTCCACGTAAAACTTCATCAACGACCATACTTTGATTGCCATACTCATCTTTCATCAGTCTAAGAGAGCGTTTTGTAATGTACCCTCTGTAATGATGAAGAATCTGGTTAATCGCTTCTGTATCGCCATCACAAGCCCTTACAATCATTGGAAACGGAATTCTGGAATATTCTTTTCTCATTCTTCATTTTCCTCCTCCATAAACTTCTTGATTAAGTCTAGTCCACTGGTTCTATGTCGATAGACAGTAGAGCGGTTCAATTTCAGTAAATCCGCTATTTCTGAATCACTCATGTCCATAAAATAGAACAGCAGTAGGATTTCACGCTTCTTGTCTGGCAATTCTTTTAGTGCTTCACTCAATAAATCATTTTCGATACCAACAGAAATATCATTGAGCGTAAAAATTTGAAAATCAGATGAATAGCTGTCTGTCGTTGCAAACTGATTGACGAGATAATCGCCAATATCCGAAAAGGACACTTCACGCTTTGCCAGCCTTGAAAGATAAAGGAAATAATTCTTCCGCTCGTCGTCCATAGCTCGCATACAGATAAAATCAAACTGATGTTCAATTCTCTCTTGAAAAGAAGATGGTTTCATGTTTCTCACCCCCTTTCTTTGGAAAGGAAGTGAGCTTTGCTCTTTTATCTCCTTTCACTCTTACTCCCAATGTGAAAGGGCGATTTGTTGCATTAAGAATTGAAAAAACATTAAAAAATATCCAGAGATACAAAAAAAGCACATAGACAGATTGATTTCTCTGTTTATATGCTTTAATTATTCTTGTTATATGATGTATAAAACCACATCGATAGACGTATTTGTCTATTGCTGGTGGATAACTTTTTTTGATAACAACCTAGGAATCAGACTATATGTAATATATCTCATGGCGACGTTTATCTCCATTAAACCGCCATTTGAAAGTGAGATTTATATTTTTACAGCACGAATAGCATTTCCAAACAACGGTTTTTTTATTGAAGTTGAGTAGTGCTTTTAAGAATGTAATTTAATAGGAACTGAAAAACTATTTAACACGTTTTTCTATACCTGTTTCAAATTCAACAGGAACAGTAAAATGTATAGAGGTGGTCTATTATGCGTAAGAAAGAAGATAAATTCGATTTTAGAGCCTTTGGTTTAGCAATCAAAGAAGCTCGAATGAAGCGAGGTTTAACTCGTGAACAAGTGGGAGCATTGATTGAGATTGACCCACGTTACCTAACTAATATTGAAAATAAAGGGCAACACCCAAGCATACAAGTCCTCTATGACCTTGTATCATTACTTGATGTGTCCGTTGATGAGTTTTTCTTACCTCATAATGATCTGACGAAAAGTACCCGAAGATTACAGGTAGAAAAACTACTGGATAACTTCACAGATAAAGAACTATCGTTGATTGAAGCCTTAGCTAGTGGTATCAATGAATCAAGAAACATCAAAAACTAATCATAATAACAATACATAAAACAGAAAGAGCCGATAAAATGAGAATGCTAATCTCAGATTATCGGCTCTGCGTCTTTGCGTCTGGCTCTGTAATCACAGTTAACTTGAACTGCTTTATATCAACTAAATTTTCCTGTCTACATTTAGGACAATAGAGAGGAAAGTTCTTCAATTCAGTATCTTCCCTTATTTTCAAACGTGTTTTATTTCCACAGATGGGACACAGTACCCACTCACAGTTTATAATAATTATCTTCTCCTTTACATTTAATTCAAATCTGTATTAAAGAATATTTCATCTCGTTTCGTTTAACAAGAAGCCACATTTATATAACAATATAAAATGTGCTAAGTTATTTTATTGAACATATATCGTACTTTATCTATCCGACTATTTGGACGACGGGGCTGACAAACAGATTCACCAGTAGTAACATAGTACCCTTTTAACTCTGTTAAACAAACGCTACGTCCATTTGTAAAGAAAGTTAAATCATTACGATATTCTTGAATACACCGAGCAGGAATTTCTCCACTAAGAATGACCTCATTATTTTTCAGTTGAGTGTCTACGATGTTCGCACAATATTTAGGAGCATCGTTATATGCTCGTGAAAGATATTCTTGTGGTGCATAAATTTTAAAACTAAGATATGGCTCTAACAATTCTGTTCCAGCTTTTTTTAAAACTTGTTCCAATACAATAGGAGCAAGCATCCGAAAATCTGCTGGGGTACTAACAGGGCTATAGTATAAGCCATACTTAAAACAGATTTTACAGTCCGTCACATTCCAACCATACAATCCTTGTTCACAGCCATATCGTATCCCTTCCATAACTGCATTTTGAAACGATTGATTTAAGTATCCAAGAGAAACCGAGCTCTCATACTGTAGCACCGCTCCCTAATGGAAGCGGTGCTACAGAAAGACCAATGGAAGCCCAGAAGGGATTCGGTGGCACTTCGATGTGAATGGTATACTCTGCTTTTTTTAACGGTCTTTCCATATAAATGACTGTAGGCTTTTTTATTTTTACCTCCACATGATACTTTTCTTGCAATAGAGCACAAGTCACTTCCATTTGTACTTTCCCTAAGAAAGAAAGTATGATTTCATGTGTCGTAGAATCCACATAATATTGTAGAAGCGGGTCACTGTCGGAGATTTCTAAAAGTGCATCAAGTAACATTTCCCTTTGTTGAGGTTTGCTCGGTTCAACAGTTGTTTGCAGCAGAGGGAGCGGATTTTCAATTCTCTCTCTCTGTGGCAATAGCTTTGTATCTCCAAGAACACTATTTAGCTTCAAAAACTCATTTTGCAAAATAACAATTTCCCCGGAATAAGCCTTATCAATTTTACATAATTCACCATTTATTGAAGTATACATTTCTGTAATTTTTATTTTTTCCTTTTCCGATATTCTAACCGAATCCCGCAAATGCAGGATTCCGCCATAAAGGCGTACATATGCAAGACGTTGTCTTTCTTCCGAATATTCAATTTTGAAGACATTTCCGCAAAGTTCAGACTTCTTTCTGTATGTTGATGAATAAAATTTATTCGTTATCACTTCTATAAGCTGCTCAATCCCTATGTTGCTTTTTGCGCTTCCATGATAAACAGGGTACAAGGAGCAATTCTGAAATCTTCTGATTTCCTCTTGTTCGAGTTCTAATATCTCCAATGATTTCCCAAGTGTATATTTCTCCAAAAGATAATCATTTCCTTCTATTACCACATCCCATTGCTCAGGTTCCGTACAGCTCATCACACACACATTAGGGTGCAGCTCTACTTTCTGTTTGATTATAATTTCCATAGAAAGTTTCTCTTTAATATCTTGATAAACCGTTGATAAATCAATCCCATTTTGGTCAATCTTATTGATAAAAAAGATTGTGGGAATACCCATTTTATTTAGTGCATGAAATAATATCCGAGTTTGTGCTTGTACTCCATCTCTCGCAGAAATTAGTAGGATTGCCCCATCTAAAACTGATAACGAGCGATATACTTCTGCTAAAAAATCCATATGTCCTGGAGTATCTATGATATTTACCTTAATATCTTTCCACTGAAAAGAGGTTACTGCTGTCTGAATTGTAATTCCTCGCTGACGTTCTAAAAATGTAGTATCCGTTCTTGTTGTGCCTGTATCCACGCTTCCTGACTCCGCAATCGCTCCACTAGTATATAGTAAGCTTTCTGTCAAAGTAGTTTTTCCTGCGTCAACATGAGCTAAAACACCTATATTAATAATTTTCATGTGATTTTCCTCCATTCAAAAGCCAAAAAGGCATAAAAAATCCCAGTGACAGATACTCTTATCACTGGGTACAAAAAACTAACCCCTCCTAACCCCTCCTAAAAAGGGACATCTAATTATTTGTTCCCACTATCAAATTGACAGTTTATTTAAGAATACCTTGCCGCATATTTATTAACTCCTTTTATATACTTATATTAACATTAGCACATAAGAGTATATTTGTAAAGATATATCCGATTTTTTGTCAAAGGAGAACGTGGTTACAAAATAGCTATAACCATGTACTAAAAGTTATTTTATAATCTTCCAGTTATTTCCTACTTTTTCTAGCACCAAATCAAATTGAGATACTTGCGTTGCTTTGGTCTGCTGGTCGAGATACTTTACTGTCAGTGATACCGTGACTTGATTATCTTTACGATTGTAGATAGGATTCACGAGTTCTTGAAAAATATAATCTTTTCCGATAGATTTCAAAATACCATCATTCACATAGTAAGAAAGTTCACTCGCTGTTGCTGTAGGATAGAGCTTGAAGAATGTCGTTAGAAACTCAATGATTTCATTTGTCATAATGGAATCAACTGTACCATCACTTTCAATGACTTTTGGTTTATAGTCTGATTTCTTAGGTATGCTGGTAATGGTCGGGTTTTTAGTCAGTACCATATTTCCAGAACCATCTACATAGACTGTCACTTCATAAGCAGAATGGACGGTCTTTATATTTTCCCCCTCTGTAATCAACTGGTCTACACTATAGGTCACATCAAACTGGTTTTCGCCATCTGCTTTTACCATCCATATCTGAACCCCTCTTACAGAAGACGATACAGGAATATCCTTTCGGACTGTATCAATATTGAGAGCTTGAAGTTCCTCTGTCAGATAGGCTTTTAAGTTTTCCATACGATTATCAATGGACTGGTCGTTTAGTTCCCATGAATAGTAAACTTTCGCAAAGTTCTCTACAAAATTTTCTACATTATGAGTATCAACATATTCCTTTTCTATGATGGTTGTTTCGTGAATGGTGTGGGTATCAACGGCTGTAAAGTGCTTAAATATTGCAAAGCTGAAACTAAGCCCTAAAAGCACCCATAAGCCAATCACAACCTTTTTACGAGGATTGACTTTGTAGATACGAGGTTTCTTTTCCTTTGGTATCTGTTTTTCTTTATTCTGATTTTTTCTGAATTTCATCATTGAATCTTCCTTTCTCATTGTTTGATTCGTCCTGCTCCTACTAAATGCTGTTGCCAATAGGAGCTTGTTAAGTCGGCATAGCCGATAGGGTCTCCTGCGTGAAACATTCGATTATCGCCTAAATAAATCCCGATATGAGTAATATAAGAGCCAGCGTTATAGGTAGAATGAAAGAAAACCAAATCGCCAGCTTTTGCTTCGGATAGTGGGATATGTTGGGTCACATCATATTGTTGTTGTGCGGTTCGTGGTAATTTAATCCCAGCTTTGCCATACGTCCATTGTGTCAGTCCGCTACAATCAAATGAAGTAGTCGGGGAAGCTCCGCCATAGACATACTTCCAACCCTCATATTTCAGTGCTTCGTCCATGATGGCTTGTACCGTATTATCATTAAATTGAGTTGTGACAAGATACTGCGTAACAAGCTGAACATAAAACATATTGCCATAGTTATATCGCCAGCCCCCATTGATGGGTATGGCTATTGGATTGGGATAGGACACTTTTTCGCCGTCTGAATATTCCTTAGAGAAACTTTGAGCCAGTTCAAAGGTATATTTGTTTCCACGATTAGCCACATACCCTAAGAAGCCACCGCCATAATTGTAGGACTGAATAACCGATTCCAAATCCACACCGAGCCTATCTCTACTGGCTAATAATTCACTGAAATACTTCACACCTTGCTTGATAGATTCTTCTGTACTCAATGAATTGGGTGGTAGACCAAGGGATTCCGAGGACTGCATAACATCTTCGGCAGTACCGCCCGATTCCACCTGTATAATAGCAAGCAGTACATTAACGTATTCTTCAATGCCATATTCTCTAGCGTATTTTTCTACCATAGGCTTATGAGCCAGCACTTCTGCGGAAACATTCACACCGCCATAGTGAATGTTTGAAAAACCGCCATCTTGTTCATCTGAAAATAAAATGGCAACAAACAGAAGTAGTGAGAAGACCATCAAGAATAGCCCAGAACCACCAATCACTAAAGCTTTCAGTTTCATGGTTTCTTACTGCCTTTCTTGATAGTGGCGGATTTTATTGGTGGTCTATTTCTAAGGTTTTGGCTTTGAACTCTTTGAACAGTAGACGGACGCTCTTTTGTGACTGGACGTTGTGAAGCTCTGTCTGCTGGTGTAGTTGAAGTTGCTGGCTTTTGAACTGTTCTTTCTTGTGTAGTACGGTTTTGTCGTTCCGCTTTTAAACTTAAAGAATCGGACTTAACTGCTGGACGCTCCTGTTTGGCTTGTTGAGATTCCATGCGTGAAGTCTGAATAGAAGATTGTTTTGCGGTCTGTCCATCATGAGATTGTTCTTGCTTAGTAGCTGGTCTTTCATGAACGGAAGAAGCTGGCTGTTTTTTCTGTTTGACCTGTTCCATTTCAGAGCGACGCTCTGCAATGGTTTTGCGTCTTTGTTCCTGCTGTTCCTTGCGTCCGCTGGCTCTGTCTGCTCTGGTTTGAGAAATACTGGAAGTTAGGTCACGAACATTTTCTTTTGCTTTGGATTTTCCTTGATACACTGCATATCTTGCATTGGTCGGAATATCCTTAACCTGTTCTTTGAGATTACCAGCAGAATCAACGATTTTATCTTTGGTATCAGCAACTGCTCCGATTGTTTGTCCGATACGTTTTCCAAGTGTTGATTTTTCCTGTCCGTCTGGACGGGTGTGATCTGCTTGTGTCCTACCAGAACTACCCGACTGTCCTTGTTTTCCTGTAGCACTGGCAATGGCAGAGCCAGCACCTAAAGCTGTCATGGAGCGTCCAAGTTTACGCTGTAGGCGGTGCATATGAGCGTGCATAAGCATACGAGGTTTTCTCATCACACGACTTCCCACACTTTGAGAATCGTTGCTTTGAAGCGAAAACATACTCATTAAATCGCTCAGTTTGAAGTAGATTCCTGCAAAGGTCACAATCTGTAAAAAGGCAATCAAAAAGAACGGATAACCAGCCGATAAGGTATAGAGCATGGTTGAAATACTAAAGGCTGTCGTAATAATCAGCGTGATTCCAGCTCGTGTCAAAATGGTATTAAAGAGTTTGATAATGGCTCGTTTTGACATACCATCAAAGGACGGAATCATGCTTAAAATAAAGCTAACAGGTAGAAACATGGCATAGATGATAAAAAGTACCTGCGAGAAAATCATGATTCCTGTTAGTAGGAATACGAATATAGAAATCCCGATATTGAATACAAAGAGAAAGAAGACTGTACCCAAACGGTTAATAGTTTTTGTAATCGTCATGTTCACATTGTTTCTGTCTTCGATTTCTTCTGCTACAATTTTTTCTCTGTCTTCTCCATTATTACTGTCTGGACTGGTTGAAAGTAGACTTTCCACACGGTCAGCACCAATACTTTCAATGTCTGAACTGTTGTATTGAAGCAGTAGCCACGGTTGTTGAACCTGTATGGAAAATAGGCTGTCACGTATCAAGTCCACACTGTCATTTCCTTGACTGTCTGAATGGGGCATGACGATTTTCGTTCCTAATGATAAGCTGGCTTGACTGATGTCTGATGAAAAATCATTGATTTTTTTAATGTAGTCGGGAGCATAGGCAATAAAGGAAGCTGATAGGATAAATACCATGACAAAGTTCACAATGGCATGAATCGCTTTTGTAGTTTCTCTTTTTATCAGTCCTGTATAGACAACATAAACCCCAAGAACCAAAATCAAGAGTAAGAGGAATCCAACATAGAATCCCTCTGTTGATAGTCCGCTAGGCGTAACTCCTGCAAGGGTCTGCATATTCTTGCCAATGGAATCTGCTGTAGCAGAAATGAAGTCGAGGGAATAGGCTTCTTGAACTAAGTAGCCAGTCGCATTGGAAACATAAAGACTGATTGTCCAAATAAAATTGGTAATAGCATATAGTCCATACATGACCTGTTTTCCAATCCCGTCCGACCAGTTCCACGGTAGCCAGCCCCAGCTATTATCAACATAAAAATCCAGTTGATAGTTTTCAAGTGGGTATCGGCTGTATTCATTTGCTACATTGACCGTATCATCTACCAAGCCCGCAGCTTGAACCACTGTTCCCAACATTGCTAAAAGAAAAATGGCAATCACGAGTGATAAAACCACTGTCATTGCCACTTTATTTAGACGCTTCAGAGTCCAGTTTGATTTTAATTTCTGTACCATCATTACACCTCTTTTCTCACAGGCGGTCTGGTATCAAAAGCATGAAGTAATTCTTCAAAGACTGGGTGGAACTGTATCACACCGACACGACCATATAAATCACTGATAAGGCATTGTCCGTTCTCTAAGTCACGAAGTCGCTTCTGATTGTTTTCGTCCTCTGGGTCAACTCCAAAAAAAGCTAAGGTCTTTTTAATTTCGTTGATATCAGTGGAACGAAAGGCAAACTTCAAACCAAGATTATTTTTCAATTTTTCATCTAAAAGGTCATCTGTATTTTGAGTAACAAAATAGACACCTGCATTCATAGCACGTCCAGCTCTTACTAACTTCATAGATAAGGTTTTACCTTGTGCCACCTGTAAGAAACTCCATGCTTCGTCAAGGTCTACAATCTTGAAAAGGCTTCTGTCTGAATGGATAAAATCCAACGCAAAGGTGCTAATGACAATTAACATAGCAACGGATAATAGTTCCATTGTCGTGTATTCCTCAAAACTTGTTTCCTTATCAGGTAATACCAAATCCACCACCTGTATAATGTTGAGCTGTTTTTCAAGACTGATAGATTGTTCGACATAGCCATCACTGAATAAGAGATGTGCAAAATCATAATCCGTAAAGCTCTCGATATGGTCAGCGATACTGGTGCTTGTTGGTGTTCCCTCGACCCGCAATTCCTCAATGACTTTAAGAAGTCCACGCACTTCACTATTGGTTACTGCACGAATCGCTTTCCGTAGTACGGGAAAACGTTCAGAATCTCGTGAGGATATCCCTGTAAGGAATGTCAGAATATCAATAGCCAGTGATTCAGAATCTTTTGGATTTTTCATAATTACATAAGGGTCAAGCAGTCCTTTGCTTTTCTCATCAGAAGTGAGATTCACAATGTTAATCTCGTGAGCGATTTCTGGAAGCGTTTCTTTCCATCTGCCACGTTCCGCCTTTGGGTCAACAATCACTGCTTGTGCTCCATAAAGCACTGCATAATAGACGATAAGGTTATTCGCAAAGGATTTACCACCACCCAGCGAGCCAACAAAAGCCGACGCTAACGCATTGGTTACTGAACCCTTAACCCCTTGACTGGCAAGCGCTGGTTTGAGATACACATTGCGTCCTGTATCTAAGCTATAGCCAACATAAATCCCTTCATTTTCGCCCAGCATTTGCGTAGCACCAAAGCCAAGTCCAGCGAGGAAATCAGAAGTTACATATTGAATATAGTCATTCATATATCTTTTGCTTGCTGGCAGAAATTCTTCATGTAAGCCCAGCATATCGCCAAAAGGTCGAACCAGTTTCACAGACAAATCGTCGTAAAAGTCTTTCACTTCATTACAGCGACGTTTCAACTCGTCCAAATCATTAGCAGAAACCCGAACCACATAAGAGAGTTTGTACATAGATTCTTTGGATTGGTCTAAATTGGTTTCCAGCTCATTTACACTATCCAAGGCTTCTGCCACATTGGAGCTGGTTTCATTATCACTTTGCCATGCGTGATTATCTAAATCTTTCAACTCTTTCTTTTTATTGCGAACGGTGCTTAATGCTTTACAATTTGCCACGATTTCCACATTCATGGACGTGTCAATGGGAAAGGTAAATTGTTGTTGCTGGTAATAGAAAATTTCACTTGATGGAAAGTCCAGCTCTCCGACAATACTGTTAATGGTAAAATAAGCCACATAGACGGTTTCATCTTCCTGCTGGATTTTCAAGTATCGCTGTTTTTCTTCTATTAAACAGCGAGTAGGCTTGATGAGGTCATAGTATTTAATCAAGGTTTCATTATCCAGCTTCTTCTTTGATAGATGATACTCATAATCTTCATAAGCTGTACCTGTCTGTCCGTAAAGATGTTCAATCAGATAGCCGAAGTCGTCCTTATTCAGTCTGCGGATTTTGAAACGACGAGAGATTTTATTTTCCAAGAGCTTTTCCATCTTCTGAAAACGCAGGATTTCATCATTACTCATGCTGACAAAATCTCCCATTAACTTATGGTTCACATCATAGACAAAATCAGACAAAGCATTTTTGGCTTCAACGGTAAGACTTTTCATGGAAAACTCCTGATCGTTGAGAAGCAACTTAAAGCCGATAAAGAAACGGTAATCCACTTGATTTTCGCCAATCATGGATATTAAAGCGTCTGTCTGTTGGTCGATTTTGTCATAGGCAATCGCTTTGAGCTTGCCAGTGACTTCATTTTTAGAACGCTCTTGTGCTGAACGTATGCTGGATTCTGTACTGATTTGTAAGGCATGAATCTTGCCATCACGATTTTGTGCGATAAGCTGTCTGAAAGAATCATGCACTTGTATTTTCTGTTCTGGACTTAGAAATGAGTAATTGTAAGGAACAAGCTCATAATAGGCGTAACATTCGCCATCTTTATTCCAGACCAGATTATTTTCAATGTATTTAATTGGATATGCCATAAAATTCACTCCTAACTGCTGTAATGGCTTCTTGTGGCTGATTTCTGCCAAGGGTTACTTTTTTCCCTGCATAGGTCAGCTTTGGTCGCAGTGCATAAGCAATGACAGACTTTAAAAATCCATAAGGCTTTTTACCATCAAAGGTTTTTGTAGACATAAACCATGTGAAAGCGACAGGAATCCCAAAGTATTTGAGAAATGCTCCCTCAATCATGGAAAGAGGTGGCACGTTGCCAAGTATCATAACCGCAAACAGTGACACGACAAACCACGTCATTTGCGTAAAGGTTATGGGAAACGGAAGTCTAAAATCGTTTATGGAGTACAGCACTTTCTCAACAGACCAAATACTGGTATAGCTTCGTATTTTCTTCATAGAATCAATCCTTTCATAAAAATAGGGATAGCTGTTTAAGCTACCCCGCAAACAAGAAACTCTGCCAGTAGTAATGTACCGACAGACTTAATGAGTGATTTCAAAAATCCCATGATTGGTAGAAATGAATGTTCCCGAAAGTTCTAAATCACGACCATAGGATTCGTAATCAATATAGTTTTGAAGACTGGCTGGTACTTCGCCTAAAGCACCAGTTTCTTCAATGTAGTAACGGGCAACATCTTCCATATCATCACAATCCGAGTGAATAATAATATCCTCTTGATGTTCGCTTAGTTCCTCAATACTTGAAAAATGAGTGAGCAGAGCAGATAGCTCGGATTGTAGTTCCTCTGGCAACTCCGATACCATTTCCCATAGGCGATTGAGTTCGCCAATAGAAGTGTATTCGTCAACCGTAAAGGGTAACTCATAATCGTGAATGGCGTATTCCTCGTATTCATCATTCAAGCCGATTTTCTCTTTGACTTCTTCAAAATCAATGGGAAAGGTAAACCAAGCACCGACTAATTCTCCTTCATTGTATTTACCTAAGTTGGCAATATAGACTTGCATATCGTCCATGTGTTCACGTCCTTTCTGTGTAGAGATTCAAAAATCCCTACCGCACTTCGTTTGGTGTGCCATTCTTTTGCGGAACATAAGAAAACCACTTATATTCCACAAAATAACGGTTTAATTTAAGCACCGATAATGCGATTAAATAGCTCTAATAAAATGTCTTTTACTCCAGCAGCGTTGAACACCAAGCCCACCGCAATAATCGCAATGATGAGAAAGCCAATCAGTTTACTAAACTCACGCTTGAAGCCAAGATACAAGCCAATTACAACGATTGCTAAAAGTACCAGTGATTGAGCATTTGATAGAAACCAGTTATAAAGGTTTTGTCCAAAATTCATAAAAATGTTCTCCTTTCTGTATTCAGTAAATTTGTATTTAAGTTATTTTTTGTTCGTTATCACGTCCTGTTCTTTTACCGACTGTTGCTTTAAAATCTGCTTGTGTCGGTCTGTCAGTTTCGCATGGTCGAGAATGTCTTTCACAACCTGCGTCTGGTTAATTTCATCAAGTGTAATAGCAACCTTTAAGGTCGGGGCGACTTGATGAGATAGCCAGTTTAGTGTCCTTTGGAAAGAGTAAGGCTCTGGTTTTGTGGTTAGTTTTAATCGTTCACGATTGTTTCCAATAAACCATGCCCATTCTTCATTGAGTTTCCAATCGGAACGTGCTTTTGAATCGTCCTTATCCACAAAGCGGATATACCGATTGATAATCTTAAAAGCTGTATGCTCTGGATTATCATAGGCAAGTAAATCACGTACTGCATAATAGGCACGCTCATTTTTTAGTCGGATTTCAAAACGGTTTTTAACCTCTGCGTCTTCAATGGGAATATCATTTTTCTTGTACTGCTCATAGTCCTTTTCATAGATACAGAAATAGACTTCGCTTTGTAATGAACCGATATAAAGTGTGTTTCCCATACATTCCTTTTCATCTTTGCGTACCAGTTCGCCACTGCGATAGCTCTTGAAACTGCGGAACACCGAAATACACTCTTCCTGTCGGCATTTTTCCGTCAGTATGGGAATATTCAAAATCCCTGTTTTATCGTTGATGGCAAGGTCAAGGCGTTTCATCACGCCACTAGCCACCAAAGCGTCCATAAAGAACTCATACCAGCTTCTTTGTTGTGCTAAGAGATAGCTTTCAAATTGTCTGCACCCACGACCTTTCAATTCCACTAGAACCCCTTTATCCAGCTCATGAGAGCATAGGACGAAAATATTGCCTAAAGCATAATGTTCGGTATAGGAATAGAAGCCATAGTCTTCATGGAGCATATAGGAAAGTTTCAATCGTAAAACGTCCTCGACCACATGCTGTACGTCTGTTGTTGGAAACCGAATCCTTACATAGTCAAAGAGCATTTCAAGGGGAGCGTCGGGATTGAAGCGTTCCAGCGTTTCTAAAAGTGCCAGTTGTAATTCGTCTGATGGCTTGACCTTGCCAGTTTCAATGTCGCTAAGATATTGCCTTGTAATGCCTGTAGCAATAGCCAGTCGGTTTTGAGAAAGTCCATAAGATAAGCGTTTTTCCTTTAAATGCTGTACCCAAGTTTGTTCATTCAGTGAAATTCCTCCAATCAAAAAGGCGTATGTCAACTTTTAAAGCTCATTTGACATACACCGAAATTTTCTAAATCCCTTGTAACCAAAGGATTTTCTACTATTTTTTTGCCTGTTTCCTGTCGATTTGTACCCCCCTGTTAGATACGGGGGGTTAAGTGCTGGCGTGGCTGTCGCCACACCAGCCAGCAAGATTAGTCCACACCTGCGACTTCCGCTTCGCACGTCGCCTGCGTGTCCTGTTTGCTGTGGGATAACCTTTTTATTTCCTCTAAGAAATCATGTCCTTTAGGTACAAGGGGAGTATAAAATTCAGAGATGACACTTGTTCCAACATCAACATAACCACGTCCTTTAATCTGCTTTAGGAAAAAGTCTTTCTGTACGTCACTTCCAAACATCATGCCATAGCCCATTTCAGACATACGACCTAAAGCCACTCTAAAATTAAACTGGTCTCTGATTCCGTCGCCTAAATATTTTGCGTCGGGTCTTTGACAAGCCAGTATCAGAAAGAATCCAGCTTGACGACCTAACATAACAATCTGTTTGAGCTTGTTAAGCACTGCGGTATTTTCCTTTGTTCCCAGCATTTCCATAAAAGCCACATATTCATCAAAGATAAGAAAATGAGCTGGCAATCCTAAGTAAGCATAGTTTTCGCCTGTCTTGTAGTTTTCCATCTTTTTCATAACTTCACTGCGTTTCATCATTTCATCATAGAAACGGTCAATGCAGGAAAGCATATCGTCTTTCCTGTAGTAGACATTTCCCATCACAGAGCCTAAGTCTGCAAGATCAGCATTCTTTGGGTCAAGGATAGTCAGTTTTGAATTGGTATGAAGTAGAGCTTCAATCAGTGTCAAAATGAAGTAGGTCTTACCGCCACCAGTTCCCCCAGCAATCAGCATGTGAGGGAGTTTGTCATATTCCCACCAGACATTCGTCATTAAGCGTAACTTGCCATCTTTGGCTTGTACTTCATCAATGGAAAGTCGATTGGCTATGGTGTCATAGAGCAAGGTATATTCTACATAAGAATCCTTTAGCTCCTTGTCGGTCAGCTCACAGTACAAGCCACTTTCCAGCTTCTTTTCCAAGTGTAAGAGCTGGTCTTGATATTTCCCCAGCATGATTTCAACACGTATACTTATCAAGCCATCTTTAAGGCGATAATACATTTTGGGAAAGTAGGTTATCTTTTCCTTTGTCCGACTGGTACTATCCTTGAAGAAACCATCAGTTTTGACTTGTTCTGATTCATACCACTTGTTTTCAAGAATCATCTTCGCCAGCTTTTGACGGTGCTGTAGCTGTTTGAACATATCGTACTTGTATCTTCTGAATATAAAAGCACCTAACAAGCAAACAAGAATTGCGACACTGAAACTGATAACTAAATAGGGAATGTCAATCTTATCTACTTGTAGTAGGTCTAAATCCTGCCAGTTGATCTGCTGGATTGTCTTCACATGAAACAGTCCGACAACCAGCAGGAAAACAGGCAGAAGTGAAGCAATCGTAAAATGAAAGACTAAATCTTTATCCGATGGGCGAATCCTTTTACCACGCTGTTTCATGGGTAAAATCCTCCTTTCTCTCTAACGGAAGTGCTACTGTTTATCTATAACAGGTTCTTTCTTTGGTTGAGGTTGTGTTCTAAAGGAATTAGAATCCTTTGTTAGCACAATATCGTCAGCCTTGATATACCAGTCCACATCTGCCCCTTGAAAAGTAGCAGTAGCCACCGTATCAGCAACAGGATTGATAAGCTCCACTCGTGCGTTATAGTCAAACTCTTTCAGTGGAACACTGGCAGGAATACTCACTTGAATCATACGTCCTTGTCCTTTGGATTTAAGGTCATAGGTACGCTCTTTGATTTCATCTGATACCGACCCGTCTTCATTTTGGATTCTTACTTCACGTCGGAGTGCAGAGAACTTTAATTCCCCAAACGTAGCGTCTTTTTCTAAAACAATGCCATTGGCTAATCTCATAATGTTTTCCTCTCTTTCTTTCTATTCCTTAATCATGTCGTCAGCTTCTAAGATGTAGTTCGTAAAGCCACGAGTACCGATTTTGTAGCCCTCGGCAGTAATACGTGGATTGACGAGCTTTACTTTTTCTTCAAAACTGAAATGTTTTTCGCCAGCTTCAGCAGGAAGTACCACCACAATATCATCTGCTCTTTGAACATCTGAATAGAGGTTATAGCTTCTTGATAAGATAGTAAGCTGTCCGTTGATTCTTCGCTGTACGATTTTATCCTCGCCAGCAAATTCTAAGTTTCCGAATGTTTTTTCCATGTTGGGAATGACAAATTTAAGTTCCATATTTTTACCTATCCTTTCTGTTTAATGGTTTCATGAATCTAATTTGTTTGATGGTCTATTGGGTGGGGAACGACCTTGATTTTTTGCTTTCGTGGTATCACGTCCTTTCAAAATTGGGTAAAAAAATAGACGCTCCTATTTCCCATAATGGAATTAGTAAGCGTCTTGCTCCATATACATAACAAAAACCACTTGATATGAAAAATCAAATGGCTCTTTATATGTATTTATTCAATTTTAAATTTTGATATGAAGTTGTTTGCCTGCTGTTATGCGGTTCTTAGCAGGTGTCTTGATGGTACATTTCCATCCGGTAAGGCGTGAACCACCACTAAAATTCCATAAACAAAGTTCGGTGCTAGCCCCTTTTGTTCCAATAACAACAATAATTCTTCAAAATCAACACCTACAGCAAAAGCTAGTCCTAAACCGGCAAAGGCATACGTTCGACTAAACAAAAGCCAGGCTTGTTGACTACTCGTACCATGCAAATAAATAGACCAAAACGTCCCGATTGCTGGTAAAAGTGGCAAGAAAAATAACCAAAGCAGTAAGCGGGATTTTCGCTGGCCTATTAAAAAAATGATACAACCCATAAAAACCGCCAAATTTGCCAAAATTGACTGAGAAAAAGATAATTCAAAGGTCAAAATAAGAATCAAAGAAGCATAAATTGCTGCATTTGTTTGCTTTATTTGCATGTGGTTCCCTCCTGCCAGATAATCAGTTGTTGATGCAGCAATTCTATTCGGTAATTGCTCACGCCAGAGAGAGGTTCTAGCCGATGCGTGACGATTAGAAAATCTTGTTGCGCACTTTTTTCTTTGATCCATTCAACAAAATAATTGCATGCTCGCTCATCTAATCCAGCAAAAGGTTCATCTAAAAGTAAACAGTCCAAATCTAAGCTCAGCAAACTAATTAATTGCACCATCTTTTTTTGCCCTTCACTTAGTTGAAAAACACTGTGCTCTAGTTTTTCTTTTAAACCTAAAAAAGTTAAGGCTTCCTCTTGTTTTCTTCTTTTTTCTGCTGTCATGTTCTGACCAAACAAAAGCTCTTCTCGTAAAGTCAACGTGACAAACTGACGATTGGCTTGTTGCACCGCTAATGTCATGTGTTGATACAATTTTTTTGAAGCCCGCAAGCGGCGGCCTGCCAAGAACATTTTTCCTTGATATTTTTGTCTCTGAACGATGGCTTTTAATAAGGTGGATTTCCCCGCCCCATTTGGCCCCGTCAACGTGGTAATTCCTTTAAAAAAAAGCGCTTCTTTTTCTTCAAGTAGCACTCTTTTCCCCTGAGACAAACGAAAATTTTTCAATTGGAGCATTGGTTGTTTTACCACAGAATTTGTCAGTTGAAATGTCTGCGGTTTTGTTTTGATAAACGTCAACGGTTGCTTTTCAAACTGGCCATTTTTCAACGTGACGACTTGGTCCACAACATCAGCGTAATCGCTGAAATCGTGGTCGCACACCAAAATCGTTTTGCCTGCTTGATGGAGTCTTGCTAAGATTTGAATAAATTGTTTTCGAGAGGTTGGATCAATGCTTGCAAAAGGTTCATCTAATAAAAGAATATCTGGGTTCATTGCTAGCAGAACTGTCAACGCCGCTTTTTGTTTTTCACCACCAGATAACGTCGCTAATTCTCGTGTGAATAAGGTTTGAGTCTGCACAAGTTGAAGCGCTGTTTGGATTTTTCGGTTCATTTCTTCAGGCGAGATTCCTAAATTTTCTAAAGCAAAAATCAGTTCTCGTTCCAAGGTTTTCATTGTAAATTGTTGACTGGGGTTTTGAAACAGCATGCCAATTTTTTGCGCCTTTTCACGAGTTGATAATTGTCGGCGCTCCATTCCTTCAATCAAAATTTCTCCTTGGTAATCAAGCGGAGCAAATCCGGCAATCAATCGTAAGAGCGTTGATTTTCCACTACCACTATCGCCAATTAATAAGGAAAACGTTCCTTGAGGAATTGCTAAATTTGTCTTTTCAAACAAGGGTTGTTCTCGTGAAAAGGACACAGCTTTTAATTGGATACTATTCATTTTGCCTTCACAGCTAACCCTTGCGCAGACTGATACATTCGTAAAATAACTTTCGTTAAGAAAATACCAAAGAAACAAATGGAAACGAACCGAACGCTAATTAAAGCAATGTTCATCCCCAGACCGTAATTGCCATAACCAAACTTAAAGTATTCATACACATAACTAAAAATAGTCGTCCCAATCGCACTATAAAATAACGTGAGTGTATCGTACCGTTTGTAGCGTGTCACAAAAAAGCCACTTTCACTACCTAGGCCTTGAATCACACCAGAAATTAATACACTAGGTCCGAAATACGAACCATAAAGCATTTCTGCCAAAGCGGCTAAAATTTCCGCCAAAACAGCACTTCCCGCTCGTGGAATCAGCATCGCTGCAATTGGTGCCACCATGGTCCACATTCCAAATAAAAGCTCATTGGCAAATGGACTCAGTCCTAATGGTAACAGCGCAGCATTCAATAACGCATAGAGGAACCCTGCCCCCATAAAACACCGCCAAACAAAAAGGCTAAAAAAGCGAGTAAGACGACTTGTTGCAATGACCATTTTTTCAATAAAAAAACTCCTTTCTCTTAACAAAAAGCAAAAGGAGTGACTTAAATAAACCCTGATAAAAGAAAACACACTCATCCTAGGACAGAATGAGTGCGTGAAAAATCAAAGTAAATCGGCATTTCCCTGCGACAGTACTAACTGCATCAGGTTCAATGGGTATCATCTCAGCCATAACAGCACCCCAAATGTTTTTTATTAAAATGTACTTTTACTATAGCATAGAATAATTATAAAAACTAGTCTTGGCACTTTTTTCTTTCATCAAAAGCTGAAGAAATCAAACAATTTTGTAAGATAACTGTTAGGCAAATAAATGGTTGGTTGTTCTGGACTTTGTTATATTGTTCTTTATGAAAGAGAGGCGTTTATACTATGGGTAAAACATTAACTGGCTTTCATTTGAAAGTCATTGGGGTTATTTCAATGGTCTTTGACCATCTATTGCAATTTTTTAGTTTTTTAGGCGTGCCTGGTTGGTTCGGATGGATTGGACGAATTGCTGCACCTATTTTCTTATTTGAAAGTTCTGAAGGCTTCATTCACACAAGCAATCGGCGAAAATACATGTTCCGGTTATTGTTAGGCTTCTGGATTATGGGGATTCTGAACGGCATTTTAAATGCGTATTTTTCAACAGGTGGCTTAATTATCAATAATATTTTTGGGACGTTATTTTTAGGTACGGTCTACATGCAGTCTATGGACTATTTTAAACAAAAACAAATTGGTAAAGGGCTTCTTTGGTTTATTGTGCCTTTATTAATCAGCGCTCTACCTTTCGTTGTTTTTAGTTCTCCAGACATATTAAGCAATCCTGCTATCTTAATTGGTTTCCAACTTTTCAATCTGATTGTGCCATCACTAATGATGACAGAAGGTGGATTTTTATTTGTTCTCTTGGCCGTGGCTTTTTATTTATTCCATGGCAAAAAGTGGTTACAAGTTTCAGCGATTGGCGTTGTTGCGTTGATTTCAGCAGCCAGCTATAATTTCCAAGAACTATTCGGGGTGAACCACCAATGGATGATGATTTTAGCAGCGATTCCAATTGTTCTTTATAATGGTGAAAAAGGCCGTGGCATGCGGAATTTCTTTTATATTTTCTATCCAGCTCACATTGCTATTTTTGCAATTATTAGTTTCTTCATGCAACGTTAATTATTTTCTGCTTGACGATTGCCTAAAAACTGTTTACAATGCAACATGTAAACAAATCGTACAGATAACACGCAAGTTGCGTGTCGAGAGAGAGGCGGTTTCTATTCTTATAGAAACTGCTTCTATTTTTTTACGAAAAAATGAAAACTATAGAGGTGATTAAATGGAACAAAAAAACGTACGATTATTCCCTGCCGTTTTAGCGACAGGAATTATGTCTTTTGCTGGCGTATTAATTGAAACAGCAATGAATGTAACCTTTCCGACATTAACAAAGGAATTTGGTGTTTCCACCGGTACCGTGCAGTGGGTGACAACGATTTATTTATTAGTTATTTCTATCATGGTGCCCTTATCCAATTATTTATTAAAAACCTATTCACTAAGACGCTTATTTATCGTTGCGAATCTTTTCTTTTTGATTGGTTTAGCGATTGATGTCTATTCGCCATCTTTCAGTATCTTGTTATTAGGCCGACTCTTCCAAGGGGCTAGCACTGGGATTGCTTTGCCACTGATGTTTCATATTATTTTGAACTTTACCCCGCTGGAAAAACGAGGAACGATGATGGGGGTAGGCACATTGACCACTTCAATTGCTCCAGCCATTGGTCCAACGTATGGTGGAATCTTAACATCTTCCCTGTCTTGGCACGCCATCTTTTTATTCTTAATTCCTATTTTACTACTTTCTTTGTTTATGGGATTATCTGCTATTCCAGAAATACCTGTTAAAAAAACCACCACTCTTGATTTGGTTAGTTTAATTGGTATTGCCCTGTTATTTAGTGGTTTGTTGATGTTTTTAAGTAAAATTGGCACATTGTTTGGCTGGCTTTCACTTCTGGCAGCCGTTATTGGCTTTGTTATTTTTTATAAACGAGCAACGACGGCTGAACAGCCACTAGTTCGTTTGACAATTTTAAAAAATCCCGCCTTTGTTTTATTTTTATGTGGCTTTTTAGTTTGTCAATTCTTATTGTTAGGTATTTCCTTTGTCTTACCAAACTTTGTTCAAATCGTCCTTGGAAAAAATGCGTTTGTAGCTGGGCTAGTCATGCTGCCAGGTGCTACAGTTGGGGCCATTTTAGCACCACTTTCTGGACGAGTGTTGGATCAATACGGCGCTAAAAAACCTATATTATTTGGCTTAAGTTTGGCGACAATCGGTTGGCTAGCTTTAACAATTTTACTAGAGATGCCTGTTTTATTAGGATTCGTCGCTGGACATGTTACCTATATGATTGGTCTAGGTTTTGCATACAGTAATATGATGACGACTGGTATGAGCTTGTTAGAGGAGAAAGATTTTGGCGACGGCAATACGTTATTTAATACACTTCAACAATTTTCTGGCGCTATTGCGACGGCCATTGTAGCGACGATTATTAATATCGCTCAAGACCACGCAGATAATTTTGCTCAGGGGACAACGATGGGCTCCCTTATTTCTCTGATTTTCTTGTTAACCTTATTAGTAATTGTTTTAATTGCTTGCTGGAATTATTTCCGCAAAAAAGCTTAAAAAAAAGCAGCTGGTCAGTTCCATAGTGACCAGCTGCTTTTTTTAGTTTTCTAAAGATAGTTGTTTTTTTGTTCTTCTTGCTTCCGAATATAAAGTACGAACAAGACAGCAATTAGCACGATAAAGCCACCAAAAATCGGTGTATATGTTACTGATAAATGATCTGTGACTACCCCACCTGTCATTGAGCCAACGGTAATCCCAATATTAAAGGCTGCAATATTAAAAGCTGAGGCCAAAGTGATATCTTCTGGAACATACTTTTCCGCTAATTCTACAACATATAGTTGTAAACCAGGTACATTCATAAAGGCAAATAGACCCAACATCAAACTTGCTAATAAGCCTAGAAGACTGTTATCCATTAAAACAGTAATGAATAAAAAGACTAAGGACAGAATTAATAAGCTAAACATTTTTACTAACGAATCTAAAGGTTTTTTATTTGCCCAGTGACCACCTACTGTATTGCCAATTGCGACCATTACGCCATAAACAACTAAAATAATCACTACCGCGTTGGCTGAAAAGCCTAAATTTTCCAATAACGGTGACAAGTACGTATATGCAGCAAACGTTCCACCATAACCAAAAGCAGTAATTAGAAAAGAAAAAACGAGGGGTTTGTTCGTAAAAATCCGCGTGATTCCTTTTAAGTCAACCTTCCCTGGTATCGGTAAATTTTTGGGAACTAAAAAATAACTAGCAATCAGTCCCACCAAGCCAATACTGGCTATAAAAAGAAAGGACATATGCCAAGCTGTTTGTTGCCCAATAAACGTCCCTAAAGGTACGCCAGTCACTGTTGCAACCGTTAAGCCCGTAAACATAATAGCAATAGCGCTAGCTCGACGTGACGGCGGCACAACATCTGCGGCGATGACAGTCGAAACAGACATGAAAATACCATGCGCCAATGCAGAAAGTATCCGCCCTACCAATAAAATAATAAACGTTGGCGCAAACGCAGCAATTAAATTCCCACTAATGAAAAGAAGCATAATCCCCAGCATTAATGAGCGACGATTCCATTTTCCTGTCAAAATTGTTAATAACGGCGCCCCAATCGTCACACCTAAAGCGTATAAAGAAACAGTCAAACCTGCTTGGGAAAGACTAATATGAAAACTTTTAACAATCATTGGTAATAAACCCACACTAATAAATTCTGTTGAACCGATTGCGAAAGCATTGATAGCTAATGCAAAGAGCGTTAAATTTGGTGAAATTTTCTTTTCCATTCTCTTCCTCCTAAAAAACATTTGAATTTCAACAAAAATTACTATATACTAAGATTGAAATTTTGATAAGTACCTACTTTTTTGTATCATAGGTACCTTTTAGTAACTTTTGTTTATTATCAACCTATTAAGGAGGAATGTTTTTTGGAAACTCGTACATATGCGATTGGTGTCGAAGCAACGATGGATGTTATTGGCGGCAAATGGAAACCAATTATTCTGTGTAATTTACGGCACGGCGCCATGCGCCCCAGCGATTTAAAACGCGGCATTACTGGCATTAGTCAAAAAATGCTGACACAACAATTACGGGAACTCGAAGAAGACAACATTATCGAGCGGAAAGTTTACAACCAAGTTCCACCAAAAGTCGAATATTATTTAAGCGATTATGGTCAAAGCCTCTCTGCTGTCTTAGATAACTTATGTAATTGGGGAGAATCCCACGTGGCTCATTTGCAAGAACAAGGCCAAGAAATTTATTTAAAATGTGAAGATTAGTGAACAAAACGTTTATAAACTATATTAAGAGGGAACTTTAAGCTATTTAAAGCCTGGGGAAAAATCATTTTAGATTTTTCCCCAGGCTCTTCTTATGCTTTAATAACTTGAATATCTTGCGTTAATTGGGCCCAATGATTAGTGGGTCCGTGGCCATGTCCAACAGAAATTGCTTGGCTAATGGCCCCTTGTATAAACTGTTTGCCAATCACAATCGCCGCTTCTAACGGCGTACCTTTTGCTAATTCGGCTGCGATACACGCTGAAAAAGTATCTCCTGTTCCATGAGTATTTTTTGTTACAACTCGCGGTGCACTTAGCCAAAAGCTCGAACCGTCTTCCATTAACACATAATCAGCCGCTTGTTGATTTGTGCTATGTCCGCCTTTCATAATAATATTTTTTGTGCCCAATTGCTGTAATTTTTTTGCTGCGGTCTGCATTTCTTGTTCTGTCTTGATGGTCGTCTCTAGTAAAACTTCCGCTTCTGGTAAATTAGGTGTCACGACCGTTGCTAATGGCAACAGTTGCTCTTTAATCGTTTGAACTGCCTCGGCTTCTAACAAATGGTGTCCACCTTTAGCCACCATTACAGGATCGACAATCAACGGACCAAAATCAACTTTCTGCAAATTGCGAACAACAGCTTCGACACGCTCACTATCTGCTAACATCCCCGTTTTCGCTGCCCCAATTTTAAAATCAGCCGCCAGTGATTGGAATTGTGCATCAATAAATGAACTAGGAATCGGCAAACTTTCTTGTACGCCATACGTATTTTGTGCCGTCAATGCAATGACAATATTTAAGCCAAATGCCTGCCGCGCTTGAAATGTTTTTAAATCTGCTTGCATGCCAGCTCCCCCACCAGAATCAGAACCAGCAATCGTGACTACTTGTGGGGTCAAATTATATTCGGTCATTTTCTCGCCTCCAACATTCGCTCCGTTACACGCATCAACCCTTGAACTTTCTCGGTTATCTGTTCAGCCAGCATAATTTCACTGACCAGTGAAACACCAGCCACTCCCGTTCCCATAAGTTGTTCTATATTTTCTTCTTTGATCCCACCAATCGCCACAACAGGAATCGTGACTGCTGCAGCAATTTCAGAAAGTGTCTGCAAAGAAGTTAACGGACTGTCCTTAGTCGTTGTGGGGAAAATTGCGCCCACGCCTAAATAATCGGCGCCCTCGTTTTCCGCTTCAACTCCTCGTGCCACCGTTTTGGCTGAAACACCTACGATTTTTGTGGACCCAACCAGTTTTCGCACAAGAGCAACCGGTAATTCATCATCCCCTATATGCACACCTGCCGCATCCACTGCCAAGCAAATATCGACACGATCATTAATAATCAACGGAATCTGATACGCATCTGTTACCGCTTTAACTTTCACTGCTAATTCGTAAAAGCGCCGTGTTGACACTTCCTTTTCGCGCAGTTGGACCAATGTCACTCCACTGCGACAAGCAGTTTCAATTCGTTTTAAAAATTCAGTATCACTAAAATCATACCGTCCTGTCACCAAATAAACTTTCAATTGCTCTCTCATAGCACTCGTCCTTTCACCGCCTCAAACCAATCCTTCTCCTTCATTAAAAGAGATAACTGATTTAACGTATTTTGGCGAAAATCGGCCAGCCCTTGGCTCTTAGTCTTGGCTTTTTCTCCGCAAAGATTAAAATAGCTCACTGCGGCTACTGCCGCAGTCATTGGCGCGTTGCCTTCACCTAATAAAGCGGCAACTAATGCGCCGACTAAATCGCCCGTGCCAGTGAAACAATCCAACTCAGGAACACCATTTTGTAAGACAATCACTTGCTCTTGGCTAACCAAGACATCTTGAATCCCTGTTGCTAAAAATTCCGTCTGGGGAAACTTTTGCGTTTGTTGACGTAAAGCCTGAATCAGTTCCTCAATTGCTTCTTCACTTTGATCCAAAGGGCTGCCATCCACTCCTCGGCCATGACTCACCAACTGGCAAAAAGTCCGCATTTCTGAAAGATTCCCTTTCACAACGGTTGGCTGATTGTGCACCAGCTTTTCCCCAACTTCATTGCGAATATCACTAGCGCCATAACCAACTAAATCGACTACGGTCGGTTTATTCACTTGCCGAGCATAATCACTAGCTGCTAACAAGCTCTGCTCTCGTTCTTGTGATAAATGGCCTAAATTCAAAACCAAGGCACTGGTTTGCTGAAACAACTGCGGAAATTCCCGGGGATCATCTGCCATAATGGGTTTAGCATCAATATAAAGTAATGCATTCGCCATAGACTCACACGTAATTTCATTCGTAATGCACTGAATTAATGGTGCCGTTGTCAGTGGAAAAATCGTTTCAAACTTAACGCTTGTTTTCATAAAAGTACCCTCCCAAAAATAATTCCTGTGTTTGTTTAAATACCCGAGTTTCTTTCAGTTTTACTAAGACAAGCCAAGCAATCACTGAACCAATCAGTGTGGCGCCGATAAATCGTGGCGTATAAATGAACCAATAAAAATTCTGCTTACTGCCAGTAAACCAAACCATTACAGGATAGGACAATAACGAGCCAATGATGCCTGTACCAAAAATTTCTCCTAGCATCGACCAGCCTAATTTTTGTCCCCATTGATAAAATAAACCAGCAAAAAACGCGCCAAAGACGGCACCTGTTAACGCTAATGGAGGAATACCTAAGAACGTCATACGGATTAAGCCGCAGACAAGTGCCATGAGCGTTCCGTAAAGAGGACCTAATAAAACTCCGGCAATAATGTTCATGACACTGGACATAGGGGCCATTCCCTCAATTCGCATTAACGGCGATAATACAACGTCCATCGCAATCATTAATGCCAGTAACGTAACTCTGTGGATTCGATTTTTTTCCACGTAAAAAAACTCCTTTCTGCGAGAAGCAAAAGGAGGCGCGACTGAAAAAGACAGAAAAACCCAACCACAAATAAACGTAGTTGGGTGCAATAATCGGTCAAAATTTCAAGACATTTCCCTGCGCCAGTCCTAACTGTTTCAGGTTCCATGGGTATAATCTCAGCTAATAGCACCCCAAATGTTTCTCTTTAATTGGCTTTAGTATAGCATAGTTTTTTGGAAGCGACTACTAAAATTGCCAAAGAGTTTTCCCACAAAAACAGAAAAAACATCATGCCCAAAAAGTTCGATTTTTTGGGCATGACGTTTTTCATACTCTCGTTTGTCTTATTTTTTAGAATCCTGGCATTCCTTTAGTGTATTTACCTAAAGTTGCTTCGGTTTCTTTTTCAATTTTTACTAACGCATCGTTGACAGCCATAATGACTAAATCTTGTAACATATCAACGTCTTCAGGATCAACCACGTCTTCTTTAATGGTCAAATCTTTCATTGTGCGATCACCAGTAAAGGTCGCTGTCACAAGTTGATTGGTTGCTTCACCGATAAATTCTTTTTCATTTAGCGCTTCTTGCGCTTTGGCCATTTCTTTTTGCATTTTTTGTACTTGTTTCATCATGCCTTGCATGTTGCCCATTCCTCGCATCATAATTCCTCTACTCCTTCGTATTAATCATCTAGTACTTCGACAAGCTCTTCACCAAACATAGCGATTGCTTCATCTACTACTGGATTTTCTTGTGAATGTTCATTTGTTACAGGCGGTTCGTCCGCTAGACGAGCCATTTCATTTTCAGGTTCAGAATGATTCAAACTGCCCTGATTTTGGTTAATAAAACTTTGTCTTAGTTTTGGCCAGCTTTCTCTAGTAATGCAGACCATCTCTGGTGTATAGTCCATCAAACGGCTTAAATTATTATTGAAAGCTAACTGCATCTCTTCATCGTCTGTTGCACGAGCACAAACAATCTCATAGTCAAATGCCACCACGATCCCCTTAGGACTCGCTGCGACAGGTTCACTAGCCTTTAGCATCGCTCGTTGAGTCACAGATAATGTTTGCAGTAAGTCTTCCCAAACATTTTTCACATTCATTAAATGTGTTCTAGTCGCTTCGTTTAAGACTTGATATACCCGTTCTGTGGGTACACGGAACGAACTTTTTGGCGCTTGTGGTCGTGCTTGTTGACGTGGAGCATCTGCTTCTTTAGCAGCTACACCGTGTTTCTTTAATTCAGCCAGTTCTTTCTTCAGTTGCCCGATTTGATTTTGTAAATCTGCTAATTCTGGATTTCCCTCTGCACTACCACCTTGATTAGTTGTTTCTGGCGTGTTGTGTTTATTAGATTGCACCGTTTTAGCTAATTTGACAGTGGCTACTTCCAGATAGATATTCGCATTGTTGGTAAAGCGGATCTCATTTTGTGTGTCACTTAAAATTTGGATTAGTTGATATATTTTTTCAGCAGGTGTTTGTGTAGCTAGTTCCTTAAATGCTTCTGTCAAAGTTCCTGCTTTTTCTGCTAATAACTTCGGTGCTTGCTGATACATCAGCAAATCTCGACAATATAATAACAAATCTTCTAAGAAACGGCGCGCTTCTTTGCCTTCGCCTAAAATACTTTCCAAGCCTTCTAATGCTCGTTCAACATCACCGGCGACACAACACTGAATATAATGATCCATCATTTCATAGGTTAGGCTGCCTGTCACTTGCATTGCATCTTCCAGTGTTACTTTTTCATCACTAAATGAAATCGTTTGATCCAAGATACTCAAGGCATCTCGCATCCCACCTTCCGCAGCACGCCCAATCACATAAAGGGCTTGTTCCTCATAATCGAGAGCCATTTCCTGCATGATATGGGCCATATGATCGACGATATCTTGCGTACTAATTCGCTTAAAATCAAAGCGTTGCGTCCGTGAGATAATCGTTAACGGAATCTTGTGTGGTTCAGTCGTTGCTAAGATAAAAATAACATTTTGTGGCGGTTCTTCCAAGGTTTTTAAAAGTGCATTGAACGCGCCTGTTGATAGCATATGAACTTCATCAATAATATAAACTTTGTACTCGGCTTGCGTCGGTGCATACTTTGCTTTATCACGAATATCACGGATTTCTTCCACGCCATTATTACTCGCTGCATCAATTTCAATGACATCATTTAAACGACCTTCCGTAATGGCTACACAGGTTTCACAAACATTACAAGGTTCACCATCTTGACTATGTTTACAGTTAATCGCTTTAGCGAAAATTTTTGCGGCACTGGTTTTACCTGTACCACGAGGGCCAGTAAATAAATAGGCATGAGATGTTTTCTTTTGCACTATCGCATTTTTCAGTGTCTGAGTAATTGCTTTTTGTCCTACTACGTCATCGAAACGTTGTGAACGCCAGACCCGATAAAGTGCTTGATAAGCCATTTTTTACCCTCCCTTATTTTTCATTCTTATCTATTATACGTGATTTTTAGTCATTCGGCATCTTTTTTCTTTTAATGAGTCACTGGCGCAACCATTGCTAAAAAAGCCGCTTTTCCTTCACTTGTTTCTGCAAACGCACTGGCTTCTTTTAGTCGCTGTTGATACGCTGAAGCGACCGTTTCAAGCGCCTGCGTTTTCTGGTTGCTCCAAGTCATTAAACCTTGGACTTCTGCTAACGTTAACGAAGGCTTTGCTTGAGGTCGACTAAAAATTAGGTCCATGACATATAAAAGTTCTTTTCGTCGTGCAACGATTTGTATCTCATCCGTTGGCAGTTTCAGCGTTTGCCATTGCTCAAAAATATCATTTGCGGCTTGGGCAACTTCTGACGCATTCGGTCCCTCTAAGCGAAATGTCGCAACTGGCCAATTCACCATTCCTGCGTTGATTAAAGGATAGTTAGCTAACTCAACATATTCTGAAATGCTCGCTTCGGCTAATGGAAATTGTTGCAAACCCGTTTGATAATAGACATGCTCATTTTGTTCAAAGACAGCATCAATCCCAGCAAAATAATGAGGAAAGACCTCAACAATTTTCAACAATTGCTGAAAAGTCTTAACTGAACGTTTCGCTGCCTGATGTTTTTCAAACGCAATCACACCTTGTTGCTGATATTGTGCCTGTTTTACAAAGGAAAACCCCCAGCTTTCGCCATCTAAGTTCATTCGAATCACTCGATGGTTCGTAGTCGCAGGAAATTGCTGACTTCCCTGGTAGCCTTCTGTTGCCATGCACCATTCACAGCGGGGATATCTTTGTGCAGAGAGCGTTGCTTTTGGCGCCTCACTGTGGACCTTATTTGCTAAAAAATCACCATAGACTGTTGAAAAAACAACAGGTTCTTCCTGTTCAATGACCGTACCGTTTTTTTGACAAAGTTGGTAAAAATACTCGGTAGCCTCTTGTGGCTCTTTGGCATAATGTTGTGCAAAAAAAGCATTAACCACAGAAGGTGGCGGTGTCAACAAATCCATCAATTGCACCACGAACTGTTCTTTTTGTTGCTCTGTTTTTACAAGTTGATTGGCACTCGCAATTTGACACAATTGTTCCGCCAAATCAGCGGCGGGTGTTGCCACAGGCCGTATGTCTACTTCGCCTAATTCTTGTTCACCAATCATTGATAATAAACGGTTCTGAAGATATAAGCGATCCAATTCCATCCAACCACCTGCTTGAATAGCAAGTGTGGTAAAATCGGCAATCATTTGACTCGTGGTCATCGATTCATTCCTCCTATTACTTTTCTTGATATCCATGTGGATGAGCTTGGTGCCATTGCCAAGCGGTGGCGATAATGTCCTTGACCTCAGTTACTTCTGGTTGCCAGCCTAAAACTCGTTTGGCTTTTTCACTAGAAGCAATTAATGTACTAGGATCCCCTGCTCGGCGTGGGGCGATTGTCGCAGGGATTTCTTGACCTGTTACTTCGCGAGCAGCATCTAACATTTCTTTAACAGAATAGCCGTTGTTGCTACCAAGGTTAAAGACGTCACTTTCGCCGCCATTTTTCAAGTATTCTAAAGCCAAAATATGTGCTGCAATCAAGTCTTCAATATAAACATAATCTCGAATGCACGTGCCATCGGGTGTATCATAATCATCCCCAAAAATACTTAGCTCTGCTCGTTGGCCTAATGCCACTTGTAAAATAATTGGCACAATATGCGTTTCTGGCGTGTGATCCTCACCAATTGAGGCATCTTTTTTTGCTCCCGCAACATTAAAATAACGCAAAGCAACATATTTCATTCCATAAGCGTTGTCGCACCATTTCATGATTTTTTCCATCATTAATTTACTTTCCCCATACGGGTTTTTAGGATTCGTTGGGGTTTCTTCTGTAATAGGCATTGCTTTTGGTTCGCCATAAGTGGCCGCTGTGGAAGAAAAAACAATATGTTTCACTCCAAATTCTTGCATGACTTCCAAGGCAATTTGAGTGCCGTGAACATTGTTATTGAAATACATTAACGGTTTCTCCACGGATTCTCCTACTAAAGAATTGGCCGCAAAGTGCAACACCCCTTCAATTGATTCCTTTTCAAAGACACTACGTAAAAAAGCTTTATCACGAATATCGCCTTCATAGAAAGTCGCTTGTTCATGAACTGCTGAACGATGTCCCGTTAATAAATTATCAACAACCACAACGGCATACCCTTTTGAAATTAATTGATCGACGGCATGTGAGCCAATGTAGCCTGCGCCACCTAATACTAAAATAGACATAAATACGCTCCTTTTTCTCTCTAATTTCTTTTTCTATTGTACCATTAAATAAGGTTTACTTCTGAATTATTTCATTTTGTAAACAGGATTTAATTTGGCCATTTCTCCTTATTCATTTTTCCTATAAAAATACAGAAAAGACTTGGTAAATTTTAACAAATCTCTAAATTAGTCGTAGAGTTTATGAAAAATCATTGTAACTATTGGATTTTTTTGCTTTTTTCCGTCATAATAGAAACAAATACAATTTGAAAGAAGGAATGAACGATGAAAAAATTTGTATCAGGTATGTTAGTCGGTACTGCTATCACAGTTGCTGCTTTAGCCGGTGTGGCTACAACTATTAAAAAAACAGTCATTGATCCAATTGAAGAAAAAGAAGATATGATTGAAGAAAACCGTAAAAAAGCGATGCGTAAACGTATTGCACGTTAAAAAATAGCTGTGACGTTGAGATAAAAAATCTAACGCCAAGAAATCAACAGGAGCGCTTCTGGCTCGGTTGATTCTCTTAAGCATAACAAGTGGTCATCCATCAAAGCGATGGATGACCACTTGTTATGCTTTCTTTTTTACCAAAGGAGCTGACTATTTTTCTTAACTATTAAAAATAGTGGCAGCAATCCGATCCATATCGCGCATATTCCAAGGATCCACACCAGGACGAGCTGCAGCGGCTGTTAACCAATGAATCCCTTCTGTTGGAATACCACAACTAAAAAGGCCTGTCGCCACCTGTCCATCTTTTGTGATGACTTGATTCGTGGCAGGCACAATCAAGAGTGCACCTGTTTTGACTATTTGACCATCAGCTAATGCCAGTTGATGGAGCGTAGCTAGCTTATCGGCTAACAACTGCCTCGTTAAAGGATTCAAACTTTTTTCATTATTAACTTTGGGAATGCGTGCTTCAATTAAAAAGTGACTATTATACCGATTTTCCGGAAACAAATTAGCATAAGTAATAAATTGACCCGCTTTCATTTCGACACGCATTTCTGGCCCCAGAATCGTGACTAATCCCAGTTCAACTAACGCCTGTAGCTCTTCTGTTCTTTCAACAGAAGGTCCCACTGACAAAAAGGTATTCAACGGGGTAAACCAATGCCACAACCACTTTTGACTCTCGTCATTCGTTAATAACCCTTCATCCAAAACAAAGCGAATCTGATCTCTTAAATCTTTTAAACTGTCTAAAGCAGTGGTCAAAGGACCGCTAAGATTGCCTTTCTCTGCTTCTTGAATATCCCATTTTAAATACTCTAGTAAAAACGAACGAAAACGTTCATGAGTGGTTTTCTTTGTTTCAGGATGTTCTAACACTTGCCAATCAAACCAATCTTGTTTTTCAAAGTGGGCTAAGCTTTTCGGCGCTCCCTTGGTTTGAATAAACAGCTGTTGAAAGGCCTCTTTAGAAAGATGCGGATATTTTTCTTCGATTAAGCAAGTGTAATACACATATTCCACTTCTTTTTTTAAATACCCAAAAAACTCTGCGCCTGTAACCTGTCCTTTTTTACGACATTCAGCTAAATACGTTTCGGTTAAAAAAACAGGCTGATAGGTTTCCCCGTAGCCTTTTTGATTAATCCCTCGAGGATGAGAAGGAAAACCGCGACCAGAACCAGCAATAATAATAGGCTCTCTTCCAGAAGGTTCATAACGTAAGCGGCCATTTTGACGAGAAAAAACACCCCCGCGGCCAATCGTCAAGGCAGATAAATAGTCAAAAAATGCCAAACCTAAGCCTTTTAACACAACAGGTTGTTTTGCGGGTATATTGGCAAGTGCCAATAAAGCATCCGCCGCATTTTTAGGGGAAGAATAAAACAAACGATGCTCCTTGGCGTAGTCCGCAAGCTCTTGTTCAACAGTCGTTAATTCATTTTCTTGGTGACCCATGGCTAAAATTACTTTGTCTGCCGTAAACTCAATGGATTGGGTGTACACATAATAGTTATCCTCTCCTGCCCGTACAGCAGTTACTGGCTCTTTAAAAAACGTCAGCGATGTTTGTTCGTTACATCGCGTGGCTAAATACGTATAAAACCATTTTTGGTACATGCCATAAAAAGCCCTCGAGCAGTGATCATTCGGTCCAAGGCGATGACATTCTTTCAACAACTCAAGATAATTATAGGGTTGTTGCTGTTGAATGTACTGCGCAGCTTCTGTTTGGGTCCATTCATAGAGAGTGGGTCCCTTGATAATTTGTCCTTCGCCACTAAAAGATTCATCTGTAAATAAAGTGACTTGACTAATCACGGTGTTCATTAATAAATAATTAGGTTGCTCTGCTCGCCAAATTTTCCCACCTGGACCGTATGGATCAAACAACGTGAGCTGAATATTTATTTCCGTTTTACGAGCCCATTCAATGACTCGTTCTGCAGCTGATAAGCCTCTGGGTCCAGCACCTACAATTGCAATTTTCATCCAATCACCTACTCTATTTTTCTAATAATTCTTTTAAGACAACCGCTTGATTATGCACTGTATCTTTCGCCCCATAGACCAGCGTGACTACTGGCTGATTTTTTACAATTGTCTGTAACTGCTTAAACGCTGTGGCAGTTGGCTCATGTTTCAATTCTTCTTGGTATTTTTGTTTAAACTCAGGATATTTATTTGCTTCATGATTAAACCATTTCCGTAGCTCTGTACTTGGGGCCACTTCTTTGAGCCATTCATCTAACTTTTCAGATTCCTTGGATTTTCCTCGTGGCCAAACACGGTCAACTAAAACACGGTAGCCATCTTGCTCTGTCGGTGCTTCATATGCTCGCTTGATTTGAATCATCTGCCTTCACCTCTTCTCTTTATTGTAGCTCAAAAAGTGAGGACTGACAAAAAAGAAAGTAAGTTCTTGTAATTAAAATACTAATAAATCAAGAATATCTTTATATTAGCAGTAAAAAGAAAAATTATTTTTTAACCATAAAAAAATTGATACTATTCTAAAAATGAGTCGAAGAGATACTAAATATGGCTTTTTGAAAAACCTTGTATCATTTTGTTAATATAACTGGTTCTATCATAAATTCTTATAATTAAACAACCATTGATTTCTACAGCAACAATTATTACAATTTAATTAAATAAAAAAAGGATGGATGAGTATTATGAAAAAATTTTTATCAGATTTACAAGTGTTGGTTTGTTGTCTTTGTTTTTTCCTCCTATTGTCACTTCTGCCGCTGAATTAAAACAATCACCACCAGATATTGATAGTGTGGAGACTTTTCTTGATAAAATGCAGGCAGATGAAAAAATTGCTGTTCTACCTGATGGTTCTATCGTTTCTGGAAATGGCATTGAAATTATAGATCCTGATACACAAAATGTAGTTGCTGTTGTAGAACCTGAAACATCCCCTTTATCTATTACAGTCGAAGAGTATCGAAACAAACAAAAATATTCACTTAACGAAGACTTAACTATTTCATTAATCAGACGAGGTTCACCTGCACCAAATAACAAAAATTATAATATAATGGTTCGTAAAGATACTTATCTTACTTCAAATTCCTTCAGTTCTCGCGGTTGGCGCTTTGCTGGTTATAACTATTTTCCGCAAAGCGGCACTGGAGCTTATCTTCTTTGGTATACATTTAAAGACTCTGCTATGATTGGTAGTATTTCAGAGGCACGAAATACGTATAGAACAGGTATCGCTCACGGAATTAGCGTCTACCCAGGTTCTCCTCGTTACCATACAGGTCCAGGCAATTTGACTACCTATTATACCTATAACCCAATTCCTGGTGCAAGCTATCTTGTTGCGAACTGGTAACTATAGAAAGGAGTATTGACATGAAAAAAAAGAACCTATACCCAGCGCTGATACTTTTTTTCCTAGTCAGTAGCATCGTGTGCTTATTTACTTTCAAACAAAATTTGCTGACAGTTAAAGCAGATGCTTTGTCAGCACAGCAAGCAGTAAAAACTGAAATTAACCCCACTATTCAAGCAGCATTGAAAGATGCAGAAAAACAAGAAAACCCTCTCGAAAAATGGAGTGAAATGGTGCAGTTAAGTTCAGCAGATGATACAACGATTTTATATGCTTTAGAAGGCTTCATTCATGGACAAGTTATTCAAGGCGAAGGCACACCAGATGAAATCGTCTATGATAGCGACACCGATCCTAACGCCACAACTTTAGGTGAAATTCGTCAAGCCATTCGAGAACATTACAATTTAAACGAATAAAAGAGACAGAACGTATTTATCATTAATGATAAATACGTTCTGTCTCTTTTATTAACTATTTCTCTTTTTCACTTTCCCAGTCCAGCCATCATAGCCGCCTTTTAAAATATAAATATCAGTATAGCCATTTTTGCGTAATAAATTAGCTGCTCGGATACTTAAAGCTTTCTTCTGATCATAAAGATAAACAGGTTGATCCTTACGAAGAGAACCAATTGTTGTTTTTAACATGCTGTATGGCATGCTGCGCGCCCCTAAAATATGCCCAGCATCAAATGTATCTTTCTCACGAACGTCAATCACTTGTGCTTTACGCATTGTTTCTTTAAATTCTTCTTCCGTCAGCATTTTTGCTGAACGTTTCACCATAATTTTCAAATATAATTCATTGAATACCATCGCTAGTACAATAACTAGCAAAATGCCATTGATTACCCATAAAATACTCATTCTAAAAAGCCCTCTCTATTTCTCTTTTGAAAATTGTAATGCTAGTGAAGCGGCACCAATCACGCCGGCCTCATTACCTAGCTCTGCTAATTTGATTTTTGTACTATTTCGAACTTGCGGGAAGGTAAATTCTTGGAAATATTTTTCGACACGACTACGTAAAAATTCTCCTGCTGCAGAAACACCTCCACCGATAACCACGCTATCTGGATTTAACGTGTTACCTAAGTTTCCTGTGGCTAAACCTAAATAGAAGCAAACACGATCCACAACCATTAAAGCAAAATGATCGCCTTTTTCGGCAAATTCAAAAACGTCTTTACTTGAAACATCTTGTCCATCATCAATCGCTTGTTTCAGTTCAGAGTCACCTGCAAACTCTTCTGATAAATGACGTGCAACACGAACGACACCAGTGGCACTAGAAACAGTTTCTAAACAGCCACGTTTCCCACAGGTACAGTCAAAACCGTTAGGATCAACCGTCACATGCCCAACTTCACCAGCACAGCCAGCAACACCGTGGAGTAATTCTCCTGCTGCAACAATGCCTCCGCCGACACCTGTTCCTAAAGTAATAAAAATCACGTCGGGATTGTTTTCCCCCGCGCCCTTCCAACGCTCACCTAAAGCGGCAACATTGGCATCATTATCTAAGGCAAACGGAATTCCTAAAGCAGATTCGATTTGTTCTTTGACAGGCTGTACAGTCGTCCAGTTTAAATTATAGGCACCTACAACAGTTCCTTTTTCAATGTCGACACTTCCTGGTGTTCCCATACCAATTCCCACAAAATCTTCTTTTTTCATATTATAAAGATCTATACGGTGACGAATACTTTCAATAATTGATGGCACAATGTGCTTGCCATCTTCTAAAATATTCGTTTCAATACTCCATTTTTGTTGAACAACGCCATCGGTTGTTAAAATAGCAAATTTGATGGTCGTTCCACCTAAATCAATCCCAATAATCTTCTTATCCATTTAGTCGATTCCTTTCTGCTTCCCTCTAGATTCTTCTATTCGATGCTCTCTTTGCAAAATATGCCGGGCCTGTAAATACGTATCTCGGTCTACCAATTGACCTTCATACAATTTTTTTAATTCAATCATCATTAACTCAATATCATAAATCCGTGCACCGACATAAATATACATCCCAAACTGTTTAAAAAGTTGTTGTACATCATATAACGTTTCCATACGAAAACACTTCCTTATTATACAGGTAAACCGTATTTTTTAAAACCCAATAACAGACAAATTACGACAAGAAAAATAAAAATTAACGTGGCCATAATTCGCTCGTGCTTATTAAATGCTTCTTCACGATTTGGAACAGCAAAAGCCGTCGCGACTAATAGTCCACCGATTAGACCGCCAACATGACCCATCATATCTACAGAGCTACTAAACAAGTTAAATAACAAATTAATCACAATAAACATTGAATAGCGTTGCACCATATACATAATCGCTGGATTGTCTCTAAAATGGCGTCCTAAAATAACAAATGCGCCGAACAAACCAAAAAGCGCTGTACTAGCACCCGCTGAGACACTGTTGGGTGTCCCAAAGGCAAAACTGGCGATATTTCCAGCAATCCCACTCAATAAATAAATTCCCAAATAGCGCCAATGCCCATAAATTGCCTCAACCTGTGCGCCGATATAATAAAGAGTAACCATATTCAAAATAATATGCATAAATCCAATGTGAAGAAACATTGGCGTGATAAACCGCCAGTATTCATGATTTTGAGCTACCAGTGGACGAACCATTGCTCCCCAATTAACTAAGTTTAAAATATTTTCTGATCCTCCAGTTAATTCCAATCCAAGGAAAACAATGATTGAAATACCTAAAAGGGCATACGTAATGAACGGCTGATTTTTTAGCCGTTTCAATTTCATTTCTGTTTGATAATTCATTCCATTCCTCCTATTGTATAAATAATTGTTCGATTGGCTGATCAAACGCTTCTGGTTGCCATTGCTCATGGAGTTGTTCACTAAAAACTAAACTACATGAATGGCCCGAAAAATGTTCCAAATAACGATCATAAAAACCACCGCCGAAGCCTATTCGATAGCCAGCACGATTGAAAACAATCCCTGGCACAATCAATAAATCAATCGCTGTAGCTGTTATTTCTGCCGCTGTTAACGGAGGTTCTTCCACGCCAAATGCACTGGTATCATAAACCGTCTCTGGAAAGACTTGATAAAAGTGCATTTTGCCTCCTTTAAATGTTCGCGGCACCGCCACTTGCTTGCTCTCTTGCATGGCCCGTTCGAAAATTGGCTGTGTTGATAATTCTAGCGGTAACGACCGAATCATTCCGATCGTTTGTGCTTGTTGCCATTGCTGACTAGCAAACAACTGTTCATAGAGACTTGATTCTTTATGTTGTTTAATTTCTGGATGTTGTTTTAGCCATTCCAGGGCAGTTAAGCCCACTTTTCTCAACTTGTTTTTCTCCATGTACACCTTCAACCCCTTTTCTGTTAAGTTTATAGAAAGTGTTCTTAAAAAACAAGCTGATTCCCCTTTTCTCTTTGAAAAATCCCTTTATTTTTCTAACGTTTTTGACGCTTCTTTAAAAAAGTCAACAACCAAATCCATTGTTTCTCCTTTCACTAAATGCCGCTCACCGATTTCCGTTATAAATTGCGTATTTCTCGCATACGTTTTCCCAGACACTAATTGTTCAAAATCAGCCATGTCTTCATAGGGAATTTTTTCATCTTCCGTTCCATGCCAAAACAGCATCGGTCGTTCTTGTAGTCTTTCTGGCGTTTGTGATAAATCGTATTGATGCACCCAACTTAGCAACAGTGGCAAGTCTTTAGGTACAAAAATAGCAAATTCTTTCGCCCGTTGAATCACTCGCTGAATATAGCGCGCCGGATAGGGTGTTCCCATTAAGCAAGCAGCAGCTTGAATCTCAGGATGTTGGGTCATAAGAGCGCTGGTAGTAATACCGCCCATGGATACACCACCCACGCCAATCCAATTTTCTTTAATCAACCCTAATTTATGAAAATGATGGATAATTACTGGAAATTCAATTAAATTATATTGAATGCTACTCCAAAATGTAATCGAAGGAATCGTGGAAATAGGTCCTGTTTTTCTTTCTCCATGGTTCATGGCATCTGGTAAAATGACCCGAAACCCCTCGTGTGCTAATTTTCTTGCTTGTGTTAAAGATAATTCTTTAGCTGATTGCCAACCATGATAGTAAACAATTAAAGGTAATGCTTCGTTTTTTTGCTCTTCTGTTGTCACTTCTAATGCTGGAATTTTTGCTATGTAGCGATGTCTAATACTGATTTTCATTCATGATTCCTCCATTATAAAATATCTTCTCTTATTTTACCGTTTTTTGATAAAACCTGCTCTTTATATGATTTATCAAAAAAATCACAAAATATGCGAATTCGCATTTTCCTATTTTATTACTTTCCGTTATAATCATTTTATTAAATACAAAGGGGTGTTTTTATGGTTAAAATTGAGGAAAAAGGTAAAGTAACATTTGGACAAGCTTTTAAAGATTATTTTCGTGGATATGTTGATTTTAAAGGTCGGACCACACGTGCTGGTTATTGGTGGATGACATTGGTATTAAGCATTTTAGCACTTATTTTTTATATTGCCATTGTCGGCAAAGCTGTGTCAGCAATTTTAGCAGCTGAATATTTTGAAACCTATGATTTTGGGAACTTATTACCGTTGATGCTTTTTGCACTTGTTTTATGGTTAGCTTTATTATTACCAACGTGGGCAATGTGTGTCCGTCGTTATCGTGATGCTGGGATGACAGGTTGGGGCGTGCTTGTTTTATATCTACTTTCTATTGCCTGTAGCTATACACAAGTTTTCTCTGTTATGTCAACACTGAAATATGATGTTCAAACAGATACTGTGATAACAGGTGGCAGTCCCGTCTTCTTATTTTTCACTCTTGTGATTAGTCTGTTTTTCTTCTTACTAACAGTCTTACCGACAGATAAACTAACAACAACTAGCCAAAATAGCGTCTTACGCTTCTTCTTCCGTTACAAAGAAGTGAAGTAAGGAAAAGTTTTAAGCCTTTCTTTTAAAAGAAGGGCTTTTTTCTTATTTTAAAATCTTTATGATAAAATAAGAACTAGTCTAGCTAAAAAAATGGAAGGAGAAAATATGGCTACTTTTAAACGGATTCTGAATCTAGAAAATTATATTTTTACTTTTTTTATTTTATTTGTCTTTTACGGCGCAATTAACTCTCCCTATTCGCTGGTAAAAATTCTTTGGGAAAAGCCTAAGCACTTGCTTGTTTTACTTCCTCTATTAATTATTCTATTGTTGATTATTTATAAAAACAAAAAATTTCTTTACACTAAGATTCAAGCGCTCTGGCACTTAATAAAAACCCATGATCGTGTGGTTATTATTGGTAGTTTGATCAGTTTATTTTTACTACAACTTTTACTCCTGACGCAGATTACTGTGCCGATTGGCTGGGATGTTTTTGACAACTTTCATAGTATTACCACTGAAAATAAGGATTATTCAAAAATCGTACTTTCTTTAAACCCCAATAACGAATTTTTCTTTTTCATGATGTATTACCTTAATAAATTTTTGCGTTTCATTGATGTAACAGGGAGCTGGAGCAATACTTGGTTTAGTTGGCAAGTGGTTAATTGCTTGTTTATTAATAGCAGTTTATTTCTCTTTTATCATGCCTCTAAGCGTGTCTTTAATCCATTAACGGCCTTCGTTGCTTACAGTTTATTTTTTCTTTCTTTCGGATTGTCTCCATGGTTACTCACGCCTTATACAGATACGGCCGTCTTATTGTTCATCAACCTAGTCTTTTTTGCATATAGCCTTTTTGACCAAGTTTCCCCTCCCTTCGTAAAATATTGTTTATTACTGTTTATTGGGATTGGCCTAGCTTGGTGTTTTTTAATGAAACCTTCGTCTATTATCTTTTTTATTGCATTTAGTTGTATCAAAGTGCTGCAACTTCTTTTAGTAAATCGGAACAAACAGTCTATCGTAAAATTAACCGTGGTTGCTCTCTTTTTACTGACTGGTTTCGCCAGCGCATATTATAGTTTTCAATTTTTTGTGGAAAAACAAACGATTACGGAAATCGATAAAGAACAAGCCAAACCTTGGACACTTTTTGTAATGATGGGTTTGACTGGAACTGGCGGTTACAATGATGCAGATACACAAGCAGTAAATCAGTTGCCTACACAAGAAGCCAAAAAAGCTTATACTATAAAAATGATTCAAGACCGTTTAAAAAATAAAGGATTCTTCGGTTATCTCCGTTTTCTGGCTCAAAAAAATCGTCATAATACTGCCAATGGTGATTTTGACTGGGGTTGGGATGGCGGTGATTTAATCCCAGAAACACCTTCTAAAAATCGTTGGCAAGAACACTTGCGGTCACTGTATTATCCGCAAAATCAAAAAAGTAACTATCTACGAATTTATATGCATTTTTTCTATTTACTCACATTACTAGGTCTATTGTTCAGTATCCCTCTAAAAGATTCAAAAAATAACTACGCGATTTTAAAATTAGCTTTCATTGGAGCTATTCTGTATTTATTGCTCTTTGAAGGCGGCCGCTCTCGCTATCTAATCCAGTTTATGCCGTTTTGGTACTTGTTATCAGCGAGTGGTTGGCTGGGATTGAGAGAGATTCGAAGATACAAAAAAATAGTAAAATAGAAAAGAGGATTGAGTTAAAAATGAAAAAAAGTTTGCTGGGGTTGATTGTTTTTTTATCCTTACTGACCCTTACTTCTTGCAGAAATAAAGTGACCACAAAAGAGCTGATGGCAAACGAGTGGGCCGTAAACTCCAACGTTGATGAAGTAGTAATGATTGTATCATTCAGCGAAGATACCGCTACTTTCAAAATCAATACAGATGAACACACATCAACTGCAAAAAATGAGTTGGAAAAAGCAGGCGAAGAATTAGGTAAACAAATTGCAAATAAAATAGAATACAAAGTCAAATACCATCTAAAAAACAATCAAATTCGTTGGGAAAATGAAGGAAAAGAAGTAGCTTACAAGATAAAAAAAGAAAAGCAAGATCTACTTTTCACTCCTACTAAGACAAACAATTCTGATAACCAAACAAAACTAGTTTTGAAACCTTACACAAAGAAAAGTATTGATTCTTCTACTCAAAAAGATAAAACGGAAGAAACCAGCTCTAATTATCAAAACGTCTCATCTGAAACAAACCAATCTACCTCTTCATCTACTACTAAAGAACCGCTACCACAAGTTAGCTTAGCTGATTTTATAGGCGGTTGGGGCATTCCTCAAAGTGATAACTTATTTTTTATAAATGCTGACGGAACACTCACTAGCATAACTCAATCGAATGTTCCTCTTCAAAATGTAAGTTTTTCTGTGGATGAGAATGGTAATCAAATAATGACGTTTCTTTTGAATAATACGCCCCGAACAGTAACGAAAAATAATGATGGTACTTTAACTGTTAATGGACAAATATACACTTATCTAGGTAATATTACGTTGGAACAATTAATTGAAAGAAATAATCAAACTCAACAAGTTTTTGAACAATCTGAACAGCAACCACCACAAAACTCTGATTCTCGTGAACAAATACAAAATTCTAAATCAGACCAACCTATATACGATACGGTACGAAGTGGTGAAGGTGGGCGACAGTTAGCCGAAAGAAATGGTTTAACCTTAGAAGAATTATTAGCATTAAATCCAGGCATTGAAACTTCTGTTTTTTATCCTGGTCAGTCATTACGAATTAAATAGAAATTTAGGTATACTAATAGATAATAGTCTATAAAAAAAGAAAAGTCCATGTGGGGACCACGGACTCAAAAAAGTATTTCGAGATTTAGTTTACAAAAATATTATAACAGAAATGAGGAGTTTTCAAATGAAAAAAATGTATTTGTTAAGCATAACATTAATATCTCTTGGTATTTTAGCAGGTTGTTCTAATAATGATTCTACTAAAGTGCAAAAACTAGAAACAACTATTTCTAGTCTAAAAAAAGAAAATGATTCTTTAAAAACAGGAAATACTGATGAAAATAAAAAAAGCCAGGAATCCAAAGTAGATTCCAAACAAAAAAAGGAAGAAAAAAAATATGGTTTAAATGAAGACGTTGATCTATATTCAAATTCTAAAAAAGTTGGAAAAATTAAACTTACGAAAGTTTCTACTAATCAATCTGCATTTCCAGATTATATGATTAATCTAGAAGATTATGATACTAGCAAAATGATGGCAGTGACTTTTGATTATACCAATATTGCTATGGAAGAACCCTTTTTACCCCACTCTAATTATTTCCAAGCATATTCTAAGGATGGAAAAGCTTTACAATCATTTAATCAGCAAAATGGTCAAGATTATGTTTCTCAAGGTAGAACTGGAACATCTACAATTTACTTTGGGATACCAGTTGATGGCAATAGTTTTGACGAAGTGGAACTAGACCTTGTACCTACTGGCTCAGCAAAAATTGCGACATTTGATATAGCAGTTGGTCATTGATTAATAGCATATATGGAATATACACAAAAATGTCTAAGGAGCCTAACATTCTTTCAAGAAAGAATGTTAGGCTCCTTTTATTCAGACAATTTCAGCCACTCCTTGTGATTGCAATAGGACATAGTTTTTACAAAGACAAAATGATAAAGCAAACCGTAAGCTAGCCCCAACATATTTAACAAAATTCTTAAGTAAAGACTTGTTTCTAGCCCAAATATCATAGAAGCTGCCATGATAGCACCAACACAATTAAAAATCGTTTTACTTTTATAAGATGTGCATAAGCCTAAACAAAGTCCTCCTAAAATACCAAGTAGGTTCGTTGGTATATAAAATAACAAGATAGCCGATACTAGAGAACCAATAACGACCCCTATTATTCGTTCTTTTGCTCGTTCAGACAATTTAAACGTCTCATACCCAGAAAATAATGACGAACTAGCAAATGTTGCCCACATAAAGCGGTCAATCTGAAGGTGCGTTCCTATAAAAAGTAATAAGCTAATGCCTAAAGCGTAATAACCAAACCAAATATTTCTTTGATTAAAAAAACCATTTTCTGTAACCATCTGTATAAAAGTAATCTCTTGATCCAACTTTTTATGTTTCACATGATAAACAAAAGCTAAAAGTAAATAGGCAAACACTAATACAAAGAAAGTTTGTTCTAATTGCTGAAACGATTGATAGTGAACCGTGCCAACTAAATATAAGTAGGAGAACGTATACAAGCCCGGATTACCCATTTTAGGGTTTTTACCAGTTAAGAAAAACAATGCCAGCAAGCAGATAAAATGAAGACCCCATTGTAAAAATGATACAGAAATCAGTGAAATTAGTGGACTAACACCTAGAATTGTTAACACGATTCCTAAACTAAGCAAGGCCTGTTTTTCCCTGTAGCCATATGAGACGAAACGGATACTCAACAGCAAACAAAATAATACAATTGAAAAAGGCGCTACAGCTTTTCCAAAGAAAAAAGTAATTGTCGACACCCATAAAATCGCAAACGAAACTAATAAAATATCTCTTATTAACAAGGCGCGCCAAAAATATCTCCGCTGTTTTTTAGTGTCCGCTTGATGAATTTTTTGTTTTAAAATAAATGGATCTAACTGCAATAATTGATAAAAAGTCACCTAAAATCATCTCCTAAAAATCGACTCTTCTCAATTCATTATTCCAACTTTTCCTTCTATGAAATTATAAGAAAAGTAGTTGTGACGAACATTTTACTACAACTTTTTTTCTGAATCAATACATGCTTTATTTCTTAATTCAATACCTCTCCCGATACGATTTGCTTACTTCATAAAAAATAAGCCTAGAAAAAATCAAAACGATTAATTCTAGACTCAAACTTAAATAACTGTTGAACAAAAGCTAGCGCTTTTTTACATAAACTTTTCCAACAGATCCATTTCTTTTTCTAATTCTTTTTCATCATACTTGTCATACTTACCAGCTTCGTGTGCAATTTTTTTAATCTCATGAATGGCTTTTTTTTCAACAATCCATTTCTTCATACTATGTTTTTTTGTATCCTCATCTAGCGAGTCCAACTCTTCTAAACTTGCATCCAATTTGTTCAAAACGTCGGCAATTTTTGCTAATGCTTGCGCTTCTTTTTCTTCATAGTTTGACATAATAGACACCTCTTCTTAAGTATTTTTCTACTTTAAGTGTACGTCTCTGTCGTTTTATTTGCAACTAATAACTCAACTGCTTCTCGGTACGGAGGATAAGGGATTCGAACCCTTGCACGATGTTACTCGCCTAACGGTTTTCGAGACCGTCCCCTTCAGCCAAACTTGGGTAATCCTCCCTCTACATTCCATCTACAAATGAACATGTAATGAATCAATAGATAAAAAGCCTAGACCCTTACACAACAAGGATTCTAGGCTCTGTCTAACTAAATTATTTAGTTTCACGGTGTAAAGTAACTTTTCTTTCACGTGGGCAATATTTTTGTTTTTCTAAACGATCAGGATTGTTACGTTTATTTTTATTTGTTAAGTAGTTACGTTCTTTACAAGAAGTACACTCTAAAGTAATGTTTACGCGCATGTTTTCCCCTCCTACTAATAATTGATCTTTCCAAGAGATTTCTTAGACTTGAATATCATACCATTTTTTTTGTCATTTGACTACCCTTTTGGGCAAATTTGTAAAGTAGTTCTACTTTACAAATTTTATTTTTTGTACATTTCCATATACGCTTCTAAAACTTCTTTGGCAATCGTTTGATTTGGTTTGGAAGATTCATCATTTAAGTGTGGTAAAACAACGCTAATTGCAATTTCAGGATTTTCGTACGGCGCATAAGCCACCAAGTTACTATTAACCGTTGTATGGTTTACTCCATTAGCATCTGTTGCTTGCGTTTCGGCGGTCCCTGTTTTAGCAGCAATCGAAAACTTGTCTGATTTTAAACCACGTGCAGTTGTAAAAGGACTAGTTCCATTTACTACATTATAGAAACCTTGTTGAAGAATTCCTATCTGGTCTTCAGAAATATTCACCTTATTCAAAACTTTTGGTTCAATTTCTTTTAAAATTTTTCCTAAAGCTCCATTTTCATCATTGCCATAGATTCCTTCTACCACATGGGGTTGCACGCGGATACCATTATTTGCGACAGTGGAAACGTACTGTGCTAATTGTAACGCGCTATAGGTATCATATTGCCCAAAAGATAGGTCAAGAAGATTACCACCTTGTGGCGCAGAAGACGAATCCTTAAAGTCCTTGTTTTGAATTCCTGTTGTTTCTCCTGGTATATCAATTCCAGTTTTCGTTCCCATACCATATTCTGCAAAAGCTTTTCTTAATTCTTTAAAGACAGTGTCATCTCCTACTTCATAAGGGAAAATCATATTGGGATAATAATTCACACCCATCATTTTAAAGACTAATTTCATCATATAAGCATTCGAAGAATATTCTAACGCTTGCTCCGCAGTTAATTGCATGGTTGTTCCGCCAGAAGCATTCCACCAAGAAGCTTTTGGATTACTACCTGCTAGTAAAATAGCTTCATCTGTTAAAACGTCATTGCCTTTAATGACGCCTGTTTCATAACCAGCTGTTAAAGTACCTGCTTTCACAACTGATCCAGGAACTTCAGAATTCAAAATAGGTGCTAAAGGATTAGGTGTGACTTCTCCAGTTGCTAAATCATGATGAAATCCGGACATCGCTAAAATAGCACCTGTTTGAGGGTTCATAGCAACGACATATGCATTTTCTGAGTATGGTCCAATGGTTTTGACTATTTGTGAATAGTTTCGTTGTAAAATTTCATCAACTTTGTTTTGGAAATTTGAATCAATCGTTAATTTTAAGTTGGAGCCTTTTTCCCCTTTGGAAATTGGGGTTTGTGAAACAATCTTTCCGTTATTGTCTAAAACGACTTCTGATTTTGCTTTTTTACCTTGTAGTACGTCTTCATATTGTTTTTCTAAATAGCTAGTCCCGACACGGTCATTTCGTGCATAGCCTTTTTTCAAATATTCATCGACTTCTTCGGCTGGCAATCCTTGTTTTTCAGTTGAAACGGTGCCCAACAGGCTACGTAATGCGCCACTTTGAGAATAATCACGCGTCCAATCAGTCCCTGTTGAAACACCAGATATTTCCGCTGTGTGTTCACCAATTGTCGCAATTTCACCTTCTGTTACCCCTTCATTCTTGATGAAGACCGTGTTCATTTGTGACGCTGCATTCATTCGTTTAAAAATCGTCACTGCTTGTAAGGTTCGGTCATCAAATGCAATTTCTTCAGGGGTGACTTTTTCAACTGCTTTGGCATATAATGTGCCTTCGTCCGTAATTTTGTTGCCTTTTTCATCTTCTTTATCTTGATCGGTTAAACGGCCTTGGGCTGCTTTTAAATTTTCAGGATTCGCTAACCAATAATCTTTTTTATCACGATCCGTTAAGTTTGGATCAACTGGAACGTTAATAAGTTCGTTAACTTTATTCGCAATCGGTAAAATATCTTTTCCTTCAATATTTTTTCCTCGTGTGTAAGTGATTGCTAAATTGGCTTTGTTAGAAACCAAGACTTTTCCTTGTGAATCATAAATTTGTCCTCGAGGGGATGGTGTCGTGATTTGTAGTGAAGAATTGGCAGTGATTTTTTTGTTAAACTCTTCTCCTTCTACAATCTGTAAATATCCTAAACGGACAATTAATGAAACAAATAAAGTGAATATCACAAAAAATAATAAGTTCAATCGAAAAGGAATATGTGGCTTTCTACCTCGTTGACTCTTTGCTGCGGCATCTGTTTTTTTTATTTTATCTATAAATGAGTTTTTCTTCATACCTCTAGTCCCTTCACTAAAAAGTTTCGCATTCTCATTGTAACAAAAAATAGTCAAAAAATCAGGATTATTCCCAGCTCTAAGGAAATATTTAATTATTTTGTTGTTGAAAAAAGTCAAAAGGACTTCTGAATTCAGAAGTCCTTTTGACTTTTTCTCTTTTTTTAACGGCTGTAATTGTGAACTTCAGCAGCCATGCTGTCAATGAAAATTGATAAATCTTCGACAGACGTTTCTTTGCTTCCATAACGACGGACGTTCACCGTTGCGTCTTCCATTTCTTTGTCCCCGACCACTAATTGATAAGGTACTTTTTGTGTTTGAGAGGCCCGAATTTTGTAGCCCATTTTTTCGTTACGATCATCGACTTCAACACGTAAGCCTTGTGCTTGTAAACGTTCTTTGATTTCATAAGCATACTCAGAATGCGCTTCTACAGAAACTGGGATAATAGTTGCTTGAATTGGTGCTAACCAAGTAGGGAAAGCGCCTTTGTAAACTTCTGTTAAGTAAGCCACAAATCGTTCCATTGTTGAGACAATACCACGGTGGATAACAACTGGGCGATGTGTATTTTCACCATCTTCGCCAACATAAGTTAAGTCAAAACGTTCTGGTAATAAGAAGTCTAATTGGATGGTTGATAATGTTTCTTCCATTCCTAAAGCTGTTTTTACTTGAACATCTAACTTCGGACCGTAAAAGGCAGCTTCGCCTTCTGCTTCAAAGTAATCTAATTCTAATTCATCCATGGCAGCTTTTAACATCGCTTGCGCTTTTTCCCACATCGCATCATCATCAAAATATTTGTCTGTGTTATTTGGATCACGATAGCTTAAGCGGAAACGATAATCCGTAATGTTAAAGTCAGCATAGACTGCCACCATTAACTCCAAAGTACGTTTAAATTCGTCTTTAATTTGGTCAGGACGAACAAAAGTATGGCCATCGTTTAAAGTCATTTCACGAACACGTTGTAACCCTGATAATGCGCCAGATTTTTCATAGCGGTGCATCATCCCTAATTCAGCGATTCGAATTGGCAATTCGCGGTAACTATGAATGTCATTTTTATAAACCATCATATGGTGTGGACAGTTCATTGGACGTAATACCAGCATTTCGCCATCACCCATATCCATTGGTGGAAACATATCTTCATGGTAATGATCCCAGTGACCAGATGTTTTGTATAATTCCACATCTGCCATAATTGGTGTATACACATGTTGGTAACCTAAGCTAATTTCTTTGTCCACAATATAACGTTCAATTGTACGACGAATGGTTGCGCCTTTTGGTAACCAGAAAGGTAACCCTGAACCAACTTCTTGTGAAACCATAAATAAATCTAATTCTTTTCCTAATTTACGGTGGTCACGTTCTTTGGCTTCCTCGCGCATTTTGATAAACTCTTTTAAATCTTTTTTATCGAAAAAGGCAGTGCCGTAAATTCGTTGCATCATATGGTTGTCAGAGTTTCCGCGCCAATAAGCACCAGCTACTGAAAGTAGTTTAAAGACTTGAATCCGTCCTGTTGAAGGGACGTGGACGCCACGACATAAATCGACAAAATCGCCTTGATCATAGACAGTGATGATTTCATCTTCTGGCAAATCTGTAATTAATTCAACTTTGTAAGGATCATCAGCGAATAATTCTAACGCTTCTGCACGTGAGATTTCTTTACGAACAATTGGGTTATTTTCCTTCACAATTTTCATCATTTCGGCTTCAATTGCAGGTAAATCTTCCGCTGTCACAGGGGATTCCCCATTATCTGTATCATAGTAGAACCCAGAATCAATCGCAGGACCTACGCCAAATTTAATGTTAGGGAAAAGACGGCGTAAGGCATTAGCCATTAAATGAGCTGCTGAATGACGTAAAATTCCTAAAGCATCTTCATGATCAGGTGTCACGATTTCAAGCGAACCATCTTCTACGATAGGACGATCTAAATCGATTAAAACACCATTGAATTTACCAGCTAAAGCTTTTTTGGCTAAACTGTTGCTAATACTTTTAGCAACATCAAATGTTGTAACCCCAGAATCAAACGGTTTAACAGCGCCATCTGGAAAAGTAATGTGAATAGACATAATAAAATTCTCTCCTTTTAATTTTTTTGATTTGAAGCGTTTCATTGTGTTCCTGTTTTTCACAATGAAACGAAACAGCCACCTGTTCCCCTTGTTAAAAAACAAAAAGTCCTAGTATTCTAACGAATACTAGGACGAAAATATCGTGGTTCCACCTAATTTTGAACACAAATAATCTGTGTTCCTCTAGCGTGTTAACGGTGCGACCGCCTTTGTTTCAACAAAGGTTTCGAAAGTGGTCATCCCTTGTGCCAATCTGGAAAATTTTCAGCCAAGATTTTCCTCTCTAATAGATCGCGGGCAAGTTCAGTTGTCTTTCTCATCAATCATTTATGCACTTATTTAACCACTTATTTTCAGAAAAAGCAAGTGATTCAACAGAAATTCTCTGAAAACTTATTTTTTCCATTCGCCGCCTTGTGCATAGCGGTCTTTTTTCAATTCATTGACAATCACATGGATATTCTCTTTTGGTGCACCAGCGTTTTTTGACACAGCTTCTGTAATATCTTTGACCATATTAGTTAACTGTTCTTCTGTTCGGCCTTCAATTAATTCTACATGTACAAATGGCATCTTCGTTCCCCCAATTTAAATTGCTTGTTCTGTTTGTATCATAGAGCGGGTTATGACGCTTGTCAATAAAAAATTGGAGACGTCAGTCGTTACGGTTGACGTCTCCAATTTTTACTTTTCAGATACACAGCTGGACCAAAGTACGGTCTTGCCTAATATCTCTTTTTATACTTCTTCGCCGTAATCTACAGGTTTATCAAATTCACCTGGTGCATCATCATAGATATGTCCGTAAATAATTACCGGCATTCCGTCATAGGATACATCAAAGATTTTTGAAACTTCTGTTCCTGGCGTATTGATACAGCCATTACTACCAGCATCGGTTTTAAAGGCTTCTTTATCGCCGTACTTATCCAATTTATGGTCGGAGTCATGAATCCCAATTTGTGTGACAACGCCCCCTTGACTTAATAACGGCATCCAATATTTTACTGGCACACTGTATCGAGAACCATCAAGCATTTGACCTTCTAAATTCACATCGGTTGTCCGATATAAAATTGTATGGAATCCTGGTACTGTTGCGGTTCCTTTGTTATATCTGCCAGTAATGACATCTGTGGTGACTATTTTTTTGCCATCAATGAAACAATACATTTTTTGATCTTTTAAATCAATTTCAATGTAATTATTGGCTATTTTACTATTTTCTTTGGTATCGCCAACCAACGGAGCAGTGATTGCATTCGTTGGTTCTTGGCTATTCAGCGCGTTTACTAGTAGTTCTTGCGTTTTGGCCCCATCAATCGACCAGCCATAACTTCCGTTGTTTTTAAAACGACGTGTCGTGCCGTGAACATCTGTAAATAAAACTGGTTGATTAGCAGAACCATATGTTGTTTCTAATTGTGTCACCCAAGTAGTTAGTTTTTCTTTGTTGATTGTGCCATCATCATTCAGCACGTTTTGAATTTGTGTTTTATCAAAGGCTACTTTTTCACCATTAATATCAACTGTAATTGTTTTATTTAACTTGTTATTGAGCGTTGTCAATGTTGCCTTTAACGTTTGATCCTCTTTTGTAATTTCAGGGGCTTTATAAAAATCTTTGGCATTGTATTGATAGTTGCCTTTTCCCGCTTCAACATCCGCAATAATCTGCTGATTTAAGCGCTGTGTGTCCACTACTGTGCCTTGTTCTTCAGGAACAATTTCAAAAGTGCCATTGCCTCGACGGATACTCGCATTTTTGCTTGGTTTCCCCTCTGGAAAACTTAAAGTCGCTAATTTGGCTTCTAGTTCTTTTTTGAATGCCTCGTTTAACGGTAGCTTCACCTTGCTACTGTGTAAATGGTCTTTTAAAAATTTTTGATCCAATTGGTATTTTTTAGGAAGTTGAATTTTTTCTTCTTTTGTCCCAGTTTGAACCACAACTTCTTCGGTTTGATTAACTTGCGCTAATTTTTCTTCTGCAGCATTTACATTTAACCAGCCTACAGAAACTCCATTTACTTTTGTGGTTGGTAAAAAGTGACTTTGAAAATAAACATAACTGCCCCCAGCAACCAGAGCTAGTCCAACCAAAGAAGTAATAATTACTTTCTTTTTATTATTTTTTCCTGATTTTTGACGACGTGTATTACGCATTTGCATTTCTTCTTTTTTCATTTGTTCATCCTTTATATCAATAATTTTAGGTTTATTTCTTAGAGACTAGGCAACAAACAACTGCGGTGATCTACAATCAAAAAAGGTTCCCTTTCTCTCGCAGATTAATTTTTTCAATTATACACTATTTTTATGTTGTTTTCAGCTTATTTTCCTTGTAAATCCTTTAATCTTAAAGAATTTGTATACTCTGTGACTTTTTTTGCTTCTTGTAAATGATACGTAAACTGGGCCATTTTAGCAAAATCCTGAGCGACGACGTCAAAAAAGGCTTGTGTCTTTATTAAGCTGTTCCAACAAGCTTCTTTACTAGAAAAATCCAGCAACGATGCTAATTGATCCATCGTGTCAGGAGTGACATAATTTCTCAGATACTTAAATTGTTTCCCAACAGAAATTGGCTTCGGTTCCTGCCAAGCCGCTTGCCAAGAAAGCAAGCGCAACAGTTCCTGCTGACAATATTCATAGAGATGTGTGACAGCGTAAAATAGTTCATTCCGACAAAGTCCCTTAACTACATACGTACTAACCCACCAAAATTCATTGCAACAATCGTTAAACTGCTGCTGATTCGGAACTGTTACTGTATAATTTTTATCAGATGCTACAGGTAAAGGTGGCAAACTTTCATCTTTGTCTAACAAGATAATTGCTAAAGAATCGCCTTCATGCCAATTATCTTTTTCTGCGAGAGGACACAACGTTAAATCGATACGTTGGCCATCTTCAAATAACATTAAAAATGTTTCCCGCGTCTTCGGTTCTGTGGGAAATAAGGTCATTTCCTTGGGACGTTGCATAATTAATGGTTGTCCAAATTTTGCTATCCACGTTGCTGTTTCAAAAAACTCAGCACATGGTTCTACAATATAAACAATGTCGAAATCTTGAAAACTATCTTTTGGCGCTTTCACATTCGTGCGAGAACCCACCATTCCCACAGCTCGAATGTGTTCTTCTTGTTTTGCTACATCCATAATAAGTTGAAACATTTCTTCTTCTGTACGCATGCATTCGCTCCCTCTCTTCAAAAGTTTCTATTAAAACATAGATTTTTTTATAAGTCTTTTGTTTTCTATCGCTTTTTCTATGGTACTTCGTATACACTAACATTACAAGGAGGGATGTTTCATGCATTGGTTAAAAATAACAAGTTTATCCATTGTCAGTTTTGGCTTTTGTATTCTTTTGATTTTAGGTCTACTTATTTTTACTGGCAAAAATACGCAACCCACCGATAAACCAGATGCTATTTTAATTTTAGGGGCCCGTGTTTTAGGGACGTCTAAAGAAAACGCACTGCCCAGCCGTGTTTTGCAAGCTCGGTTAGATGTGGCTATCCCCTATATTAAACAACACCCCGAGACACCCGTTATTGTTAGCGGAGGACAAGGAGCAGATGAGCCGGCTACGGAAGCCGCGGTTATGAAACAATACTTGCTAAATAAAGGTGTTCCAGAAAAACAGATTCTCTTAGAAAATCGTGCCACACGCACCAAAGAAAATATTGTCAATTCACAAAAACTCCTTTCTTTTAAACGGCTAGTGATTGTTACTAGTGACTTTCACATGTACCGCTCGCAACTTTTAGCCAAGCGAGCAGGCATCTCAAATGTTTCAGGCATCACTGCGGCTTCTTCTTTTCCAAAAGATATCAAAAATTTTGGTCGAGAGCTGCTTTCTTTAGGCTATGCCTTACTCTTTGATTGGTAAAAGAGCGTCCTTCGCAAGACCATTTTGCGAAGGACGCTTTTTTATTCTGTGGATTTGCTCACTTTTGTTCTCTTCTTCTTGTGTTTAAATTATAAAAATGATAACATAACTTTGTTAGCGCTTACAAATAATATTTATTTTATAGGAGGAGAAAGTTATGGGGCATCAATTGAGCACTCATTTTTTTAACAAGAAAACAGGGATTATTTCAACTTTTTTAAGTTTGATACTTTTAGTCGGCGGGTTACTGTTTGCACTACCTGCATTTGAAGTACAAGCAGCATCAACTGTTACACCTAAAACAGTCATGTATGTAGAAGTAAATAACCACGATTTTAACAATGTGGGAAAATATACTTTAGCTGGAACCAATCAACCTGCTTTTGATATGGGGATTATTTTTGCAGCCAATATTAATTATGATACGGTCAATAAAAAACCTTACTTATATCTAAATGAACGGGTCCAACAAACTTTAAACGAAGCTGAAACACAAATTCGTCCAGTTCAAGCACGCGGCACTAAAGTCCTATTGTCTATTTTAGGCAACCATGAAGGTGCTGGCTTTGCTAACTTCCCAACTTACGAAAGTGCGGATGCCTTTGCAGCTCAATTAGAACAAGTCGTTAATACGTATCATTTAGATGGTATTGATTTTGATGATGAGTATGCTGAATACGGAAAAAATGGGACACCTCAACCAAATAATTCTTCGTTCATTTGGTTACTTCAAGCCTTAAGAAATCGCTTAGGCAATGATAAATTAATTACTTTTTATAATATTGGACCAGCGGCTGCGAACTCTTCAGCTAATCCTCAAATGAGTTCTTTAATTGATTATGCTTGGAACCCTTATTATAGTACCTGGAATCCGCCACAAATTACGGGGATGCCTGCTTCTCGTTTAGGTGCTTCTGCCGTTGAAGTTGGTGTCAATCAAAATCTAGCTGCGCAATATGCTAAACGTACAAAAGCGGAGCAATATGGTATCTATCTAATGTATAACCTCCCAGGAAAAGATTCATCTGCGTATATCTCGGCGGCGACACAAGAACTTTATGGTCGAAAAACGAACTATTCACCAACTGTTCCAACACCTTAATTATTATCTCGTGTCTACAAGCGCCAACATGTAAAGAGTTAAAAGCCAGCTTACTACAAGCTGGCTTTTTGGTATCTTGAGCGAATAGTTTTACACAAAAAAAGACCCGCCCTTTGGGTAAGGACGGGAAAGGAGTTAAAAATGAAAAAGTGTTTTGTGTTGTTAAGGTTGTTTGTTGATATGCTTATATCTTACAAACTAAATGTGAAGATTTTGTGATCATTTCATTCTTATTTTGCTACTTTTATAGGAATTAAATAGATTGCCACGAGACTATCTTTAGTTGCCTCGTGCATCCGTTATTCTGACTGCTCCTTGTGGTGATACTCTGTAAAAACCGACAGTCCCTGTCCCTCCATTTGCAACCATCTGTTTCGATTGGGCTCTAAAAAAGAAGTCATTTCCATTCATACCCAAAAATCCAAGGTTCGTATCATTATTTTCTGCATCAGTCAATGTCTTTCTAATATATGTCTCTGCTTTTTCTTGTGTATCGATGATTTTTGCCTCTTCATTTTGGTCTTGATTTTCCTCTTCAGAAGAACGATAGTAATACTCTTCCGCAGGATAATTTCCACTATCTTGAGTAATTAACAATCGTGGTTTCGTCTTATCCGATTGGTCGCCGTTAGGATTTTCAACACCAATTTTATATAATAATAACGCAGCACCAGTAGGCCCCCACCTAATACTTAAGCTTGTAATTGGTCGCGACTCATCAGTAGGTGAATCCTTCGTAATCATTCCTCCGGTATTTGTACTACCATCAGGATGAATGATCAAACTCTCTCCTTTACCATTTTTCCATGTTCCAACTAAAGTAGTAAAATCGCCAGCATTAATCGCTGTAGTATCTAAATCAGCTGTGGTTAGCTGACTGTTGTTTTCATCAGCTGCAGACTCTTCACTTTTCACTGATTCGTTAGACTCGATACTGCTACTCGCTTGTTCATTTGTCTTATCAATTGTTTCACTCGTTTTTTCATTCGTCTCTTCAACTTTAGAGGATGCCTCCGTTGAAGCGGTTACTTTCTTTTCTTTTGGTTCCCGACAAGCAGTTAATGATAAAGCCGCTAGCCCGACAAAAAACGCTAGCATTCCCTTTTTCACGCCTATTCACCCCGTTCAATGATCTATCTTACTAGACTATTGTACTATTAATTCAACTGTTTAGACAAATATTTATGGAACAGACAAAAGTTAATCCTGTCATTGAATGCTTTGTGTCACATGGACCTATCAATCAACTTTCTTTTTTCTATGTATTATATAAAAAAAGTGAGCCATCAGTCAAAATGACCGATGGCTCACTTTCTAAATCTTAAAACAAACGAACAAATGGATTATTCAGGTAAATCTACATTATGATGGACTTTTTGAACATCTTCTAAATCTTCTAAAACGTCTAACATTTTTTCAAAATTCGCTAAATCGTCGCCTTCTAATGTTACTTCGTTTTGTGGAACCATTTCTAACTCAGTAACCGTGAATTCTTCAATGCCTTTTTCTTTTAACGCTTCTTGTGCATGGTGGAAATCTTCTGGTTCTGTGTAAACGATAATTTGACCGTCTTCTTCAACAACATCGCGAACATCAATGTCTTTTTCCATTAAGTATTCTAAAATTTCATCCGCATCGTCACCAGCAAAGCCAATGATACCTGTATTATCAAACATGTAGGAAACAGCACCGCTGACACCCATGTTTCCGCCGTTTTTACCAAATGCGGCCCGCACATCTGCTGCTGTTCGGTTCACGTTGTTTGTTAAAGCATCAACAATGACCATTGAACCATTTGGCCCAAATCCTTCATAGCGTAATTCAGAATATTGTTCATCTGCTGAACCTTTTGCTTTTTCAATAGCGCGATCAATAATATGTTTTGGTACATTGTATGTTTTGGCGCGTTCGATTACAAACCGTAATTTTTGGTTTGCATGAGGATCAGGGTCTCCTGACTTCGCTGCTACGTAAATTTCAATCCCGAATTTTGCATAAACACGGCTATTGTTTGCGTCTTTGGCAGCTTTTTTCTCTTTAATATTTGCCCATTTACGGCCCATATTCTCACTTCGCTTTCTCTGATTTGTTGTTAGTATCTTATCCCTTGTTTATTATACTGGGGAAACTGATTTTTGTTAAGTATTTTTTAGGTATCTGGCGAAAATCGTAAGGGAAACCGACCAAAATTTTGTTCTTTTAAAGAAGAATCTCCCATCTGGTATAGTTGATTGGCGCGAATATCTAACGAAAGCATTGCGCGGTTTTCTTTAGATACTTTGGAAATTACCGGCAATTGAATCTGTGCTTTGGTTTCTTTTAGATAAGCTTGTCCCTTTGGCGTAAATCCTAGCACATGGAGATAACTGTTTTGCCAAACAGTTTCAACTTCTTCTTTGGTCATATTTAACAATATATAAGTTGCTAATCGTTGCAATCTTGTCCAAGTATAACGCTTCGTTTTCATACGTTCCATTAATTCGTGAAAAGAACCTGCTGCTTGGATTTGATCTTTTAGTCGATATTCAAGTCCTTCCGTCATTTGGTAAATGGATTGTAACTCTTCTAACGAGGATTGAACAATTTTATACTTTAGAAAGGGCCAGTAGTTTTCCCATGAAATCATTGCCTGTGTTTGTAAATGTTGTGCGGTTATAGAAGGAACCGTTGGCAGTACTTGCGTTATTTCTTGTTGAAAAACACTTTGCCTAATCGCCGTGGCGCTAGCAACTTTCCCAGAAATCGTTGCATCATGAAAGCCCGCTTGTTTTCTAGCAATTGGGTAGAGCGTCATCGGGGTTGGATACGTGGCATTTTCCTTTGCATAACTCATCCCCAAAATATGATTAGGCGAAGAAAAATCAAACCTGCTTTCAGGATATACTTGACGAAAAACAGCAGTCATTTTTTGTGGATAACTCAATTGTTTGTCTGTCAATGCGTGGAACGTTTGATCAATTAAGGATTGATTTTCTTGGACAAACTGGCCGAAAGCCGCATAATCAATTGCGCTTGTACTATCTGTTCCAAAACATAAGCTCTCACATTGCAACGCCTGCAATAACTTTATACCGCCTTTGGCAAAGTAATCCGCAGACTGTACCGACCAAGCTGTCGGCAATTCAATGACTAAATCCACACCATTTTGCAAAGCTTCTTCTGCTCTGGCCCACTTATCTAGTAAGGCTGGTTCTCCTCTTTGTAAAAAATTTCCACTCATTATAGCAATCACTACTTCAGCTCCGCTTTGTTGGCGAGCTTGTTGGGCATGATAGCGATGTCCATTATGAAAGGGATTATATTCCACGATAATGCCACAGGCTTTCACTCTAGCCACCTCCGTTATAAAAAAATGGACTTATCAGCAAAGAGACAAACGTTTTTAAGCGCTGTCCCAAGCTCATAAGCCAAATCTTATTAATCTCTTTGACAAACAAAGAACCAGCGTTCACTTGTTTCAGTTGGTGCTTCATCTGTAAAATCTGCATAAACTTTGACGTTCATGAAACCAGCACTTTCTAACATTCGTAAATAGTTATCTAACGAATAGGTTCGTTCTTGATGCAATTCATCATACCGAACAAAGTGCTCATCTGTTTCCTGTTCTTTCACAAAAAATGTTAAGAAATGTTCGATGCTGTGTTCTTTTTCACCAGCGTAACTATCCCATAGAAAAGCAAATTCTTCTGTTTGATAATGATAGCTATATTCTGGAAAAACTGAATCAATTTTGTAAGTAGAATGAACATCAAAAATGAACGTTCCTTCCTCTTCTAACGCTTGATAAACTTCATCGAACACTTGTTGTACTTCTTGGCGATTAGCCATATAGCACAGTGAATCAGAAAAACAAGTGATGGCTTGGTATTGTCCCACTTCAGATAAATCTAGCATATTTCCCTGAACAAATTGAACTGGCACTTCTTCTTCAAAGGCCCGTTCACTAGCAATCATCAACATTTCTTCTGATAAGTCTAAGGCCGTCACATCGTAACCACTTTTCGCAAAATCAACTGCTAAAGCGCCTGTACCACAAGCCATTTCAAGAATTTGTTGGGTTCCTTGTGGGAGATGACGATTGGAAAAATCCAACCATTTTTGGTATAGGCTTTCGTCCATCACTTCGTCATAGACGAAAGCAAACGTTTCATAGGCCATTTTAGTCGACCCAAGCGCTTAGATCAACCATTGGGGCATCTGACCATAATTTTTCTAAATTGTAAAAGGCACGTTCTGAAGATTGGAATACATGGACAATAACATCGCCTAAATCGATTAAAATCCATTTTCCGCCTTCTTTACCTTCCACACGTTTGACTTCTACTTGATTTTTGGCTTCTTGTTCGTTAATTTCATCAACAATCGCATTGATTTGACGTTCACTATTGGCTTGGCAAATTAAAAAATAATCTGCTAATAATGAAATCTCTCTTACGTCTAATGCGACAATTTCTTCTGCTCGTTTTGAATCTGCTGCTTTGACAGCAATTTCTAAAATTTTCTGGCTATCTATGATAGTTCCCTCCTAGTAATTCTTTCTTCTTTTATTTTTGATTAACGACCCATTGATTGTAGGTCTCTAACGTTTTTGGATAAATTTTATGTTCTTGTTCAATCAAATGTAACAAGGTATGTTTCGTTTCATAAGCAACCGCTGCATCTAAGTCAACAAGGGCAATTTCACGGGCTTCTTTCACACCTGGAAAATCACGTCCTGGTTCAATGTAATCTGCGACATAAATAATTTTATCTAGCAAGCTCATCTTAGCAGCCCCAGTTGTATGCACACGAATTGCCTGCAAGATTTCTTCGTCATCAATGGCTAATTCCCGTTGAACAATATCCGCCCCAACTAAGCCATGCCAAATTTCATTGCCATAGTTTAATAAAGCCAAATCAAAACCATCTCGGCGAATAATCAACTCGAATTCATCGTTTGGACGTTCTTTGGCGTAATCATGCGTCAAAGCAGCAATACTGGCTTTCGCTTCATCGGCACCATATTTCGCTGCCAAGGCCACAGCTGTTTCCTCGACTCCTAACACATGGCGAAAACGGCGTTCACTCATTTGCATTTGAACTTTTTGCATTAATAATTCACGTTGTGCAGCATCATAATTTGTTATCCAGCTCATCTTGATACAGTCCCTTCTCTTGAATATAGTTTATCACATTCTCTGGAAGAAGATAGCGTGTTGAGCAACCACTTTTGACTTTTTGTCTAATCAAAGTGGAACTAATCGCCATCTGCGGAACATCGACCCAAATAATTGGATAGGTAGATTCCGTTGGATAATTAGGACGCCGAATGCCGACAAATTGAACTAAATGGAGTAAGTCATCAATCCGATGCCATTTGGGCAAGTATTCCACCATATCTCCACCAATTATAAAATAATAATCAGTATCTGGATTGGCTTCTTTTAAAGCTTTCATCGTATCATACGTGTAACTTTTGCCTTTGCGAATTAACTCAATTGGCTCAATATCTAAGCAGGGATTATCAGCCACTGCTAGTTCTAACATCGCTAACCGATGTTCACTGCTAATTGTTTTCTTTTCGTCTACATGTGGTGGTAAGTACGTAGGCATTAAGTAAACTTTGTCCAAACCTAGTTGATTTTGAACTTGATCGGCCATGACAAGATGTGCTAAATGAACGGGATTAAAATTACCACCTAACAAGCCGACTTGCTTTCTTGTTTGAAAACGTAACGGTTCCTCTTGCAAGAGAACGTCCGCTCCTTGACGCGCTTGTCTTTTTTCTCCCATTGTTCATCCCTCCAATATTAAATCTCTTTGACTGCTGCTGAAATTTTTTGATATTTTTCTTTACTTGATGGCTTGAATAAGACCAACACGCGACCAATAATTTGTACCACATCGCAATGAATGGCTGCTGTTAGTTCTTCTGCAACTTCTTCTGCTACTTCATCTGTATTTTGTAATAACGTAATTTTAATCAGTTCACGTTTTTCCAACGCTTCATCAATTTGTGTAATCATTGCGTCATTCAAACCACCTTTGCCTACTTGAAAAATAGGTTGTAAATGGTGTGCCTGACTACGTAAATAACGTTTTTGTTTTCCTCTAAGTTTCAAATTGTTTGCCTTCTCTCTAAAATTTAAATTAATGCTTTTCTACGTAAAACATCGACACCTTTAGGCGCCCAACCAGCGACTACACCAGGTTCTGTGACAGTAATCCAACCTAGACCAGCAAACACAATATCCGTTTTTTCTTTCACGGAAAATTCAAAGCGCACTAATTCAGGAAACTCAGCGACTTCATCGGCACGTGGAGGCTGCAATAAGCCACCAACATGTTTTTCATAAAAAGCATCGGCGGTTGCTGTTTTTGTTCGGTGTAATTTTAAGTCATTGGAAACGTAGGCAATGAAGGAACTTTTAGCACCTTGGACATAATCAAAGCGAGCCAAGCCACCTAAAAACAAGGTTTGTTCAGCATTTAATTGGTAAACTTTCGGTTTGATTTCTTTTTGCGGTGCAATAATTTTCAAGTCTTTTTTACCTAGGTAATGTGCCATTTGATGACGGTGAATAATTCCGGGCGTATCGATTAAGAAGTGGCCATCGTCTAATGGAATTTCAATTTTATCTAGCGTTGTTCCAGGAAATTGTGATGTCGTAATCACATCTTGAACACCCACTGTTTGTTGAATGATTTGATTGATTAATGTTGATTTTCCAACATTGGTCACACCTACGACATAAACGTCTCGGCCTTCACGATATTTTTCGATCGTATCTAATAACTCTTGCATTTCTTGTGGTTTCTTGCCACTTGTTAGTAAAACATCAACAGGGCGTAATCCTGCTTCATGGGCCCGTTCTCTCATCCATTGAACCATTTTAGGTTTTTTTAATGATTTAGGCAAAATATCCACTTTATTGCCAACTAATAACACAGGATTATCTCCGATAAAACGATGTAGTCCTGGAATAAGAGAGCCATTAAAGTCAAAAATATCCACTACGTTCACAATCAGTGCATCTTCTGTTCCTAAACCATTCAATAAACGTAAAAAGTCATCATCTGTTAATTGGACATCTTGAATGTCATTATAATGTCTTAAGCGAAAACAACGTTGGCAATAAACTTCCCCTGTTTCCATTCCTTTTTCGAAAGCTGTTTTTGGTGTATAGCCTAATTCATGAGGATTTTCCGTTTGGATAATCGCACCACAGCCAATACAATGAATTGCCTCTGTCATTCTAATCCGCCTCTCCATGTCATTTCTGGATGTTTTTTTGATAAGTATTTCATAATTTTCCGTTCAAAGAACCGATTGATTCTAGTATTCCAGCCATCTGTATCGACAATCGGTTGAACTAAAACATTGCGTATACCCGCTGCGTTAGCTCCCCGAATATCTGTCATAATCTGATCGCCGACCATTAACATTTCAGATGGCTTCAAGCCTAATTTTTTTTCTGCTAATTTGAAGCCACGTGCGGTTGGTTTCAAGGCACGTGCTACATAATCTAAGTCAAACTTTTCAACAACGCGTTTAATCCGGCTGTCTTTGTTATTTGAAACAACGAGGACAGTAATTCCTGCATTTTTCATTTCTAATAACCAAGTTTTTAATTCTTCTGTTCCATCGGGATTATTCCAAGCAATTAACGTATTATCTAAGTCAGTTAGTACTGCCTTAATCCCTAGTTTTTTTAATTGTGCGGGGGTAATTTTATAAATCGCATCAATCATCCATGTCGGTTTATATTTTGAAAACATCGTGACTCCTCTCACTGACACTATGTAGTTTCTTCGATTTTAAGAGACTGAAACATAACTAAACAATTATGCTTCAGTCTCTACCTATTGTATTATACTGCATTTTACTGAAAATTTCTATAAAGGACGGTCGTTCCTTGTAAAAGAACAAGTAAAATAAAAGAAAAAATAAAAAAAAGCCACCCATCAACCCCTGAAAAGTTCGTTGATGAGTAGTAACTTCTAATATTTGCGAAAACGTTGGTATCTTTTTTCTAGTAACGTTTCCGTATCTAATTTAGCTAATTCAGTTAATTTTGAAATGAACGCTTTTTGTAACATGCGATTAATTTTTGCTTGTTCCAGAGGCTGACCGTTCATAACTTCTGGAATTACTTTATCTACAATAGCTAATTCCTTCAGCTCTGTCGCTGTGATTTTCATCAATTCTGCTGCTTCTTTCGCACGACTGCCATCTTTCCACAAAATAGAGGCGAAACCTTCTGGCGAAAGAACCGCATAAATCGTGTGTTCCAACATCCAAACTTCATCTGCGACTGCTAAAGCTAAAGCACCGCCACTACCGCCCTCACCAATGATGACTGAAATGATTGGCACTTTCAAATCAGACATCTCTAACAGGTTTTGCGCAATGGCTTCCCCTTCTCCCCGCTCTTCGGCACCAATCCCACAATAGGCACCAGCAGTGTTCACAAAGGTAATGACTGGGCGATTAAATTTTTCCGCTTGTTTCATTAAACGTAACGCTTTGCGATACCCTTCAGGATTAGGTGAACCAAAATTACGTTCAATATTTTCTGGTAGATTTCGACCTTTTTGGATACCTACCACTGTAACTGGTTTCCCTTGCAAAGTAGCAACACCACCGACTACAGCTAAATCATCGGCAAAGTAACGATCCCCATGAAATTCTAAAAAGTCCTCAAAAATTGCTTCTATATATTCTAAAGTTGTCAAACGATCTTGGGCTCTTGCCAAGGTAACAACATCATTGGCTGTTTTCTTTTCCATGTTAGCGCCACCCTTCCAAAGAATGTAAACGTAACAAGTCGCTCAATCGTTGACGCAAAAGATTTCTTGGCACAATCTGATCTACAAAACCATGTTCTAAAAGAAACTCGGCCTTTTGAAAATCATCTGGCAACTCTTGACGAATCGTTTGTTCAATTACACGGCGGCCAGCAAAACCGATTAAACTCTGAGGCTCTGCCAAAATAATATCGCCATCCATCGCAAAACTTGCGGTAACACCGCCAGTCGTTGGATCAGTCAATACCGTAAGATACAGCAAGCCTGCTTTGTTATGCCGTTGCAAAGCGGCCGAAATTTTCGCCATTTGCATCAATGAAAAAATTCCTTCTTGCATACGGGCACCACCAGATGCAGTGAAAATCACTACTGGTAAATGCTTTTCTGTCGCCCGCTCAAACAAGCGTGTGATTTTTTCACCAACAATCGTTCCCATACTGCCCATGATAAAATTAGCGTCCATGATTCCAATTGCAACAGCTTGTCCTTCAATTGTTGCTTCTCCCGTTAAGACAGCTTCATCTAGCCCAGTTTTTTCTTGCATTTTTTCAATTTTTTCAAGATAACCAGGAAAATTTAGTGGATCTTTTGTCACTAATTCACTGTCCCAATTGTGGAAACTTTTTTCATCAACGGTTATCGCTAATCGTTCCCATGCACCAATCCGAAAACTATAGCCACAATGCGGACAGATTTTTTCTGCACCCATTTCTTTTGTATACAGTGTTCGCTTACAAGAAGGGCATTTTGCCCACATATTATCTGGAACAGAAGGCTTCTTTGATGCATCATTTGCATCAGCACGATTTGGATTAATGCGAATGTAATTTTTCTTTTTAAATAATGCCATTTGCTTACTCCTCGTATTTTAGCGGCAAGAGCACAGCTCTTGCGGCGTTCTTTCTTTAATGATTGCTTTCTGGCTCCCAATTTGGTAGAAATGTTTCTTGTAAAAAGCTTGTGTCATAGTCACCTGTCAAAACATTGTCATGTGTAATTAAATCTAATTGGAATTCGGCATTCGTAATAATACCTTCTGTTACAATTTCATTTAAAGCCCTTTGCATTTTCATCAAGGCATCAAAACGATTTTCACCATGTACGATGACTTTTGCAATCATTGAATCATAATAAGGCGGAATTGAATACCCTGAATACATAACGCTGTCTACACGCAAGCCCATTCCACCACTAGGCAACAAGAGATTTTGAATTTTACCTGGTGAAGGAGCAAAATTAAAGGCAGGATTTTCAGCGTTAATTCGGCACTCAATCGCATGCCCACTCATGATAACATCCTCTTGGGTATAGCCTAAAGGTTCACCTGAAGCAATTTCTAATTGTGCTTTGACTAAATCAATCCCTGTTACCATTTCCGTAACTGGATGTTCGACTTGGATGCGGGTATTCATTTCCATGAAATAAAAGTCGCCAGCTGGATCCATCAAAAATTCAATGGTTCCGGCATTTTCATAATGCACAGCTTGTGCCGCTCGAACGGCCGTTTCGCCTAACATCTGACGCTTTTCTTCAGAAATAGCAATCGATGGTGATTCTTCTAACACTTTTTGATTATTTCTTTGTAGTGAGCAATCACGTTCCCCTAAGTGAATCACATGCCCATATTGATCACCTAAAATTTGCACTTCGATATGACGTGCTGGATAAATAATTTTTTCTAAATACATATCATCATTACCAAATGCGGCTTTGGCTTCTTGCTGCGCTGAAGTAAAGTGTTTCGGTAACTCTTCTTTTGAAAGAACTTTTCGGATTCCTTTTCCGCCACCACCAGCAGCTGCCTTTAACATCACTGGGTAACCAATTTCTTCAGCAATCGTCAACGCTTCTTCGACAGAATCAATGACGCCATCACTCCCAGGAATAACAGGTACCTTGGCTTTTTGCATCAGTTGACGTGCGTTTATTTTATTGCCCATTGCATCAATCGTTTCTGCTTTAGGACCGATAAAAGTAATGTTACATTCTTCGCACATTGAAGCAAATTGACTATTTTCAGATAAGAAACCAAACCCTGGATGAATCGCTTCAGCATTGGTAACAATCGCTGCACTTAAAACAGCTTGAACATTTAAATAAGAATCAGTTGCTTTCGCCGGTCCAATACAAATGGCTTCATCTGCTAACTGTGTGTGTAACGCTTCTTGATCCGCTTCAGAGTAAACAGCAACTGTTTGAACGCCTAATTCGCGACAGGCACGAATAATACGAACAGCGATTTCTCCGCGGTTTGCGATTAATACTTTCGAAAACATTTTTCACCTATCCAATCATAAAGGTTAATTCAGCCTCGGCAACTTTTTTTCCATTAACTTTTGCCACACCTTTACCCATTCCAGCAGAAGCGCGGACTTTTAAAAGTTCAACCTCTAAAATTAATGTGTCGCCTGGTGTTACCTTTTGTCTAAATTTTGCTTTATCTAATCCACCAAAGTATGCCGTTTTCCCTTTGAATTCAGGCATTGAAAGTAATGCCACGGCGCCTGCTTGAGCCAACGATTCAATAATTAAAACTCCTGGCAAAACAGGATTCCCAGGAAAATGACCTTGAAAAACTTGCTCATTAACCGTTACATTCTTTTTCGCTACAACGCGTTCCCCGGGAATGACTTCTTCAACACTATCTAATAATAAAAAGGGATAGCGATGTGGTAAAATTTCTTGAATTTCTGTAATTGTTAATTTCATGTTTTATTCTCCTTTAGCAACTCGGAATAGCGGCTGACCAAATTCAACCACATCTTCATTGTTGACTAATATTTCAGTAATCACACCGTCAACTGTCGCCGTAATTTCATTCATTAATTTCATCGCTTCAACGATACACACAACGTCACCCGTTTTAACAGTGTCTCCTACTTTGACAAAGTTCTCTTTATCTGGTGCTGGTTGTAAATAAACGATTCCTACAATAGGTGACGTAATTTCTTCTGTCTTTTCATTGGCTGTCGGTGTATTAGTTGGCGTTTCTTCAACGACAGAAACTGTTTCAACAGGCACTGACACACCACTAGCGGCTACTGGTGTTTCTTGTGGTTGCGCCACTGGTTCTACGGCACTTCGCCCAGAAACTGTATTTTTATTCATATATAATTCAAACGAGCCTTCTCGTAAATCAAATTCGGTTAAAGTTGATTGATCAAATTGTGTTAATAGTGCTTTTACTTCTTCTAACTGCATGTTAATCCTCCCAGCGTTTTAAGCAAATAACTGCATTGTGGCCACCAAAGCCTAGCGAGTTACTTAAAGCATAATCAAATTTATGCTCTTTGCTTTCGTTTAAAACAACGTTCACCGTAATTGCTTCATCTTGATTTTCCACATTAATGGTTGGCGGAATAAATTGATGTTGTAAAGCATTTAGGGTAGCAATTCCTTCAATTCCACCAGCGGCGCCTAAGAGATGTCCCGTCATACTCTTTGTACTACTTACATACGCCGTTTTTGCGGCATCACCTAAAGCCAATTCAATTGCTTTAGATTCTGCACTGTCATTGGCTTGTGTGCTTGTTCCATGGGCGTTAATATAGCCAATTTTTTCTGGAGAAATCCCCGCTTCTTCCATTGCTAGTACCATGGCTTTCGCTGCGCCGCTCCCATCTGGTGTTGGTGATGTCATATGATAGGCATCGCAATTAGCACCATAGCCAACCACTTCACCTAAAATAGTTGCGCCTCGTTCTAGAGCATGATCTAATGATTCTAAAATAAAGACACCCGCTCCTTCTCCCATCACAAATCCACTACGTTCTTTATCAAAGGGAATTGAGGCTTTTTCTGGATCAGTCGCCTTTGTTAAAGCGGTCAAGGAAGCAAATCCTGAAATACCGATTTCTGTAATAGGCGCTTCTGCTCCACCAGCAATAATGACATCGGAGTAGCCATGTTTGATATTGCGGAACGCTTCCCCAATTGAATGAGTTGCACTAGCACAAGCTGTCACTGTTGAAGTACAAATTCCTTTGGCACCAACACGTAAAGCAATATTTCCCGCCACCATGTTTCCAATCGCCATTGGAATAAATAACGGTGCCACACGTTCAGGTCCTTTGTCGTGCATCCGAATTACTTGATTTTGAATTGTTTCCAAACCACCAATTCCGGAACCCACCATAACGCCAAACCGATCCACATCTAGTTAACTGGTATCCAAGCCACTCATAGCCATTGCTTCTAAGGCCGCATAAATGCCAAATAACGAAAACTTATCCATGCGTTTGCCATCTTTTTTAACAAAATATTTTTCCATTGGAAAGTCTTTCACTTCAGCTGCTAAGGTGACACCTGTTTCACTAACATCAAATTTACTAATCGGTCCGATACCATTTTTCCCTGTTTTCAAACTTTCTAAAAAAGTCTCAGGTTCATTGCCAATCGGCGAGGTGACACCGTAACCGGTAATAACTACTCGATTCATCCTTTTGACTCCTTTCGTTTATCCGTGCATGACTAAGCCGCCATCGACATTCACGACTTGCCCAGTAATATAGGGACTTTTAGCTAAGAAAATCGCTGTAGCTGCGACATCTTCGACTTGCCCAAACGTTTGTAAGGGAATTTGCGCATTCATTTGTGTTTTAACTTTTTCCGATAAAACATCCGTCATTTCTGTTTGGATAAACCCTGGTGCAATCGCATTGCAGGTAATACCGCGCGGCGCAACTTCTCGTGCCACCGATTTAGTAAAACCAACGACACCGGCTTTACTCGCAGCGTAGTTTGCTTGACCAACATTTCCCATTAAACCAGAAACGCTAGCCATATTAATAATCCGACCACTTCGTTGTTTCATCATACGTTTAACCGCTTGCTGGGTCATGTTAAAAGTTCCTACCAAGTTAATATCTAAACAGGCATTAAAATCCTCTTTTGTCATTCGTAATAATAATTTGTCATTCGTAATCCCAGCGTTATTCACCAGAATATCAATCGAGCCTAATTGGTCAACTGTTGCTTGAATCATCTCACCTGCCGCATCAAAATCGGAAATATCTCCAGAAAGGCCAATACATTTTACCCCAAAGGCTTCAATTTCTTGTCGTTGTTCTGGCGTAATCTCACTCCGACCGTTTAAGACAATATTGGCGCCCTCTTTCGCAAAAGCTAACGCAACTGCTTTACCAATCCCACGAGTGCTTCCAGTAATAAATACGTTTTTTCCTGTTAATTCCATTTTTTACCTCCCAGTAAGCGCTGTTAACGTTTCTGTTAATGTTGCAACATCTTCCACACGGTGCATTTCAATTGTTTTGTCAATTTTTTTAACAAAACCAGTTAATGTTTTCCCTGGACCAACTTCAATCATCGTTCCTACGTTCATAGCCTTCATCGTTTCGATACTGTCTTCAAAACGTACCGCAGACATGACTTGCTTTTCCAATAACGCTTGAATTGCCTCTTGGGGCATAATTTCGGCAGTCGTATTACTAATGACAGGAATTTGCATCGTTTGAAAGTTCAATTTTGCTAAATCCTGAGCCAATTTTTTTGATGCTGGTTGTAACAGCGCCGTATGGAAAGGGCCACTCACATTTAACGGAATCATTCGCTTCACACCAGCTTCTTTGAGAAGTGTCATCGCTTGATCAACAGCAGCAACCTCACCACCAATCACGATTTGTTGTGGTGTATTATAATTTGCTGGAGCCACAATTCCGAAAGCACTGGCTTCTTGGCAGGCTTTCTCAATTACTTCACGCTCAGCATTCATAACAGCAACCATTTTGCCAGTTCCTTGTGGTGCTGCTTCTGTCATGTACTGACCGCGCTTTTGGACCAAGGCCACTGCTTCTGAAAAGCGCAAAGCCCCGCTGGCAACCAAAGCACTGTATTCCCCTAAGCTTAAACCCGCTACGACATCAGGCGTTAGTCCTTTTTGTTGCAAAAGACGGTAAAATGCGACACTGACTGTTAAAATAGCAGGTTGCGTATATTCTGTTTCATTTAAACGTTCATTTTCAGTAAAACAAAGTTCTGCCATCTCATAACCTAAGATATGACTTGTTTCATCGAAAGTTTCCCGAACAATCGCTTCTTGGTGATATAATTCTTCACCCATCCCTTGATACTGGGCTCCTTGTCCACTAAATAAAATCGCTGTTTTCATACGACACCTCATTTTTTGTTAAAATTATTCACTTAGCCCCAACGCTGATTCATCTTATGTACAATCGCTTTGCATTCAGACATGAGTGAATCAATGATTTCTTGGGCTGTTTCTTCTTTTTTTATTAACCCGGCAATTTGTCCCGCCATGACGGAACCGTAATCCATATCCCCGTCAACGACAGCTTTGCGCAAAGCGCCCTGACCAATTTTTTCAAACATTTCTAAATCAGGCACTTCTTTTTGGAGTTCTTGCTTTTCTAATTGATTATATTGAGCGGTTAATTTATTTTTTAAAGTACGCACTGGATGGCCAAAATGTTGACAGGTAATTACTGCATCTAAATCACGTGCCTTTAAAACTTTCTGTTTATAATCTGGATGAACGTTGCATTCTTTGGCAATTAAAAAACGTGTGCCTAACTGGACTGCTTCAGCACCTAACATAAAGGCCGCAGCCATACCACGACCATCACCAATCCCACCTGCTGCAATCACAGGAATTGACACAGCGTCAACGATTTGCGGTAAGCCACTCATAGTGGTTAACTTGCCAATATGTCCACCAGCTTCCATTCCTTCAAAAATGACAGCATCGGCACCAATTTTTTCCATTCTTTTTGCTAAAGCAACTGAAGGAACTACTGGGATTACTTTAATGTTATGTTCTTTAAAACGAGCCATGTATTTGGCTGGATTGCCTGCACCTGTCGTTACGACAGGAACCTGTTCTTCACAAACCAAATCGACAATTTCATCGGCAAAAGGTGAAAGTAACATAATATTGACACCAAAGGGTTGCTCCGTTAATTCTTTAACTTTTTTAATTTCTTTTTTTACGACTTCTTTTGGGGCATTGCCGCCAGCAATAATCCCTAATCCACCAGCGTTTGACACGGCACTTGCTAATGAAGCATCGGCTACCCAAGCCATACCGCCTTGAAAAATGGGATAATTGATTCCAAGCAACTCACATAACTCTTGATTCATTGATTTTATACGTCCTTTAGTTCTAAGATAAGTACACTTCATTCAAGTAAAAAAGGATTTTTACGGCTTATTTACTTGTTTTTTTAGGGACTGGGTCATTTAGCAATTAAATGTCCCAGCCCCCTATTTTCATGTATTAGTTTGCTTGTTGTTTTTCTACATATGTTACTAAATCTTGAACGGTTTGGATGCCATCTTCTGTTTCGATTTTCACATCAAATTCATCTTCGATTTCGTTAATGATTTGGAATAAATCTAAGCTGTCCGCGTCTAATTCTTCTTGAATGTTTGTAGTTAATTGTACCTCTTCAGCATCTTTTCCTAATTCTTCTACGATAATTGCTTGAATTTTTTCAAATACCATGTGTATATTCCTCCAAAATAGTCATTTTCTTCATTTATATGTGAACAGTTTTTTACAGCGTTAGGAGCAGTGAGCCCCATGTTAAGCCGCCGCCAAATCCTGTTAGCACCACGCGTTGTTGGGAACCTAAAATTAAGGTCCCATTTTCAACTGCTTCATCCAACAAAATAGGAATACTAGCAGCTGAGGTATTGCCATATTTATCCATATTCGTTAAAAACTTCTCGCGGGAAATCTTCGTCTTACGTGCAATTTTATCGATAATGCGCACATTTGCTTGATGTAGTAGAAGATAATCCACGGTTTCGTCCGTCACGAGGGATAAAATATTTTGTGAAACATCTTTAATCGCAAAATCAAAAATACTACGTCCTTCCATCTGTAGCGTCTTACTAGCCTGCTCATGCCCCTGATAAAAAGGACTTTCGTTGATCGTGTAGCCTGACGTTAAAGCCGCCCACCGTTGTCCATCTGCTTGTAATTTTTCATCTAGAAAATGCGGTGTCTCAGCCGCTTCAATCAAGACGCCGGCAGCCCCATCACCGAAAAGCACCGCTGTGGAACGATCGGTCCAATCCAACATTTTGGAAAATGTTTCGCCACCAATTACTAGACCTGTTTGATAACGACCACTTAAGACTAGTTTTTCTGCCATGCTTAAGGCATAGACAAAACCAGAACACGCTGCACTGATGTCAAAAGCAAAAGCCTCAGTAGCGCCAATTGCGCCTTGCACTTGGCAAGCAACAGAAGGCATATTGAAATCTGGTGTCACTGTTGCAACTAAAATAAAGTCAATCTCACTTGCTTGCTTTCCAGATTTTTCCAATAACTGTTTTGCGACTTGATGACATAAATCAGACGTATTTTCTTGCGTAACGATGCGACGTTCACTAATGCCTGTTCGCGAATGTATCCATTCATCAGAGGTATCCATCATTTCACTCAGTTGGTGATTCGTGACACAATTCTCTGGAACATAACGGCTTGTACAACTAATTCGTGCATAATTCTTCATGGGGATCCTCACTTTTTATTTGTATTCTTGCAAGAAATCATGAAGATTTTTTAGTGCTCTTAACAGCGCTTGTTCTTCTTCTTGCTCCATGCCTTTCAAAATGTTTTTAACCATTTCACGATGAAAATGCTGATGGACTCTAAAAAGTAATTTTCCTTTTTTAGTTAAGCCAAGCTTTACTACACGTCGATCATCTTCACTACGCAAACGTTCAACATAGCCTTTTTTAACTAAGTTGTTAATCGCTACAGTAAGTGTTCCGACGGTAATTGACAGTTCCTTGGCTACTTCTGAAGACGTTTTTTTCTTGTACATACCAATTGCTTCGATTGTGTGCATCTCCGTAATGGATAAATCATTAAATTGTGATTTTTTCAATTCAGATTCTTCAATCGTTAAGATGTCATTAAAGACACTGACTAAGTAATCGTTGACTGTTTCTAAATTAGGTTCCATTCTGTGCACCATCCATATACTTTGATTATCAAAACATTTGATGTTCAAACTATATCGTAAATAAGCAAAGAATGCAAGAGAATTTTCTATATTTTTAATGAAATATTCTTCAAATATTTCAAAAAAGGCGCATTTTCAAGGGACGAGGCTTTTAAAAAAAGGATCAATTACTTTGATACCCAAACTATTTTCACAGAAAATGGAAAGAAGTGCAACTAAAAAGCATCACTGGCACTCCCCTGATTGAGAAGTGCCAGTGATTTTTGTTATATAATTCTTAAACTCCCACTAAGCTATTGCTACAACTTGACTGGATAATACGAGAAGAGAGTGAACCAGAAGCTTTGGTGCTTCTACTCCACTCCCTTATTAAAATGTAGGACGATTAATTATTGAATTAAGTCGTAAATTTCCATTGCTACAATATCGATGTTATCGAATTGATAGCTTTGGTGCGTATCAGATTCTGTTAATTCAAATGTTTCTGTTGATTTATCAAAACTTACAATACATTTCTCTACGCCTTCACGTTCAAAGCGGCGTACTTGTACTTCATTATCTGCTGCTTCGATCATTGCTTCCAGTCTCTTAATAATCGCCACAAGTTGTGAATGTTTCATCAGTGGGCCTCCTTTTGCAAACTAGTTCTGTACCATTGTAACAAAACATTGCCTAACTTGCATGATTTTTCGTCATTTTTTTTGATTTTTTTGTTGTTCTTTAATTTTTATTCGTTGGTTGCTTGCCATCTGTCCACCAAAGCTTAATTAAGGCCTGTGTGCCATCATTTTCAAACCCTTTATCTGCAAGGCTTTCATATAATTCTGTCGCTTTTTGCGTCGCTGGCAATGGAAGGTCAAGTTTTTTTGCTTCATCTAACGCAATCTTTAAATCTTTGATAAAATGTTTAACAAAAAAGCCTGGCGTATAATCTTCTTTTAAAATACGCGGTCCATAATTACTTAATGACCAGTTCGCAGCACTACCACCACCGACTGTTTCCAGAACTTTTTCTAAAGTTAATCCTGTCGCATTTGCATAAACGAGCATTTCAGTCAACCCGGTCATTGTGCCTGCAATCATTAACTGATTCGCCATCTTAGTGTGTTGCCCTTTTCCAGCTGAGCCATGTAGCATAAACGTTTTGCCAAATGTTTTGAAAATTGGTAAGACGGTCTCATAACTTTCTTGATCGCCACCAACCATAATTGTTAAAGTACCATTTTTAGCACCTAAGTCACCACCAGAAACTGGCGCATCCAACGCATGAGCACCCACTTCTGCTGCTTTTTTGGCAATCTTTTCAGCCAAGGTCGGCGTACTTGTGGTTAAATCTACTACTATTTTACCTGTAAGATCTGCTTGAAAAATCCCTGTTTCATTAAAATACACGCCTTCAACATCTGAAGGAAAGCCAACCATTGTAAAAATGATATCACTCGCTTCCGCAATTGCTTTTGGCGTATCATACCAAACTGCTCCTTCAGCAACTAAATCATCTGTTTTACTTTTTGTTCGATTGTAAACATTGACAGATAAATTGTTTTTCATCATGTTACGAATAATTGATTTTCCCATGACACCCGTTCCAATAAAACCGATTTTAGACATAGTAGCTTCCTCCGTTCTTAAAATAAAAAACTTTCCTCCTTCAGTATAAACGAAGGAGGAAAGTTTTGCAGTTTATTTTCTTAAAGATGTAAATTTTACTTTAATTTTTTTATTGAGTCCGCATTTTCTTTTTCCATTTGAAGTTGATCAAAGTAAATCAATGTGTCTTGATAAAATTCAATCATTTTGTTGCCAAAGTTTGTAGAAGAAATTTCAAATAATTTTTCATCTAAAATAGTTTGGTCCATTTTAATATTTGCTTGTATATAGTCAATCAATGTTGTGGCAAAATCACTGTCTGTCTTAAAAGTTTTGCCTAAGCTTTCATGATCAAATAAATTATTTAAATAGGCGTTCCCTTCTGCAACACATTGAACGCCAGCGGCCATCGCTTCTGTATAAGTTAAGCCTTGTGTTTCCGACGTTGAGGCGCTGACAAAATAGTCAGCAGCTTTATAATAAATGGCGACTTCTTCATTTGGCACTTCACCCGTAAATTGAACGTATTCACTGACTTCTAGTTCTTCTGCTAATTCTTTTAAATCCTCTAGATAGGGACCATTTCCAACTATTACTAAACGAGTTTGTGGTAATTTTTCAATAACTTGTGGTAACCCTTGAATAATTGCTTGAATATTTTTTTCATAAGAAATTCGACTTAACGATAACAACATAATCTGTTGCTCTTCAATACCTAGTTGTTGACGCATT
>NZ_JBIOOM010000001.1:2305000-2672500 GCF_051712205.1 Enterococcus sp. DIV1375a
GGCATCCACCGTGCGCCCTTATTCACTTAACCTTATCAACCTTACGGTTGGGTCTTGATCACTTCTTCTAGCGATAGAAGGTTAATCAATAAATAAGCAATTGAACTTATAAAAAACTCATTCAACGCGGTGTTCTCGGTTTATTTTGATTCTTTTTACTTCAATATCCAGTTTTCAATGAACGAATCTGATAGCAAAAGCTATCAATGGAGCCTAGCGGGATCGAACCGCTGACCTCCTGCGTGCAAAGCAGGCGCTCTCCCAGCTGAGCTAAGGCCCCGAATTTATTTGATTGAGAGTAGACCTCTCAAAACTGAACAAAGTAAAGACGAAATGTGTATTTCCGTAATATTCCTTAGAAAGGAGGTGATCCAGCCGCACCTTCCGATACGGCTACCTTGTTACGACTTCACCCCAATCATCTATCCCACCTTAGGCGGCTGGCTCCAAAAAGGTTACCTCACCGACTTCGGGTGTTACAAACTCTCGTGGTGTGACGGGCGGTGTGTACAAGGCCCGGGAACGTATTCACCGCGGCGTGCTGATCCGCGATTACTAGCGATTCCGGCTTCATGCAGGCGAGTTGCAGCCTGCAATCCGAACTGAGAGAAGCTTTAAGAGATTTGCATGACCTCGCGGTCTAGCGACTCGTTGTACTTCCCATTGTAGCACGTGTGTAGCCCAGGTCATAAGGGGCATGATGATTTGACGTCATCCCCACCTTCCTCCGGTTTGTCACCGGCAGTCTCGCTAGAGTGCCCAACTAAATGATGGCAACTAACAATAAGGGTTGCGCTCGTTGCGGGACTTAACCCAACATCTCACGACACGAGCTGACGACAACCATGCACCACCTGTCACTTTGTCCCCGAAGGGAAAGCTCTATCTCTAGAGTGGCCAAAGGATGTCAAGACCTGGTAAGGTTCTTCGCGTTGCTTCGAATTAAACCACATGCTCCACCGCTTGTGCGGGCCCCCGTCAATTCCTTTGAGTTTCAACCTTGCGGTCGTACTCCCCAGGCGGAGTGCTTAATGCGTTTGCTGCAGCACTGAAGGGCGGAAACCCTCCAACACTTAGCACTCATCGTTTACGGCGTGGACTACCAGGGTATCTAATCCTGTTTGCTCCCCACGCTTTCGAGCCTCAGCGTCAGTTACAGACCAGAGAGCCGCCTTCGCCACTGGTGTTCCTCCATATATCTACGCATTTCACCGCTACACATGGAATTCCACTCTCCTCTTCTGCACTCAAGTCTCCCAGTTTCCAATGACCCTCCCCGGTTGAGCCGGGGGCTTTCACATCAGACTTAAGAAACCGCCTGCGCTCGCTTTACGCCCAATAAATCCGGACAACGCTTGCCACCTACGTATTACCGCGGCTGCTGGCACGTAGTTAGCCGTGGCTTTCTGGTTAGATACCGTCAGGGGACGTTCAGTTACTAACGTCCTTGTTCTTCTCTAACAACAGAGTTTTACGATCCGAAAACCTTCTTCACTCACGCGGCGTTGCTCGGTCAGACTTTCGTCCATTGCCGAAGATTCCCTACTGCTGCCTCCCGTAGGAGTCTGGGCCGTGTCTCAGTCCCAGTGTGGCCGATCACCCTCTCAGGTCGGCTATGCATCGTGGCCTTGGTGAGCCGTTACCTCACCAACTAGCTAATGCACCGCGGGTCCATCCATCAGCGACACCCGAAAGCGCCTTTCACTCTTATGCCATGCGGCATAAACTGTTATGCGGTATTAGCACCTGTTTCCAAGTGTTATCCCCCTCTGATGGGTAGGTTACCCACGTGTTACTCACCCGTCCGCCACTCCTCTTTCCAATTGAGTGCAAGCACTCGGGAGGAAAGAAGCGTTCGACTTGCATGTATTAGGCACGCCGCCAGCGTTCGTCCTGAGCCAGGATCAAACTCTCATAATAAAAGTTAGAACAATCTTTCGATTGTTAAGCTCAATTTGTTTGCTAGCATATTGCTTGCTTGTTAAAAATGTTTGTTGTCTTGAATTGAATCAAGACGCCCTACACATTTGGTTCGTCTATTCTTTGTTCAGTTTTCAAAGGTCTACGTTACCTCGCAGCAACTTTTATATCATAACAAACTTTCGTTTGAATGTCAAGAACTTTTTTTGAAAAAGTTTTTTAAGTTGTTTTGCTTGGTTGTTGTTGTCTGTTGTGACAACTTCTATATCTTATCATCTCGTTTGTTATTTGTCAACAACTTTTTTGTTGTTTTTTCAAACTTTTTTCGAGAGATTTGAAATCAAGAATTGTTATTTAATTATTGATTTCTGAATCGCTCAGCTGTGTGACTCGCCTTGCGACATGTAATAATATATCAAGATTTTGATGTTTGGTCAACACTTTTTTCAAAAAAATTAAAAGAAGTTTTCAATCTGTTTTCATTCTTTTCAATTATTTCGTTTTTAAACTTTTTAAATCCTAATTGTCTATCAAAACAGTTTAATTCCTTACTAAAAATCGAACAATTTGAATCATATATTTGAAATAGTTCGATTAACTTTTTTACGTCCAACATAAAAAAAGAAAGAATCTGTTCGATTATCGACAGATTCTTTCTTTTTTGTTTAAAACATTGGGACACCTTCAATATGATATTTTGACCAAATCGTTTTTAATTCTGCAGGTGCTACCCATGTATAGTCTTTATCCATTTCATTTTTAAGTGCTTGTTCATCCATCTCGAAGACAAACAGCGGAACATTTTCTTTATTGATATGCGCGTTAGTTAATTCTACTAAGCTAATTGAAGTAACGTCCAATTGAACCTCTTCTTTGAACCATTGTAGCATACTAGCTAAACCCGTCATCTCATCAGAAACTTTTGCCATCGCAAACTCAATCGCTTCACCTATTGGATGCATCAAAAATTTTTTACTACCATCGTTTAAGTTCAGTATGATTGTTCCAGCGACTTTTTTGTTAGACACGACATCCACCTCAATTAATTTTTAGATTCACTAACAAAAGAAATTGTAACACACTTTCTGAAAAAATACAGAATTATTTTTCAAGCAACTTATCCATTGCTTCATCAATCCATTCTGGAAGTTCTTTGTCTAAGGTTGCAAAGCCAATTTTTTTATTCTTATCCGTAAAATATTTTTTGCGTCGATGGTTCACTGAATGAACTTTGTCTTCAAGGGTTCGTAAAGATAAGCTAATCTTTTGAGAATATTCATCAACATCAATAACTTGAACGGTTACTTTTTGTCCAACGGTTAAGAGTCCATGGATATTTTTGGTAAAGCCAGCTTGTACTTCCGAAACATGAATCAGTCCTTGTGTTTCTTCGTCTAAAGAAACAAATGCGCCATATGGTTGAAGTCCGGTAATTGTGCCAGAAAGTACCATACCAATTTTGTACTTCATCAAATTTCCTCTTTTCATACGATAAATTTCTTTTTCCGTTTCTACTCATTTAAAATAATAGCATTTTTTCAACGTTTGTGCATTATTTCTTCCCTAGTTGTTAAAACTATTGTTTCATCTTTTAAGCAAAATCTACTATACTATAGGAAGTAAGACTTTATATAGAAGAAAAGGAGTTATCTTATGTTTAATTTTAATGAAACCATTGAGCGTCGCCACACGAATTGTGTTAAATGGGACACCGTTGAAGCGAGTTACCACGAAAAAGATTTACTACCTTTATGGGTTGCTGATATGGATTTCAAAGTACATCAGCCTATTCTTGATGCCTTGTCACAAGTTATTGAACAGGGCATTCTAGGATATGCAGTTGCACCTAATGAACTGTATCAAGCAATTCAAGATTGGCAACGGCAACACCATCAATTGATTGTTGAAAAAGAAGAAATTTTGTTTAATAGTGGCGTGGTACCCAGTTTGGCCACAACCGTTCAAGCGTATACAGCACCTGCTGATTCTGTCATGATTTGTGATCCAGTCTACCCCCCTTTTGCAGATGTGGTAAAACAAAATGAGCGTAGACTCGTGCGCCATTCTTTACTAGAAGTTAACGGACATTATGAAGTTGATTTGGTTAAAATGGAACAACAGATAATCGAAGAAAAGGTGAAACTGTTACTTTTTTGTAATCCCCATAATCCTGGTGGACGTGTTTGGACAAAAGAAGAATTGCTGGCAATTGGCCGTTTATGCCAAAAACACCAAGTAACTGTGGTTAGCGATGAAATTCATCAGGATTTGATTTTCAAACCGCATACCTTCACTTCCTTCACTGTCGCTGATGATGCATTTAAGGAATTCACTGTTACCTTAACCGCAGCAACGAAAACCTTTAATTTAGCGGGGATTAAAAATTCAATGCTGTTCATTCCTAATGAAAAACTACGGCAATCTTTCGTATCTTTACAAGACAAAAATCATCAAGGCGGCATCAATACTTTTGGCTACGTTGGAACGGCAGCTGCCTATCAAACAGGGGAGGAATGGCTAACGGCATTACTTGATTATTTAAAAGAAAATATTGATTTTGCCCTTTCTTTTTTCCGTGAAGAGCTGCCTAGCGTTCGTGTAATGGAGCCTGAAGGGACCTATCTTTTATGGTTAGACTTTAGTTCTTATTCACTAACGGATCGAGAACTTCGCGATACCTTAATTCATAAGGGGAAAGTGGTTCTAAATCCAGGAATTAGTTTTGGTCCCCAAGGTTCTCAACACATGCGTTTAAACTTAGCTTGTTCAAAAGAAACTCTCGAAGAAGGCCTTTTACGTATCAAAAAAGCCTTTAATTAAAAACAGCTGTCCTAGTTTTTAGGACAGCTGTTTTTAATTCTTTCTTTTGCGTTTAGCTAAATAAACTCTGACGAACCAGATACCTGAAAATAGAAGTAAAATTTCTCCAATTATGATTGTATAAAATCCTGGTTCATGAACGATTCCTTGCTGATCTACATACGTAAAAAACGTTCCTATAAATGGGAGTATTACTGCAAACAAAGCCAAGGCCATTGGATATCTGTATTTTTCTAACAAATTTGCTTCCTCTCCTTCTATTCTTTAACTCAGTATCCTATAAAGACTTCATTAAAAGAAGAGATTTGGATGCTTTTAAAAAAAAGTTAGTCGTTTTAAGAAAAAAATAAAGAGTACCAACGAATTTGTCCCTCGTTGGTACTCTCTTTTTCAATTGGTTAAACTTATTCACCAATGATTTCAACTGTGTCCATCACGACGTCAAATGTTGGACGGTCTTGGGCATCCCGTTGGACTCCACCAATTTCATCCACTACATCCATACCATCAACAACATGACCAAAAACAGTATGACGGAAGTCTAACCAAGGTGTTCCGCCTTGTTTGTAAGCTTCAATAATTTCTTCTGGAAAACCAGCATCTTCTAACTGACTCATCATTTGAGCTGGAACATTTTGATTAGTAACAACAAAGAATTGGCTACCATTTGTGTTAGGACCAGCATTTGCCATTGACAATGCGCCACGCAAATTGAAAACATCCCGAGAAAATTCATCCTCAAATGCTTCTCCATAAATACTTTCGCCGCCCATTCCTGTTCCGGTTGGGTCACCGCCTTGAATCATAAAATCAGGAATCACACGATGGAAAATAACGCCATCATAGTAGCCCTTTTTCGCTAATTCAACAAAATTTTTAACCGTTTTAGGCGCTTGTTCTGGGAATAATTGAACAGTGATGTCGCCTCGGTTTGTTTTAATGACCGCTTTTGGGCCTTTAGCATTTTCTAAATCTAATTGTGGAAATTGTGACATGAGAATGTCCTCCTAGATAATTATTTTATAGTTCCATCATATCGAAAAATGCTGAAAATTGCTATGATCTTTTTCCAATGATTAAAGAATGCTTTGATTCGTTAGCCAAACTTGCTTTTTTCGAAAAGCCGTGCTATTTTGTGAAGTGTTCGCAAAACGATCAATAGTTGTCTCAACCCTAAATGAATTAGGAGGAATTTTCAAATGTCTGATGAAAAAGATATTTATGATTTAACGATTATCGGCGGCGGTCCTGTTGGATTATTTGCCGCTTTTTATGCGGGAATTCGTAAAGCGAAAACGAAAATCATTGATAGCCTGCCGCAATTAGGTGGTCAGCTAACAATGCTGTATCCCGAAAAATATATTTATGATATTCCTGGATTCCCTGCTATTAAAGCCGGTGAGTTAATTGCCAATTTGGAAAAACAGATGCAGCCATTTCAGCACGATGTTTGCTTGGAAGAAGAGGTCACACACCTTGCACAGGAAGCAGATGGACTTTTGCGCTTAGACACAACTAAAGGCACACATTATTCTAAAACGGTTATCTTTGCGATTGGTAACGGCGCTTTCCAACCTCGACGTTTAGCTATCGAAAATGTTGAAGCCTTTGAAGGTGAGTCAATCCATTATTATGTGACTGACATGAAAAAATTCGCTGGCAAAAAAGTTGCGATTGCTGGTGGCGGCGATTCCGCAATTGACTGGGCTTTAATGCTAGAAAACGTCGCAGAAGAAGTATCTATTATCCATCGTCGCCCACAATTTCGCGGCCACGAACATAGCGTGGAACAACTGGAAAAATCTAGTGTTTCTATCAGAACTCCCTATATCATTAGTGATATTTTAAAGGAAAACGAAACGTTCACAGGCATCCAATTAACGGAGACAAAAGGTGACCAAACATTGGATCTCCCTCTGGATGATTTAATTATCAATTATGGCTTCACTTCTTCTTTAACACACCTCAAAGAATGGGGATTAGACGTTTCTAGAAATGCTATTAATGTTCATTCCGATATGTCAACTAACATTCCTGGTGTATACGCTGTAGGGGATATCTGTTCCTATGAGGGAAAAGTGAAATTAATCGCTACAGGCTTTGGTGAGGCACCTACTGCCGTAAATAATGCTTTACATTACTTACGGCCCGATGCTCGACGTCAACCAGTTCATAGTACAAGTTTATTTGAAAACGGCGTACCTAAATAAGGTTAGCACTGGACTTTAGCAGTTTTTAAGCCAAGGACAAAAATCTAAATCGGATTTTTGTCCTTGGCTTTCTGCTTTACTGAAAAGCCTTTCTTTTTCTCTTTTAAATTTATTTTTGATACAATAAAAAGTGCTAGGAGGAAGAAAGATGAACCAACCAATTATTTATTTAAATGAAGTATTCAACGAAGAACAACTGGAACAAGTGAAAGCTGTGGCACCCAATTATCTAGTTAAAACATCTACCGATCATTTATCATCTGCTGAAGAAGAGGCCATCGAAATTATGTTAGGCTGGCATAAAGAAATTGGTCCGCGTTTATTAGCATCTGATACTAGTCACCTAAAATGGATTCAGCTCATTTCTGCTGGTGCTGATTATATGGATTTTGATAAATTAAGAGAAAAAGGCATTCTGTTGTCTAATGGTAGCGGAATCCATAGTGTTTCTATCTCAGAACATGTTTTAGGCGTTTTATTAGCACATACCCGCGGACTGCAAGAAAGTATCCAACAACAAATGCAACACACATGGAATCAAACAGCCCCTTCCTATCAACAACTTTCTGGGCAAAAAATGTTAATCGTAGGCACCGGGCAAATCGGACAACAATTAGCTAAATTTGCTAAAGGTTTAAATCTTCAAGTTTATGGCGTGAATACCTCTGGACATGTGACGGAAGGCTTCATTGAATGCTATTCACAGAAGAATATGAGTAAAATTATCCATGAAATGTCCATTGTTGTGAACATTCTTCCTTTGACTGAAACAACAAAACATTTATACAATCAGGCACTTTTTGAAAAAATGGCTCCTGAAACAATTTTCGTAAATGTTGGTCGAGGCGCCTCAGTAGCAACGAACGATTTGATAACTGCCTTAAACAATAAAACCATTGCTTTTGCTGCCTTAGATGTCTTTGAAGAAGAACCTCTTCCCGAAGATAGCCCTTTATGGGAGATGCAGAATGTTTTATTAACACCTCATATTTCTGGCATGACACCGAAGTTCAAATCAAAATTACTGGCGATTTTTATTCCAAACTTAAATCAATTTGTGACGGATCAGACCCTCGTCAAAAACCAAGTTTCCTTAAAAAAAGGCTATTAACTCAAAAAAGGCCTTCAACCATCTTTCAAGTAATTGTATGGTTGAAGGCTTTTTTTGCTATTTTTTACCAGATAACCTTGAAGTTATCATTTGTCGACGCTTGAATGATTGGATGTTTTTTTAAATATTCTGCAATCAGTTCCGTCATATCAATTTGAATTTCTCGAATAATTTTTTCAGGTTGGAACATTTGATAGTTTCCGCCACCGACTGCTCGGTATTGATTTGTCACGATTTCCAAAACATCTTCTGCTTGCACTGCTTTGCCATGATAATTAAGTTTCGTCACTCTTTCACCAAACGGTTGTCTTAAATCAAGCGTATACTCAATGCCTTCATACATATCATAATTATAGTATTGTGGTTTTGGATCGACATATTTCGGGTTGAAAATTGGTTGGCCTTTTTCTAACACAAAATAAGTAGCGCTTTGTTCTAACGCTTCACGGAGGTCTTGTCCAGTGACACGCAATACAGCCAAGGTATTTGGATAAATGTAGTTGGTAATGATATCGCGCATCGTAATTTGGTTATTAAACCCTTTGCCTTCATTGTTAAAAAGTGCAGTCCCTGAAATATCCGTTCCGCTTGAAGCCATTTGGACGTTATTAATAAATTCTATATATGGATGTTCTTTGAGGCGTACGGCATTCGGATTTTGAATCGTCATATCCCCTTCCACATTTCCCACTGGTTGATCAAGCCACTCTTCTACCTCGTCATGTAACGCTGTTGTCAAAGCTAAAACTTCTGTATCTGGTTGTTCGTTTCCAACAGGATGAATAGCTGCGTCACTTCCAATAACGTGATAGCCTTTAGCCATAGGTTCAATTTCTAAAGTAATTTCTCCAACGAAAGCTCCTCGAAAACCTGGTTGAATCACAGGTATTCCATTCAGTTTTGTAGCAATTTCTCGATGTTGGTGACCAGTGACTAAGGCATCAATCCCAGGAACTTTTTCCAATAAATCGTAGCCTTCATTTTCTCCTGTTAGTAATTCCGTGGGTTCCCCTGTTTCTAAATCTTTTTCAAAACCGCCATGGTAAGCGACAACAACTAGATCCGCTTCTTCCCGCAGTTTTGGCACGTATTCCGCCGCTGTTTCAACGACACTTTTAAACGTTAAATCTTTGACTGTTGCCGGCTGTTCCCAATGAGGAATATATTGAGTCGTCACGCCAAGGATGGCTACTTTAACCCCTTGTTTTTCTATGATGACATACGGCTGACCGAAATAAGGTTGTCCATCTTTACCAAGAATATTGGCAGCTAAAACTGGCTGTTGATAACTGGCAATCGTTTCCTTTAAATAATCTAAACCGTAATTAAATTCATGGTTACCTAAAATGCTAACATCATAATTCATTTGATTAATGATTTTAGTGATGGCAGCCACTGAATGTGTTTCTGCTTTTCTTACGTAGTAACTAAGCGGCGAACCTTGAATAAAATCCCCATTTTCAATTTGAAAAACTGGTCCTTTGGCAGACGCCCGTAACTTTTTCAGCATGGTTGCTGCTTTTGCGGTTCCAAAAGGTAAATCCATCTTTTTTTCACTATAACTTGTTGGCATAATGTACCCATGCATATCACTTGTTGCTAAAATTTTTATTTGCATTTTGTTTCTCTCCTTCTTCCGCCCAAAAGAACAGGAAGGTTAGAACACGAGCCATAACGACTCAGATCCCAACCTCCCACGTCTGTTTATTTATTGATTATTGGTTCCATGCTTGTTCAAATTGTGATGTTGCATCTTTCAATAATTTTCTCGTGTCTTTATTTGATGAAGCAAAAATACTTTCCATAATTGTCCGCATTTCATTATAGGCTGAATCAGCATTTTCTTCTACTGGGATAGCGAATAAATCTTTTACTGCGTTTTCAAGTTGTGCAGGTACTTTGGTTGTCTTAGAATTTTTGTACTCATCACTGTGTAAAACAGATTCTAAAATTGGCATATAACCTGTTTGTTGTGCCCAGTACAATTGTGAATCAGGAGTAGCTAAGAATTTCATGAATTCAAATGCCGCTGTCCGTTGTTCTGGCGTAGCACTATCGAACATATAAATATCTGTTCCTTGTTGTAAGTTGATTTTTTCAGGACGTGGTGCAACACCGTATTCATAGCCACCAGCTTCAGCATCTTTTTGAACAAAACCAGCACCAGCAATACTACCGACAAACATTGCTACCTTTTTGTTTGCAAATGGGCCAGATAAATATTTATCTGAACCAGCTGTGCGGAAGTAACCTGCTTCGATACCATCACGGTAATAGTCCACGACTTCTTGTGAATCTTTGCTTGTTAAATCTAAGTCTTTATTAAAATCAACGCCTTTGTTTTTCATTCCAATTGCGTAATAGTTATTTAACGAGTCAAAACCAGCACCAACGACTTCTTTGTTGGATTTTTCGTAAATTGTTTTAGAAGCTTCTTTTAATTCCTCTAATGTTTTCGGTACTTCAACACCATATTCTTTCAACAAATCAGCATTATAGAATAACATTTCTGTCGATTTATTAAATGGAATGCCGTATTGTTTGCCGTCGATTTTGGCGCCGTCTAACAATACTTCACGAATTGGCTCTGCATCTTTCCAGCCGATTGTGTCATCATCCATATATGGTTTTAAGTCCACTAACATTTCATCTTGTGCAGCATTCCATAACCAGCCTGGGTACGCTTGCGTAATTGTTGGTAAATCTTTTGGTGAAGTTAAAGTCGAATTGATTTTGGCTTGTAAATCAGGGTAAGCAGATTGATTTTGTAATTCCACTTTAATTTTTGGATTTTCTTTCATGAAGTCTTTCGTTAATTTTGTTAACGCTTCTTCTTGAACCCCATTCATTGCATGCCAGAAAGTGATTGTCGTATCTTCCTTCACTTCTTTCACAATATCGTTTGATTCTTTGGCCCCATTACCGTTACCACAAGCCCCCAATGCGAAAATAGCTGCGGTTGCTAACACTGTTGTTGCTAGAGTTTTGAACTTCATTTTTTTCTCTCCCTTAAAAAAATTTATAAAACAATTTGCTCGCCACGTTCTGGCAATATTCTTTCACCATACGGGTTTTCCAGTTTTTCTGGTTTTAACGTATGGATTGGAACCAATACTTGAGGTTCAATCAATGCAATAATTTTATCCAGATCTTCTGGAATTGCATGTCCTGAACAAGCTAAGCGGACAAAAGTAATGTCTTTTTTAGCCAACAAATCTAAAAACACGCGATACTGTGGATCAAAGTCCCCTAACGGTTGTGCATCACTGTGAATGTATAAACTACCTTCTTGGAGGTTGTCAAACTGGTTCACAACTTGCCACAAATAGTCTGTTTTGTCCTTTAGTAACGTGTCATACGGAATTTCTAACGCTGGATTCAATTCTGGTATTTTACCAGATTCAGCATAATAATAACGAACTTCTATTCCAAATACTTCAAGTAACAACGCAGCCATATTTGCTTCTAAAACGACTGTACGTGGTGACTTTTCAATAATCTTAGCAAAACGTTCCACGTTTGCTGGATAACCATTAAAGGTAATTTGTCGATTCGGGTTTTCTAGTTCTAAACGAACCAAGTGCTGAACAAGATCTTCTTCACTGACAACCGCTATTTGGGCTGGATCTGGTTCACGTTCTGGGAAGCTAATGCTTACGCCTTCCATCATTAATAATTCAGTATGTTTGGCTTTTTCACAAAAAGCTAAAGTCTCTTCACGATTATGGCCATGTAAGCGCAAATCACCTGTGTATGTGATGAAATGGTCAGGCGTGCGAATCAGTAATGCCGAAGCACCGTACGCATCATGATCAACAGGCACGATTTCCACTGAAATTTCGCCAACTTTAATCACATCGTTTTTATTAAGACCAATCATTTCTCGGGTAAAATTCTTTTCTTCAAACGGTGATGGAATCAAAAAATCACCTTTTCGATTTAAACTATTTAGAATCATTTTCGTTTCTTTTAGGGTGTACAACGGAACAGCTGGGTCTAAATAATTAATCATGCGTGAATGATCTAAATGGGCATGAGATAAGAAAACAGCGGTGTGTTGATAGTCTTTGTCTTCTGCACCATGATATTCATAACCTAAACGTGGATCATATAAGTCTTTTAATTCTGGCACTAAACGATTATTAATTAAGGTTTCAATGTGATCATCAGGCAAATCTAATTCTGGTCGAAATTCTGTACCAAAATCAAAGAAGATGTGGGCATCTTTATACGCCACTTCAATCACGGTTCCTCCAATTGTTAAAATGCCACTGTGAAAAGTCACAGTTGTTTTAGCCTTTGATTCCATTTTTTGCAACTCCTCTGATAATTTCTTTTCTGAAAATCAAGTAAATAATTAAAATTGGAATAACGGTTAATGTTGCAGCAGCCATTTGTAAATGTACGTCACTACCGCTCTCTGTCGCAAAGGCCGATAGTCCATTATTCAATAGACGGTATTTTTTCTCGTTCGTCACCAACAATGGCCACAAGAAAGAATTCCAACTAGAAATAAATGTTAAAATCCCTACTGTTACCAACGCTGGTTTTGACATTGGTACTAAAATACGCCAAATATATTCTAAATCACTAGCGCCATCAATTTTGGCAGCCTTGTAAAAAGTATCAGGAATACCTTTTAAATAACCGTTTAAATAGTAAATATAAAAAATACTAGTTAAAAATGGAATAATTAAGGCGCTGTAAGTATTTAACAAACCTAATTGCGCAATCGTTTGATAATTGGTAAAAATAATAGATTCATACGGAACCATTAACAACGAAATCATCAAAGCAATGACCACATTTTTAAAACGGAACTTCAAACTCGTTAATGCGAATGAAGCTAACACGGCGGTGACTACCGTAGCAATCGTTGTAACGCCTGAAACAAAGACTGTGTTCAAGAAATACCGAAGAAAGGGTGCTTTTTGAAAGACCTCTGTGTAGTTTTGCCATTGTGGTTGTTTCGGAAACATGGTTGGCGGCATGCTGGTCGCTTCAGAGTAACTCATTAAACCAGCTAAAATCATATAGACAAATGGAAATAACGTAATAACGGCTAAAATGCCTAAGAAAACAAATGCGATAATCGTTAAAACTTTTTTCATTGGCTTATTGCCCCACTTTCTTTAAGAGTTTATTTTGTAAGAAAGTGACCACTAAAATAATCACAAATAAAATCACTGTGGCGGCCATCGCAATTCCGGGACGTCCTACAATGTGGAATTTGTCATAAATATAGTACACTGCGGTTGTGGCACTATTGGCAATCCCCGCACGGCCACCGAATAAAGCATAAACTTGTGTATAAACTTTAAAGGCGCCAATTAAGTTGACCGTTAATAAAAAGGCAATGGTCGGGACTAGCTGCGGAAACGTAATACGTCGGAAAATTTCGCCGTCTGAGGCGCCAAACATTTTTGCAATTTTAAAATGTTCTTCATCAATATTTCTCAACCCAGCCAACAAAATAATAATATTAAATGCTAAACTCGTCCAAACCCCAAAAATAATCAATGTTGGCATACTCATTTGAACATTATCTAGCCAGTTGACAGAAGGAATGCCGAAAAAGCCTAAGACGTAATTGACAATTCCATAATCGCCATTAAAGAAGTAACGGAAGACAATCCCAATGGCAATCGTACTCGTTACATAAGGCATAAAGAAAATCGTTTCAAAGAAACTCTTATGTTTAACTTTTTCAAAGATAATCCAAGCAATTGCTAGGGAAATTATCAAGGCAATCGGTACCACAGCAAATGCATAGAGCGCTGTATTTTTTAACGCTTTATAGAAGATTGGATCATTCAATACACGTTGATAATTTTCTAAACCAGCGTAGCGTTGGTTAATTAAGGAACCTTTTTGGAAACTCATCCACAAAGAACGAAACAGTGGATAAACGCTAAACAGTAAAATGATTCCTAATGATGGCAGAAGGAAGAGCCATGCTTTTGGTTGATTTTCTGGATTGTATTTTTTCATTAGTAAACCCGGTCTCCCGCTTCGTTAAAGATAAATACTTTTTTATATGAAAAATCAAAAGATAAAGTGTCTCCTTCTTCAATCGCTTCTTCTACACTTACAATTGATTTCACTTGTTCATTTCCTAATGTAAATCGTAAAATACGTTCTCGACCAATCAATTCCACTAAATCTGTCGTTGTGGTAAAGAGACCTGTTTCAGCTGGTACCACATCTTCCGGACGAGAAGCAAACGTATATTTCCCATCAGTCATTGGCATTTTAAAGCGTGCTTGCTCAAAACGCTCAAGCGGAATTTCAAAACTTTTGTGGTACATTTTGCCGTCTTTCACTTCAACAGACAATAAATTAATAATTGGGTTACCTATGAACTGAGCAACAAATAAGTTATTTGGTTCTAAGTAAAGGTTTTGAGGTTCATCATTTTGTTGAATAACCCCTTCGTTTAATAAAATAATTTTATCACTGATTGATAGCGCTTCCTCTTGGTCGTGCGTTACAAAGATTGTTGTAATCCCTACTTCTTTCACCAAGCGGCGGATTTCTTCACGAATTTTCAAACGCAAACGTGCATCCAAGTTACTTAAAGGCTCATCTAATAATAAAACATCTGGTTTTTGAACTAACGCCCGGGTAATCGCAACACGCTGTTGTTGACCACCAGAAAGTGTGCCTGGCTTTTTATGGCTTAACTCTTCAATATTCGTTAGTTTCATATATTCTTCGGCAATAGCTTGTGCCTCTGCCTTGGGAACTTTCTTACTTCCTACCGTCAAAGGAAACATTACGTTTTCTAGAACAGTCATATGTGGATATAAGGCATAGTTTTGAAAAACGAACCCGATGTTCCGATCTTTTGGTGCTGTTTTGACAACCGATTGCTGTCGAAACTGAATATCTCCATCACTTGGATGCAATAAACCTGCAATTAAGTTTAAAATTGTGGATTTCCCACACCCACTTGGTCCTAACAAACAAACCAAGTCCCCTTGCTCAATCGTAAAATTGACCGATTTTAACGCTTCAAACCCATTATCGAATACTTTTTTCAAGTCGATAACTTCTATCATGACCCAACCTCCAAAAAAACATTTAATAGCATACCTTTTGATTTTAACATTTATTTCTTGCAACCGCGAGAGCAAAGCTGTTTCATTAAGATAAAAATAGGTAAAGTTAATGTATTTTTTATGTAAAAAATGTTGTTTTTCTGAAAAGTCTATTCACACTTTTTTTAATGCACAACAAAAAAACAGAGAATTTTTCTCTGCTTTTTTGGTTATTTTTTAGAATCTTTTTCTGATTCCTTTACAATATAAATTGGTCGTTTTTTCGTTTCTAAGAAAATTTTACCGATATATTTGCCAATAATTCCTAAACATAATAGTTGCAAACCACCTACAAAAAGTACAATACAAACCATTGAAGGCCAGCCGCTCGTTGGATCACCATTAACTAATGTTCGAAAGATAATCACTAACATTGCTAGTGCAGAACCAATACACGAAAAGGCGCCAACGTATGAAGCAATATTCAATGGTGTTTCTGAAAAATTGACAATCCCGTCAATTGAATAACTTAATAGACTCCAGAAAGACCAAGAGGTTTCTCCAGCAATTCGTTCTCGATTTTTAAATTCAATATATTCTGTTTTAAAGCCGACCCAACTAAAAATCCCTTTTGAGAAACGATTATACTCAGATAACTCTAAAATCGCATCGACCATTTGCCGGGTCATGACACGAAAGTCACGGGCACCATCCACCATTTCCGTCTCAGCAATTCGATTAATGAGTTTATAGAACATCCGTGCAAAAAAGCTACGAATGGGCGGTTCGCCGTCTCTTGTTATGCGTCGTGTGCCAACACAATCTAAATCTGTACTGGTTTCAATCATCTCAATCATTTGAGGTAATAACTCAGGCGGGTCTTGTAAATCAACGTCCATGACTGTCACTAAGTCACCTGTTGCTTCTTTTAAACCAGCGTATAAGCCCGCTTCTTTCCCAAAATTTCGTGAAAAAGAAAGATAACGGACCTTCTCTGGATGTTCGCGATAAAGCTGTCTTAAAACAGCTAACGTATTGTCTTTTGAGCCATCATTCACAAATATATATTCTACTGAATGAGACAGTTTCTGGCTAATTTTTTCTACTTCTTCAAAAAACAGCGGAATCGCTGCTTCCTCATTATAACAAGGGACAACAATTGATAACATTTTATTTCCTCCACACTTCAGTTAATTATCATTATACCATATAATAGCCTTATTAAATAACGATATCCAACTAAAATAACTTAAATAGAAAGAACCTGAGAAAAAATCCAAAACGATTTTTTCTCAGGCTGACTAGCGGTTAAACGAAAGCAACAGAAATAGTCCTACGCACTACTTCAGCCTCTTTTGTTTAGCACTAAAATTATTTTGTTAAATCTTCTTGGTTTGCTTCAAATTGATAACGCGGTTCATCATTCTTTTCATCATAATCAACAATCAAATCATACCCTTTAAAGAACCAATCATCTGTTTCTTCAATAAAATAGGTAATCCCATCTAGGTTCTCTTTAATCATTGGCTCATCTGGCGCTTCTACAGACATCGCAATGGAAAAACCATCATGAACAGGTGTTTTTCCGTAAATTTTTCCGAAAAAACGAATGCCTGTCTCAGGCTGAACCCCGGTTTCTTCTTTAAACCATTGTTGGGCTTTCGGTGTCACTTCTAATTTCATTCTTTGTTCCTCCTTCACATCTCTGTCGCCATTTATTGTAGCACAGCGCAGTGCTTTTAGAGAATAAAGTGCTTAGCCATTCATTTTTTCATCTAATAAATCCACGTCTGCGGTATCACCGATAACTAATAAATTGTCGTTTTCTCGAACAATTTCAGAAGCATCTGGCGAAGCAATTACTTCTGTTTTCGAGCGGCGAATCGCTACCACAGTTAAACCAAATCGCTGACGGAAATTTAATTCTGCTAAGGTTTTATTGTAAAATTTAGGATTGGTGACCCGAACCTCAGCTAATGAAAATTCGCTAGATAATTCAATATAATCTAAAATATTGCGTGAAACAAGTTTGTGAGCAATTCGAATGCCCATATCCCGCTCTGGGTGAACGACCATGTCTGCCCCAATTTTATCTAAGACACGGGCATGATATTCATTGACTGCTTTGGCCAAGACATTGGGAACCCCCATCTCTTTAACCATTAGTGTCACTAAAATACTCGCTTGAATATCTTCACCAATTGCCACCACTACGTGATCAAAATTCCGAATCCCTAAAGAACGCAACGTCATTTCATCTTGGGCGTTAGCCACCACTGCATGCGTTGCAATATTCATATATTCATTGACACGGTCTTCACTGCTGTCAATGGCCAAAACTTCTTGACCAGCTTCCACCAAAGTTTGGCATATGCTGCCGCCAAAACGTCCTAAACCAATAATTGCAAAATTTTGTTTCATTTCTTCTGACCGCTCCTGTCTGTTCGTTAAAATTAGTATAACAAATCCATAAATAAATTCCTAGAAGGATTTCCTAGAATTTATTTATGGATTTATCTGATATTTATTTGGCTAAACCATGTTGAAAAGCATAAATCGCCGCTTGGGTCCGATCATCCACATCTAGTTTTGCTAAAATGTTTGAAACATGTGTTTTAACTGTTTTCAAAGTGATAAAGAGTTCATCAGCTATTTCCTGATTACTTTTACCTTGTGCAATCAACATTAAAATTTCGTGTTCCCGGTTTGTCAAATCTTCGTGCAACACCGGCTCTTGTTTTTTTGTTAACCGTTCCATCATCTTATGCGTCACTTCAGGTTCCAACACACGCTCTCCGCGATAAGTCGCCCGAATTGCATCAGCAATCTCATGTGCTGTTGATGTCTTTAATAGGTAGCCCGCTGCACCAGCTTCAATCGCCGGATACACTTTTTCATCATCAATAAAACTCGTCACAATAATAATCTTGGCTTCTGGCCAATCTTTCAAGATCGCTTTTGTTGAATCAATGCCGTCCATTTCTTCCATTACCAAATCCATCAAAATAACATCTGGACGTAGTTCCAATGCTTTTTCATAGCCAATCTTACCGTTTTCTGCTTCGCCTACGACTTCTATATCCTCTTGAATAGATAAATATGATGAAACGCCTAAACGGACCATTTCATGGTCATCCACTAACATTACTTTGATCACTTGCAGTTTCCTCCTTTATGACAGGAACTTTAATTTCAACGCTGGTTCCCTGCCCTTTAAAACTAATAATTTTAACTGTACCGCCCATGCCGACAACACGTTCTCGAATATTATTTAAGCCATAACTACCGGCTTTATTACTTTGTTCCTTCATATCAAAGCCGACACCATCATCAACAATACGCAATAACACGTTTTTATCGACTTGGTGTAAGTATACCTCTAATTCCTTTGCTTTGGCATGTCTTAAGGTATTTGAAAGTAACTCCTGCACAATTCGGAAAAGATGATCCTCAATGCTGCTATTTAAATGAACATCTTCAACATCCCAAATCAATTCAATTTTAATTTTTGTTTGTAGTTCTTTCAGTAATTGTTCAATACCTTTACGCAAACTTTTTCCTTCTAGACTGATAGGACGCAAGTGCAATAGTAGCGCGCGCATTTCCGATTGGGAGGCATTAATGATTTCTGCCACCATGGCTAGTTGTTTACGATATGGTTCCGGGGTTTCTGTTCGTTGTGCTTGTTCATTTAATGCAGACAACATCATCATGGCTGCAAAAAGTTGTTGACTGACTGAATCATGCAACTCCCGCGCCAAACGATGCCGCTCGTTCTCTAAAATTTCTTCTTTTGTTTGCCCATCCATTAATTGCGGTCGACTGTTTAATAATTGCAATTCTTTAGACATCTCTAATAATTTATTTTTAATCGACCAAATATCTTGTTCGACTTCGGTTAGATAATGGTCTTGATTTTCACTGGTCGTTGGTTTGTTTAAGACTGGACTTTCATAATTACCGTTGGCCAATAACCGAAGTTTTTCTTCAATCCGTCCATATTGCCCTTTTTGAACCAATGAAATCAGTAAAAAGGTCAATAAGCCTATTAGTAAGGATATGAGAACAATGTGCACAATTAGTGGTAAATAAAAGACTTTTCTCTGAAGAAGCTCTAATAACCACCGGTTTTGTTTAATCGAATGAAAATATGAAAACAATGTAATTAAGATAACAATAAAGGTGCTAAGGGACGCATATAATGAAATCATGCGTCTTGAAATCCGATCGGTCATACACGGATCACCTCAACATCTCCTACTAAAGTGTTCGTCATAATTTTCAAACGACGAAGATTGGTATCATAATCATTGCTGTAAATTTTTAATGATTCGTTTTTCAATTGATATTTTTCTTCTTCAAAACGTACCGTTCCGTAAAAAGTTGAATGTTCTAACAAAATAGCTACACCTAACGGCACTAGAATTCGCGTGCGGCCAAAACCTTTACGAATAATAATAATATTGTCTTCTTTCGGTAGTAGCGTATTACCTAAATCAATAATGGTGTCCCCAGAGATTAAATCAATATTGATATCGTCCCATTCATAGATATTGTTACCAATGCGTTCGTTGGCAAACCAGCGGCGTTTAAACCGTTTGCCATTTTTAGGTTCTTTTGCCGCCGTCTCCACCATAATCATTTGTTTTTTTCGCCAAGGTGCTCGCTCAGCTATATCCACGCCTGAAATCTCAAAGCCTTTTAAGCCGATAAAGAGTACGCCAAAAATCAACATAAACCAAACAGCCGTGCTATTCATTGCACCAATGACAATAAAAACAACGCCGAGGACGAATTGAAAGTTGTTAAAATGTGTTTTAGATGCTTTCCTGGAAACGTAGGCCACAAGTAAAACGCCAATTGTTAATAAAACAGCTAATCCAGGATTATGTACAATTTGCCATAACGCCAGAATAAAAAGTAATGCTTCTGCGACGATAAAAAAGCGCCAAGGGTTATTCATAGATTTGCCTCCTCCCTCTGTCATTTATTTTACTCGTTTATTTTATTTAATCATAGTGGTTTGCGCCTCAGGTTACCATAGGACTTTAGCCCTAAATGTCATAGATTGCGAAAGGACAGGCCTTGGAAGCTGCCTGCCCTACTCAATTATTTAGTTTGCTTCAACTTTTGTAATTTTAACTGTCATGTCGCCACCAGGTGTTGCAATAATCACTTGGTCGCCTAATTGTTTACCAATTAAGGCTTGCGCAATCGGTGAATCGTTAGAAATTTTACCAGAAAATGGATCGGCTTCGGCACTTCCTACGATTGTGTATTCCTCTTCTTCTCCATCAGGCAATTCTTGGAAAGTAACTGTTTTACCGATGGAAACTTCGTCTTGGTCCACGCCATCATTATCGATGATTTCTGCAAAACGAATCATATTTTCTAACGTTGTAATACGTCCTTCAACGAAAGCTTGTTCATCTTTAGCTGATTCATACTCTGAGTTCTCTGAAAGATCCCCAAAGCTACGAGCGATTTTAATACGCTCTACGATTTCTTTACGTTTAATTGTTTTTAATTCTTCTAGCTCTTGTTCTAATTTTTCTTTTCCTTCAAGAGTCATTGGATATACTTTTTCTACCATGTTAATTCTCCTTTTTCGCTTAACGATACGTAGTTCTTGGTTGGTTATTGAAAAAAATTCCGCTTTCAATCCACAAAAGAGTACCACGCTTTTTCTAAATTGTAAATATAATTATTGAATTTTTGTGATTTTGCTAAATTTTATTTATATAAATTTCTAGTTGCTACTCTTTCCCTCTGTTAAACAGATTACTTTTTGAGTATCTAAAAGCTTGGTGAATCATACAAAATTGATTCACCAAGCTCTTTTATGTTTTCATTTTATTCACTACTTGAATTATTGACATACTGATCTACTAATACTTGATGTTCTTCATATGTTTTTGAGAAGTATACTTTTCCTGTAGAAATATCTGCTACAAAGTATAAATAGTCACTTGGTGTCGGATTCAAGACTGCTTTAATTGACTCCTCACTTGGGCTATCTAATGGTCCTGGTCCATAACCAGTATTTTTATACAAGTTATAAGACGAGTCCACTTCCAAGTCAGCATACGTTACAGTTTCTTTGTGTTCTCCTAGAGCATACAAAATAGAAATATCTGATTGGATCGGCATATCGGCAGCCAAGCGGTTAAAGAATACTTGCGCAATTTGTTTGCGGTCTGCTTCTTTGACTCCTTCTTTTTCAACCAATGAAGCTAACGTTAAGACTTGCTGATTGGTTAAATTCTTTGCATGAATTGTCGGCGTATATTGTTCCATTACTGTGTTCATTTTAGCAACCATCTGTTCGACAAATTCAGGAAGTGTTGCTTTTTTGTAGTAATCATAAGTTGCCGGGAACAAATAGCCTTCTAAGCGATAACGAACACCTTCTGCAGTTGCAGCACTTTCAAGTAAATCAGGATACTTAGCTTTCATTTGATTGAAGAAGTCTTCGTTTTTCATTAATGCAATGAAATCTGCTTTCTTGAAATCTGTATTTTTTTCAATAGCTTCGCCAATTTTATCTATATCGTAGCCTTCAGGAATCGTTACTTTGCCATCTGCGATTTTAGTTGGTTCTGGCGTGCCCCCTTCTTTTAGCATTTCACCAATTTCATCGAGTGTCATGCTTGGAGACATTTGATAATAGCCCGCTTGAAAATCTGTTAAGTTTTTAAATTTTACGTAGTAGTTAAAAACCATTCCGCTTTTAATGACGTTGCTTTCTTCTAAAACCGCAGCAATTTGCTTATTAGAAGATCCTTCTGGGATATGCACTTGAACAAGCTTCTTATTGTTCTTGTCTAGTGGTTGTAGCCCAGCGTCTACATATTTATAAAAAGTAAACCCAAAGATTGCCATCATTAAAACCAATACAGAAACTACAATTAACACGATACGACCGACTAAACGATCTTCTTTTTTACGTGTTTGTTTTTTTGTATTTGTTGGCTTTTCGTCTGTTTCAATCGGGGTTGGCTCTTCGACTGTCTGTGTCGTCTTGTCTTTCCCACGTCTTCGAGCAGCTCTAGAACCTGCACGTGTTTGTGTTGTGCGGCTCGCTGTTTCTTGTGATTCATCAGATGAAGGTTGGGGAGACCTATCATTTTTTTCAGAGGAATCAGGTTGATCGCCATCATTTCTACCTTTTAAAGACCCAGTTACTTGATCTCTAAGCGAAGATTTGGGATCTTGGTTATTTTGGTTATCATTAGCCAAAACTAACCCTCCTTACTATTCTATCGTTTATGACTGAAACTATTATACATGAAACCTCTTTAAAATTAAATGTTTTTAATAAAAAGACCGTCATTCCCTGATAAAAAATTCATCATTGACAACGTTTAAAGCCTATGATGGCGCTTTTCTATTGAAACGATAATAAATCTTAAAATCCTCCTAAATTTATCGAAAATCCATTTTCTATTAAGAATTTTGTAGCAAAATAGCACCTAAGTCTTTAGGCGATTGTACTAGGAATGTCGCTCCCGCCTCTTGTAATTCTGTTTCTTCACCAAATCCATACAAGACACCTATACTATCTAAGCCATTTTGTTGAGCACCAAGAATGTCATGATTACGATCACCAACCATGATAATTGCTTCTTTGGTTGGGTCTAATTGAGCTTCCGTTAATGCATACTGAATCACATCTGCTTTTTTAGAACGATGACCGTCCATGCTCGCTCCATAGATGCCTGTAAAATAACGATCTAAATCAAAATGAGTAATAATCTTTTTAGCAAATTCTTCTGGCTTGGAAGTCGCAATGTATAACTTTGCTCCCGCTTCCTTTAACCTTATTAGTACCTCTGGGATCCCTGGATACACATGGTTTTCAAACATACCTTTTCTCTGATAATACGCTCGATAATGACCCACGGCTTGTTGCGCTGCTTCAGCTGAAGGCGCCATGTGCAAAAATGATTCATATAAAGGCGGCCCTATGAAAGAACGTAACGTCTCCTCGCTAGGAGCTGGCCAGCCTAATTGTTCTGTTGCGTATAAAATAGAACGCATAATGCCGCTACCAGAATCCGTAATTGTGCCATCTAAATCAAATAAAATCGTTTGATACATCTTCACTTCACTACTTTCTAGCATTTTTTGTCTAATTGATTCTTCAAAATAAGATACGCAAAAGAAGCACATTTTTCAGCGCTTCTCTGCCTTTTTATTTATTTTGCTGTAAACGTATCTGGTTTTTTATCTGATTGCTGCATTTCATAGGCAATGGCTTCAACGATTCGGCGGCTAGCTTGACCATCCCCATACGGATTTTGTGCATGCGCCATCGCGTGGTAAGCATCAGAATCAGTCAATAATGTTTTCGCCTCTTGATAGACTACTTGTTCGTCTGTACCAACCAATTTCAATGTTCCTGCCGCTACGCCTTCTGGACGTTCCGTTGTATCTCGTAAAACTAAAACTGGCACACCTAAGGAAGGAGCTTCTTCTTGCACACCGCCAGAATCAGTTAAAATTAAAGCACTTTTCGCTGCAAAATTTTGAAAATCTTTGACATCCAATGGTTCAATTAAATGCACACGAGCTAATTCACCTAAGTGTTCCGCTACTATTTCACGGACTTTGGGATTTTTGTGCATGGGGAAAATGACTTCAATTTCTGGATGTTCCATTACAAGTCGACGAACAGCTTTAAACACATTTGCCATTGGCAGGCCTAAATTTTCACGACGATGCATTGTAATTAGCACGATGCGCTGGTCTGTAGGGATTTTTTCCAATAAATCATTTTGATAGTGGGCATCAACAGTGTACGCCATCGCGTCAATCGCTGTATTGCCAGTTACATAAATATGTTCTTCTGGATGATTTTCTTTGATTAAATTGTCCTTACTTTGAGTGGTTGGGGCAAAATAAATATCAGTTAACACGTCTACCAGTTGACGATTCATTTCTTCTGGAAACGGAGAATATTTTTGCCAGGTCCGCAATCCTGCTTCCACATGTCCCACTGGAATCTGTTGATAAAAAGCAGCCAATGCAGCCGCAAATGACGTGGTTGTATCGCCATGAACCAAGACAATATCCGGCTGTTCTGTCACAAGAACCTCAGTTAATAAATTCAAAACACGACTTGTAATATCTGTTAAGGTTTGCCCATCTTTCATGATATTTAAATCATGATTCGGTGTAATTTGAAAATCTTCTAACACTTGATCCAACATTTGGCGATGTTGCGCTGTTACGACTACTACAGAGTCAAATCCTTGACTTTGCTCTTCTAAAACTTTGATTAAGGGAGCCATTTTGATTGCTTCTGGCCGTGTTCCAAAAACCGTCATTACTTTAATTTTCTTCATCATTTTCCTCCTAATTCTATGTTAGTTTCGGGTATTTATGTTGGCGAAATTCTTCTGCTCGTTGAACATAATGTAAGGCGTTCATATGATTACTGGCTATTTCTGCTGCCGTTAACGGACGGATAACCTTCGCGGGTCGACCAAATGCTAAAACATTTGGCGGGATAATTTTGCCTTCTGTCACTAAAGAGCCCGCACCAATCAGGCTGTTTTCTCCAATAATAGCGTTATTTAGAATCGTTGAACCCATGCCAATCAAAGCACCATCACCGATTTTACAACCGTGTAACATGCATTGATGGCCCACCGTTACATACTTGCCTACAATTGTCGGGGCATCTTCATCAACATGAATAATCGTGCCATCTTGAATATTACTACCTTCACCAATGGTAATTGTGTTACTGTCACCTCTTAAGACCGACTGAAACCAAATATTACTATCCTTTGCTAGTTGTACGTTTCCATAGACATCTGCACTAGCAGCAATAAAATATTCTTTTTTCAAACGCTGTCACCTCTTTTCATTAAGTATAGACAAGAATTCCTCACTTTCATAGTAAAAAAGACAAGAAAAGAGCGTGGGACAAAAATCACTTTGGATTTTTGCTCCACGCTCAAAAACTGATAAACGGCGGGAACAAAAGCAACTCCTTCGGAAATAAGCCGGAATTCTCCAAAAATTACAGAACAATTTTCGGAAATTCCTTCTTATTTCTCGGAGTTAAACGCTTCTGTCCCGACCTCTTTTTATTCCTCATAGTCGCCTTCTTCAGCAAATTGACTATTGTATAGTTTTTCATAGAAGCCACCTTGTTCCAGCAACTCATGATGCGTACCTTTTTCAATGATTTCTCCTTGTTTCATAACAAGAATTAAATCAGCTTCACGAATAGTTGATAGGCGGTGGGCAATAACGAAACTCGTTCGTCCTTCCATAACACGATCCATTGCTTTTTGAATTAAGGCTTCCAAGCGTGTATCGACTGAACTAGTCGCCTCATCTAAAATCAAAATTTTCGGATCAGAAATTACCGCTCGGGCAATGGTCAACAATTGTTTTTGACCAAGGGAAACGTTATCTCCCTCAGAATTGATTTCCATTTCATACCCGTCTGGCATTGTCCGAATGAAGTGATCCACATTGGCCGTTTTCGCTGCATCGACAACTTCATAATCCGTGGCATCTAACTTCCCAAAACGAATGTTATCTGCAATGGTACCTTTATACAACCAAGCATCTTGCAATACCATTCCAAATACAGATCGGACATCACTACGGTTCATTTTTTTCGTGTCAATGCCATCAATTTTAATGGCGCCTTCTGTTACATCATAAAAACGCATCAGTAAGTTGATTAAGGTTGTTTTCCCAGCGCCAGTTGGTCCCACAATCGCAACCATTTGGCCCGCATCAACTTTAAAGTTCAAATTACGAATTAACGGTTTTTCTGGGTCATAACTAAAGCTGACATTTTCAAATTCAACAGAGCCTAAAATAGGTTCTGGTAAAGGAACATCTTGTTCGTTAAGTTCTTCTTCTGGCTCATCTAGGATTTCAAAAATCCGTATGGTCGAAGCTGAAGCGCTTTGTAAAGCTGCAGACAACTGCGTAATATTCCCCATTGGTTGGCTAATTTGCCAAATATATTGAATAAACGCTTGTAACTGCCCCACTACGATCACACCAGCAACCACATAGTAACTACCAAGGACAGCTACCCCGATATAGGTCCCATAAGCGGTCATTTGAACCAATGGCAACATTAATCCTGAGATAAAGGATGCTTTGAAACCAAAACCATTTAAACGATGATTGACTTGTTTAAAGCCTTCAAGGGTTTCTTTTTCCCGACCATATAGTTTTAAGACACTGAACCCAGTCATATTTTCTTGAACATAACCATTTAAGTCTCCTAAAGAATTTTGCATTCCTTGGAAATATTTCTGGGAGATTTTAACAATTGTTCTGGAAATAATCAGAGACAACGGAATCATAATCACTGAAAAAATCGCCATCAGCGGATTGATTAAGAACATCATCACTACCGCCATCACAATACCTAAGACTGCTGAAACAATATTGATAAAACTTTGTTGCATCGCATTGCTGACAGCATCCACATCGTTCGTCACCCGTGACAAAATATTTCCTTGTTGGTTCTTATCAAAATAAGAAACTGGCAAACGATTGATTTTTTCTTCAATATCGCGACGTAAATCGCGCATGGATTGTTGAACGACATTCGTCATTAAAAAGCCTGACAAAAATTGTGCCACACAATAACCTGTTCCCACAACTAAAATCCAAATTAAACATTGGATTACATAATCAAAATTAATGGATTCGCCAGCCGCAATATTACGGCTAATTTCTGTCGTTGGTAATCCAGTCAAATAAGGCAACGCTGCATTAAAGGCAACGGTTAATATTGTAAATAAAATAACTAAATAAAACGTCACTCGGTACGGTTTAATATAGCGACCGATTCGTTTCATAGAAGAAAAGGCGTGTTTCATGCTAATTCCTCCTCTGACAATTGAGAAGCCGCAATATCATAGTAAATTGGACAAGTCTCAAGTAATTCACGATGTGTGCCAATTCCGACTACGTCGCCTTCGTTTAAAACAACAATGCGGTCCGCATGCATAATTGTTCCAACACGTTGTGCCACAATTAAAACAGTGGATTCTGTTGTTTCTTTTTTCAGACGCGCTCGTAAATTTGCATCTGTTTGATAATCTAACGCAGAAAAACTATCATCAAATATATAAATTTCCGGATTGCGAATAATCGCCCGTGCGATAGCTAAACGTTGTTTTTGACCACCAGAAAAGTTCGTGCCACCTTCTGAAAGAGGTTCATCATAGCCTTGCGGTTTTTGTGAAACAAATTCTGTGGCTTGAGCAATGTCAATTGCTCGTTCCATTTCTTCTAACGTCGCATCTTCCTTACCGTAGCGAAGGTTATCAGCAATTGTACCAGTAAAAAGTAACGCTTTTTGTGGAATATAGCCAATCTTATTGCGTAATGCACTAAGTTGGTACTCTTTTACGTTCACTCCATCGATTAAAATTTCACCTTCTGATACATCATAAAACCGTGGAATCAATTGAATTAATGTTGATTTCCCACTACCTGTGCTCCCAATAAAGGCCACTGTTTCACCAGGTGACGCCTTAAAACTTACATTGCGAATTACTGGGCTTTCCGCATGTCCAGGATAGGCAAAGGTTACATTTTTAAACTCTAGATAGCCTTTAGTAGCTGTTTCTGTTACGCCTTCTTCTTCACGAATAGCTGGTTCCATGTCTAAGGCTTCTTGAATCCGTGAAGCCGAAACCGCAGCCCGTGGATACATCATAAAGACACTGGCAAATAACATAAACGAGAACAGCGCATGGAAAATATATTCAATAAAAGCAATTAAATTCCCAACTTCTAAATCCCCATGGCTGATTTGAACAGTCCCGCTCCAAATGATTAAGACCATTACAATATTAAATAAGAAAAAGAACCCTGGTTGGGCTGCTGCCATTAAACGAAACAGGCTTTTTGAACTTTTAGTGTAAGTTTCATTGACTTTATTAAAACGAGATTCTTCAAATTTTTCATTAACAAATGCACGTATTACCCGCAATCCAGAAAGATTTTCTCTTAAAATCCCATTGATTCCATCTAAGTTCTTTTGTTGCTTTTTAGATAACGGTTCTGACAAACGAGCAATTCCGACAACTGCTAGCAGCAGAAAAGGCAAGGCACCTAAAACGTACATTCCTAACGACGGACTCGTTCGCATCACCATGTAAAGACTGGCAATAAACATCACTGGCGTCATAAAGCCAAGACGTAAAATATTTCCCATGAAGAGCATAATTTGGTATGCATCATTGGTAGTTCGCGTAATTAAGGAAGAAACCCCAATACTTTCATATTCACTGTGTGAGAAAGTTTGAATCTTTTCAAATAAATCATCACGAATATCACGAACAATGTTTGTTGTAATTCTGGCACCAAAGTACCCCAGCAAAATATTCATTGCGACACCAATAATCGTAATTACAACCATCCAAATCCCTTGCTGATAAATATAGTCCATATCTCTAGGAATAATTCCTTTGTCAATCATTCGCGCTAAAATGGTCGGCAAGCCTAATTCAATCAAAATAAAACCAAACACACAAATAAAATCAGCAAAAAGTAATTTCTTATAACGCATTGTGTAACGCCACATTAACTTCAATTAATCATCTCCTTCTTATCTTACTTTAAATTTTCTAGTACTCCCACTGTATCAAAAAGAAATCGGTAATACAAGCTGTCTGGCTAGAAAAAACAGCCTTTCTCTTTCTATCCTTTCCCTTTTAGATTTTCTAAAAAATAGATAATTTTAATGATTTACTTATACGATTAAAATTGCTACTTCCTTTTGATTGTGCCATAATTGGGAAAAACTGAAAGGACCCTTTGAATGAAAAAATTATTCTTCATTTTTCTCGGTTCCTGTACGTTTGCTTTAGGCACGTTAGGAATCTTTTTGCCGCTTTTACCCACCACTGGTTTTTATTTATTAACGGCCTTTTTTTGGATGCGTAGTTCAGATAAACTTTATAACAAATTTTTAGCTTCTTCTTATTATCAAAAATATATCCAAGAAGCCTTCTTTGAGAAAAAAATTACTCGTAAAGGCAAATGGAAACTATTTATTTCCATGTTTCTTTTATTTGCCATTCCGTGTTTAATTGTCCGAAATACGTTGATGACTACGACTTTAGCGATTGTTTATTTAGCCCACGTGATTGGCTTAAGTTGGTATTGGCGTCCTAAAAAAAAGGCACTCGAACTTGATCAAGAATAAGGCGAAACAAGAAGTTTGTTTTTTTTAAAAGTCCAGTGAGTGTTTCTATACTTCCTTATCATTCTATGATAAAATAAGCTTAATTGTTGTTATTCACAACACACGGGACGTTTGAAAAAAGAACACATAAAATCAAATACCCAGAATGAAGCAAAGTCGAGGCTTCATTTCATCATTAACAGATGTTTTTGATGAGCATTCTTTTTTAGGTGATCAGCACCTCGTTTTGTTGTGTTTAATTTTCTGTCTTAAAATGAAAAAAACTATAAATTGCTACTATTAGTAGCTGAAGGAGAAATGAATCGATGATTTACAAAGTATACTATCAAGAAACAAAAATCAGAAACCCAAAAAGAGAAGACACAAAATCTCTTTACATGGAAGCCGATAGCGATGTAATCGTGCGCCAATTAGTTGAAGAAAATACCCCATACAATATTGAATACGTTCAATTATTAGACGAAAAACATCTTGCTTACGAGCAAGAACATGCGGACTTCACTCTAACGGAGTTTTAACATGAAAGTAAACATAAAAAATAACGAAACTGGCGTTTTTGCAATCGGTGGTTTAGGCGAAATTGGAAAAAACACATATGGGGTACAATTCCAAGATGAAATTATCATTATTGATGCTGGGATCAAATTCCCAGAAGATGATTTACTTGGGATTGACTACGTGATTCCAGATTATAGCTACATCGTTCAAAATTTGCATAAAGTCAAAGCACTCGTTATTACCCACGGTCACGAAGACCATATTGGTGGCGTTCCTTATCTTTTACGTCAAGCGAATATCCCAATCTATGCGGGACCACTAGCCTTGGCTTTAATTACCAACAAACTAGATGAACATGGTTTATTGCGAGAAGCGGAATTACACGAAATTAATGAAGATACGGTGATTCGTTTTAGAAAAACAGCGATTAGCTTTTTCCGGACGACTCACAGTATTCCTGATGCCTTGGGCGTTGTGGTTAAAACGCCTTCTGGTAACATTGTCGCAACAGGTGACTTTAAGTTTGACTTTACACCCGTTGGTGAGCCAGCCAACTTACACAGAATGGCGAAATTAGGTGAAGAAGGCGTCCTTTGTCTTCTTTCAGACAGTACCAATGCTGAAATACCCACCTTTACAAAATCCGAAAAAACAATCGGGACCTCTATTTTAAAAATCTTTGAAAAAATTGATGGTCGGATTATCTTTGCCAGTTTCGCTTCAAACATTTTCCGTTTACAACAAGCTGCTGATGCAGCTGTGAAAACCGGTCGCAAAATTGCTGTTTTTGGTCGTAGCATGGAAAATGCCATTGTCAATGGCGAACGCTTAGGCTACATCAAAGTGCCAAAAGGAACGTTTGTCGATGCAGCGGAACTGAACCAATTGCCAGCAAATGAAACAATGATTTTATGTACTGGCTCTCAAGGAGAACCTATGGCCGCGCTTAGTCGGATTGCTAACGGTACACATCGCCAAATTAGTATTCAACCAGGCGATACGGTTGTTTTCTCAAGTTCACCAATTCCTGGGAATACGACAAGCGTTAACCGTTTAATCAACTTATTATCTGAAGCCGGTGCAGAAGTTATCCACGGAAAAATCAATAATATCCATACTTCTGGTCACGGTGGACAAGAAGAGCAAAAATTAATGCTTCGCTTGATGAAGCCTAAATATTTCATGCCTGTTCATGGTGAATTTAGAATGTTAAAAATCCATGCTTCGCTCGCTCAAGATACAGGGGTTCCTGAAGAAAATTGCTTTATCATGGGCAACGGCGATGTCTTAGCTTTAACGGCTGATAGCGCACGTCCTGCTGGTCACTTCAATGCTAATGACGTGTACGTTGATGGAAATGGTGTCGGCGATATCGGGAATGTTGTTTTACGGGATCGTCGTATCTTATCTGAAGAAGGTTTAGTTTTAGCGGTAGCAACGGTTGATATTAAAAATAAAGAAATTATGGCTGGTCCAGACATTCTTTCCCGTGGTTTTGTCTACATGCGTGAGTCTGGTGATATGATTCATGAAGGCCAACGTCTTTTATTCAATGCTCTACGTGAAGCAATGAAAGATAAAAACTGTACCGAAGCAAAATTAGGCGAAGCCATGACGACCGCTTTACAGCCTTTCTTGTTTGAACAAACAGAACGTCATCCAATGATTCTGCCAATGATTATGACTGCCACAGTTAGTGATCAATAAAGCTCTCATTTAATAGAGAAGAAAAATGTTTGTCCATTTTTCTTCTCTATTTTTTCTAACAAAAAAACACCTAACATGCGTTAGGTGTTTTTGGATTATTTTTTATTAGTTTTTTTCTACGTTAACTGCTTGAGGGCCACGGTCTGAATCTTCAACATCAAAAGTCACTGCTTGACCTTCTTCTAAAGTTTTGAAACCATCACCTTGGATAGCTGAGAAGTGTACGAATACGTCGCTTCCGTCTTCGCGTGAGATAAACCCAAAACCTTTTTCTGCGTTAAACCATTTTACTGTTCCTTGTTCCATTCTTTTGTTCCTCCTCGTGCATTTGCACATAAATAGTCGTAACTTTGCTCGCTTCCAATAGAATATTTAAAAAAATTTAAAAAGTCTACATAATTCCAAACAAGATTACCCTTTCATTTTACACGTGATAAAATATTTTTGCAAGAATTGTCCTCATTCTGAAGCAAAAAAATTCTCTTCTCTCAAACTAATGTATCCGCTATCACCAACAATAATATGATCCAACAATTGAATCCCCATCATTTCGCCACATTCTTCCATTCGTTTGGTAAATTGAATATCTTGTGGAGACGGTGTCGGATTGCCAGATGGATGATTATGAGCTAATAGTATGCGAGCAGAAGAATATTTAACCGCTTCCCGAAAAATTTCGCGTGGATGAGCAATACTTTGATTCAGTGAACCTTTGAAAATCGTTTTCTGTTGGATAATGTCATTCTTGGTATTCAAGTAAATACAAATTAAATGTTCTTGTTGCAGCCCCTTCATCTCTTGGAGTAATCGTTGAGCGACTTGTTGACTGGACGTAACTTTGCCAAATTTGATTTGACTACTTTGATAAATTCGACACCCCAATTCAATAGCCGCACGTAATTCAATGGCTTTCACTTGGCCAATGCCTTTAATAGCCATTAACTCGTTCAACGTGGCTTGCTGCAAATAAGAAAGTTGCTTAAACTGTTTTAACAGCGTTGCGGCAACAGTCATCACGTCTGCTTCTTTTGAGCCAGTACGTAACAGAATCGCCAACAACTCTTGATTCGATAATGCTTTTTCTCCTATCGCTAAGAGCCGTTCTCGTGGTAAACAATCACTCGGCATCTCACGAATAAACAGATCCGATACTTGCATAAAAAACCTCCTTTGCTAGTCATTAATAAACTACGCAAAGGAGTATTGTTTTTATTATTTTAAATAATGTGGCGCTTGATGTAAACTCTCCAAGACATGTAATGTTTTCTCTTGGATAACTTTAGTTGGTTGCAATAAATCAGGTACCATGATCACTGGAATGCCCGCACTATGAGCCGCACTTACCCCATGAAATGAGTCTTCGAAAATCAAGGTTTTCGGGGCTTCTGTTCCTAAAAGTTGACGAGCTTTTTGAAAAATTTCTGGGTCCGGTTTTGCTCGTTTAACATCCTCTGCTGAAACGATCCCTACAAAACGATCCTGAATCCCAGCATGGCTTAATAACATTTCAATTGCTGGACGGACGTTACTTGAAGCAACTAATCGAGGAATTTTTTGATCATCTAAAAAGTCGAGGAATTCCACCACCCCTGGTTTTAAAGGGACGTTACCAGATCGAAACTCTTGCAGGGTATCATCATAAGAACGGCGGATAAATTCTTCCACTGTGTCGTGACCATAGGATGCATAAATACGTCGGTAATTCTCTTGTACTTCTTCATCGGAAATCCCAACATAGTCTAAATAGACTTCTTTACTATATGGTAACCCCATTGCATCTGCTACTTTTTGAGTAGATGTATAGTAAATCAACTCCGTATCAAAAAGCAACCCATCCATATCAAAAATTACGCCATCAAATTTCTTCATCATTTCCTCCTATAGTTAAAAGTAATTCTCTTACTTGAGAAACAAAATATAATGAACCTGTTACTAATAATAAATCATCTGTCGACATTTTTTCTAAAATTTCGCCTAAGCCAAATTGCCATAAAGACACAATTTCTGTTAAATCGTCTTCATATTTTTCCATTTCTGTAAGTGCAATAGCTTTAGGGTAATCAAAGCTAGTTAAGTAAAGATGCGCATTCGGTACTTGCTTTAAGTCCTGAATCATCTCATCCACATCTTTAGTTGCTAAAGCTGAAAATAAAATATGAATCGTGTGTTGTGGAAACTCTTTGCGCAAGTTTTCAACTAAGCGTTTTACTGCATGATCATTGTGGGCACCATCTAAAACAATCAACGGTTCATCACTAAGACGTTCCATTCGAGCTGGCCATTGCGCTTTAGCTAACCCTTGAGTAATGTCTCGTTCTTTAAACGGCAAATGTTGTAGTTGGCAATACTTGTCAAATAATTGAATAGCTACCGCCGCGTTTTCTACTTGGTGACGCCCCAACAAGGGAACTTTAATCTTTGTCAGTTTGCCCATTTCTCCATAGAAATTAAATACTTCCCCCCATTGTGTATCAGGATGTAGATATTCCACTTGATACTCTTTGCCAAAACGAAAAATTGGACTCTGTTTTTCTTGTGCGACTTTTTCAATGACTGCTAGCGCATCAGCACAAATGTTGCCTGTTACTACTGGGACTTTTTCTTTAATAATACCCGCTTTTTGATAGGCAATTTCAGCAATTGTTTCACCTAAAATTTCTGTGTGATCCTTCCCAATTGTCGTAATTCCCGTCAATAATGGCTTCACGACATTGGTGCTATCAAGTAATCCACCTAAGCCAACTTCAACAACGGCGATATCCACTTGTTCATTCACGAAATAGTCCAAGGCCATTCCTGTCAATGTTTCGAATTCTGTAATTCCAGCCACTTCAGTGATTTGGTCTAATTCTTTAATGATTGGTTGATACTTTTCCACATAGGTAATCAATTGTTCGTCTGAAATTGGTTGACCATTTATCGCAATTCTTTCATTAAATGATTCAATATAAGGAGAGGTAAAGGTTCCGACTTTCAAGCCCATTTCTTCTAATAGACAGCGTAAATATGTCACGGTTGAGCCTTTACCATTGGTTCCTGCGATATGAATCGTTGGCACTTTGTTTTCTGGATGATCAATTTTTTCTAATAACGCATTAATCCGATCCAAACCAGGTCTTGAACCAAAGGGTAACCGGCTATGAATCCATTCAATGGCTTCTTCTATTGTTAATTGCATCTTGTCCAACTCCTTGTCTTCTTCTACATTATAACTAAGTTAGGTGACTTTTTCACTAATAACCAATTGAAACTTTTTCTTGAAAACTTTTTGCATTTTTCATAATTTTGCGTTATTAGCGGATACATTAATGAACTTATGGTAAACTAACATTCTGGATGGTTCATTCCAGCCAGCCAATTAAAAACTATTTTTAGAGCGTTCAACACGCTTATTCATGATTTTTTTATAAAGGTGGACTTATTTTGATGAAAAACAAATCGAAGCTTTTATGGTTAGGAAGTTTTTTCTTGCCGTTTTTACTTCTGTTGCTTGTATGGATGACATTACAACTTGCGCCTTTTGGTGACAACAACTTATTAGTTAGTGATTTAGGCACACAATACATGCCTTTCTTGAGTTTTTTAAAACGCTCTTTTCACGAGGGAATAACTACATTCTACTCTTTTTCCAATGAGATTGGTGAATCGATTGTTCCTTTGGCAGCCTATTACTTACTGAGCCCTTTTAATGTGTTGGCTTTCTTTTTTCCTTATGAACAATTACCTATAGCAATTTTATGGATTATTACCTTAAAACTTGCCTTGATGGGCACTACGATGTTTAGCTATTTAAAATACACCTATCAAAAAGTTGATGGCACCACGTTACTTTTTTCAACGTCCTATAGTTTCTGTGGCTTTGTCACCGTCTATAGCCAAAACTTTATGTGGTTGGATGCACTGATTCTATTCCCGCTTATCATATTGGGACTCCAACGTTTATGGGATCAACGCAAATGGGGCTTATACAGTATAACCCTGTTTTTAGCGATTGTGACGAATTACTACATGGGTTATATGATTTGTCTCTTTGCTGTTTTGTACAGTATCTATTGGTTCTTTAAAAAGAATACCCAAGCCCATGCTATTCGGCAATTTTTTAAACAAAGTCCGTTATTCATCCTCGTTTCTTTTTTAACAGGAACCGCAACTAGCTTTTTATTATTACCTGCAGCAGAAGGAATGCTCTATACAAAAAAAGCAGATTTTGATGTCTCGACGTTCTTTTTAACGCCTAAGTTCAACACTTCGTTCTTCTCGCAATTAGGCTTAGGTTCTATTAATTATGAGTTGCGTTTAGACCATTTACCAACCGTTTTTGCTGGATTATTTGTGACACTCCTCTGTGTTGCCTATTTTCAAACGAAACAAATTGCGTTAAAAGAAAGAATAGCTTCAGCAATTCTTTTATTCATTCTCTTTTTAAGCTTTTGGTTAGAAGCCTTTAACACTGTCTGGCACATGTTTCAAAGCCCAGCTGGGTTCCCTTACCGAAATGTCTTTATCTTTAGCTTTTTATTGATTGTCTTTGCCTATGAAGTTTGGCTTAAAAAAGTGACCATTCCTTGGACCGCACCTATTATTTTTAGTCTGCTGTTAGTCATTGGCTACGGATCTTTGTATTATGGTCCACAAAAAAATCTCTTAATTTCGATCAATTATTTATGGCTAAGTTTACTTTTTATTTGGTTGATTTTCTTTTGCTTGCGTTTAGCACACAAAAAGGCCTTAAGAAACTATGTAGTCGTGGCTTTATTCTTACTGGTCAGCACAGAATTAACAACGAATTTCTGGATTTCTTTTAAACATATGCCCTTTGGTAGCCAAGCAACATTTGCCCAAGATTACCGAAAACACAGCCAATTAATCGATGAAAAAATGGCCTCAGCACCAGAACTTTATCGCATGAAACAAGTCATTCCTTCCAAAGAAACAGGGTTCCGTGAAATCAATAACGGCTACAATAATCCTTTACTTTATGGCTATGCTGGCGTTTCTAGCTATACTTCGACTTTAACTGCCACTACCCAAGACACATTAAGTGCGCTAGGTTTATATCGAAAAAATGATCGCCGGATTGCCTATGTGGATAATTCACAACTAACCAATTTACTTTTAAATGTGAAATATGACTTTTTACCAATTGAAAAACCTACGAGTGAAAAATTGCTAAAAACAGTTGGTTCCACGAAAATCATGGAAAATGATGAAGCGATTGGTATGGGCTTTTTGGCGCCAACCGCATTAACCAAGTTAAAATTAGCAAAAAATAATCCTTTAGATGCCCAAGAAGAACTCCTGCAAACGCTCGTGCCGACGGATAAACCTTACTTTAAAACAGCTTCGTTGATAAATGAACCTCATCATACCAACGAAACAATTGAAGCAACCTTTAAAGTGAATAGCACTGGTGACTTGCATCTTTATATTCCGAATTTAAAATGGAAAAAAGTTACACAATTGAAGGTAAACCAACAAGTTATCTCGACGCCGATTTATATTGCAACCAATCAACTGTTCAATTTAGGGCATTTTGAAAAAGGAACTACCGTGACCCTGTCACTAACTGCTGAACAAGTGGTTGATTTAACCAATTGGCAACTTCAAACTTTAGACCAAACAGCCTTTAATCGTGCGGTTGACAAATTACGCCAACAAGCTCTTCACGTGAATGCAACTAAAAAAGGCCATTTAAATGGCGCACTGAATGTACCTGGAAATGACACTCAGTTACTGTATACGTCCATTCCTTATGACCAAGATTGGCAAGTCAAATCGTCGCTACAAAAAGAACCCTTAAAAACACAACGCATTCTAGGTGGCTTTTTAGCTGTTGAAGTCCCAGCTGGCAAACAGCAGTTAACCTTTGCCTATCATCCAAGAATGATTTATCTCGGCACTGCCGTCAGCGGAACGATTTTACTGGGAACGGCTGGTTATCTTGGGTTTAAAAAATACCGTCGAAAACGTCAGGAGGCCACTCATGACTAATCAGAAAAAATTTTTAAATGGACTCATTCGGTGGTTACCCCTAGTTGGACTGGTGCTTTTCTTCGGCTTAATTCTATGGGGATATTCCAGAGGAATTTTTCATTCTGTTGCTTCCTTGCAAGCTTTTATTAAACAGTTTGGTAACTATGCGGTTCTGTGTTTCATTCTTTTACAAATCGTCCAAGTGATTATTCCTATTCTACCTGGAGGAATCTCTTCTGTTGCAGGAATGTTGATGTTTGGCAATTTGCAAGGCCTTTTGTATAGCTATCTTGGATTGATTATTGGTGAGTTTATTGGCTTTTTACTGGTTCGTTACTATGGACGTAGCTTTGTAAAAATAATCCTTTCACCCAATAAATACAAAAAATTTGAAGAGATTTTAGACAAAAATGAACACAATGTCAAAAAGCTCTTAATCTTTACTATGTTAGTCCCCTTCGCTCCAGATGATATTGTTTGTTTAGTGGCGGGAATTACAGATATTTCTTTAAAAGAATTCATGAAAATTGTTCTTTTATTGAAATTCTGGTCTGTGGCTACTTACAGCTACTTAATGTTGTATTTGTTTCAATTATTTGGCAAATTATAACAAAAAGACAACAAAACCAACGTTTGGTTTTGTTGTCTTTTCTTTTTTAGATTGAACGTAATTGGGCAATCCGTTCTTTGACAGCCTCTTGTTTTTCAAGGTAGTCTTTTTCTTTTGCACGTTCTGCTTCCACGACCTCATCTGGTGCATTTGACACAAAACGTTCATTTGAAAGTTTGCCTTGCACACGTTTGACTTCTTTTGTCCATTTGTCTAATTCTTTTTCTAACCGAGCAATTTCTTCCTCGATATTAATCAACCCAGCTAATGGTAGGAATAGTTCTGCGCCTGTTAAAACAGCGGACATGGCTAATTCTGGTGCTTCTATTTCACGACTGATGACTAATTCCTCTGGGTTACAGAAGCGTTCCAAGTAGCTAGTATTAGCTGTTAAAAATTCTTCTACTTCTGTATCGTTTGTTTTAATTAACAAAGTAATTGGTTTAGAAAGTGGTGTATTCACTTCTGCTCGAATATTCCGAACCGAACGAATAACTTCTTTCAGAACTTCCATTCCTCGAGCTGCTGCTTCATCGTTAAATTCTTCATGAACAACTGGGTACTCTGCCACAACCAATGACTCACCTTGATGCGGAATTTTTTCCCAAATTTCTTCTGTTACAAACGGCATAATTGGATGCAATAAGCGTAAGATTTGATCCAATGTGTACACCAAGATGCTCCGTGTTGTTTGTTTAGCTGCTTCATTGTCTCCGTAAAGAATTTCTTTACTCATTTCAATATACCAATCACAGAAATCATCCCAGATGAAGTTGTATAATTGGCGACCTGCTTCACCGAATTCAAAACGATCAAATAATTCTGTGACACGGGCGACTGTTTCGTTTAAGCGCGTTAAAATCCAACGATCAGCGACAGTCTTTTCACCACTAAAGTCAATATCTGCAGCAGTCATACCTTCTACATTCATGATAACGAAACGACTTGCATTCCAAATCTTATTGATAAAGTTCCAAGAAGCATCCATTTTTTCATAACTAAAACGAACATCTTGACCAGGTGCTGAACCATTTGATAAGAACCAACGTAACGCATCTGCGCCATATTTTTCGATGACATCCATTGGGTCAATCCCATTCCCCAATGATTTACTCATTTTGCGTCCTTGCTCATCACGAATTAAGCCGTGAATTAAGACATTTTGGAAGGGACGTTCGCCTGTAAACTCTAAGCTTTGGAAAATCATACGACTTACCCAAAAGGCAATAATATCATAGCCAGTAACTAATGTGCTTGTTGGGAAGTAACGTTGATAATCTTCGCTTGCTTCATCTGGCCAACCCATCGTTGAAAATGGCCATAAAGCAGAACTAAACCATGTATCTAAGACGTCACTATCTTGAACCCAATTTTCACTGTCGGCTGGCGCTTCCATCCCAACATACATCTCGCCCGTTTCTTTGTGATACCAAGCAGGAATTTGATGGCCCCACCATAATTGTCGCGAAATAACCCAGTCATGTACATTTTCCATCCAACGTAAAAATGTTTGATTGAAGCGTGGTGGATAAAATTCAACAGCGTCTTCTGTTTTTTGATTTTCTATTGCTTTTTCAGCTAATGGTCCCATTTTTACAAACCATTGGGTCGATAAACGAGGTTCCACGACAACGCCTGTTCGTTCTGAATGGCCCACGCTGTGATTCATTGTTTCGATCTTAATTAAGCGACCTAATTCTTTCAAGTCAGAGACAATCGCTTTACGTGCAGCAAAACGATCCATTCCTTCATATTTTCCAGCCAGTTCATTCATCGTACCGTCTTCGTTCATAACATTTACTCGAGGTAAGTCATGACGATTACCGACTTCAAAGTCATTTGGATCATGGGCAGGTGTTATTTTTACAACCCCTGTTCCAAATTCCATATCTACATAGTCATCTGCAATAATTGGAATTTCTTTATCGACTAATGGCAAGACAACTGTCTTACCAATAAGTTCCTGATACCGTTCATCTTCTGGATGGACCGCAATCGCCGTATCTCCCAACATTGTTTCAGGACGCGTTGTCGCAATTTCAACAACGCCAGAACCATCTGATAATGGGTAGCTCATATGGTAAAAAGCTCCTTCAATATCTTTATGGATTACTTCGATATCAGACAATGCTGTTTTCGCTTTCGGATCCCAGTTAATGATATATTCACCACGGTAAATCAAATCTTTCTCGTAAAGAGAGACAAACACTTTACGAACGGCCTCAGATAGCCCTTCATCTAAAGTAAAACGTTCACGGCTGTAATCTAAAGAAAGGCCCATTTTTGCCCACTGTTCACGAATGTGAGAAGCATATTCTTCTTTCCATTCCCACACTTGATCAACAAATTTTTCACGACCTAAGTCGTAACGTGAAATTCCTTGTTGTGCTAGTTTCTCTTCTACTTTTGCTTGTGTGGCAATTCCGGCATGGTCCATTCCTGGCAGCCATAACGTATCAAAGCCTTGCATTCTTTTTTGGCGGATAATCATATCTTGTAATGTTGTATCCCAAGCATGCCCTAAGTGTAGCTTCCCTGTTACATTAGGTGGTGGAATAACAATTGAATAGGGCTTCGCTTTTTTGTCGCCACTTGGTTTAAATAAATCTTGATCTAGCCATTTTTGATAACGGCCAGCTTCGATTTCTGTCGGTTGATATTTCGTTGGTAAGTTTTTTTCTTCTGACATTTTTTCCCCTTCTTTCTTAAAATACGCGATTTGGAGCGGTAATTATTTTACAAATGAGTTTTTTTGGGCTAAACACTAAAATACGCCCTAAAATACTTTCGTATTTTAGGGCGTAGATTCATCTTATTTACGCGGTACCACCTAAATTGCATTTGAATTGAATTCATTCAAATGCCACTCATTCGTGAGATAACGTTCACGAAACGAATCGTTCTACTAACGTACTGTGACTGTGTTCAAACCATTGACTCACAAGCTACCTTCTCACTGGTTGTGTAAAAGTCTTGCACCTGAACGACTTTTTCTCTAAAACGACGCCAATGATACTCCTCTTGTTCGCTGTCTTTGCTTCATTCTACAATGAAGCGCAAGCAAAGTCAATTTGTAATCTAGAGGGATTACACTTTTTTTGCAGCTTCTAACGCTTGTTGATAATCGGGTTCCGACGAAACTTCTGAGACGATTTCTTCATAAACTAACGTTCCTTCTGGGTCAATCACAAAAATAGCACGTGCTAAACGGCCCATTTCTGGAATATACAAACCATAAGCTGCACCAAATGAGTCTTCAGTATCATGAAGCATTTCCATTTCGACACCCTCAGCGGCACACCAATTTGCTTGTTCTTCAACTGTGTTATTGGAAATCGTGATAATCTGAACACCGTCTAATTTCGCCGCTTCTTGATTGAAACGTTTCGTTTGCAGTGAACAAACACGTGTGTCGATATCAGGAACCACACTAATTAAAACCGTTTTACCTTTATAATCTGCCAAGTTGATTTCTTGGTTGTTTAAATTTTTCAAAGAAAAGACGGGGGCTTTTGTGCCAACTTTAGGCTGTTCACCTGTCAATTCTAATACGTGCCCTTTTCTTGTAACATTCATTCTGAAATCCTCCTTTTCCACTTTCAATAATAAGTATAGTAGAGGATTTTTATGAAGACAATTTTATTGCTTTGGGCTATTTGCTAGTGAAAAAGTTTCATTAAAATAAATTAGTGTTTGCAGTTCCGTTGTTAAATCAATATACTGCACACTAACGTTGGCTGGCACACTGACACGGTCTGGCGCAAAATTTAAAATCGCAGTCACACCCGCTTGTACAATTTTGTCGATGGCTTTTTGGGCATGGTGACTTGGTACTGTAGAAATGGCTACCGTGACCCCTTCTTGTCGAACGAATGCTTCTAACTCAGACATATCATGAACTAATAATCCATTAATCGTGGTGCCAACTAAAGCCGAATCATTATCAAAAGCACAGACAATATTCAAATTCTCGTTGCGTCTAAAATTATTTTTTAATAATGCCTTGCCTAAATTGCCACAACCAATCAGAGCAATTCTTTTTTCTTCTTGCGTATTTAAAATATTACTAAATACCTCAATTAAATACGGCACATCGTAACCATAACCGCTTCGGCCCAGTTCACCAACGTGGGAAAAATCACGCCGAATCGTTGCAGAAGGAATCTGGATCATTTCACTAAACTCTCGTGATTTAATGCGTTTAACACCAGAATCCCCTAACATTTTTAAATAACGTAAATAAACCGGCAAACGTTTTGCCGTTGCTTTAGGCATTTTTTTCTCCATCCTCTGTCCTCCTTGTTACCTACTTCACATATTCAGTTTATCACGGTTCCCCTCTCCGAGCAACTTGTTTGTGAAATAAGTACAAAATAAATACAGTGACGTCTAAGCGACCGTCACTGTATTTATTTCTTATAGGAAATCTGCAAATTCGTCTTCTTGTTTATCTTTCGCTGTTTCTGCTGAAATCTCTGTAATTTTGAGTCCTTCTAAGGCCCGAGCCATTAAACCTTCCAAGTCTAAGCGCGCTTCATAATCTTGCGCTTTATCCAAGCGAGGTCGTGTTTTCGGTTGCGGTGGCGCAAAAATTGTACAGCAATCTTCGAAGGGTTGGATGGCTAATTCAAACGTGTCAATTTTTTCGGCAATTTCGATAATTTCTGTCTTATCCATTGAAACAACGGGTCGAATTATCGGTGTTGAGGTAACCTCATTAATTGCTACCATACTTTGAAGTGTTTGCGAAGCCACTTGTCCTAACGATTCACCATTAATAATGACTAAACCTTTCCGCATTTCACGAATTGCATCTGTTAAGCGTAACATTAAACGTCGTGTAATGGTCATTAAGTAGCCTTGGGGAACAACTCGTTTTATTTCTTCTTGAATTTCTGTAAAGGGCACTTCAATAAATTGAATAGTTCCTACATAAGGGACTAATTTTTCAGCTAAATCTTTAGCCTTTTGTAACGCTTGTTCACTTGTATAAGGTGGACTAGCAAAATGGACAGCTTCCACTTCCACGCCACGTTTCATAGCTAAATAACCTGCAACTGGTGAATCAATGCCTCCTGACAACATCAACATACCACGACCACTGGTGCCCACTGGTAATCCACCCGCACCGCGAATCGTTTCATAAGATAAATACGCCGCATCTTTACGAATTTCAATTCTTAAGTTAATATCAGGCTTTTTCATTTGTACTTGAATTTCCGGAATGGCTTCAATAACTGCCCCACCTAATTCTTGATTCAAGCCATTTGAATCAAGTTCAAATGAATGGTCCGAACGTTTAGCAGTAATTTTAAACGTCTTACCTGGCGTATAAACTTCCCGAACAACCTCTTGAACCATTGCACGAATCGCTGGCATTTCTTTTTCAATACGAATACTTGGCGAAAAATTTTGAATTCCAAACACTTTACTTAGTTTCGGAATCACTTCTTCACTATCTTCCCCATTTAATAAAATATGCATTCTATCTCGATCTGCATGGATTTTCAATGCTGGAAAATCAGCTAACGCACGTTTCACATTTTGTGCTAACTGCATGATAAACGTTTTACGATTTTTTCCTTTAGTTGATAATTCGCCATAGCGAACCATAATTTCTGTATATTTCACTTTCTATTAATCCCTTTCTAAATCGCTTTAAAACAAAGCTTACAATTAGTTTTCATTATATTTGCTAACAATAAAGCTAACAATTACTATTCTAAATTTTTAAATCAGTTAATTTCTTAGAAACATCATTCATTCTTCCATTATAAAGGTGCCCATATTTTTCTAAAGTAGTTGTTATACGACTATGACCCAATCTTTCCTTAATAACCAGTGAATCTTCCTTAAGGGCAATTAACATAGAAGCATGAGAATGTCTTAAAGCGTGTATCTTAATCACTGGCACATCTGCTAAGTCACAAATTTTTTTAAGCCAGCCATGCGTTGTAGACTTAGCCAATGTTCCACCATCTATAGAAAATATAAGGTTTATTTTTAAAGGAGATTGCTGTTCTCTCCATATTTCAAAAAGCCGTAGCGTTTCATCGTCAAGAGATACGGTTCTAATACTACTTTTTGTTTTTGGCGTTGTAGTTCTAAACTCTCTTTTATTTTTAACAAGCATCGTCTTATTAATATAAACAACTTTACTGTCAAAATCAACATCTTCCCAATTCAAAGCTAAGGCTTCACCTAGCCGAAGACCTGTCATGAATAAAAATCTAAAAAACATTTTTTTAAAGAACAATAAACTATCGCTTTCATCACTAAGCAGCATTACTTTTTGCATATCATCTATAGTCCAAATGTTAACTTCTTTCTCTTCAACACGAACTCTACTTACTTTTTTTGATATATCTTCATCAATAAACCCAAAAATAAAAGCTCGCTCAAATACGGATTGAATATTACAAATGATCAAATTAATATACTCTGGAGATAAACTTTCACCTGTTTTAGTTTTATACTCACCAGATAAATAATTAATCAATTTTTGTAAATCAACCGTTTCAATAGCATTTATCTGTACCTCATTAAAGATAGATAAATGATTTTCAATTATACCTGTATTGTGCATGTATCCTAATAAAGTGGACACATTTTTTGGTATACTCTTAAATAAATAGACACAAATTTTGAAAGGACTTTTTAATATGGGAAACAACAGAAAATCACCACGTAAATTTGATGAAGAGTTTAAAAAATCCATTGTGAAACTTCACGAAAGTGGTAAAACTCAAAATGCTTTAGCTAAGGAGTACGGCATTGCTCTTTCTTCAATTGCTCGTTGGGTCAAACAATATTCCGAAGTAAAAATTGACGATGACACGATCCTTACGGCCCGTCAAATCAAACAGCTACAAAAACGAAATGCGCAACTCGAGGAGGAAAATTTAATCCTAAAAAAAGCGATTGCCATATTCACGCCTCGCTTGACGAACGATTAAAAGCCATACACATTCTTCGATATGAACACAGTATTGTTACACTCTGTCGTGTACTCAAAGTCAATCGTTCCACTTATTACAAACGCTTTTCTGGAAAAGTAGCCCCAAGAACAAAAGAAAATCAACACCTAAGAAAAGTGATTTTAGAAATTTATACTTCTTCTCAAAAACGTCTTGGCGCTGCAAAAATCCGCCAGATTCTTTTGCGTGATTATGGCATTTCGATTAGTATTGGTCGTGTTTATCGCTTGATGAAAGCAATGGACCTCCCAAAAATGTCTACAGTAAAGCCTGTTTTCAAAAAAAGGAAAAACAAGGTTTCTTTGACACGGCCAAATCATCTAAACCAAGCGTTCAATCCACCTGCACCAAATCAAGTTTGGACAAGTGATTTTTCTTATATCCCCATCGGGAAGAAAACATTTGCGTATTTGTGTGTCGTTTTAGATTTGTTTTCTAGAAAAGTAATTGCTTGGACCGTAGGATCAACGATTGATACAAAACTAGCCATTCAAACATTAGAAAAAGCACTTCATTCTCGAAAATTAATGAATCCTGTTCTTTTTCATACAGATCAAGGGTCTCAATATACCTCTTTTGAATTTAGAAAGTTTATAGAGCATCATCCGATTGTCCATTCTCTTTCAAAACCAGGTTATCCGTGGGATAACGCCGTTACCGAAGCTTTTTTTAAATATATGAAAAAAGAAGAATTAAATCGCCGTTCATTCCATTCAATCGAAGAAGTACGTTTGGCTTGTTTCGCTTACATTGAAGGATTCTATAACACCAAACGTCCTCACGGAACATTAGATATGCTTACACCAAATGAAAAGGAGGCTCTTTACTTTGAATGTCTTTAAGTATCTTCTCTTTTTGTGTCTACTTTATTGACATCTATCCATGTACAATATGCTTATACGGCTTACTGGTATCTATTTCTCTTGTTTCTTGACCATCTATCCAAACGTGTTTTATTTCTTCTGGTTTAATGGGATTCCCATCTTTGTCTACTACATTCTCAAAGACACTTCCTAAGTCCCATTTCTTACCTACGTATAATTTTGTGTCTTTTAATTCTGCTTTTGTTTTGTCTTCTTTCACCGTTACTGTAAATGAAGAGAACACTTCTTTATTTTGTCCTTTCAAAGTATATATTTGATAGTAGACACCGGGTCTGTTTGTATTAATGGATGCATTATTAGTCTTAATTCGACTATCAAACCAATAAACAGGCTTTGCATCTTCATCATATGCTTTCACAAAGTTATTCTGTGGATTCCATATTACTCCTTGGTATATTGTAGTATCTTTTGTTTCCAAGACTAAATCATGTGCAACTCTAATATCTGAAACATAGAACTGAATAGGATTCTTGTCTTTTTTCCAATGAAATTTAACTAGTGCACTATTGCCCTTTTGGCTTGTGTCAAGGGGATCATTCATCCATGCCCATTCAATTTCAGAAATAGGAATGTCGTAACCCTTGTTATCTACTGCTTTTAAAATAACCTTTTCGTAGTTAAAAGACTCTCCTTCCTCGATATAATAAGGATTTATTATATCCATTTGACCAACTGTATCGCCATAAGGTTCTATCATTTCTGCTTGAGTAGATATGGTTTTGGTTTCCGAAAAAACCACCTCTTCTTGTTTAATAGAGAAAATCAGTACAAATAGAAGTAGTATAAACTTTTTTTTCATATGAATAGTTCTACCTCACTTTTTCTTTATTATTTTTAACAGTAAGTAGATAATAACCCCTACAGTTAAAATAAGCATGAGCGCTAAAATACACACTATATAATTATTTTTATTAGTTGAATCTTTTATATTGACTGCGTCTTCATTATATTTTTTTACATTATCTTTTATCTCAAATTCTTTATTAAATGACCACTTGTGCCCTACCTTATCAACTGCGTTTAATTTCAATCTATATTTACCTGGTTGAAATGCTTGATTATCCCATGAAATTGGAAAGTCATAGTTTGAATTTGGAGCCATTGATTGATTTTTTTTGACAGTTTTGCGAAGGACTTCCGCATTATTTTCTTTATAGACTTCAGCGGTAACAGTCATATCTGTAATCATTGTTGCAGTAGTATTTTGAAGATTCGCAAACAATGTTGTTCGATAATTGTTTAAACCAGGCTCAACAGTGTTTAGTTTTAATTCTGGTGTTACTTTTTTCTCTGTTTCTGTCAGCTGTAACCCGATAACATAGGAATAGTCATTTTTTATTTGAACTTTCTGATTCGTAGAAGCTTCTTTGTCCTTCTTATGAATATGGAACCCACCTAAAAGAACTCCTTCAAAAATTTTTTCAGGCATTGTGATAGTATAAGGTATTTCTTTTTTTTCTTTACTATTCAGCTTTATGATTTGGTCACCTGTGATAATTTCTTTTAAATCGTAGGCTAAACTATTATCTTTTCTTTCTTTTGTTCCTTTATAATCAACGACACCATTGTCATTCGTTTGTGCTGTGTGATAATTCACTTCTAATTCAATTGGATTTTCCGAATGATTTTCAAAGATAATGCTGATTGTTTGCTTTTGTTTAGGTTTCATGAATAAATCAAAATACGTATGTTCGTTGTTTCGCTGATTTTCTGGTAAGTTCGCCTTGACACTATACGCCATGTCCGCTGCACAGGCTCTATCAGCCGATAGTATTGTGATAAAACAAATGATACAGAGTGAATAGATGATTTTTTTCATTAGTTATTCCTCCTATTAGCTCTTAGTATCGATAGAATAGTAGCACTTAGAAAAAATGCTAAAATACCCAATGTGAATAATAGCCCACTCATTTTTGAACCTGTACTAGGCAAAAGCGTTTTTGAATTTTTATCTAACCCCATATTCTGAGAATCTTTTCTTTCCACCTGTTCTTGCTTCTCTGAGCTTTCTACAAATGTAATTGTGACTTGACTTTCAGCATTTGATTTTTGTTGTGTATTAGAAGCGTATCCGTCCTCTTTGATTAAAAATCCACTTAATATAACTAAGAGCACAACTAACTTTTTCATATTTATTCACCTCTAACTAATCTATATGATGTATGTAATTTACTCTCTAAAGCTAATAACTAGTTATCAGCTTTAGAGAACCTATTTTATTAAGCTGGTGCATCGGTTAATTCCCAACGGATAACGCTTGAATAGTTTTGTTTAGCTTTCGCTGAACCAGCTGGTACTTTTAATTGTACATTCGCATTATCATCTTTTGTTCCAGAAAATACATCTAGCCAGGTCCCCATGCCTTGATCTGTTCCCGCTTGCATAATTACTTGCATGTCTTTGTTCAAGTTGACATCATATCCTAGAGGTTTTTCAGATACATTTCCATTTGTTGATTTAATGCTACCGTTTTTTAAAGAGAGTTCTGCTCCTTTTAATATTTTTGTCTTATCTTCATTGTTAAATTCATCAATAGATGCTTTTAGTGTCCAACCAGCTCCAGTGCCTCGCCGGTCAGTTACCTGTACATAAGGATGTTCTGTCTTCGCATTATAAATAGCTTCTTTCTCTTTAATTTCCTGTTCTCCGAAATCAATGCTAGAAACATGATCAATTGTAAGAGGTCCAGTATTTCCTGTACCAGGTACTTCTGGGTCTGGATTTGGCTTTTCCGGATCAGTGGGATCTACTGGAGGCGTCGGTTCAGTAGTTTCACCTACAACTGTCTTTACTGTACTTTTTGATTCTGCTTCACTTTTCATTTCCGCGTGTGTGATTTGAGCACTAACGAAAAGCGAAGTAATAACTAAACTGGTTCCTAAAAATAGTTTTTTCATACGTATATTTCTCCTCCTGTTTTGTTTGTCTGTTAAAAAATCTAGCTAGTTTCCACTCTTTCTTTGTATGGACAAGAATTATCCTCAAAATAACTTGTCTGTCATAGCATAGCTGTTCCCTACACATAATGACTTTTTCGTGTGTAATTTACTGTATTTCCTCCTTTACTTTAATAAGATAACCAAACACATATGTCAGTCTGTTCTTGCTTCAAAATAAAAATAGGGAGAATTTTCTTATACATCTACTATGGATATAGTAATATTTTGTGCTTACACACCAGACATATATGTTTGGTATACACCTATTTATCCTTATGAGATACAGTATTTAATGCTAGTAACTATCTAAAATCATAGTGTTGACTTATTATCCACTTGGTATATGAATCTTTATCCTTTATCAAACAGTTGCCTGAATAAATAGATGATTATGTGTATACTGATACCCCACGTAAAAATAGCATCTTTTTCCGCCAAAGTCTTATCGTGTTTTTTTTAGTTTTGTTACTTTTTGGATAAAAACCTGTCTGATAGTCTAAGTCGAAAGACTAGTCTTCTGTGATAACTAGTAAGGTTCAGCTGTATATTGATACACAAAAAAAACCTCAAATTTTATTAATTGAGGTTTCGCTTAAATTTATTTAGTATTTAAAATACTGTTAACATATTCAACGATGGAAGAACACCAAGTATGTGGATCTAAAGCATGACGAATTAAAAAATAAGTTTTTTCTTTAAAAGAGGTCGAAGGGGTATCAGAAATAATAATATCTGCCAATTCATACCTTTCTACTATTTCTAAAATTTTTGTACTATATCTGTGTTTTAATGCATTCACAACAATCATTCTGTCTTCTGAATGATGTTGGAATTCAACGTATATTTTTAGAGGCTGTTCCACAGCTAACTTCACATAACTAGTGACTAAAGGAATTAGGCTATATTTTAATTTTGCGTATGACCTTTCATTTTGATAACCATAAAAATATTTATCAAATAATACTTCAACACGCCTATCAACAACACCTTTAAATTCTACAGTATGTCTCTCAAACATAAACTGGTGCAACCCTAAATGATGAACAATAACTAACCTTTTACATAACGTATATAGCAGTTCATAGTAACAATCTTGAGATATCGAAAAGTTTTGTTTGATATCCTCTAGAAAATACATACACGTTTGTATGATTTCATTTTCTTCAAGTGTCGTATAATTCTTTCCAACTAGAATTTTCTGACTTCTATCACGTAATTCTTGTATGAAATAATGAACCATAAATAAGAAATGAATGTTTCGATCATCATTGAATACGTCGACAGTTTGATTTATATAAAATGGAAATTCACCATCGTTATCCATCAGTTCACCTATTTCAATAATATTTTTAGATAGGCAAAGTAAAGGGTCCTTAACGTGAGAGGTTATTTTATAGATTGCTAAAATATTCAAAATTTTATCTCTATTACAGTCGCTGAGTAACTCTAAGCTATCTAAAATTTTTGGGGGTTGGTAAGATAACAGCGCTTCTTTTTCACTGTCTTGAAATACCCAATCATTTCCATGGGAAACTAACATGACTAATAAATAGTGAAAAATTATTTTAGAAGATTCACGCCCCTCAATATAAAGATCAGATTTATTAACTTTCACTAATTTTAAATCTGTTTCTAAGTAATAGAAAAAATTTTTCAATCTTTTTATTATTTTATACGTATAAGAATCACTATAGAACAAGTGATCAGCTAATTCTTGCAAACAAAAATAGCGTTGTTCTAATACGAATAGCAATGCTTTGTAAACACTTGAAGAAAGTAAATATTTTTTTCTTAACTGCATAAGCAACATTGTATAAGTTGCTTCATTTATTTCAGAATTAAATGAGACAAACTTATCTTTAACTACTATTATATTGTTAACCTTATCAAAGAAGTGAAGGCTTTTGACTTCTTCATCCAATACTTTTAGGACTCTCTTTAATTCATTTTTAGAAACTTGGCAGAGATTTTCTAGCTCATTCATTTGTTTGCCTCTAGGATACAGATTATAAACTACAACCAAGCTCTTTAATTGTGTTTGGCTTAATACAAGATTTTTTAATTTATCTAGTTTCATATAAATTCCTCCTTCTTATCATCTATATTTTGAGTTGTATATACCAAAAATAAGATTCCAATAAAGATAGGACTCAAATACGAAGTAGGAAATCAACAAAATTTTAGAACATCAACCACTATACTTGAAGCGTAGTCCTAATACAATAGATAAAAATATTTAAACATCTATCAATTTTGTAAGATATTTAATACATCCTAATATTATACATACTAAAAATACACGATTGAACAAACATTCAAGGTGTATGTTTGTTCAATCGTGTACGGATGATTTACAGGCAATATTCTTTGATAAATTAAATGAAACATTCTTAATTACGGAAGTATTTTTTGTATTTTATTCTGCTCCTATACAGAGACTTAATTCTCTGTATTATCTGAAATTCAACGTAATTTTCTATGTTATCAGATAGAATTTCTATTAATGTTTGTCGGTAAAAACACTTAACATATTTCAAGTTTTTTTAATAGTAATTGATTTCCATAGATTACATTGTCTCCAATTAAAAAAAGCAACAACTGCTAACACAAGAGCTAACAATCATTGCTTTTTGAACTTATTTACTGTACGAAAAAAGACCTTAAAAACCAGTATTCTCAATACATTTCAACAGAAACTACTACCTGAAATCATAATTTCTGTATACTTCACTCAATTAATTCCTCTCTGTTCCTGTATCTTCACAGGTCAATGTCTTTGCAAATTATACATCAAATAAGGGGCGTTTTTCTAGTGCTTAGTCGAAAAAAATAGTTGATTCATAAGTTCATTGTCTTATGAATCAACTATTTGATAACTTTCTCTCTTGCTTATTGCGCATTCAGGATCCACATGAATCCGACAAAAACAAAGAACAAGCCATACATAATTGGCGAAACTTCTTTCCCGCGTTTTGCCGCAATCATTGTAATTGGATAGAAGATAAAGCCTAAGGCAATCCCATCTGAAATGCTGTATGTCAATGGCATTCCTAACAAGATTAAGAAGGAAGGAATCGCAATTTCCATCTCGTTCCATTTAATTTTGCTTAAGGATTGTGCCATCAAAACACCAACAATAATCAACGCTGGTGCTGTAACTTGCGAAGTGACAACTGCTAACAAAGGAGAAAATAGCAAACTGAAAATAAATAAAATCCCGGTTGTAATAGCTGTGATTCCTGAACGACCACCCACAGCAATCCCCGCAGATGATTCGACATACGCGCCAACTGGTGATGTCCCTAATAGAGAACCAGCTAACATCGCTGTTGAATCAGCGGCTAAAGCTTTCCCCACACGCGGCATTTTATTGTCCTTCATAAAACCTGCTTGATTGGCTAAGCCCACCAACGTACCAGCCGTATCAAAGAATGTTACTAATAGGAACGTTAAAACCACGACCCACATTTGAATCGTATTGATATCTTTCACATGTCCTAACGCCACTAAAAATGTTGGTTCTAAACTTGGCGCGCTTGAAATAATCTTATCAGGCATTGGAATAACGCCTGTCGCTAAACCAACAATCGTTGAAATCGCCATCCCAATAAAAATACCACCCGGTACTCGACGAACTAACAAAATTGCAGTTACGACTAAGCCGACAATGGTAACCCACGTTGAACCAACATTCAAAGGTCCTAAGCCAACGAGTGTCGCATCATTAGCCACAATTAAGCCACCTTGGCTTAAACCAAGAAAAGCAATAAACAACCCGATCCCACCTGAAATGGCAAATTTCAAGTCTGCAGGAATTGCATCAATAATTAGCTCGCGTAATTTAAAAATTGTAATTAAAATAAATATCAATGAAGCCACAAAAACGCCTGCTAATGTCGTTTGCCAAGGAATCCCCATACCAACAGAGACTGAATAAGCAAAGAATGCATTAATTCCTAAAGCTGGTGCTGTCGCAATCGGATATTTCGCCAACACACCCATTAAAATACAACCTAAGGCACTCGCTAAAGCGGTGGCAGTAAAAACAGCGCCTTCGTCCATGCCAGAAGCACCAAGTACGGTTGGATTAACGAACAAAATATACGCCATTGAGATAAATGTGGTGAAACCAGCTAACATTTCTCGTTTCATATTCGTATTCAATTGTTCAAGTTCAAAATATGAACTTATTTTTTCTTTCATGTTCCGTCCTCCTAAAATCTAAACATTTTACAATGTTCGTAAAATATTCAATTTATTAATGAAACAACGTGTTTAATCATATAATAAACCAACAAATAAGTAAATATCAAATTCTAAATTCTGTAAAAAACGAACAATCACGATTAAAAAAAGTATTCCTTTCTAGGAATACTTTTTAAATTAAATCGTTTGTGTGGTCGGGCGAACAACCATTTCACTGATTGACATACGATCTGGCGTGTCTATGGCAAAGACCACTGCTTGCGCAATGTCTTCCGCCTTTAAGCCCCAACTTAACTGTTCTAGATGTAACGTTTCAGCTACTACTCGATTAGAAATTGTTTGATAAAGTTCTGTTTGTACAGCACCTGGTGAAATAATCGTTGATTTAATGTTATTCTCTCTTTGTTCTTGTCGCAATCCTTCCATAATTGCTCGAACAGCAAACTTTGTTCCACAGTAGACAGCCGAATCTGGATAAACGACATGTCCTGCCACAGAATCAGTAGCAATAATCTGCCCTGATTTTTGTTCAACCATAATTGGAAGAACTGCCGCAATGCCATTTAAAACACCCATAATATTAATATCTAGCATTTGACGCCATTCTCCTTTTGGTGCTTCAATAAGAGGCGCCGTTGGCATAACTCCTGCATTGTTAAAAAGAACATCAATTCGTCCATATTTTTCCATTGTAAGCTTGATTACACGCTGAACTTCCTCTTCTTTCGTTACATCTGCTTGTTGCACGAGAATCGTTGCTTCAGGAAGTTCTTTTTTTATAGCAATTAAACGTTCTTGTCGACGTGCTGCAATGACTAACTTCGCTCCTTTTCTGGCAAGTAAACGGGCTGTTGCCTCACCGATGCCACTGGAAGCGCCCATGATAACAATAACTTTTTCTGATAATGATTTCATTATATTTCCTCCTTATCTTCCTGAATCCAACGAATAATTTTAGCTGGTGTTCCTGCAACAATAGCGTTAGCTGGCACATCTTTAGTTACAGTCGCATTAGCTGCTACGATAGCATTTTCACCAATCGTAATACCTGGTAAAACAGTGACACCCGCGCCTAACCACGCAAATTTTTTAATGGTAATTGGTGCTAGCAATACGCCTCGCCGTTTCATTGGTAGTTCCGGATGATTGACACTTAAGAGATTAACGCGCGGACCAATTAAAACATTGTCTTCAATTATAATGCCCCCTAAATCAACAAACATAGCTGCCCGATTAATAAAAATATTTTTACCAAAATGTATATTGCGTCCAAAATCTGTATAAAAAGGCAATAAAATCGTAACGGTTTCGTCAATTTTGTCTTGGATAATCGTGGCAAGAAGATTCCTTACTTCATTATGTGTATAGGCTTGTTGATTTAATTCTATTAAATAGCGACTATTTTCCTCTTGAATCTGATGAATAAGTTGAAATAGTGGTTCATCTTTATCAATGCTACCTGTTGCAATTAGTTCTTGGAGATTTTTTGTAAGCATTCCTAATCGCCTCCTTTTGCTAAATTTATCGTAATACGTGACAACTCCTCTGTCTAATACTTATAATAAATAGATAAGTATGCGTTTTAGTTATAGGAGGGAAAGTAATGGAATTACGAGTGATTCACTATTTCTTAGCAGTGGTCCAAGAAAAAACGATTAGTGGCGCAGCCAAACAATTGCATGTATCACAACCAACATTATCTAAGCAATTAAAAGAATTAGAGGAAGAATTAGGCGTGACATTATTTATACGAGGAAATCGACAAATACAATTAACACCTGAAGGAGAATATTTAGCTAAACAAGGGCAAGATATTTTAAGCTTAGCGAATAAAACAGTCACCAACTTGTCGCAAAATGAATTCATTAATGGCGAAATCACGATTGGTGGCGGCGAAACAAAAGCTATGTCTTTTTTAGCGAATGCACTACAACAAATAACAAGCCAGCACTCAGCTGATATTCACCTTCATTTATACAGTGGGAATGCAGATGATGTAATAGAACGGCTAGACAAAGGATTATTAGATTTTGGTTTAATTATTGAGCCTGCACCTAAACAAAAATATAGCTATTTAACATTACCAGTTGTAGATACATGGGGCTTAATTACTGTAAAGGACCATCCCTTAGCCACTAAAAATGTTATTACTGCAGCCGATTTAAAAGAAGAACCTTTATTTATTTCTCGACAAGCACAAGTTCCGAGCCAACTCTCTGATTGGCTCGAAGCAAGTCTAGATCAGTTCCGAATCGTTGGGACCTACAACTTACTTTACAACGCTTCACTGATGGTAGAAGCTGGTCTAGGTAGCGCCCTAAGCATTGATGGTATTCTAGAAACAAAGCAAACAAATTTACGTTTTATCCCGCTATATCCTGCTTTAACAGCCAAAATTAATTTAATTTGGCGCAAAAATACGGTTCTTTCCACAGCTGCTGCATTATTTTTAGAACAAATAAAAAAAAGTATTCAACGCCCTGAATAATAGGTCGTTGAATACTTTTTTAAATCATCACTGTGATCGTAGCTGCTGCCAAAATCAAAACTAAGCCGATAATCGTTACGGTCATTTCCTTGGCTGTTTTCTTTTGACCTAAGAACCAAATACCTGTCAACGTTGCAAGCACAACTGATGTTTGGGATAGAATAAAGCCCGTTGCCAAGCCGTTCATATCTGGCTGCGCTGAAATTAAATAAGTTAACGCTGCAAAGGCGAAGAAAAAGCCTGAAAAAATTTGTTTGTAGGAAACGGCTTCTATAAATGGGGATGTTTCCCCACCCTTAATAGTGACAACTGCTGAATAAATAACTGCCACAATTACCATGCCTATTGCTTGTGGTAAAAAGGCATGCATGCCATCAATTGCCGTCGCTTGTGGTGCTGCAGAGTACGCCCAATAGCCGATTTCACCAACAGCTAATAGAAGAACTGCTTTTTTCATAATTCCAGCACTCTCAGCGGATTCCGTTTCAGACCAGACCGTCATTTTGGCACCAATCATGATTAACACTAAGGCAAATGCGCCTAACAATTTGGCTGTCGCACCTGGCCAGTTTCCTAAGAAAAAGACACCCCAGAGAGAAGCCCCTAAAAGTTGGAACGCGGTCGTTACTGGCATGGCACGTGATGAACCAATCATCGTGAAGCATTTAAATGTAATGATTTGCGCACAGGCCCAACCGACACCAGATAAAATTGAAAAGAATAAATCCATGCCCGTTGGAAAAGCTAAACCATTAATCATTGAAAAAATAGCGGCAAAAATTAATGTTCCTAAACTGGTACCGAGAATTTGATTCACTGGACGACCACCAATTTTTGAAGCGATTGTTGGGAAAAGCCCCCAACCTAGAAGCGGTCCTAAACCGATTAATAATGCAGTCGCATTCATCTCTATTTCCCCTCTTTCGTTTAAAAGACAACGTTACTTTCTAATAAAATATTTGCGTAAGGGGTCATTTCCCCTGTCCGAATAAATGCATGGCAGTTGTTTAATTCTTGTTTCATTTCTGTATGAGGAATAAAACTGATGGGAGTTTCTGGTAAACGAGTTTCAATTGCTGTCAACATATCAGGATTTTCTGTTTTAATTTCTTCTGCTAAATAAATTCGTTGAACTGCCAATTCCTCAAGAACATTGTTTAAAACTTCCATAAAACTAGGGACACCATTGGTAACTGCTAAATCAATTTTTTCTGTAGTTCGAGGCACAGGCATGCCTGCATCGCCAATACTTAATTTATCAAAATGACCCATTTGTGCGATAACGCGGGAAATATCTGAATTAATAACTTTTGTTTTTTTCATGTCGCTCGCTCCTTTTTATTTGTCTGCCAATTCGTGTTGATAAGGAATCGAAGGTTGGGCTCCAAAACGTTGAACAGTCAGTGAGGATGCCTTGTTTCCATAACGAATAGCTTCTTCCAAATTGCTAAAGTCTTTCTCTAATATACTACTTAATGCGCCAATAAAAGTATCGCCAGCAGCCGTTGTATCAACCGCTTTCACTTTAAAAGCAGGCACAATACCACTTCGTCCATTGACGTCATAAAAGGCGCCTTTACTACCTATTGTAATAATTACTGCTTCAATCCCTAATTGATGAAGTGCTTCTGCGGCTTTACGCATACTCGCTTCATCTGTGATTTTAATGCCTGTTAAAATTTCGGTTTCTGTTTCATTTGGTACAATCATATCTGTAACGTTTAGTAATTCTTCAGGAACTTGTTCTAACGCAGGTGCGGGATTTAAAATCGTTTTGACGCCTGCTTTTTTAGCAATTTTAAACGCTGCAATCGTACTATCAATCGCACTTTCAAATTGGGCAATCACAAAATCACTTTTTTCAATAATTTCTTGATGTTCCTGGACTTGTTTTGGCGTAAAGGCGTTATTGGCTCCCGCGTAAATCATAATGCTATTTTCACCAGCGTTATCTACCATAATAAAGGCTTGGCCAGTAGCTGTTTTTTCTAAAGTGGTGACCCCAGTTAAATTAATTTCATCTTGACTCATTAAATCAGTCATCATAGCTCCAGCGCCATCATTTCCCACAGCACCAATAAAATATGTTTCTGCGCCTGAACGTTTCGCTGCGACTGCTTGGTTTGCTCCTTTACCACCACCCGCTGTAAAATGTTCAATGGCGTGAATTGTTTCGCCTGGTTTTGGCATTTCTTTGACTCTTAATGTTGTGTCTAAATTGATACTTCCGATAATTGTAACCGCGTTCATTTTCATCCACCTCAATAAAATTTATTTTTTCATTTTAATTAAAACGTTTTAGTAAAACGTTTTAATTCCACAACAAAAATATAGCACACCTTGAAAGCTATTTCAAGGGTGCTGTCGAAAATCGTTCAATCAGTTGGACAGGCAAGGTTTGCTCCTCCCAATCTTTTGCAGGCTGATGGATTCTTTCCAATAATAAAGTCGCCGTAGTTTGCCCCAATTGAAAAACAGGTTGAGCAATTGTTGTTAGCGGCGGCGAAACATATTCGCACATATCAACATTGTCATAACCAATAATACTATAATCCTCAGGAATTTTTTTGCCCGCTTCTGCTAATCCTCGATATAAACCAAAAGCAATTTCATCATTGATAGCAAAAATTCCGGTGCTCTCTGTTTTTAAAATTTCGGGGACAGCTTGGTAGCCGCCGGTTTTTGATAATTCTGTTTCGATCAACTGGATCTTTTCCGTATAAACAGAACAAAAACCTTTTAACCGTTGCTGAATATTGACTGGCGCATGTGGTGGCATTACCACGACGACCTGTTCATGTCGTTGCTCTTGTAAATGCTTTGCTGCTAGTTGCCCACCTCTATAATCGTCTGTCAAAACAGCGTCGCTAAAGCCTTCTGCTTTTTTTTGGTCAAGTACAATAAATGGAATCTTTTTCGCACGTAGCGTTTCATTAATCGTTTGATTGGAAATTTCAGAACTTGCAATCACAAAGCCATCGACACTACGACGAATCAACTCTGTTAAATATTCATGTTCTCTTGTAACATCTTGGTCCGCATTGCATAACATCAGTATAAAATTTTCTTTGTATAAAACACTTTCAATTCCTCGAATCAATTGCGCGAAAAATGGATTGGTAATATCAGGTACGATTACGCCAATCGTCTTACTTTTTTTCATCACCATACGTTGCGCAAAATAGTCGGGCTGATAGTTTAATCGCTCTTTTGCAGCCAATACTTTTTCGACCGTTTTCCCACTAAACCGTGCCCCATTCCCGTTTAAAATTTGTGAAACGGTAGTAATGGAGACCCCTGAATCATTGGCAACATCTTTAATTGTAACCTTTTTATTTGTCATCCTACTTCTCTCCTTGCCGTGAACGCGCCATTCACCGGACCTCTTAATCTCATTTAATTTACTACAATCATTTACTTTACGCAACCACAAATAAATACGTACATTCGTTTAAACCGTCCTTTCATCCCTTCAACAAATTTCGTTGTTCTACTTTTAAAATGTTATACTGTAGAAAAAATGATTTACTTTTTGCTGAATGGAGGGCCTTAATTGAAAAAGAAATCGATTGGTTTGTTGTTAGCTAGCGCATATTTGTTCCACACACGTTCTCGTCAAAAATCCTTAAAAGCCTGTCTTTTTGAAGATTCTTTACGTCTTTCCCAAATTGCTCGCCTTGAACGAAATCCGAAAGTCACCAAGGCTTTTTATCATTGGCAACGATCATTAAATGAACAAGTAACTTTGCCAAAACATTTACGTCATCTTTTTCCTCTTCAAGAAATGACTCAATTTCCTACGATGTATCGCATGTCAAACTCCGTTATTGCGCCTACCAAGAAAGCTGTACTGTACCTGCATGGTGGGGGCTTTACATTGAATCTTGCCTATAGCCAATTAGACTTTAGTTATAAACTAATTGAAGATCTCCCTTTTGCAACAGACTATTTTATCCCTGTATATCCATTAGCACCAAATAAGTCTTTTGCTGATATTTATAATCATTGCTATGCTGCTTATCAAGAAATTTCACAGCATTATGATCCCGAAGATGTTATTTTATTAGGTGATTCTGCTGGTGGCACATTGGTTTTAAACGTATTGCAGAATTTAGCCATCGATTTCCCTGAACGCTTACCAAAAGCTGCTGTTTTAATTTCTCCTTGGTTAGATGGACATTTAGACATTCCTATTGCCAAAAGTTATCAAAAAAAGGACAAAATGATTGGCATGAACTATTTACAATTAATTGCCCAAGAGATTGATGACACGGCTAATCACGCCACGCTTTCTTTAAATTGCTTGTCCTTTGATTATCAAAAATTTCCGCCACTTTTTTTCGTGGGCGGCACACATGAAGTTTTTTGCCCTTCCTATCACCAATTTTTAAAACAATTAGGGTCACGACCACAAGATACTTGCCGATTGGTGCCTGGAATGCAACACGTTTTCGCAATGAAACAATACTTGCCAGAAGGACGACAAGCGCGGAAACAAATTGCACAGTTTATCCAAGAACAATGGTAAAAGGCAAATGGGACAGAAGTCGTTTTGACTTCTGTCCCATTTGCCTTTTTAGAACAAAGCACTTAGTTTTCTTCGGCGACTTTTTTCTCCCGCATAGTTAAAACAGCGCTAGCCAAAAGAACAACCACTACAAAAACAATGATTCCTCCTACTAAAAGACTCGGACCTGCCTCACCTAATTTGCCTAAAAATAGGCCTGGGATTAAATAATCTGTATCCGCAAACGTTGAGGATGCTAACTGTAGATCACCCAAGACTGGTAAAATAAATAACGGTAACCAACTAATTAATAAGCCATTAAACGCAGCCCCTAAAATCGCTCCTCGACGTCCCCCTGTGGAATTTCCAAAAACGCCTGCCGCGGCACCACAGAAAAAGTGCCCAACAACGCCTGGTATAATCACAGTGGTATTCAGACCAACCATCGCTAACATTGAAATAGTTCCCACAATAAAGCTCACAAAGAACCCAATCAAGACAGCATTTGGCGCATAAGGAAAGATAATGGGAACATCAAGTGCTGGTTTAGAATTAGGCACTAATTTTTTAGCAATTCCTTGGAAAGCTGGCACAATTTCTCCTAAAACCATCCGCACACCCTGTAAAACCACTACGAAACCAGCCGTAAAGGTTCCTGCTTGAATTAATGAAAAGATAATCGCATTTTCGCCATTGCTTAACTCATGCTCGACATAGCCTGTCCCAGCCAGCAAAGCCAAAATCACATAGACAATCGACATCAAAATCATAATTGAGATGGTTGAGTCTCTTAAAAAACCAAAACTTTTAGGAATTTTAATATCTTCCGTTGACTTTTCTTTATTCCCAAAGACTTTTCCAATAAAGCCACTTGCCGCATAACCAATATTCCCTGTATGCCCCATTGCTACTTTATCATTTCCAGTAATTTGTTTCATAAAGGGCTGACAAAGAGCAGGTGTCACTGTTAATAAAGTTCCTTCAAATAAACCACCTAAAAGAATCATTGGCAAACTAACGCTAAAACCGGCCCCCACTAAAATAACGGCTGTCAAACACGAAACGTACATCATCGCTTGACCTGTCAAAAAGATATATTTAAAACGTGTAAAACGCGCCAACAGAATATTAACAACCATGCCCACCAACATAATCAGAGCAGTTGGTGTCCCATATTGTTGCAAGGCAATCGCTACAACCGCTTCATTACTAGGTACCACGCCTTGTGTATTTAATGCGGTTTGGAACATCTCCGCAAAGGGCGTTAATGAGTTCGCCAATAGCCCTGCGCCACCAATTAAAACTAAGAAGCCGACGAATGTTTTCAACGTTCCTTGAACAACATCAGAAAATTTCTTTTTCTGTAAAACTAATCCCAACAAAGCAATTAATGAAACCAGAATCGCTGGCTGGCTAACAATTGAAACAAATAAATTCAATAAAGTTTCCATGTTTTTCCTCCTTCTTATTGATGTGCAATGCCATTGTCATCTAAAACTTTCAAGACTTTCTCCTTCGTTTCATCGTAATCAATAATCGCATTTAAAGGAATGATTTTTTCATCAGGAATTGACCCTAAAGCATCTTGCAATGTTTTTTCGACAAAGAAGTAATCAGCCATATCACCACTGGCACTCCCGACATCTGTGTGATCAATTTGAAAATTATCTGTATCAACACCGACTTCCTCTAAAATTTGTTGGATATTCATTTGCACCATAAAACTTGTTCCTAAACCACTTTGACAAACTGTAAAAATCTTCATCTTATTTCTCTCCTTCTTGGATAATTGATAGTATTTCTGGAACGGTTTCAGCCGCCACTAAGCGATGTAATGATTCTTTTTTTGATAGAATTTTTGTCAGACTAGATAAGGCCCGTAAATGTGTTTCGTTATCTGAAGCAGCTAAACAAATAAAAAGGTGAATTTCATGCTTAGGATCTTCTAATAAATCGACACTTTTTTGGATTTTTAGTAATGACATGCCTAACTGATTAACGCCATCTTCTGGTCGCGCATGAGGCAATGCTACGTCTGGACAGATATGGATAAATGGCCCAAACGATTCGACTTTTTGAATCATTGCATCAATGTACTTTTCCGTAATACTGCCATTTTTTAATAACGGCTTGGCAGCTTCTGTAATTCCCGCTCGCCAGTCTGCAACTTCAGGCAGGACTTGGACTGTTTCTGTTGTTAATAATTCCGATAACATTGGACGCAGATCCTCCTCTTTTTCTAAAATTTTGTTCATTTTACGATGCAAGACACGATATAACTGCGCTTCTGTGACTCCTTTTTTTAAGGAAATATAAGGTTTTAACGCATCTAAAATATCTTTAACATCTGGCATGGAAATACCTGGCAATAGCCAATCTGATTGAACTTGGTGCATCAATTGATTTTTCTCCAAAGAGCTCATAATGGGCTTGGTAAGATAAACCTTTTTGGCTGTTTCAATAGGGACCGTTGAGAAAATGATGTCATAGCTTTTTTCAGATACATTCTCTATTTCCCTCACCGCATTCGTTTCTTTAAATTCAATCATTGGAAATAGCCGACGCAATTCCGATTGCAAAATCAACGAAGAACTGATACCACTGGGACAAACAATTAGCGCTTTTAGCTTTTCTTGCCGCTGTTCATTTTTTTGCCCGAAAATTTCTCCACCAAATAATATGGTAAAAAAACCGATTTCCTCTGACGGGATTGACCGTTTCGTTAATTTTTCTAAAGGAGCTAACGCTTGTTCACAAAGATGATAAAGCGACCGATACGATTGTCGAATATCCTTGATTAAAACATTCGGCAAGTAAAAGCCATAGCTAATCCGAAAATAGGCAGGAACCAGATGATAATACACATTCATGAGCAATTCACGAGGCTGTTCAAATTGAACAACGGCCAACAATTCCATTTTCCGAATAATTTCACCAGAAATATCTAATAAAAACTCTAACTTCGTATCTCGCAATTCTCCTTGCAAGGCTGTCATTAAACAAATCGTGAAAAAAAGACTCTCAGTTTCTACATTCGCCACTGGCCCAACTAAATCACTTAAAATACGATGACTGACGGGATAAGCGCGTAAGGACTGAATTAACTGGTTCTCAGGCCAGACGACTGTTCCATATTTGCCTAATCTTTTTTGAGAAAAAGCAAGAAAGTAACTAATTTCATCCAATCTGCTGGGTACCAGTTGAAGCTGTGCTTCCTGGACGGCTAATTGAATGCCGTCACGTATTTTTGCGTATTGGCTCATTTGATGCTGACTGAGCCAGCAAAATAAAGCGAAGGTGCCCGACTTTTGTTGTAAGAGGCGGGCAAGCTAATTTTTCCCGAAACGACGAATCCGAAATTCATCTCCTTCTAGGTAAAACCCTCGTTTTCGTTCGTAGGATAAAGCAATGTTTTCAGTTGCTAGTTGGTGTCGTACTTTTTTGATGTCCGCTAAAATAGTGCCTTTCGAAACGTCTAAAAAATTTTGGTAATGATACACCGATAGTTCTTCGATTTCTGAATAAGTGAGCAAAAAAATAAGTGCTTGTCTTTCTGTTTCGCTATAGATCACTTGACGTTGTTGAAAAAGTTGTTTTCCCCATTCATTTGCGGAAAGGTTTGGAATGCTGACGGTATTCTGTTGAACTTCTCCGCCTATTGTCGAAAGTTGTGTCACTAATTCTCGTTGCGAAAGATCGGTTATTTGTTGAGCCAAAGAGAGCGCAATTTTTTGCCCTGCATACTCGTCAAGGAGATAACTTATTTTATAATTCACAGCTGTGTCCTCCTCCTGTAATCATCATATAATGATAGCGCTTTATTTTCTATCTAAGTTGGGTACAAATGTCTACTGTACTTTTTTGATAAATTGTACCGTTCTTTATTTTAAAGTTAACAAAAACCCGTTGCAAGTTTCTTAAAAACTTACAACGGGTTTTCTTTATGTTAATTGTGTTTGTAATGCGATATTCAGCAAAATAGCCACCGCTACCCAGCCGCCACACATCACCAGAAGCAGCCAACTAAACATCGATTGTTTTACTAAAGACTGCTTAGGCTTTGCCAGATGTACAAAATTCATGCTATTTACTAAGAACAGTAAAAATAAAGCAAAACAAAGGACGGCCAAGCCAGCACAAATCCAAATCCACATCGTAATCTCCATCTATATTCCTCCTTCTACATTAACTCTATTTATAAAAACAGCACATTATTTTTCCTTTTTCCTTTTTTTATTCAAATAATAGAAACTTGTTAGTACTACGAGTAAACATGCAATACCAAGGCTGTAAAGCCACGTGCTATTTCGTTCACCTGTCCTTGGTAATGACGTCTGTGCATTAGTCGGATTCGTTTTAGCAGTGGTTTTTCTGCTCACTTTGTCTTGTTGTTGTGACGTTTTTTTATCTTTATCAGTGACTGGTTGCTCTATTGGCTTAATGACACCTTCCGTTTTTAGTGGCTCTTTCCCTCCATAGAACGTTACACCGATATTCGTTTGCCCTACTTCTTCTGCAAAACTCTCAGAAGAAATAATTAGACTCGCAATGCCAACGGTTAAAAGTATTCCCAACGTCACCAGAAGTGACCCTTTACTTTTCATTGTCATCATCGCGTGCTCCTTGTCTATTTTTCAAGGCTGCCTGTTTTTCTTGTTGTAAATAGGCTTGTTGTTTCAGTGTTGCTTTCTGTTGCGTAAAACGCCAAATAGCTAGAATTAGACTCACAATTGTTGCAACTAACAAGCCATAAAAAGCTTGATTCCACCAAGTCGGTAGGACCAATTTCACTACTGCTTCTTTATTTAATTTTTTGGCTTCTTGACTACTGATGGTAAATTCTTGCTTAAACGGCCACACTTGTTGTTCATCTTCTTTCAAGACCGCTTTTCCTTCAAAAATATAGGTTCCTGGACGAACATCTTCTTTCCCGAAATCTAAATGGAAGTTCATCGTCGAATTTGGCGCAAAACGAACACTTGGTAAAATCCGTTTGGCATATTCTTTCGTTTCGCCTTTTTTCGTTACTTTTCCTTCTAAACGTACTTCAGGAAAAATAGCGGATGTCGGATTCTGAATAACCGCTTGGACCGATTTATTTCCTAAAGCAATGGTCGGAACTAATTTAACTAATTGAAGAGTCTCTGCTAGATACATCGGTGTATCTTCTGACATTCGTAAAGCAATTGCTACATTAAATCCATATCGACTGGTTAAACCCGTTGATTTTCCTTTTTCTTCCTTTTCATCTTCTGCAAGCGAAGCATAAACACCACCCAAAACTAATCCTTGGAAACCATTCGCTGGAATTTCGACAGTCATTTTGGCTGTTACGGTTTTCTTAGCGGGAACTTTTACATGTTCCTCAGGTAATTTAATTAATGTTGTCAAGGGTACTTTTAAACTTGAATCTGGTTTTTTCTCGAAATCATTGTACACAATTAAACCATTGTCATTCGTCACAGCATTCGCCAAATTTAAATCAATCGTCAATTCTTCATCTGTTTTATTAATTAATGATAATTCGACTTCTTGTTTCTGTCCTGGTTTTACAATGAGATCGTAGTAGGATTGCGTATTTTTCGCTTGATTCTCAGGAATATTGGGTTTAACTGTAAATTTTGTATTCATGTTGTCATCCGCTTCTTCTGCTTGTACAGCAGAAGGGATGCTTAATGCCATCACACAAATAAAAACTGTGACGATTAGCCAGCGCATTGTCTTCATTATTTGTTCCTCCTATGTATCGAAAAGGAGCCGTGCACCACTGCGCAGCTCCTTTTCTAGTAATGCAGTATTCTCGTTAGTAACTGTTTATGGCGCAGCCACTAATGTCCAAGTTACGTTACCTGTATACGCACCATTTGTAATTTGTGAACTAGGTGTTGTAATGTTTAATTTTACATTTGATAATTCAGAATCCCATGTACCTTGACCTTTACCAACTGCTGCTGTAGCAATTGATACAGCTGCTCCACCTACTGGAATAGTTGTTCCAGCAAATTCAGGACTTCCTGGATCTGCTGCAAAGGCAGCTACATCACGTGAGTATGTTTTTGCTGTTTCATCGTATTTCGCTACTGCTCCTGTTTGTGCAAAGGTAATTGAGCCTTCTAAAGTAGCAGTGCCATTTTTCATTTCAGCAACGCCGGCAGTAACTGACCAACCCGCTTGTGTTCCACGAACATCCCCAACGGCATAACGTTTTGTTTGGGTACCTGTCGCATCTAACGAAATCGCTGATAAATCAGAACTAACTTCTGTCGAAGCAAATTTGAATTCTGTTGGAACATATAACAAATCAAAATTTGTATTCGAGCCTGGTTCTGGTTCTTGTGTGCTTCCGTCATCTCCATCACCCGTACCGCCTGGTAATGAACCACTTGTCATCTCTACGTTTGCTGGTGTTGTACCAGTCGTTGTTGCATGTGCTGCTGCAGGAGCGATGCTTACCCCTAAAATTGCCGTTCCTGCAAATAAAGTTACCAATGTTTTTTTCTTCATTTTACTCTCTCCTTTATATCTTGGTTAATTAATGAATAAAAAAGTGAAAAACTTTTCTATCTCAGTAGAACGTAAACTAAGTATAGCGAAAAAAAGACTGCTTGTGATTTCAAATTTTAAACACCTCATGCAAAAAAAATGAATTTACTATAACAGCAAGGTTCCAACGACTTTTTGTGTCTTTGAAAACGTAATTTTCAAAAAATATATTGTTTTTTTTCATATATAAAGTGGTAATTTTATAAAAAAACAGCGAGAAAACGTCAAAATATTAGTAACAAACACTAACATTTTGACGTTTTCTCGCATTTATTAAATCAAAATTTCCTCAATATTTTAAAAAAAAATAGTGAAAACTAAAATTATATCGTTTTCATAGACAAAACGTACATTTTTTCTTACGAAAATTGATAATCACTCGCTGACTATTCTCTAATCAAAGCTTGCGTTGTACAACGGAAAGAACCACCTAACATTCTAGAAACATGGTAATCAATTGCCTCAACTTTGATACCTTTTGCTTCTATTTGAGGAATTAAGGTTGTAAACGATTGGTCCGTTATATACGTTTCTTCGTTAAGCGGTAGACCATTTGTCACTAAATACGCTGCTTCTTGCAAAGTAACGTGAATTTTTTCCCAGTTGGCTAATTGCGCAGGAAGTCCATCCAAAAAGGCCTCTTCACAAACAATCATCAAGCCTTCTCTCAACAAGCTTAACGCACAATCTAAGTGGAGAATATGCGGATGTAACCGAACCGGCACCACTTCATAACCAAAATGACCAATCATATTGGCTAACCACTGAATTCCTGCTAGGTTACTTGCCAAGCCAGAGTAGCCCACAAAAATTGTTTTTCCTAGAACTAAAACATCGCCGCCTTCAATAAAGGGACCTGCTTCACTTAAAGCCCCTTCAGAAATGTCAGGTTGTGGCGCAGCAAAATAATAGCCTTCTGCTTCTTGTGTCCACTGCTGAATAATCGGACGAATTGGTAAAATTTCTTGTCGACGGTGTTGAAATCTTAAGTTTCCTTCTATTAAGAGATTGCCAATTGTAAAAAAAGGGTCTCGTGAAAAGAAGTTACTATATCCTACGCCCAATTCCTTGCCATGTTCTTTTTCATAGGTTGTCAATAAACGTGGACGAAATACTTCTACGCCATAAGATTCTAATACTCCTTGCATGACTTCTTTTTCTTTTTCCCAACGCACTTGTTGTTCTGGTGCAAAGTCTGCTAAATCACGCCCTTCATTATTCTGTGTTAAACGGGCATTTTCCTCTGTTAAAAAAGTCGTATCCGCTTCATCAAATTTATCTGGTAAACAAAATTGCAATTGTGCTAAAACAACTGAACGCAACGGTGCAAATTCACTTTCAACATGCATTTTTTTCATTATTTGACCTCACTTTTATCTGGTTACCTTCATTATAACAGAGATAAAATTTTTATGCCTTCAATGAAGAAAAAGCAGAACTTCTATACGTTCTGCTTTTTCTTCATTTTGTTATTTACCAATACCTTTATCTTTAATCTCAGCTTTTTGCCCGGTGCCATCTACTAAGCCAAAAATAATCTTCGCTTGGTCTGTATTATCAATTTGTCCTGAAAAAGCTTCTGCTTGTGGGCCATAAGCATAGACATTTACATCTTCTCCTGTGTGTCCGCCAGTAGTCCAACCAGTATTCGAACGTTCATCAAAAATCTTTCTTAATGCCTGAGCGATTTTTTCAACATCTTTTGACTCCGCCGCTGTTTTCACTGCTTTCAATTCAGCCTCACTTAATTGAAAATCAATATACTCAGTCACTGTTTTTTCCACATTACCATTTTTAATAATTTCTTCTGCCATGAAATCAGGCGTGCGTTTTGCCGCATGTAAAGGCTCCGTCAACCAGTTGTATTGATCTCCTTTGCCTAAAGACAAGCCACCTGTTGAATGATCTGCAGTTGTAACCACCAATGTTTCACCATCTTTTTTGGCAAAATCGATGGCCTTTTCAAACGCCGCTTCGAAGTCTTGCATTTCGCTCATCGCGCCAACAATATCATTGCTATGCCCGGCCCAATCAATTTGACTACCTTCAACCATTAAAAAGAAACCTTTTTCATTTTTATCTAACCGTTGAAGAGCCGCTTCTGTCATATCAGCTAATGAAGGAACTTCTTCCGTTCGGTCAATCATTTTAGGTAGCCCGCCTGGTGCAAACAAGCCTAAAATTTTGTCGTCTTGGTTCTCATTTAACGACTTTTTGTCTGTGACATGACCATAACCCGCTTGGGAAAATTCTTTGACTAAATCACGATCTTTCCGGGCAAATAATTCGGAGCCGCCGCCAAGTAACACATCGACTTTGTGTTGTCCGTCGATTTGATCATCAAAATAGTCATCGGCGATTTCTGCCATGTTTTTGCGTGAAACATTATGTGCGCCATATGCAGCAGGGGTTGCATGTGTTATTTCAGATGTTGCTACAAGCCCCGTTGATTTCCCCACTTTTTTCGCACGTTCCAGCACTGTTTCTGTTTTGGACTTGTCATTATCAAGTGCTATAGCATTATTATAGGTTTTCACTCCGGCAGCCATCGCTGTCGCTGCGGAAGCTGAATCGGTGACATTCTCTTCTTCATCTTCTGGATAAGTGGCTTGTTGCCCAACTAAATAGGTATCAAAAGCTGTTTGGGGAACACGCTTGTCTGAGTGATTGGCTTTGAAATAGCGATAGCCCGTTGTATACGGATTCCCCATGCCATCTCCAATCATAAAAATAACATTTTTTACTGGTGCTTTTTCGGATTCAGTTGCCTTCGCTTCAGCAACCTCTGTTTGTTTTTCGCCGCTTTTTTGTTCAGATAAATTTGTACAACCCGCTAATGTTGTGAATGTTAATAAGGTAACCCCTAGCAAAGCTCTTTTCTTCATTTCCTTGTTTCCTCCTTCATATCTACCCATACATTGACTATAACAAGTCTTAGTTGATTTCTGATAAATAACAAGTAAAGAAAGTGTTAAGTTGTTGTATTGCTTCTGTTAAGTTCCTTATTTGTCGCGTCTTGCTGCTCTTTTTTCGGACTCTTTGCGTAATTGTTTCTGCGCTTTTTTTGAGCCGCGTTCAATATCTTTGAGTTTCTTTCGTTCATGGAAATCTGTAAATAAACTTTCTAAATCATAGTCTTGCGGATATAGATCTTGTGCTTTCGCTTGTAATTTCAACCGTCTTCGTGGTACATTTTCAATTTTATCATTCACAAATACTTGGATTTCTTGTTCACCCTCATCTGTAAAAACCAACCCAATTTGTTGTGTTTCTGTCAATAGGACACGATCACCTTTTTGATAACGGTCTGTTTCTTCTACAAACGTGGCAAAGGTCGTTTCTTTTGCTTTCAGGGGTTTAAATAGACTTCGATTAGTAGGGTATTCTTTCCGCTGAATATAATGAGCCGCCTTTTCAATGAGCTGTGGCTCCATCTTCATTTTACGTGCAATCCAAAGCGCCTGACTATCGCCAACTTCACCAATTTTCAATTGATATTTGGGCGTTAATGTTTCACGATCGAAGGCCATTGCGGCGGGCACAAAATCGTCATGCTCTTGGGCAAAACGTTTAATTTCACCATAATGGGTCGTTGCAACTACCAAGGCTCCCTTTTGATACATCGTTTCCATAATAGCAATCGCTAAGCCAGCTCCTTCGTTCGGCTCGGTGCCACTACCAATTTCATCTAATAAAACAAGCGTGTGTCGCTTAACATTACGCAACATTTCCGCAATATTTTTCATGTGTCCAGAAAAAGTGCTTAACGCATTTTCCAGATTTTGCTGATCACCAATATCGACAAAAATTTCATCTAATACTGGAATCTCTGTGCCCGCTTGTGCTGGAATTTGCAACCCAAATTGTGTCATGACAGTCAATAAGCCAACTGTTTTCAAGACAACCGTTTTACCACCAGCATTGGCACCTGTAATGACAAGTCCTCGATACTCTGCTCCTAAAGAAAACGTCAATGGTACTGCGTGTTCTAATAAAAGAGGGTGTTTTCCTTGAACAATGCGCAAGCGTTCTTCTTTGTTTACTTTTGGCGTAATCCCACCGATTTCGCGACTATACTTTCCTCGTGCAAAAATAATATCTAAGGTGGTCATTGTATCGACGGCTTGATCGACAAGTCGTTCTTGCTCATTAATTAACCCAGTTAGTTCTGCCAAAATTTGATATTCTTCCGCTGTTTCTTCCGCTTTTAAGAGTGTCAATTGTTCATTTAATTTACTAATTGCTACAGGTTCAATAAAGACCGTTTGTCCTTTATTGGATTGCTCAATGATTGTGCCTAAAACCTTATTTTTATAGCTAGCTTTGATTGGTACCGTGTAATGTTCCCCTTTTTTCACCATCATATTTTCTTGAATATACAGTTGATTATTTTTATTGCGTAAAAATTTGGTGACTTTTGTTTCAATTTCTTGTTGGCATTCATTGATTTGACGCCGGATTTTCCGAAGTTGTCGAGAAGCATCGGTGGCAACTTTTTGATTATGGATTTTCGTATAAATTTGTTCTTCAATTGCTCTGAAATCAGCTAAGTGCTGACTGTAACTAAATAGGCGTGGTGTTTGGTATTGATTTTTTTCAAAAAACTTCTGGATTCGCTGACTACTTCTTAAAAAGTCAGCGACCTCAATCAATTCGTTTGGTGTAAGGATTAAGCCTTTTTTCACTTGTTGAAGCAAGCGGGTAATTTGGCTCAAGCCCATGAAAGGGACGTGTTGTCCGCTATCAATAATTAAGCGGGCCTCGGTTGTTTCCGTTAAGCGGGACTGCACTGTTTCTAAACGTGTTGCAGGGACCATTTTCGCCAACCGTTCTTTACTATACTCGCCAATCGCACGTGTTTGAACTTCTTTAAGAATTGTTGTAAATTGTAATTTTTGAATGGTTTCATGATTCATTTGTTTTTTCTTCCTTTCTATCACGAAAAGAATACCTGGCGCCTTTAAATAAAAACCAGTTTCTATAGAAAAAAGAGGACAGCGTTCTACCGCTGTCCTCTTTATCATTGGATAAAGGTTACTAAAGAAACCTCTTTTAAAGGAGGTATTTAGTAAATGAGATGACTGACAGGTATCACTTTCTAAGCACACCAAATAAACCTTGCTTGGTTCACTGGTTATTCAACTTATCAATTAGATACCTACGACACTCACCAAAATACCCCACATTCATTTGTTGGTTTTTATTTATTCTCCACTTGAGAGTAGCAAATCTAGCGAAGAAAGTCAAATAAAGATTGGCCCTTTACTTATTCAATGTCTTTTTCATCATGGTTAGTAACGTTTTCACGTCTTCTGTTCTAGTGTCCCCTGTTTCTTGATCGATAATTGAGCTGTAGACATGAGGAATGATTTTTTTAACGCCGGCATCCACCGCAATTTGAACAATTTCTTCAAAGTTTTCTAAATCAATGCCCCCTGTTGGTTCTAAATAAAAGTCATACTTGGCACAAGCTGCTGCTACTGCTTGGTATTCTTCTTTGTGAGCCAAGCCTTTCATCGGGAAATATTTAATGGAACTGCCCCCCATGTCTTTCAACAATTTGATGGCAGTTTCGATAGGTACTTCCGCCGCTGGCGCACCCGAGCTTAACGGACCTGTCGCAATGTTAACATAGCCAACTTTGCCTGTGGGTGAAACCAAGCCATTAATCACTGTTTCGTCTTGACGAAGTAAGGCCCGCGAAGCGCCGACACCTGTGAAAACTTGGTTCACGTGTTGCGGTTGTAGAACTTCTGATAAGCGAGCCACCATTTGACTTTGATTTGGATCACCAGCTCCTAAGCCGACAGATAAAGCGTTGTTGGTTGCTGCTTGGTATTTTTTCATATCGTCAATGGCTGCTTCATCGGTTTCATAGTTTTTTGAAAGGACGCCTAACACAACATGCCCTTCTGCTGCTTCATAACAGGCTTGGGCATTTTCTAATGAATTGGCTAAGACGTTTAAACAAATGCGTTCTTCTAAATAATTAGGTTTTAATGACATGACTTATTTCTCCTTTGTGTCCATAATTTCTTGTAATCGTTGCACGATTTTGTTCATTTCTTCTTGATTGACAGAACGAATGTCAAATTCAATGATGCCATTGTTGGCTTGATATTCTCGCGTATAAATGGCTGGACTTTCTGCTTTTAACGCTTGGATGACTTCCTTAGCGGTTTTTCTGCCGTCCACTTTGACACTGGCGCGATAAATGTCTCGTCCGGCGCCATCCTGGACGATTTTAGCGGTTAAATCTGACAGGTTGTTGATGGCTTCAACAAACGGTTTTAAGCGCTCTTGCATCGAAGCCCCTGATTCACTGCCATGTGCCAAGTATTCTTCCACTGCTTGCGTAAAGCCTAGGATATTGTCTTTGCCAATTTTCATTGCTCGACCAATGCCTTTGCCTTGCAGGCGCACCCAGTCAATGTATTCTTTTTTCCCGACCACTAAACCAGCACTTGGCCCTTCAATGGCTTTGGCGCCGCTGTAAATCACCAAATCAGCACCTGCTTCAGTGTATTTGAAAAGATCTTCTTCTGCTGCCGCGTCAACAATTAGCGGCACCTTGTGGCGTTGCGCCACTTTGGCCGCTTCGGCCACCGTCAGCATACTTTTTTGCACGGTATGATGGCTTTTGATGTATAGAATGGCCGCTGTTTTTTCAGAAATCATCATTTCCACGTGTTCTGGACTGCACATGTTGGCGTAGCCAGCTTCCACCACTTGGCCGCCGCCTTGCGCTACCATAACTTCTACAGGCGTGCCGTAGTCCACGTTGTGCCCTTTAGGTAAAACAATCTCTCGCTGTTCAATTTTTTCTGTATAAGGATGATACGCGTGGTACAAGCTGCCTTTTCCAATCAAGGCAGCCACCGATTGGGCAATCCCCGCCGAAGCCGAGGAAACGATTTGGGCATCTTCTGCCTTCAACAAGTTGGCTAAAAAGGCCCCTGTTTGCACACTAAGTTCACTCATTTCAAAGAAATGTTCGCCGCCGAATCGTTGAGCCGCTAGGACTGCCTCCGAAACTTTGGAGACACCTAGAATGGTCATTTTGCCAGAAGCATTGATGACTTCTTTTAAGTGAAATTTTTCGTAACTATTCATTATTTTCTCCTTTATAACAAACCAAAGAATGAAGTGACCAAACTAACTAAGACAATCGTGCCGATAATGATACCGTAACGTGGGCCTTTTTTTACCATGAAGAAATAAATAGCCATGACTGCTGCTAAAGGAAGTAACCCTTTCATAATTTGATCTAGAATATCTTGTAAAACAATCGTGGCACCGCCAGTAACTTTAAACGTCATCGGGCTAGCAATTTTAACATAACTCGCACTTAAAGCGCCCATCATCATCATTCCTAAAACATTCGCTGAATAAATGACTTGCTTAATTTTGCCGTCTTTTAACAAACTTAAGATTGAATTACGCCCTAATGTATAGGACTTATTCACTAACGTCCAACTGATGTATAATGTAATGGCTGTGTACAGAACCAACGGACCGATACTTCCAATCACGTTACCTCCTTTAGCCATTGGAATAAAAATGGAAATGATTAACGGCATTAATGCTGCCCAAATAATTGAATCGCCAATCCCAGCCAGTGGACCCATCAGCCCAGTTTTAATCGATGTGATCGCCGTATCAGAGATCGCTGCACCATTGGATTTTTCTTCCTCCATAGCAATTGCAATCCCTTGAATTGAAGCCCCTACTGTTCCTTCAGTATTAAAAAAATTCAAATGACGTTTCAGAGCTTCTCTTTGTTGTTCTTCATCGTCTGCGTAAAGTTTTTTAATTGCAGGAATCATCGATGCACAAAAAACTAAACTTTGGAGACGTTCATAAGAATTTGATAATTCACAGCCTAGTTGATAAATCCAAAAGGCTTTGGATAATTCTTTTTTAGTAATTTTTTTCTGTTCCAATTGTTGTTCATTTGCTTGTGTCATTTGTTCCATTATGCTGCCTCCTCACTCAATGCCTTATTTCTAACTAAAAAGGCAATACAGATTCCTAAAATAGCGACGGCCATAACTTCTGCGCCAAAATATACTACTGCAACAAAACCAATTAAAAAATAAGGAATCAAATTTTTCTTGCCAATTACCATAATTGTTAAGGCGAATCCTAACGCTGGTAAAATACCACCCATTACTTCAAAGCCGTGCATCAACCATGCTGGGATAACTTCTAAGACTTTATTCACCACAGATTGACCAAAAAAGTTCGCCGCAAAAACCAACGGAAAGCGAATTAAAAATCCCGCTAAAGCTGGATAAACAAACGCAGCTCGGTAAATCCCCCCATAATTTAACTCTTCTGCATATTTATCAGCCATATGCACCCAAGTCGCATTGATGGTCCGCCGTAATTGATCCATAAAGACGCCTAACACACCAAAAGGAACAGCTAGTGCAACAGCCGCCTCGGCATTCATTCCCACACCTAAAGCAATCGGAATCGCGATTGCTGAAGCTAAAGCCGGATCACTAGGCACATTGCCGCCCGGTGTGGAGGTGACTCCTAGATAAACAAGTTGAATCCCCGCCCCCACAACCATTGCTTCACTAAGTTTTCCTGTTGCTAAACCAGCCACCAACGCTGCGCCTAATGGCTGAGACAGCATGCCTGAAAATGTGTACCCAAAACGCAAACGTGCAAACCAATAATAAAGTCCCATAATAATTGAAACACCTAAAACGCCCATATGATTCTCTCCTTTTTCTCTGATTATAGTGATTGATATTTTTCAATTAATTTTTGAATTGGTAGGGGATTTTCTTCGGGAATCGCTTGGAAGAAAACATGGATGCCCTTCGTTAAAAGTTCAGTCAAAATTGCAACATCTTCTTCAGATAAATTGATATTTTTTAAAACATTTTTCCGATTTGGTCCGCCACCTAAGCCACCAACTTGAATCTCCTCTTTAATAATTTCTTGGTCCACCATCGCTTTTAAGGTCGTTAAATCTGGCACTAAAAATAACACCTTTTTCTCTTCCTTTTCTTGCGATTCCCAATATTCTTTGGCACTTTCAATCCCTTTAATTACTACAGAAACCCCTGGAGGCGCCGCCATTAAATAAATACTTTGTAAAAATTCATCTTGCTCTAGTTCATCACTCACTACCAAAATTTCATTTGCACCTGATTGTTGTAACCATTTAGTCACTACTTGTCCATGGATTAAACGGCTATCGACTCTTGTTAATACGATTTTTGACATTCTGTTCACCTGTACTTTCTTATTTTGGAATTTCTAAAATTTGACAACTGTCTACTGCTGCTTGTTGAATCATCTCTGCATCTTGTAAACGAAATCCAGGACCACTTTGTTTCATGACGGATTCTAATAATAACGATGTGCATAATCCTGACACAATCAGGAGGTCATAATCTTTTGATAAACGCAATGCAACATTACTAGGTGTGCCACCTTTAACATCTGTTAAAATTAGCAACTGGTTGTGCCACGTTAACTGGTCAATTTTTTCTGTGACTCGTTCTAAATAATCCCCCAGTGAATCCTCTGCTTGTAATGCTACTTCATGTACATTTGTGACTTCTCCTACAATCATCTGGACGCTTTTGACTAATTCCAAGCCCCAACCATTGTGTGTTAAAAGTAAAATTGGTTCATTTTCCATAAACAAACTCCTTTGCTAATTAATCATTTTATTAAAAGCAATAAGTGTGCCAACTTTCATTTCCGTTTGAATTAAGCCTTTTCAAAGAGCAATTCATAAATATAGCGCACTTCCAAAGGTGGAATCAACAGATTATAGGACACTTCAAGCGGTCGAAACGCCATTTTTATGACAGATACTGCTTCTGGCAACTCTCGGTATGACACTTCATAAGCTGTCGGGTCATATTCTGGATTTAGCAATTGCCGTTCTAACATACAAGCACAATGAATGATAAAACGAAGTAAAATCTTTTCGTCACTTTTTATTTTAGTTTGTAAGCAAATATCTGAATAAATCTTAGCTAATTCGATCGAAATGGTTGTAGGATTCAAAACCGTTAGTAAGTCTGTAATAGCTTCGATTGATAATCCTTGAATATATTTAGCTGAAACTTTTTTTAGTAACTCTTGGTTTTGTTTTTCTTCTAAATGATGGCCTAATAATTCGAAAACTAGCTGAATGCCCCGCTTCGATAGTAAATCTTGTAAAGAAATAAACGGAATATCTGGCACTTCTGTCTTTACGGTGCCAATGATGCCAACGATTTTCTCTTCTTTTCGAACAAAAGAATGCAAACGATCAATGTCTTCCACTTCTCTTTTCTCTAAAGTAATGATGCGTACATTCGTTAGTAATTCATTAGGAAAAGTTTTTAGTAACAACTGTTCAATTTTAATAGCAGTCCCCATGCCAGTTAGACAGGAAATAATGAGAACTTTTGCCTCGTTGAAGCGACCTTTACTGCAAATCAAGGCGCGATGATTTTTTTCTTTTAAGACTGGTAATAGATACTCAAACGCCGTCGATTCATAAATGACTTCTCGGGCCACTTCTAGCAATGTTAAGAGATTGATATTGCTAATTAGCAGCACTTCCATTTGAAACGTTTGACTGATAGCATTACCAAAGTAAACCAGGGAACCGATGTCCACCATTAAAATAATTTTTTTATACTGATTTTGCTTTACAATTGAACGGACTTTTTCTAATGTTTCTTCCACGGATTGATTAATCGGCATATCAACTGCACGCATGACCGTTGTTGAAAACAGAAGGTTGGTGTACTCAACCATACTGCTGGCCGTCGCGGTACCATGAGCAACGACGATAACGCCACAGTTTTCTTCAACTGAGTGCGCTCTTTTTTTAGCTGTGACTTTACGAATAAATAGATCAAAAAAGAGGATTTCCGTATCAGCAAAAGAAATCCCAAACAATGTTTGTAGAAAGTCCACCATGGTCTTAGCAGCTTGATACTGGGTTACTTTGCCAGAATAGATATTTTTGGTATCTGAATAAAATGTTTCATTCATTTGTGCAGAATAAAAAACAGCAGAATAAAGGTGGACAATTAAAATATTCTGGAAATCCTCTGTCAATTTTTCTTGGATTAATTGTTCAAAAAAGACAATGGCTTCTTGAATTTTTGGCTGCAATGTTTCGTCAATGGCCTCTAAGGCTAGCGGTTCTTGAGCAAAAATGTCCATATCATAAAGTTGCTCGACTTTGTTTTGCATGATTGCTAGCGCATCCTCTGTCGAAAGAGTTAATTTTTTCAAATCTGCATATTCTTTCAATAGAAAATTATAAAAACGATCATTTTTCAGACTTTCTGATTTGAGTAACTCTTGACTGCTTAAATAAAAATGGTTGTATTGAATCGTGAGGCCATCGTTAGGTATCCACTCATTAAAAGCCAGCAGACTTTCTACATCAGGTTGCTCTTTGACTGTCCCCTCGTTTGCTTCAATGCAAATAGTTTCCGTTAATTGATCGAACACCTCTAAATAGGCTTGTGCGCTCATAAATTGAATCGCCGCTTTCAATTCGCCAACGTTGGCTTCAAAATGAGTAAACGTTAATTGTTTCAACGCCTCATAACGAATATGGATATTCTTTTGAATCCGTTGACTTTCTTCTAAGAAAAAGGACAAAATCAATTGAATTTTTTCTTTCATAGAGCGCTCGGCTAAAGCTGGAATAGCTAATGTCACAGGGATCCTTCTTAAAAACGTTTTCAAAAAATGTTGATTGACTGCTTCGGTTGTTGCAAAAATAAATTTTATCGATACATTTCTTTGTTTTTCGGCTTCACCCATCCGTGTAAAATACCCTTTATCCAAAACTGTAAACAATTTTTCTTGACCTTCGCTCGTTAATCGATGGACTTCATCTAAAAATAAAAAACCACCATCTGCCAACTCCACTAAGCCTTTTTGGTCATTGACGGCACCAGTAAAACTGCCTTTTTTATAGCCAAACAGATGCGAAGTTAATAATTCTGGATTGTTGAAATATTCTGCACAATTAAAATAAATAAACGGGACTTCCTGGTTCATTTTAACTTGATAAAATTGGTGTAATTGTTCTGCAATTAAGGTTTTCCCCACCCCAGATTCTCCAGTAAGTAAAATATTCAAGCCGTTAGGCGGATATAAAATAGCGGCTTTCAACTTCTTGATGGCGTCTGCTAAGCTCCCATCAAAACCAATTACGTTCGCAAATGGATTCATTTTCAGTAACTGCTTTTTCTTATGTATCTGTTCTGTCTGTTGATAAATGTCCTCTTGCAGCGAAGCGAGGGAATCGTAGCACATGCTACTTTTAAAAAAAGGAAACTGTTCCTCTAAGTAGTCTTTATCAAAAAATAACACCGGTCTTGATTTAACTTTAACGACTTGGTCTTTTCTCACTAATTCTGAAAGCTCTTCACTAACAGCGGTTCGGGTATAGCCAGAGGCCTGACTTAATTGCGAAGCCGTTGCGGGCAACAAGGTTGCTTTGCTACTTGGATTTTGTACGTGAAACTGTTTTAGCGCTTGATGAATATTATCAATTCTCATAGTCTTTTCCCCATTTCTTTTTTTATCCAAAAGTTAATTTATTATACATTAAAACGGAAGCGGTTTCTTATCTACCATAAAAAAAAATCAAGTCTTTAACCAAAAGATTAAAGACTTGATTTTTATTCTCCGTATTGTACAAGTTGTGTATTTTCACAATGAAAGTCCAAGAAATCTTGGATTTTTTTACCATTGAAGTAGTTATCAATGACTCGCATAACCGCATTGTGGCAAACAAATAGGTAAGTTTCCTCTGAAGCTAAGGCTTCCTCAATCAAAGGATAAATTCGACCCGCAACATCTAGGACCGATTCCCCTTCTGGAAATGGCAAGGAAATCTCAGAACGATTTTCTTGGAAAGCCGTTGTTTCAATCGGTTCACCATCATAAATACCAAAATTCATCTCAATTAAACGAGGTTCTGTTTCAATCGTCAATTGATTTCGTTCCGCAATTTTACGTGCTGTTTCTTGCGCCCGTTTTAAAGGCGACGCCAGTAAACGGTCGATTTGAATTCCTTGTTTGGCAATTTTCTCAGCTACCAATTCCGCTTGTTGATAGCCTTTTTCGGTCAATTGCGCTTCCGCATGACCACAAATTCTACGGGCCACATTATAATCTGTTTCACCATGTCTCACTACGTACAGCATTTTTCCACCTCAGTTTTTTGTCTTGTGTCTATTTTATCTGAAATTTGGTCACAATAACACCCTATTTAGCGGTAACTTTCTGGTAATTTAAATTTGCCTTCTTGCTCAAACTGTTCGCCTACTTGGAATAAGAGATCTTCACGTCCACGAGCAGCCATCAATTGAATGCCTAAGGGTAACCCCGTTGCCATCACATGTGTGGGCAAGCTGATGGCTGGTTGTCCTGTCAAGTTCGCTAGTTGAGTATACGGTGTTAGCTGTAAACTTTTATCAAAATAATCATAGATTAATTCAGCTAGCTCTGCTTCTGTTAATTCTGCTGCTTGCGCCATTCGTTGACGAATGTGCTCACTTTGCAAATCTTCGTTAATTTTTGGTGCTGAAAAAGCCGTTGTTGGTGATAAAAACAGATCAAATTTTTGGAAAAGTTCTTCCATCGTTACTGCTGCTTGATCCCACAACTGTAATGAATGAACATAGGTGGCTGCTGGAATCTTTTGGCCAAATTGATGCATGGTCCATGAAAAAGGTTCGATTTCTTCTTTACGAATTGGGCGCCCGAGCCCCTGTTGAATGCTATTCATCATCGCTGTAGTTTCTGCGCCGTTCATTTGATAATAGGAGCGAATCAGCGCTGCACCATCGACTGGATAAGGAATCTCAATGATTTCATGGCCAGCGGCTGCCAGAAAATCAGCCGCTTGTTTCGCCGCTTGTGTTGCTTCTGGCGAAATCAGTGAGCCGATAGGCGAAGCGATACACAGAGCAATTTTTAGCCGTTGTTTTTTAGGGTGTGTTTGCCATTCTGCCAAGGGCGCTTGGTAGGGGGCGCCACTGTGGCTACCACGTAGGCCATAAAATAATGCTTTGGTGTCTCTCATAGAAATAGTCAACGCAAAGTCAATCGAGGCACCTTGCCAGCCTCGCCAGCCTTCTGGGCCGACAGGCATGGAGCCACGGCTAGGTTTTAAGCCAATTAAGCCACTAAAAGAGGCGGGAATTCGGATGGAGCCACCGCCATCACTAGCGCCGGCGATAGGAACAATCCCGCTAGCGACAACTGCGGCAGCGCCGCCACTGGAACCGCCTGGCGAATGTTCCAGGTTCCAAGGATTGCGGGCTGGCCCGTAAAGCGCAGGATCCGTAATATTTTTAAAGCCAAACTCTGGGGCGTTGGTTTGTCCTAAGGGCATCAAACCAATCGTTTCTGCTTGTTTGACAAAGTTAGAGGTCGTTGTTGCAGTACTATTTTTAAAAAGTTGCGAGCCGGCCGTTGCTGACCACCCCGCTTTTTCTTGGCCTAACATTTTCAATGGAAATGGCAAACCAGCAAATAGTGTATCCTGCTGTTTATTTTTTTGATAAGTTGCTTCTGCTTCTTGGCTATCAAAGGTTACAAAGCCATTGATCTTTGGATTTAACTTTTGGACTTTTTTCTCAATATCCTTTAAGAGTTCTGTGCGACTTACTTTCTGTTCTTTTAATTGTTGTACCCAATATAGTCCGTCTTTCATACAGACTCACCTCCTATACTATTCCGTATTAGTATAGCATGGTTTTTAGAGGTCATCCTGTGATGGTGATTTTCATTCGTCAAGTGCTTCTCTATTTTAAGTAAATAATTCGCCAATGTAAGGAAGCAACTGCGGATGCAGTTTGTAGCCTTTATACCGTGTATTTTGGATACCTTGTTTTTTAAAGCCCCCTACTTGAATTTTTTTATTTAATTTTGTCAGCTGTTTGGTCATTTTTTTTCGATTGTTGGCTGTTTCTTCTGTGTCATAAATTAATTTACACAGGCGCTCCATTGGTAAGTGTTCTTTTGGCGTACTGTACAAGACAGCCAGTAGTGCCCGTTCTGTAGCGGTTAGCTTTATCCCTTCTACGTTTAACTTTTCATCTTCTCGTTGGATGGGTTTATTTAATTCTGCCAAGAGGAGATTTTCTCTTAATGTATCCAAAGTCGCATCCAATCGTAGCCAATTGAGAATGCCATATTGATAGCTGATGCTCAATTCTTCCGAGGTAGGAATGTCTTCCGAGCGAAGAAACAACGGCGTTTTAACTCTGGCTAATTCCTTTAGATATAAATATTGTTCTTTGCGAGGAATCGTTTCGCTGAGAATGATGGCATCAAATTTTCGATAAAACAAATGACTTTCCTTAATTTCACCAATCAGACACGTCGTACAAAAAACTTGGTGATCTAAATGCTGTAAGCGGTTTTGAAAAGCAGTTTCTGATAAAATATTTTTTGTGATGACCATTATTTTCATTCTTGATTCCTCCTTAATTCCTTTTTAGTTCAAAATTTTCTCAATTTTCGTGTTTCGATTTGATATATTTAGTATACTGGAAATTTTTCGAATTAAAATTTAGAAATTTACAAGCAAATCAGTCATTAACAGTCATTCCTATAATCCCTGATTTATAAAGGCTTTCTAATAGTCTTATTTAAAAAATATTTGTTATTTAATCCTCAACATGCTATTTTTTTAATTTTTTTCTTTTTTATTTAGCTAACAAACGTCAAAAGGTTGGTAGATAATATCAACCTTTTGACGTTTGTTAGCTATTTTCTCTTGAAATCTTTGGATTTTTTTCTACTTTCACTAAAAAAAAACAGCCAAAAATGGCTGTTTCTTTGCTATTTATATTTATTTCATAATATCGATTAAGTCTTTTTTTGAAGCTGCCGAGGCAGGGAAATAGCTAAATACAATCCCGATAAAGACAGAAATCCCGATGGCTAATGAAACGGTCATTAAATCTGGACGAACAGAAAACGGTAATGCCATTGATGCTAAGTAGGCAATAATCATTCCTAAAAGATAACCAGTAATTCCGCCGATTAAGGTCAAGGCAATTCCTTCTGTTAAGAATTGCTTTTTAATATCACTGGCTGTCCCGCCCAATGCACGTCGGATACCAATTTCCTTAATCCGTTCTGAAACCGAAATGTACATCATATTCATAACGCCGACCCCAGCAATTACCAGTGAAATGGCCGCAATTGCGGAAATAAACAAGGTTAAATTATTTAATAAAGAGCCCATTTCTTTGATGGTATCTTTAACATTATATTCTTGATATGTCCCGCTGTTTTTCATGGTTCCTTGTTGAGAGAGAGTTTTTATTGTTTCTTTCAATACTTGATCTGGTTGGTAGCCAGGTGCCACTGTTAGCTTCAACGTAGATGTATCTTTTAGCTTGCCGAAATAATGTTCATAGGTCTTTTTGGGAAAATAAAGTAATGAGTCATCATTACCTGGACCAATGGCACCGCTGGTATTGGTTGTCACGCCAACAATGGTAAAAAGTTGCTCTTTATATGGAAAAGTTCGATTAACTGCTGCAGTTGGGTCTTGGTAGAGTTCTTTGGCAACCAGTTCATCCACCACCACTGTTTTATCCAGTTTTGCATTGTCTCCATCATTCAGTTGGCGTCCCGCCAACAATTCTTTGGTGGTTTTGTTGGCAAGTTCATAGGTTATGGAAAGATTTTTCGGTCCTGCTTGAAAATTCAGTGTACCTTTTTGGGCGCCATCAACTTCTCTTTGATCAAAATCAATTTTTTCTACGCCAGGAACCATGCGCACGCCCCCTAAATCATTGTCGGTAAACATCGCTTGGTCACTAAACATATCCGAAGTGTTGTAGGCCGAAAAAGAAATCTTTTTCACATTTTCTTTTTGTTTTTCAGCGGATAATTTATCGACCATGTCTTCTTTAAAGCCGTTACCGATAGCCACGATGGTAATCACCGAAGCGATCCCGATGACAATCCCTAGCATCGTTAACAAGCTGCGTCGCTTATTTTTCAAAATGGAACGGAAGGCGGTTTTCCAAATAATTGAACGTTTCATGTCAGCACCTCCTCTAAAATCTTTCCATCACGAACTTTAATCAAACGATTGCAGTATTCAATTGTTTCTTCATCATGTGTCACTAAAATAATGGTGACACCTTCATTGTTTAATTGCTGAAAGAGCGTTAAAATTTCTTCCGATGTTTTACTATCTAAAGCCCCAGTTGGTTCATCTGCAATAATAAAACTTGGCCGATTGACAATCGCACGCGCAATGGCCACACGTTGTTGTTGTCCGCCCGAAAGTTGTTTTGGATGCTTCTTGCCTTTATCTGGCAAGCCGACTTTTGTCAGAACTTCGTGGACACGATCTTTGGCTTCTTTTGGGGTTAACCCACTATATAAAAGAGGTAATTCAATGTTTTCTTCAACTGTTAGTGTTTCAATTAAACTAAAATTCTGAAAGACAAAGCCGACTGCTTCATTTCTAATTCGGGATAATTCCTTATCAGAAAAGTCGCCAATTTCACGGTCTTCAAATAAATACGTTCCTTCAAACTTTTTATCAATAAAACCTAGCAAATTAATCAAAGTCGATTTCCCAGAACCAGAAGGACCCATAATCGCTAAAAATTCTCCAGCGTCTACTTGGAGGTTAATATCATCTAACACATGCAGTGTTTCTTCTTCGGAATAATAATATTTATGAATATGGGCTAGCTTAATCATTGGCAGCTACCTGAACATCTTGATTATCTTTTAATTCTTTATTGGGATTGGCAATCACTTGGTCTTTCCAGTTCAAGCCACTTTTGACAACTTTACGACCTAAATTTGTTTCTGTTTCAATCGGTGTTTTTTTCGCTTTGCCCGCTTTGTAAACATAGACAAATTCTTTTTCGCCTTCTTTTTGGATTGCTGCTGTCGGTATAATCATTTGCTTTTGTGGCACAGCGATGCTAGTAGACAAGCCTTCTGCCCAAGGAAAATCACCTTCTACTGTAAATTGATAACTCACTACTGGATTGCCTTCATTTTTAGCTATTGGGGTTTGCGCAATGGAAACAATTTTGCCTGGCGCTGATTTACCTGAACCAACGGTCGTCACTGTTACTTCTTCCCCTGTCTGTAATTTATCGTAATCATATTCGGTTACTTTTCCTTGAATATTTTTCTTTTGTGTTGCAATTTTAATGACTGGTTTGTCGGTACTACTTATGGCACTAGCATCGACAGTGACTTGGCCATCAATTGGTGCTGTAACGACTGTGTTGACTTTGCCACGTGTTTGTTCAAGCGTGTTTGCTGCTCCGACGGCATCACTGTTGGCTAATTGAAGGGCTTGGTTAGCTTGGGCGACTTCACTATTCGCAGCACTAACAGCTTCATTCAATTGCTGAATTTCCGCATTTAGTGTTTCTTTCTCTTCAGCCTCTTTTGCGGTGTTTAATTTTTGCTTGGCTGCAGCAACTTTGTTTAAGGCTTCATTGTATTTTTGAGTGGCTAAGTTAACGTTCTCTTGTGCTTGTTGGACTTGAAGATTGTTCCGATTAACGGCATTCGCTTGTTCTGTTTCTGTGGCTTGGATGTCTGAGTTATTGTACGTTAACAATGGACTATCTTTCTTGACTTCTTTACCATTTTCAACATTTATTTCGGCAATTTTTCCTAAAGAAGGATCAAAGAAAATATCCCGAGTATCTAGAAAACTCACTTGACCATCTAATTTTAATGAGGCCATTTCTGTAATGGTATACGTTGTGTATTCAGGTTCAACTTCTTTTGAAGAAAAAACTGTTTTTGCTCCGATAAATCCGACGACGACCACTGCGGCACCAATACCGAACCACACTTTTTTATTTCGCTTCTTCTGGCCTGACTTTTTCATTTATTTGTTCCTCCTTGATTTCTGTTGACGAGTTTGTCATTTTATTTAGTATATAATGAATAAAAAAACTGGTCCCTTCATCTTCCTATCATTCCTCTTACAGTTTTGACACATCTTTATCTAACAAAAAAACGTTTATCCTGTGTAAAAGGATAAACGTTTTTTGTTATTTTATTGTTCTAATTGACCCAACCAGCCAGATGTACCGCCTAGAACATTGGTTACTTGATACCCTTGTTGACTGAGAAACGCACATGCTTGTGCGGAGCGCGACCCCATTTGACAAATCAGGTAATAGGGTTGTTTTTTATCTAATTGCTGATAATTTTCGGTTAAAGTACTTAAAGGTAAGTTGATGGCCTGGGGGACATGCCCCAGTTGGTATTCCATTTCTTCTCGTACATCAATAATCGATAATTTTTTTCGTTTTGCTTCCTGATAAAATTCAGGCATGCCAATCGTGTTATACATTTTCTAGTTCCTCCGGTTTTACCATTCGATATAGCGCAAAAGCACCATCTAAATTTTTGGCTGAGATGCCTGCTTGTTTTAGCATCCTTTCTGCAATATAACTACGCAAACCGCTGTGACAACTAACAATGTACTTCGTTGACTTGTCTAATTCCTCCAAACGTTCTCTTAACTCATTTAAAGGAATAGACACAGCATTTTTAAATTGACCATTGGCTCGTTCGGCGGGATTACGGACATCTAATAAAACAGCTCCATTAGCTAATTCGTTGGATAACTCATACCATTGAACGTTTTCACTCAATCCTTCTACAAGGTTCATCGCTGCATAGCCTAACATGTTCACAGGATCTTTCGCTGAACCAAACGGCGGCGCATAGGTAAACTCTAATTCAGGCAAATCAAAAATAGTTAACTGTCCTTTAATAGCGGTCGCAAGAATATCAATTCGCTTATCTACGCCCTTTGCCCCAATTCCTTGTGCGCCATAAATTTCCCCTGTCGTAGGATGGAAAACTAATTTTAACTGAAGATCTGTTGCGCCAGGATAATACCCCGCATGGTCTTTTCCACTGATATGCACAACAGCTGTTGTTAGTCCAGCAGCTTTAGCAGCCCGTTCGCTTAAACCAGTTGAAGCAGCGGTTAAATCAAAGACTCGCACAATGGCGGTCCCAATGCTTCCTTGATTTTTTCTATCTAACCCAGCAATCACATCCGCTACTTGACGTCCTTGGCGATTGGCGGGAGAAGCTAAAGAAATCAGCGCATCTTCTTGAGTGATTTGTTGTTTCACTACAATAGCATCCCCAACCGCATAAATATCGGGTTGATTCGTTTGATAGTGTTCATCAACAACAATACCGCCACGTAAACCAGTTGCTACACCTGCTTCAACTGCTAAGGTATTTTCTGGTTGGACCCCCACCGACAAAATGGTTAAATCAGAAGCTAATGTTTGACCGTCTTCTAAGCGAATCACTTGCCCTTCTTCTTCAAAAGCAACCGCAGATTGTCCCGTAATTACTTGAACATTGTTTTTGCTTAATTCAGCTTTGACAAAAGCGGCCATTTCTTCGTCTAATGGCGGTAAAACATGAGGCGCTTTTTCCACGAGAGTGACTTCTAATCCGCGTTTTTGCAAGTTTTCTGCCATTTCCAAGCCAATGAAGCCTGCGCCAATTACGACGGATCGTTTTGTTTCTGGTGTCAAGGCTGTCATAATTTGATCTAAATCAGGAACATTTCTTAATGAAAAAACATTTTTGGCTTCTGCCAATCCTGTAATTGGTGGCACAAAAGGTTTCGCCCCTGGTGATAAAATTAATTTGTCATAGTGTTCTGTTAAAATTTCTGTTTCATGTTTCACTGTGATCACTTTTTCTATTGGATCAATAGCCACGACTTCATGGTGAGGACGAACATCTAAATTAAACCGTGCCTTTAACGCTTCGGGTGTTTGAACAAGCAGTTGCTCTCTTTCTGCGATTTCGCCAGAAACGTAGTAAGGCAAACCACAGTTTGCAAATGAAACAAAAGGGCCTTTTTCCATGACAACAATTTCAGCATCTTCCATTAAACGACGTAAGCGTGTCGCTGCTGACATACCACCAGCCACGCCTCCGATAATTACAATTTTCATTTATTTTCCTCCTTTAATTTGACCAGACCATTGGGACATCCCGCCACGAACGTTAATCACGTGATAGTTTTTTCTCGCTAAAATTTTGGCCGCATTTTTGCTGCGCATGCCGGACTGGCAAATCACATAGACTTCGTTAGCGGATTTGTTGTAGGCGGGAATTTTGTTAAGTGGGACATTAATCGCTTGTGGAATATGCCCTGCGCGGTATTCGCTAGGTGTCCGGACATCTAATAACGTTATCTCTTTAGATAAACGTGACTGCAATTCCTTTGTTGAAATACTTGGCGTTTTTTTAAACAATTGAAATAACATCTTTTTCTCCTTCTCTTATATACCTTATGGGGTATATTTAACATGAAAAAGTTAGACTTGTCAACTGAAGAGATTTCTGCCATTTTTAGATTCAAAGAAAAGATAGTTGACAAAAATACCTCGTGTAGGTATATTTTAAACCAATCACTACTCTTAAGGAGGGGCAAAATGACTGAAGAAAAAAAGAAAGTGCTGAATCGTTTACGCCGCACAGAAGGTCAAATTCGCGGAATTCAAAAAATGATTGATGAAGAAAAAGAGTGTATCGATGTTATCACTCAGTTGAGTGCGGTCCGTTCTAGTATTGATCGCGTAATGGGGATGATTGTTGCGGAAAATTTAAAGCATTGCTTTGAAAATCCTGAAAAAGATCCTAAAGAACAAGAAGAGCGATTAGCACAAGCGATTAATATGATTGTTAAAAAGTAAAACAACGCAAACTTATTCAGCGAAAGATAAGTTTGCGTTGTTTTTTTATTTATTAGACGAATCTGCCCCGCGTTTTTTTAAATTGACAAGCATAAAAAGAATCGTGCCAATTAGTAAAATCACGACGGCGATATAAAAGCCCATGACTTTCGAACCCGTTGTGTCAGAAATTTTCCCAGTCAAAGCTGGGGCGATCACAGATGACATCATGCCGAAAAAGTTAAACACGCCCAAAGTAGTGCCAATTCCAATTTTTGGTGCATTTTCACCTAGCCAAGAAATAATAATCGGTTCTACAGCTAATTTTCCTAAGAACCCATACATAATTAAAGCAATTAATAACAACGTCGCATTACTTACTTGTACAGTTAACAAGAGCATGGCTGTTGCTAAAAATTCTAAAACAACGATGAATTGAACTTTTTTATGCATGTACTTATCCGCCAACCGACTAAAAAATAACGCTCCTGGAATAGAGGCAAATGCGACCAGCGAAGAGGACAATCCAATTGCTGCTCCTTGGAAACCACGTTCGGTACTTAAAAAATTAGGTAACCAAGTCACAATCATATAATATGCATAACAAGTGCCAAAATATAAAATATACGCAAATAGCATATGTGGCGCAAACAGTTTTTTAAAGGGCACTTTTTCTTTTACCGCTCCGTTATCTTTTTCATCAACAACGGTTGGCTGAATCAAGGCCATGTCTTCTTTATGATTGCGAATAATCACTTGAAAAGCCACTAACATACAAATAATCATAAAGGCAGAAATGTACATCATCACTTGCCAAGGCAATCCTTTTTGGGCAACTAAATAACTAGATAAAATCATCCCTAAACCTGAACCAACTGCTGAACCACTGTTGACAATAGCTGTTGCAAAACTTTTTTTGGCTTGAGGAATGTTTTGCGACGTCAACGAGTAAGCCGAGCCATAGAAAGAACCACATCCTAAGCCTGCCAATAAGCTACCTAAGTAAATTGTTCCAATCGTTTGGGCTTGGGCAATCAGTAATGCTGCCAGCGCAAACAAGATAAAGCCTGGAATTAATACACGTTTTTTCCCAATTTTGTCTACCAAGAAGCCTGCAGGAATCTGCATGACTACGTAACCGAGAAAATAAAAGCTAGAAATGGACCCTAGGGCCGTATCGGAAGCGTTACCATTTAGAGACGCGCGAATTTGTGGATAAACAGGAGAAAGCGCGGAACGATAAATCCAGATTGTTACCCAGCCCATACATAGTAAAATAACGATTTTTTTCCAATAAGCCAACGAACTTTTTGTCTTGTCTGTCATTTTCTTTTCCTCCACCAATCATTTTTTTGGTTAACGTTTCACAAGGAACAAAAGCACTACGCTTTTTTACGTAGTGACCTTTGTCCTACCTTCTTTTTTAGTTTAAATACTCAGCCAATGCATGAGTACTACCGCTACCGCCTTCAAATTGATAACCTTGGTGTTTCAATACAGTCTCAAAGGCACTTAAGAAATGCAACACATTGTCTTCGCGACTGCTGTAACCCATATTACCGACCCGCCAAATTTTTCCTTTTAAATCACCGAAGGAAGAGGCAATTTCAACTTTAAAATGATCCAGTAATAAGCTCCGCACTTTTTCACCATCAATTCCTTCTGGAATGACCACAGGAATGACTGTTGGTGTTTTTGTGTCTAACTTCCCGAAAATTTCTAAGCCCATTTTTTGCAGACTTTCAACTAAAATACGATCGTTTTTCCGATGGCGTGCGTAGACATTTTCCATGCCTTCTTGAAGTAACAAGCGCAGCCCTTCATGTAGCCCATAAATCATTGTAGTCGCTTCTGTATGGTGATTTAAGCGCTCTGGTCCCCAATATTTTTCTAATTGCGATAAATCCAAGTAGTTACTTTGAATGAACCGTTCATTCCGCGCATCCGCGCCAAGCCCTAACTCTTTTTGGTAACGGCCCGCCAGATAATCGGCTACACGTTGGTTGTAGGTAATTAAAGAAAGGCCTGAAGGTACGCTGACACATTTTTGAGTGCCTGCTACCGCAATATCAATCTTCCAATCATCGACCTTTGTTTCAACACCGCCGTAAGTCGCCACCATATCTACTACAAAGAAAATTTCATTTTCCCGACAAAAGGCGCCAATTTGATCCAGTGGTTGCATTTGTGCATTCGCCGTTTCGCCATGGACCATCGCAACAATTTTTGGTTGATGTTCTTTAATCGCTTCAATCACCGTTGTTTGTTCAAACGGTGCGAGCCAGTCCTTTTCTAAATAAATGACTTCGGCCCGGGCGCGTTCGCAAATTTCACCTAATAAATAAGCAAACCGGCCATACGTAGGCACAAGCACTTTGTCGCCTGGCTCAATCAACGCAAATAACCCCGCTTCCAAGCCTGAACGTGACGTGCCATCAATGGCAAAGGCTTGTTGATTCTTTGTGGCAAAAGGTACTTTAATCATTTCCCGAACTTCGTCCATAATCTGTAGAAATTCTGGATCAAATTGCCCTAAAATTGGTTGACCCATTTGACGAAGTACCGATGGATGGGCTTCGACTGGTCCCGGCGTCATGATTGTTCGCCGTACAAAATTTGGTTGTTGATACATAGTAATCCCTCACTTCATTTTTAATTCTTCTCTTTTATTATCTTTGGAAAAACCCAGAAATTCATTGTTCAATTTGCACTATTTTGACTTTGTTTTTTAGACATATTCAATAACTATCTTTTGTACTCCTTTTTATTCTTCGCTATACTATAAAAAAAGGAGGTTGTTGTGATGAAAATATTAGCTGAGGTCTTGGCTTTACCAAGATTTTCTGACTTACAATTATTATCGTCTCACTCAAACTTAACACAGCCCTTGGAAAGTGTAGAAATCACGGAAACACCTGATGTGGCTGATTTTATCCCTAAAAATGTCATGATTTTAACAACGGCAATGATTTATAAAGATGATCAAGAAAAATTGAAACCTTTTATTGACTCGCTAAAACAAGCAGAGTGTACGGCTTTAGGAATCAAAGTTGGGCGGTTCCTTGACGAAATTTCACCAGAAATTGTTGCCTATGCCAGTGCCGTTGATTTGCCCCTGATTAAAATTCCTAGCACACAGCCACTAGGCGGGTTGTTGCATGAAATTGTAGGCTATCTTCGTGATAGCAAAACCGAACAGATGTCTGTAGCATTTGACATACAAAAGCGTTTTTCAACATTATTAATGCAAGATGTTGATGCTACGCGCTTCATCGCTGAATTTGCGAAAATTTTAAATGCGCCAATTATTTTATTAAGTCCTTGGCAACAGGTGATTGCCCACTCGAATTATTTTTATGGCAATCAAAAATCGGCGGAGTTTTTCATCGAACAATTATCAAAAGACCACTTTCAACAATTGGCACAAGAAAAGAAAATCTTTCGTTTACAGGATGAGCGACAAGAAAACATTCAAGTAGCTGGCTTTCCAATTCGTGTGAACGATTATTTTCCCTATTATCTATTGGTCTTATCTCCTGAACAGATTCCTTACCCTATTTCTGAATTTGCCATTGATCAGACCATTTTAGTTTTGACTTTTATGTTATTTAAAAACCAGAAAATTGCTGAATCTTTTGAGCATCTCAAAACAGACTTTTTGGACCGCTTGCTTGATACACATCAAGAAGCGCTGAGTAAACATCAAAATTGGTTGGAACTTTGGAAAAATTATCGTTTAATCAACAGTGATTATTATCAATTAGCGATTGTCTACGGCGTGACTAAACCAGAAAATGAAACCCATATTCGTTATCAGCAAGCGGAAGGGCAACTAATTTTCCAATGGCTCAAAGAACAATTGCCGGAAATCCTGCCAGATGTCGCCTTGTTTAAATTAAAAAATCAAAATAAAAGTATCTTGATTTTTCAATCTAAAAAAAATGACCATTTGATGATTTTGCAAAACCTCGCTGAACGTTTGCAACAGGCTTTGCCTATTACCATTCGCTTTGCTTTAGGCAATGCTTATGAAAACCTAGAAGATTTGCCTAATTCTTATATTGAAGCTTCCTCGACATTAGAGGCTTCTTTACACGCTCAAAAACCAGCGACTGTGCAATTGTTCCATCCCAAAGGCCTAGCTGGACTTTTTGAAAAGATTGGCACTGAAGATGTTGAATACTTTTGCCAGCAACAATTGAAAGAGTTGGCCTATCCGACGGAACCGACGTTACAAGAATTACGAAAAACCTTGAAAGTTTTTTTAGATTTCAATTGCGAAATTACTAAAACGGCCAACGCTCTTTACCTTCACAGAAACACCATTAAATATCGCATGAATCAATGTGAAAAATTATTAGGCACCTCTATCCAAGAGCCTGAGACGAGTTTACTCTTACGGGTAGCGTTGGAACTTTCAGAAAAATAATTAACAGGAAAATAGCCGAATAAAAGTAACGTCTACCAAGAAGAAGGACTCTACCGTTCACCACTGCGTGTTCAAATCCTATTGTTCCGAGGTCATTACTTTACATTCGGCTTTTCTTTATAATTCTGGTTCACGATTGGCATCTTTGGAATAAACGTACATTAGCGGTTCTTCACGACCAACCGCATAGGCTGCTTGTGGCACATAGGCACTCATGAAAATATAGTCCCCTTTTTCCACTGGATACCATTCGTTGTCCAAATTGTACATCCCTTGGCCACTAATTAAATACGCGCCATGCTCTTGGACATGCGTTTCAATGTAGGCATGACTAGCACCTGGTTCAAAAGATAAGATATGCATATTCATATCAAAGTCAAACTCTTTCGGCAATAAACTCCAAAGTAAAACGTCTGTCATTCCTTCATATTCTTCGGGTTGTTGGTCATGAATTGACCCAACCACTTTATAAGGTTGATGGCCTGCCAACGGCTGATAGCGTTTTTTATATAAGAAAACTTCTGTGTCCGCTTCCTGTGCGTTCGCTAAATACATTTTCATTTCAGGCGTAAAGTAGGCGTAGCCCCCGGCTTCAAGTTCATGAGTTTCTTGACCATCTGAAACGCGCAAACGACCGTCAATGACATAAACCAACGTTTGGATCCCGTCGCCACCAAAACCAGTTGTTTGTTGACCATTTTTATGAAACGTAGCAATGTAATCCACAAATGTCGCACCTAATTTAGGTGATCCCAAAATGGAAATATCGACATTTTCAAAACCAGGTACTGCATTTTGCACCAAACCATCATGGGGAATAATGGCGTAATTGTCTTTTTTTATCACAGCTCTTGATGTTAACAATTCTTTTTGGTAACCAACTCGATTATTTTTATAACCCATCACAATTCTTCCTTTTCTATCTTATTTATACGCTAATTCATATAAGGTATCTGCTAAAAGCTTGACACCTTCAACCAAATCTGGAAATGCCGTTGCTTCTGCAGGATTATGACTAATCCCACCAATACTTGGCACAAATATCATCGCTGTCGGGTAATGAGGCGCAATAATTTGCGAATCATGCCCAGCACCACTATGCATCATACGATACTGATACTTGCCTTCTTTGGCTTTTTGTTCAATAACTTCTACAATTGCTTGATTCATCGGTACAGGGGCTTCATCCATCCAGCGATCAATCGCAATCGTCAAGCCTAATTCTTGAGCAATTGTCTTCATCCGTTCTTCTAATTCACCTGTAAAATGTCGTAAAAAAGCAGCGTCGGTATGACGGCAGTCAATTGTAAATTCCACTTCTCCAGGCACCACGTTGACTGTATTGGGTTTCGGAATGACTTTGCCGAATGTTAAAACTAACGGATCCCCAATTTCGTTCGCACGATCAATGGCTTCTGCACAAATTTTAGCAAAGCCGTACACCGCATCATGACGGTAACTCATTGGCGTAGTACCTGCATGATTGGCTTGCCCTTTTAAGTTAACCGTGTAGCGACGTTGCCCTACAATACTATGAACAACACCGACTTGGAGCTTTTCGTTCTCTAAAATATTGCCTTGTTCAATATGAATTTCGACAAATGCTTCAATGTCCTCACGTCTAGTTTGCTCTTGCCGAAAATCAAAGCCTTGGCGATGCATCTCATCAACAAACTTTTTACCTTCGTTGTCAGAGATATCGACTACTTCTTCACGTTTGGCTTCACCAACGACATTTTTGCTTCCCCAGAAAACCGTTGGAAAACGACTCCCTTCTTCTTCAGCCATGGAAAGCACTTCTAAAGAACGCCGTGGTTTCCCATATTTGTCTAATAAATATTGAACAGCTGTCATGGAAGCAATGACACCATATTGACCATCTAAGGTCCCACCATTAACTACTGTGTCGATATGTGACCCAGTTAAAATCGTTTCCTGAGGAAATTCCGTTCCTGCCACTCGACAAAACAGATTCCCGACTTCGTCAAATTGCGTTTCCAGTCCAAACGCCTCAGTTTGGCTTTGCACATACTTTTGTGCTGCCAACCACGAATCTGTATAAAGTAAGCGTGTCATCCCTCCTGCAGGATCACTCCCAATTGCTGACAACTCTTCGATTCTTTGTTTTAAAACTTTTTCCAAGTCCATCACAAAACCTCCTGACTGATTACACTCTGATTGTAAACGTTTCCCCAGCCATCTTCATTGTACTTATCAAACAAAATTAAGCCTTTTTTTGTGCAAAACAACCAACGAACATCCTCTAACTCGTGGACAGAGGCGCTAATTCAATCACGCTTCTGTCCTTTTTCATTTCTAAAATAGGTGTTTAATTTTTGATAAATACGCCGTTAAACGCCTCGGTTACCCCAGTTTCTTGTGCGTAAATTGTTTCGCCTCTTAAAATTGTTTGAATCACTTGGGCCCCAATTTCACGACCAATGTAAGGACTAATTTTATTTCGGTATTCTAAATCTTCTGCTTTTAAGATATACGGCGCATTAGGTTTAATTAGTACAAAATCGGCATCCTTACCAATGCTGATGCGGCCCTTTTGTGCTAAGTGATAACGGTCAGCTGGGTTTGCTGCAATCATATCCGCGAATTGTTTCAAGGATAAACCACGTTTTTGGACGGCTTCATCGAATAACACATCGACGTTATTTTGAACACCAGAAATGCCGCCCCAAGCTTCAAAAGCATTGGTTGTATCTTTTAAGTCTGGCGTACAAGGAGAATGGTCAGAGGTTACAAACGCGATGCCGCCTGTTTGCACGTGGTTCCATAAGGCGGCTTGTTGGTCCGCGTCACGAATCGGCGGTGAACATTTGACAACTGGACCAATGGCATCAAGTTCATCCGTGGTAAAATATAAATAATGCGTACATGTTTCACAAGTCACATCTACCCCTTCTGCTTGGGCTTTCAAAACTTCTTCCACGCCTTCTTGACAAGCCACATGGCAAATATGAATCCGACAACCTGTTTCTTTGGCAAATAAAATGGCTTTTTGAATCGCTTCAACTTCGGTAAACACAGGACGTGTAGCTACATATGCCGCTAAAGTCGTTTCGCCATTTTGATAAGCTACCGCGCCTAATTTATCCGTAATTGGCGCATTTTCTGCATGGATTGCTAGCACTTTGCCAGTTTTGGCGACTTGTTTCATTCCTTCATATAATGAATAATCGTCGACATTTTGAAAATCTCCTTCAATTGAACGATCGCCGCACGTTCCTAAAAAGCATTTATAGCCGGAAACGCCTCCTTCATCAAGTTCCTGAATCCCGCCAGCCAAGTTGGTCGGGACCACGCCGCCAAATGACCCTACATCTACTTTTAGTTTATTTTCTCCTGCCTTGTATTTGATCTCAAGAGAGGTCTTATCCACAGTTGCTGGAATCTGATTTAAAGGCATTTCCATAAAAGTCGTCACGCCCCCTTTGGCACAAGCGGCCGTTCCTGTGACATACCCTTCCCATTCATCGCGGTAACCACCACCAGGATCGGTAATATGAACATGAGCATCCACCATCCCAGGACTAACGACTAAACCCGTCGCATCAATCACACGTTCTCCTGACAAGTCTTGCCCAATCGCTACGATTTTTCCTCCTTGAACGGCGACATCCGTAATGACTTCTCCAGTTTCTAAAATAACTAACCCGTTTTTAATCACTAACTCTGCTTGCATTTATTTTCCCTCCTGATAAGCTGTTTCTTTCACTTTTTTTGAATCCCAAGTCCATTTTTTTAACACTAAGTACAGCACAAAACCTGTGGCAAAGCCCACAAACCACGAAATATCAGCAATGATTTTAACCTGTGGAATAAATTGACCACTTAAGGAAAGAACCAACGCCAGAATAGTAGCGACATACGCCGGCTTGTTTAATCCGTAAAAAGGATTGGCTTCCTCTTTTTTGTGTTTATCTACGTATAAAGCATTTAAATCAATTTGTTGCTTTTGAACAAAATAATAATTCGCAATCATCACACCAGCGACTGGTCCTAAAACAGCCCCAATTGCGTTCAGAAAAATAAAAATACTATCGGCGTTTTCCATCAGTTTCCAAGGCATAATAAGAAAGCTAATAACACTGGCAATCATGACGCCTTTTTTATATGTCATTTTTTTAGGAAATAGCGCCGCCAATTGATAACCTGCCGGAATGATGTTCCCCGTTGCATTCGTTGAAATAGTCGTTAATAAGAAAACCGACATGGCTAAGACCACCACTGCCACATTATCTAAACGATCAATAATGTTTAAAATATTCCATTCTTGAATCCCAAAATACAGCGAACCACCTAACAGAATAACCACACTGGAAAAAGCGAAAATCCCATAACCAACAACTAAACCTGCTGTTTGCCCCACAACCTGAGCACGTGTCGAGCGCGCATTCTTAGTAAAATCCGCCACACTCGCACCAGGCGCTGACCAAACGGCCACAACCGAGTTAAAAATAATCAGATACGCCACCAGTGGATTGACTGAACGAATCGCACCAGAAACTTGATAGGACAAAATTGGTGTTAAACCGCCCCCAGCTCGAATGGCCCAAATCGTTAATCCAATAATAACGACATAAATCAACGGACTTAAAATGGCGGTAAAACGGTTCAAAATTTTGCTACCACCGAAACCTATTGCCACATTTAAGAGCCAAAAAAGAGTAAACGCCATTAATTCAGGTAGCCTAAGACCAAAAAACTGGAATGATCCACCAATTTGTAAAAAGTTCGGCCAAAATTTCCCGAGAATAATTAATAAAGCCAGCGATCCTGTAAATGTTTGCAGACCAAACCAAGCAATCGCGGCCACACAACCTCTTAAGAACCCTGGCAGTTTTGCTCCGAGACTGCCGTAAGTAGACTGTAAGTGCATCGCAAAAGGAATCCCATATTTAGAGCCAGCCACGCCATTCAAATTCATGAAAGTTGCTACAATGAATGAGCTTAACACAACTGCCAGCATAACTTGCAGCGGCGATAAACCTAAGAAAATAAAGCCGCCCACTGCTGCATAATTCGGGATATTATGAATCGAACCCATCCATAATGTAAAAAAATTGCGCGCGCCCATTGTCCGTTGTTTCGGGCTACTTGGCAACAAATCCTCATTGTAGCCACGTGCTTTCATCGCTGTTTCTTCTTGAGCTGTTATTTGAGACACATTTTTCTCCACGACAAACTCTCCTTTTTATTAAAAATTTTTTTCTATTAAAACACCCTGCCTTCTCTTTTTTGTCACTTTTGCACAAACATGCGTACTACTCTCATCACACAAATTGTAAGCGCTTTTTATAACAACAATCATTAGTTACCCCAACTAAATAACAAACGATTCTTTGTTCACTTTGAACGAAAAAATAGCAACCTTTTTTATATCGTCCTCTCACTCTAGAAAGTAAGAAACAAATCTTTTTATTCACATATTATGTACAACTTCTCTTTTTCAATGCTAAAATACGCTTATTATTAAAAATGACATAAATAAATTATACAGTTAAATGAAATCCAACACAACATTTTTTAATCAAACACACACGAAACAGATAAACTGAAGTGGATTTTCAGGAAGAGACCCATCCTGAAAAAAGACACTGACAAAAGAGTTTTCTCACAAGATCGACAACTTTTCACAGATTCAAAATCTTCTTTTTCAATTTTTACGTTTTTAAAAATAACATTTTGAAAATAAAAAAATGCTTAATTTTAGTCAAAAAAATAAACAAAGATTTCTGATAAAATCAGAAATCTTTGTTTCTAAATTTTCTTGCTACAATTCCTTTAACAAAATAAAATCCGTCTGTTCATCGTCTCCCATAAAAAACGAATGTTGACTATAATAACGGTAGCCAATCGTTTTATAAAATGCCCGCGCCGCATCATTGTGTTCCCAGACACCTAGCCACAGTGCTTTTTTACCAAATTCACGAGCTTTCTCTTCCGCCAGTTCTAACAATTGTGTCCCCAGCTTCTTTCCTTTAAACGCAGGCAAAATATACAATCGCTCAACCTCGAGCTTTTCTGGCCCCATCGGTTCCGTTTGTGCCGTCTCACGATTTAATTTCATGTAGCCAGCTAATTGATTATCGACAAAGATAAAATAAAAGTCAGAGTGGGGATTAGCCAATTCCTTTTGTAATTTTTCTAAATTGTAGGCTTCTACTAAATAAGCTTGCATATTTTCTGGGGTATTATATGGTCCGAAAGTATCTGTATAAGTTTCAATGCTGATTTCTTGTAACGCTGGTGCATCTTCTATTGTTAATTTTTTTATTTCTCCCATCAATCAGTCGTCCTTTCCTTAATAATTTCGAGTGTTCCCTTTTTTGACAAATTCCCAATCTTCGCTGACATTTTTACGCATCCGGACTAAGTAATCTGCCAATTGTGAAATTTCCACTTCTGACAAGCCTTGCAAAGCAACTTGATTCGAGTGTTGATTTTCGCGCACAATGATTGGATAAACGTTTTTCCCTTTTTCTGTGGCATAAATCCGCTTAATTTTTTTGTTGCTTGCATCTTCTTGACGATAAATAAAGCCTTGTTCTTCCAAACGCTTAATCGCCCGCGCCGCTGTGGTTCGATCAACTTTAATCAGTTCGGCGATCTTTTCTTGGATAATTCCAGGATTTTCACAGACCCTGACCAAATAAAGATATTGTCCTCGTGTTAAAGATAATTCCTTAAATTCGATATTACTGATTGAATCTAAGGCCCGCGCAATCATGCCAATTTCTCTTAAAATATCTGTCACTAGGACACTTCCTTTCGCTAATATTTTATGATTGTCATTACTTTAACTTATTTTTGTTGTAAATGCAACAAAAATAAGTATAAAAACTACAGATTTAAACAATTTAAGCATTCATAAAAATAAAATAATTATTTCTTTTGTTATATTAACAAGTAAGATAAAATTAATTATAGCGTCTATAGGAGGAATAGTATGAAAAAATTATTTTGTGTTATTTTAGTTATTTTTTTAACAGGTTGTAGTTCTCAAAAAGCGAATGAACCTAAAAAACAAGAAAATTCTACCAATCATACAACATCAATAAAAAGCAGTACTAATCATTACAGTTCTAGCACAGAAACAAGCTCTAATAATAAACTAAAAGAAACTTCAGAAAGTGCCAGTACCACTCAGGCTTCGGCAAAGTCTAAAAATGAAGTATCCACAAATGTCGAAGAAGCAAATTCTTTAGAAGCAACACCTTATGCTGTCGATCTTAGTAGTTTAAACAACCCACTCGTATTTAATTTTAAAGGAATGAATGTGCCAACTTCAATTACGTTAGAAAACTTAAATTCAACACCAACTGCTACCTTCCGAACTAAATTGTTTGGGGCTGAAAATGGTCAAGTGAAAGAAGCCATTAATAAATATGAGCTAGCTATAAATACAATTCCTACAAAAGAGATTAGAATATTTTCAGCGGCCGATAACAGTATTCGCACCGTTAAAGTAAATACAGAGTTAATTTTAGGAACTAATATTTCTTCAAACGATGAACAAAATAGACCGGACACTTTATACTTATTCAACAATAAAAATGGTTCGATATCTTTAATCACTCCTAACTACGCAGGCAATGTTACGGATGATCAAAAAGACGTTATGTTAGAAGTAATTCAATAAATAACCAAAAAAATAATAAAGAGAAAACTTCATACTTAGAAGTTTTCTCTTCATTATTTTTTAGGAACTCCTCTAGAAACTCGTTTTAGTCCCCACTTATTTTTCTTATTTCTTCACCCATTAAGCCCGCGATAGAAAATAGAACATTTCATTTAAAAATGAATTATTGTTCTGCAACATGCACCGTTTGTAAAAATTCTGCGACTGAGAAATGGTATTCTTTCTCTTGATTTCCTTGAATGGTTCGAATCATTTTTTCAACTTCTGGTTGCAGAGCGGCAAATTGAACTTGTTGTCCACGACCTTCTGCTGCGAGACAAAATTCTTCTAAAATATCTAACGCCGTACTATCAATGCTAGGAACTCCTCGCATTGAAAATACTACACCACTTTTTGTTTCCAATTGCAGTAACGTTTGTTTCAATCGTTCAGAAGACATGAAAAATAACGGGCCACTCAAATAAACCACCACCCAATTTTCCGTACAATCGGTCGGTACTAGCCCCATTCTTGACCAATCAACTTCCTCGACATTAATCGTAATCACGGCACTTTTCGCAATGAAAAACAGGCAACCCGCTAAGACCCCTAAAACAATCGCTAAACTCAAGTCAAAAATAACGGTCGCTACCATCGTTAAGAAGAATAAACATAAGGCTGTGTGGAAACGTTTCTGGAAGAATTCTTTAATCACCGACCATTCATTCATTCGCCACGCTGTCACCACTAAAACACCAGCTAACGCAGGCATGGGAATTTTAGACATGACTGGCGATAAAAGCAACATCGATAACAATAAAAAGACTGCATGAAAAATACCCGCTAAACGTGTTTGCGCACCAGATTTAATCACTACGCTCGTGCGGGCAATCGCTGCTGTCGCAGGAACGCCACCGAAAAATGGCAAAATTAAGTTGCCAATTCCTTGTGCCACTAGTTCCTGATTACTGTCTAATGGTTTCCCTGTCATGCGACCAGCCGAAGCGCCACAAAGCAAACTTTCAATCATACCTAACATAGCAATGCTAATCGAAGGCACCAAAATATCCTGAAACGCACTTAATTGAAGCGAACCAAGTTCCAAACGTGTATCACTAAAAATACTTGTCGGAATTTTCCCTACAGTGGCCACTGGCAGTTGAAAAACCACTGTTGCTAAAGTAGCTAAAATAATCATCACCAATGAAGCTGGTATCATCGCATTCCACTTTTTCGGAAAGAACACTAATCCAAGCACCACTAAAATCGACATAACCGTCGTTGGTATACTTAAATCAAAGCCCAATGAACGATAACTGCTGATTTTCTCAATTAAATTGTGTCCTTCTGAACGAACCCCAAAGAAATTATCAAGCTGCCCCAACGCAATAATAATAGCAATTCCTGAAGTAAACCCGGTAATGACCGGTGACGGAATAAAAGAAGTCAAGCTCCCTAAGCGCAAAATCCCTGCCAAAAGCAAGAAAATTCCCGCCAAAAAGGTGGCCAACAAAATCCCTTGCATGCCATGCACTGCCGCAATTGACATTAAAATAGCTGCCATCGCACCTGTTGGTCCTGAAATTTGATAAAACCCACCTGAAAGGCTCCCAATCACAATTCCAGCGATAATCGCCGTGATCATGCCAGCTGCTGCAGTGGCGCCGCTAGAGACCCCAAACGCTAACGCTAACGGCAACGCGACGGCTGCGACAGTCAAACCTGCCAAGAAATCTTTTTTCAATTTTTTTTGATTATACCCTTTAAATTCATCCCTTATCATTTGTGTGTACTTTTTAAACATTCGCATCCTCTTTTCATGAAATTTCCATTCTAAAGATATCATATTTTCGGAAAGATAATAAGGTGTTTTGTGAAGGAAATCGCTAAAAAATTTTTTTCACCTCATTTAGACAAAATTGTCTAATATTTTAGGAATTTAGCCACCGCTGTTTCCTAGAGTATGATATGCTTAACTAGTAAACAGGCTTCACAAACTTACATTAATTGGGGGAAACTATTATGTGTACAGGCATCAAGATTATTTCCAAAACAAATGATATTTTTTATGGACGTACGATGGATTTTACGTTTGACTTTTTTGGCAACGAAGATCCAATTGCACCAAAAATCCCTACTCTAATTGCTCAATTTCCAAAAGGTACAGTTCTAAATAGCCAACTAAATCCTTGGACAGCAAAATATGCCTTTATGGGACTAGCAATGTCAGGCACAGATCAACCAGCGAACGATGGTAAAACCGTCAGCCTTGCTATCACAGATGGTATCAACGAAGCCGGCTTATCTGGTGATATTCAATATTTAATGGAATCTTCAACAGCACCTGCTGAAAGTTTAGCAGATCGTGGTTTAACACCTCATATTGCAGAAGAAGTTCTCGCTTATATTTTGAGTAATTTTGAAAGCGTTGACGAAGTAAAAGTAGCTTTTGAAAAAATTGGCCTGTTAGATCAAAAATTCCAACTTGATTCATTGGGGGAAGTTCATTTCACCTTACACTGGACCATTAATGATAAAAATAATAATAGTATCGTTTTGCAACCAACAGATAACGGAGCGTTCGTCATTTATGATTCGATTGGCGTAGTCACAAACAGCCCAGAATACAATTATCATTTAACCAATGCACGAAACTATATCGGAATGCGCAACTACGCTATTAAAGAACCTTACACTTTAAAATCAGGCGCAACACTTGACCCAATTGAAGGCGGGACTTCTTACGGACTACTAGGAATCCCAGGAGACTTCACTTCGCCGTCACGCTTCATTCGTGCGTTATACTATTCTGACAATCTCCAAGAATTTGATAGCTCTGAAGGGATTATGCAACTCTATCGCGCCTTCCAAACAGTGATGATTCCTCGGGGGATTGGCCATTTAGGTCAAAGTAATTCTCTGTCTGATTTCACACATTATTGGTCAGGATATGATGTGACTAATCTAACCATGTATGTCCAACCAGAAAGTACTACCTCATTTACAAAATACACTTTGGATCCAGCTTTAACAGAAGTTACTACTTTTGCTGTTTCTAACGAGCTACTACTAACAGATTTAAATCAATAAAAACACAAACAACGTCTCTGACCAGGTACTTGGTCAAAGACGTTGTTTCGTTCATTTTTCAGATAATGCGTTATACAACGGCGCTAATTCTTGAAGCGCCTGACAACTTTTTTCTTCAATCGTTTCAAGCTTTTCCGTCGCAAACCACAACTTACCGATCTGAAATGAGCGATTGCCTATCCGCTCTTCTAGAATTTTCCGTTGTTTTTCATCTGCTAAATAATCTTTTAAAGGCAAATGGTCCACTAGTTCATGCTCCTCCTGCGGCCAAATATAATAGCCTTCGCAGTCGATGGTTTGACTCCAAGCTTCTAAACGATTAAGCAATTGATTGTAAGCGACGACCGAGCCTGCCCGCTCCTCACTTTTGTAATGTTGAAACATCAAATATACTTGAAATTGCTTTTTATTTAATAACAACGCCAGACAAGCATTTTCCGCTTGGCGTTGCTCACTGCGATATGCAGCCCAGAAATGACTGCGTAAATTCCAGCCGTTGGTCCAGCTTTCGATTTTCGGCTTAGTGATGCCGAGTTCAGCTGGTAAACCTTGGGCGATTGCGAGGTTTAAGGCTTTCCACTTTTCCCAATGTTGCTTGTAGGTTTGCTTTAAGGCATCGATTTCTGCTGATGTTTGTTGCTCTTTGAGTTGTTTAAATGTGAAGATTTCTCGGTTGAATAGATTGAAGTCTTGATGGGTTAGGTTCATTTTATTCCCTCTTTTTAGTATCTTCTAGTTACTCTTAATAATCTTATTTTTCAATAGCCATTGTAAAAATAACACAAGGACTACAATTGGCCAAAGCGTGATTGGGAAAAAGAGCCCCACAAAAATGCCTGGTACAAGAATCGTCCCTAAAATCTGGGTTGTTAAACTCGTAGCAAAAATTGCGACAACAAAAAGCGAGTCAATTGTTGGGAAAAATTGTGCGACCGCAAACCCGATTAAAATAGCTGAAAAAACGACGGGAAAAATATCGCCACCTATCCAACCTGTGTGTAAACAAACTTGTAAAAATACTAATTTCATTATCGCAGCAATTACCAAGATGTACCAGGCTTGTTGACTACCAAAACTAGGAACTAAATGCATAAAAGATTGTCCTGAAAATAGTAATCTTGGCATTAAAATAACAAAGAGAAAAATACAAGCTGCACCAAAGCTTACCAGTATGCTTTGCTTTTATTCAGATAACTCAATACCAACGCTCCTAGCACACACAAGACAAAATAATAGAGAATTGGCCATTTCATTTGCGCTGGCAACACCTCCCAGAGCAGAGTCGTTAGCTCTCCTTCAATGATTAAAAATGCTCCTGAAATTCCCGCGATGATACTACTTAAAAATAACCCACTGACGATAATTGTCCACATTTTTCTGTTACGCATACTTCCTCCAAATGATAGTTGTTTCTTTTATAGTAGCAGATAGTTAGTGGTTTGTGTTTGAAGATTTTGGGAAGGATTTATTTTTTTGAAAAAATTGAGGTTATGAAAAGATTCCATTTTTTATTGATTAAATTATCCTTCTTGTATAATCGTTTCTTTTAGCTATATATATTCCATTAAATTAAAAACCGCCACTTATATTGCTTCTTAAGTTCCCACAAACAACGCCACTTCCAGCGCCAACAAGTCCACTTCCTTATCAAAGTCCAACAGCACTAGCTGTTCAATTTTCTCCAATCGCTGTAATAAAGTATTACGATGAATAAAGAGTTTTTTGGCTGTTTGAGACAAGTTTCGTTTTGATTGAAAATAGACATTCAGTGTATGGACAAAGTCGGTATGTTGCTGTTGATCACTTTTCTGCAATGGTTGAAGATATTTTTTTCTGAGGGTTGCTTGTCCTTCTGCTAAAAAATAACGTTGTAGTGTCTGTCTAAAATGAAAATTCGCGTAGGAAGCAATCCTCATTTCAGGTTTTTCTGCAATGAATTGACGTTGAAAGGATAAAACGTCAATCGCTTGTTGATAAGATTCATGAATCTGGGTCAGACCTTGAATCTTAGGTCCTATTGTTAGGAAAAGTTCCACATCTTCTTGTACTTTCATTAACTGATTTATACTACTTTGTGCTAGGCGTTGCATCATTTTCAGATAATCGCCTTCTTTTTCAGGTGGATCTTCAACTAATAAGACAAAGGAACTGTCAATTTCAATACAAACAATTTTTTGTTTGTCCCCTAAGATAACTTGGTTTAGCTGGTTACCTAAAATAGACATTCTTTCTTGCCTTTGGCGTTCATTTAAGGTTAATGAAATTAGCAAAATCGCATAGGGCTTATCTATTGCCAAGCGATAATATTGTTGAAATTGTTGGAAAACAGCTTGGTCCCTCTTTTCATGCGCAATCAGCTTAAAAAATAATTCGTTTCGTTGTTGGTATTCTTCAAATTTCCGTGAGTATTCCAATTGCAATTGTAAAAGTAAGTAATGAGCTGTGATTTTAAAATGAGCCACGTCGACTGGTCGTAATGGGGCCAAGGTGTTCCAGACGAGTAAATAATATAAAATAACATTTTTCTTTTTAATTGGATAAATTTCAATTGGCACCACTTGGTTCTGGAGTTTCAACTGTAAATGAATCGGTTCTTGATAAAAGCGTAATAATGGATGACTTTGTTCAAGTAATTGTTTTTGGAACTCTGAGGTTTCTTGTCTATCTTCTAAAATGCTAGAAATACGAATTGGATTTTTAGGCAAGTCAAAAAAATTAACTCCTTCAAAGTGGTCATTCAATAACAAGACAGGATTTTGAATGGTTTCTGCTAGATCCTGCAGCAAATGAAAACTGCTACTTCCCGTTTCTAAGATTTGATAAATTTTATTATGCAATGCGGTTTCTTGCGCATTCATGTCAAATTGTTCTAACGTGACACGACTTTTCAACACGTCAGCAATTTGCGAAAAGGTATAATTGTAAGGAATTGCTAAAATAGGAACGTTCATTTCATCTGCTAATTTGATTAGGTCTGGCGGAACTTCTTCAAAATAACGTTGGGTTTTAAATCCCAAGGCAGCACAATGGTGTTTGGCTAGTTCTTTCAAAAAATTTTTCTGTAATTTCCGATCATCTTTAAATATGTACCCTGTCGTTAACAGCAGCTCACCTGCTGTTAGCCAATCTAAAATATCAGGATTTTCTAAAATATTGACTTTTAAAATCGGTTGGTCCTGATTTTTATGTCCTGCCACTAAGGTAATGCCAGGTAATTCTTCTAACGTTAATAAATCACTCACTTTTAACATCATTTATCCTCCCAATGTACAAATTGTCCATTCAAACTTGTAAATCAATGTCATTTTTAGCAATTGTTTAGCGTGCTGGATTCTTTTATTATGAAGTCGTGAAAGCGCTATTAAAAAGGAGGTCGTTGGAATGACAAAAATTTTAGCTTATGACCAAACGATTTTATCGAAACTCCCTCATCAAACATTGACTAGTTTGCAATGTTTTACGCACGCTATTAATTATGGTCATGTAGACACCCAAGAAATTCTCTTGACCATTTCAACGCATCCCGAACATATAGCACCTAACACGATTATACTCGATGAAAAAAAACTTAGCCATTTCGCTGATTTACCTGTCCAAATTGAGCCCCTGTTTATCCGGTTAGGCCGACGACAATTAACCCTAGCCGATGCCCAAATTTGGCAACCAACGCCACTTTATTTAACACCCAGTAAAACAAAAATAGCTATTTTTTTAACGTATATTCAGCAAACTCGTTTCAATCCTTGGCAAGCGCTTTTTCCTGCTTCGTCGTCAACCTTTCTTTTTGATTCTTATAGTCGGACCCAGATTCAAAAAGAAATGATTCATTTTCAACAGGCTTGGGAGCAAAAATCTTTTAAAATAGCTCTTGATTGTTTAACGAAGATTTTGGGATTGGGGATTGGTTTAACTCCCACTGGCGATGATTTTATCACAGGATTACTTGCTAGTTTTTCTGCATTACAGCAACTTCCCTCGAATTTCCAACAGCTGGCTGTGCTAGCCAAGGAACGAACGAATGCGGTCAGTTATGCGGAAATCCATGAAGCAGTGAACGAACGGTTTTCTCAACTAGTTCAGCGTGTTTTTTTATCAATTGAAAGTGGAAATACAAACGAAATGGCTCAAGCGGTTTCAGCTTTAGAGGAGGTGGGCTCAACTTCAGGAAGCGACATACTTTGCGGCATTATTTTTGGTTTAAAACTATTTTGTGAGGAGAATAATCATGACAATTCAAACAGTAATTAAAGAGAACGCCTATTTTGATTCAGTTACTTTAATGACCATTTCAACACGAGCCAATGAACTGGCTGGAGTTAAAACTGCAATGATTGGGATGGGAACCGACATGAATCTTGAAGTGATTCGGAATGTTGGTTTATATACACCCGCCTTGGATCATGTTACAACGGGTGATTTATTAATTGTTTTAGATCTTGATGACCAAGCGAACTCAGAAGAAATTTTACAGCAAGTCGACGAGTTATTTACAAAGAAAAAGAAAACCGCTTCTTCTGAAGTAACCTATAAGACGTTAGATTCAGCCCTTTATGAAGAGCCTGATGCCAACTTAGTTGTAATTTCTGTCAATGGAAAATTTGCTGCACGAGAAGCGCATAAAGCTTTAGATCAGCAAAAACACGTCATGCTCTTTAGTGATAACGTGACGGTTGACGAGGAATTAGCGTTAAAACAAAAAGCACACGAAAAAGAACTGTTTGTGATGGGCCCTGATTGTGGAACAGCGATTATTAATGGCGTCGGGTTATGTTTTGCTAACGAGGTACGTTCAGGAGATATTGGAATTGTCGGCGCTTCTGGTACAGGTAGCCAAGAAGTTAGTGTCCAAATCCATAAATATGGTTATGGGATTTCACAATTAATTGGTACTGGCGGCCGTGATTTGTCTGCTGAAATTGGTGGGCTGATGATGCTTGACGGGCTGGATGCTTTAATGGCTGACGAACAAACTAAGGCAATTTTGCTTATTTCTAAACCGCCTGCTCCAGAAGTAACAGAGAAAATTTTAAAAAAATTAGCTGTTTCAACTAAACCAGTTGTTATTTATTTTATCGGCAGTGAACAAACGGAACGAAAAATAGACAACGTCACTTTTGCTACTTCTTCTCTGGATGCAGTTCAAAAAGTGATTCAATTTAGTCAAACACAGGAAGCGGAAACCAGCCTCTATCAAAATCCGACAGGCGCAACGTTAACAGCCATCCAACAGCAACAAGCCCCTTCTCAAAAATTTGTTCGTGGGTTGTTCTGTGGTGGCACTCTTTGTGATGAACTTTTATATGCTTTAACAGAAGTCTCTGATGATGTTTATAGTAATATTCATAAAATTCCTGAACGACAATTAGCAAATCCTGACCACAGCCAAGCACATACATTGATTGATTTCGGTGATGATCGTTTCACAGAAGGCCGCCCACATCCAATGATCGATCCGACTTCTCGGATTACTCGCATTCTTCAAGAAGCCAAAGATCCTGAAGTGGCAGTTTTAGCGTTAGATTTTGAATTAGGTTATGGTTCTCACGAAAATCCCGTTGGCGTGTTAGCGGAGGCGTTAAAGGAAGCCAAAGCAATAGCGAAAGCAGATGGTCGTGAGTTAGCCATTATTGGCTATGTTTTAGGGACCGAAGAAGATCCACAAGATATTCATGAACAGCGGAAAATTTTAGAAGATTTAGAGGTTCTCGTTGTCGACAGCAGTCATCAACTTTGCGAAGCCACCAAAACTTTTGTAAAAGGAGCGAACGAACATGAGCAGAAATGATCTTTTTAAACAGCCTTTAGATACGATCAATGTAGGCATTGACTTTATTCATGAAGATATGAAAAAACAAGGGATTCCTTCACATCAAGTAAATTGGGCACCGCCAGCCAATGGTGACCCAGAGCTATTAAAATTATTGGATCAATTAAAAAATCCAACACTTTATGAAAAAATCCAACAAGCCAACGAAGAAGCGGTTACCCGCATTATTCAATCAAAACCTATTTTAGTAGGATTTGATAAAGCAATTAATGTCATGCCCGATATGACTGAAACGACCATTTTACATGCTGGGCCACCCATTACTTATGAAAATATGTGCGGACCGATGAAAGGTGCCGTTCAAGGAGCGCTTGTTTTTGAAGGATTAGCAAAAGATCTAGCTGATGCCGATCGGGTTGCTCGTTCTGGCGCGATTACGTTTTCTCCTTGTCATGAACATGATGCCGTTGGTTCCATGGCTGGCGTGACTTCTCCGAATATGTACGTTCATATTATCAAAAATGAAACGTACGGCAACACGGCTTTTACTAATTTAAGTGAACAATTGGCGAAAGTTTTACGATTTGGTGCAAATGATCAATCCGTCGTGGATCGCCTGATTTGGATGCGCGATGTTTTAGGTCCATTACTTCATGATGCCATGACTTTTTGTCCAGAAGGCATTGATTTACGCTTAATGCTTTCGCAAGCCTTGCATATGGGCGATGAGTGCCATAATCGCAATGTAGCCGGAAGTACGTTGTTAGTCCAAGCATTAACACCTTACATGGTTCAAACTGATTTTTCTCGTGAACAATTAAAAGAAGTATTTGAATTTCTTGGCAGTTCTGACTATTTTTCTGGTCCGACTTGGATGGGTGCCGCTAAATGTGCGTTAGATGCTGGTCATAATGTGGAGAATAGTACAATTGTCACCACCATGTGTCGCAATGGGGTCGAATTTGGAATTCGTGTCAGTGGGATTGGTGGAAATCACTGGTTTACGGGGCCTGCCCAACGGGTGATTGGTCCGATGTTTGCTGGTTACACACAAGAAGATGCTGGTTTGGATATGGGCGATAGTGCTATTACAGAAACGTATGGTGTTGGCGGATTTGCCATGGCAGCTGCACCAGCAATTGTCCCATTAGTTGGCGGAACAGTGGCAGAAGCATTGAATTATTCAAAAGAAATGCTGGAAATTACTACGAAAGAAAATCCCAATGTCACGATTCCTGTTTTAGATTTTATGGGGATTCCTTCAGGCATCGACGTCTTAAAAGTCTTAGAAACAGGGATGCTGCCTGTCATTAATACTGCTATTGCTCATAAAGAACCGGGGATTGGTATGATTGGCGCTGGATTGACTAATCCGCCAGCAAACGTCTTTAACGAGGCACTAAAAGCTTTAGTAGCTAAAATAAACTAATTTCAAAAACTTAGTAAAATGTCATTTTTTTGGAGCGATCATATGAAAAATAAATCGATCAATTACGAAGCCGTTTTAGCTCTTGTTGTAAAAATTTTTTTGGGAATGTTCCTGTATTGGATCATGAATGGCTTTCGACATGTGTCTAACTTTTTTCCTTACAATGACGTAGTTACCAAAGTGAATCAGCAGGGATTTTACAAATTTATCTATTTTGTTATGAACTTCACGGAAGGGGAATTTTACGGTGGACTTTTTACAACGCTTTTCTTACTAATCGGCGGTCTGATTGCTTGGCAACTTTATCGGAAAAATTCAAAATGGCAGGGATTTGCAATTGCTGGTGGTTCTGGTGCTTGGCCTTGGGTACTTGCTTCTCAGCTACTTTCCCTCTTTTTAACTATTTATGTTTTTGATTTTACACGCTTTTTTACAAAAGAAGTGTTGTGGTTACCAACGTTTATTGTGGTTGTCGGCACGCCGCCAGCTTTAACGCTCGTTTATGGTCCTGGCTGGAAAAAATTAGGAACGATTTCTCTGTTGAGTGCGCTTTTCACCTTTCCGTTTGCCAATTGGCTGAATGCGCAATTGATGCCCCTTTTAAATGTACCTGGGACAGTTTCCAACGTTACCACAATGGCTTTTGTTGGCTGGATTGTTTCAGCCATCTGTCATCAACTTCCTTGGATGGTTCCTTCTGTTGCACCAATCGCTCAGAAGCGGCAAAAACAACCTAAAATTGAAAATACGCAAACCTTTCAATGGTCAATACGACGCACTTTTGCTGACTTCTCCGAAGCTTGGTTTTATGGAAATGAGTTAGTTGGAGGTTTGGTAATTCTAGGCGTTTTAACAGATTGGTTTGTCAATATTAATCATATTACAAATGGTTCTGGCTTGGTTCCTGACATTTTAATGGGACAAATGATTGCTTCGGCTGTTGGTGTTTTTCTTTATCGAAAACATTTCGCTGAAGAAGGTTGGTATCCAACGTTTATGCCACTGGTCAGCATTGTTCCTGGTGTGATTTTAATGATGGGTGGTGGCTTTTGGCTTTCCCTGACCATCGCCGTTTTAGCAGGAATTAGTGCGGCCCCTGTCGGTAGCTATATTGCTAAACGATTACCTCCGTTTGTTCCTGGTGCTGTCGGCTTTGTATCAGGAATGGCTGTTGTAACCATTTTATTGTCAGCCGTTTTGCATACATTTGATATTTTTGTATAGTGGATAAAAAGAAGCGAATGACGATTCGCTTCTTTTTTTAATTGACCAATCCCCTTTTTATCCGTATTCTTAAGCAAAAGGAGGTTTTGCCATGTACTCCATGTTAAAACGTGTGATAACGGAAAAAGATTTGCTTCGGCAAATTCGTTTGTTGGAACAGTTGTTAAATGTTCCCCAGCTGACAGCCAAGCGTTTAGCCACGCAAATCCAAACGACAGAGCGAACCGTTTTTTCGGATTTACAGTATATTCGCAGTCAATTACCCGCCGACTGGTCCATTGAAACCGATAGCAGTGGTATTCGGTTACGTAATCAGGGGAATGCGCAAACCAATGAGCTTTGGTCATTATTTTTACCTCAATCCATTAGTATTCAGCTATTAAAAGAGCTACTATTTACGAAAGAGTTAGTGACAACTTCTTTTTTGAGCACTAGTGGTGTTTCTTATGAAACTTTGAAGCGACATATCAAAAAAATGAATCTGGCCTTACGTGATTTTCATTTAACGATTCAGCTAACCACGACGACCATTCAGCTAATCGGGGCAGAAAGCAATATTCGGATTTTTTATCACCGTTTGTTGGTGCCTTTTACTCATAATAATTATTTTTTTGACGATTATTCTATTCATGAGGAGCATTATTTTCAATTTTTGAAACAAGTTTACAATAGTGAGTTGACGGTGGAAACGGAAGAAATTTTTGGCGCTTGTTGGTTTTTTATTAACACGATTCGCAACAAAGCCAATTGCCGAGTGAGTCAATTTTCTTTTGACTCAAAAGATGTCTTGTTTCAACTTTATCAACCGTCCTTGGCAAAACTTTATGCTTCTGAAGGCATCTATTTGCAAGGAGAAGAAAGTTTTTTCGCCTTCTTTTGTTTCTTAGAAAGTTGGAATTACGATAATGTCTATGGCGAAACGTTGGCTTCTGCGCTCCACACTCATTACAGTCAGCTGCGAAAGTCGTTACAACAGTTTGTCACTAATTTGTCCACTGAAGAAGCCCGGCCTGATTTAATCCAAACAAATTTATTGGATAATCTGTTATTGTTATTCATTAAATATACCGAGTCCCCAACACTTTCTGAGCAATTTCAATTGGAATATCAAGAATTAATGACTGAACAAGCCGCGGAGGACCTTGCGTTATCAAAGAGCAACCAAGAACTTTTGGAGATTTTATCTCGCTACACCACGATTGAAGAACCAACTTATTTTCTTAGTTTGGCTTCTTTGTTAGAAAAACAAGCCAGTTATTCTATTCAGGCGCAAACGATGACTGCCTATTTCCTCTTTCAAGGGGAACCTGCTTGGAAAGCTTTTTTACAACAAGAATTAGCTGCTTATTTAGGTACTCGTGTGAAATTACAAGCCATTGAATATGTGGAACTAAGCCAGTTGACGTTAAATGAAGTCGACATAATTATTTCCAATTTTCCCTTGGATCATCTTGATCTTCCTGTCTTTTATCTCTCTTTAATTCCAACAAAAAATGAACTCCGCCGACTAGCAGAGCTCACTCTTCATTCTTATTTTTAAAGGAACTAGCGAGGACATTCGCTAGTTTTTTGGCTTTCTTTCGTCATGAATCGTTTGGTTATATATTTTTCCCCTTCAACAAGGAAAAACAGACTCACAACATGGACGAAAATCATTGCTAATTGAAGGCCATTTAAAGAAGTTGTGCCAATTAATTGCTGCGCTACTGGCCAGTAAACTACTAGCGCTTGTAGTAAAAAGAGGATTCCTAATGAAGCAAACAACACTTTATTTTGGAAAAATCCTGTGCTTAACGACGGATCAACCAACTTACGACAGTTGATCATATACGCTGCTTGCGCTAAGACGATACTTTGTAAGAGGAACGTTTGCTGTAAGGCTTGGCCCTCAAATTGTAATGCCATAAGGTAACCTGGTACCATAATGAGTACCGACACATAGACGATTCTAAAAATACTGTACTTTGTTAAAATGCCTTCGTTGACATCTCTTGGTGGTCGTTTCATGGTATCAGCACTCGCTTTTTCAAAACCTAATGCATAAGACAAAGTAATCGTAGTTACCATGTTTACCCATAATATCTGGACAGGTGTCAACGGTAGAGGATGATTCATTAAAAGCGCCCAGACAACAATTAAACCTTGTGCTAAAGAGGTTGGCAAGAAGAAGGTAATCGTCTTTTTCAAGTTATCAAAAATGCGGCGTCCTTCTTTCACGGCTTTAGCAATCGTATGGAAATTATCATCTGCCAAAACCATATCTGCGGCTTGTTTGGTTACTTCACTTCCTTTAATTCCCATGGCAATTCCGACATCGGCTTTCTTTAGTGCTGGCGCATCGTTCACGCCATCGCCGGTCATCCCGACAATTTCACCATTGTTTTGTAAAGCCGTGACAATTCGTAATTTATGTTCTGGCGTCGTTCGTGCAAATACATCGACTTTTTGAACGTGCTGAGCTAATTCTTCATCTGACATAGCATCAATTTCTAATCCTTCAAGGACTTTTTTCGTATGCTTTAAACCAACTTGCTCGCCAATGGCTTGCGCTGTATCTTTATGGTCTCCGGTAATCATTTTGACGGAAATACCTGCTTCTTGAGATTCTTTGACGGCTTGAATGGCACTTTCTTTTGGCGGATCGATGATGCCTGCCAGTCCAGCAAACGTCAATCCTGACAATGTTTCATGTGTCAGTTCCTGTTGTGACGTAACTGTCTTATAAGCGAAACCTAATACCCGTTGTCCTTTTTGCGCTAATTGCGCAGCTTGTGCTTGCCAAGCACCTTTTTGATTATCAGATAACGTAGAAAGTTGTAACAATACTTCTGGCGCACCTTTGACATAAATAATTGAACCTTCTGCTTGCGGATGGCGAGTGGCCATGTATTTATAACTTGAACTAAACGGAATTTTCTTTTCTACAGGGCGTAAAGACAGTTGATCCTGATCGACATATTGTAGTAAAGCTAACTCGGTAGGATTCCCCTGCAAGTCGGCGATTTTTTGTTGGTCTTGTAATTTCAATTCTTGACAGTTGGCCATAATCTCTTTGACAATGGTCATTTCTTCAGTCACTACATCCATTACCGTCATTTCATTTTTAGTTAGCGTTCCTGTTTTGTCTGAACAGATAACTGTCATTGAGCCTAATGTTTCAACGGAAGGCATGCCTTTAATAATCGCATTTTCTCTAGCCATCTCATGAACACCCATCGATAAAATCATCGTTAACACAGCAGGTAAGCCTTCTGGAATCATTGCTACAATTAATGCAATCATCGCAGAAAATAAGAGGCTCCATTCCATGCCATGACGAAAAGTGGTAAAGAAAATCAGGAACAAGATCAAGACCATAATCCCTTGGAAAATTTGCTTGTTTAATTGGTGCATTTTCCGTACGAGCGGCGTTGTTTTTTGATCTACTGACTGCAACGCGTGATTAATTTTTCCAACTTCAGTGGAATCTCCTGTTTCTACTACAACGCCTAAGGCTGAGCCCGCTTGGACAAGAGTTCCTGAAAAAGCCAAATTCTTTTGATCGCCTGTTGGCAATTCTTCATTCAAGGAACCGGTAATTTTCTCCACGGCTTCTGATTCGCCTGTCAAAATTGATTCTTCAATCATCAGATTATGAACATCAAATAAGCGCAAATCTGCTGGGACTACATCGCCAGCTTGTAACGTGACTACATCTCCCAGAACCAATGTTTCAGAAGAAACGGTTGTTTTTTGTCCATCAATTAGAACGACTGCCTCTTGGCCCATCATCTGTTTCAGGCCGTCTAATGATTCTTCTGCTTTACGCTCTTGCCAATAACCGACAAAGCCATTGACAAGTACCACTAGAAAAATGATACTTCCTTCGACCACTTCGCCTGTGGCAAATTTTAGAATTGCGGCAGCGAGTAAGACCACCATTAGTAAATCTGTAAAATGTTTGGCTAGCTTTTGCCACGTTTTCAGTTGTTGTTTTTCTTCAATTTTATTTGGACCATTCGTTTGTAAACGTTGCTGACGTTCTTCGCTAGAAAGACCCGTTTGCTTCGTCTTAGTCTGCTCGATTACTTTTGTTGAGGAAAGTTGATACCATTTCATTTCGTGTACCTCCTATTTACTTGATACCTTTATTATAGAGAGGATTTTCTTCACAAAATGGTCGATAATTTCAGTGGCCCCTGAAAAAAATGGGGCCGAGATTATTAAAGAAAAGAACAACCCACATTTTAGCGGGTTGTTCCTTTCTTTTAAATATTTTCTTGTTCGACCACCAATTGACTTTTGCCAATTAACGCTTTAACATCAATGATTTCACCATTTTTACGTCGGTCTGCTAACTCAACTGAGGTGGTAAACAACAAGTCACTAGAAGAGTTCAACGCTGTTTCAATGGAATCTTGGACTACGCCGACGATAAAGCCAACGCCGACGACTTGCATGGCAATATCATTGGAAATGCCAAACAAACTACATGCAAGCGGAATTAACAACAAGGAACCACCAGCAATTCCTGAAGCCCCACAAGCAGAAACAGCGGCGATGATACTCAACAATAATGCTAAATAGATTGGCACGGACATGCCTAATGTGTGGACTGCCGCCAATGTCATAATGGTAATCGTAATGGCTGCGCCGCCCATATTAATCGTTGCGCCCAGCGGAATAGAGACCGCATAAGATTCTTCATTTAAATCCATTGCTTTCGCCAATTCCATATTAATGGGAATATTGGCCGCAGAACTGCGTGTAAAGAATGCGGGAATCGCACTTTCCTTTAATACAAAAAAGACTAACGGATACGGATTTTGCCGAATATTCCAAAAAACAATCGCTGGATAAACGACTAAAGCAACCACGGCCATCGTACCAATTAACAATAATAATAACTGGCCATACTTAGCTAACCCTGCAATGCCTGTGGTTGCCACCGAATGAAACACCAATCCCAGAATCCCAATTGGCGCAATGCCGATAATCATTTGAACGACCGTGGTAATCCCTGTCGAAAGATTGGCAATCACATCCTTGGTAGCGACCGAACTTTGACGTAACCCAATACCGATTAATGAGGACCAAAATAAAACAGATAAATAATTGCCTTCAATCATCGCTTGAATCGGATTTTGGACAACGCTTGTTAACACATTGCTTAAAACATCACTAAGTTGCGTTGGGGCTGCTTGCGCTTCCTGCGCCGCCTCCAAGACAATCTTAACGGGAAACAGATAGCTTGCCGTCACGGCAACAACAGCTGCCAAAAATGTCGCTAACAGATACACAACTAAAATTGATCCAACATATGTTTTCGCCCCAGCCTTTTGTTGGGCTAGCGACGCAATAATTAAGACAAAAACTAAATCGGCGCAATTGCTTTTAAGGCGCCCACAAACAATTCACCAAGAACGCTGATGAAGGTCCATTCTGGCACCAAGAAACCCAAGGTGGTTCCAATCACAATCCCTATCATGATTTTTTGAATTAACGATAATTTCCGAATCGCTTTGACCATTCACTTCACGCTCCTTTAAAATAAAATACAGTTTGGGACATACTACCATAATTATTAAGATAAAAAAAGAGTGTTTCTCAAAAAACTTTCATTTTTCGAGAAACACTTGGTCAACTCATCAATTTCGTCTATTTTTCTGAAGACTTTTCCGCTGAATGTTCTTTGTTTTTATGGTGATGGTGGTGATGACTTTGTTTAGAATACAAGTAGGATTTTGCTACGACCGAAATAAACATAGCCATAATCCCCAAGCCTACTGTAGCATAAACCATGGTGAAAATTTTTCCCAAGTCAGTAACTGGATGCACATCTCCATAACCAATCGTGGTTAACGTCATGAAACTTAAATATAACGAATCTAATGGCGACAATTTTTCCACTGTTGAATAAAAAATAGTCCCACTCAACAACGTGGTTGCCAGTAAAAAGAACAAGGCACGAGTGTCTTCTTTTTTTAAGATACCTAAAAAAGATGAAAATAATTTTTTGACAGAAATAAGTAAAGATAGCAAAAAAATGACCTCTTTCTATTGTTAATCTCTTCTTAACGTTAGCACTTTTTAGATAAAGTTCAACTTTTTAATTGGTGTGGTTAAAGAAAATTTATTTTTTTGTTATTTATAATACACTTCATCTAAAAACAACCCTTGTGCAGGAGCCGTTTCACCTGCGCCTTCTCGGACTTTTGTTGCGAACAATTCATCAATTATCGCTAATTCTTTGGTGCCTGCACCAATTTCTAAAAGTGTCCCAACGAGGATGCGGACCATTTTATGCAAGAAACCATTGCCCACAAAAGTGAACTGTAACATTTCGCCGTTTCTTTCAATCGTAATCTTTTCAATCGTTCGAGTAGTCGATTTTTTGGTTTTTTTCAATGCTGAAAAGCCAATAAAATCATGGGTCCCTATTAATTTTTGGCAAGCTTGTTCCATTTTTTCTTGATCCAACGCTTTGGGAAAGTGAAAACTATGATACCGTTCAAAGGCATTAGGAATTGGGCTATTCCAAACATAGTAGCTGTATTGTTTGCCTGTGGCGTTATACCGTGCATGAAAACGTTCAGGCATTTCTGTAACTTCTTTAACAACAATATCGCCAGGTAAATATCGATTTAAAAAGGATAACATTTCGGTTGTTGTTAGTGAACTAGTCGTTTTAAAATTCGCTACTTGACCACGTGCATGTGTGCCGGCATCCGTTCTGCCTGAGCCAATAATTTCAATCGGTTCACCCGTCATTTGTTTTAAAATACTTTCAATTTTCCCTTGAATCGTTTTCTCTGAATTGCCTAGTCGTTGCCAACCTGAGTATCTTTTACCATCATATTCAATGGTTAATTTTATGTTGCGCATGGGCGAAGCTCCTTCGTATTCTTTTTCTCTCTTATCATAGCAGAAATAAGTGGATTTTTCTTCTTTTCCAAGAGAGCCTGGGACAAAAATCACTTTGGATTTTTGTTCCAGGCTTAAAAATTGATAAACGGCGGGGACAGAAGCAACACTACGCGTTGCTCCGATCTCAACAACTTCTAAGGTGTTTTCTCGACATGCGTCTCGTCACAGTACAGCCTTCAAAAGAGCTACAGCTCTAAGAGTTGCGATGTTTCACTGTGAAGCATGAACAGATGAAATCATCGTACCTACTTGGTGAAGGTCCTTCGGAAATAAGCCGAAATTGTTGAGAATCACGAAGAACGTAGTGATTCGATGATGAACAATACCTACTTGGTCTCCAAAAATTAAAGAACAATTTTCGGAAATTCCTTCTTATTTCTCGGAGTTAAACACTTCTGTCCCGACCTCTTAGTTTAATCCTGCAATTTTCAATTCTTCAACATTCGCTGCTTTAGCATTTTCAGTCACTACGGCTTTAAATGTCACTTGGTCGCCCTCTTTTAAGAATAGCGCCAGCGGACTGTTATTAGTCGTTACGCTAAAAATGGTTTTTTCATCTTCTAGTAAAAATGAAACTACCGTTTGCGCTTCCCCAGCTACTACTGAGACACGAGCTACTTTACCTTGCATCGTTTTCAAGTTGGCTTTGTCTGTATTTTCATTGTTGCTTCCTTTGGTTACTAATTCAATTCGATAAGCGTCTAATGCGCCTTGAGCCGTGTCTGCATCAATCACAATATCATTATCTACAGCATTTATATAGACATATTTTTTGAAAATCCCTTTACTGTCCATTAACGAAACAATCCACGTTGGCACGCCATCAATATTATAAAGGACTGGCATACTAGCTTTCCATTTCTTTTCTGGATAAATTTTTGAAGCGATAGAAATGGCGCCATCACTATCCATAATGCCGACTTTAGTATCACGATAATACGTAACTTGACCTGTTCGGGCATTGATTAAGGAGTAACCTAAAGCGGAATCTTGGTCTTTTTCACTACTTGTAAAGTCCGTAAAATAAAGCAACTGGTTCCCTTCCTTGTTCATCATCGGCGTAATTTGTCCTGATGCATAAATACCATTTTCAGTTGGAATTTTAACATCTTTTTTGGCACCAAACATTGTCTGGTTCCACCAGCCTTGACTGTAACGACCAAAGAATTCATTTAAGCTATTCGCCGCTGAGCTAGTAATCGGCGCATCAACGAAACTTGGGGCGTTTTGACTGTCATAAACGTTAACTTCTCCTGTTGTAGCATTTAATACTGCCGTTTTAAATTCATTATAGTGCATGCGACCAGAAACCCCATACTCTTTGTAAAGCGTTTGAATATAGTAAGGATTCCCTTGGTCGTCCAGCTCTAAATTGATTGTGCCAGTTGCTGCATAACCTGGATAAGCGGAGTAAATTTTTCGTGCGGCATCTTTGCCAAAGTAAGCTGAAGGAGTATAAACAATTGGTTTTTCTACAAATTCTGGCTGCGCGTTGATATCTGTCGCACTAATGATGAAATAGCCAGGTACTTCCCCCAGTTTTAGCCATTTAAAGAAGCCATTAAATTCGACTGTTGCTACATAAACATACTCGCCATTGACAACTTGTGCCGTTATACCATCCAAAGTAAACATATTGGAATTGGGAATGACAGAAAATTTCTGTAACATTTTTCGTTTCGCCGTTTGTGGTGCAATCGCAATGGGTGTTTCTTTCGCCGAAGTTAAAACTTCAGCTTTTTCTTCCGTTTTTAAAGGAATCGTTTGATAAATTTCATCAATAGAAGAGATTCTGGTAATACTACTAACAATAGTCAACAAAATCATTGCCAAAACGGCAACACCCAAAATTTTGCCAGACCAGTCTTTGTTAGCCGTTTTGTTGGTATTCTTCCCTACTTCTTTGCGGCCCTTTTGGATACCAGGAACTTCGACTTTACTAGCCAAGTGTGTACTTAATAACACCCCACTAGCAATCACTGCGCCAATCAGATTAATCCATAACACGGTTGAAAGATTTTTACTTGGCAAAGTCACAAATAAAAAGATACCTAACAAGAGCAATTCAATCGCCATTAATAGAATAGTCCCCTTACTCTTTTTCCCTTTATTCGCTACAATTTTGGCGCCATTCGCAACTAAGATCCCGATACCAAAAAATAACGTTAACCCAATAAAATTAAAAAACATTCACTTGCCCTCCTCATAGATAAGTAAAAAAAGTGCTCCCACGCATTGTAGAAGCACTTCCTGTGATCCATTCTATTATAACGTTTTCTATTTTTACTGACAATATCGTTGAAGCAAAATCAGTCGGAAGGCTTAGAGTTCTGAAAAACGTTTATTTCTCTGGCTGAATATAAGGAACGATAGGTGCGGTCACGCCAATTGAAGCCCCACGAACAAAAGGTTCATTTTGTAAGGCTTTGAAATTTTTAGTTTGTCCGGTGAGCATGACTCCCCAAATAGGTAATTTTTCGACTTTTTTATTTTTATTTTGTTGGATAAATTTTTGGCCTTCTTGGTTGTCAGCAAACATGGGGGATTTTTCTAAGGTTTCAAAAAAGTGTTGCTTGTCGTTTTCAGGATCAAATATTTCATTTTGATCGTCCATGCTTAATTGAAAACCATAAGGCAGCGTACCAGAAGGACCCTCTTTTTCATTAACCGTTTCGGAGTAAACATAGAGCCAAACTAAGTTGACATTGCTCGGTAACATTTTGCGGACTTCTTCATATGGATAAGGTTTATCAAAAGAAATCGCCACTTCCGCTACTTGGTTTTCCATTTTATCTAATTCACTTAATTCGTTTTTGATACCACCATAGTAATTGGTAATCGCTGGGTTATAAAAAGATGCTACTTTCTGCTTGGTTTGTCGGTTGTATTCATAAAAATTCTTAGAAGAATAATAGCTACCAGGATAGACTTCATTCCAGTCAATCGAATTTCTGAAAAAGCTATATCTGCTACGTAAATTACTCCACTCCACCGTGTAACCATCAATATTTTTTGAACGATTGGTCACAACTTCGCCCCCAAAAGGCGAACTATTAGCAATTACTTGGGAATCTAATTGAGTGTTTGGTGAAGCAATCATTTCTTGATCATTAATTACTTCTAGTAGGGTATGATAGTTTTTCGTCGAAAGTTTATCCATTCCCACAAAAAAACCGACAAACAATACGGCAAAACTAACAACGGTTATTACACCAATCACGATAAATTGTTTTCTTTTCGCTTTACGAATACTTTTTTTTAAATCCACTTCTATTCCTCCAGTTCTTTTTTTAATTTTTGACGTGTGCGATACAATTTTTTGCGAACATTTTCAACAGATAATTCTAAAATCAACGCAATCTCGGCATACGATAATTGATAATAATATTTCAAAAGCACTAGTTCTTGTTCCTCATCTTTTAAGGAATCGATCAATAATAATAACTCTTGCCCTTCCATTTTTTCTATTGATTGCACAGGATGACTGTTTGCCACAAAAGTGCGCTCTCGTTTCTTTTTTCGATACATCGTAATGTAGTAATTAAATGTTACTCGGAAAAACCACGGGCGTAGATTTTCTGATGTAATTTCAGGTAATATTGAAAAAATCGTTGTATACGTTTGCGACACTGCATCTTGTGCATCTTCAAGACTCACTCCTCGGCGAATCAAGACTTGGATGACTTCTTGCCCCAAAGAAAATAGTACTTCGTCAAAATTTGCCTCCTTTTTCATCTGATTTCTCCTTTCACTTATACAACGTTTCAACTAGGGAAAAAGTGGACAGTTCTTCGTTCATTATTTTTATGTATTTTTCTCTCAATAAAAAATGCTCCTGCTTAAGCAGAAGCATTTTTGTTTTTGCTTATTTATCATTTTCCAATGACTAATCTTCGTGTATAAACGGCTTGCCCAGAATGCATCACTGCATCATCAATCGCTGAAACTAAACGCACTTGTCTAGTCACCGGCGGGGTCCAATTTTTATCAATCACGTCTGACAATTGTTCTTCTTTGATTTGGTCTAAATAGCTTTTGGTAAGTGCCACACTGGCAGCCAAATAGTCACTAAGCAATTGCTTTTCTGCCACCACGACTTTCGCCGCTTCTTCTGGTGTGTGATGCCAGTCTTCTGTTTCATCTGGCAAATCCAAGGCAAATTTTTCTGTCCAGTGTTGGCTAAGCCATAACGGTTCACTATGATTAAGTGCGGAAATTTGTAGGTCTAATTCTCTGGCTGTGTGCCACATCAGCCAAGTAACAGACTTGATTAATGGTGCGGGCATCGTGTTTGCTTCGGCAACGGTCATTTGCGCAAGTGTTTCTTCAAAACGTTCATGCGCTCGGTCAAGGGTTTCACTAGAAAGTTGAGTGACTTTCATAAAAATACCTCCTTTGTAGATTATTTATTGCGATTTATGCTTTTAATCATTAATGAATGTCATTGAATTAACTATTTTTGTACAAATATCCGATATTTCTTTATCTTCCATTAAGTCATATCTTTCAAGCAAACTATATACTAAATTACTTATGTTTTGTTCTATAAATATATAACACATGTATTTTGGTATGACTTTCCACGTCATGATATTTTCCTCAATTATTCCAATACCACTCATGCCATGTACATCTATAGATGTTAAACCATAATAAAAATTTACTATATTTTTTTTTATTCCTATATGCTGCATCAATTGTGTAAAAGATTTAATTTTCCAATCTAATGAATACCATTTTCTTTTATATTCCGCGATTTTATTAGGATTAGCTTCAAAAAGTGAAAACCATTTATCTTCATAATATTTTAAATAATCTTTATATGAATTTATAGATGAAGATATTTTTTGAAGTTGATTCAATTCTTCTGGTTTTAATATAATTTCACTGTCCGATGATCTAATGATAGTTCTAATTACTTGAATTTTTTGATTTAAGTAGTATGATGTCGCTAATTTTTCTGTATCTCCATTCAGTATATGAATAATGCTTACGTAAGTCTCAATAGATGCTCTTGTTAAAATAGATATGGATTCTCCTCTTCCTAAATAAGAAAGGTCAATTATTGTTTGTATTTTTTCTATATAATTTTTTGTTAAATTCATTAAAACATGATCTTCAAATAGAATTTCTTCTTTATTTAGCTTATCAATTATTAAATAGTAACATTTCTCAACCTCATTAACTAATTCAGCTTTTATTTTCTTATCACTATATTTATTACTTTTCACCCTATTCACTCCTTCACACTATTTAATTTTATCATACTTAAAACTTACCCTCCAAACCTTTAAACACTTATTTTTATGAGTTTTTCACAATGACTAACATTAACAATTGACATTATTTCTACTTTCCCTTATTATGTGGAAAAGTACCTTTAAGATAGTCCGAGAGGCTAACAAGGCAAAGTTCTGTAAAATTCTGTATTTTTGTATAGTGAATGATACGAGATGTCTTGCCCTTTTTTTGTGTGCAAGGCTTTTTTTGCGCGGTGCTTAATCAATTTATTTGGGAGGCAACAAAGTGGAAAAGAAAAAACGTGAAGTGAAAGGTATCTCATTTACCAAAAAAATGGTGATTTCATTGGTGGGAGGGTTAATCGTTGGGCTCGGCTTTTTATTTTTAAGAGAGCACCTTATTCGCAGCAATCAAGGCGCTGTGTGGCAGACAATCAATCAGATTCTTTTCCAAGATATTTCAGATCCTGAAAAAGGACAATCTGCGATTGGGCTTTTCTATATTATTGGTCAACTATTTATCAACGGCCTACAATTAGTGATTGTGCCGATGGTCTTTACTTCAATTACTTTAGCCATTTGTCATATTACCGATACGCAAAAATTAGGACGAATTTCTTATAAAACAATTTTTGGCTTTTTATCGATGTCACTGATTGCTCTATTAACGGCTGGAATTGTGGGCTATAGCGTATATTTAACTGGTGCTTTTAATGTGTCGTTATCTGAAACGCTAGCTCCTGTCGAAGTAAGTACGAGCGGCAACCCATTAATGGTGATAGTCAATGCTGTCACGAAAAATATCGGTTCTGCATTTAGCGACAATGGTGCGATTTTAGCTGTTGTTGTGTTGGCAGTGATTACTGGTTTATGTATTAATGCATTAGGGGATAAAATTCGTGTTTTCAAAAAATTAATTGAAGAAGTCAATGCGATGGTCACGTTATTTTTAACCTTTGTAATTACTAAATTTGCTCCTATCGCCGTCTTTATGTTGTTAGTTCGGACGTTTGCTTCTTACGGGATTGATTATTTAAAACCAGCGTTAGTCTACGTCGTAACAACGACAGCGACGCTCTTAGCCTTTTTGATGATCGGTTACCCATTATTTATCTTATTTGCGACAAAATTAAATCCTATTCCTTTTATTAAAAAGATTATGAAAGTTGTGGTCTTTGGATTTTCTACTTCTTCTTCGGCAGCCACTTTACCGTTAAATACAAAAACAACGGTTGAAGAGTTAGGTGTCGACAGCGATGTTGCCGCCTTTGTCTTGCCGTTAGGAATGACTATTAATATGAACGGCACAGCGATTATGCAAGTAATTGCGGCTATTTTTGTGGCGGGCGTAGCTGGTTATGAAGTGACACCAGCTAATATTGCCTTGATTGCCATTTTAGCTTTAATGTCATCTATTGGTACACCGGCGGCACCTGGCGCTGGCGGAATTATCCTTTTCACTATTTTAACTGGTTTAAACTATAACAATGAGATTGCGATTGCGACGTATTCATTGATTTTAGCCATTAATCGTCCAATCGAAATGCTCGTTACTAGCCTAAACGTGGTTGGTGATAGCGCCACTGCGATTTATGTCGCACATTCGGAAGATTTGTTGGATGAAGCCACTTATCTGACTGATGTCGCTGACTTGCAAAATGCGGAAGCGGAGTAATTAATGAAAAAGCAGACTTCTTGTATGGATAGGACTCAAAATCATATTAAACAGAGCGGAAATTCCGCTCTGTTTCTTTATAAAAATAAGGGTATAAATTAATTTTCTATTTCTTCTTTTTCGTTAATCATTATGTCCACTCGATTTCTCAGACCATATAGAAGTTCTAAATCGAGGTGACCAATTAATATATCTAGTAAGGCAAGATCTTTTGCAGTTTTTTTATAGTATTCTTCAATTATGCTAGAACTATCTCTATCATTTTCCATTAATTCTGACTCTGTAGATTTCCTGAAGTATTCATTAGAAACTAACTCACTAATTTCTTATGATATTTTTTCTAGTTTCTCAGATTCATTCATCATAGTAGCGAATTGTAATTCCTCAAAAAGGTTATAGCTAATTAAATTACCATATTGAAACTGTTGATTGTATTCATGCTTAATTAAATCTATTATATTATCTTCACTCAAATCTACTCGAGAATATGTTTCGAGTATCCACTCATCAACAAATCTTCTTCTCAAGTTGAAACTATCAAAAAAGTACGAACGCTCTCTCATATCATCTATTCCAGTTGCCACTATTTTAGATATTGACTGTACAGCATATAAAATGCCTATATTATAATCCTCTTTGATATAACATATACGTCCTGCTATATCAGGTCTTTTATCCTTATAATAATTAAATATTTCATCTAAAGGATTAAGCGTATAATTTTTGAAAAAAAGGAAGCATCAAATCTTCCATTACTTTCTCCATAAAGAAAAATGTCGTTACTTTTTTCAAAAAATAAAATTAGATTCTTGTACTTTGTTAGAATATCATTTCCTAAATCACTTACTATATAAAAAGTCATATATTTATTATGTTTCTTGATTTCTTCATCAGTAAGTATTGCTTTTGCTTCTGATATCAGTAAACTCTTTGTTAGTCCAGGTTTTTTATTTAAAAGTTGATTTAATTCTGAGACAGTGAAATACTTTAAAAATTCTTTTGGTGTACTTTCCCGTATAAATTCAGCATCTAAAAGCTTCGAAATGCTTTTAGCAATATTAATTTCCTTATTTCTTAGATAAAGACAAAAAGCCCCTCCAGTAACTAGCTTTTTCGAATTCGCTTTTAGTACAGGTTTATTAAGAATATTTTGCAAAACGTAAATATCTTCAAAATTGTAATTTGGCATATGAATCCTCCATAATTTTTTGATTTTTATTTTTTCAACATCTAAAATTGAACTTTACAAATAAACATCCCCCTACTTATGATACGGTTCCCCTTTCATAATCCGAAAACCGCGATAAATTTGTTCCACTAATACCAAACGCATTAACTGATGTGGATAAGTTAAGCGGCCAAAAGAAATTTGTTGGTTACTTCGCTGAAGGACTGAATCACTGAGACCTAAGGAGCCACCAATGACAAAGGTTAGATTACTTTTACCACTAATCCCTAATTGTTCAATTTCTTTTGAAAATTCTTCACTAGATAATTGTTTGCCATTAATGGCTAAAACAAAGACGTATTCGTTGTCATTAATTTTCCCCAAAATACGTTGGCCTTCTTTTTCTTTGACCTGAAGCATTTCAGCGTCACTGAGTTTTTCTGGGGCTTTTTCATCTGGTACTTCAATGATTTCCATCTTGGCATAGCTATTTAAACGTTTCAGATATTCATTAATGCCTTGAATCAGGTATTTTTCTTTCAGTTTTCCGACTGTTACTAGTTTAATTTTCACCTATTCCACTACTTTCTCGTTTTCTCTTCTTTCTTATTTTAGCACGAAGTTTGGCTACTTTCCACAACGTTTCCACATACTTATACACATATACACAGAGTTATCCACAGAACAAACTAAAAAATTACTTTATTTAACAGCTTTTTCAATACAAACACATATTCGCTACTGATTTGTCCACATTATCCACATTCTGTGGATAACTTTTCTGAAAACTGTACACAGAGTTATTCCCGATTTGTTCACATTTTTCTGTGTATAACTTTTTCATTCGTATTTTTTCTGTAATTTTTCCCTAAGTTGTTCATAAAAAATTCAAAGCTATTCGATAGACTAAAGGAGTAGGAAACAGATATACTTAATATAGAAAATTCAGATGCACTTATTGGGAGGTTATTTTATGCAACGAAAAGATGTTACACCTAATTCAGATAAAAAAAGTTTATTGCAAAAATTTGGGATTGGTTTAGCTGGCGGCTTACTTGGTGGCGCCCTTATTCTAGGAGGCGCTTATTCTGGGATTATTCCCACACCCAACGGCGGAAATAATGCAGCGACGACGACATCCACTAATCACGGCGACACAAAAGTCAGCAATGTGAGTTACAATGTGTCTAGCGATGTCACAAAAGCCGTGAAAAAAGTTCAAAATTCTGTGGTTTCTGTCATTAATATGCAAAGTGCTAGCAACAATTCTTCGGCAGATGATCCTTTTGGGGGATTGTTCGGTGGGAATGAAGGTACTCAAGACTCTTCCGGCAACAATGGTAACGATTTAGAAGCAGCCAGTGAAGGTAGTGGGGTTATTTATAAGAAAGATGGTAAAACGGCTTATGTCGTGACAAATAACCACGTCGTAGATAAAGCGCAAGGATTGGAAGTTGTTTTATCTGATGGTACCAAAGTGAAAGGCGAATTAGTCGGAACCGATGCTTACACGGATTTAGCCGTGATTAAAATTTCTTCCGACAAAGTTGATCAAGTCGCTGAGTTTGGGAATTCTAGTAAAATCACAGTCGGTGAGCCTGCTATTGCAATTGGTTCCCCGCTAGGTTCTGATTATGCTAACTCTGTCACACAAGGAATCATCTCTTCTGTGAATAGAAATATTACCAATAAAAATGAATCCGGTGAAACTATCAATATTAATGCCATTCAAACCGATGCTGCCATCAATCCAGGAAACTCCGGTGGTCCACTAATCAATATTGAAGGACAAGTCATTGGCATTAACTCAGTAAAAATTGTGCAATCAACTAGTCAAGTGAGCGTTGAAGGGATGGGCTTTGCCATTCCAAGTAATGACGTAGTCAACATTATCAACCAATTAGAAAAAGATGGTAAAGTGACGCGGCCAGCTCTAGGGATTACGATGTCTGATTTAACAGGTATCTCTTCACAACAACAAGAACAAATTTTAAAAATTCCAGCTTCTGTAAAAACTGGCGTAGTGGTTCGTGGTGTTGAAGCAGCGACCCCTGCTGAAAAGGCTGGATTGGAAAAATACGATGTTATCACGAAAGTTGACGGCCAAGACGTAAGCTCTACTACAGATTTACAAAGCGCGCTTTACAAGAAAAAAGTTGGCGACAAAATGGAAGTGACTTATTATCGTGGTTCTAAAGAAATGAAAGCAACCATCGATTTAACCATTGATAAATCAGCTTTAACACAACAAAATAATCGCAGCAATCAATAAAAGAAAGAAACGACCTGTTGTCTGAACAACAGGTCGTTTTTTTCTTTTATTCTCCTACCGCAAATGCAGAACCAACTTCTGCATCAAAAGGCAATTCTAAGATTCCTTTTTTAGCAGGTGCATTTGGTAAACGTAATTCTTTTGCTGAACAAATCATTCCAAAACTTTCTTCACCACGTAAAACCCCTGGCCAAATCATTAAACCATCAGGCATCATTGCGCCTGGTTTGGCCACAACTACTTTTTGTCCTGCTTTGATGTTCGGTGCGCCACAAACAATTTGTAAGATTTCGCCGTTGTCTACTTCTGTTTGTGTGATAGATAAATGATCTGAATCTGGGTGTTTTTTACATGATTTGACAAAGCCAACCACAATTTTAGGGGTGTCGTCTTTTTCAAGGGTTTCTGAAAATCCCGCATCTTTAATCGCTGTATTGACTTTTTCGATTTGTTCGTCTGTTAAAGTCACTTGGCCGGTGCCATTAATGTCACCTAGAAGCGCTGAAGCATTGAAAATATTCCAAGCTACCACTGTTTCTGGCGCCTCAACTAAACTTACACGTGCCACATCGCCGACACGTTTTACTTGGTTTTCCGCACCTTGATCGTCCGCAACGATGACAAGTAAGACATCGCCAACGTGTTCTTTATTATATGCAAAAATCATTTCTGTTCCTCCTCTGTCGTTTTCCTGTCTTATCTTATCAAAAATTAACCCATTGTGCATACTTTTTTGTCGAAAAACTAAAAGACTTGGAAAATATGTCACTACGACTTATTCTCCAAGTCCTCAATTTTGAGTGACAAGCCGCTGATCCTTTGAAAAAACAAAAGAAACGTTAGGTCAACTCTCTATTCAATCAATAACTCTTTTTGCTTATTTTTCTTCAGAGTGAACAATTAAGACATCGCAAGGGGCTTGACGAATAATGTAGCTACTGACGCTTCCCATGACCACACGTTCGACTGCGTTTAATCCTGATTGTCCCACCATAATTAAATCAACATTGTATTTTTCAGGTAATTCATGACTCATGACTTCTTTGGGTGAACCAAACATGGTAACTGTTTCAACATTATGAAAATCAACGCTTTCAGCATACTTTTTACAATCGGCCATTAATTCTTCCGCAGCGGCTGTTTCTTGATCAATTAATTGATCATTTAACGTCGAATACCCCATCATTGTATACACTTGATTTTCTAAAATATTTGCAACAATGACTCGGCTTCCGTTTCGACGAGCAACCTCAATTGCACGTTCATAAGCTAAATTGGCTTGATCACTACCGTCTACGCCGACAAGAATATTTTTATACATTTGTTCTTCCATTTTCGTCACCTTCCCGATGGAGGCTGATCTAAAAGGCTTCTTTGACTAAGAAACTAGAGTCAAAAATGAATTTAGGACCCTTGCGCAGAACGCCCTTTTGTCCAGCTGATTCTCTCTTAATTTAATGGTTCCTCTGGTTCATGAAAATTAGCCTAAGCTAGTTAAAAATGCACTGATTTCTTCTTTTGTTTTTCGGTCTTTGTTTACTAAGCGTCCTAACTCTTGACCGTTTTCAATTACGACAAAACTCGGAATACCAAAAATATTCCACTCGGCAGCCACGTCAATAAACTGATCGCGGTCGACTTCGATAAATTGAAAAGCTGGAAATGCTTCTTCAATTTCAGGCATGACTGGTTTAATGAAACGACAGTCTCCGCACCAATCAGCAGTAAAGAAGAAAACATTTTTACCTTTTTCAACATAAGTTGCTAGTTCTTCTAATGAATTGGGATAAATCATTTAAACATCCTCTACTTTCCGTAAACAATTGTATTAACTGTTGATTTATCCAAGCCACGTAATGCTTGTAACAACATTTCCCGCGCTGCTTCATAATCCGCAATACTAAACATTGTTTGATGCGTATGGATGTAACGACCACAAACGCCGATGACTGTACTTGGTACACCGTTATTAGTTGTGTGCGCTGCCCCAGCATCCGTTCCGCCTTTAGAAACAAAATATTGATACGGAATATTGTGTGTCGCTGCTGTATCCAATAAATATTCACGTAAGCGAGGCAATGTGATTAAACCTGGGTCGAAAATCCGTAATAACGTCCCTTCACCTAAATGACCATACGTTCCTTTTTTCGTGTGAATATCATCTGCCGCTGAACAATCCACCGCAAAGAAGATATCTGGATTAAATTTATGAACAGATGGTTTAGAACCACGTAAACCAACTTCTTCTTGTACGTTTGCTCCAGCAATTAATGTGTGGCCTAATTCTTCATTTTGTAATGTTTCCAATGCATCTAATACCAACGTACAACCATAGCGGTTATCCCATGATTTACTGATAATATTTTTGCCATTGGCTGTTTTAATCGTTTCTGTTTGTGGAACAATGGAATCCCCTGGACGAACGCCAAAGCTTTCAGCTTCTTCTTTTGAAGAGAATCCTGCATCAAATAACACATCAGAGACTTCTAATTGTTTTTGACCACTCGTACCACGCAACAAGTGTGGCGGAATAGATGAAGAAATACATGGATAGTTCCCTTTACTTGTTTTTAACGTAAAACGTTGTGCTGAAACAACATAGGGATTCCAGCCACCTAAAGGAACCACTTGGAATAAACCATTATCGTTAATTTGAGTTAACATGAAGCCAACTTCGTCCATGTGAGCTGCTACCATTACGCGTGGCGCTGCTTCCACTTTTGAACGTTTAATCCCAAAAATACCGCCTAAACCATCATATTGAACATCGTCCACTAACGGGGTGATATGTTCTTTCATGTACGCGCGAATGTCGTCTTCAAATCCGCTGGTTCCTTGTAATTCAGTTAATTCCTTGATTCGTTGAAATGTTTTTTCTTCCATAGATGTATGTCCTATTGCTTTTGATTTGTTGGAAATTACGCCAACCAAGCGTCACTTTTTCTCTAAAAAGTCACTTTATCCTGTCGATAAAAATAGGTACTCCTTTCATATGATTTCACTCTTATTATAACGCAAATACTAGAAAATGCACATCGCTTTCTCTTTTTAAACGTGACAATGAGAATGCCCTAAAAGAATGATTGAAAAACTTTTTTTATTTCTCAGCGGCCCCTTCTCTATGGTAAAATAAGAGTGATACTGACAAAAGTAATAGTAAGCAGAAACCGACCAAGGGAGGTCATACAAATGAACGAAGAAAATGAGTTGACATACTTTAAAGGCGGCTTAGCGCTAGGCGTTGGTCTTGGTTTAGTAGGCGGCATTGCCTCAACCTTGTTCTACCATAAGAAAAAAACAATCTCCGCTGATCTCGTCTTAGAAAATGTAAAAGCTGCTTTTTTAAAAGAAGGACCGATTGAAGGTTCGTGGATTGAGTTTGAGAAAAAGCCCTTGCGGAAATTCGCCATCCACTCCAAAACGTATACTGGAGGAATTTGCCGCATTGAAGACGACGGCATTGTTCAATACGAATTCACTGCAGATGCCTACACAGGAACTGTCATTGACATCCAACGATTAAAAGATTAAAAAGATTGTTACAAAAGCACTTATTTGCTTTTGTAACAATCTTTTTTTCTTCTCATTTGTTTTTTGTAAAAGGATGTTTATTTTATGTCAAAAAAATCAAATCAATGATGAATAAATACTCAAAAATCGAATGCTTTCTGCATGGAAATCAGCTTAAATCTTTACTTATCAACGTTTGTCCACTTTTTTCATAAAAAAGATTAGACATTTTTTAAAAATTGATAAAAGAATAATCATTTCTAACGATTTTTTAATTTCTCCTTTTCATTTTTACATTATACTGAGAGTATTGCTAAAAATGAAAAGGAGCGTGTCAAATGAAGAAATCTGTTTTATTTACTTCATTACTTGTATTATCAAGCTTAGCTTTAGCGGCCTGCGGCGGTGGCAGTGACGATAAAGGAGCAAGCAACGGCGGCAGCGACAACCAAGTATACACAATGGTTGAATCCCAAGAAATGCCTAGTGCCGATCCGTCCCTTGCGACAGATGAAGTGAGTTTTACCACTTTAAATAATGTCTACGAAGGAATCTATCGTTTAGATAAAGACAACAAACCCGCGCCTGCTGGTGCAGCCGAAAAAGCGACTGTTTCAGAAGACGGTTTAGTTTACAAAGTTAAATTACGTGAAGAATCAAAATGGTCTGATGGCAAACCAGTTACTGCTGCAGATTACGTTTACGGTTGGCAACGAACAGTGGATCCTGCCACTGCTTCAGAATATGCCTACATGTTTGAACCAGTAAAAAATGCTGAAAAAATTTCTAAAGGGGAACTACCTAAAGAAGAATTGGGCATTAAAGCAATCAATGATCATGAATTGGAAATCACTTTAGAAACAGCAACACCATATTTTGACGATTTATTGGCTTTCCCTTCTTTCTTGCCGCAACGTCAAGATATCGTTGAACGTTTTGGTAAAGATTATACAAAGAGTAGCGATAAAGCAGTCTACAATGGTCCGTTTACGCTAACTGAGTTTGATGGTCCCGGAACAGATACTAAATGGTCTCTAACTAAAAATGAAGAATATTGGGACAAAGAGACTGTCAAGTTAGATAAAGTCGCTATCAACGTGGTGAAAGAAGCCCCAACTGCCTTAAATCTTTATGAAACTGGTGAAGTGGATGATACGTATTTATCTGGCGAACTGGCCCAACAAATGCAAAACTCGCCTGACTTGGTCCAATTGAAAGCCGCTTCTTCTTTCTATTTAGAAATGAATCAAGCAGATGAAAAATCACCATTGACCAACGCAAATTTACGTCGTGCTATGTCTTATGCCATCGATCGCGATTCATTAGCTAAAAACATTTTAGCCAATGGCTCTCTTCCTTCACAAGGCTTCGTCCCTGTGGATGTCGCGAAATCACCAAAAACGGGTGAAGACTTTGTTAAAGAAGCTGGTAGCGACAAATTAGTCAAATACGACAAGAAAAAAGCTGTGGAATACTGGAACAAAGCGAAACAAGAACTTGGTGTTTCCAACTTAACGGTTGATTTAATGGTAGACGACTCTGAAGGCGCTAAAAAAATGGGCGAATATCTTCAAGGATCACTATCTGATACTTTGGAAGGCTTAAAAGTAACTGTGACGCCTGTCCCTATGGCTGTTCGCTTAGATCGTACCTTAAAAGGGGATTTCCAAATCGCTGTTCGTGGTTGGAGTGCCGACTATTCAGACCCAATTAACTTCTTAGATTTATTAGAAAGCTCAACTTCTAATAACCGTGGACGTTACAGCAATCCTGAATACGATAAATTCATTGCTGCGTCCAAAACTACAGATGTTAACGATCCTGAAAAACGCTGGGAAGATTTAATCAACGCTGAAAAAACAGTAATTGCTGATATGGGTGTTGTGCCAATTTACCAAAAAGCAGAATCACACTTACGTGCACCAAACGTGAAAGAAATTATTTATCATCCAACAGGTGCTAAATACGACTTCAAGTGGGCGTATAAAGAATAATCACTCGATTAAATTTAGAAAAAGATTTGGAACAATAGCGATTTTGGCTATTGTTCCAAATCTTTTTTATATAATCCCGATTAAAGAACCTAACAACCCAAAAATCACAGTAAAAATAATTAAAGCAATCGGCGTGCGTCCTTTTTTCAACATAATAAAACAAAACAGCGTAAACACTAACGGTAATAAATTGGGCATGATTGTATCAAACAATTGTGTTTGAAGGTCTAACTTAGTATCTTTCAAGCGAAAAACAAAAGTTGTCGTTAATTGTACACTCTTCGGAATCAACGCGCCCACCACGGAAATTCCTACAATTGTTGCTGAACGAGATAATTTTTTAGTACTTTCGCTTAAAACTGAAATTGCTTTGACGCCCATTTTATAACCTAGATTAATTAACCCAATTTTGGCAGCCATATACGGAATATTAAATAACAACAAGAAAACAATTGGTCCTAAGATATTGCCTTCTAATGATAATTGTGAACCAATCGCTGCTGCAATCGGTAAAACGGTTAAATAAAATAGCGCATCCCCAATTCCGCCTAACGGGCCCATCAACGCTGTTTTAATCGCTTGAATGGATTTTGGTGATTCTTTTGACTCTTCCATTGCAATAATCACACCATGCATGAACGTCACTAATTGTGGATTCGTGTTCATAAATTGTAAATGATTTTCCAAAGAAAGAGCTAAGTCTTCTTTATCACGATGAATCTTTTTCAATCCTGGAATTAATGAGTAGGTCCAGCCGCCTGCTTGCATTCTTTCATAATTAAATGAAGATTGTAGCAGATACGAACGGAACATTATTTTTTTAACTCTTTTTTTGTTATTACTTTTTCGGATATCGTATCATTATATGTTTCTTCAGATGCCATCTTCTTCAAACCCTCCATTATTATTTGATGCAGTGACTGTATTATTTCTTTGTGCGTAAAATTCATATAAAGCAATTGCGACAGCTAAACCTGCAACCGCTAATGTATCTAATCCTAAATAGGCAGCCATAACAAACCCAAAAATAAAGAACGGCACGTAGGATGTTTCCCACATCGTTTTTAATAACATGGCGAAACCTACTGCTGGCATCATACCACCTGCAACGCTCAAGCCATGAATACTCCATTCGGGTAGAATAGAAATGAAACTAGATGCTTTATCAGCACCAAAGAAAATACATAAAAACACTACAAAAAAATAACAAATGAATAAAACGATTGGGACAAAACTAGACAATCTTTCGATCCCTCTTGTATCTGCTTTTTTTGCATAAGCATCAAATTTATGCATAATTGGTGACATCGCTGTATATAACAAGGTAATTAACGCTTGCGCTGCAACTGCGAAAGGAACAGCCAAACCTACGGTCACTTGTGGGTCAGATTTTGTGATAATTGCTAACGCTGTTCCAATAACTCCCCCAATTACTACGTTGGGTGGTTGCGCACCGCCGATTGCTACTGCACCAATCCAAACTAACTCTAGCGTTGCTCCAGTGATTAACCCTGTGTTGACATCTCCCAATATTAAACCAACAATCAGCCCTGTAACAATCGGACGATGAATATGTGTCTGTAAGACAAGCTTATCAACCCCTGCTATCCCAGCCCAAATTCCTACCAAAATTGCCTGTACTAACATTTTTTTCCTCCTATTAGACTTCGTCTACTTTTTATAAACTGTTTCACCATTTACTAAGGTTTCTAGCACTTCGTATTTCTCATCAATAATTGTAAAATTACCTAAAAGCCCTAGTTTGATTTCTCCCATAGATTCGTTCACATTCAACAAACGAGCTGGATTTTTCGTGACTGAATTAATAGCAATCACTTCTGGAAGTAATGCTTTTTCAACAAGGTTGCGAACCATATTATTTAAATGGTTCGTACTTCCAGCTAACTTGCCATTGGCTAAACGGACCACATTTTGTTCATCAATAACCATTTCGATCCCTTTTTCTGGTTTTGGATAAACGCCTGGTTGACACCCTTTGGCCCAGATAGAATCTGTCACAGCAATTAAATAGTCCTTGCCTTTTAGTTTGGCTAACACACGTACTAATGAATAATCAACATGTACCCCATCAGCAATAATTTCAGCAAACGTTTCTTCACTATCCAAAGCAGCAACTACTGCGGTTGGTTTCCGGTGACTGATATCTTCCATTCCATTAAACGTATGGGTAAAACTTTTTGCACCTGCTTCGACAGCTGCCATTGCTTGTTCATAGGTTGCAGCCGTATGGCCAATTGAAATTACTACATCATGTTCATGACAATATGTAGTCAAGGCATTCTCTACATCATTTTCTGGTGCCAACGTCATTAATTTTATGTGCCCTTTTGCTAACTCTTGCCATTTTTCAAATGTCTCAACGGATGGTTTTACTAATAACTCTGGATTATGAGAGCCACGAAATTCTTCAGAAATCATTGGTCCTTCCGCATGAATCCCTAAGATTTGTGCTCCGTTGGTTCCTTGGTCTTCCTCAATAAATGAACCAATCACTTCAAATGAATGTTCCAAGTCTTTTGGAAATGTTGTTGACGTTGTTGGTAAAAAAGCTGTAATCCCTTCTTCTGGAAGGTAAGCTTGCCACTCTTTGATAAATTCATGATTGGCATGATTGGCATCCCCACCATGCCAACCATGATCATGAATATCAATAAATCCTGGAAGAATGCGATTTGCTCCGTATTCTTTATCGACAGCTTTTTCATTGTACGGTAGAATTGCAACAATTCGTTGTTCTGACACTTCAACTTGAGCTGGTTGAAATTGTTCGTTAATCCATACGTTTTTACTTTGAATAATCATTCTTCCCACTTCTTCTCTTCAAAATTATTGTCCAACATTACTTTTTTATGAAAATAATGCATCTAAACTTTCTTCTGGCGTTGACGGTACACGTTGAATCGAAAGTTTAACACCTAATTCTTGTAGCTTTTTAAAGGCGTCTACATCTGTTTTATTAACCGCAACAGCGGTAGCTACTTGTTTTTTGCCTTCTTCCATATGCATATTACCAATGTTTAATTTTCCGATTGGCACACCACCTTCTACCAAGCGCAATGCATCAACAGGATTATCAACTAACAGAAAAATCTTTTGTCTTTCTGAGGCTTTATGAATGACCTCAATCGTTTTCTTAATGGAGAAAAAACGGGTTTGTACTTCTGCAGGGGCTGCCATGTTTAACAATTGTTGGCGCATCGTATCCTCAGAAATTGCATCATTTGCGACTAAAATTAAGTTGGCGCCTAAAGAACCGTTCCATTGTGTTGCGACTTGACCATGAATCAAGCGATTATCAATTCTTGTTAATAAAATATTCGGCATAGTGCTTCCTCCTCTTTTCTAATTGGTTAGATTCCGTCTGCTTCTTCTTGAGTAGTTGCTTGTGGTTGTTCTAGTTTTTTATGAACAATCCCGTCTCTGGCTGAATCTGTAACCATTGAAACAAAATCTTCTACGTTCGTGCTGATTGTGCGTAATGCAAGCCCTTCAAGAACCATTGGTAAATTTGTTCCTGCTAACACTTCAACATTTGGATAATTACTTGCGACAGTCATTGAAATTCTAAACGGTGTGCCACCTAAAAGGTCAGTTAAAATGACCACTGCTGGACACGTCTCCAGCATAGAGTCAACGGCTTTACGAATGTTTGACTCTAGTTCATCAAGCCCTGTTTCGTTGAAAAAAGGGACTGCCTGAACGTTTGCTTGCTCTCCTGCAATCATACTAACTGATTGATGCATTCCAGTTGAAAATTCCCCATGCCCCGTTAAAATAAGACCTATCATTTATTCTTTCTCCCCTAACTATTTACTGAGCTTACTATTTAATTGGATAAGCAGAACTTATTCCTCAAAGAGTGTAACAATTCTTGTGATAATTGAGTATGCTTTCCCATGATTTTGGACGATGATTTCTATTTAAGAACATGTCCCTATACAGATACAAGGCGTCCCAACTTAAAGATGCTTTTGAAAAAATGCTCGATTACAACCGTTAACCCAAATGAGCCAACAAATGTACCCATATACAACACAAGAATAACCAAGCTGACTGGTTGATTGGTTAAAAACGGATGGACCAGTTTCAAGACCAATTGAAAAATAAAAACATTCGCTAAATAACTGCGATACGCATAAGTGGCTATCCATTTAACCATTGGTAAAAGACGAATCTTTTTGGCTATTCCTTGCGTTCCCAAATAAAAAACCAATCCGATAATCAGTAAACTATAGGCACTTTGAAGAGGATCCAAATAAGGTAGATCGTTCGGTGTCATCTGTGTCCCATCAAATAAATTCCCTTGGGCTGCCTGCCAAAAAATAAAAAGAAACAACAGAAATAGCACCACTCTCGTCTTTTTCAAGAAAGTAAAAATTTCCCCCTGATACTTCGCTGCGATGACCCCGAAAATACCATAAATGAGATAACTAAGCCCTGAACGATCTATTAAGTACCAAAGAGAAGTTTCTGCATATGGAAAAATCATTTTCTGGTACCAGAAGCACCAAAGGATATGCGCACCGATTGTAAAAAAAACAATTGGTAAAATCACTTTTTTGTTTTTTGTAATTCTTGTTGCCAACCAAATAAAATACGGCATAAATAATTGGAATTGCAACATCATTACGGCATACCATAGATGTGCCGCGCCATCACCACTGAGAATTTTTCCTAGAAATCCTAGGGGCGTTTCATAGGGCATTCGTTGTTGTAAACTAGGAAAAGCGTATAGATAGAGACTGGACCAGACCACATAAGGAAGCACCAATTCATAAAATTTTTCCTTTAAAAATTCAAGATACGATTCAGCTTGACTCTTTAACACCGTGTTGTAAATAATTGCAAAAATAAACATGGGTGCCGAATATTTAGACATTCGGTAAAAACTACCGATTGAATTCATTGCTTCCGTTTGCGGAGAATGTGTCAACACATATGATAAAACCGTTTGTAAAATAACTGATGCTACAGCGAAAACTTTTAAAAAATCGCTGATATTCAGATTTATTGGTTGTTCTTTACTCATGTACGTCCTCTTTCTTTCAATAATTTAGCGTGTAAGTAAGCGCTCGGATTAAGAACTTACTCACACGCTATTCACGCTTCTTTGATTTACATTGCTAGCGATTCATAATTGGCTAACAAGATGCCGCGTTCTTCAATCGCTTCTTTGACTTCTTGAGACGTTAATATTTCCACTTCACGAATTCGAGGCATACAATACCCTGATTGATTTTGTAAAATAGTATCGATAAACGCAGGATGACAATTGATTTCAAAGACCTCTCCTTCATTACAAACAACCATATCAAGCAATTGCAAGATGGTTTCAGTTGAAATCGCCTTGTCATAAAATTGGTACAACATTTCATCTGGCGTGCGAACATCCTGATATAACTCTAAATAGTCTTTTGTTTCAATACTTCTCGAGGCGTTACGTAAAGGTAATTGATATTTGCGAGCAAGTGCCAAAGCTACGCCCAATAACTTTTCATTTTTTCCATGAACGTTATGATGAGAATCAATATGATCAGGGCGTCTACCACTTTTCATAAATGAAATAATTTGAGCATCCCATTCGTTATAAACCTCTTCTAAATTGACTTTTTCTTCAAAAATCGATTGATGCCAAAAATAACCAGCTTCATCTACTAAGGAAGGAACCATTTCTCGAGGTAAAATAGGTTTTGCTTGGTTCAATGTCAATGTTAAATGGACACCAATAGCTAAAGTCGGTGCACTGATTCGAGCACTCTCCATGGCCTCTAAAAAATAAGGAGAAGTTGGTAATGCAGTTGTTGAAGTAACCACGCCACGTTTGTGTGCTTCAATGATTCCTTGCGTTACCGCTGGCGTGTAACCAAAATCATCAGCGTTGATAATTAATTTTTTATTGCTCATTTTTCCCCACTCTCTCTTCTGTTTCATGAATTTTTAGTTGTTTCTCTAATTGATTGTAGCTAAGTGGCGCCTTTTTTTATAGCTAGTTTTCTGATTGAGTGCTATAATCTACAAATAAGACCATGTCCCTAAAAAAGGACATTACGTTCACAAACGACAGGAGGGATCAGCATGCTGTTTTTAACCTACGATCCACAATTAAATCCAACAGAATTAGAGATTTACAAGTATATTAGCCACAATATTGAAAAAGTTCCTTATATGACAATTCGAGAATTAGCAGATGAAATTCATTTCAGTAAAACGGCAATCTGGCGTTTTTGTCAAAAATTCGAGTGTGAAGGCTATACAGATTTTAAATTTAAATTGAAGAATTATCTAAGCGAACGAAAAAAAACAGCCCAACCAAAATCTTTAGATGAAACAATGCTGATTCATTTTTTACAACGCTCATCAGAAGAATTATTAGAAGGACGGATTGTTCAAGCTGCGGAATTGCTGGCAAAAAAAGAATTTGTTCTTTTTATTGGCGAAGGAACGTCCAAAGTCCTAGCTGAATTTGGTGAAATTTATTTTTCCAGTATCTATAATTTATCTGCTTCTGTATCCCACCTTTTTTCCCATCCCGTTAGCAAATTATCCGAAGAAACGGCTAAAAAAGTGGGCGTTATCGCCTTATCAGTTTCGGGTGAAACACAAAAAGTTCGGCAAAATATTGATTATTTTATCGAAATGGGGATTGATGTAATTGCCATTACAAATAGTGAAAAAAGCACGATTGCTCAACTTTCAACAGTCACAATCCCCTACTATATAACAACCGAGAAAAGTTCCATTGCAGACGTGACGTCCCAACTACCTGCACTATTCTTAATAGAAAAGTTGGCGAAAACTGTTTCAACGATGTTAAATGAGTGTCCATAATCACTGCAAAAAAAGGAAGGAACTAGCCATTCGTTTTGCTAGTTCCTTCCTTTTTAATTCTTCTATACTTATTTATACTGACACGTTTCTAAATGATCATTCACCAATCCCGCCGCCTGTAAAAAGGAATAGACTGTCGTGGCACCTAAAAATTTAAATCCTCGTTTTTTTAACGCTCGACTAATCTGTTGCGATAATTCCGTGGAGGCTGGAACCTCTTCTGGGTGCTGCCAGTGATTAACGATTGGTTGCTGATCGATAAAGTTCCAGAGGTAGCGATCAAAGGAGCCAAATTCTGCCTGAATTTCTTGAAAAACTTGCGCATTCGTAATGGTCGCTTGAATTTTTAAACGATGACGAATCACACCAGGATTTGCTAGTAAAGCTAAAATTTTTTCCTCATCATATCGCGCAATTTTCCGATAATCAAACGCATCATAAGCTGCTCTAAGCGTTTCTCGTTTATTCAAAATAATCGCCCAGCTTAAGCCTGCTTGCATACTTTCCAAGGTCAATAACTCAAATAACTGTTGCTCTTCATGAACTGGACGTCCCCATTCATCATCATGATAGGCTTGCATCTCTTCAGTTGTATTCGTTGCCCAAGTACATCGCTCCATTGTCCTGCCTCCTTTTATTTGCTAAAAAAGATGCGAACAAAGGGTACTGCCTGTTGTTCCACACCTTTTCTTATTCCTAATAAAATGCCCAGAAGTTTAACGCTTCATTCATCACTTCTTCGGCTGTAAATGTCCGTTTTGAATGGCCCTTTTCTTCTGAATCGTTTGGATCATTAATCCAGAAATCGCCTTTTTCATCCACACCACTCATCACCATAATGTGACCAGTTGTAGTGAAATAGCCCGGTTTTACAGAAATAATGACTGGATGACCCTCCTTCAAGAAAGCTGCCACTGTTTCAATATCCCCAATTTCTTGACAGTTATAGCCTTTCATTTCAGCATATGCACTAAAAATAGACCACGCCGTCCCTTGTCCTTCCATAAAGAAGTCATTTTTTGCCCAAGCTAATACATCTAGCGGGGTAACTTCTTGGTGATCCATGTATGAACCAACCATTGCAAGCGACACAATCGCACAGCCATTAATTTCGATTGTATTCGGCTTATCCACATTGCCAAATCCGTATGCGGTGTCTTTCCATTTAGCATCTGTCTGCAATTCTAACGGCAAATCCAGATGTCCATTATATTGCTTCTTTTCAATTTCTTGATTGACCTGTTGTCCATAGCTTAAAGGTTTGACTTTTTTCTCAATTTTAACTGGTGCTGGTTCTTTTGTTTTACTTGATTCAGCACTAGCTTTGACATATGAATCATCAAACCAACTTGAAAACCCACCTGATTTCATCGGCGAAAACTGCGCTAACAACCCGCCAAAGCCAAACGATACCAACAACACCGTGAGAACTTTTTTTTGGTAACCTGATGTTTTTTTTGACATACTATTCATCCTTTTCTATCTATTGACTACATCCGATAATCTTATGTATTTCTTATATGCTCACACATTATACTACTTTCTTTTTCGAAAAACAGAAACGTTGGTAAATTCTCATAATTATTGAAGGCGAACATATTTTCTTGAATTTTATCACAAAATTAGGTAAAATACAGGTAATTAGTCATTTGAGTTTTATTCTATTTTATTCGTAAAGGAGGCAGAAGAATGGATCAACATAAAGCTACCATCAAGAGCATTTCTAAACTGATTACGCTCTCTTCCCAACATTTCTTTTCGGCATTTTTAGAAGATTCTCAAGATCAAAAGAATAAAGAAAAGGAACGCAGTGCGCTTTTACAAGAGCTCCAAGTCGCTGCCGCCCAAAAATCCTTAGTGGTCTTACAATTGAAAGAAGTCCCTACAGCGCATAAATTCGAAACGGTGATCGGCTGGATTGTCTCAAAAAATATTTCGGACAATATCGTCGTTCGTTTACAAACGGATGAACAACAGTTGCGCATGATTCCTGTTGCTTCTGTCATGAAAGTCAGCACGTTAGCTAATCGTCACCAACGTCAAATTCACTAGAATATTGAAGTCTTTATAAAAAATAAATGGAAACCACCAACCCTGGCGATTGCAGGTTGGTGGTTTCTTTTATTTATGACTTTAGTCAAAATCCCATGAAACTTCTGACTTAGGACTCAACTTATTTCTTAGGAACAAATAATTGCGGTGCTACTTTTGCCAATAAGCCTAGAACTAGACTTACATACAAACAATTGACGACGGTACTTGTACCGTTTAGAACAAAGGAATAGAGATATGGGCTCATTCCTTCTGGTGCATACATGCCCCAAACCAATACACCCGCCCAAAAATGCCAAAACCAACGGGCGAAGACTGCGACAACACTTCCTAAAATAATCGTACGAATGGCTGATTTTAAACGATTCGCTTGAAAATACAGTTGAATTTTTCTAGCGAATACGCCACCCATTCCTCCAAACGCAAAAGCAAAGGGATATTCAAAAATAATCTGTGGAACGGACAAGAAATTTTTCATGGCTGTACCGAGAATAATATTTAACATGCCCCAAACAAAGCCTGCTGCAACTCCAGGAAGCAACCCACGACGAAACGAATAAAGAACTAATGGGACCATTCCCAACGATAGGTCCAAGCCACTATTGGCAAATTCAATCGGTAAAAAAGAGAGGGCCATTGCCATTGCTGCGACGACTGTTCCTTCTACCCAAATACGTAAATCCATTTTTCTAGCCAAACAAATTTCCTCCTATGTTCTGACGCTCTCAACCACTAATACATCGTTATTTTACCATAGGGTCTTTAGAAAAACACGTTTGTCGAACAAGCAAAAAAATAGCTGATCAGCATTTAAGGGAATCAACTCCTACTCAAACGCATGCCAGCTACTTTTTATCCATTAATCGTCCCGCTCAGTTGTCAAAATTTTACCAGAATGAGCATCGATTTTTACCTCTATTTTTTGTTGGCCCTCTTTCACTTTCACTTCCCAATAGGTGATTCCTAATTCTTTCTCTAACTTCCAATCTGTTGCCTGGCCGACTTTCGCTTCTTTTTCAGCCAAGGTTGTGGCTTGTTCTCTGGAAATGATATTTGTTAAATCAAGTGCCTCTTCTTGCATTTTAACGCCATTTTGTTCATCGGCATCCAAGGTTTCGACTTTTTCTTTTGTGAATTCGCCTGTTTCTGCGTTCACTTCAACTTGATATTCTTTTTGCTGATCCACGCCTTCTATTTCATAAAAATAACGGCCAAAATCTGTATCTAACTGCAGACTTGTTATTTTAGCTTCTGGATATTTTTTCTCAAATGCTGTCGTTACTTTTTCTAAAGAGACAGCTACCGCACTTGTCTTCTCTGATGTCGTCGTTGCTTCTTGTTGTACGGATGAACTTGTTTCAGTAGTTGATATTACTGTTTCTTTTTGTTCATTTGTTGATGAAACAGCTGTGGGTGTTTTGGATGTACAGCCAGCTACCAAAAAGAGTGCCAAGCCAGTCATAGAGCCATAGAGTATTTTTTTCATTAAACAACCTTCTTTCCTTTTTATCATTTTATTATACTTGATTTCTCATCCAAATCATAGCTCCAAAAAAAAAGCCCTACTTTAGTTGATAAAGTTAGAGCTCTCTCAGCCTTCATGGGCCAACATAAAAATTTCACCGAAATCATTCTCTTGTTCAATGTGCCAAATGCGTTTTTCACTATTATAGACAAGCGTTGCCAAAATTTCTTCTTTTTGGTAAGAGGTATTTTTCATCTTGCTAAGTGAATCTTCCACCAAGTAAATAGGAATCCGATATTCTTCTTTATCCACTTCCGTTTGTTGGAAGCAAAAAATAACACCTTCTTGCAAGATACCTTTCATATTTTTAAGTAATTCAGGACTTAATTTTTCGACAGGCGTATTTCGTTTAAAGAAGGCCTTTTTCTGGTTGACTTTCTCTAAAACAACACGTGTAATTTTATCAGCAAAGATTCGATAAAATTCATCAATATAACGATAATAGACACGCGTCATCTGATCTGCAAATTCAAAAAAGACAAAATCATTTTGTAGCTTATAAAAGAAAGGCGAATGCAAACTATTCTTCATGTGTCCAAAATAAAGAAGTTCCGAAATTTCTAATGGCGTTAGCTCTTTTAGCATCGTCACATCGGAAAAGTCAATCCATTTAATTTCTTCAGTCATCCAACGACGTTGTAGCGATTGAAAATAGCGATTGACGCTTTCTTCTCCACGAATAATTTTCAAGCCTGAATGCATATCGTATTCGCCAGCTTCGGCAGAAGGATCTAATAATAGTAAGTTCTGTGGATGATGCACAATTGAACGAACAAAATCGGAATGGGTAATTCCTTTAGATAAAACCGCGTTGCTGGTTACATCTATATGTACATAAATTAAATCAAGCAAATTCCCATCTCCCCTCTACTAGCCTCCTTACCATTTTACAATATTTTCAAAAGAAAAGCTTGTTTCTTTTACTTTAAAATTCCATTACAAAATGAGGATTTTTTTGAAAAATCAATCGATTCAGTTGTTTTTTATTAAATTAAGGTCCGGCCAGCTTACCTATTCCCCAAAGAAAATAAATAGGTTTTTCAAATAAATTGTGGTAAACTTGATACATTAAAAGGAGGGAGAATATGCGCCCAAAAGAGAAAAAAAGAGGAAAAAATTGGTTAATCAACAGTTTATTAGTTTTACTATTTATCATTGGCTTGGCCTTAATTTTTAACAATCAGATACGCAGTTGGGTGGTTCAACAAAATAGCCGCTCGTACGCCGTTAGCAAGTTGAAACCAGCTGATGTGAAGAAAAATATGGCTCGTGAAACAACGTTTGACTTTGATTCAGTTGAGTCCTTGAGCACAGAAGCGGTGATGAAAGCCCAATTTGAAAACAAAAACTTACCTGTGATTGGTGCCATTGCGATACCAAGTGTCGAAATTAATTTGCCTATTTTTAAAGGATTGTCAAATGTCGCTTTATTAACTGGTGCCGGGACCATGAAAGAAGATCAAGTCATGGGGAAAAACAATTATGCCTTGGCTAGTCATCGAACGGAAGATGGCGTTTCCTTATTTTCACCTTTAGAAAGAACCAAAAAAGACGAACTCATTTATATCACTGATTTATCTACTGTTTATACATACAAAATAACTTCTGTAGAAAAAATCGAACCAACCCGTGTTGAGTTAATTGATGACGTTCCTGGTCAAAATATGATTACCTTAATTACCTGTGGCGATTTACAAGCAACGACGCGAATTGCTGTTCAAGGAACATTGGCAGCAACGACGCCTATTAAAGACGCCAACGACGATATGTTGAAGGCTTTCCAATTGGAGCAAAAAACTTTAGCCGATTGGGTGGCTTAATAAAAAAAATCCTTGAAAAGTTTTGACACTTTTCAAGGATTTTTTGCTTTATTTCATCGCTTGACGTTCTTGCTGTTTCAAACGAGCAAAACCATAACGAATACCTGCAAATAATAAAACTAACGGAGATAAGAAAACAGAGATCATTAACCATTCACTTGTATACATACTACTAAAAGATAAATGATACGTGACAGCATACACTAGCGGCAGACTCATTATCAACAATAAATAATACAAACTTAATTCAAAAACATAGGATAAATAACTACTGTTCATCTTACTTCCCTCCTGTCTCTTTTTCCCTGAACAATTTGTTAACACTATTGTACCAAGGGGAAACAGAAAGTACTATCGGACTATAGTCCTAATCTTTCAGCTGTGCTTTTATTTTTTTCAACCATTCTGAGGTACCTGCTTCCACTAAGCGGTAAGTTTCCTCAAAATCTCCAGTATAATAAGGATCAGGTACGTCCATGGTTTCTTTACCAGCCACAACTTCCATAAATAAATGAATCCGCCGTTGCTCTTCTTGAGGAGCTAATGCTTTTAAATCTGCCACATTATTCGCATCCATCCCAATGATATAGTCATATTTTTTAAAATCACTTGGCTGGATTTGTGTTGCCTGCATTCCTTGATAGGAAATTCCTTGTTGCTCCAAAATTTTTCTGGTTCCCTTATGTGGCTGACTGCCAACTTCCCAGTGGCTAGTAGCTGCTGAAAACACTTGAATAGCCGATTCTAAACCAGCTTGTTGGACTTTCTGACGAAAAATCGCTTCTGCCATTGGCGAGCGACAAATATTGCCTAAACAAACAAATAACACAGTTACCACAACGTTTCACTCCTTCATAAAACTTTTTATCCTTCACACATTACTCATTGGCTTCTTGTTCATACAAATGATAAGCCATAAATTCTGTATCTTTTGCTAAACGGAATAATTGCGTCGCCATTTCCAAAGGAGTCTGAGGATATTCCTCAAGAATCCATTTCGTTAAGACGCCGCTACATCCATAGGAAAAGAAATTCGCATAGAATTGTTTGTCTTTATCTGTTAAATGGTTCTCAACATCGACTTGTTCAAATAATGAAATAAATAAGCGATTGGTCGAAGCGGAAAAAACATTAAGAAGAACTTCTGAATCTGAGGTCACCGTTGTATAGTAAAAATGACTCTTCTCTTTAATCGCTTTTAATAACTTCAGGGCTTGTTCCTCCCAGTTTTCCAAACAAATATCTGTTTCCAAGTAAATCAATGCATCGTGACGATAAATCCAACGTAATAAATCATATTTATCTGTAAAGTGATAATAAAATGTTTGGCGATTCAAGCCCACTTTTTTGGTAATATCTTGGACACTTATTTTACGAAAATCCTTTTGTTCACATAATTCTATTAAAGCTGAAGCGATTGCTTGTTTTGTATCGTGCGTTCCGCTCATGCTGATTCCTCCGCTCCTAATATGTATATACCTCTATAATTGCAAAAAAATGGCCAGATTACAATATTTTCAGATACATTTTATGCATATATTTAAAATTAAATGAATAAAAAAAGCGGCAACTAACGATTTTTGTTAGTTACCACTCCTTGTTATCAATTATTAATAGATGACTATTTAGCCTGGAAAACGCCATACAACAGCGCGGAATCCTGCTGGTGGTGCTGGTGACCAGTTAGAGTTAGAAGAAACATAACCAGAACCTCCTGGGTTGTTCGCTTCAACGATTTGGACACTTCCACCACTTACACCTGTAACTAAGACAGTATGCACGCCACCAATCCAGCTATCTGGACTATAGGCACTTTCATATTGAACAACATCGCCTGGTTGCACGTTACTCCAGCTAACTTGTGTTGCGCCAGAAGCAACATAGCCACTGTTTGGACCACCATAACCGAAGTTAATACCGCCTGCCGCTAGCCAGCGACGAACAGATACTAAACATTCGCCTGGTTGATTCCAACCTGTTGCATAAGAATTACCAACATCTGCTAAAGCTGCATTAATTGCGGCTTGTTTTCCTGAAGTCACGCCACCATTCCCTGGTTTTGCTTCATTACTTTTTTCAGGAGTCGTTGGGTTAGTTACAGGAACTTCTTTTTCTTTTTCAGGTGCTGCTGCAGGTGTTGTTACAACACTTTCTGTTTCAGTACTTGAAGTTGTTGTTTCTTGCGTTGTGGTACTTTCAGTAGTTGTTGATGATTCTACTGCTGGTGTTGCGGCTTTTTCTTCAGCGGCTGATGCTGCTGCCTCATTGGCTGCTTTTGTTGCTTTCGCTTGCTCTGCTGCCGCTTTTTGTGCTGCGGCTTGTGCTTGCGCTGCCGCTTGTTCTTCTGCTTTTTTAGCAGCTGCACGTTGGCGTGCTTGTTCTTCTGCTAAACGTTTTTCCGCTTCTTTTTTCTGTTTAATGAAGCCGTCTTTTTTCCCTTGTTCTTCAGAACGTTGTGCTTCTAAATCATTTTTAGCCACTTCTTGTTGAATCTTCAATGTTTTTAATGATTCTGTTTTATCATTTAATTCTTTTGTTGCTGCTTCTAATTCAGCAATTTGTTTTTCAACATTCTTTGTTTTCTTTTCAACAGTCGCTTTGTCTTCTTTTTGTTGTTCTAGTAATTCATTATTGGCGCTCATCATTGTTGAGACCGCTTGAACGCGACCAATTGCATCTGCTACTGAATCTGCATCTAAGACAGCATCAATAATTGAATCACTTTGACCATTCACTTGGACATCGCGTGCTTGTTTTGTCATTTGTACTTCACGTTTTTGAATACGGACATTCAAATCAGAAATTTCACTATATAATTTAGATACTTCTGATGATAGCTTGTTCTTTTTAGCTGTTAATGTATCGATTTGTTTGGCCGTTTCAACCATATCATTTTCAATCGCGACAACTTTTGCTTCTGCATCTGACATTTGGCTAGTTAACGCATTAATTTTTTGATCTTGTTGTTGAATCTTTGTATCGTATTCATCTGCAAATGCTGCGGATGGCAACGCTACGCTTGTTAAGGTAATGGAACATACCATTAGAGCCGATAATACACTTTTCTTCAATCTGTTGTCCTCCGAAAATCCTTTTTTGTTAAGCTTTTTTATTATTTATTAAAATTTGAATAAATTTCTCTTTTTCAACGATAGAGCAATTGTAGCATAGCTGTATGTCACTGAGATAATATGGATGTTACAGTAATATTTCAATTTTCTTCTTGTAAATGACAAAAAAAAGCTTCACTTTTTTCACAACTTTCTTCATGGCTCTAGGGTAAGCTTCTCATTGTTTTGTTATTTAAAGAGAATAAAAAAAGCGAAAAATGCTAACAAATGAGCATTTTTCGCAAACGAACAAAATTTTCAATTTTTATTTTACGGAAAACAGTTTTTTCAGCGGATAAGATAAAATAACATACCACACCATGTTTAATAGCAGTGTAGGGCCCAACACACGTGTAATAAATAAAATTGGGCTGACATCCGCTAAATGAAAGGCCACTTGAATCAGTACCGCAATCAGTTCATACAACGTGGTAAAAATAACGATCCCAAAAAAACCAGTTAGTAAATTTGTTTGAATTACTTCTTTAAATGTATACATCAACATAACCGAAATCGTCAGTGCAACTGTATAAATCCCGATAATGCCAATGTAGTAGCTATCGCAAATAAAGCCTAAAATTAACGAAGTAATTAATAAATAACGTTTAGAAAAATTAGGAACGGCAAACATAAACGCAAGTAATAGCAGATGAGAACTGGCGAAGTAAACATTACTTGTCCACGTTTCAAAAGACTTTGTTAAATGAGCATCAATTAACATTAAGAAAAACAAGAGAATAGGTGTGACGTATTTTAAATACTCTTTCCGAATCATTCGCTTTCCCCTGCCGATCTTTTCACGACCGTCACAACGGAGATACCATAGACATCCGCATAAGGTTTCACATAGACTTCACGATCTAAACCAAAACTATCTGGTTTCACTTTAATAACTGTTCCTACCGCTAAATCGGCTGGTGAATTACCACCTAAGCCAGAAGTCTGAACGACATCGCCTTCTTTCAGAGTAGCATCGCCAGTTAATTGTGACACAATTAATGCATTCGTCTTATTGTCGTAATTTTTAAGTAAACCAAACGATTCGCCATTTGCGGAAGTTACTCGCACAGGGAAATGGTTCGAGTTAACATTTTTAGACGTTAGTAGTTCCACTTTTGCAGTCGTTGCATTGACTTCAATAACACGCCCCACTAACCCTTTTTGCGCCATGACCGCCATGCCCGCTTCAATGCCGTCATTGGTTCCTTTATCGATAATTAATAAGTCTTGCCAAGTATCAGGCGAACGCGTAATGACATTCGCAGTTACTTTTTCATAGTTGGCCAACGTTTCGTTCAGATTCAATTCTTGTTTTAAACTATCAATTTCACGTTTATAGTTATTGTTTTGGACAGCTAATTCATTATAGCTATCAATTTTTTCTTTTAGACGTTCGTTTTCTTTAAACGTGTTAATTAAATTGCCCATTGAAGACAAGCCGTTTTCCACCACACGAGCTGGAAAAGAAATTACACGATCCACCATACTAACGCTATTATTGACGCCACCTTGAACGACATTGGTTTTGCCTTTTTCAGAACGTTGCGCAGCAGTTAAACTAATAATGGTTACTAAAATAATGACTAAAATTAAGGTAATGATTATATTTTTATTTGGATTAAATTTTTTCACAAAGACACCCCAGATATTCTTCAGACTGATAGTATTAATTTTACCACTAATTGACTATAAACAAAAGAGTTGGCGATCGTCTTTAGCTTTTTTTATCATTTCTTTTTTAGGGCTTGTTTTCAACGAAAAAACCAACGAAAAGAAAGGAAGCTTCCTTGGTTTTCGTTGGTTTAAAAAGAAATTATTTTTCTTTGTTTTCTTCGTTTAATAATGCTTTTCTTGACACGTTGACACGGCCTTGTTTGTCAATTTCAGTTACTTTGACAAGGACTTCGTCGCCTAATTTCACGACATCTTCAACGTTGTTCACACGTTCGTTTGCTAATTGAGAAATATGGATCAAGCCATCTTTGCCTTTAATTAGGTTAACAAACGCACCAAATTTTTCAATGCGGACAACTTTTGCTAAGTAAACTTGACCGACTTCGACTTCTTTGGTTAATTCTTCAATAATCTTGATGGCTTTTTTAATCATTTCAGCATCTGATGAAGCAATACTTACGTTACCGTCTTGATCGATATCAATCTTAACGCCAGTTTCATCAATAATGCTGTTGATTGTTTCGCCACCTTTACCAATGACATCTTTAATTTTCGCTGGTTTAATTTGAATCATTTCAATTTTCGGTGCATATTGACTTAATTCTTCACGAGGAGCAGCAATCGTTGTTGTTAATTCTTCTAGAATTTCCATCCGTGCTTTCTTCGCTTGGTCTAATGCTTCCGTTAAAATTTGTTCTGTAATTCCTTGGATTTTGATGTCCATTTGTAAAGCAGTGATTCCGTCTTTCGTTCCCGCTACTTTAAAGTCCATATCGCCAAGGTGGTCTTCTAAACCTTGAATATCTGTTAAGATTGTATAGTTTTCACCATCACTAACAAGACCCATTGCAATACCTGCAACTGGTGCTTTAATTGGCACACCCGCATCCATTAATGCTAATGTTCCCGCGCAAATACTTGCTTGTGAAGAAGAACCATTTGATTCTAACACTTCTGCTACTAAGCGGATTGTGTAAGGGAAGTCTTCTTCTGATGGAATAATTTGTGCTAAGGCACGTTCACCTAATGCACCGTGACCGATTTCACGACGACCTGGTGAGCCCGCGCGTCCTGTTGAACCAACAGAGAATTGTGGGAAGTTATAATGATGGATGAAACGTTTGCTATCTTGGACACCCAACCCATCGATAATTTGATGTTCCCCTAAAGGCGCTAATGTACAAACGGATAAAGCTTGTGTTTGACCCCGAGTAAATAAGCCAGAACCATGCACACGTGGTAAAATACTTACTTCTGATGATAAATGACGAATTTCGTCTAATTTACGGCCATCCGGGCGAATCTTATCGATCGTGATTAACTCACGTACGACATCTTTTTCAAGATCTTCCGCAATTTGTTTCACTTCTTTTAGTAATTGTGCTTCTTCTTCGTGTTCCGCAAATTTTTCAGCGTAAACTTCTTTGACTGTATCTTTTACTTTGTCAATTTCAACTTCACGTGCTAATTTTTCTTCCGTCATTACGGCTGTTTTCATTGTATTGTAGTATGCATCAAAAATTTCTTTTTTAAGATCAGCGTCCACTTGTAATAAGTCCACGTCCATTTTTGGTTTACCTACAGCGGCAACGATTTCTTCTTGGAACGCCACTAGTTCTTTAATGGCATCAAAACCGAAAAGTAAGGCACCTAACATATCTTCTTCTGATACTTCTTTGGCACCACTTTCAACCATGTTGATGGCTTCTTTTGTTCCAGCAACAGTTAATTCAATATCTGTTTGTTCTGCTTGTTCTACCGTTGGGTTTAAGACATATTCGCCATCAATACGACCAACGTCAACACCAGCAATTGGTCCATCAAACGGAATATCTGAAATTGCTAACGCTAAGGAAGACCCAAACATTGCAGCCATTTCTGGTGTACAATCTTGATCCACACTCATAACGATGTTTGTGATTTGGACTTCGTTACGGAAGCCTTCTGAGAACATTGGACGAATGGGACGATCGATTAAACGAGCGGTTAATGTCGCACGTTCACTTGGACGACCTTCACGTTTAATGAAGCCGCCAGGAATTTTTCCTACCGCATACATTTTTTCTTCATAGTTTACAGTTAATGGGAAAAAGTCTACATCTTTTGCTTCTTTAGAGGCAACAGCAGCACTTAAAACGACCGTATCGCCGTAACGTACTAAGACAGCTCCATTGGCTTGTTTGGCTAATTGGCCGATTTCTACTTCTAGTGGGCGGCCGCCCCAAGTTGTTTTAAAGACTTGTTTTTCTGTCATAATTCTTCTCCTTTACTCTTGCTCTTTGGAAAAGTCAGACGGCTACTAAACAAATGAAAAAGTAACAAGTCGTTGCTGCTCTTTCATTTGGTTAGTAGTTCCTAAAAACTTTCCAAAGAGGACCTTCAATAGTGACAATAAGATAAAAAGCGAGATTCTGATTGAACCTCGCTTTATACGTAATGATTAACGACGTAATCCTAAACGTTGGATCAATTCGCGGTAACGTTGGATGTCAGTTTTACGTAAGTAAGCTAACAAGTTACGACGGTGACCGATTTTTTTCATTAAACCACGGTAAGAATGGTGATCTTTTTTGTGTGTACGCGCATGTTCGTTCAATTGGTTAATGTCTTCAGTTAAGACAGCAATTTGTACTTCTGGAGAACCAGTATCTCCTTCATGACGTGCGTATTCTTTAATGATTTCGTTTTTTCTTTCTTGTGAAATTGCCATTTGTTCCACCTCTTTCTCTATTATTCGTCTGGTCACTGAGTGAAGCGTTGGTGACTCGCTAAACCAAGTGATAGATGGTGTGTTTCCACACAAGCTTACTTTACAGGAAACACCGCTAAAATGCAAGCTTAATCTCTATTATTCGATAGTTTTTTTAAACAATCTAGCCCCTTTTTTGGTGATTTTGTGATACACTAAATGGTGGTAAACAACTGATTATTTCAGCGCATGAATAAATAAAAGAAGAATTTTTTTATGTTTCAAAGGAGGAACCATTGAATGATTACAATGAAAGATATTATTCGTGAAGGGAATCCCACACTTCGTGCTGTGGCAGAAGAAGTGCCTGTCCCTATCACTGAGGAAGACCGACAATTAGGTGAGGACATGTTGACTTTCTTAAAAAATAGTCAAGATCCAGTCAAAGCCGAAGAATTACAATTACGTGGTGGCGTTGGTTTAGCTGCACCACAATTAGATATTTCTAAACGAATTATTGCTGTCCATGTTCCTAGTAACGACCCAGAAAACGAAACGCCTTCATTAAGTACGGTGATGTACAACCCTAAAATTTTGAGCCATTCTGTGCAAGATGTCTGTTTAGGTGAAGGGGAAGGCTGTTTATCTGTCGATCGGGATGTACCTGGGTATGTCGTTCGCCATAACAAAATTACCGTCAGTTATTTTGACATGGCTGGCGAAAAACACAAAGTTCGTTTAAAAAACTACGAAGCGATTGTGGTTCAACATGAAATTGATCATATTAATGGCATCATGTTCTACGATCATATTAACAAAGAAAATCCATTTGCTTTAAAAGAGGGCGTTTTAGTCATCGAATAAAGAAAAAAACTGCGCCGTTTGTTTTCAGACAAACGGCGCAGTTTTTTTTAAATGGCCTTCATTTCTTTTAAGGCTTTCCAAATCCCATCATTATCATTTGTATCTGTGACCATCGTAGCCACTTTTTGAATGGAAGGACTCGCATTGCCCATTGCAACGCCAATTCCTGCATGACTTAACATTTCTCGGTCATTTTCGCCATCCCCAAAGGCAATGATATTTTTTGCATCAATGCCCACACGTTTGGCTAAATACGTTAACGTAGCTGATTTTGAGCCATCTTTAGGCACAACATCTACGCTATGTTGATGCCAGCGAATAAAGCGAAATTCTGGGTATTCTTCTTCAAACGTACACTGATCTTCTGCGTCATAAAAAGCCAGCGCTTGGTAAATATCATTTTGACGATAAAAGTGTTCATCATAAGCAGGTGAATGAAAATGAAAAGAGTTCATCGCAATTTCCATTTTTTCAGCACGGTGCTGGTTGCTCTTCTTAATATCATCTAAGCCCACACAAGCAAATCCTAAGCCGCGTTGATCACTGTCTTGTGCCAAACGTTCCAACGCTTCAGCGTGCAATAAATTTTGATAATATTGCTCATGATCCACAAAAGCCGCGGCGCCATTACATAATACGTAATTGGTAAAATCTAAATCCCAAATCACCTCTTGCGCCATATAACGACTTCTGCCAGTTGCCAGCGTAACTAAGTGTCCTTGCTCCCGCAATTTTGCTAGCGCTTCTCTCGTGCTATCCAATGCTTTCTTCTCCGAATTTAACAACGTCCCATCAATATCAAATGCAAAAAGTTTTCTTTCCATCATTTCTCCTTATTCGCTCGCTTTCGCTAAATATTTACTGCCTTCTCGTTGTGCTAAAGGACTCAACACTAATTCTTTCATCAATTCCTCGACCCATTGCGGATTCGTTTTACTATATTGGCGTAATGACCAGCCAATCGCTTTTTGAATGAAGAACTCCTCTGTAGTTCTATCATAAATAATCGCCTTTTTCAACAGGTCCTGATTGGTCTTTTCTTTCAACATCAACTGTAAATTCAGCGCAACACGCCGATTCCAGAAATTTTCAGCGCCATAAAAAAGGGCAAAAATCGTTGGCAATTCAGTCAGATGCAACGCCACCCACGACCCAAAAAATTTTCGCCAAGCATCCACACTATCCCACCACGCTTTTTGTGGAACATAGGCTTTAAACGCTACCACCTCTTCTAATGAAAATCTCCGAACATTTTGAAGGGCTAAATCAATAGCGACATACTGATATTCTCGTTCTGTTTTTTGATAATAAGCCTCAATCTCTTGGCATAATTTTTCCTTTGGCCACGTATGACTTTCTTTTAAAAGTTGTTTACTTAACGCTTGACGTTCTGGGGCGGGGATGCCTGCAAAAACAAATTGGTGTTTCATATAAGCAGACATTTTTGCTGCTGTTTCTGGGTTCTTCTGAAATTGAAGTGTGTCCATTCCTTCGCTCCTTATAATAAAAAAAACTATACTAAAACAGTGTACCATGTTTTAGTATAGTTGGTTGGTCAATTAATCAAAATACGTTAAGTTTTTGTTGTCTTTATCTAACCAGGCATAGCCGAGACCCATAATTAAGCCACCACCGATAAAGTTACCGATAAAGGCCCAGAAAAGATTATGAATAACATTACCAGCTGTGAAAGCTTCAATTGCGCCGTTCGAAGCAAAGTAAGCTAAACTGAAGGCTGGGAAGTTGGCAATCACGTGTTCAAAACCAAGGAACGCAAAGATAAAGATAATGAAAATAATGGCCGCGACTTTGCCGGCATCATCTTTCATTCGCATACTCACTAATACGGCTGTATTAACTACAATATTGGCGAACATAGCTTCAACTAAAATTTGCAGGGTGGTTTTTTCTAATTTTCCAGCAATCGATGTAAAGAAGAAACTATCTTTTGGCAAATCTTGGAACGGCACCGTAAGTGATACCAAGAAACCAAACAAGACGCCACCAATTAAATTGAATAAGATACAGGTAAATAAAATTTTTGCAGCTAAGGAAAAGTTGACTTTTTTACGATAGACCCCAACAGTCATGTACAACATATTCGAGGTACCAAGTTCGGCATTCATATATAAAATCATCACAAGTGACCAACTGAACATGAAGGCGTAAAGCATTTTCCCTAAACCATGAGAAATTCCTTCTCCTTTAATTGCGATTGCAAAAGCAACGGCTGTTCCCAACGTTAAAAATAGACAAGCAAGCATTGCACGAACAGCGTAGCGGGAAAAGCTGTTTGAGAATAAATTCACTTTCTTGTCGATGGATTTATCAATTTGTTCAAACAATGGTGAACCAGACTTCATTGTAAACTCCCTTTCATTCCGTTTTCAACTTATATTTTCAAAACATCTCCCCTTATTCTAATGAGGAAAAGTGTTTTTGTCTACCTTTTTTTCATATTTCACTTTAAAACCTTGACGTTTCCTATCCTATTAAGTATACTAGATTTTGTGTAAAATAATTGCAGCAGAAGAATAATAACTCGTCAACAGTTCATTGCCAAACTTGGTTCAACTGCGTAACCGCGGCTGCAAAGGCGAAGGTTGAAGAATGAACTGAACGAATATGAATTTTTCATCTAATTATTTTACTCCAAAAAAACTTTTATTTATTGGAGGAATTTTTAATGTCTCGTTATACTGGACCATCATGGAAAGTATCTCGTCGTCTAGGTATCTCTTTATCAGGTACTGGTAAAGAACTAGCTCGTCGCCCTTACAAACCAGGACAACACGGACCTAACAGCCGTGGTAAAGTTTCTGAATACGGAATGCAATTAACTGAAAAACAAAAATTACGTCATATGTATGGCATGAACGAACGTCAATTCCGTACGTTGTTCATTAAAGCAAGCAAAATCAAAGAAGGTAAACACGGTGTTAACTTCATGGTTTTACTAGAACAACGCTTAGATAACGTTGTTTACCGTTTAGGTCTTGCAACTACTCGTCGTCAAGCACGTCAATTAGTTAACCATGGCCACATCACTGTAGACGGCAAACGTGTTGATATTCCATCATACCACGTTGAAGTTGGTCAAGTGATCGGTGTTCGTGAAAAATCTCAAAACATCTCAACAATTAAAGAAGCGGTTGAAGCAACTGTTGGACGTCCAGCATTCGTAAGCTTTGACACTGAAAAATTAGAAGGTAGCTTCACTCGTTTACCAGAACGTGATGAACTTTACCCAGAAATCGACGAAGCACTTGTCGTTGAATACTACAACCAAAAACTTTAAGATTTCAAAAGGTCGAACTACGGTTCTTACCTTCTTTCAAAACCTTGCCTTTCTTGGCAAGGTTTTTTTCTTTGCCCTCTTTACAAAATTGTTTACTTCCGCTAAACTATTGTTAACCAAATAAAAATAATTGGTTAACAATAGAAAGTGAGGCTTCTTATGAATAAAGCATCGTTACGCTCTTTAATTTTAGCAGCAGAATTCGCTGTGATTATTGCTGTACTTTCACAATTTACAATTCCATTGGGGATTGTCCCACTAACCGGACAAACATTTGCCATCGGCTTAACCGCTACCGTTTTGGGCAAGCGAACGGGGACCTACGCTATTTTAATTTACTTCTTATTAGGATTAATTGGTTTACCCGTTTACGCTGGGATGTCTAGCGGGTTCGGTGTACTCTTTGGACCAACTGGCGGCTATTTAATCGGGTTTATCTTCAACGGCTTATTAACTGGTTATATTTTAGAAAAAACAACCTTTAACTATACTTGGGCCATTATCGCAAATATTGCCGGCGCCTTAGTTACCTTAGTTTTCGGTATGATTTGGTTGAAATATTCCGCAAATCTGCCGTGGCCAAACGCTTTCGCTGGCGGGTTTGCTCCGTTTATTATTCCTGGTATCATCAAGGCTGTCGCAGCTGCTTATGTTGGTATTTTAATTCGCCAACGCTTTATGAAACGTTTTTTAGCACACCTTTCTTAAGGGGAAAACTTTTTTCTTTTCCTTGTCTGTAGTACACTAAAAGGACAAAGGAGTGAAGTCCATGTCCTCATTATTAAAACGATTGGTTCAGTTGGTTTTGTTAGTCGGCGCTGTCTTGCTGATTCGACACTATGTGTTCTCCCCTGCTGCGGTGAACGGCTCTTCAATGGAACCAACACTTCATAACAACGACCGTTTATGGGTGACCTCGATTAAAAAGCCACAACGCTTTGATATTATCGCTTTTCCTAGTCCTCGCAACGGCCAACGAGTAGCCAAACGTTTAATTAGTTTACCTGGCGAAACAGTCGAGTATCGCGATGATACCCTTTATATTAATGGTGTATCACTCAGTGAAGATTACTTAGCAAGTGCTAAACGAAATGTCTCTAAAAATGAAAATTATACCCAAGATTTTACGCTAGAGACCTTAGAAGCCACCCAATCCCTGACCGTTCCAGAAGGCATGTATTTTGTCTTGGGGGATAATCGCCCGCGCTCAGATGACAGTCGTTACTTTGGCTTTGTTAAACAAGAGAGTGTGGAAGGTGTTTTGACTTTTCGTTATTATCCATTAGATAAAATTGGCTTTCCATAAAAATAATAAACCGCCCTCAAAAAGTTAGACTTTTTGAGGGCGGTTTAGCTTTTATTCACGTATTCTTGTTAAGGTCCAGTCACAAGATTCCACGTAACCGCGGCCTTGTATTGTTGCCCTTTAATACCTTGATTGGCTGGCACTTCAAGTTTGACATTATTGAAGGTGAAGTCCAACTGGTAAACATTACTACCTGTGAATTGCTTGTTGGCAATAATACTCATTGCCGTGTTGTTGGCTGTTAAGCTAATGGCACTCGTGGTACCGACCGCATTTTTCAACTCGGTTGGTTGATTGTAATTGGTGAAGCTAGAGACAGGTGCCGCCCCTAATAATAAGCGGGTCGCTGTAGGCAAGCTGTCTGTCGCTGATTTTGGTTGTGACAGTTGCGCTGTTAAGCTCCAATTTGGTTGAGTTTTCTTAATTCGGACATACGGATTCCGTGTGCCGTTACCGTAGTAATCCGCGGCTTGTTTCAAGTTGTGTTGTTGCTTACTTCCTGCAACGCCCACTTGGCCGAAGTCGAAGGTTGGCACACTGATGAAGCCTTCGGTCGTTGGTGTAACTACTTCTTGATCATTTGGACGAATTCTCACGAAGTTATCCACTGCACTATCTTTAATACCACCAAATACTACAACTTCTGCTTTCAAAACAGTGTTTGGTTTCCCTGTTGCGCGAGTTGTGAAAGCAACTGAAACTTTTTTGCCGATAGGAACGGCATTTGGTAAAGAAACCCCATCTGTCCAAAGTGTACTATTTACTGGGATTGATTTTGTCGTTTCTCCTTCTGGTGTCACTTCCATGAAGGTTGGGATCGTCAGACCAGCTGACCAATTGGGCCCTTTTTTCAAGGTGAGATTTTGCAAGGGTGCTTTGCTAGTATTCGTGATCGTTGTTGTCCAAATTACATTGGTATTTGTATCGATCACTTCTTTTGGTCGAGTTAATGTGACACTAGCCATCGGTATTTCTTCCTTATACATGGCGGTCATATCATCATTGCCATCAAAAGTCGCATTGAACGTTGGTGTTGTGGTTTTGTTCAACGTACTTGGCTTGGTTTTCCCTTTATACCACCCTTGGAACGTATAAGTCTTGCCACCTGCAGTATACGTCGCTGGTAAAGCTTGTGCCGCTGTGTACTTGAAGGTGTTACTGTTCATTGGTACTTGGTTACCTTGGGTGAAGCCTGTTGGTGCGGTAATTTTGGCACCGTTGACATCTACGAAGTTTTCGGTGACTTGTTTCCGTGTGACTTTGTAATTCATGGTTTGTTTGAAGTCTTGTGTCCCATCAAAACCAGCCAAAACGATCTTATTCTCTGGATTTCCTGTCGCACGAGCTATAAATAATAATCTTGGAATAGTGTTTATTGAGCTACCAACACCAAATGTTGATTTTATTGAAAATTTATTATCTACTCCTTTTTTAAAGGATTTATCTAACTCATTTAATTGACTAGGAGCACTATTGTTAAACACTGGGTCAGTCCCGACAAAGCCCACTGGATACACAGAAACAGGTAATGTGGTATTCATTGTTTCAATTTTGTCCACATATTTTAGTTCCGTTGTAATATTCCAGTCGTTGATTGCATAACTACGAATATCATAAATATCGCTAGGAACTTCATCAAAGTTTGCTGGAATATTAACTCTTGATTGGGTCGTAATAGTATAGACATTGGCTTCATTCGTATTTTTAATACTTACCAGTGGATTCATGGCGCCCGTTGTCACATATGTCTGGTCTACCGCTTTTCTTAGTGTCTGTGTGTAGTTTCCAGAAAACGTTAACGGTTCATTGAAAGCTTGTCCTTTTTCATCGACAAATTCTGCATGGAAACCTGGGTAAACCCACGTATCTTTGGGAATTAGTTCCTCATACACCACATTCAAGTCATCATTATCATCATACGTTACTGCATAGCTTGGCGCTTTCGTAGTTGTCAAGGCACTTGGTTTGGTTTTGCCTTTGTACCAGCCTTTGAACTTGTAAGTTTTTGTGCCGACTTTGTAGGTGTCAGGTAAGGTGCCAGCTTGTTTGAACGTATAATCATCACTTGTGATCACCGTTTGTTTTCCTTGGGTGAAACCTGTGGGCGGTGTGATTTTGGCACCGCTTGTGGCTACGAAGTTTTCGGTAACACGGCGGTTTTCTAAATAATAATAAACAGTTTTATCTGGGGTTGCTAAATTGTAAGTCGCTCCTACGTTACCAGAGTAAACACCCATTGCATAAAGTGTCTCAGTCGTATCCCAGTTCCAATAATATTGTTTGGTGTTATATGATGTATTACTGGTTTTACCTAATTCATATGCATTTGTACCAGGACTTGAACTAACAACCGTACTTGGATTTACAATATCTTTTCTGACCTCATTCGCAAGTGGATATTTCGTTTTATCCCCTGTATAAGTTGCCGTTGGTGAGATTGAAATGGTGCGATAGTATTTCGGAATTTCATGTGTAACACTTCGTGTACCATATGTGGTACCTTCCACAGACTCTGGTAAGGTATAGACTTTTTGTGGAATCGTTAATTTTTTAAGATTCGTTGTCGTTACATTGGTTCCTGTAATCGTTGAAAAAGGTGTTGTTGTACCACTTTTCGTTGTTTCAGACATCGTTGCTTTCAATGTGAAATTAGCAGGATTGATTAAATTACCTTTTTCGTCTACATAGCCAAAAGTAATTTCTTTGCTAGGTAATGTATAGGTTTTGGTGACTACTTCCTCATACACCACATTCAAGTCATCATTCCCATCATACGTCACCGCATAGCTTGGTGCTTTGGTAGTTGTCAAGGTACTTGGCTTTGTTTTACCTTTGTACCAACCTTTGAACTTGTAGGTTTTACCACCTGTTGTGTAGGTGTCTGGTAAGGTGCCTGCTTGTTTGAAAGTGTACGCTTCACTATTTATAACTGTTTTCTTACCCTGAGTGAATCCCGGGGGTGGTGCGATTTTTTGTCCACTACTATTAACAAAATTCTCATAAAGTTTTTTGTAATAAATATAGTAGGTAATCGTTGCACTATTATTTCCTGCATTAAATTGTCCTGTTGTTCCCACAAGATTGTCACTAAACATAATATTAGTACTTACTCCGCTATGAGGATTAAGATTAGTTATGCGCCACGTCTTACCAGTCGCTTTAGTAAAGTTATATGCTGAAATATCATAGTTGCTTCTCGTATAAGTTGTTGATGTATATGCTCTGGAAGTCATCACACCTGTTCGGCTATCTGGAAATGTTGTTTTAGGCGGCGTTAACACAATTTTATCAATTCTATTGGTGGTAGCTGTAGCAAAATTAATCGCAATGTCGTTACTAAAGAAAAGCCACGAACCCCCATTACTAGTGCCTACAGTTTTTAGTCCTGTATTAAAACTATAAAGTCCATTGCCAGCGTTTGTCATAGTTAAAGGATATCTTAACAGTGTTCCTTCAACTTTAGAGTTGGTTGATTTAAATAGTACTGGATTCATGGAAAGGCTCATTTGTTCCTTACTAGACTGTCCATCCTCATCGTAAAATTTTAAACTCCCTTTTAAACCTAAGTTACCAGCAAATTTATCCACATATGTCATTTCATTTCGTCTATTGACTGCACCAAAACCATTAAATCGAATCGTGGAATCGATATATTTTTTTTCATTGTGTATACCAGAAGTAATTCTTGTCTGAAAATACAACGTTTTGATATACCCAGTATTTCCAGAAGTTCTCCCGTGTAGACGATTAATAAATGCAGTGACCGTCCTAGTGGACTCTGTCCAAACAAAATATTCGCCACCACTATTGGCATTATGAGAGCCTTCCCCTAGAACTACATTTTGTTCCTCGGGGCCAACTTTAATAATAACTGAAGTGGGTCTAGTCATTCCTGCTGCCAATTTTGATTCAATTCGAATCGGACCAACAATATCTGAATTTGTGTCATCTGTTGTAATATTTTCAAATTTCAACCGATAATCAACTACATCATTAAGACGAACCGTAGTTTTATTCGTTGTCCCTGTAGCTGCCCAGACAAATGCCCTAGGCATAATTTTCGCTTGAACACTGGATGGTTCAAGTATATTTTCTTCTTGAATGATTTCTGTTTTTTCTGTCTGCTCTACTTCTTCCTGACTTGTGTCAGTCGTTACTTGGCTATTTTCCGTACTGGCTTTCGTTGTTTCTTCTTTCACGCTACTGGCTGGCGTCTCTTCCTTGGTACTACTTTCGGCGGTCGGACTACTTTCAATCGTCACAGTTTCCGCAACTGCCGTCACGCCCGAAAAGGCATTCACTAGCAAAGAACTACATAAGCCAATAGCTGCAAGACGTTGCCATTTATTTCGCTTCATGTCGTCCCCTCTTTCTATGTACGATTCCCGCCAAACCGATTAAGGCGAAGCCGAGAATGTTCAAATTTGCCTGACTCTTGCTCCCTGTACGAGGGAGCTGCGAGCCAGTTGTGGTGGTCTGTGTCGAACCACCACTTCGTTGATCTCCTTGCGGAGGACCAGCTGGTTCCTTGGGATCGGCAGCTGGCGCATCTGTTTTCGGTGGGGGATCTTTAGGAGCGGGTGTTCTCGGATTTTGGTAAAATTCAATCCCCACCGAACTAGAACCACCATCAGACGCTTCAACATTTATAAAAAAACTAGGGGAAAATAGTAGACACGCAATCATTAAATAACGCTTTTTTTTCATTTAAAAACCTCCTTTTGCATTTAAATATCTCTCACAACCTATTTTCATAGCTCTATAATAGCAAAAAAAAGACTCTTCAAAACAACAGTTTTTTCCAGTTGATAACCCTTATTTCAACAAGTTCCTTACATATCGTGTCTTTTAAGCTACGTTATTTAAAGGAAACAAGGGAAAACAGTAAAGACTATCCCCTTTTTCAAAAAAATCATCTTTAATTTCTTAAATTTCCATCACCTAAACTAAAGAAAAGCTCACAATGTTAGTAATTAAAACTAACATTGTGAGCTTTTCTCATTTTTGAAGATTAGATAATTCGATAAAATAACACTAAAACACAAAATGCTGTCTGTTTCTCTTATTGGGCAACAGCTAATTGATACAATGGCAGGAGTTGTTGATAGGTTGCCAACATATAAGCGCGTGCTTTTTCAGGGTTTTGCCACAAAGCACTATCTTTGGGAATGATGCGCCCAATTTCAAACTCACCTTTTTTTACATCTCTAAAACGAGTTAAGGCTTTTTCTAAATCCGTTTCTGGCAGCGGAGTAATTTGAGGAACCGTGTGATCCAAGGAAACATACGTATCTTCTGGTAATGCTTGGAATAATTGCTGATTCTCTAAAAAGGCTTGCGCAATCTGCTTTTCATTTTTAGGATTATCAATAAATGACAACCACATAAACACATAGTCGCCCCAAATGCCTAATTGAAAATGCGGCTGCATTTTATAGCCGCGCTTATTCGGACTGAGTGCGGACCAAGTATTTTCTGGTGGATACACGGTGCGACGGCGATGTTGCGCAATATGGACAAACAACTCCGTTCCTAGTTCAAGCGCTAGTTGTTCGGCAAAATACGTGTCTAATTCTTGAAAAATCGGTTGAATTTGCGCACGGATAACCGCCATTCGTTCATCTAATCCAGCAACTTCAAAGGCTGCGAATTCTTTTTCTGTAAACATCAACATTTCTCTAATTCCTCTCTCAACTTGTCTTCCGCTTCTATTTTTGTCGATTTTGCCATGTTTCCAGTGTCATCCCACGATAAACATCTGTGACAATTTTCCCTTTACTAATTCGGGCATTGGGCAGTGTTCCTTCGTAGGTAAAACCAATTTTCTCCATGACACGACCAGAAGCTGGATTGTCTTGATCATGTAAAGCAAAGATTCTCATGAGTTTCATTTTTGCAAAACCCAGTTCAACTAACGCCGTCGCGGCTTCAGGCATGTAGCCTTTGCCCCAAAAGGCACGGTTCAAGACATAGCCTAATTCTCCAATATTATTGGTTTCATTGACCCGCAAATCAATCGTGCCAATCATTTTACCTGTTTCTTTCACTTCAATCCCATATTTCCCTAAAGGTTCCCCCATAAAATATTTAGCAATGTTTTGTCGTGTTTCAGCGATTGTTTGGTTTTTCAAAAACACATAGCGGACCGTTTCCTCATCTGAAGCATATTCGTACATATCTTCTGCATCGGCTAATGTGACAGGTCTTAAAATCAAGCGTTCGGTTTTGATTCGTTGGTTTTCTGCAAAAATCAATGGATAATTCATGAGCAAAACTCCCTACTTTTCTACATACTTTACCGAAAAACAGCGAAACACGCAAGGAAAATCGGCAATTCCCTCGCGTGTTTCTTTAATTGGCGTTTAAGCGAATGATGGCAATGATCGTTTGAACAGCTTTGGCCATTGATTCAACGGTAATAAATTCATATTGCCCGTGAAAATTTTCGCCTCCTGTAAATAGATTAGGCGTGGGAATGCCCATGAAAGAAATCTTAGAACCATCTGTCCCGCCACGAAATGGTGTGATGATTGGTTCAATGTCACAACTTTCCATTGCTTGGACGGCCAATTCTACAGGCGTCCAATCTTTTTCGATGATTTCCTTCATATTATAGTATTGGTCTTGGAAGGTAATTGTTAGTCTGGGTTTATCCGCCAGTGCATTTAAACGTTGGACGTGTTTTTCCAAAAATTGCTTTCTCGCTTGAAAGTTTTCTTGATCATGATCCCGAATGATATAGACAAGTTCTGCTTTTTCAATACTTCCTGTAAATTTATTGAGTAAATAAAATCCTTCATTTCCACGTGTTTGTTCTGGTACTTCCTTTTGCGGCAGTGATTGATCAAGTTGTTCGCCTAATTTAATGGCATTTACTAACGAACCATAGGCCGTTCCCGGATGGACACTGGTTCCCTCAATTGTTATCACAGCTTGAGCAGCGTTAAACGTTTCATACTCGAAATGCCCCACGCGGCCACTGTCGATTGTATACGCAAAAGCGACTGGGAAATTCGGCGCATCAAATTGATCGGCGCCGCGTCCAATCTCTTCATCTGGACCGAAGGCGAGCCAAACATCCCCCCGCGCTACTTCTGGATGTGCCAAAAAATACTCAACAGCAGCTAAAATCTCGACAATTCCCGCTTTGTCATCTGCTCCTAAAAGTGTGGTTCCGTCTGTAGTAATCAACGTTTCCCCTTGATACTCTTTTAAATTGGGAAATTCAGCAACTGATAAAACGATGCCTTGTTCTTGATTCAAGAGGACATCTTGACCATCATAATTAGTGATGACTTGGGGACGGATATTTTCTGCTGAAAAATCCGCCGTATCCAGATGTGCAATTAACCCAATACTCTTCGCTGCAGGTTGGTTACCAGGCAACCGTGCCGTTAAAAAGCCGTTTTGTTCGTTATAATGCACATCGGCCAAGCCTAATTCATGAAGTTCTGTTTCAATCATTTTAGCTAAAACCACTTGACCGACCGTCGTCGGTGTGGTTTGACTGTTGGCATCTGAACGGGTGTTAACTTTCACGTAAGTTAAAAATCGTTCGACTAATTTTTCCATTTTTTACTCCTTCTTCCTGAATCATTCTGTTAAATAAGCATTGCGCAAGTGGAAATAATCCCCATACAAGTGATAACTAATGCCTTTCAATTTAGGATTGATTAGATAATTTGAGGCACTTTGATACAGCGGTACTTGGGCAGCATCTTGGTTCAACAAGATGTCTTCCGCTTCTTTGTATTCTGCAAACTGTTTCTCTGGATTATTGGCATTAATTGTTCGCGCATCTTCTACCAGTTGGTCGTATTTGGCATTATGATAATTGCCATAATTGTAACTTGATTCTCCTGCATATAAGTTAAAGTAAGAGTCTAATTCACTACTGCCGGCAATCCAACCTGAAAGAGACAACTCATAATTTTTTTCACGTCGCGATTGGTTCACATTATTACTTGGTTGCGATGAAATGGTAATTTCTAAACCTGGCAGATTTTCTTGCAACTGACTTTGAACATATTCAGCAATTCGTTTTCCTTGATCTGTGTCTGCCGCCAGCAATGAAAGTTTCACTTTTTTACCGACATCCGCTTGGGCTTTCGTCCATTCAGCTTGGGCTTTTTTGACGTCATTTTTCAAATATTCGCCACTGTATGCTCGGAAATCTTCATCTGTTTCTGGATTCGCATAAAGTTTACTTGGAATCAATCCGTTGAGGGGTTTTGACCCATCGTTTAAGACACTTTGTGTTAAGGCTTCTTTATCAATTGCTTGGCCAATCGCTTTTCGTAAATGAACATTCGCTAATGGCGTTCCTTCTTTTTTGTTGAAATCTAAGAAGTAGTTGGCCACATCTGGATGACTGACATAGCCTGGATCATCTTGATATTGTTGAACATATTGTCCGTTAATGCGAACTAAGTCTAGTTCATTCGCTTGATATAAGTTAATCCCAGTATTATCTTCTTTGATTGTACTAACCGCAACTTCTTCCAGTTTCACTTGATCCGCATCATAGTATTCTGGATTTTTTTTCAATGTCCAAGTATCTGAAGTCGCATCCCAATTGGCTAGCGTAAATGGCCCGCTATAAAGTAAATGTTCACTATCCAAGGCGTAATCTTTACCTTGCGCTTCGACAAATTTTTGATTTTGTGGCGCTAACCAAGCAATCGAAACGACTGCTAAGAAGGAAGGTTGGGCCTGTTTTAATTCAACAATGAATTCTTTGTCATTAGGGGCTGAAATCCCTAATTCATCGACTGACTTTTCACCGTTGCGTATTTCAAAACTATTTTTAACGCTGTCTAGTAAATAGGCATTCGGTCCAATCGTCGCTGGTGTCACCAGTTTTTTCCAAGAATAAACAAAATCTTGGGCCGTAATTGGCTCGCCGTTGCTCCACTTAATCCCCTCCCGCAAGGTAAAGTGGTACTTGCGCCCATCGTCACTAATCTTGACATCTTTAGCTAGAGCTGGCACCGTGGCACTATCATCATCAAACCGATAAAGGCCTTCAAATAAATGTTGCGCCATTGTAAAGGTATTTTTATCTGTTGTTTGTGTTGTATCCAATGTTGAGATTGGTGCAGGTGAACTAATACTGATTTTTTGTTCAGCTGCTAAATTTCCCGAATCTACTTTCTCTGCCGCTTCTTTGGTTCCGCCACATGCGGCTAAAAGAAACCCTGTTGCAATCAAACCTACTACTTTTTTCCCCAATTTCATGTTGTTGCCCCCTCATATTTTTTAAACAAATAAAAAAAGCATTCGTCCTAAAAAGGACGAATGCTTATGCAATCGCGGTACCACCTTTGTTGATCTCTTCGCTAAAAAAGATCCGCTCGTTTCCAGTACAATCATACTGTAGCGCTATAACAGGCGCACCTGAATTGGTTTAAGCGAACGGCTTCAACCAACCTGTTCAAAGGCCATTTTCCCCTTTAACGTCACTACCTCTTCTCACCAAACGAGGCTCTCTGCAAGCTATTTTAAAAAGTACTTTCCTTCTCATCACATTTTGTTCTTTTATTTGTTTCATCAATCATACTGATTTACGGATAGTTTAGCAAACATTTTCGAGGGCGTCAACCACATTTTTAATTTAAAACTTTTTTGTTTTTCATCAAGAAGGTCGGGACAGAAGTGTTTAGCTCCGAGAAATAAGAAAAAATTTCCGAAAATTGTTCTTTAATTTTTGGAGAATTTCAGCTTATTTCCGAAGGAGTTGCTTTTGTTCCCGCCGTTTATCAGCTTTTAAGCCTAGGACAAAAATCCAAAGTGATTTTTGTCCTAGGCTTTTTTTTACTCTAATCCTTTTTTAACATCTTCTATCATCAAATGCATTGATTCTAATCCACCACCGCTTAGATACCAAACATCTGGTTGAAGCATAATGACTTTATCATTTTTACCAGCATCGGTTTTTTGAATCAATTCGTTTGCAGCGACGTTATCTTTTGAATCGTCGCCACCAATTGCTTTGGTGCGATCTACCACAAAGAGAATCCCAGGATTTTTTTCTAAAACATATTCGTAAGAAACACTTTGCCCATGAGTGGAAGCTTCAATCTTATCGTCTGCTGCTTTGAAGCCAAATGTATCATGAATTAAACCGAAACGAGAGCCTTTTCCGTAAGCGGAAAGTTGTCCTTCGTTAACTAACACAACAAGCGCATTATTCGCGCTAGCTTCTGCTTGTTTTTTCACGTCAGCAATTTCTTTTTCTAAGCCAGTTATTTTTTCTTTAGCTACCTCTTCTTTATCAAAAATAGTGCCTAACGTTTCGATATTTTGTTTCGTTGATGCCCAAGGATTTTTGGCATCTACAGCTAAGTAAATGGTTGGCGCAATGGCTTTTAATTGTTCTTGATAATCTTGTTGACGACCAGAAATAATAATTAAGTCTGGTTTTAGTTGATTGATTTTTTCTAAATCTGGTTCTTTAATGCCGCCTGCTGATTCAACTTTTTGGTATTTTTCCAAATACGCAGGGATATTTTTAGTTGGCGCGCCTACCACGCGGTCACCGACACCTAGTGCATCCATTGTATCCAAGGAACCATTATCAAAAACAACGACTTTCTTAGGATTTTTGGGAACGGTTAATTGACCATTGGTGTCTTTGACTGTGACTTCCGTTTTAGCTGTTGTTTCTGTTGTTGCAGAATCTGCTGTTTTTTTATTTGTTTGACAAGCACTTAACATTAACAGTCCCATCATTGAAACTGCCATCATTGCTAAAAATTTCTTTTTCATTCTTTTCCTCCAAAAACGTTATTTTTAAATTGCCCGATTTAGTGATAAAGACAAAAGCGTTTTCCTTCAATTTCACAAATCCGGATATTCATTTCATAAAGATCATTTAAAATACTTGTTTGAATAACTTCTTCTGTTGCGCCATGCGCATAAAGCTTTCCGCCTTTCATGGCGACAATTTCATCTGCATAGCTTGCGGCAAAATTAATATCATGTAGAACAATCAGAATCGTTTTTCCTAGTTCATCCACTAAGCGTTTAAGAATCTGCATCATTTGAACCGCATAATTCATGTCGAGGTTATTTAAGGGCTCATCTAATAAAATATAATCGGTATCTTGGGCTAAAATCATGGCAATATACGCCCTTTGTAATTGGCCCCCAGAAAGGGTATCAATGTATTCTTCCGCCATTTCAGTTAAGCCCAATTGTTCCAGTGCTTCTGTTACTTTTTCGTGGTCAGCGCTTTTTAAGCGACCTTTGGAATAAGGAAAACGACCAAAATTGACCAGTTCTCGCACAGTTAATTTAAGTTGTACACCGTTGGCTTGTTTTAAAAGGGCAATTTTTTGTGAAAAAGCTGATTGCTTCCAGGTTTTTACTTCTTGCTTGTCCAGATAAATTTCCCCGGTATCTTTGGGAATTAAGCGACTCATCATGGCTAGCAGCGTACTTTTCCCAGCGCCATTTGGCCCAATAAAGGCCGTTAATTTGCCTTCAGAAATAGGTAAATCAATGTCTGAAACGACAAATTTATCGCCATATTTTTTTGATACATCACTCATCTGGATCATGTGCGTTGCTTCCTTTCTGCAATAATTTTCCATATAAAATAAACGCCCCCAACAAATTGAATCACCACACTTAGCGGGGTATTCAAATGGAAGACCTGTTCAACCATCAATTGACCAAACACCAGTAAAAAGACTGCTATTAAACTCCCTGCCACAAACAGTTCTCGGTGGCGATAGGTTTTCATGAATTGATAACTCATATTGGCCACGATAAAACCTAAAAATGTAATCGGTCCCACTAATGCTGTTGATAAGCCGACCAGACTACTGATCAAACACAACAACACTAATTGAAACTGATTCACAGCAATCCCCAAATTCTGGGCTTGATGGTTCCCTAAATGTAAAACGTCTAAACGGTAACTTTCCCGCCAAAGTATCCCACAAATCATGAGTACCGCCACACCAACGAAAACGAGATACTGACTATTGACGTTACCAAAACTGGCAAACAACTTTCCTTGGAGTAAGTCGTATTCGTTAGGATCCATAATCACTTGTAAAAACGTACTAATACTACTGAAAAAAGTACCTAAGATCATGCCAATCATCAATAATAAAAATAAATCGGATTGATTTTTGCGTAATAGAAAATACGATAAACTAGTACTTAAAAACACCATTAAAAAGACGTTCATCAAAAACGAGCCAAGACTTACTTGACCTAACGCTTGTGCGCCTCCTAAAAGAAAAAATAACACCGTCTGCACAAAGACGTACAAGGAATCCATCCCTAAAATGTTTGGCGTTAGGAAATGATTTTGCGTGACCGTTTGAAAACTAATGGTTGAAAAAGCCGCAGCGATTCCGACAAAAATAAAAGCCAATAACTTTTTGCCTCGTAACGCCAAAGCAAAGGACCAATTGCCATACGTGTTATAAGTTAAATAACAAAGGCTCACAATTACTACGGCAGCTAAAAGCAAAAGTAATGAAAGCCATTTTTTTAAAGGCCGTTTCATTGTTTGCGCCCCCTTAGTAATAATAAAATGAACAAAATGCTCCCTAATGTTCCGACAACCACGCTGACAGGAATTTCATAGGGGGAAATCAATACTCGTGCTAAAATATCACAGATTAACAAGAATAAACTTCCACAAATCCCAGTTAACCACAAGGTATTTTTCATATGATCGCCATAACGTAAAGACACGAGATTAGGAATCACAACCCCTAAAAACGGAATATTCCCCACCATCAATAAAACGATGGCACTTGCTAAAGCAACCAGCGTCAAACCTAAAAACTGAATTCGCTGGTAATGGACGCCAAGACTATTTGCAAATGCTTCACCCATACCAACGACAGTGAAATGATAAGCAAATAAATAAATAACAAACCACAAAGGAATCATTAAGAATAACCATTCATAATTCCCTTTCATAACTGTGGAAAAATTTCCTTGTAACCAAGCAGACATATTTTGAACCAATTGGTATTGATAGGCAAAAAATGTGGCAATTGAGCCTAGAATGTTACCAAACATCACGCCCACCAAAGGGACCATCACTTGATTCTTACTTGGTAATAATCGAATGAGCGCTAAGAATAATAAGGTCCCGCTTAGCGCAAAAATAAAAGCAATTGCCGTTCGATAGAGAAACGGAGCTGTTGGGAAAAATAACATTGCAACTAAAATACCCAACCTTGCACTATCGGTTGTTCCAGCGACACTAGGAGCGACAAATTTATTTTGTGTGAGTTGCTGCATAATCAAGCCAGAAATACTCATCGTACTACCAGCAATGATTAAACTCAACGTGCGGGGAACACGGGTGGTAAATAAAACAAATTGTTGCTGCGCATCTAATTGAAACAACTGAGAAAGTGCAATGTCCTTCACCCCTATCACTAATGACAATAAGCTGAAAAGTAATAGTAGAACAAACAAACCAATCTTTTTCATGAGAAAACTCCATTTTTATTTAATTGAGAATGATTCTCATTCTTAATTACAGTGTATGAGAAAACCATCACAAATGCAACCACTTTTTTCCTTTATTAAAAACTTCTTCTCAAGCCGACTGACCAACGACTTATCTAAGATATGCTATAATGGAGGGAAACGTTAGGAAAGGAGTGTTACTGAATGGCGAATGATGACTTACAACAACGTCTGGATAAAGGAATGTACGGTACGCCCCTCGTTAATCCTGAAGAACAACACAAATACATGGGCACATTTCGTGAACGCTGCCGTCTCTCCATGACCGTCGCTGAAATGAAAGATGCACAGAACCAAAAACATTTATTAGAAGAATTAGCGAAGCATCCTGAAGTTACAGTACTTTTAAATGGCGAAATCTCTTCTGACCTGCAAAGTACCTATATTAAATTATTAAATCAGCATGGCGCAAACTTTAAGATTGTTAACAATTTTGTGGAGAACAACCCTGACTCTCTCGGCTTACTGTTAGCTGAAAAACATGCAGTCGATGAACCTGTGATTGACGTTACAGAAAAATATCCTCAAGCAACTGAAACGCCAAAAGAAGAGCCAACAGCTAAAAAAGGCTTTTGGCAAAAACTATTTCACTCATAAAAAGCTCAAGGAAAGTTATGAGCGCTTCCATTTATAATAGAATTATGCTATTATAAAGATGAAAAAGAGAGGTATGCGGGTACATACCTCTCCTTTTATACCAACACCAGTTATAAGAACTGGTGGCTTACTGAGTTAAGTTTTGAATCTTAACCGTTCGGCCTACGAAGCTTGTGAACGGTTATTTTTTATTGTTTTTCGTTGCTTCAAGGATACCGAAAATCAGTAGTGCAACAAACGCTGCAAAACTAATCATCAATTCCAATGTCGCTTCGATTGACAAAAAATGCTCCTTTCGTTAAAGTGCATCGGATACACATAGGCATCACCTGCCTCTCTAACTCAGAGCCACCGTCATACAACTTTCATTGGTAATAGTTTTAGTATAACCTATTGGGTTCACCAAGAAAACGTTTTTATAAAGAATACCGCCAAAAAATCTATTATGAATTTTTTGGCGGTATTCTTTTTTATTGAACCACTTCTGGGTATAAAAGTTTTAAAACGTCCATTGTTAAACGGCGTCCTTTTCCAGCGTAAGGATACACATGCATGTGCATGGCTGGATTAAAGTTTGCTTCGATAATCCCGTACGTTAAGCTATCACGTGTGCCTTTTACGTCTTTGTCAGGAATGATTAAATCAATGCCACAAATTTTGGCTCCTAAAGCAGCTACGGCCTCAATGGCGATTTGTTTATAACTATCATCAATGACATCGGTCATATCAATCGAATCCCCGCCCGTGCTAACATTAGAATTTTCTCGCAAGTACACGATTTGCTCTTTTTCTGGCACAGAATAGATAGTTAAACCTTGTTCTTTCAACATTAGTTTTTCTAAATCATTTAACTGGATTAATTCTAGTGGTGCACGGTGATTGGTTCCCCGCAATGGATCACTATTTTTAGCGGCCACCAATTCTTCTACAGTATGTTTGCCATCTCCGGTAACATTGGCTGGCACGCGCAACATGATGGCTTTTACATCATTATCTAACACAAAGAACCGATATTCTGTTCCAGGTAAAAATTCTTCAATTAAAACCGCTGTGTCCTCTTTAAAAGCAATCCGTAACGCTTCCGTAAAGTCTTCCAACGAAGCGCCTTCTTTAAAAATGGTAATTCCTAAACCGTAATTCGTTGATTTTGGTTTCACGACAAACGCTTTATTGGCATAGCGCAAATGTGCTTCTTGTGCCTCAATAAAAGATGAAAATTCTTCACCGCCAGGCACATGGAAACCTGCTGCAGACAAAATTTTCTTTGTCACGGTTTTGTTTTCCATAATCAATGGTACCACGTAGTTATCTTTGCTAGTCATGTTGGCATTTTTGACGTATTCAATGTGCTCGCCATGTTGCAGTTTCAAAAATTGCTCTTGTTCATCTAAAATTTCGATTTCCAGACCTTTTTGAATCGCATCAAATAAGAAAATTTGTGTGGATAATTCCATCTCACGGAAACCAGCTAATTGATAAGGGCGTTCAAAGGCCATACTTTGATATTGGTTTCCAAAAATATTACCCAATTCACTGTTGGAGTTTTCTTGAATAATCGTCCACATTTTGCCAGAAACGGTGTCTTGTGGATTCCGCAGTTGTTGATAATACTTACCGACAACTTCTTTGCCTTTGCGAATGCCTAGAGCATCTAACATATCAATCATTTCTGAAAAAATCCGATCGCCTTCTGCAATTAACTTAATCGTTTCATGAGGATGACCAAGAGCCACTTGTTCATTAAAAATATCCCCAGTTTTCACCCATTCATCCGCTTCTTCTTTTTCATCTGTCCACAATAAATACAACATGAAATAATGTAAGAAATCCACGGTATCTTCCACAATGCCTAAACGTGAAAAAGGATTTAAGTCTAAATTACGCAACTCGATATAGCGAATACCTGTTTTAGGCAGATCAGACATTTGTTTCCCGCCACGTAAGCGCACAGGCGCATAAAATTCTTTTTCTTCAGAAAGTAAACCATTTTCCACCATGCGATGAATATCTTCTAAATAGCGTTCCAATGAGGCATACGATACTTTCACATTGTCATGATTTCTGTAGCCATACGTACTATTCCGAATACTGCGAATAGGTTCTTGCGGTTGGTCGTCGTAGACCCTAAAGTAGCCGTCTTCACTAACTGGCGAAGCCCCAAAAAGATACGTAATTAACCAACGATAACGTAAAAAGTTACGGGCAACTTTCATGTACACTTTCGTTTTAAATTGTTTGCAATCTGTCACTTCGGATTGTTCATCATATAATTGCTGAATCAGGGCTTGGTCATATTCAAAATTAAAATGAATTCCGCTGACCATTTGTTTTCGTTTGCCATACTCTTTTGCCAAATAACGACGATATAACACCGCATCATATTGATCTAATTTAGCAATTTTAATCTCTTCATCTTTTGTTGGTAATTGTGGCGGCATACTTAATGGCCACAGCATTTCATCTTCTGGAATCGAACGACGAGCCACATCGTGAATGGCATCTAAAAAACGAAGCATTTCTGTGCCGCTATTTGCTACAGGCGTGATTAGTTCTAATTGTGTTTCACTAAAATCTGTTTGAATATATGGATGATAAGAACGGTTACCAAAAACCGTGGGATGATCAGTTGTCGCTAAAAGCCCTTCTCGTGTACTACGTTGGTTTTCTTTTTCTAAACCAAAACGAGCCATCAATACGTAAGGACGAACATTTTTCTTTTGCATTAATTCTCTATAATTCATCTTGTCGCCTTTCTTTCTACAAACTATCTGTTTCTCTTACTATTATATAGGAAAACGAGTAAATATGCTGTTTTTTTGAACGTTCGCTTGGGAATTTTCGAGACACTTTTAGAGAGCGCCTTTTTCCGTTATACTGAAAACAACTAGTTTATAGAAAGTGGGGATTGCTCATGAAAAATCGTGCATTACTTTTAATTGACTTTCAAAAAGGCATCGAAAGTCCGACGCAGCAATTGTACCGTCTACCAGCAGTGTTGGATAAAGTCAATCAGCGTATTGCTGTCTACCGCCAACACCATGCGCCCATTATTTTTGTTCAACATGAAGAAACCGAATTACCTTTTGGCTCAGACTCTTGGCAACTTTTTGAAAAACTGGATGCACAACCTACAGATTTTTTCATCCGCAAAACACATGCGAATGCCTTTTACCAAACAAATTTAAATGATTTATTGACGGAACAAGCCATTCAAACGTTAGAAATTGCTGGTGTCCAAACCGAGTTTTGTGTGGACACTACAATTCGGATGGCTCATGGTTTAGGCTATACGTGTTTGATGACACCGAAAACCACTTCCACCTTGGATAATGGGCATTTAACCGCGGCACAAATTATCCAACATCATGAAGCTATTTGGGCTGGCCGCTTTTTGACTTTTTTGCCTTCAATAAATTGAGGGCTTTTCCAAAAAATTGTTTGTTCACTATGTTTTCTTGTCGTATTTCATGTTAGTATAAGGAAAAAGTGTTCAGTTGATTAGTTGAAGATTTAGAGTGTGGGACATAAGTCGATTAGGCTTGTCTCTCATGTTCTGTCTTTTTTTATGTCATCATTCACTAAACTAATAAATAATTGGAGGTATTTTATGAACAAATTTTTTACAGCCCAACGTTTAAAAGACACCGCCTATGTAACAGTCGGTGCATTCATTTTGGCCATTTCAATCAATGCGGTCTTATTGCCAAATAAACTTGTCGCAGGCGGAGCCAATGGCATTAGTATTGTTATTAATTATGTTTTCGGGATTAGTCCCGCCATTGTTCTTTACGCCATCAATATTCCTCTTTTAGTGCTTTGTTTCTTACTTCTTGGGAAAGAGGTCGGTGTCAAAACCATTTATGGCAGTCTTATTTATCCATTTTTTGTAGGAATTACTTCGGGGATGCCTGTTTTAACACATAATATTTTTCTAGCAGCATTATTTGGCGGTATTATTACAGGTGCTGGCCTAGGCTTGGTTTTCCGTGGCAATGCCTCAACTGGTGGTACAGCAATCATTTCACAAATTGTCAATAAATACTTCAAAGTTTCCTTAGGTATTGCTATTTTATTCGTCGATGGTTTAGTCATTTTATCAGCAATGTATGCTTTTAATGCAGATATTGTGTTATTCTCTTTAATTTGTTTATTTACAATTGGTCGTGTCGTTGACATGATTCAAGTTGGTCTGGTTCGCTCGAAGAATGTGATGATTATTTCACCAAAATATGTCGCTATTCAAGAACGCTTATTACGTGAACTAGATAAAGGTGTGACCTTGGTGCCAATCGAAGGCGGTTATCGAAGCGCGAAAGGCATGCTCTTAATGACTGTCATTCGTGAAAAAGATTTTCCCCGCTTAAAAGAAGCCATTCTTGATATTGATGAAGAAGCTTTTTTGATTTCAATGAGTGCGAGTGAAGTCTACGGAAAAGGATTTAGCTTGAAAAAAGTAGCTGATTCTTATGGCGTTGAAGCTACTAATGCCAATAATTTACAATAGTTTTTTGTAGGAAAAGAGCCGCAAAATCTGTAGAGATTTTGCGGCTCTTTTTACATCTTCATCCAGACAGGTTCTAAGCTATTGCCATCCAAATCTTGCACTTCTAAGCCATACATTTGCTCTTCTGGTATTCCCATATCAACTCGGTAACAGTTGCCTCCGTTAGCTTTGGCGGTTTCGCCAAACTGTTTTACGGCTTCGGCACTCTCTAAACTAAAGGAAATTAATGCCCCACTGGTTGTTTGCGCATCAATAATTTGCTTTTCTTGGATAAATTTTCCATAAAAGTCATGGTTCAACAACATAATCCAAAATTGATCATCCCACATCATCGAACTAGCTTCCTCTGTTGAAAATTCCTCGTTCTTTTTGAATCCAAGTTTTTCATAAAATGCTGTAGAACGTTGGACATCCGCTACTGGGAAGTTAACAAAAACCATTGTGCCCATGTGATTCATCCCTTTCTTTTAATCATCTACGACAGCTAACTGTGCGTTGCGACAAAATCAACAAGCTTGTTTGATTTATACTAGCATATTCATAAAAGAAATGTTACTAAAACGTTTTCTTAAGGTAATTCTCGATAAGCCAAGTGCTGAATGATTTCACTATGTTGTGGATAATCGTTTAACAATTCCGCTTGAGTAAATAACTCGAAATCTTCAAACTCAAAGCCTGGTGTAACCACACAACTGACTAACGCAAATCCTGTCGCTACTGTAGAGCCAAAGATTGTGCCGGCAGGAACTGAGAACGAAAGCTGTTGTCCTTGAACTAAGTCTTTCCCTAACTGAACAGCTTGATACGTTCCATCAGGAAAAATACAGTGAACGGTTAACGGCTGACCATCGTGAAAAAACCATAATTCATCCGCTTTTAAACGATGAAAATGTGACGGACTTTCTGTATTTAATAGAAACAAAATCGCTGTATGCAACGCCCGTTCGCCTCGTTTGGTCGGAATCAATTGTTCACTTTTATTGGTTTGTTTAAAATAACCGCCCTCAGGATGCGCTTCTAATCCTAACTTCTCAATCCACATTTGTTCTGTCATCTTCTCCCTCACTCCTTCATTTTTTTCAGAAACGATTTAGGAAGAACTTAGAACATCCGTCCTAATCCTAAAATAAACGGCGGGACAGGAGTAGCTTCTTCATTCTTGAAGCTAAATACTCCTGTCCCACGTTCTTCCCAAACCTGTTATTTTCTACAACTAAACATCTTTTAATAAGCCTTTAAATAAGCCCATTGCGAAATCGTTGGCATTAAATGGTTCTAAATCGTTAATACCTTCACCTAGACCAACTAATTTCACTGGCAAGTGTAATTCATTCCGAATAGCAATGACAATACCACCTTTGGCTGTTCCGTCTAGTTTGGTTAAAACTAAACCAGTGACATCGGTTGTTTCTTTGAACTGTTTGGCTTGTGTCATCGCATTTTGCCCAGTAGTTGCGTCCACGACTAAGAGAACTTCGTGAGGCGCATCTGGAATTTCTCGTTGGATGACTCGTTTGATTTTTTCTAATTCCTTCATTAAGTTGACTTTGTTTTGTAAACGACCTGCTGTATCCACTAGCAAAACATCGGCCTGTTCTGCCTTGGCACGTTCCACTGCATCGAAAACGACCGCTGCTGGGTCGCCGCCAGCATTCCCACGCACAACTTCAACGCCAGCCCGTTCACCCCAAACAACTAATTGATCGATGGCGCCCGCTCGGAACGTATCGGCAGCGGCCATTAAAACTTTCTTTCCTTCCAACTTGTATTGATGGGCTAATTTACCAATGCTGGTTGTTTTACCAACTCCATTAACACCAACAAATAAAATCACGGTTAAGCCATTTGGCTGTAAGTTAATCGCATTATTTTCATTAATTCCTGCTTCTTCATACAAATCAACCATTTTTTCAATGATGGTATTTTGAACTTGAGCTGGTTTTTTCACGTTTCGCAGTTTCACTTCTTGTCGCAAGGCTTCTGTAATTTTTAAGGATGTATCAAAGCCTACGTCTGCACCAATTAACGTTTCTTCTAATTCTTCAAAGAAATCTTCATCGACGCTTCGGAAATTAGCAAACAATTCGTTCAACCGTTGACCAAATGTTTTACGCGTTTTTTCCAAGCCTTTTTCATATTTTTCTTGGACCTGCTCTTCTTTCGACTCTTCAATTTCTTCTGAAACCTGCGTGTCTGTTGGTTCTACCAACGGAGTCACGACGCTACTTTCTTCCTCAGGCGCTTCCACAACAACTTCTTGTGTTTCCTCTGCCAAGATTTCTTCTGGCTCTTCTTCTAACGCTTCTTCTACGCCAGCTAATTTTTCCATTTCAGCGTTATCTGTTAAATCGGCTGTTTCTGTGACTTCTTTCGCTGTCGTTTCTGGCGTTGTTTGCGCCTTTTCTACTGCGGTTTCTTTTGATTCAGCAGGCGCTGATTCATCACTAGGTGTTTCGTCTACTGTTTCTTCAATTATCTCTTGTTTTTCTTCTTCCTTTTTTTCAGCGGAAAAAGCTTTTTTAATTTTATCAAAAAATCCCATTCTTATTGGCCTCCTTCCAACGGCGTTAAAATATATTTTTCGACCGCTTTGGCAACGCCATCTTGGTCATTCGTGTCTGTGACGACATCTGCGGCTTCTTTAACTAATGGAATCGCATTTGCCATGGCGACACCTAAGCCAGCGTATTCGATCATCGGTAAATCATTTTCTTCGTCCCCTAGGGTCATGATTTCTTCTGCACGGATTCCTAAATCTTTGGCTAACAAGGAAATACCATATGCTTTCGTAATCCCTTTTGGCATAAATTCTAATAAGTTATTTCGCGTTTTAATAATTTCAAAGCGCTCATAAAAAGAGGCCGGAATTTCCTTGATGCGTTCATTTAAATACGCTTCATCAATCGCAACAACAACTTTATTATAAATTCGATTCGGGGTTAACTCTTCTAATTTGTAGGACTCAAAGGTTAATAATTTGTTTAGAGAACTATAAATTGAAGGATAATTTGGGGCAGAAGGCAGTTGCATCACGACCTCATCGGATAAGACATCAAACGGCATGTTGAGTGTGGTTGCTAATTGGTACAGCTCATGAATCGCTTCCAAGGGCATCAATGTTTTCTCAATAATGGCTCCTGTATCATTTTTTTGAACCAACCCGCCGTTAAAAGTAATGCTATAATCGCCTTCATCTTGTAAACCTAATTCTTCTAAGTAAGGACCAATAGCTGCCAAAGGTCGACCTGTGCAGATAACAACTTTCACGCCTGCTTGTTTCGCAGCCATCAGTGCTTGTTTGTTCCGTAAAGAAATCTCTTTTTGGCTATTTAATAATGTTCCATCTAAATCAATAGCAACTAATTTTATCAAACGTTCGCTCCTCCTTGCTTCTGGCTAATTGCTTTTTTCAATTGCGCCACCTTCTTTGACCTCTTCCAAGCGAACTGAAACGATTTTTGAAACCCCAGATTCTTGCATAGTCACGCCATATAAAACATCTGCGGCTTCCATTGTCCCTTTACGATGCGTCACCACAATAAACTGTGTGCCATCTTCAAATTCGCTTAAATAATGGCCAAAACGAGCAACGTTGGCTTCATCTAAAGCTGCTTCTACTTCATCTAAAATACAGAACGGAACTGGTCGAACACGAATAATTGAAAAGAGTAACGCAATCGCCGTTAATGCCCGTTCGCCTCCAGACAACAAGCTTAAATGTTGTAATTTTTTCCCTGGTGGTTGCGCCTCAATCTCAATCCCTGTATTCAAGAGATCCTCTGGATTGGTTAGCACCAGTTCTGCCCGTCCGCCACCAAACATATTAGGAAATACCACTTTGAACTGGCCACGAATTGCTTCAAAGACTTCTTTAAACCGTTCTTTCACTTCTTGGTCCATTTCATCCATGGTTTCAAATAATTGTTCTTTCGCATTTAATAAATCATCTCGTTGACTGACTAAAAATTGATGGCGCTCATCGACTTGTTCAAATTGCTCGATGGCACTTAAGTTAACAGGTCCTAACCGCTCAATTTCTTGTTTTAGGCGTTTCACTGTTTGCTGCGCTTGCGCCAAATCATCGATTGGGAAATACGCTTCATAGGCAGCTTCAAAGGTTAAGCTGTATTCTTCCTGTAAGTAACTTAATGAGCTATCTAATTGCATTTCTGCACGATTTTTTAGGACTTCGATTTGTGTTTTATCTGCTAAATACTGTTGTTGGCGTTTGTTTTCTTCCGCTAATTTTGTATCTAACTCGTCTACTTCTTCTTGCAACGCTTGTCGTTGACTACGTGCCGTTTGTAAAGACGTTTGCAACGCTGTTTGTTTCTCCGCTAATTGCGCGACTTGTGCCGCTAAGCCTTCTTCGGTTAACTGGTGATCGCTAGAATGGCTACTTAATTGTTGTAGCTGTTGACGGATGGCCGTTTCTCGAATCAACAATTCGTCCAATTGTTCTTGTTTGTCTTGCTTTTGACGAGCAAAATGGGCACATTGTTCCGCCGCTACTGCTTGTTCTGCTTGAACTGTCGTCAAGCGTTCTTGCGCTTGGGCTTTAAAGGTTTCCATTTGGCTAGCTTCTTGTTCCACTTGTTTCATTTCAACATCTAAACGTTCTTTCGTTGCCGTTAAGTTTGCTTGTTGCTCTGTCAATGTGGCTTTTTTCGTTTGATATTCGGTTAAGAATTGATGCAATTCCCGTGATTCATATTCAAACAAGCGTTTTTCTTTTGTTAAACGAGTAATCGTTTCTGTTTGATTGGCTAATTTATTGTCAATTTCTTGTTGTTTTAAGCGATTTTGTTCACCAGCAGAGCGCAACATTTCTGCACGTTCCGTGGCTGTTTTCACTTCTTGCGAGAGCGCTTGGACTTCTTGTTCTACACTTCTCAGTTGTGTTTCTAATTGAGTCATTTGTTCAGTAATTGTTTGAAGTTCTTGCGCTTGTGAAAATAGGCTTCCTTGGTTGCCACGTTTATTGGCTCCCCCAGTCATCGAACCGCCAGGATTCATCACATCGCCTTCCAATGAGACAACGCGATATTGGTAATTGACTAATTTTGCTAACTGGTTGGCACTCGTTAAATCTGCCGCTAAAATCGTGACGCCTAAGAGATTTTGAATAACGGTTTGTACTTGTTCTGGATAACGAACTAATTCACTGGCAATCCCCACGAAGCCCGGTGCACCAGCCAAACGATTCTGAACCATCGCCGATACAGAGCGTGGCTTAATGGTAGTCAATGGTAAAAAGGTTGCTCGGCCACTGTGTTGTTGTTTTAAGAAGGTGATGCCTGCTCGACCATCTTTCTCATTTTCCACAACAATATGTTGCGCCGCACCACCTAGGGCCGTTTCAATCGCCAACGTATATTCTTTAGGCACTTCAATTAACTCAGCCACTGCGCCAACAATCCCAGTTAATTGGTTTTTGTGACGCAATACAGCTTTCACGCCTTGATAGAAGCCAGCGTAATTTTCTTGAATTTCTTGCAAACTTTTTTGGCGTGCCTTCGCTTGTTGCACTTGATTCATCGCTTGGTACATATCGTTTTGACGCTGTGCTAATCGTTCACGCTTAGCTTCAAGCGTTGCTTTCAACGCAGTGTATTCTTCCAACTGTTCTTGTAAGCCTTGTTTTGCAACTTTTTGCTCTTTTTCTAGCGTCTCTTTCATTGCGAGAGCTTCAACCATCTGTTCTTCTAGCGCTTCGTGTTTTGCTAACGATTGTTGATTTTTAGCTGTTTCTTGTTGATATTGTCGTTCTAAATATTTTAAGTCATTGGCTGTATTGGCTTGTTCTTGCATGACTTCCACATACTGACTGCGCAATTCTTCCATTAATTCTTTAGAAGACTTACTATATTTTTCCACATCTTTCGTTGCCAAAGCCAATGCTTCTTTTAACGTCTGACGTTGTGCCGTTTTTTCTGCGATTGCTGTTTCCAGCGTCTGCAATTCTTCTCGATAACGAACAATTTTTTCGGCCGTTTCTGCCAATGTCTCTTCGTATTCGCTTGCCGTTTGGGAGGTGTGTTTGGAACGTTCAATTAAAACATTTTTTTGTCCTTCTGCTTGTTTCAACGCTTCTGTCACTTGTAATAATTGTTGTTGTTCCGTTTCAATTTGTTCATCTAAACGATTGCGCTTGCTGCGTAAACGTACCAATTTGCCTTCTAAGTCATGGACTTGCTTACTTGCGCCGGCTAACTTTTCTTCAATGGCTGTTAATTCTTGCGTTTTCGTTTCCCAAATAGCTTTTGCTTCTTGAATTTCGGTCACAGTTAAATTGACATCAATTTCGGTAAGTTCTTCTTTCAAAGCTAAATACTTTTTAGCCGCATCTGCTTGGGCGGCTAGAGGAACTAATTGGTCTTCCAACTCGTAAATGATATCTTGGACACGGCTTAAGTTGTCCTCAGTTTCGAAAAGCTTTTGTTCAGCCTTTTTCTTCCGTTGTTTGTATTTTAAAACGCCCGCTGCTTCTTCAAAGATCCCACGACGGTCTTCAGGTTTACTATTAAAAATCGCTTCAACTTTCCCTTGCGAAATAATTGAAAAAGATTCTTTGCCTAACCCTGAATCCATAAATAAATCTTGAATATCTTTTAAACGGCACGCTTGTTTATTAATAAAAAAGTCACTTTCGCCCGTTCGTTTTAAACGACGGGTGACACTAATCTCACTATAATCCAATGCTAAATAATGGTCGCTGTTGTCTAACGTCACGGTAACTTCCGCAATATTTAGCGGCTTACGACCTTCCGAACCGGCAAAGATAATGTCGTTCATTTTGCCACCGCGAAGGTTTTTCGCAGATTGTTCACCTAATACCCAGCGAACGGCTTCCGTGATATTACTTTTCCCACTTCCATTCGGACCAACCACTGCTGTCACATCATCTTCAAATTCAATAATGGTTTTATCTGCAAATGATTTAAATCCTGTAATTTCAATTCGTTTTAAATACACGAATATTGCTCCTTCCAGCCTTACTGAGGAATACTTTTCAGTGCCCGCTCAGCGGCATCCTGTTCAGCTAACTTCTTCGATTTTCCTTGGCCTAACCCAATGAGTTCACCATTCATGTAAACTTCAGTGAAAAAGGTGCGGTCATGAGCAGGGCCTTCTTCTTTAATTAAGCGATATTCAATTGAAACATCGCCTTTGCGTTGTAAAACTTCTTGTAATTGTGTTTTGTGATCCATCTCATGTGAAAAAGCACCGGCATCAATTTTCGGAAAAATAACGTCTTCAATAAATTTCTTGGCTGCGCCAACTTTTTGGTCTAAGTAGAGGGCACCTAAAAAGGCTTCAAATAAGTCACATAATAATGATGCACGTGTTCGTCCGCCCGATGCTTCTTCTCCTTTACCTAATAAAATGTAGTTGTCGAAGTGACATTCTTTCGCAAATTTGGCTAAACTATCTTCCCGAACGATGGCTGCGCGCATCTTCGTTAATTTTCCTTCTGGAAGTTCTGGGAATTTTAAATACAAATATTGTGAAACAATTAATTCTAAAACTGCATCTCCTAAAAATTCAAGACGTTCATTATCGGATAATTTTAAATAGCGATGCTCATTCACATAGGATGAATGAGTAAAAGCTTGCTCTAATAGATTGACATCATGGAAAACAATGCCGTAACGTTCTTTTAACTCTGTTGTTAACTGATTGTCCATTCTCCACATTCCTTTACATTTATTTACACCTTGTTTCATTATACTTTTTTTTTCACTTTTTTTAAATGGTTCTATTCAGAAAAAGCCTGTTATTCACTGTGTTCTCATTATTTTTTAGAAAAAAATAAATAAATAGAGCTACGACTGAGACAAAAGCGTTTGTTTACGTAAGAGATAGAAAGAGCGTGGGACAAAAATCACTTTGGATTTTTGCGCCACGCTCAAAAACTGATAAACGTCGGGAACAGAAGCAACTCCTCCTTATTTCTCGGAGTTAAACACTTCTGTCCCGACCTCGTTCTATCTCTATTAAATCAGCGGAACGTTGTTTAACGTTTTTCCGCAGTGACACCCACCGTTGCCCATGGATTATCTTTCGTATCAACTGCCCAAGTAAAGTCAACTACACGGTCGTTGACAGGCAAGACTTCATTTCTGTAAAGCGTTGGGATTACAAACGCTTCATCAATGGCATACTCTTGCCAATCGTAGAAGGCTTTTTTACGTTTTTCTTCATCAAATGATGCTTTTGAATCAATCGCATCAAGTAATTTAGTATTTTCTTCTGACTCAAAACGTGTATAGTTAAAGGCTGAGTTTGGACCATATAAGCCGGTTGGTGAAGGATCTGAACCTGTGCCCCACGCGCCTTGATAGATATCTACTTCTGGGTCATCATTTTTCAATTTATCATAGAATGCTTGGAAATCAATTAAGCGTCCTGTTGTATACGTTACGTTTAAGCCAATTTCTTTCCATTGTTGGACATAGTAATCAGCAAGTGGTTGTGCAGTTTCGCCGCCTGACATTGAAGCAAACTTGATTTCTAGTGTTTTGCCTTCTTTGTCTTCGCGAATGCCATCGCCGTCTACGTCTTTATAACCAGCATCGTCTAATAATTTTTTCGCTTTGTCTAAATCAAGCGTATAGCCTTTCGCTTCGCTATCATGCAAGCTCTTGAAGACTGGTGGAATTAACGTTGTTGCCCCTGTTCGTAAGCCGTTGTAGAATTTTTGGCCGACTGCATCATTGTCAATTGCATAGCCCATGGCTTGACGTAAGCTTTTATCTGCCATTTTAGCTTTTGGATTGTATTTCACTGTATTGGTTTCTTTGTCAAACGTACCCATTTTAAAGCCAATATACGTGTAGGCTTGTTCGGGACGTCCTAAGATTTGATACCCTTCAGTATCTTTGTATGTTGGATACGTATCTGTTGGCATTGATAATGCAATATCGTATTGTTTCGCTTTCATCGCTTCTACAATGCTCGCAGAAGGAACAGATTTGAACACTAATTTATCTAATTTAGGTTTGCCACCGTAGTAATACTCATTTGGTAGGTATTCAACAGATTCACCTGTCACAATATTACTCATGTAGTATGGTCCAATAGTCACAGGGTTTTTACGAACTGCATCGCTTGACTCCATGTCTTTGACAGCAATTCCTTCAAAGGCATGTTTTGGTAAAACTGAACCCCAAACACCGCCACCTAATTGTTGCATTCCTGGGTGAACTTCTTTATAAGTGATTTTAACTTCTTTATCATTGACTTTTTCTATGCCAGAAATGGTTGGCGATTTACCAGCATGGTAGTCTTCCATACCAACAATATTCGTAAAGTTATCATCATAACGAATCCCTGTATAGTCTTTATGACCAATGACTTCATAAGAGAAAATCACGTCATCTGCCGTCACATCTTTACCGTCAGACCATTTCAAATTGTCACGTAATTTAATGGTTGCTGTATTGGCATCTTCATCTAATTTCAGATCCGCAGGACCCCCATCGACAATCTTAAAGTCTGCATCATTGTTAAATAATGGCTGTACCGTTGGAAGCATGTATTGTGCATCATAGTTGTCTTGATAAAATTCTTGCTGGAAAAGTCCTTGGAATTGTGTATCCATAACTACAGCGACATCTAATGTCCCGCCATCAATTGCTTTTTTATCATTTTTAACAGCGATTGGCATTTTTGAAATGTCTTCTGTTTCCGTTGCTTTATTGCCCCCGCCTTTATTGCCGCCACCACATGCAGCTAACCCGAATACTAACACAGAAGCTAACGTGATTGCACCTAAAATCCGTTTCTTGTTCATCTCTTTTCCTCCCTCATTTTTTGGCTAATTAGCCTAATCGTTGTCGTGCATCTGCTGAGCGCTTAAATGCTTGTCCAACATAGTTTATACTTAACATCAAGACTAAAATTAGAATTGATGCAGGTAACCAAACCCATTGTTTATTGACTAATACATCCCCACTGCTGGCGTAGCCAATTAAGGTTCCTAAACTTGGGACACTTTGTGGTAACCCGAAGCCTAAGAAAGTTAACGTTGTTTCGATCCCGATATTGGCCGCGAAATTAATCGTTAAGTTCGTAATAATTAATGAACTTAAATTCGGCATAATTTCTCGAAACATAATTTTAAAATCGCTTGTTCCCATTGTCTTAGAGGCACTAACGTAATCTCGGCGCCCTTCAGATAACGTTTTACTGCGGAACAACCGCGCTTTTCCAACCCAATAAAACGCACACATAATCCAAATAAAGGACCAGATACTATATTTAGGAATCACGGAAACGAACACAATAATAATTAACATAATTGGCAAAATCATAATAAAATCCACGATACGCATCAAAATATTATCAATCATACCTCCATAATAACCGGAAATAATCCCTAAACCGACCCCGATAATAGACGTAATAATCGTAATGGCAAAACCGATTAAAATCGAGTTCCTAGCCCCGATAATCAATTGTCCTAAAACATCACGACCCCCTTCATCGGCACCTAAAATGAACTTGGTGCCATTCATTGTAACGGTACCTGGTTCCGCATATTTATCTAAAATACTTACATGCATAACGGCACTTTGGTCTAACACTAACGAACCGATAAAAACGGCTAATAAGATAATGACCAAAAGGATTAAAGAAAACATCGCCATTTTTTCTTTGACGAATTCTCGCGCAATCATCCGAAAGCCCATTGGTGGAATACTTTCTTGTAAGACTTCTTCTCTTTTTTCTTCTGTCAATTCCATTTTTATCACCCTTTCTTCGTGTTTTTTCTACTGAATTCGAATTCTTGGATCAACAATACTCATTACAATATCAGAAATTAAGGTTCCGATAAGGGTTGCCAATCCCAAAATCAACACGAGAGCGGTAATAACGGAATAGTCACGTTGAATGATACTATCAATAAATAATTTTCCAATTCCTGGGAAAGCAAAAATCTTTTCAATAACGACTGATCCGGCAATCAAAGCAGTAATTTCATAACCTAATTGAGAGGCAATTGGTAATGCTGCATTTCTAAAAATGTGTCGATTAAAAATTTTATTCGTTGGCACTCCTTTTGAACGAGCAGTACGAACAAAGTCCATGTTTTTAACATCAATCACTTCACTGCGCAAATATTGAATAGTGACCGCTGTCCCTAGCAACGCTTGAGTGACCCCTGGTAAAATTAAATGCTTCAGTTTATCTAAATAATACGGCCACGTTCCCTCAGCCAAACCAACAGTCACGGTTCCACTCGTTGGGAACCAGTCTAAGCGATACCCAAAAATAAAGAGCATAATCAAGGCAAAGATGAATAATGGCACGGCAAAACTGAAGAAGTTGTAGATAACCACCATTTTGTCAAACCATGAATTTTGGTAACGGCCAGCAATTAAACCGAAAGGAATGGCGATTAAATACGTGATTATAACTGACACAGCGGCCAATGCAATCGTATTCCCCACCCGACCAGCAATGAGCGTGGACACAGGTAACTTAAAGATAAAACTATGACCAAAATCTCCATGTAAGGCATTGCCAATCCAACGGAAATATTGTTCGTACCAAGGATCATTTAACCCGGCAGCTTCGCGCATGGCTTCAATCACTTTCGGGTCTTGGTTCGGATTAATCAATCCTGTAAACGGATCACCTGGCATCATTTTAGCCAACAGGAAAATCAAGACACTTAAAATAATCACTTGCGGAATCATCAATAACAAACGGCGTAAAATTGTTTTCCACATTATTCAGCACCTCCATTTTTTAACGCTACTTGGTGGGTTGGACTAATCGCATGTAAGTTATAAACCCGCCCATTTTCATCATAATAGTCTTTATGATTTTCCCGATACTCTTGCTCAACTCTTCTTCGTTCTTCTTTGTGAGCTTCTCGGTTCGCTACGTCAATTTTAGGAATTGCTGAAAGTAAGCGTTTGGTATAAATGTGTTGTGGATTAGTGTAAATATCTTGGCGTGTACCGATTTCTACAAAACGGCCTTTGTACATAATGGCAATGTTGTCACACATATGTTTAACTACGCCCAAATCATGGGAAATAAATAAGTAACTTAACCCATATTCCTGTTGAATGTTTTTCATAAAATTCAATACCTGTGCTTGCACAGATAAATCCAGTGCTGAAACAGGTTCATCTGCAATAATTAATTTGGGGCTGGTAGCCACCGCTCGGGCGACGCCTAAACGTTGGCGTTGCCCACCAGAAAATTCATGAGGATATTTGTACAACGCATCTTCTGGCATCCCCACAATATCCAACAAACTTTTGACTTTTTTCTTTTCTTCTTGGTCACTTAACCGTTCAAAATTTCGAATTGGTTCGGCGATAATATCTAGTACTCGTTTTTTAGGGTTTAAACTTGACATCGAATCTTGGAAAATCATTTGGACATCTTTGTTGTATCCGATCGCTTTTCGACTTCGCGGCTTGGTTACATCTTGTCCTTGATAAATAATTTCACCATTTGTAATTTTTTCTAAACCAATAATTGCTTTTCCTGTCGTTGATTTTCCAGAACCCGATTCACCAACTAACCCATATGTTTTACCTTGTTCAATCATGAAATCCACACCATCAACCGCCAAAACATGATCAGTGATTCGATTGAAGAAGCCGCTGCGAATTGGATAATGAACTTTTAAATCTTTAATTTGAATAATTTCTGTCATTACGCTTCCCCTTCCCCGTCTCTAAAATGAAAATGTTTATAACATGTACAACGAACAAAATGATTCGGTGCAACTTCATGTAATGTTGGATTTTCTTCATGTTCCGATGCATCAATCCAAGGAATTCGTGGGGCAAACCGACAACCTTTTCTAGGTAATTTGGTTAACGAAGGAACAATCCCTTCAATCACATGAAGTTCTTCTTCATCTGAATTCTCTTGGGGAATGGACTGAAGTAAGGAACGTGTATATGGATGTTTCGGATGACTAAACAATTCTTCAGCAGTGGCTACTTCTACAAACTGACCCGCATACATAACCGCTACACGATCAGCCATTTCCGCAACTACACCTAAGTCATGGGTAATTAAAATAATGCCGCTCCCTGTTTCTTCTTGCAAATCTTTTAACAAATCGAGAATTTGTGCCTGAATGGTAACGTCTAAGGCCGTTGTGGGTTCATCTGCAATTAAAATCGGTGGTTTACACGCGATTGCAATGGCAATAATCACCCGTTGGCGCATGCCGCCAGACAATTCATGAGGATACTGTTTCCCGACACGCTCTGGGTTGGGAATCCCCACTTGATCTAACAGTTCAATGGCCCGTGCTTGTTTTTGTTGTGCGGTCATTTTGGTATGATACGTGAGACTTTCTTTAATTTGGTCTTCAATTCGCATGAGCGGATTCAGTGCAGACAACGGATCTTGGAAAATCATCCCAATATCGTTTCCTCTGACTTTGTTGTACAATGTTTCATTAAACGTAGTTAAGTTTAAATTGTTGTATAAAATTTCCCCAGTAATTTTGGTATGATTGGGATCATGTAAGCCCATAATCGTTGTTGCTAAGGTACTTTTTCCACAACCAGATTCTCCGACGATTGCCAGAATCTCATTTTTCTTCAATTCAAATGAAACATCATCGACGGCATTATAATAATCATCTTTGATTCTAAATGCTGTTTCTAATCCTGAAACCTCTAGTAATTGTTCATTTCCTTGCATCCATACGCACCCCTTACGTCCTTTCAAAAACATTATATAAATTAACTAATATTTAATGATAGCACTTTCTAATTTTTATCAATGTTAATTTACAGCTCATTGTTTTTTCATAATTTTATAGAATTATTCCATAAAAAGCAAGATAAAATAACTTTTTTCGCAGTTATTTTTTTACATGTATGATTTTTTTTACAAAAATATGTGTAAAAATAGCCTTATTGCTTAATAAAATAACCATTATGTACGCAAAAAAAGTCGATTAACAGGAATGTTAATCGACTTTGTCTTATTATTTTTTATGAATTACTCACAATATAATCTACAGCAGCACCAACTGTTTCAATTTTTTCTGCATCTTCATCTGAAATCTCTGTTCCAAATTCATCTTCAAGTTCTAAAACAAACTCCATTACGCTAATTGAGTCAGCGTTCAAATCATCTTTAATGTTTAATTGATCTGTTACTTGATCCGCTTCAATATCAAAGTGGTTTGAGATAATCTTCGCTACTTTTTGAAGTACTTCTTCACGAGTCAACTGTATTCACCTCCACTGCTTTTGAAAAAAGGTTCTTTCTTTTACTAAAACGCTAAGATACATTGTACTCACAATTTGGGTATTTGTCCATCTTTTTTTCATTTGAGTAACAAACTGATGTCAAGACAATTGCAAATTACTCTGCTTTGCCTTCATAATATTCCACTAATTGTGGGACAACTTGGGTTTCTAACATTGTATGAATTTGACGAATGGTGTAGCGGACGGCATCAGGACCCGTGGCCCCATGCGTTTTAATGACTGGCGCTTTTAAGCCAAATAAAACCGCTCCCCCATGTTTTGAGTAGTCCATTTCGTCTTTCATGCCACGCAACGCATTCTTTAATAATAAGGCGCCCATTTTTCCTTTGACACCTTCAGAAAGAATCGCTGTTTTCAGCAAGCTCATCATGTTCATAGCTGTGCCTTCGATGGATTTTAAAACGGCGTTTCCTGTGAAGCCATCTGTCACCACCACGTCAGCTACGCCATTTAATAATTCTCGTGCTTCAACGTTTCCGACAAAATTAATCGTTTCATCTGCTGCTAACAATTCGAAGGCTTTTTTCGTTAATTCACTGCCCTTTGTTTCCTCAGTTCCGTTATTTAATAGACCGACACGAGGATTCTGAACGTTCCGAACTTTTTCAGCATAGAATGAACCTAAAACGGCATACTGAACCAAATGTTCTGGTTTATTGTCTGCATTGGCTCCTAAATCTAACATGTCAAACCCTTTGTCTGGTTCTCCCATGACAGGTAAAGTTGACATCAAACCGGGACGTTCCACATTTTTGATGCGGCCGACAATGAACAGACCCGCTGCTAATAGCGCTCCGGTGTTGCCTGCAGAAAAAATCGCATCGGCTTCCCCATTTTTAACTGCTTGCGCTGCTAAAACCATGGAAGCAGTTTTCTTACGACGGATTGCTTTAACTGGCTCATCGTCACTAGCAATTTTTTCATCGGTATGAATAATCGTAATGTTTTTTTCATCGGTGATGTATTTTTTTATTTCGGCTTCTTTTCCATATAATTGAAATTCAATGTCTGGGAAGTCTTGTTTGGCTAGCATAACCCCTTCAACAATTGCTTGTGGGGCGTTATCTCCACCCATTGCATCTACAGCAATTTTCATGAGTGATTCCCTCCTACTTTTTTGTTTCCTAACAAGTATAACATATTTTTTTCAAAGAAATACGCATTGGCTTTTACTTTCTGGCTTCAAAAATTACCTCTTCTAATCGAAAAATTGGACCGCCTCATCTTGGGGTTTCACTCGATTGGCTAAGCCTTGATAAGCAGGATATTGCCACCACTCTTTCACTTTCCATAGGGCACTTGCTTCTTGGCGCGCAACTTCTAAAATGTTAAAGTCCGTCACGATATCTCCTACCGCAAATTGAGGCACCCCTGATTGCCGTGCACCGAACACTTCCCCAGGTCCGCGAAGTTCCAAATCACGCTCACTCAAGACAAAACCATTGGTGGTTTCTGTCATGATTTTCATACGCTCAACGCCCATTTCATTTTTCGGATTGGCTACTAAAATACAATAAGAAGCACTGGAGCCACGCCCCACACGGCCCCGTAACTGATGTAACTGTGCTAACCCAAACCGGTCCGCATCCATAATTAACATCACCGTGGCATTTGGTACATTCACGCCAACTTCAATAACTGTGGTAGAAACCAATAATTGTAGCTGATTGTCTTTGAACTCCTGCATAATGTCATCTTTTTCTTGGTTTTTCATTTTACCGTGTAGCAATCCCACTTGATATCTTGGGGAATAAAAGCTTTGCATATGTTCAAAAATTTCTGTTGCGTTTTTCACATCTAAGGCTTCTGATTCTTCAATCAAGGGACAAATAATATAGGCCTGATGTCCTCGAGCTAGCTCTTTTTCCATCCATTCTAAAACAGTATCTAACTGCGGCGGCCGAATCCAACGTGTTTCGATTGGAATCCGTCCAGCTGGCATTTCATCGATGATTGATACATCCATTTCGCCATAGGCTGTAATGGCCAGCGTTCGAGGAATCGGAGTGGCCGTCATGAATAAAACATCTGGTTTTAAGCCTTTTTCTCTTAATATTTTTCTCTGATTCACACCAAAACGATGTTGCTCATCGGTGATTACCAAACCTAATTGATGGAAACTGACATCTTGTTGTATCAAAGCATGGGTCCCTACCACAATGTCAATCTCGCCATTGGCCAGTTCTTCGAGAATTAGACGACGTTCTTTCGTTTTGGTGGAACCTGTTAATAAGGCCGTCCGAACTTCTAATGGATCAAACAACTGCTGTAAGCTTTCCATGTGCTGTTGCGCTAAAATTTCAGTCGGAACCATCAACGCTCCTTGAAAGCCAGCGGTCATGGTGGCGTATAGCGCAATCGCAGCCACTACCGTTTTCCCACTCCCCACGTCACCTTGAAGCAATCGTTGCATATGCTTCGGACTTCGCAAGTCTCGACAAATTTCATTGGTCACTTTTTTTTGGGCGCCTGTCAATTCAAAAGGCAGTCCTTGGGTGAACGTTTTTAAGCGATCCACGTCATATTGAATAGCTAAACCATTTTTTTCCGCTTTTTCTTGTTTCTTCAGTCCTTGCATTTTAAGTTGGAAAAGGAAAAACTCTTCAAAGACTACTCGCCGTTTAGCTTGATGGCTTTCTTCTGGATTACTGGGAAAATGCATCGCCCACATTGCTTCTTTTCTAGGCATCAAGCGGTACTTTTCTAATAAATCATTCGGTAAAATCTCTTCAACCAGTGAACCATACTCTTCAAAAGCAGTGCGGATTAACTGAACCAACGTGCTTTGGCGGACTTTTTTATTCACATGATAAATGGGGGCGAAATCTTCATTGTCTCCTTTAGAAGCTAAGATTTTCATGCCATTTAATGATTTTCTCTTGGCATCCCATTTGCCATAAACAGCAATTTCTTCGGAAAGAACTACTTTGTCTTTTAAAAAAGGTTGATTGAAGAAGGAAACATTAATGACCGCATGTTCCTGCATCATTCGAAACGTTAACCGGCTCTTCTTATAACCGTACCGACTAACGACTGCTTCCGAAACCACTAGCCCTTTTAGCGTAACTTTTTCCTGATCCTGAATCTCACTTAAATCCTTTTCTTGGATATCATCGTAGCGGAAGGGATAATACGTCAATAAGTCTTCAATTGTAGCAATCCCCAGTTCTTGTAAATTTTCAGCACGTTTTGGGCCAACACCGGGCAATACGCTGACTAAATCTGTGATGTCCATAAAATCCCCTCCTCATTAATATACGCAAAAAAATGGATCATTCATTAAATAGGCTGGTTCATTAGCCCTAACTAATGAACCAGCCTATTCGTTTTTATTTTTTCATCACGAAAACCTATTCTGCTGAGAATAAGTATGGATACACAGGTTGTCCACCTTCATGAAGTTCTGTTTCTAGTTCATCGTTTTCAGAAACTAAAATAGCGATTAGCTTTTCAGCTTCTTCAACCGAACCATCTTCGCCGACAATAATTGTCACGATTTCAGTGTCTTCATCGATCATGCGGTTCAACGTGTCTAATGATGCATTAAAACGATCTGCTTCAGAAACGACGATTTTACCATCAATCATTCCTAAGAAGTCATCTTTTTTAATTTCAACGTCATCAATGGTTGTGTCACGAACAGCTGTGGTTACTTGACCACTCACAACGCTGTCTAACATTTCCGTCATACTTGCTTTGTTTTCTTCTAATGATTGTTGATCATTGAAAGCTAACATTGCTGTCATTCCTTGAGAAATGGTTTTAGATGGAACAACCGCTACTGGTACATCGGCAACTTCTGCTGCTTGATCAGCCGCCATAAAGATGTTTTTGTTATTTGGTAAGATAACGACTTGCTCTGCATTCACTTCTTTGACTGCTTTTAAAATATCTTCCGTACTTGGGTTCATTGTTTGGCCACCACTAATAATGTAGCTTGCACCTAAACTTCGGAATAATTCTTGAACGCCTTCACCGGCTGCAATAGCAATCACAGCAAACGGTACGCGAACTTTTTCAGTCAACGCTTCTTGCTGAGCATCGCGTTCAACTAACGTTTCATGTTGTAAACGCATATTGTCTACTTTTATTTTTACTAACGAACCAAATTTTTGGCCGTAGTTCATCACTTCACCTGGATGCTCAGTGTGTACGTGAACTTTGATAATTTCGTCATCGTTAACGACTAATAGAGAATCGCCTAGTTCATTTAAGTAGTTTCTGAATGTTTCATAATCAAAAGCGCTGTCCACGGTTGGGCCTTCGCCGATACGAACCATAATTTCTGTACAATAGCCAAATTTAATGTCTTCTGTCGCAACGTGACCACTAACACCACGGTGATGTTCAGCATTAACCATTTCGTCCATTTCGGCAGGACTTGGTTCATACGTTTCAGTTGGTAAAAATTCACCACTAAGCGCTTCTAAAAATCCTTCATAGATAAATAGTAGTCCTTGACCCCCACTATCTACAACGCCGACTTCTTTTAGGACAGGTAATAAATCAGGTGTTTTCGCTAAAGCACGTTTAGCACCTGCTACAACAGCTGTCATAACTTCGATACAGTCATCTGTTTCTTTCGCTTTACGTTCACCAGAACGCGCCGCTTCACGAGAAACAGTTAAGATTGTTCCTTCAACGGGTTTCATCACTGCTTTATACGCTGTTTCTACACCATGTGTAAAGGCAGCGGCCAAGTCTTTGGCATTTAATGTTGTAACCTCAGGAATTTGTTTTGAGAAGCCACGGAATAATTGAGATAAAATAACCCCAGAGTTTCCACGAGCACCCATTAATAACCCTTTGGATAACGCACCTGCTAATTCTCCTACTTTTTCAGAGCGAGAATCGGCCACAGCCTTTGCACCACTGGTCATTGATAAGTTCATATTTGTTCCTGTATCACCATCGGGTACAGGGAAAACGTTTAATGAGTTGACATATTCTGCATTTGTGTGCAGACGAGTCGCACCTGCCTGGACCATTTCCTGGAACTGACCTGCGCTGATTTCTGTTACATTCACCTAAAAAATCCTCCTTCAGATTTACCGCTAACGGCAACACACGACTTCCTTGTGCAATTGCATCGTTGACAGTACACTACCTCTAATCCGGTAATACACGAACTCCTTGAACAAAAACGTTAACTGAATTCGCAGTGACACCTAATAATGTTTCAAGATTATATTTTACTTTTTCTTGGACGTTACGAGAAACTTCAGAAATTTTTGTACCATAACTAACAATCGTGTAGACATCCACTGCGATTCCGTTGTCTTCTTGACGAACAACGACACCACGTGAGTAATTCTCACGACGTAAAATATCGTTTAAGTTATCTTTAATTTGATTTTTGCTTGCCATTCCGACAATTCCGTAAATATCTGTCGCAGCTCCGCCAACTACTGTAGCGATCACATCATTGGTAATCTCAATGGTACCTGCGGGTGTTTGAATTTTTACAGCCATTGATGAAAGCCTCCTTATAAGAGCACATTCGCCCTATTTTCTTCCATAACATTTTATCATATCCAGCCTTTAATTAAAAGGAAGTTCGTCAGATATTTTCATTCTTCCACTTCTAAGTGAACATTCTAGCAAGATTTTAATTTACTCTTTTTGATTGCTAAAGTCAAATCATAGAAAAAAATCTTCTTGCAAATCAGTGCCTAATATGATAAATTAAGTTAGTATGAGCTGAATATTATCGCTCCAAGATCAAGGCAAAGGAGGAAACTTAAAATGGCAAAAGTATGTTACTTCACTGGTCGTAAGACTTCAAGTGGTAATAACCGTTCACATGCGATGAACTCAACAAAACGCACTGTGAAACCTAACTTACAAAAAGTTCGCGTATTAATCGATGGTAAACCTAAAAAAGTTTGGGTGTCAACTCGTGCTTTGAAATCTGGTAAAATCGAACGTGTTTAATAAACTTAAATAAGCAAAGCTGGACGTTCGTTGTTCGGCTTTTTTTATTGCATAAAAAAAGAGGTTGGACCTTCATCGCATTGATGAAGGTCCAACCTCTTTTTACTTGTCTTTACTTTGAATAACCGCAATCATCCCTGCATCGAAGGAAAAAGCAGCGGCTTCTTCGATAAATTCATTACTTGCATACGATGTTGGGTAAGGAACATCTTGATTGGTTAATAAATATTTACTGCGTCGTAGCGTCAAGTTTTCTACAGGCGTCAAACAGCAGTAGGCCAGATATTCTTTATCTGGCTCTTTTGGTACGATATACGAACCAGGGGCGTAATACTGGATGCTATTTTGACGATCGCATAGACGGATTTGACGAAGTACGCCTTGAAATCGTGGTTCAAAGGGTAACCAAAGATTGGCTAACAGGTGGTCAATTCTGCCCCCTGTCGCACCGATAATCGTCATCTCTGCTTGTGGAAATCGTTGTAAAGCTTCTTGAAGCGCTAATTGTGTATCTGTATCATCTTTTTCAGCAGGTGCTTGAATGAGTGTTTCGGCAGTTTCTTGGACAAAATGGTATTCTTCTCGTGATAATGAATCAAAATCGCCTACCGCTAATTGTAACGGTAAATCGGCCTCTAATAAATGGAGACAGCCGCGATCAATACCTACGAAATAATCATACGTAGCTGGTTCAAAGGTTGGCCAATCACTTGGATTACCGCCAGCTACCAGTAAGACACGACTCATTTGTCTAGCACTGCTCTCAGTGCATCGATTCGTTCTTGAGGATTTTCAGCATTATAAATGTAGGAGCCTGCAACAAACACTTCCGCACCGGCTTCTTTACAACGTGCGGCAGTTTCAGGAACAATCCCGCCATCGACTTCAATTTCATAGGTGTATCCTTTTGTTTCTTTCCATTCTTTTAATTGAGCAATTTTTTCTAGTGAGTTTTCAATAAATGATTGTCCGCCAAAACCTGGATTGACAGTCATTACCAAGACTTGGTCTGCTAAGTCTAATACATTTTCAATCATCGAAAGTGGTGTCCCAGGATTGATGGTTACGCCAGCTTTCACACCCGCATTTTTAATCATTTGTAAGGCACGATGAATATGGGGTGTTGCTTCTTGATGGACGGTAATAATATCCGCACCGGCTTCCGCAAAGGCATTGATATAGTTTTCAGGTTGTACAATCATCAAATGAACATCCAATGGTAGTTTTGTCACTGGACGAATCGCTGAAACGATATTCGGTCCTAAGGTAATGTTGGGCACAAATTGACCGTCCATAACATCAACATGAATATAATCTGCTCCTAATTCTTCTACTAAACGGATATCTCTTTCTAAATTGGCAAAATCGGCACTTAAAATGGATGGTGCTAGTTTCATTTGGCTCGCTCCCTTTATATTTGCTATGATTTTTTCTTATAAACAGGTCGTCGATTCTCGATTTCCATTAAAAACTGTAAATAATTTTCGTAACGACTCGTCGCAATGGATCCCGCTTCCACTTGACGTTTCACTTCACAACCAGGTTCTTTGTGGTGCATACATTCACGAAACTTACAGTGAGAGGCCGCGGCAACAAATTCAGGAAATTGCTTTGGTAATTCCACTGCTTCCATCTCCAAGAAATCGATGGCACTAAATCCTGGTGTATCAGCAACCAAACCGTCGTATAACGGAATCAATTCCACGTGACGGGTCGTATGTTTGCCCCGTCCTAAAGATTGGGAAATTTCCGCAGTTGCTAGTTGTAATTCTGGTGAAATTTGATTCAACAATGTTGATTTTCCAGCGCCTGATTGTCCCATAAAAACAGTCAACCGTTCTGGGAAAAAGCGTTCTAATTCTTTGGTGGCTTCTACGTCTTCCGAAGCGATTACCGCATAACCTAACGCTTCATAAATCTGTTTAATTTCAGTGACTTCTTGACGTTGCGGCTCATCTAATAGATCAACTTTCGTTAAATAAATAACTGGTTCTATATCCTTATACTCTAAGCTGACTAAGAAACGATCCAACAAATTAAACGAAAAATTTGGCGAAACCATACTCATGACAACCACACCTAGATCCACATTTGCAACAGGCGGGCGCACTAATTCATTTCGTCTTGGTAAAATTTCCAACACATAACCATCTGTTAAATTATCGCTTTCAAAAAGTACTTCATCTCCCACGAGTGGCGTAATTTTTCGATTACGAAAATTCCCTCGCGCTCTTGTTTGATATGTTTCTCCATCTGCGTATACATAATAAAAACCGCTTAACGCTTTTCTGATTTGACCTTTCAGATAAACCACTCCTAACTACTTTCGAATATACAGGATAGTGGCAGAGAAATCAAGGGAGCCTCTCGATTCTATTAATTAAAAAGAGCCTAGGACATAAGTCGAAATGACTTACCTTCCTAGACTTAAATCTTAAGATAAATGGCGAGACAGGAGCAGCTTCTTCTTATTGCTGAGAAACACTATTTGAAAAGCAAATAGATGTTAAACAGTACCTACTTGGTTCTTGAAGCTAAACCCTCCTGTCCCAACCTCTTGTCTTAATTACTCGTACTACTTTCACTAGTGGTGCTTTTTGAATCATTTGCTTTTGAATAATAAACTGTAACAGAGTCGCCTTTTTTGACTTTGCTGCCAGCGGATGGGCTAGTTCGTTCAACGACTTGGCCATCGCCAGAGCCAGATAATCCTTGTTCATTGATTTTAAGGCCAGCGTTATTGATGCTGTCTTCTGCAGCTTTTGGCGAATAACCTGAAATATCAGGAACAGTTACTGAGTCACTGCCTTTGCTGACATGTAAAGTAATCGTGTCATTTTTCGGATCAACAGCGGTACCAGAAGCTGGTTCTTGACTAATCACGGTATCTTTTTCAACTTTGTCGCTTTCTTCGTCCACTCGTTTAATTTGAGATTCTGGGATACCTAAAGCAATTAAGCGACTTACCGCATTATCGTAAGAAATTCCGCTATAATCAGAAAGTGTCACTTTGTCGCTACCTTTACTTACATATAACGTCACTTGGCCATTTTTAGGTGTCACGGTGCCACCTGGTGCGGGGTCTTGCGTAATGACTAAACCTGGTTCTACCGTATCGCTTGCTTGGTCGACACGCGTAATTTGAGATTCAGAAATGCCTAACTGTGCCAGTGCATTTACTGCATTTGTGTAAGAATAACCGGCGTAACTAGGCAAAGTAACCGCTTCTGGTCCTTCACTGACCGTTAAAGTGACTTTGTCTTTTTTCGGATCAACTTTTTTACCTGCAGCTGGTTTTTGTTTAATAATGTTATCTGTAGACACAGAATCACTGTATTCTTTTTTCGTTGTAATTTGGTCTTCTGAAAACCCTAGTTTTTTCAAGGCTTCGACAGCAGATTCATACGATTCGTTTGTATAATCGGCCATCTCAATTTTTTCTGTTCCAGAGCTGATGTACAAAGTAACAGATCGGCCTTTTTTCACAGATGATTTTGCTTCGGGGTCTGTTTTGACCACCTTGCCTTCTTCAATCTTATCGTCGGGAATTTTTTTGGTTTCACTATCGACTTTCAGCCCGGCACTTTGTAGCGCTTGTGAAGCGTCCGCTTTCGTTTCATTTGTAACATCAGGAACTTCAACGTCTTTACCACCCGACATTGCAAAGGCTAAGCCACCTATTGCTAAAGCAATTAATGCCGCAATTGCTAAGCCAATCCACAATTTTTTGCGGTTTTTCTTCGGTGGTTGTTCAGCTAAAATGTCATCTGCGATATCTTCTGGGACTTCGACAGGCGTTGTCTCTTCCGGTTCAGCGATGTCTTCGGGAATCGGAGTTAATACTTTCGTTTCTCCTAATAAAGCCGTTGGTTCCCACGCAGGTTCGTTTAAACGACTGGCTGACAAGGACGTGTATAAGTCTTCTGCCATCTCATTCGCTGTTTTGTAGCGATCGCTTGGGTCTTTTGCGGTTGCGTGACGAACCACATTTTCCAATGATTGAGGAATTCCTGGATCAAACATTTTGACAGAAGGAATTTCTTCTTGGAAATGTTTTAAGGCAATCGTTACGGCTGATTCACCATCAAACGGTACATTCCCCGTTAACATTTCATAGAGAATAATTCCCACAGCGTAAATATCTGATTGGTTGGTCGCCATGCTTCCGCGCGCTTGTTCTGGCGATAAGTAATGCACCGAACCTAACATTGTGTTCGTTTGCGTAATTGACGTTTCTGACAAGGCAATCGCAATCCCAAAGTCAGTAATTTTGACTGTACCGTGTTCGTCAATCAGAATGTTTTGCGGTTTTAAATCCCGGTGAATAATTCTATGTTCATGTGCCATTGCGACAGCAGATAAAATTTGTTGCGTAATATCCACAACTGTGGAATAAGGAATTGGGAAATGCGTTTGGATGTAACGTTTTAAGTCCATTCCTTTCACATATTCCATGACTAAATATTGTAGTCCATCTTCTTCGCCTACATCGTACACACTGACGATATTCGGGTGAACCAGCTCAGTTGCGGCTAGTGCTTCACGCTGAAAACGTCGGATGGCGGCTTGATCGTTTTGGAAGTCAAAGCGCAAGACTTTTACTGCAACGTCTCGGTCTAAAATTAAATCGTGTGCTAAATAGACGTTGGCCATGCCGCCGCTTCCGATGCTGCCAATAATGTGATATCGACCATTCAGCTTCTTGCCGATTTCTATCATTGGTTTTCCTCCTTCTGTTCGTCAAAGTGTATCACTAACACGGTAATGTTATCTAAACCACCTGCTTCATTTGCTTGGGCAACGAGTTGGCTTAATTTGGATTCTAAAGGATCTGACGTCTCTAAAATTTCTAAAATTTTTGTCTCAGGAACCATATTGGTTAAGCCGTCCGAACATAACAGTAAATAGTCATTAGGCAGCCATTCATGATTGGTTACATCGACTTCGACAGTACCAGGCATTCCCAAAGAACGTGTTAGGACATTTTTTCGTGGATGATTTGCAGCCATCTCACGAGTAATCTCCCCTGATTTTACTAGTTCATTCACTAAAGAATGATCTTCTGTTAATTGTAACATGTGTTGGTCACGAACTAAATAAGCACGACTGTCCCCCACATTTGCTAAGACAAATGAATCCGGTAAAAGAATGGCACCAACCACGGTTGTCCCCATTCCTAAATACTCTGGTTTCGATTGTCCGCGTTCATAAATTTTTTCATTTTCCTTTTGAATTGCTTGAATTAACCACTGTGCAGATTTTTCAGCTGAGTCGACAGACGCATTGGACCAACTCTCACCTAAATTATTGACTGCCATTTGGCTAGCGACATCACCTGCTTGGTGACCACCCATGCCATCTGCTAAAACAGCAAAGGTTATGTGTTGTTGGTTCTCAAAAACGTTGGCATAATCTTGGTTCGTATTTCTTTTGCGACCGACATCTGATTGAACGTTGATTTCCAAATTATTTCACCTCATTTGAACTAACTTTCCGCATACAGCAAATAAAGAAGCCATCTGTCATGTATTGATGGGGATACAGAACCAGTTCTTGCTCTTTTACTACTGCTTGGACATTTTCATTTGCAACAATTTCAATTTTTTCAAATTCAGGGTGTTTGGCTAAAAAGGCTGCCACCACTTCCTGATTTTCTTCTGGCGTAATAGTACAAGTGCTATAGACCATTATACCCCATTGTTTTAGTGTTGGGGCAACACTTTCTAAGATTTCTAACTGAATTTTAGGTAAATTTTGAAAATCATTGGCCGTTTTATGGTATTTAATGTCTGGTTTACGGCGCATTAGCCCTAAGCCTGAACATGGTGCATCAACTAAAATCCGATCAAAGGTTTCTGCGGGAAATTCTTCTGCCACTTGTCGCGCATCAAGCTTTTCTGCTTGGACGACATCCGCCACATGGAGGCGTTGCGCATTTTCATTAATTAGCTTAATTTTGTGCGCATGAATATCTAAAGAAGTCACACGACCACCTGCTTCAGCCTCTAAAAAAGTTGCGATATGAGTCGTTTTGCCACCAGGAGCCGCACAAGCATCCAAGACACGATGATGCGGTTCAATTTGCATCGCTGGAGCCACGAGCATAGAGCTTTCATCTTGAATGGTTAAACAACCGTTAATAAACAGTTCACTACCAGCTAAGTAGCCTTTTTCAGCGACAACACCATAAGGGGAAAGTTGACTTTCCTTCGCGGCAATCCCTGTTTCTTGTAATTCTTCCAGCGCTTCTTCTCGTGAAATAAACCGTGTGTTTACTCGGCCACTCGCATGGCTTTTTTCAAATAATGACAAACCCAACTGCCGTGTTTCTTCTTCGCCTAATTGGGCAAGTAATTTTTCTGTTAACCAACGTGGCATGCTAATTTCCGTTGCTAAACGATCAACTGGATCGCTAATTGCGGCCAAACTAGGTGCTCCATTTCGTTGGAACGCTCGCAGCACGCCATTCACGAATTTACCAATCCCAGGATTGCCACGACGTTTGCCAATTTCAACCGCTTCATTAATGACTGCATGATCGGGCACTTTATCTAAATAAAGTAATTGATATAACGATAAAATCAATAAATTTTTCACCCAATTATCGACTTTTTGCGGTTTCTTAACAAATGGTGTTAAGTAGTATTCCAACAATAATTTGCGACTAATTGTGCCGTAGACAAGTTCTGTAAACAAGCGGCCATCTTTCTCGCTTAGTTCTGATTTTGTCATCATTTCATTAAGTAAAAGATTGGAGTACGCCCCACCTTTATCCACACGTTCGATGGTTTCTAAAGCAACGTATCGAACAGAACGTTTTAATTTCTTGGGGATTTTTTCAGCCATTTTTGTTAGTCCACCTTATCTTTTTCTGCGACATTTTGACCAACGCCATTTAAAAATTCTTGAATCGTTAATTGACCTTTACCTGCTGGTTGCAGGCGATCAATTTGAAGGACTGTCCCTTCACCACAAGCAATCCATAGCGCTTTTTTACTACGCTGGATAATCGTTCCTGGGGCGCTAGTTGTTGTTTCAGTCAGTGGTGTCACTGCCCAAATTTTCCAGTTGGTCCCTTGATAGGTTGTGAACGCTGTTGGCCAAGGACGCATACCACGCACTTGGTTATCAATTGCCTCAGCAGTTTTTTGCCAGTCAATTCGTTCTTGTTCCCGGGTAATATTTGGTGAAAAAGTAGCCTCTTCTTCCACTTGTGGAACAGGCGTGATTTCGCCAGCAATTAGCTTGGGTAACGTTTCTAATAAAAGTTCTTTTCCTAGAATGCTTAATTTTTCAAACATGGTGCCTACATCGTCTTGTTTCGTAATCGGAATTGCACGTTGCGCTAAAATCGCGCCAGCATCCATTTTTTTCACCATTTCCATAATCGTGACGCCTGTTTCTTTTTCTCCTTCAATAATCGAGTAATGTACAGGTGCGCCGCCACGATATTTTGGTAAAAGTGAGGCATGGACATTAATCGCACCTAGTTTGGGCGCTTTTAAAATTTTCTCTGGTAAAAATTGTCCAAAGGCTGCTGTCACAATTAAATCTGGTGCTAAGTCAATCACTTTTTCCATTTCAGGAGAACCTGAAATTTTCTCTGGTTGTAAGACTAATAAGTTATGTTTTAAAGCTGCTTCTTTGACAGGCGTTGGGGTAATCACTTTTTTTCGGCCAACTGGTCGATCTGGTTGCGTGACAACCGCTTGAACGTCATAGCCTGCCTCGATTAAACTTTCTAAAATCGGAACAGAAAAGGCTGGTGTGCCCATAAATACAATTTTAGTCATCAAAATGTTCCTCCATATACGCTTCTAAATCTTCTGGTGCAATTTTCTCAATCATTTTATCGATAAATAACTCGCCGTTCAAATGATCAATTTCGTGTTGAAAAGCTCGAGCTAAATAGCCGTAAGCCGTAACTTCCATTTCTTCACCTTCACGGTCAAAATAACGGACAGTCACTTCATCTGCTCGTTCAACGGTTCCATATGTTTCTGGAATACTTAAACAGCCTTCCACATCAATACTGGTTCCCTTTTTTTCAATAATCACTGGATTAATTAGTTCAAAACGACCAGATTCTTCATCGATTTCAATCACTGCCATTTGCAAATTTTTACCAATTTGCGGGGCTGCTAAGCCAATCCCATCATGGGCCAGCATTGTTTCATACATATCCTCTAGTAACTGCACAATTTCATCGGTAATAATCGTCACAGGTTGAGCCTTCATTTTTAAGTGTTCGTTCGGGTGAATCACAACTGGATAGCGCATAAGTGCTCCTTTCAAAGCTGTATTTTTTAAATAAAATTCATGGGTTCTGCATCAATGGAAAGCTTTAAACCACGAGCCGTTGCTCGTTGTGTATCGGTTAAAATTTCTTTCAATAATGGTTGAAGCATTGGTTCTTGTTTATACTTGATAATCACTTGATAAAAGTATCGATTATTGACACGCATAATTGCGTTAGGCGTTGGTCCCAACAAAATAGCTTGCGGCGATAAGCCTTGTTTTAATTTCGTCGCAATTTGAAACATTTGTTTCGCTGCTTCATTTTCTTCAGGATGGCTAGCCGTAATTTGGACCGTAAAATAGTACGGCGGATAATCCCCACGATGACGAATATACATTTCTTTTGTATAAAAATCTTCATAATCTTGGGCTTTTGCCAATTGTATCGCATAATGCTCGGGGTTAAAAGATTGAATGATGACTTCTCCCGGTTTTTCAGCACGACCAGCTCGGCCACTGACCTGTGTCAATAACTGGAAGGTCCGTTCACTGGAACGAAAATCGGGTAAATTCAAGGCGGTATCAGCATTTAAGACACCGACTAACGTCACATTTGGAAAGTCCAGTCCTTTGGCAATCATTTGTGTGCCTAATAAGATATCCGCTTGTCCTTCACCAAATGTTCGCAAAATCTTTTCATGCGCACCTTTGCGTCGGGTCGTATCAACATCCATTCGGAGAATACGACTGTCTGGTAACAACGTTTGTAATTCTTCTTCTACTTTTTGTGTGCCTGTTCCGTAGTAGCGAATTTTATCTTGGCCACAGTTAGGACAGCGATAAGGAATTCGCTCTTCATGCCCACAATAATGACATTTCATTGTTTTGCTATCCATATGCAAAGTTAAGGAAATATCACAATTCGGACACGGCAACACATAGCCACAATCGCGACACATCACAAATGACGAATAGCCACGGCGATTAAGTAGGAGAACACTTTGTTCGTTTTTCTCTAAGCGTTCTTGGAGTTTTTCTTGCAACGACATGGAAAAAGAAGAGACATTGCCATTTTCTACTTCTTGCCGCATATCCACTACATCAATCGTAGGCAAGGTTGCCGCTTGATTGGCACGCTGTGTTAATCGTAACCGCTGATAAACATTTTTTTGTGCGCGAGCGCGTGATTCCAAGGACGGCGTGGCACTGCCTAAAACAACAGGGCAATGATGGTACTCCGAACGCCAAATCGCTAAATCTCTCGCGTGGTAGCGCGGGGTTTCTTCTTGTTTATAACTTGCCTCGTGTTCTTCATCAACAATGATCACGCCGATGTTTTCGATTGGCGCAAAAATGGCTGAACGCGCGCCAACCACCACTTCCGCTTCTCCTCGTTCAATCTTCCGCCACTCATCGTATTTTTCACCTTGCGATAAGCCACTGTGCATTACAGCAACATGTTCGCCAAAGCGACTTTTAAAGCGTTGCACCATTTGCGGAGTTAAAGAAATTTCAGGGACAAGCATAATGGCTGTTTTGCCTTGGTTAAGAACTTCTGCAATGACCTGTAGATAAACTTCTGTTTTCCCACTTCCTGTAATACCTTCCAATAAGTAGGTTTGGCTTTGCTGTTCTTGGACCGATTGTAAGATTGTTTCCACAGCCACCTGTTGTTCTGCATTCAAAGATAACGCAGTCGTTTTTTCAAACGTCTGATTAGCAAACGGATCACGATACGCTTCTTTTTCAATGAACGTTAACCAGCCATTTTTGGCGGCTTCATTTAAAAGCGCGGTACTGAAACCTAATTCTTTCATTTCCTTCACAGCGGTGACTTTTTCAGTGCCCAAGCGTTGTAAATAGTAAAGAAGTTGCTCTTTCTTCTTAGCTCCCTTGCGTAACCCCAAACGAATTTCCTCTAGTTGTTCAAATTCCTTAGCGGCTTGAATGAAGCGGACCATTTTGACTTTATTTCTCGTCGTAACTTCGTAGCGAATATCGACTTTTTGCTGTTTACGCAACGCCATTAGTTGAGGCAAAAGCCCACGTTCTTGCGCTTGGTCCCACGAAATTTCCTCTAAACCATAAAATAACTGATCTTGTAATTCTTCAGAAAGCTCATCCGTTAAATAAATATATTTTTGGTAATCGGCACGCATTACGCTAGGCAACATGGTTTGCAAACAAGTGATTTTAAAAGCAAACGTTTTTTCCTTCATATAATCAGCTAAAGCCAACATTTCTGTATTTAAGACAGGTTTTAAATCCAACACCGCCACTAGTTCTTTCAACTGAACATTGGTTTCGTCAAGAACCATTGCAGCCATTGGTTCAATGGCTAGAACAAACCCTTGAACATGCCGATTACCGTTACCAAAAGGCACTTCTACACGCATGCCGACAGCCAATTGCTCATTTAAATTTTCAGGAACTAAATAAGTGAATGGTTGATCGGTTTGCATCGTTGGTACATCCACAATAACTTTGGCTACTTTTTGCATGGTGCATCCTCCTTTTTATGTAAATTCTCTTTGCCTATTGTACTAAAGATTGACTGATTTGTCTTGTGTGTCTCGTTGGCACCTTTCAGAATAAACGAAGAGAAAGCCTCTGAAATAGACAGACGGCTTTCTCCATTCGTTGACAATCATTCAATTAATTTTTTTCGTCACGTAAACGGTTTTCTAATTCTTTTTGCTCTTGTTCACGTTGGCGTTTGCGTTCTTCACGTTCAATGCGTAGACGTTCACGTTTTTCTTCAGGGTTTGGATCACTGATCACTGTTCCTGCTTCAATTTCTTCTAACGCACGACCTACACTTTTTACAGAATCAAAGGATTCAACGGTTGGTTGAACGCCTTCATCTAATTCATGCGCACGTTTGCTTGCTAAAATAACCAAAGAATATTTTGAAGGGACTTCTTTTAACAATGAGTCAATTGACGGTTTTAACATCATAAGGCTACATCTCCTCTAACATTTTAATATATTTTCCAATTACACGGTCAACACGGAAGTGCTCACTCGCGATAATGTCTTTAATTCGTTGCACGGCTAAAGGAACTTCATCATTCACTACCGCATAATCATACAGCGCCATCATTTCGATTTCTTCTCTGGCCACAGCCATTCGTTCTTCAATCACAGACATTTCGTCTGTTCCGCGGCCAATAATTCTTGATTTTAATTCCGCTAAATCGGGGGGTGTCAAAAAGATAAATACGCCATCAGGCACTTTGTCTTTGACTTGTTTAGCCCCTTGGACTTCGATTTCTAAAAAGACGTCTTTGCCTTCATCTAGCGTCTGGTTAACATACGTTAATGGTGTCCCATAATAGTTACCAACATATTCCGCATATTCCAACATTTCTCCAGCTTCAATCATCGCTTCAAATTCTTCTCTTGAACGGAAATAGTAATCTACTCCATCCACTTCGCCTTCTCGCTGTTTCCGAGTGGTCATTGAGATTGAATATTGAAAATCATTTTCTTCACTGTCGAAAATAGCCTTTCTTACAGTCCCTTTCCCCACTCCTGAAGGACCTGACAATACGATTAATAACCCGCGCTCTGACATAACGACTTCCTTTCAAAACATAATTTCACAGTATTAGTTCTATTTTGCACTTTTTTTCTGCAATTTTCAAGACTTTCTTGGAGATTCACTGAAAAAATAACATTTCTTCTTTAATTTAGCTTTCATAACTTGTTCTTTTTTTAAACAAATTACCTAGAATTCCTATACAGGCAGCCATTTTTTAAGTAAAATGAAGTGATGACTCCTTTAGGATGAAAAAACGTGAATAAGAAAGGACTGAGAAACATCGCACGAATTAAACCATTTACATTGTTTCTGCTAGGCTTAGTCGTCAGTTGTGGGGCCTTTTTTGCCCAACCTACTGTGACTCACGCAGAAGAAGATATTACCGCGATTGCTAAAAAAATGGGGACGACCCTGAAAGAGGATGGCATTCCCAAAGCAGCCATCGTTGTTGATGCTGATTCTGGAGAAATTCTCTGGTCGCAGCAACCAGATTTAGCGTGGAATCCTGCCAGTATTGCCAAAGTGATGACCATGTACTTGGCCTTTGAAGCAATGGAGCAAGGAAAATTTACAATGGATACCACTGTGACTGCTACGCAAAAAGATGTCGATATTTCTAAAATATATGCCATTAGTAATAACAAAATTACGTTAGGTGTTGCTTATCCAGTCCGTGAACTATTAAAAATGATTGCTGTCCCCTCTTCTAATGTGGCGACTCTCATGTTGGCAAATTTAATTTCAGGGGACCAGCCTACTGACTTTGTTCATTTAATGAATCAAAAAGCGGCTGAATTAGGGATGACAAATACTACCTATTACAACTGCAGTGGGGCGCAAGCAAGTGCCTTTAACGGCCTGTATCAAATGCAAGGAATTGACCCAAATGGCGATAACGTCTCTACAGCTAGAGATTTAGCTTCACTAACCTATCATTTTCTGAAAAATTATCCAGAAATTTTAGAAATCACCAATAAACCAGTGGTGAAAACAATGGTCGGCACGCCTTACGAGGAAACGTTTGAAGCATACAATTATTCTTTACCAGGCGCTAAGTATGGTTATCAAGGCGTGGATGGTTTAAAAACAGGCTCTAGTCCAACAGGCGGCTTTAACTATATTGCGACTGTCAAACAAGGAGATTTCCGTTTAATTGAAGTCATTTTAGGCGTTGGTAATTGGCAAAACCAAGATGGTGAATACGAACGGCATGTGGCTGGGAATGCTTTGCTGGACTATGCCTATACGACATACGAACGCAAAAAACTTTTAGACAAAGGACCACAAACCATTGATCACAAAAAAGTCACTTTGGCTAACGATTTATACGGTGTCGTTCCCAAAGGCAGTCAGCCTACTTTTAAATTAGTAGCAGGGCAGGTGCAAGTCGACACGCCCTTGACATTATTAAATAGTACGGTTCAAGCGCCAAAAGTGGCTTACCAAGAAGTTAAGCCAAAACAAACAACAGCGGAAGCTGCGGAAGAATCAAACGAACATTCTGGGGACACCACCGTTGCAGAACCGAATCATTTTATTCCCAAATCGATTGCCACAAGTGTTTTAGTCCTTTTCGGGCTGATTTTCTCAGTAATTACCCGTCAGCTTCAAAAACGTTTAGAACGTCAGAAAAAACACGGCAAAGAAAGCAGTAAAACTGCATCCATGCGGACAATCTTTTTAAGTGCCGCAGTTCTTTCTTTCCTATGCGCCGTTGGCTTGTTTCTTTTATTCTAATTAAAAAAAATACCACCAAGCGTGAAATGCTTGGTGGCATTTTTTATAAGCCCATATTAGAAAGCGTATTGACCACGTTCATCAATTCATCGCGACGACGAACTTGTTTGTCGACAGGGCCGTCAACTTCTTTCACGTCAATGCGAACAACAAAATGACGATTCAAAGTAACAAACGTGTCTTCGTTAATTTGGATATTTAATTCTGTTTCAGAATAGCTTGCACAAGCATCTTGCCAGACGTCAAATGGTTCTCTGTCTGAAGCGACTTCTGTTTTTACCACAGAACGACCACTTAATTCTTGAAAGGTTACATCATAAAATTTAGTCATTGCTTTCACCTCTGTCATTTATTCGTTACTTCTATATTATAGCGTTTTCTGGAAAAACACGAAACCATTTTCTCTATTCGACATTTTGAATTTGTTCACGAATCTTTTCTAAGGTTGTTTTCATTTGAACGACACTATTTTTTATTTCAATTGGACTTGATTTCGAACCAATCGTATTGACTTCACGGTTCATTTCTTGAATTAAGAAATCTAGTTCTCGGCCCACTGGTTCTGTTTCGTCAAGCAACTGATGCAACTTATCAATATGGATATCCAAACGATCTAATTCTTCATGAATATCGCCTTTTTCCAATAAAATGGCCATTTCTGTTAATAAGCGTGTTTCATCCACTTGGCTACCTAACCATTCGTTTAATTTCGCTTCAAAACGTTGACGGTATTCTTGTTCAAAAACGCCCACAAACGCTTGCAGTTCTTGAATTGATTGGGTCAACACTGCTACATAGTCAAGCAGGACTTGTTTAATTTGCGTTCCTTCTTGCACACGGCTTTGGTCAAGACTAGCGATGGCTGCTTCAAATGCTTGAACAAGAAATGGTTCAAATGTCTGATCAACGATTTCTGCTTCCACTATTTCGACAAAATCATTTTGCTTTAATAAATGGTTGACCGTGTCCCCTGCATCAAACGTTGCTTCCGGATAGTTTTCCTTTAAATGTTGATCTACCGAAGTTAATAATTGATCAATTAAGTCCCACTGCACGCGTACTTCTTTTTGATTGTTGCCGATTTTTTGGAGATTTACATAGACTTCCACACGTCCACGTTTTAACGTGCGTTTGATTACTTGCCGAATCACCAGTTCATAGGCATTCAGTTCCTTTGGCATACGCAATAGAATATCTAAAAACCGCTGGTTGACACTTTTGACTTCAACATCCAATTGATAATTTTCATTTTGAATGGTCTTTTTTCCAAATCCAGTCATACTTTTCATTGACAGGGTGCTCCTTTTACATGGATTTAATTGTTTTGCTTAATTCAGCAAATTCTTCGTTAGTTAAGGTGATGCCTTTACCCATTTTTTCGTGATCAGGGGCCCACTCACGCAAATCAAATTTTGGTGGACGACCATTCCAACTAATTAAATTCAATTCTTTACGCCAGCCACGAGCATTCTCAGATAACACAGCGACTTCTTCTAAAATTTCATATGAAAATTCTTCTTTCATAACATTCACTCCTTGTTAGTATTCCTTAGGTTATTGTACCATCTTTTCCTCGACACTTAAAATACACATCTCTTTTCTATCACCCTGTCTATATAAACATACGCAACTTTTTCAAAAAATCAGTAAAAAAAGCGGCGACTGCTCGTTTCAATCGTGTCAGTCACCGCTTCTCTGTCTATTCTTTTTCTGTATAAAGATCCACCACTTCAAAACTTTGGCAAACTAACAGCATGTCGGGATAAAATTGTAGCTGATAGGGGACCAGTTCTTCTTTAAAGAACCGCGCATGCTCTTCATACCAATAATCCAGCGTCAAATCTCCTTCACCTTCCGCTTGTGCAAAAGATTCTGAGACCTTGTTCATGGGCATAATTTCAACTTTGGTTGTTCGAATAATAGCCAGCGGTTGAGACTGACCATCTAAAATTATGTCGTATTGACCAGCTTTAGGGAGTTGTTCTTCTTCCATCTTATAAATATCTAAAGAAGAACATGTCGCTGTCTTACGTCCAGAAACAACCAATTGACCCAAACGATTACCCATCTCAGAAGAGCCATCACCAAACATCCACACATCGGGCATCAACATATCTAATTCATGTTTATCTAAAAAGTTTTGCCAGAACACTTCTACATTTTTTAACATCCTTTGCTCTCCTTTTTATTTTTACTTCACGCAACCTTCTTTCACTAATTATACATAACTGATTGCTTTTCTCCTATACTATTTTTACAAAATGAAAACTAAAATAATGTCAGTAACATTTGGACAGAAAAAAGAGGACTAAGTAACAAAACTTAGCCCATCTTTTTATTTTGCTTGTCGTTCTTTGATTTTCGTAAGTAAAGATTGAACATGCTGGCGTGCCGAAGCTTCATCTTCTTGAAGCATCTTTTCCGATAAAATAAAGGAGCCGCCCACTGCTAATACTTCTTCTGCTTCCACATACTCTATAAAGTTTGTTTCATCAATCCCACCAGTTGGTAAAAATTGAACATCATAAAACGGGCCACTTAAACTTTTGATGGCTTTTAACCCGCCGTAAATATCGGCTGGGAAAAATTTAACCACTCGTAAGCCATACGCCAGCGCTCGCTGAATCTCCCCAGGCGTAGCTGTTCCTGGAAAAATAGGCACCTCATTTGCCAGACAAAAATCAATGACTTCTGGAACAATCGCTGGGGAAACAATGAACTGTGCACCGTTCGCTACTGCCTCTTGGGCTTCTTTCAAGGTTCTAACAGTTCCTGCGCCTACTATTAAATTCCCTGAAGCAGCAAGTTGTTTGATGGCAGGCAAGGCCAGCTGACTCCGAAAAGTGACTTCAATAAACGGTAATTCGTTTTCTACTAAGACTGATTCTACTTGTGGCAAATAGCGTAAATCTGTTGCAGTGTATAGTGGTAAAAGTTTACATGTCGCTAATTGTTGATACAGTTGATTTTTTTCAACTTTTGTTTCCATTCTGTCACTTCCTATTTTGTTTGGCTTTGGTTGCTTCGTACAGTCCTTGAATATAGGTCAACCCCATTGCTCGATCATATAAACCATAACCAGGCATCGCTTTTTCATCCCAAATTGCCCGCCCATGGTCAGGGCGAATAACGCCTTCATACCCTACGTCTACCAGTGCTTGCATTAATTCCGCCATATCTAACGAACCAGCGACACTCGGATGCGCCGTTTCTTCAAAACGATGCTCACCTAAATACTTCACATTGCGGAAATGAACAAAATTAATTCTGTGACCTATTTCACGAATCATAGTAGGCAAATCATTCGTCGGGTCCGCACCGAGGGAACCTGTACAAAATGTAATCCCATTTGCTGGTGAGTCCACCAAGGAAAGGATCCGTTTTAAATCCGCTAAATTTTTAGTGATTCTTGGCAAACCAAAAATTTCCCAAGGTGGATCATCGGGGTGAATCCCCATTTTGATATTTTCTTCTTCACAGACAGGAATCACACGTTCTAAAAAGTAGCGCAAATTTTCGACCAAATCTTCTTCTGTTACGCCGGCATACATGGCTTTCAATTCTTGAAATTGTTGCAAACGCTCCTCTTCCCAACCTGGTAACCGGAATCCTTTTGACTGACTGTGAATTAATTGATACATGTCTTCTGGCTGCATGTTCTCTACCACAGCTTGATCAAATAACAACGATAAGCTGCCATCTTCATTCTCATACGCCAAGTCCGTTTTAGCCCAACCAAAAATAGGTTTGAAACTGTAGCACACTAAGGAAATTCCGCATTTCCCCAAGTTACGTAACGTTTGGCGATAATTATCAATATAGTGGTCTCGTTGATCCGCTCCCGCTTTAATGGCATCATGAATAGCGACACTTTCAATTCCTAAAAGTGCCAATCCTTCTTGTTCTACCGATTGTTTAAGTGCCTGAATTTCGGCTACAGTCCAAACATCGCCTGGTAGTTTATTTAACAAGGTACCGACAACGCCAGTAATTCCTGGAATCTGTCGAATGTGTTTTAATGGAATGGCATCGCCTGCCGCTCCGTACCATCTAAATCCCCATTTCATTGCTTTCACCCTTTACTACATTCTTAAAAATCATCGTCCTCATCCTCTTCATCCTCAAAGGAAGTCATAGAAATATCCCATGCTTGCACACTTTCTTTACCTTGCGCAACAATCGCTTGCGCCGCTTCAGCAATCGGTGTGCCCAATAATTGATGGTTTATCGCTTCTAAGACCATTGGTAGGTTGGTACCACTCACCACAAAGATTTTCTTTTGTAGTGCTGGTTCGAGTTCGTTAATCACCAAAACTGCCTGATTGTAAGGACTTGCACTTAATAAGTCAACCATGACCAACACGCCATCCCCTTGTTGAACGTTCTCAATCGCTGTTTTAATTTGTCCGCCTAGTGCTTGGACATCGTCGCCACTATTTAGATTAACGGTTTCGATATTTTCGGTTGCGCCCATAATCACGGTAGCTGCGTCTTTCGCACCGTCACTTAGTGCACCGTGTGTAGCAATCACAATCCCTAACATAAAAGTTCCTCCTTCAATTCAGTGGCTTGAGTCATTACTTCAAACAGTCATGCAATGACTCAAGCGACTGGCCTTTTTTATAAATTAAATTTGCCTAAAACCTCTTTTAAACTAGTTTTTGGTGCAGAAGGCGTTGCTTGGAAATAAATATCTTCTACGCCATACACCTCATGTAGCTCTTTTAATTTTTCGGCATCTTCTTTGTTTAAATAAACAGATTTGGTTACTAATAAATCTTTTTCTGGATTTTTCTGTGCAATACCGCCGATGTTTAACTCCTTCATAGGGACTCCGTGTTTTACTAAGTCATAAATTACAGAGACGGTTTTAGCGATTAAAATACAGTTGTACTCTTTGAATTGGTATTCATCCCAATAAAATTTGGCTTTTTCCGGCGTAATGACAATGGTTTTTTGTCCTGTCCGACTGCCTGCACTTTTGTATAAATCACGCATAAATTTATCCTTTGCCACCACTTCATCGACAACGAAAATGGAATTAACGCCACTTTTTTGGGACAAGGTCACCATCACTTGTCCATGAATTAATCGTTCATCTACTCTTGCTAAATTTACTACGCCCATCTGATTCACGTCCTTTTCTTTTTATAAAATACCGACTGTTGCTAAGACAATTAAAATACCTGTTAACCACAATAATGCTTGCGTAACTTTCAAACCTTTTTTCGTATAGAACCAATACACGCCCATTACAACAGCTAGCGGTAAGAGTCCTGGGACAATCTGATCAAGGATATCTTGAACCACAAACTCACGGCCAGAAAGTTTAAATTGAAGAGTTGAAGAAACTTTGACATAATTACCAGCTAAAATTCCCATCATGAACAACCCTAAAACAGATAACATTTCAATAGCTTTTTGAATCCCAGCACTTTGCATTAAGCCTGTGGCATTCCGCCCCATTTTAAAGGATTGTCTCGCAAAGAACACACCTAACAGTACTTGATAAAGGGCAAACGCCACAAATGGGAAAATCGCACCTAATGCGCTACCTTGTTGCGCCCACGGCACCGCAATCGCAATAAAAATATATTGAACCGTACCTGAGTCAATCGCATCACCAATCCCCGCTAACGCGCCCATCAAGCCAGCTTTGGTGTTATACATTAAATCATCTTGCATCATGATTTCGCGGCCTTCATGTTCTTCTTTGGCCCGCTCTTGTTCCATGGAAGCCATCAGCCCAGTAATGACCCCGCCGCCCCAACTTAATTGCGTATTGAAAAACAGCAGTTGACGCATATAAGCGGCTTTTAATTGTTCATCGTCTTTATATAATTTCTTTAAAAGTGGCATCATTGCGTACAATAACGAAGGCGCCAAGTAACGTTCAAAGGAATGGGGAATTTCATTGGCAAAATGCCAACGGAGATAGGCTTTTGTAACATCTTTATTGGTAATTTCTTCTGGTGCTAAATTCGTTGTTTTCGGCACGACTTTTTCTGTTGTTTCCGTCATTTCAGTTCCTCCTTTTTCTTTTAAAACCCGTCATCGTAATCGTCATCATCATCAAAATCAGTGGTGGCACTGGCGGAACCAGCACTTTCTGCTACAGGTTTGCCTTTTTGGACTTGCACAAAAATTAACGCAATAATTACGCCAAAGATGGCATACGTTACCATGGTAATTTCCAATGACTTAAAGACGATACTCATGAAGTATGCAAGGAAAAAGAAAACCAAGAAATCTTTTCGACCAATGACATAGACCGTTGTCGCAATCCCAATTGCGGCTAAACCACCACCGACTACTTCTAACACGTGAATCACAACGGTTCCTTCTAATGCTTTAATAATATCGGCAATGACTGGTGCCCCTAAATAAAGAGCAAAAAAGACTAATGGAACGAATAAAATAAATGAGGCAATCGTTGGATACCAGATAATTGAGCGGGCAATTTTTTTAGAATTTAGTTCAGCCACCGCACGATCGGTATACTTCCCTAAAAACGTGTTAATAAAGAAACGGAATTGATATAAATAACTTCCTAAAAGACCGACAGGAACCGCTACGGCAATAGCCGCTTCCGGCTTCAAATTCCCTAGCAACGCAACTGGCACAGCAATCGCTGCCGCAATTGATGGTTCTGCTGGCATAGAGCCACCTGGTGAAAAAACACCCATGTAAATCATTTGTAATGCTGCGGTGACAATCATCGCTTTCGGGACATCGCCCATCACTAAACCTGCTACTAACCCTGTCATTAAGGGCGAGAAACGCAACGTTAACGTTGCTCCTCCTCCAAGCCATCTGGACATAATTGCTGCCACCCAAAGCGCCATTATCAAACTTTGTAAAACACTTAACGTTTCCATAGTTCCTCCTTCTTATCCTTGGTTTTGGATATACTTTTCTAGCTCTTTAATCCCTTGACGTAAACGTTCTTCCGAAATCTCAATAGGAATTAAATGAACCTTTTCTTTTGAATCAATAAATTGAACCATTGCATCGAGTACTGCTTCTTCTTTTGGGTAAAGGCCCATTTGTCGTAACGACATGGGCAAGTTTAGCTCTTGATAAAAAGGGATTAATGCGTCTATGATGGCCCACCTTTTTTCCAATGCTAATTGATAGAAGATGCCGTAAGCTACTTTTTCGCCGTGTAAATAGTCATGACTTTTGGGTAAAAATTTACTCATAGCATCATGCATGGCGTGTGCTGCTGCATTGCGGGCGTATTTGTCGCCGAAGCCGCCGACTAATCCAGAAACAGCGAAAACAATTTCTGAAAGATGGACAAATTCAGGCGTGAGTTTGCCCTCATCCATCGCTGCTAAGGCTGCTTTTGAGTCCCGCATAATCGCTTCTTGCGAAAGCTTGGCGGTCGCTCCCGCTAATTGTAAAAAGGGTTCCCCTTGCAAATGGGCTTGGCGTAAAATGGTCTCTGATTCATACCATTTCGCTAACGTATCAGCTAAACCAGCGACAAAATAATCACGGGGCGCATCCAGAAGCAACTTAGGATCGGTGATTAAAAACGCAGCTTGGCGAAAGAAATGTTCCGTTTTGCCTTCGGCCGCGCCATTTTCTTGATACATCACAGCTAACGGTGTCCACGGCGCACAGTTACTAGCCAAAGTGGGGACCAAGCCAAAATTCAGATTGTTTAAATGGGCGCTGTAGCCCACTAAATCGGCTAACTTACCGCCGCCGACTCCCAGAAGAAAGTCAATCTGGTGTTCCTTTATTTGCTGTGAAATTTGTTCGGCGCCAAAATAACTACATTCTCCTGTGTAAGTGTGATAGAAGAATTGATACTCTGAATCTGCCAAGAATGGTAAAAATGGCTGAGCTTTTTCAAAGGATACGGTGCCATGCACCACCAAAATTCGTTGGGCGTGATATTCCTTGAAAAGTGACGGCACCGAAGCTAAGGCGCCTTCGTGGTAACGATAAAATTGCGGTCCAACTTTCACTTTTAAATCAGTTAACATGCTCCTCCTCCTTCTTAACTAACGTAACGACTGACTTCTTGCACTGCCCGTTGAGGTAAAATACCTTGCACCACGTCTTCCACATCTTGCACGCATTTTTCTCCCATCGCTTGCAGGCATTCCATGGTATAAGCGGAGGTGTGCGGCGTCATTACTACATTTTCAAACGCAAGATAAGGATGATTTTTCCGACCTGGTTCCTCTTCTAAAACATCTGTCCCAAGCCCAGCAATTTTGCCCGATTGTAAACCGGCGATCATGGCTTCTTCATCAATCAAGGCGCCTCGTGCGCTATTGGAAAGATAGACGCCGTCTTTCATCTTGGCAATTTCCGCCGAGCCAATCATGTGATAACTTTCTTCAGTTAAATTGGCACATAAACAAATGATGTCTGCTGAAGCTAGCAACGTATCTAAGTCTACTTTTTTGGCTCCATAACTTTGCAGATAAGTGGCGGATTTATAGGGATCATACGCTAACACGTCACAGCGAAATCCGTTTCGTAACGTCTCCACGACACAACTTCCTGTGTTCCCAACACCAATGACACCCACAGTTTTGTTAAATAACGTCCGACCGACAAAATTCGCTCGTTTTTCCCATTGATCCGCTTTAACGCTGGCATCTGCAGCCACGGTTTGTCGTAAAACAGCTAGCAAATTTGTGACATTGTTTTCCGCCACGGCATCTCGTTCTACTAAAGCTGGGATGATGGAAACAATTGTGTCGTGCTGTTTTGCAGCGTCTAAATCGATGTTGTTATACCCAATACCATGGCGAGAAATTAGCAACAATTCATCTTTATGTTCAAAAAATTCTTTCGTGAAAAATGGCGTCACGCTAGCAATAATAATCGTATATCCTTGTAAACGTTCCGCTAACTCTTTGCCACCAATTTCACTGTCGACTGTAAAATGCTTCACGGTGCCTATTTTTTCTAAGCGCGTCAAGTGTTCAGGAAAAATTTGACCAAAACTACTGGAATTCACTATGGCAATTTTTTGTTTTTTTAACATGACTAAACTCCTTTACTGACTTTTTACGACTTCATGCCCGCCAAATCCTTGTCGCAAAGAAGCGACCACTTTGTTTGAAAAATGATTTGCTAGCATACTTTCATTTCGAGTAAATAAGGACAACGCTGTCGTTGGGACGGGCATCTCCAAACGCAATGCTTCTTCAATCATCCATTTGGCTTCGCCATTTGCTGCAACTTTCCCTTCTAGATTGGCTAACGTAGGATTTTCCGCAAAAACCTCTTTCGCTAAGCCCATCAAGCGAGCTTCAATAATCGAGCCGTGATTCCACACATCGGCTACTTTCTCCAACGCAAAATCATATTCGGCAGCTTCTAATAAATTGAATCCTTCGCCCATGGCTTGCATCATGACGTACTCAATCCCGTTATGCACCATTTTCAAATAGTGACCAGCTCCTGATTTCCCAGCATAAAGATACCCTTGTTCACAAGCTAAATCTTCAAAAAATGGGGTTAACACCTTGACAGCTTCAGGCGCACCGCCAACCATTAAACACGCTCCTTCCCGCGCTCCTTTGATGCCACCAGAAGTACCACAATCAATAAAATAAATTCCTTTTTCCTTAGCAAATTGAGCATTCGCAACACTATCATGAAAATTTGAATTGCCACTATCCACAATGATATCCTCTGGTGCTAATTGCTCTACCAATTCTGCCACTAATTGATTGGTAATCTGACCAGCGGGGGTACTTAAAAAAATCACCTTCCTTTTATTAAGCGCTTTCAATAATTCCGGCAACGAATCTACAACGGAAAGCCCCTGCTCTCTAGCAGTCGCTCTTGCTTCCTTTGTTACATCAAAGCCAATAATGGGCCAGTCTTGTTCGTGAACATTTAACGCCATGTTTAAACCCATTTTCCCAAGTCCAATAAAGCCAATATCCATTTTTCTTTCACCTGCCTCTTTTGATACTTCAATCATAAAGGATAAAAAAAATAATGTAAACGATTACACTAATTAAAAAATATTTTTTATTTTTTAGCAAAAATCTTGCCTACTCAAAAGGTAAAACGTTTTTATTTTTAAGGAGCTTTCATACAAAAAACACAAGTAAATCTCTTGGTATCACGTTCTTTTTACTGGCTACTTTCTTTAGTTGAGAGAAGTCTTTTCAAGACCCCTTCATTTTTCAGAAAAAAGATTATTTATTTTTTTTTTGGCTTTTTTAAAGAATTTCTTTTTTGTGGAGAAAAAGAGAAATTGTATTTGTCCTCTTTTTCCACTATAATCAGTCTATACCAACAATGAAAAGGCATTCATTTTATTTTTAAAAAATAAGATTGGAGGAACGTGTTAATGAAAAACCACTATTTGGATCAACGGATTCGGATCAAAAAACCGAATTTGAGCCTCACAGAAAAGAAAATTTCCGATTACTTTGTTCATTCTGAATCATTATTGACACAAATGACGTTAGAAAGTCTTGCCAACGAAATTGGCGTCTCCCAATCTTCCGTGTATCAATTTGTAAAAAAGATTGGCTATTCTGGGTTCCAAGAATTTAAAATTGATATTGCCAGAAATTCTAATTATCAGCCGACTTTTCAAAACGTCAATAGCGTGAATGGCGCCGATGATATTTCACCAGATGATGATAGTATTACCATTGCTAAAAAAGTCTTACAAGCCAATATTTATTCCCTCAGTAACGCCACACAGTTCTTAACAAAGGAGCTGTTAGATAACGTGTTGGCTTTGATGTACTCTGCCAAAACGCTTCATTTTTTTGGGCAAGGCGGGTCCTCGATTGTGGCTTTTGATAGTTTCCATAAATTCATTCGGACTAACTATCGGTGCAACTACATTTTTGATTACCACATGCAGTTAAGTTTTGTCACAAAATTAACCAGTGAAGATTGCGTGTTTATTTTTTCCCATTCAGGCAAAACCAAAGAATCAATCAACCTAGCACGACAAGTTAAAAAAACCAACGCAAAAATGATTACGTTAACTGGTAACAGCGGTTCAGAGTTGGCAGGCTTGTCCGACGAAGCAATTATTGTCGTCACCGAAGAAGGCTTGTTTCGTGCGGAATCCTTGGCTTCACGGATCAGTTACTTAACGGTAATGGATATTTTATATACAAATACGATGTATCACAATTTTGATCAAAATGCCGATTCCTTGAAAAAAATCCGCGACAACATTAGCACGACTAAGACCGATCCGCATTATTTGTCGTAAAGAAAAGTCTTATTTGTTAGTAGTTGCTTCTGCTCCCACCCTTTATCATTTTTAAGCCTGGAACAAAAATCCAAAATGATTGATGTCCCAGGCTTTTCCTTTGAAGTTTTAATCCTTGGCTTTCTCAGTGCAACTACTCAGGATTTATATTTTTTATCCTTACGAACAGTATCATTAGAATCATCCAGATATCGACTACTCTAAAAAGTAGATTATACTCGTACAGCCAAGTTGCTTGCGAACAGACAAGAAAGACTGAAAATATAATGGGTAGGCAAAATAACCTATCTTCTTTTTCCGTTATTGAAATAATTAATAGCGTTAATAAAAATAAAGGAATAAAGAGGAAGTGCATAACCATTTGAGTAACAACTATCGATACAGTAATCGTGTGCTTGTCAAATAGCTGAACTAGTATTGGATTAAACCAAACAATGGCGACTATTACTAACGAAAAATATTTAGTCACGCTTTCCAGCCTTATTACATACAACAAGCCAAAGAAAATTAGTAAACTAATAATGATATCTTTATAAGTAAAAAAATGTTCATAATTCATAATTTCTTTCGTTTCATCTCCACTCAACTTGCTTAACTATTCAAGGTTTAGGTAAATCACGTTTCCCATTTTCTCACATGATCGTTCAAAGAAACAGAACGTTGTTTGGTGTTTTAAAACGTAAAAGTTGAGCAACATATCCTGTCTAAACATTTACTTGGCAGTTTATTTATAGAAAAATTGTTACTTTCCAAATTTTTGTATGCTTTTTAGAAATGAAACCAAGCTTATGTTTTAATGCTTCTTATGCAAATCATTAAAACGAAATCCCCCAAATTTCGCAACTCTTATCATTTCAGATTGTGATGTTCGTCCAATTAAAAAGTGATAGTACTTCTTAACGTATCGTTATTAAATTTTAAATTCAAAGGGGCTACTCTCTTTAATTTTGTTTCTGATTTTTTCTAAAAGTACTGTTATGTAAGTAATAAGTTCTATACTGGACTTGTAATAGAAAATAAATTTAATTCTTTACAAAAATTAGTATAAGAGAACCCCTTTTTTCATTCTACGACATCATTAGCTGACGATATATAGCAAATTACAAACTAAGTTAATGACGTAATCTTACTTTTTTCTTCTTTTTTTCTTACTTTTTTCTGCCTGTATTTTTTTAAAAAATTCTTGCCTATCTTCTAATTTCCAAGTACCCTGTTCTGTTCTTTCATATATCCAAATTTTTGTACACCGACAGGCGTTACGAAACGAGGTATGTTGTTTCGCTTCTTTATCCTGAGCAAGATTTAAACAAGAACGAGGAATTGAGAATTCTGGATGATCATGATATAAGCCAATCCCTAAACCAATCTTAGGCGTACTGATTGTGTTCGTCATAGGAATTGTTCTTAATTGTCCGTCAGCGCCTATTCTGACCACATCTGTCTTTATGCTTTTAATGTATTTCAATACCTGAAGCTTATCTTTTACTTTTCTTGTACTTTCTACCCAACATTTTGAAAAGTTCAATTTATTTCTTTTAAAGTCTCTATAAAATTCAATAGCATACTTACTTTTCATTCTTGACTTAGAGGTTTCTCTTTCATTAATATCATAATAACTTATCCCAATTAAGTGCAGAATACTCTCTCTAGTAAAACAAACTTCTAATTTTTCTTGTTTACTTTTCACGTTTCTTTTATAGAAATAAACTATTTTTTTATTAACAACTTCTACATCTAAAATTTCTAAAACGGCAATAAGTTCATCAAATAAATCTTTACAACTTAAATCACTTGCCACTAATTCTGTTAATCGGAAAGTTTTAGTTACTTTAGCTTCACCCATTCCATCCCTCCTCTACGTTTTCATTTTGATAAAAAAAAACAAACGTGCAAAAAGCACGTTTGTTGAAATATCTCATAAGAGGGTGCATTATTTTCAGCTTTCGCCTAGGCTCCTTCTAAGCCTTCGTACTTTAAATAAATATGCTGATAGTTTATCAACCCTCTGGCTACTAAATGTATCAGCCTCTAGATCCTTTGTTCATAACGACTTGAAACAGTCAGCTATGAATTGAGAAGTATCATTGGAGTGTCATGCACCGTGACACTGAAAGTAAGTTTTCGATGATTGGCTCTATCATCACTCCAGATAATCTGGTACCCTTTCAGGTGAGTTTTACCTCCAGAAATTCTATATGAGCCATAAGAATTTCTGACTTCTTTCATCCACATTATAGCTAAATCATAGCCTCTTGTCAAATAAAAGCAAACAATTGTTCTCTAAATTCAAACAAGATATCTATTCCCACTGAACAGAAAAAAGATTCACCAATTTTACCTTTGAACCTTTTTTCATTTATGCTTTTATCAAGCAATTTTTTTATATGGTTACATCGAACCTTTAAAAACATCTTTATTCTTAGCAAAATAATCAACACCAGAGTAAATGGTGAAAATCAAGCAGGCATATAGCATGATTTGATCTAGTGGTAGATGAAGTGCTGAAAATGGAATGTTGTTAATGAACAGTAAAATAATTGCAACCATTTGGGTAGCTGTTTTTACTTTTCCTGGCCAAGCTGCTGCCATTACTTCGCCATGTTCGACTAATAACAACCGTAAACCAGTTACTGCCAATTCACGACAAACAATAATTGCTACAATCCAAGCAGGTACTTTGCCTTGACCAACTAAGACGATAAAAGCGGTCATCACTAGCATTTTGTCCGCTAATGGGTCCGCAAATTTTCCGAAGTTCGTCACCAAGCCTTGTGCACGGGCAATTTTGCCATCCAACCAGTCTGTAAAACTAGCAACTGCAAAAATAATCGCGCCCACTAATTGGGTAACGGCTAACGTTGTGTCGCCAAAACTAATCGTTCCCCAGTCCATCGGCACCGACACAATAATAATAAAAATCGGAATCATAAATATTCTTAAAACTGTTAATTTATTTGGTAAATTCACTTCAATTGCCCCTTCCTTCTCCTGTTCTATTTTACGTTATCTTGCTGGCAGTGTCACGAAAAAAAGAAAAGAATCTGGAATAATTGCCGTTTGACAGTTTATCCAGATTCTTCTTACACCATTTCTAACGATACGTAATCCCTAATGTAACATCCTTACGAATTAAAACTGGCGTTTTTTCCAGTGTTAAATCGGCGCCATCGACTTGAATGGCGACGTTATTTGAGGCGCCTAGAATCAGTGTTGCATTGGCGGCATTCGCAGGTAAAGCTGTTGTTTGGGTCTCTCCTGCTTGCAGGGTGTGTTGGTACGTATAGTTGCCATCGACCATCACGCCAATCCAGCAAGAGCCTTCAGTCCCTTTAAAGGTAATGTTGATTGGACTATTCGCATCTTTAACCGTTGCAGTCACTTGATTGTTGGCATCACTCACCACAGCCACAGCTGTTTTCTTCTCTGGTTCGCTTGAAGAAGACGGCGGTGTACTACTTTGTGTGCTACTTTCTGGGGCTTGACTTGATTCTTTGGGTTTTTCCACACTGGCACTAGTTGCCGGTGTTTGAATAATCGGTTCGGCTTTTTGATCTTGCCACATAATGTACAGCACCACGACCGCAATGGCTAAACCAATTAACGAAAAGGCAATGGCTGGTAAGTTCCGCAGTAACCAACTGGATTGCTTTTCTTCGTCATGCAATTGCTTACGTGATCCTTCAAGCTCTTCATACACTGGCTTGGGTTCTTCGACAATTGCTGGTTCTTTGCCATCATAGATATCTACCAATTGATTGCCATCTAAGCCGACCGCACTTGCATATTGGCGGATAAACGCCCGCACATAAAAGGTGCCTGGTAAGGACTCAAAATCGTTTTGTTCAATAATTTCTAAATATCTTTTTTGAATTTTTGTCATTTGTTGCAGTTCATCAATTGAGATGTTCTTCTGCAATCTTGCTTCTTTTAGTGTTTCTCCAATATTTACGCTGGCCACTCGTCCATCTTCTCCAGTCTATTTTGTTAATTTATCGATTGTCTCATCAGTCTTTTTCAATTGCCAAGGAAAACATTCCCGTCCTTTAAGAATACCACAAAAGAAGCCAACTGAGGATAACAAAATTGAAAGATTTCAAAGATTTTTCTTTTTCTTAAACAGTTGGTTTATTGCTCGGTTTCTCCTTTAGGATACATGTAGAAACGGCTCAATCCTTCTTCACGAATAAAGGTCTCTGCTACTTGGCGGACGTCGGCTAATTGAATACTTTCAATGACTTCAATCTTATCAAACAGCGTGGTTTCCCCAAACAATGATTGTGAAAATTGGTTGGCGATATACTCTAAAGAGTTTAAGGATTGGAAATATTTACCAATCATTTTTTTCTTCAATAAGGACAAATTTTCTTCCGTTAATTCTGGACTTGTTGTGGCAGATAATAAAATAGCTTCAATTCGTTCTGCTAAGACTTCTGGTTGCTCACTATCGCCGCCAATATCCGCAAAATGGAAACTGCGATCTAAATTAAAGTCATAACTAAAACTATCATCTAACAAGCCTTCATCATAAAGAGCCAAATAGTTTTGAGAGGTATTACCAAACAATAATTGTAACAACAAGTTCACGGTGACTTGATATTTCATTAAGTCACGACCCGTTGTTGGCACTTCATCTAAGCCTTTCAAGCCAACAAGCACTTTTGCCCGTGTGACTGCCATTTCAATGGCGCTCTCTTTGACAATGTCAGCAGCTGTTTCTTCAGGAAAATGCCGACGAATAGGTTGGGCGGCAGGAAACTCTTTCGCCGCTTGGTTTTCACGAATGAACGCCATTAACGCTTCAGGGTCCATTTTCCCTACCACGAATAAGGTCATATTACTTGGATGATAAAACGTATTGTAGCATGTATACAAATCTTCTGCGGTAATCTCCGCAATACTTGCCACTGTACCGGCAATATCAATGTGCAATGGATGTTTCGGATAAAGGTTGCCTAAAATCCCAAAGAACAAGCGCCAGTTAGGATCATCTAAATACATTTGAATTTCTTGTCCGATGATGCCTTTTTCTTTTTCGACCGTTTCCTTCGTGAAATACGGCGATTGCACAAAATCAAGCAACGTTTCTAGATTTTGTGTCACTTGATCCGTCGTTGAAAACAAATAACTCGTTTTCGTAAAACTGGTAAAGGCATTCGCTGAAGCCCCTTGTTGCCCAAATTTTTGGAAAACATCGCCATCTTCTTTTTCAAACATTTTATGTTCTAAAAAGTGGGCAATTCCGTCAGGTACTTCAATCATTTCCTCTTGACCAATTGGCACGAACGTGTTGTCAATGGAACCATAATCGGTCGTAAACAAGCCATACGTTTTTTGGAAATCATTTTTCGGTAATAGGTAAACCTTTAACCCATTCGCCAGTGTTTCTGTATACAATGTTTCTTTAATTTGTGCATAGTCTTTTTTAATCATTTTCCGTTTCTCCTTCCAAAAAGAAGATCGCTTGAAGTTCCAAGCGTTTGGCCACTTCTTGGATTTCTGGAATAGTCACGGCATTGATCCGCGCAATCCATTCCTCCGCCGTCAGCATCGTCTGCGGCATTAATTCGTTCAAGTATTCTTTTTCCAGCCACGCGCCTGCATTATCTAACGCTAAGATATACTGATTTTTTAACATTGCTTTCGTTTGTTCAATTTCTAATTCGCTAATCTTACCTAAGCGAATATTTTCCAATTCTGTCGAAATCAAACGTAAGACCTGATTCCGATTTTTGCCATCGATCCCTGTTTGAACCGTCATGAAGCCACGGAAAGTGTCGATACTACTAGAAGCATAATACGCTAAATGCTCTTTTTCACGGACATTCATAAATAATTTAGAATGCGGGAAACCGCCAAAAATCCCATTAAACACTTGCAACGCAAAATAATAGCTATCGCCATAATAAATATCCGTATTGTAAGCCAAGTTTAATTTCGATTGGGCTAACACCTCACGCTCAGTCCGCTCTTCAATCACGTTGCGAATTGGTTGATTGTAGAAAATCGCGGCTTTGCCTTCTTCACGAGGTGTAAACGGTAATTGCTTGAATAATGGTACTAACTCCGCCTCATTGACATCGCCTAAAACAAAAATATCCACTTGATCTTCCGCCAGCATTTTTTGATAATATGCTGCTAATGACGCCGCTGTTTCCTCAGCTAACGCCGCAACGGTCCCGAAACTAGGGATTTTTTGATCCTCCGATTGATTAAAATAGACACTTTGAAGCGCCAAAGAAGCATAGGTTTGCTTGTCCTCCACAATACTTTCCAAGTACGCTTTCAAGTTCTCTTTCTCCCGTTGGAAGGTTTCCGCCTCAAATTGGCCCGCTTGAATATTGGGGGCAAAAATAATTTCCTTCAAAAAGTCCACCGCTTCGGCGAGAACCTGACTATCCTGTAAATAATGATCATTGACAATGTTCATAGAAACATTAAACCAATGTTGATTGCCTTTTTTGGAAACGCCAATCCCAAAGCTGGCGCCGTAAAGCTCCGCCAAACGCTCACTTAACTTGACTTGATTCGGGTAATTCAAGCTGTTGGTTTCCATCAAACTGGACAACAGCGTTCTTTTTGTAATGGTTTCATGATTTAATCGTGTATTAAAGCGGACTAAAAGACGCACCGTTTTATATTTTTCTGTAGGAATGACGTGTAAATTCACGCCTTTAACTAATTGAACAGACATTGCCGCATCGCTCCTTCATTTGCTTCATCTTACCTAAAGAATGCTGTGAAATATATGTATCGCGTAAATTCTAAAGCATTTTTTAATGTTTTTTCCAATAGCTCCATTATAACACAGCTTCAGGTGCTTTCTGAATGATAAGAGTTTTTCAGTTCAAATTTTCAAGAAGATTCGGTATACTGTTTTTAAAGTGAGGAGGGAAAAAAGAATGATTAAAGAATTTAAAGAGTTTATCATGCGCGGGAGTGTCTTAGACCTAGCCGTTGGTGTTGTCATTGGTAGTGCGTTTACAGCGATTGTGACACAAGTGGTGGAAGGCTTGATTACCCCGTTAATTAGTCTGATTTTTGTCTTGACGACTGGGAAAAAGAGCGCCGACGATGCATTGGGTGCCCTTGTTTATAAAGTCGAAGGCGTTGAATTCAATATTGGTAGCGTGATTAGTGCACTTATTACATTTTTAATTACGGCCTTCGTCCTCTTCTTGATTGTCAAAGCGGCCAACAAAATGAAAAACCGCGGCAAAAAAGAAGAAGCGGCAGAAGAAGAAGTGGTACCAACGAGCGAAGATTACTTAAAAGAAATTCGCGACTTATTAGCGGCGCAAACACCGCCTGCTGAAACTGTCAAAACAGATAGCACTTTCACAGAGAAATAAGCAAAAAGTCATCCCTTTAGGATGACTTTTTTGTTTGGACTTACACAGATGGTCCTGCGACGAGGTTCCACGTGATACTGCCTGTGTAGGCCCCTGCTTTGATATTGTTGGCTGGTGTTGTGATGTTTAAAGACGTATTAAACAGTGAAAATTGCCATAATCCTTGGCCTTGACCAGCTGCTGCGTTAGCCATTAATTGGGCTTCCCCGCCTAAATCAAGGGTCCAATTTTGCGGAGCAGCCAGTTGTGGTCTGACTTCTGGCGCAGAGACGGCTGTCGTCAGAGCTACATAGCTATTGTTTGTTGCCTCGTATTCCAAATCAAGTTGAGTAATCAGCGCCACTTTAATGTTGCCTTGTAAGCTTTCAGTGCCTAATTTTAGACCATTAGATTGGGCCGTTAAATGCCAGCCTTCTTTGCTCCCACGTACGTCACCAACACCAATCATTTCTGTATGGCCGTTGATGGCCTCTGGGTCTCTTTGGTTAAGAATTGGTTTCGTTAAATCATCAGAAATTGATAATTTCCCAAAATTAAATTCGCGAGGAATAAACAGTAAATCAAAGTTACTGTTTGAGCCATTCGGGTCTGGATCAACGGTATTGGCATCGCCGTTGCCATCTGGCAACGTGCCGCCTTCAAATGTTGCTGTGACTGGCGTATTCCCAGTGGTCACCGCCTGTGCTGAAAGTGGTGCTAAACTTGCGCCCACCACTGCGCTACCAACTAATAAACTTGCCATCATTTTCTTTTTCATTTGTGTTCTTCTCCTTTACGATTGAATGATTATTAGAGGGCAGACCAGCAGCAGTTACCAACTGATGGTCCGTCCTCTGTTTTTTTGTTGCTTGTGCTTAGATAGATGGTCCTGCGACGAGGTTCCATGTGATGTTGCCTGTGTAGGCACCTGCTTTGATTTCATTGGCTGGGGTTGTGATGTTTAGAGCTACGTCCTTCAACATAAATCCCCACATTCCCTGTCCTTTACCTACAGGAGCATTTGCGATAATTTGTGCATCTCCTCCAAAAGAAGCTGACCAATCCTTTGGAACTGGGAGATCAGGCAATGTTTCTGGATCAGTATCTGTTGGTGTGACCATGTTATAAATATTAGTTGTTTCAATATAAGTCAATCCATAGGCACTAATAGCTTTAAAATATATATTTCCCTGTAGACTTTCAGTTCCTGATGTCATATCGCTTGATTGGGCTGTTAAATGCCAGCCTTCTTTTGTCCCTCGTACATCACCCACACCAACACTGTCAAAATATCCAGGGCTCCGTAAAGGAATCGGTTTCGTTAGGTCATCAGAAATAGATAATTTCCCGAAAATATAACCTTTCGGAATAAATAGTAAATCAAAATCACTATTTGTAGCATCTGGGTTAGGTCTTACTGTATTCGCTCCGCCATTACCATCTGGCAACACCCCTCCACCAAACTCCACCTGCACTGGCGTATTCCCTGTCGTTACAGCCTGTGCCGAAAGGGGTGCTAAACTTGCGCCAACTACTGCGCTACCAACTAATAAACTTGCCATCATTTTCTTTTTCATCATAATATGTACGTCTCCTTTAACTGTTCTGAATTTCCAGAGCGCGCGGTTCTTTTTTTCTGCGCTTCCGAAGCTATAGCCTTATTATACAAGAATCTGCCCTCTTCGTAATTTTAAATATTTAACAGCCATTCGTAAAAACTGATGATTCCTTTAAAACCAAGCGTTTCTCTTGATTTCAAGCTTTAATTTCAGCACTTTTTGATATTTATAAATGTTATTTAATGATTTTTTCGTCAAATTCGTTTAAAAAACAAGGAGAAAACGTCAAAAAGTAAGAGTTGGACCTCTACTTTTTGACGTTTTCTCCTAAAATCTTATACATTTACCGGCGGTTCTTGCGAAAAAACCGTCAATTTTCATTTAATGACAGCCGTTTTTGTATTTGTTCGTCACGAAGACTTACAATTTACGGCGACGGGCGAATTCCACAAACTTAAATTTGTTTAAGCGGTGACGAGATTCCGTATAGCCAAAACAGCGGGTATCTTCCAAGTTCATGATACTACGGACCACGACGACATGATTGCCTTCCACTTCACCAATCAGCTGCTTGTCCATCTCTGTGAGCGGTTCCACGGTAATCTCTTTCTGGGCGTAACTAATCGCCAAGCCAAGGTCGTTTTCCAGATAATCGAAAATCGAATCTTCGGCACGGTGCTTCGGCAGTTCTGGGACAATCTCTTTAATCAAGTAATCAATATCTAAAATATCGACTTCCCCTTCAATCTCCCGTTGCCGAACTAAGCGCCACACAGGGGCCCCTTCCGTCCAACCAGTCAACTGAGCCAAGTTGCGCTCCACAGGAATTTCTTCTAAGGAAACCACATGGGTATGACTTTCAATATGTTGCGTTTGTTGTAACTCCTTGTAACTGGTCACCCCTGAAATAGGAAAATTAAATTTTTTAAAGTTTAAGACAATCGAGCCTTTGCCTTGTTTTTTCTGAATGTAGCCAGCGTTAATCAGTAAATTCAAGGCTTTCCGAATTGTTTCACGGGAAACATTGTAAGTTTCCACTAATTGATTTTCACTAGGTAATAAATCGCCTGGCTGATAGTCGCCTTGGACAATTTGTTGTTCTAATTCTAAAAATATGTCATGAAACTTGTTCATGCCGATCCTCCTCTACCAACAATTTCTTTTCTAAAAGCATAGCATATTCCCTCCGAAAAACCTAGAGCTGGTCAGAAAAATCCCCCGCACTTTCTGCCTTGCTTACGCCACAAACTCCCCCAGCCAAACCACTGCTTGACCGCCTTTTTTTCGGACCCAGCGCAGTCTGTTGCTGCCCCCTTCTGGAAAAGTTTTCCCAAGAATCTGGGGAAAATCCTTGTAATTCTGATTCGTTCATACTATACTGTAGTCAAACACAACATGTCTATACAAGTTTACAAGGAGGCGCCAAACATGACCATTTTAGAATTAACATTCGCAACGAACCAACTAACGACGACTTTTTTTAACCATAAATTGGAACCGCTTCACCAAAAAACGTTCCCTTTTGAAGCCTTGACTATCGAAGAAACGGTTCCTGAACTGTGCCAATTGATTGTGGCAGAGGCTGCGCCGATTCTGGGAGGGATTGTGGCTGATTTCCCAGCGGACTTCTTTTCGCCAGAGGAAACGTTGGCGCTGGTTCCGCAAGCGGTGATTCAAGCGTTCGCGGAACAGTTGAACACGCCACTTTTAACGGCAGCCGAACAAGCGGCGGCACCGAATCTGCTGGCAGCATTTGAAGAAAAACGGCAGTATCTGGCTTGGCATTTGGACTATTATGGCTACGTGCCTGGGAAAAATGAATATGCGGTGGAGTCCCTGTTAACTGTCGGCAATGGCTTTTTAGGCTTGCGCGGCACGACACCTGAGATGACGATTTCTGATGATCATTATCCAGCGACCTACATTGCGGGGCTTTATAATACAGCGGCTTCGGAAGTTGCGGGTCAAGTAGTGGAAAATGAAGATTTCGTCAATGCTCCTGACAACCAACACATCGCTTTAAAAATTGGCGATGCCACCGACTGGTTAACGATTTCTCCAGACACGCTACAACAATTACACCGTCAATTGAACTTGAAAACGGGGTTGTTTGTCGCAGAAATGATTTTGAAAGATGCCCACAATCAGCAAATTAAATTAACGACGAAAAAAATCGCCAATATGGCGCAGCCGAATGACTATCATCTGCAATATACGTTTGAGCCGTTAAACTTTTCAGCCCCGATTACTTTGAAAACCGTCACGGATGGCAGTGTCTACAACTATAACGTGGCGCGGTATCGCAACTTAACAGCGAAACATTTTCAGGTGACAGCATTAAGCGCGCAGGAAAACAAAACCGTGATTGAGGTTTGTACCAATCAATCCAACTTGAGCGTCCGAGAAACGGCCTTGATAACTGGTGATTTTTTTGAAAAAGAAGCCATTATGATTCAAGAAGAAGCGGAAAAAATCGCCCAAGTGGTGACCGTGATGGCGCACCAAGGAACGCGCTATACGCTAGAAAAACAAGTCTTTGTGCAAGCCAGCCACGCTGAACAAAGTTGGCAGGTACCGTTTACGCCGAAGGACTCTTTTGCGGCCGCCGCTCAGGAAAGCGCCCGCGCTTGGCAAACTCTTTGGCAACAAGCCAACATTACTGTGACAGGCGATTTGATGTCTCAAAAACTTTTACGGATTCACAGTTATCACTTGCTGGCTTCGGCTTCGCCTTTTAGTAACCAAGCGCAAGCATTGGACGTCTCGATTACCGCCCGAGGCTTGCATGGTGAAGCGTATCGTGGACATATTTTCTGGGATGAAATTTTTATTTTACCTTTTTATATTCAACATTATCCTGACACAGCGAAACAATTGTTGCTGTATCGTTACCACCGATTAGAGAAAGCGAAGGAGAATGCGGCGGCCAGCCAGTATCGTGGCGCAATGTATCCGTGGCAATCAGGGCGTGATGGGCGTGAAACCACGCAAAAACTTCACTTAAATCCGTTGAATGGACATTGGGGCGAGGATCATAGTATTTTGCAACGGCATGTGTCCTTAGCGATTGCTTACAATGCTTGGTTGTATTGGCATAGTACACAGGATCATGAATTTATGAAACAATATGGCGGCGAAATGTTGTTAGAAATCGCTCAATTTTGGAACAGCGCTGCGACGTTAGATGACGCAACAGGACGGTTCTTTATTGATAAAGTGATGGGACCTGATGAGTTTCACGAGGGCTATCCAGACCAAGCGGAAAGCGGCTTGAAAAACAACGCCTATACGAATTTGATGGTGGTTTGGCTATTCGAAGAATTAACCAACATTTTGGCACTTTTCTCTGAGGAAGAACAGGCACAACTTTTTGCCAAAACTCAGACTACTTCGGCTGATTTAGCCCGCATGCAGCAAATTCAAAATTCACTGGAAATTGAAGTTAATTCTGACGGTATTATTGCGCAATATGAAGGGTATTTCGGCTTAAAAGAGATTGACTGGACAGCGATGAAAGAGAAATACGGCAATATTTACCGCATGGATCGAATTTTAAAAGCCGAAGGGGAATCTCCCGATGATTACAAAGTGGCGAAACAAGCCGACACGTTAATGTTGTTCTACAACTTAGACAAAACTCGGGTGGATCAAATTTTAGAAGATTTAGGGTATCAATTGCCTGCGGATTATTTGGAAAAAAATCTTTTGTATTATCTAAAACGGACGTCTCATGGTTCGACTTTGTCACGAATTGTTCATGCCCAATTGGCAGAAATGGCGCAATTCCATGAGCTATCTTGGCAACTTTATCAAGAAGCGTTGTATTCCGATTATCGTGACATTCAAGGTGGCACGACCGCTGAAGGGATTCATACAGGGGTCATGGCTGCGACGATCCACGTTACTTTAGCGACGTATGCAGGCGTTGACACGCGCCAGAACGAGTTATCAATTTGTCCAAACTTACCTGAACATTGGCAAGCGCTGGCCTTCCAGTTTATTCATCAAGGCATGACGTATCAATTTTCATTAACACAAACCAGTGTCACGATTACAGCAGATAAAGACACACAATTATTGGTTCAGGGCGCGTTGATTCCGTTAACCGCCGAACGACCAAAAGAAGTACATTATCAATAAAGGAGCGAACCACAATGACGATTGGATTTATTTTTGATTTGGATGGTGTCATTACTGACACCGCCAAATTTCATTATCAAGCTTGGAAAGCGTTGGCCGATTCGCTAGGCATTTCCATTGACGAAACCTTCAACGAAACATTAAAAGGCATTAGTCGGATGGATTCCTTGGACCGCATTTTAGCCCATGGCCACCGTGAAAATGCGTTTACTCCAGCAGAAAAAGAAGCCTTAGCTCAGCAAAAAAATGATCACTACGTTCAATTATTAGAACATTTAACAACAGAAGATGTTTTACCTGGTGTCGTGCCATTGCTACAGCAAGCCCAAGCACGTCACATTCCCTGTGCCGTGGCTTCGGCTTCAAAAAACGCGCCCCTGATTTTGGAAAAATTAGGCGTGCGCGCGTACTTCGCCACAATTGTCGATCCCGACTCGTTAAGTAAAGGCAAACCTGATCCTGAAATCTTTTTAGCCGCCGCTGACAGTATTGGCGTGCTACCGCAAAACGCCATTGGCTTTGAAGATGCACAATCAGGCATTGACGGCTTGAAAGCCGCGGGCATCTATGCCGTCGGCTTGTCGGCCAGCCAACCCTTAATCGGAGCCGACATGCAAGTTTCTGAAATGACTGAACTAAGCGTTGATGCACTGCTCAATCGCTAAAGAATGACAAGAACCTTTAGCAGCAGGCACCTCTTTTCATCTACATTGTATCTATGCTAGAATGTAGATGAAAAGAGGGATACGCTAACATACCTCTCTAGTGTAGCGCCGTTTAAGACGGTGACCGATTTTTTATTGTCATTTTTAACAGCTTTTAGGATTTCACGGATTAACGCTAAATTTATTCGTACTATTCGGGAAAATGTGCTATAATGAAAACGAAAAGAGAGATATGCGTCAACATACCTCTCTGATGTAGAGCCGTTTAAGACGGTGACCAATTTTATTATTTAAAAATAACCGTACTGGTCAAAGTAGACGGTTATTTTTTATTGTCATTTTTAAGCAATTTCACAATCAGCGCAATCAAAGCGATGGTAAACATACCAAACCCTAGGATCGTCTGAATTGTCTCATATGCTGACAACAGGCCTCTCCTTTCTGTAAATTTTGGAAGTACGCTCATACGCACCACCTCACTTTCAGATTAGATAGCCACCGTGTTAACTTCTCTACTCTTAGATTATACCATGCAAAACTAAAAAATAATTAGTTTTAAATATATTTTTTTAGGTAAATGTGCTATAATGAAAACGAAAAGAGAGATATGCGTCAACATACCTCTCTGATGTAGAGCCGTTTAAGACGGTGACCGATTTAGTTACAAAAAATAACCGTACTCGATCAAAGTTGACGGTTATTTTTTATTGTCATTTTTAAGCAATTTCACAATCAGTGCAATCAAAGCAATGGTAAACATACCAAACCCTAGGATCGTCTGAATTGTTTCATATGCTGACAAAAGGCCTCTCCTTTCTGTAAATTTTGGAAGTACGCTCATACGCACCACCTCACCGAAAGGGGAAAGTCTCTGCTCCTACGCTTCTCACTTTGTTGCGATGCTCGTCGCAAAGCGCATGTTCCTTTGCGCTTGCCTCCGCCTTAACTTCTCTACATTTATCGTATATCATGAATACCTAATAAATATTCAGGTTGCAATATTTTTTTAGATAAAATGATTTAGAGAAAAAACCGCCCACATCAGAAAAATGATGTGGGCGGTTTTTATAATTATTTATTTTTTGTTTCAAATAACGGACTAACTGGTTTGTTTTCGTGGATACGTTTAATCGCATCTCCGATTAATTCACCAACGCTGACTTCGTCAATTTTTGCAATTTTACGATCATCAGATAGGTAAATAGAGTCTGTTACAACTAAGCGTTCAATTGCTGAATCTTCAATACGTTGTAAGGCTGGTCCTGATAAAACGGGATGTGTACAAGAAGCGTAAACGTCTTTTGCTCCGGCTTCTTTCAATGCGTTTGCAGCAAGAGAAATTGTCCCCGCTGTGTCAATCATGTCATCAATTAAGACACATGTTTTGCCTTCCACATGACCAATGATATTCATTACTTCTGCTACGTTCGCTTTTGGACGACGTTTGTCAATGATCGCAATTGGTGCTTTTAAGAATTCTGCCAATTTACGCGCACGCGTTACACCACCATGGTCAGGGGAAACGACAACGACGTCATCGCCTTGAATGCCGTGTTCGATGAAGTAATCGGCAATTAATGGTGCACCCATCAAATGATCCACTGGAATATCAAAGAATCCTTGAATTTGGACCGCATGTAAGTCCAATGTCAACATTCTTGTTGCACCAGCTTTTTCAATCATGTTTGCAACAAGTTTAGCAGTGATTGGTTCCCGGGCACGTGCTTTACGGTCTTGACGTGCATACCCATAATAAGGCATAACCACGTTAATTGTTTTAGCACTCGCACGTTTTAACGCATCAATCATGATTAATAGTTCCATTAAGTTATCGTTAACAGGGCTACTTGTTGATTGAATGACGTAAACATGTGCACCACGAATACTTTCTTCAATATTCACTTGAATTTCGCCATCACTAAATTGTGTTACAGAGCACTTTCCTAGCTCCACACCCACAGCATCCGCAATTTTTTCTGCTAAGGGACGATTAGAGTTCAAAGAAAAGATTTTCAATCTTGGATCAAAATAATGTTTCGACATTAGAACCTCCACTTTCTATTTCAGCCAATTCGTTAAAACTGAACAATACTTTCCTTCTAAAATAATAGTAGTCCTAGCCAAATAAATCAAGAGATTTTCTGTATTTCATACAAGATATTCATCAAAAGTCGCTTTCTTCTAACTATTTTATCGTATTTGTCTAAAAAATGAGGATTATTTGAATAAAGAAAGGTACTCGCCATAGCCTTCTTTTTCTAAATCTGCCACTGGCACAAATCTCAAAGCTGCCGCATTAATGCAATAACGTAAGCCGCCTTCTTGGAGTGGGCCATCAGTGAAAACATGCCCTAAATGTGAATCCGCTTCTTGACTGCGAACTTCTACTCGGTGCATGCCGTGACTAAAATCAGCTTTTTCTTTGACGCCACGTTTTTCAATTGGTTTGGTAAAGGATGGCCAGCCGCAACCAGCATCGTATTTGTCCAGGGAGCTAAACAACGGTTCGCCACTAACAATGTCTACATAGATTCCGTCTTGGTAAAAGTCATCATATTCTCCTGAAAAAGGGCGTTCTGTTGCGTTTTCTTGTGTGACGGCATATTGAAGATCCGTCAAGGTTTGTTTTAATTCTTCTTCTGTTGGTTTTGTCATTCTGTCCACTCCTTTTCTTCTGTTCAATTTATTGGGTTCAATGATACCACGTTTGTCAAACAGGCACCTAATAGTTTGCATAGTAAAAGACAGTCCTTTCTCTTTTTGACGAATGAAAAGGACTGTCTTTTATTAGTTGAATTCTTTTAGTAGTCGGGCTACTTTGGCAATTGGTAAGCCCATAATGGCGTAATAATCGCCAGCGATTGCTTCAATTAATAATGCTCCTTGTCCTTGGATACCATAAGCGCCTGCTTTGTCGGCATATTCTGCGGTATCTAAGTAAGCATGGATTTCCGTGTCTGTCAGTGGATAAAACGTCACGGTTGAATGAACTGTCGCGGAGCGCTCTTTTTCCCCTTGTTTCAACGTCACACTTGTATACACGTCATGTGTTTTGCCACTTAAGAGGCGCAACATGCGATAACCGTCTTCCCGAGAAGTGGGTTTGCCGAGGATTTCTCCCGCCAATGCCACAATTGTATCGCAGCCAATGACTAGTGCTTCGGGGGATTGCTCTGCTATAGCCGCTGCTTTTTGGGCAGCCATTTGCGCCACATATTCTGCTGGTAAGCCGTCTTTACCAACAGTTTCATCGATATCGGCTGGTGCAATCGTAAAAGTTGGGACCACACGCTTTAATAACTCCTGACGGCGAGGAGATTGGGATGCTAAAATAATTTGCATAAAATGATGACGCCTCGTTTCTTTTTAATGGGGGTCTTGAATGCGTTTAAACATTCGTTCCATATCTGAATTCGTAAAATGAATCAGCACCGGACGTCCATGCGGACAATTAAACGGATTTTCGCACAAGGCTAAATCTTTTAATAGCACGCGTGCTTGTTGCTCATTGAGGTAATGATTGGCTTTGATGGATCGCTTACAGCTCATCATAATGGCAGTTGCTTCACGGAATTTTTTCACGCTGACCGAGCCAGTTGTTAGCAACATGTCAATCATCTCGCGAACAATGCTTTCCTCTTCGCCTGCAGGATACCAAGTTGGGTGCGCCCGCACAATGAAACTATTTTGTCCAAAGTCTTCCAAATGGATGCCAACTTCCGCAAGGGTTTCTTTCTGCTCTTTAATTTTCAAGGCATCGCTATTTGGATAATCAATAACGATTGGTACCAATAGTTCTTGTAAATCATCACTGACTTCGCCAATTTTTTCACGGAAGTACTCGTATTTAATTCGTTCTTGGGCAGCGTGTTGGTCGATAATAAACAGGCCATCTTTGCTTTGTGCGAATAAATAAGTTCCGTGCATTTGACCGAAGTACTCTAGCTCAGGAAAACGTTCTGTTGGTCGTTCTTCTTCCAACTTGTTCAGGGCTTGTTTCAGTTCTCTTTGACTCGCAGCGCTATTGGCATCGAATTCTGGGTGAAGTTTCATTTCTTCTTGGAAAACCTCGTCAGCAGCCTCTGATGAAGGCAGAGAAGGTTCTGAATCAGGCACTTCAGTTATTTTCGTTTCTTCGGCTATTACCTGTTGCTCATTACTAGCTGTTTCCCAATGATTTGCGGAATCAGCAGATGCCGAAGAGGTTTCGTAAGCTGACGTTTCTTCCGCTACACTCGTTGATTCTGGCACTGGCGGCGCAAATGGGTCGTCCATTGGGTCCACTGCTCTTTCTGTCTGGTTGACAGCTTCAGGGGCGCTTGAGACTGGTGTTTCGTCTGTCGCATGTTCCGCATAGAAGCGACCCGTTGCGGGATTATAGCTTAAGCTGCCCGGTCGTTGTTTTACCGCAGGTTGTTCAGTCGATAAAGGAATTTCCATTTGTTCGGCTTTAGGTTCTGGCGGTAGTTTCTTTTTAAAACGCAAATTGTCTGCCGCATTGGGAATCAACTGTTCTTGGCTCAACACTTCTTGAATCGCCTGTTCAATTAATGCCATTAAATCTTTTTCTTTACTTAAACGAACTTCTTGCTTAGTAGGATGGACATTGACATCGACTAACAGCGGATCCATTTCAATTTCTAACACAGCAATTGGAAAACGCCCCACCATTAGTTTCGAACCATAGCCGGCTACAATTGCTTTATTTAACGCAAAATTTTTAATATAACGACCATTGATAATCGTTGATAAATAGTTACGGCTGGCCCGTGTGACTTCTGGTAATGAAACATACCCTGTCAAAGTAAAATCAAGGTCTTTTCCTTCAATTTTCAACATTTTCTTTGCGGTACTAATGCCATAAATCCCGGCAATCGTTTGTTTTAAATCACCATTGCCTGTTGTACTCATCATTTTGTGGCCGTCATGAACCAAGCGAAAAGCGACTTTAGGGTGGCTTAACGCCAGACGATTGACAATGTCACCGATATTGGCCAATTCCGTTTGGATCGTTTTGACGTATTTCAAACGAGCGGGCGTATTATAAAATAAATTAGAAACGGTCATTTTTGTGCCTTTACGGAGGGCTGCTGGTCGGTTTTCTTCGACCTTGCCCCCTTTTAGAATCACATAGCTGCCTTCTTCTTCCTCAGCTGTGGCAGTTTCGACAATCATTTCAGAAACTGAGGCAATACTTGGTAAGGCTTCGCCTCGGAACCCCAAGCTGCGAATTCGGAACAAATCATCTCTTGTATGAATTTTGCTTGTGGCATGGCGTTTGAAGGCATTCAGTACATCTTCTTTGGCAATTCCTTCACCATTATCAATAATTTGAATGGTTTTCAAGCCAGCTTCTTCAATAAAAATATCAATTTGGGTGCTTCCTGCATCCAGTGCATTTTCCACCAATTCTTTGACGACAGAAGCGGGACGTTCAACAACTTCACCAGCAGCAATCTGGTTGGCTAGTTGTTCGGATAGTTCTTGAATTTTCCCCATTTCACGACCTCCTAACCGGTTCGGTTCCTAATTAGATACGTTTTTGCAATTGATGAAGCATGTTTAACGCATCTAGTGGTGTCATTTCTAATAGATTCATTTTCTTCAATGTGTCAATGACACTTAATTCTTCTGTTGAAACTTCTTTAAATAATGAAAGTTGCTCGGTTTCTTCATGGACTTCTGAAACTTCTTCATGATGAACTGAACTTGGAATCGTTGTTTCTTCCGCTTCTAAAGCGGATAAAATGGTGGCTGCTCGTTCTAAAAGCGGGCTTGGTAAACCAGCGATTTTAGCAACATGTATCCCATAGCTCTTATCAGCAGGTCCTTCCATCATTTTATGAAGAAAGACCACTTCGCCATCTTTTTCGACAGCGCCCACGTGAATATTCTTCAAGCCTGTTAAGGTCTCATCTAGAACAGTTAGTTCATGATAATGTGTAGAGAATAGCGTTTTGGCTTGTACTTCACGATGGATATATTCAATGATGGCTTGCGCTAGCGCCATTCCATCATAGGTTGCCGTGCCGCGTCCTAATTCATCAAATAAAATTAGGCTGTTAGGCGTGGCGTGCCGCAGTGCTTGGTTGGCTTCCATCATTTCTACCATAAAGGTACTTTGCCCTGCAATTAGATCATCAGAGGCCCCAATCCGTGTAAAAATTTGATCGAAAATTGGCATTTCAGCACTTTCCGCTGGTACAAAACAGCCAATTTGCGCCATGACCACCGTCAAAGCCAATTGACGCATGTAGGTACTTTTCCCTGACATGTTTGGTCCAGTAATCAAGAGAATATCTGTTTCTGGGTTCATGCGGATACTGTTTGGAATGTATTCTTGATGCCCTAAAACTTTTTCCACGACTGGGTGTCGTCCTTCGACAATCGCCAAATTTTTCGTGTTACTTCTTAACGTTGGTCGAACGTATTGATACCGTTCACTAATTGTTGCAAAAGATTGTAAAACATCAACCGCACTAATGGTTTTAGCCAGTGTTTGCAACCGATCAATGTTCGTTTTCACTTGTTCTCTCACGGCCAAGAACAATTGATATTCTAGTTCAACTGATTTTTCTTCAGCTTCTAAGATTAAACGTTCTAGTTCTTTTAGTTCGGGCGTAATAAAGCGCTCCGCATTAGCTAATGTTTGCTTACGCTCGTATTTTCCTTCTTCTAAATTCGCTAAATTTGACTTAGTGATTTCAATGAAATAACCAAAGACCCGATTGTAGCCAATCTTCAAGTTTTTAATCCCTGTTTCTTGGCGTTCTTTCGCTTCTAACTCCGCTAACCATTGCTTACCATTGCGCATGGCATCACGGTATTCATCTAATTGGTCGTTATAGCCGTCCTTAATAACGTTTCCTTCAGTAATTTGTAAAGGGGCTTCTTCATTAATCGCCGTCGCAATCAATGCCACTAAATCTTCAACGGGGTTTAAGTCGACTAACAAATCATCCCATTCCCCTTGATTGATCCCGACAATTAACTGTCGAATCGTTGGTACTTGTTCTAAAGAGGTCCGTAATTGAATTAAATCACGCCCATTCACACTGCCGAATGCCACGCGTCCTGCTAACCGCTCTAAATCATAAACGTTCGTCAATGCTGCTTGCAAATCTAAGCGTTCAAAATAGGCATTTAATAAGGATTGCACCATTTCTTGACGCGCCTTAATTTGACGTTCCTGAATCAGCGGACGATCCAACCATTGTTTCAACAAACGGCCGCCCATAGCTGTTTTCGTTTCATCTAATAGCCACAATAGAGTCCCTTTTTTCTGTCCTGTTCGAATCGACTGACTCAATTCTAAATTGAATTTAGAATAATGATCCATTTTCAAGAAATGATCTGGCTGATATTCCACAGCTTTCTGAATATGGGACAAGCTCCGCTTTTGGGTAACGGATAAATAAGATAATAATTTGCCTGTAATTTCAATTTCTAATGGATTAATCAGTTCATTGGTTAAAAAACTAAACTCGGCATTTTCTTCCACCGTTTCTTGTGTCGAAAAGATGATATTTAAACGTAAACTTAAGTTCTCTTTTAACGATTCAGGAATCCCTGAACCTAGGACCATTTCTTTTGTTTGCAACGCAGAAGCTTCGTTTAAAACGCCCTCTTCATCAGCCAAGACTGCTGTTTTTAATTCGCCTGTACTCAAATCTACATAGGCAAAACCGAACTGATTACCATCTGTTAGCACAGCGGTTAAGTAATTATTGTCTTTGGCTTCCAAGCCTTTACTATTCATCACCGTTCCTGGCGTTACCAACTGGACCACTTCTCGTTTGACCATGCCCTTGGTAGTCTTTGGATCTTCCACTTGCTCACAAATCGCTACTTTATAGCCTTGCTCAATCAACGTATCAATATAGCCTTGCGCGGCATGATAAGGAACGCCACACATAGGAATCGGATCATCCGCATTGCGGTTACGACTGGTTAACGTCAATTCTAAGATTTGCGCTGCATTGATAGCATCTTCATAAAATAATTCATAAAAATCACCTAAGCGATAAAATAAAAACGCATCCTTGTATTGGGCCTTAATGGATAAATATTGTTCCATCATGGGTGTATTTTTTGTCTTTTGTGGCATTTAATTCCCTTCCTTCTCTAGCTCTTCGTTCACGCGGTATTGAATGAGCGCCGTGACATGTTGGACTAAGTCATTGGCTTCGATCAGTTGTTCGCGGTAGGCTACAACGAGTGGGTGCTCATCAAATTCTTTTGTTTTCGCATCAGCTCGTTGAATGGCTTCTTTTTCAGCAGTTGGTTTGCCATAGTGAGCAAATTGAACCGCATCTTTTTGCGCAGCTTTAATTTCTTCCACTAATTCTGTCAGCTTTTTGTTTTTCTTTACCTTTTCTTCAATCGCTTGGTAGCGCTGAATGACTTCATCTTGTCCAATTAAATGTAACAATTTTTCTAATTCTTTATTACTTTGTGCATCTAAATTCAACGGCTCCATTTTTTTCACCTTCATCTTTCACCGGCACTTTTTCTATAAGAGCAGAAAAAGTTAACCTCTTAATGATCCGAGATTAACTTTTCTTCTATTATTCTTGAAACGGGCGATCTTCGCTAATCTGAATCGGCTCAATCATCTTCGCTTGGCCCGTTTGGTCATCAATCTCTAAAATACAGGCAGATAAAATTGTCCGCCCTGTTTCGACTACCTCAAAGCGCTTCGGCAATGCTGTCATAAACTTCTCAATAATCGGTTCACGCTTCATTCCTAGAATCCCATCATAAGGTCCGGTCATACCGACATCACTTAAGAAGGCTGTCCCTTTCGGTAAAATCCGAGCGTCATTTGTTTGAACATGCGTATGTGTTCCAACAACGGCTGAAACTTGGCCATCTAAAAACCAGCTCATGGCTTGTTTTTCGCTTGTCGTTTCGCCATGAAAATCCACAAAAATGAGCGGTGTCCGTTTGCGAGCGATAGCCACTAGCTCGGCGGCTTTCTTGAAAGGATCTTCCAATGGCACCATAAATGTGCGGGCCTGTAAATTAATCACCGCTAGTTCCAATTGATTGACTTTCACAAAAACCATTCCTTGACCAGGCACATCTTCTGGAAAGTTCGCTGGACGAACCATTTTCTTCGCATCATCAATGAATTCAAAGATATCCTTGTTGTCCCACGTATGGTTACCCATCGTAACAACATCGACACCATCTTGCAAAAATTTCTTATAAATCTTGCCAGTAATTCCCCGACCAGATGCCGCATTTTCACCATTGGCAATGGTCACTTGTGGACGATATTTCTTCTTTAATTTAGGGACATACGTTGCTAGGGCTTCTCTTCCTAAAGAACCGACAACATCTCCTATAAATAATATACGCAAAAAGGTTCCTCTTCTCTTTTTAACATCTCTTGTTTATTATAGTTGTTTTCGCTTTGAAAAGAAAGTTTTGGTTTTAAAAGATTAAAAAAAGTGTCTCAACGAACAATCCTTGCAATTGTTCGTTGAGACACTACACGCGATACTTATTCGCTTTTCATTTTATTTCGCATAGTCAACGGCACGTGTTTCACGGATAACCGTTACTTTGATATGTCCTGGATAATCCAAGTCATCTTCAATTTTCTTCCGAATGTCTCGAACTAAACGAACAGATTCTAAATCAGAAATTTCTTCTGGTTTCACCATGACACGAACTTCACGTCCTGCTTGAACAGCAAAACTTGAATCAACGCCTTCAAAACTATTAGAAATATTTTCTAAGTTTTCTAAGCGGCGAATGTAGTTTTCTAACGATTCACTACGTGCACCTGGACGCGCTGCAGATAACGCATCTGCGGCTGCCACTAAAACAGAAATAACTGAGGTTGCTTCCACATCACCATGATGCGAGGCAATGGCATTAATAACTACTGAATTTTCTTTATATTTCGCAGCTAATTCTGCGCCAATCTCAACGTGAGAACCTTCAATTTCATGATCCAATGCTTTCCCAATATCATGTAGTAAACCTGCACGTTTGGCTAATTGAACATCTTCGCCTAATTCGGCGGCTAAAACGCCAGCCAGTTTTGCTACTTCGATTGAATGGTTCAAGACATTTTGACCATAACTTGTTCTGAAACGTAAACGGCCTAAAATTTTAATTAAATCAGGATGTAACGTATGAGCACCTACTTCAAAGGCTGCTTGTTCTCCGTATTCACGAATCCGTTCATCCATTTCTTTACGTGATTTTTCTACCATTTCTTCGATGCGAGCGGGATGAATCCGACCATCTTGGATTAATTTTTCCAAGGTCATTCGAGCGATTTCTCGTCTGATTGGATCAAATCCGGATAACACAACCGCTTCTGGCGTATCATCAATGATTAAGTCAATCCCTGTTAATGTTTCCAATGTACGAATATTACGTCCTTCACGACCAATAATGCGACCTTTCATCTCATCATTTGGTAAAGTGACCACGGAAACAGTTGTTTCAGAAACAGAATCGGCGGCGCAACGTTGAATTGCTAGGGAAAGCAAGTTCTTCGCTTTGCGATCAGATTCTTCTTTGGCACGTTGTTCTGACTCCTTGACCATCAAGGTTAGTTCATGATTCAACTCTTCTTCTGTTGACTTCATAATAATCGATTTTGCTTCTTCTTTTGAAAGGGAAGCAATTCGTTCTAATTCTTGATGTTGCTGATTAATTAAGTTTTCTACTTCTTTTTCTCGCTCATCAATTAATTGCTGTCTAGCACCAAGTTTCTCTTCTTTTTCTTCCAGTGAGCCTTCACGTTTTTCAAGAGAGTCATCTTTACGATCCAACGTTTGTTCCCGTTGAATTAAACGATTTTCTTGAGATTTAAGTTCTAATCTGCTTTCTTTCAACTCACTTTCAATTTCTGAACGATACTTCTGGTTCTCTTCCTTAGCTTCTAGCAATGCTTCTTTTTTCAGTGTTTCTGATTCTTTCCGAGCGTTCTCGAGAATACTCGACGCTGAAATTTTTGCACCATTTATTGCTTTATCATGACGTGACTTTGCAATAACAAATCCTAAACCAAGACCGACAATCAAACCGACGATAGCGAGGAGAATATTTAAAACCATATTTCCACCTCCATACTATCTTTTTGTTAATTCATATCTTGTAGTTTTTTGATAAACTAAAATCAATTATCAATATGCCTACTTGCATATTTGTGCATACACACAATTTTATTCTAATGTTTGTCGCGAAAGGTGTCAACTTAAAAAAGCCCTTTCTTTTGGAAAGGGCAGCAAATATTAGACAACGTCACATTTTTAGGTTTCCGCCGTCACGAATTGTTTAAATTTTAGAACAAACGCCGCATAGTCTGCTGTTTGACTAAGCTGCTTGATGTGGATGGGTTCGGACATGGACAACAGTCTATTTAACAATTTAGTTCTAAACAAAGAAAGACAACACCTGTCCTGTTCAGTAAGTGTTGTCCTTCTTCTTAACGAGTCGTATTCACTCGTTATCTATTCATCTAAGGGTAATTCTTCTTGACCTTCTGCTTCTTCTGTAATGGTTGAACCGTCACCGATGCCGTATGCATCACGGACCAATTTAGACACTTCTGCCATCATTTCAGGATGATCCGCCATGTATTGTTTGGCATTTTCACGGCCTTGGCCAATTCGTTCTTCTTTATAGCCATACCAAGCACCACTTTTACTGATAAGGTCTTTTTCCACAGCCATATCTAGTAATTCGCCTTCTTGGGAAATACCTTGGCCATACATGATATCAACTTCTGCCACTTTAAATGGTGGCGCCACTTTGTTTTTAACGACTTTAATTTTTGTGCGGTTACCGACGATGTCTGTTCCTTGTTTTAACTGTTCTGCACGACGGACTTCTAGACGAACCGTTGCGTAGAATTTCAATGCACGTCCACCAGGAGTTGTTTCAGGATTTCCGAACATCACGCCAACTTTTTCACGAATTTGGTTAATGAAAATAGCAATTGTTTTTGTCTTATTAATTGAGCCTGATAATTTACGTAGTGCTTGAGACATTAGTCGAGCTTGTAAGCCGACATGGCTCGCTCCCATCTCACCATCAATCTCTGCACGAGGAACTAACGCAGCAACCGAGTCGATGACAACGATGTCAATCGCACCACTTGAAACTAAGGCATCGGCAATCTCTAAGCCTTGCTCACCCGTATCTGGTTGAGATAAAAGTAATTCATCAATGTTAACGCCTAGTTTCTCCGCATATTGAGGATCCAATGCATGCTCAGCATCGATAAAAGCGGCTGTTCCACCATTTCGTTGCACTTCTGCAATTGCGTGTAAAGAAACAGTTGTTTTACCTGAACTCTCAGGACCATATACTTCAATAATTCGGCCACGTGGATACCCACCTACGCCCAATGCAACATCTAACGCTAAAGAACCACTAGGGATAGTTGAAATTTTTTGATCAGCTTTTTCGCCTAATTTCATAATAGAGCCTTTCCCAAAGTTCTTTTCAATTTTTTTCAGTGCGGCATCTAAAGCCACTTTACGATCATCTGCCAATGGATAATCCTCCTTTAATTTATATAAACTTATTTTTCATTTCCTGTTAGTAGGTCTATCATATCTCTTTTGTACCAAAAAAGCAAGAAAAAACCGAACAAACATTCGCATATTTATTTTTTATTAATGATTCGGCGCCGTAAAAGATCTAACCCTCGCATAACCGCACTCTGTCTAATATAATTTCGGTCACGGTTAAAATGGAAACATTCTGCAACGGTTGGTTGGCCTTCTTCCGCCAGCCCAATCCAAACAGTGCCTGTCGGTTGACCTTCGATTGGGTCACCAGCGACCCCAGTAAATGATAAACCATAGTTAGATTTAGCTAACTGACGCGCTTTCTCTGCCATTTCTTTGGCACACGCTTCACTTACCGTGCCATGTTCTTCTAAAAGTTCATGAGAAATTCCTAAAAAGTTCTCTTTTGTTTCTTGCGAATACGTCACGAAGCCTCCCTTAAAAATCTTCGAAGCGCCCGCAATTTCCCCCAGTGTACTTTGGAAGAGGCCAGCGGTGAGGCTCTCAGCAGCCGTGACGGTTTGTCCGTTTTGTAATAACAAGTCCACTGTTACCTTGGCTAAACTATTGTCATCCCCATACCCATAAAAATAGTCTCCCACTTTAGCTAAAACCTTTTCTTCCGTCGCTGTTAATAATTCTTCGCCAGCTACTAAGTCTTTTGTTTTAACTGTTAAACGAAGTGTCACTTCATTAGGCTTAGCATAAGGCGCAATGGTTGGATTCGTTTGGTGCGCAATCAACGATTGAATCTCGGTCACCAGCTGTGATTCACCAATGCCATAAAAACGCAAGACTCTTGAAATCAATTGTTCTTCTTGTGGAAACGCATCAATCAATAAAGGTCGTGCCGCTTGTTGGAACATCGGAATTAATTCATTGGGTGGCCCTGGTAAGAGCAAATAGCTTGTTGTGCCTTCTGTTACAAAAGAACCAACCGCTAATCCTGTCGGGTTTTGAAGAACTTGTCCACCTTCAATGGCTAACACTTGTCGTAGATTATTTTCCGTCATTGGCCGCTTAGACTGTTGGAAAAACTGGTGCAAGCGGTTCAATCCTTCTTGATCTTCTACTAATGATTTATGGAGATGTTGTGCGACAACTTGCTTGGTTAAATCGTCTTCTGTAGGTCCTAGCCCTCCACAAAGGACAATTAAATCACTTCTTTGTTCTGCTTCTGTTAGTAGCGTTTCTAAGCGGCCGCCGTTATCACCAACAACGGTCTGATAGTAAACATCGATGCCTAGCGCAGCTAACTCTTCTGATAAAAAGGTGGCGTTGGTATTCACTACTTGTCCCAGTAATAACTCTGTTCCGACTGCAATGATTTCTGCTTTCATTGATTTCCCCTTCTCTAATAACATACGTAGTTAAACTCACTTTCCATTTTAGCACAACAAAATTTTTACAAAAGAATTTGAGCTTCAGGAAATAATTTTTTTATCAGGAAATTTATTAATTATTACGAAAAAAATGTTCATTTTCTCACAATACATTGTATAATAACGTTATATCGAAAGGAGAGAAATGAATGAGTGTAGTATTAGTACTTTTGGGTCTATTAGGGTTACTTGTCAGCGGGGGACTGACTATCAAAGCATTAATTAAGAAACAACCGAAAAAACAATATGGCTATGCCGCGTTAGCAAGTGCCGCTCTATTTATTGGTGGGGTTGCCACGACAGATTCTTCCCCGACACTTTCACTTGATGCAGAGAGTGTTGAAACCGATGCCAATGGCTCAGCCACCATCAAAGGCGAATATGACGGCAACAGCAAACTAACGGCCAATGGCAAGGAAGTAAAAACAAAAGACAAAACGTTTGCTTACAAAGTAAAACTGTCCGATGAAAAAACGCAAAAAATCACCTTTGTTGCTGAGAAGAAAGATACCAAAGTTGAAAAATCAGTCGAAGTCACACCATCAAAAGAATTTATTGCAAGCATCACAGATTCTGAACAAGAATTGGCCAAAACAGAAAAAGCCTTAGCTTACGCTGAAAAACAACCTTCTCAGAAAAACTATGATGAAGCCGCAACCTTAGTATCTTCATTAAGTCAAGAATACGAGGAATACAATGATCGCCTTGAAAAAATCAAAGAAGCAGTACCTGTTGATGAAGCAGTTACAACTGCTGAAAAATCTAAAAGTAAAAGCGATTATCAAGCAGCTGAAAAATTAGTAGCTGCTGCCCCAGTTGGCAAAGAAGGATTTCAACAACGATTAACGACTGTTCAAACCGCTATCGCTGAAAAAGAAAAAAATGAACAATTAGTCGCCAGTGCAACTGCCGCTGTTGAAAAAGCTGAACAAGAACCAACCAATGAAGCTTACTATAATGAAGCGGTCAAACAAATTGACGCTTTAAACTCCCCAAATCAAGCTTTAACAAAACGGGTAGCCGTTGTTAAAACTCAATTAGATGCCCACAAAGAAAAACAACGAAAAGAAGCAGAAGCTCAAAAACTAGCCGCTGAAAAAGCGCAAAAAGAACAAGCCGAAGCGGCAGCAAAAGCGCAAGCTGAAGCAGAGGCGCAACAAGCCGCACAGGCACCGGCGGAAGTCGAGACGGCTGCTGCAAATGCTGGTCCAGAAACAAGCACAACTGTTCTTGTGACACCAACTGGCAGTAAATACCATGCACGCAAATGTGGAAATGGAACCTATACAGAAACTACTTTAGAAGCAGCTCTAGCAAATAACTTAACTCCTTGTTCTAAATGTTATTAATTTTTGGGTAAAATAAAGAAAGAAGTGAGAGATAAAATATTTTATTCCTCACTTCTTTCTTTATTAATAATTTTTTCTTTTATTGATACACACTGATTCGTTGATTTGGGTGTACATTACTTTCCACTTCATCTAACATGGCAACGGCGTAGTCTGCGTAACTAATGTAGCTGTCACCTTGACTATTGGTTGTTAATTCTTCGCCAGCGACTTCATAATGGCCTGTCGCAGGACCTTCAGCATCAAACATGGCTGCAGGACTAATATAGGTCCAGTGGATGTTTTGAGCTTCTTTCAATAAGTTTAAAGCTTCGCCCATCGCCGAAGCTAATGGCTGAATTTCTGCTGGGAATGATGGTGTATCTTTTAATTGAGTTGTGTGTTCTGGGTCCACATACAAGGTTCCAGCGCCCCCAACGACAAACAAGCGCGTTTTTTGATTGGTTAAAATCTCAATCAAATGTTTGGTAGATTTGGGGAAATCTTGCACATCAGGGAATCCTAAGGCACTAATTAATACATCAAACGCTTGAATATCTTCTGTTGTTAATTGATAAACATCTTTTTCAATGGTCGGTGTGCCATCTGTTATTTTTGAAGCATTACGAACGATGGCTGTCACGTCCATCCCGCGACGTTTAGCTTCTGCTAAAAGTAATTGTCCTTCTTTTCCTGTTGCTCCTAATACTGCTACTTTCATGTAAATCATCCTTTCATTTTTAAATAGAACTAAAATAGTTACATTTAATACTTTAAAAGTAGAGAGATTACTTATCCCTCTTAACTTCTATTTCATGAATCACATCTGCTAAGGTGATGCTTTTCAATTCTTCTTCCATTTTTTGTTGCACTTTAGTAAATTCAGTTTCTAGTACCGATTGGATATTTGCCCCAACGGAACAGTTTGGATTAGGATTTTGATGAATATTGAAAATCTCTCGTTCCAATTCAACCGCTGTGTAAATTTCATACAGTGAGATCTCTTCTGGTTTCTTTAATAAGGTATTTTTATTGGCTCCACGCATGGAATGAATCAAGCCGGCTTTTTTTAACTGGCTCATTAGTCGTCGAACAACGACTGGATTCGTATTCACGCTCGAAGCAATGTATTCAGAAGTCACTTGTTCTTGAGGACCTGTTTCAATCAAACTTAAAATATGAATCGCAACACTTAATTTCGTTGACATGGCCATGTCTAATCACTCCAAACTAAATGTAACGTTATTTGTTACATTTACAGAATACGCTGTTTCGTTTTATTTGTCAATGAGAAACCTCTGACTATTCAAAATAAAAATCAGTTGTTGAAACAACACGGGCCCCAAACGGCATTAACGCTAATTTCGCCAATTTAAAGGATTGTTGCCCAAACGGAATACCGATGATTGTCAGACAAAGCAACAAGCCACTAATACAATGCCCAATTGCTAATGGTAGTCCACTGATAATCAGCCAAATAATGTTTACCACCAAAGATACGCCGCTATCACTATACACGACTCGCTTTTTAAACGGCCAAAAGCTCAACCCCGCTAATTTAAAACATTGTAAACCAATCGGAATACCGATAATTGTAATACACCAAATCACGCCTGCGAATAGCCAAGATAAGCCACCAAAAAAGCCGCCAAAGATGAACCATAAAATATTGCCAAGTGTTTTCATTCTTGTTCCTCTACTTTCCTCATTAAAAATTATGTATGTGAGTAAGTATACCACGAAAGCTTCTTTTTGTTTCAAACAATATTGTAAGGTTGCTGACTCGTTAAAAGACGAAGACGCTGTTTCATGATACAATGAAGAAACTAACGATAAAGGAGCAGACTTCATGGACTTACATTTAACCGTTGATCTAAAAAAACAAAGACACTCATTGATTTAGCCGATCAGGCCCACTTAATCATTGAACAAACAACTAAATTACCGAAAAAAGAGGCAGCGATTCTTTTCTTGCTAAGAGATAACCAACTAGTTGCTTTAGGACTTGCTGAAGAAAAAGCTACATATAAAGAAGTTTCTTTTGATCACTCGATTTTGTTGAAACCGACTTGGGACACAGAACTTGCCTATTTAGCGCAAGCTTTCCTAGATGATGCGAAAGAAAGTGGTTTAACATTGGAAGCAACCCCAACGACAGTCAAAATTCCGAAAAGTGCGGTAGCGACAGTGACTAACTATAAAGAAACAGTCACCTTTATCTTGGAACGTTTTGGCTACTCTCTGTTTAAAAAACCGGCGCCGAAGAAAGCCAGACCAGCCAAAGCACGCCACAAATGGACAAAAGAAGTCAGCCAAATTCCTTTTTATATTGATACTCGACAAAGCAAAGCAACTGTTTTTTGGCAAAAGCGCAATGAAATGCTTATTAAAGCTGGCGCGACAATGATGCCCGAAGCCCCTTTAAATAAAGACGGGTCTGTCGGTTTCTCCGCTAGATTTGGTGAAAAACTTCGTGATGAACGCAAGAGCCAATTTAAAGACTTTGTCACAACGGAAGATATCGTCTTAAAAAGCGTTAATGAAGTCGGCTTGTTTCTCTATTTTGCTGGAACAAACAGCTGGTTAGAGCTAGTTGATGAGAACGGCAAAACCTTAAATGAATGGACTGTGGTGGAATAAACCTTATAAAAAATGTCGCACCTGATTTTTATGATTCAGGCGCGACATTTTTTTAATTTAAATAACTTTTTGCTATCGCTTGATACTTATCAATCATATCTAAATAATTATCAATTTCGACATATTCGTCGACTTGGTGTGCAGTAGTGGTCACACCTGGTCCAAAGACAACGCAATCAAATGTATTGTCTGATTTAGTAAATTCAGCTAAGTCTGTGGTCCCAGCGCTTGTCACTAATGGTAATGGTTGATCAAATTGGGCTTGAATGGCTTGAATTAACGCAGAATCTTTCTCAGCTTTTACAGGAATTTTATTGTAATCAATCGTTAATTCTAACTGATGTTTTTCTTTTTTGTTCAATTCATCGACAATTTTTTGTAATAATGCAATGACTTGGTCGTTGCTGAATTCTGGAATTGAACGGATATTCCCTTGCAAGGCTGCTTGACCTGGAATACTGTTCACTTGTGTGCCACCTTTAATGACGGTTACATTGTGAATCGTTCGGCCTAATTCAGGATTTTCATAGTTTGCTGTGACTTCCGCCATTTGTTGGTTTGCTTCTGTAATAAATTCGTTCAAATTATTAATCGCGTTAATGCCTTCTTCTGGCATCGAACTGTGGGCTTCTTTTCCGTGTGACACAACAGAATAGTTAATTGAACCCATGTGCGCATACATCAAGTTATAATTGGTTGGTTCTCCAATGACTAAGGCACTTAAATCATCCGCATAGCCTTTTTCAGTTAATTGGCCAGCACCTAGCTCACCGACTTCTTCACCAACTGTACCTAAAAATTTAACCGCTCCATTTAATGGAACTTCCTTTTCTTTTAATTCAATCATTGCTAAAACCATTGCGACTAAGCCGCTTTTCATGTCCGTTGCGCCACGGCCATACAATTTATTTCCTTCAATATGGGCCGCAAATGGCGGGAAAGTCCATTGACTTTCGTCCCCTTCAGAAACCACGTCCATGTGGCCACTAAACCCTAAGACTTTTTCTCGGTTTTCACCTAAATAAGCAACCAAACTACTACGATTTGGTGCATAAGAAACAAGTTCAGAAGGGATCTCATATTTTTTCAAAAGATTTTGTAAATAGATTGCCACTTCTTCTTCGTTTCCATTTACAGATTTAATTTTAACCACATCTTGTAAAATACTAATTTTTTCTGATTTTTCCATTGCCATTCGCCCTTTCTTGTTATGCTTAATTCTAGTGTACGCTTCTCTCAGTAAAACCGCAACTGACTTGGTTAGGTCAGCAAAAAACACGCGACAGTTTTAAGAAATGTCGCGTGTTTTTTACTGAGTTTATTTTAAATAATTAGGCGCTGCCAATTCATTTTCAATGACTTGATCAGGAATCACAAATTCAGGAGTGCCCATATAGTAAGGCGCAATCTCTCCTTGGGGAAACACAATCACTAATTGGTGTTTTTCATTGATATAGAAAGGTTGGTCCTTTTTAATTTTTTTGAAGGGTTGAACATCACTGGGGGCATCCTCTTTTTCGGACCAGTATATTTTATTGCTATCGTTCTTCATTTGGTCTGCTATTTGTTGTTTAATTTCACTACTAATGACATCAATGTAAAAATCATTTTTAAAAATTAAGGGGAGTGAAACGACAACATTGGCTCGTTTGTCGATGGTGTCATATTTCGTTGTCGTCGCAGAACTGCCTTTAATTTCTGTGAAGGTTCGTTTGACCACTAGGAAGCGACGGTCGTCCACGACTTTTTCATAATCTCCAGTGACTGAAACACGAGAACCATCAAACAATTGCCCTTTGACTTGTTGAAATTCTGTTTGGGCTTCTTTCAAGTATTTTTTGTTGAGCGTGTCGGCTACTGAAGATTCTTGGGATGTTTGGATTTTAGGGACATCGATGTTTACTTCACTTTCCTGTTTTTTCGCTGTCAACGTTTTGATGGTGACTAATTGAACAATTTTATCTAACACAGGAATGTTGCGGGCTGCTTCACTAAAACCTGGAAACAAATTGACTGATAAGACAAAGCCACAAGCCACTACTAGACTACTTTGCAGTGAGCGGTTTCTAAAACGAAGCCAGGTGTACCGCTTTTTCTCTTTATGAAAACGCGCTTTGACTTCCGCTTGTAGATCCGTTGGCAACGGTTGTTGGCGGTATTCTTTTGAAAAGTTTTTAACAACACTTTTTACAAAATCTTCCATTATTTTTTCGCTTCCTTTCTTTTACTAATTCAATAGACTTCGGAGTTCATTCAAACTGCGGTACATCTTCGTTTTAATCGTGTTTTCGTTAATATCCAGGATCAAGGCGATTTCTTTTAGCGTAAATCCTTCAAAAAATTTTAATAGAATAATTTCACGATTGGGACTATCTAATTGATTAATAATTTCTTCAATTTCTAAAAAACTGCGTTGGGGATTATTTAAAAGGTCTAACACATGTTCATCTTTTTCAATATGAACAGCTTCTCGTTTCTTTTTACGCCAATAATCTGTCGCTACAGAAAGCAGAATTCGAAAGAACCACGCTTCAAAATCCTTAATATCTGGTCCTTTTTGGATGGCCTTCAGTGCCTTTTCAAAGCTTTCTTGAATCACATCCAAGGCATCTTCTTTCGAATGTGTATAGTTAAAGGCAATGCGATACATTTTTTCATATTTGGTATCCACAAGCGTTTCTAACGCGCGAATTTGTTTTTTTCTTTTCCAACCATCGAAAACCATCGATTTCTGGAACCTCCTTTCCTGTACACTTATATAGACGAATCACAAGCATAAAAAGTTTCAACTTTTTTATTATTTTTAATTTTTATATTCTAAAAGAAAAAGCGTGGTACAAAAATCACTTTGGATTTTTGCTTCACGCTCAAAATCTGATAAATGGCGGGAACAGAACCAGCTCCTTCGGAAATAAGCCGAAATTATCCAAAAATTAAAGAACAATTTCCGGAAATTTCTTCTTATTTCTCGGAGCTAAGCGGTGCTGTCCCGACCTTGTTTTCTTCTCCCGAGTGCGGTCTTAGTGCACTCAGCGTTTTAATAAAATGCGACCAATCAACAGGACGTGGTGGCGCTAGCCAAATAATTTGAGTAATCTCAGGCCAATCGACAAAATGAATATCCGATAAAATTAATTGTACACTTTCATCTACATGTGCTTTGAAAATGATATTCCATTCCGTAATTTTTTCAATATTTTTTTGTATCATACGATTATAGGCTTCACCAAAGGAAAAGTCGACACACAATGTAATCGGAGCCAAAACTTTTTTCAATGGTAACGCATCCACCATTAACAACAGATACCGATAAAATAAAAACTGTCTGGCATCCCAAACAGCGGGATTCGTTTTTTGTTCTTGAATAAATTGTCGACTAGCAGAAAAATACTCTGTATACGTTTCTGCAAAGTAGGTTATATCCATTTTGCGATAACTATAGTTTGCTTCTATTGGAAAATGGAACAATTTAAAATGAACGATTGTTACTTTTTGTTCAAAACCTTGCAGGACTTCCTCGGAAAGCTGAAATTGTATTTTTAAATAGCTTAACAAGTCACGATTCAATTGTTGAATTTCTGCAAATCTTTGGCAAAGTGCTGCTGAAGCTACTTGAAGCCACTCTTCAGCAATTAAAAATAAGAGTAAATAATTGCCTTCGTTTGTTCGTTGTGGTTCTGGGATTTGAAGACTCTCTAACCAATTGAAAACATTCTGCTGATTGTCACCGGCTAATTGTTTTAACACTTGCGAATCTACTTTTTTCTCTACATAAAACTGTTGCTGCGTTCGTACTAAAGAAACCGCCAAAAAATGAAAACATTTAGCTTGTGCATAGCCCGCACGCTGATTAAGATGAACCTTCTCAGAAAAAAATAGCTCAAAGTTCCGAATCTGCTCTAAAACTTTTTTACCGTACAATGAAAAATCACGTTGGTATAATTGTAAAAAAACCAGTGTTGTTACTTCGCGTAAATTGGTTTCATTTCCCACCAAGTGAAATTCTTTATTAATTGTAATTTGGTAATTTTCCAGCATTTTCTTTAATTCCTTGAACTCCTTATAAGCCAATGTGTGACTAACAAAGTGTTCTAAAGCAAACTCATTCACAGAATCAAAACGCTGAAAAAAGAAATCTTGAAACATAGCAAAACGTAACGACTCTTTAATATAGCAATCAATCAAAGTAGCGGAAGTTTCCGTTCCTGATTCATTAAGCGTTAAGAAAATACCATCGCTCACAATTTGAAAATCCTCTGATAAACCAAATTCAATAAAATCAGCATTTAATTCAGCGACCGTTTTGTTCACGATAAATTCAGATAATTCTAACTCCTGCATTACGGTTTCTTTTGACTCTGTTAACATCGGTGCATTTTCCAGTAACTGAAATAAGGCGATTTTTCTTTTATCCACTTTATTTAAAAACATCATCAATATCATAGACTTCTCTCACATCCATTTTTTTCCCATACAATCCATTTCCTGAAAGAAAGTACCCAACCGCTGCTAAATAGCTTTCAGATTCTTCATCGCCGCCTGCACCAAGTCCGTTAGGAAAGACAAAATCTTTATTCACTTGTAAGGAATGAGCCGTTGTTTCTTTTGTTTGTTTCTTTTTTTCTTTTGACATTGCCGGTTTCTCCACAGGTTTGTCTTTTTTCTTGGGTGAAGGCTTTTTTTCTTCAGAAGGAACCGTAGTTTTTTGATCTTCCGGAGGGGTTGGCGCAGGTTGTTCCGGTTCTGACTTTTCCTGAGGGGTGATTGATTCTGGTTTTGGTTGAATTTCTTCCGTTGGTTCTAAGGGATTATAAATAGGTGTCGCCAATGTTTGAATTGGTTCTATTTCGACAGCCGTAAAAATTAGCAAAGAACTAAATAAAAAAAGATACTTTTTTCTCATGGCTTCTCACTCTCTCTACCTCTACTTTATGGGAAGCAATTCCTTGTAAAAGTACCTTTACTTTTACAAGGAAAACCCTTTTTGTCAATAGATAGCCCTTTTTATTGCTCAGATTGTTGTTCTTCCTCTTTTTTCTTTTTACGATACAAGAAGAAAATCAATAAGAGCAGCGCTAGAATGATTAATGCAATCAGTAGATACAACCACCAATTGGTTCCTTTAATGGTTACGTCTTTTTCATTTAATTCTTTAGCGACGTCCCCAGAAATAGTAAATTCTTTTGTAAATTCCCATTTGTACAGGTACCGTTCTTCACCATTGGCACCTTTGACTTGATAGGTACCCTTTTCATCTTTTACACCATAGGCCGTTGATTTCAAGACATATTTTCCTGGCGTTAATCGTTCCCCTTTTAAAGAAATTGGGTAACTAAAGTTAGAGTTTGGCGCCACTTGCATATCCTCAGTATCGGATTGGTAAAGCGTTTCGCCTCCTTTTGAAACAGTGTTGATTAAATGTAATTGGTTTAAGTAGGCCGCTTGTGGGTTTTGTAAAGAAACATTGATGACGTTTCGCGCGTTGACTTGGCCTGGTTTAACCCCTAGTAATTTTAAATCTGGTTGAACCTTTGTCTCATTTTGCTGAAGAATAATAGCCACAACATAGGAGTATTCATTATTAATAGCTAACCCTTTTGATTGATCCGCAGAAGTCGTTGTTTCTTTCTTTTTCTCTTTGAGTGTTATACCGCCAGCCATCACGCCATCAAAAGAATCTTTAGGCATCGTGATGGTTAAAGGTAATGTCTTTTGGGAATGCTTCGGCAAGATGATTTCTTTCGGTGCTTCCACATAATCTTTTAAGTTAAAGCGTAAAGTTTTGTCAGGTTTGATTCCGTTTTGGCCATATTCTACTACGCCATTTAAATTTGTTGTCGCTGAGTTCACCGTATTTTCAATGGTAATGTCTTCATCTGTATCATTGCGTAACTGAATTTCTACGGTTTGTTTGGCACCAGGCGCCATTTTTAAGTCAAAGTAGGTTTTTGATTTATCCACTTGATTTTCGGGAATTGTTGGTGTGACCGCAAAATTAAATTCAAAAGCGTGCGCCTCCACGCCAATCCAGCCAAATAACATACAAGCGATTACCGTTGCATATACTTTCCATCTGTTCATATTCATTCTCCTATGTCTTTCATTCTTTGTTGTATTATAAGCACCAAAAGACCGAAAGATAAGCCAAAAATTTTTGACTTATATCCCGATCTTGCGTGTATGCTGTCGTTCTTAGTTTCCTGTGTTAGCAGGTGTATCTGTCAAAGTCCAAGTAAAAGTTGTCGTGTATTTTTTCGCATATTTTGTGGTTGAACCAGGTACTTCTAATGAAATACTTGTTTTAGCGGCATCTACACTATCGCCCCAGCTCATTAAGTACGTACCCGCACCTTCTTTATCGCCAGCAGCCATGACCACTGATTCAGCCCCAGTTGGGTTTAATTCAATCGTAGCTGGCGCTGTCGTTGGTTTTGCAGATTGTGAAGCTGAAACCACGCGTCCGTTGCTTAAAGTTACTTTGGCCGCTGTTAGTTCTTGGTTGGCTTCAGTTTTGAATTGACCATTTTGTTTTACTTTTAACGTCCAACCTGTTTCAGTCCCACGATTATCTGAGACTTGAACAAAGTTCGGGCCTTCTTGATCGGCACCAGCGTTATCTTTGTATTTTTGTGTTTCTGCATAGTAGGTCATATTTTTTGAGGTAATCGTTTGTTCCCCAAAAGATAAGCTAGATGCATAGTCAATGGATAACGGACCTGCTGTCCCTGGCTTAGGCCCTGTCGGATCAGTTGGATCAACTGGCGTAATTGGTTTATCCGGGTCTGGATTCGTCGGATCAACTGGATTCGTTGGGTTCGTATTTGGTGCAAATTGAATCGCTCCGTTTGTTTGGTATTCACCACCGTCGACTGCTAATGCACTCATTGGTACAAGTGCCAATGCGCCTAAAGTTGTGGTTGCCATCAATGTCATTACTTTTGTCTTTTTCATTTATTTCCCTCCATTATTTACTGGTACATCTGAAAGTAGCCAAGTCAATGTTGTTTTATATTGTACTGCATCCTTAGGGGTTTTCCCGGGAACAGTTAGTGAGATTGCCCGTGTGATTGTGGCATTTACTTGCTGTCCTTGTTGATTTTTTTCGGTCACTTTTTCTGCTTGCCCCCACAGCGTGATCCACGTTCCGGCGCCGGTCTTTTCTGGGGCTTGCATGACAACAGTTTCTGCGCCCGCAGCATCTAATTGAATGTTTGCGGTAGCAGTTGGCGGCAATACGTCCGTCGCATTTGAGCGCACACTGGGCTCAGTAAAGGCGACGGTGGCGCCTGTTAATTCTTTGTGTAATGTTTCTGCATTACGAAATTGACCATTTTGTTTCACTTTTAAAACCCAGCCAGCATTGGTTCCCCGTAAATCACTTACTTGTACATAATTAGCAGTTGCCAATTCACTTGCTGAACCATCTGGGTTTTTATAGGTTTGCGCTCTGGCAAAATACGTTTGATCCTTATTCGATATCTCATTACTCCCAAAATCCAAACTTGAGGCATAATCGATGGAAAGTGGCCCAGGTGTGCCTGGATTAGGTCCATCAGGATTCGTTGGATCGACTGGTCGAACTGGTTTTTCTGGATCGGGATTTTCTGGATTCACTGGATCCGTCCCATCTGTGCTTGGGGTAAAAACAATCGACTGTTCGCTATCAAAAACGACCGTCGCCGCTTCAGCAGGAACAGTGGCGCCAAGCAACATTGTTCCGAATAACAAGGAGTAGACGACTGTTTTTTTCATTTACTTAGCCTCCAACATTCGTTGGTACAGATTTCAATGTCCATGTTAAGGTCGTACGATATTCTTTTGCTAATTTAATCGCTTTACCTGGGACATTTAATTTCACGGCAGTAGCACCTTCTGTCGCATCTTTCCCAAAACGATAGACCCAAGTCCCCATTCCTTTGCCATCTTCTGCTTTGACTAATTCTACTTCTGTTCCAGGAACAAAGGTATGTGCTGCTGTTGGTGTTGGCGCGTATGCAGCATCAACAATCGATGTCACACCTGCATTGGCAATCGATAAAGCGGCCCCAACTAATTCTTCATTTTGGGCTGTTTTGAATTGCCCATTTTGTACAGCGCTTAACGTCCAGCCTTCTTGTGTCCCACGTTTATCCGTTACCTGAACATAGTTGGGACCTGTTGTCCCATCTTTAAATGTTTGAATTTGTGCGTAATAATCTTTCGTATCGGAAGTGATTTTTTGGGCGCCAAATTGAAAGCTTGAAGCATAGTCAATTGATAAGGGGCCTGCAGTCCCTGGTTTTGGTCCAGTTGGGTCAGTTGGATCTTCTGGTTCAACTTTTTCATCTGGATTGGTTGGGTTAACTGGCTTCGTTGGATCTGTATCTGGTTCAAATGTAATGGCGCCATTACTTGTATAGTTCACGTTAATGTCTTCCGCAAATGCTTGTTGTGTCGCTAGGACACCGCTAAATCCTACAATCCCTACTACTGCTAATACTGTTTTTTTCATCTTCTCTTCTCCTTTTAATAAATAATATGCCTATAGTGATAAGGCTGATTCCCAAATAAATAAATGGTGCTTGATTGGTGGTACCTGTCGCTGGTAATCTTCCTTGTCGCGACCCATATACGCCAGAAGAAAGGACGGATGAAGCGCCTCCGTCAGCTGGCTTGGTGGGTTCGGTCGTTGTGGAAGAATTACTAGTCGCTGTTGTCGACTCTTCTGTGGGATATTCATACGTTCCATAAAAGGAGACAACACCACTATTTTCATAAGCTGCTTCCCCAAACGCAGTGTCTGAATGACAGAAGCTGAAAAGACCTAAAAAACAACTAAGCAAAAGGTATTTTTTCATCTCACTTCTCTCCTCCTTGTTATGGTGCCATGACTAATGACCATGACAATGTCCCTTTGAATTCGCCAACTTTTTGTTTCTCGACTGGCACAGATAGTTTAAGTCCCCGTTGGTTTGCCGCACCCCAACCTTGGTTAATTGTATAACTACCTGAACCGGAGCCTTCATTTTCTGTAACAACCGTATCTCCCTTATTGAGTAAAAATTCTCCTTTGTCTGTAACCAATGACAAATCTTCCAATTGATCTGTGCCGTTCGTTAAGGGATTCGTTACCTGAACATTCAGTTTCCAAGGCGTACTTTCTGTCCCGCGTGTGTCTTGAACGACTAAATCATCTGAAAGAGTTGGCCAGTAAACTTCTGGCTTGGCAGAAATTTTTTGTTTGCCAAAATCAATTGTTTTAGGTACTTTTTCTAACGTTAATTCACCTGAAATAGACACATTGACTTTTTTATTTAACGTTTCACCAGCTTCTGTAAATTGATAATTGGCTGGCACCGTTTTGGCTAATTCTTCTGGTTTCGCTTGCTGAATGGCTTGGAAGGTTGCGGCATCAAGACTTGGTGTTTGATTGGCCCGACCATCTGCGAAAATCACCGTTGCTTGTGTCCATTTTGCCAACTCGTCTGAATTCGTTAAGCCATTTGCTTCTTTTAATTTCAAATGCGCACTTGTCGCATACAAGGCAAACGAACGATCTTTGGCAAGGACACTTTCATTTTTCACAACAACTAAATGAACCGTTTTGTTTTGCAAATTATCTCCTGACGTCCCTGCTTCTAATTGAATATCATGTGTCCGCGATACAGTTTTTTCTGCTAACGGCGCTTGAATTTGTGGTAAATCCGTCTCTTTTAATGAGGTCTTGAAAAACGGCCGACCTTTTGCGCCAAGCATTTCTATTACTTTATCGACAGTCGTTAGTTGCGCTGCCTCATCTTCTGTGACAATCACCGATTGCCCCGAAAGTTCCACTTTATTTGAAAATTGAACTTTCACCTGATAACTGTAGTTCATATTCGTCGCTTTCCATGAAAGCGGGGTGGTATCTTTCTGCTCTGGAATTTGCTCTATCGCGCTCCCAACTTCACTAGATTTAACCGTTCCTTGGTGCAACCAAGAACCTGTTACTTCGTCAGGAAGGAAGCTTAGGGTTGGTGTTAAAGCACTTGAGGTCGGAATCATCAAACGTCCTTTTTGAACTTTTTGTCCAGCTACTTCGGTGCCCCACGCTTGTAAGGTTAATGGCGCATTGCCGGCTTTGACCTCTTTTACATCATGAGAAATAGTACCTGCACCTGCCACAATTCCAGGCGTTTCCACTTCGTAATCGATGATAGAGCCAGGAATTGCTATTCCATAGCCATTGGCGCCCTTGGTCACATCGTTATCGCCAATAAATGTTTTTCCAGTCGCTTTTTCAATCCCATGAAACGTTGTTGGCATAAGTTTTGTAGCATTATTGACCGTTGGATTAATCGTCAAGACCTGATAGGCTTTGACATTTCCAAACCAAGTCCCTGTGCTATCCACCAAAGCAGTTGTATCTGTCGTTGGTTTAATCCATAAAAGTTCATCTTTTGTTGGATCGACAGCTTCAAAATCCGCAATGTTTACCTTACCTGTACCAGGAATTGTTTCTAATGTTGCATGATCCTGAACCGTTAGTTTGCTAGCTGAAATTAAATTGGCCGTGTTGGTAATCCCAATTCCTGCATTTTTAGATAGATGAATTGATCCGAATTCATTGTAAGTCGTACTATGATTCGCGGCAGTAGCAGAAACGCCATTTTTGATGTTCCCACCATTAGCCATTAATTTAATGCCATTGGTGACATTTAATTCCGTAAAGTTGACAACGCCTAAGCCTGTCGCATTTAGTGGTTCTGTTTGATAGTTATTGGTGCCGTCAACGTTAGTCCCAAAGTTAAAGGCCACTTTATTTGAACTAGCATTCACAATTGCATTAGTGAAATTATCTGTTGATGAACCACCGGATAAACCGTTAATACTAACTGCACCTTGAACATTTGCGGTAACATCACGTAAGATTTTTCCGCCACTGATATTGGAATACTGTGTCGCATATAAATTTCCAATACTAGAACCCGCTGCTTGAATATTCATTGTAATCTTGCCGTTCTTAGTATACGCAGCATTGGTTCCACCATCACCGTAAATGCTCCCCATTTAAAGATTCCACACCTGTTTTAGTGAAAATATTTAAAGTAATTGTGTTTGATTCATCCGTTCCTAGTGTCGTATTTTGACCATAGGGCCGACCACCAGTAATGTAGGTATTACCAGGCAACTTAAACTCTCCGTTGTAGTTTCTTAAATCAATTAAGAGTTTGGCATTTCCAAGAAGTGAGCCCGCATTGGTAATCCCACCTGAAAAACCGTTCGCGCCTGTCCGAGGAGTTCCTGAGAAATTTCCTCCGTAGATGCGATTGTCTGAATTACCAGTAATTGTATGGCCACCGCTTGCTCCATAAGAAGCGCCCATCGAAGCATTAATTACTCCTTCATAAACCGTTACGCCGACATTCCCAACATTTTTGGCATCATTCCAGCCACCGCCTGAAAGAAACCAATCGACTTGACCATTATTAACGATTGTTTGACCGTTTCCATAAACTCGAGCTGCTTGATAGCCTGTTCCTTCTAATGTGTCAGCAATCCCGCCATTCAATGTGTTAGAAGTATTGCCTTCAACGACACCTGAAAAAGAGCCACCATATGTCCAGCGAGCAATGGTATTATTTAAAACAGTCTTAGTATCTCCTTTTATATAGATATCCCAAGTATCATTACTAGCAGGATAGCCGCCGCCACCAACAATATCCCAACCTGAATTATTACCACGACTTTTATTGGTCGTTGAATAATCTAAACTCGTCGGTTTTGCGCCTGAATAAGCCATACCATCGCCACCTAAAGACCCATCACCATTCGCTGTTCCCACTTCAATTGTTGTATTTCCTTCGATATAACCGCCGCGGCCAGCTGCAGTTGAGTAAATTGCACCATTATTAAACGAACCGCTGACTAATTTAGAAGAAATATTTCCAAAAACTTTAAAAGCTGCTGCTGATTTGGCTAATTCTGCTCTTTGTTGTGGTGTATAAGCATCATACGTTGCTTCATTTGAGGCCCCAATTTGACTCTTGTTAAATTTCGAAACATTGTTACCAGCACCGCCGTTAAAATCATTAATACCACCAGCGGAATTCGTTCCTGCTGTAACCACATTCGTAATATCTCCGATGATCGTTCCAGAATATTGGTTGCCTCCTTCAAAATCTGCACGACCCGCACTATACAACTGTGTATTTAAATTTGTAGTAATTCCATCAGTCGTACGATTCGTTCCTATATCGCCACGGGAAGAGCCCCCAATAAAACGTTGACCCGCTGTATACCAACGGCCATATCCAGAAATATCGTTTGTTACTTTTCCACCAATATTTCCGTATTGAACACCGCCATAATACGTACTTAATTGGAAACCTGTAGCAGCATTCGTAATCGCAACCTTTGTTGAGACGTTACCAGTAACATTCGCTGTGTTGGTTGCGTTGGTCCCATAACCGCCCCCATAAATTGAAGCAATTCTGCCACCAGAATCATTGACAATCAATGAAGTATTCCCAGTCACTGTCCCAATATTGGCGCCCCCACTTAATGTATTTAGTCCGCTCCGTGTATTGTTAATAACAATTGTAGGATTTCCAGCTAAATTACCACCATTTTGGTTTCCGCCATAGAAATTCCATGTCCCTGTACCTGTACTATTTACTGTTAAAGTTGGGTTTCCTGAAACATCTCCTGTATCCGTTCCACCGTATACGGTCAGACCGTTTCCACTAGAACCGCCATTCAAGTTCAAACTGTAACCATTTAAATACATATTCGTACCTATATAGTTTAGATTTCTCAAAGTGATGTTTGAGCCAAAATAGATATTTTGATTAAATCCTAACGTCTTAGAACCCGTTGGCGCCGTTTGATCCATACTAATCGGATCCGCACTGTTTCCAGTAATCACTAAATGATTGACCTTGCCTTGCAAGGCGTAAAAAGTCATATTACTTGCCGTAACGGTGTCAGGAATCACTTTAGCGGTGGTCGCCGCACTCGTCGTAATATTGTTTCCTATATAAAGAGTGAAATCGCCATTGTTCCCCTGTTGATACAAATCAAACAAGGCTTCTTTCAAGCCAGCCTCTGTCGATGCATATTCTTTGTACGCTGCTCCATCTCCTGCAGGACTTGGCACAACAATCACTTTTGTTTTATCCGCAGGGGCAATTGTGTCCGCAATGGACTGATCAACTGAAACAGCTCTGGCCATGCGTGTCCGTTTCTGTTTAAAGACAGCCGTAAGTTGTGTATCTTCTGAAAACTCTAATTGAAGAAGTTCTTCATTTGTATATGTTTTTCCTTGGTAAGACCAGCCAACGAAAGTCGCATTTTCCTCACTATTCGCCCATTTTGGTAATTCTTCTGTCCGAAGTAGCTGATTTTTTTCTTTTACCACTTGATAACTTTTGGCATCATTTAGAAACAAAGCTTGATCCGTTGTTTCAAAGGTCAACGTGATTTGCTTCTGCTCTTCGCTTGGTTTTGTTTCTGTGGAAGAGGTGGTTACTTTTTCTGTGATAGCACTAGATTCCGTCATTGATGACTGTTCTATAGAATGTGCGCTGCTTTCTTTTGTTGCTTCACTTGTACTGGTTTCTGCTGTTTTTGGCTGTGTCTGCGTACGTTCTGTTTGTTGCTCCCCTTCAATCGCCCACGCTGAAACAGATAAAAATGGTTGTACAAGTAAACAAGTTGCCAATAAAACAGCGATTTTCTTTTTCATTAACTTCATCACTCCTCCCTCGAAGTAAACTTTCCACAACCAACCTATGGCTCAAGTATACGAAGTTTTCTTCTGATTTTTTTAAAGATATTTTCTTAATTTCAAAAAAAAAATTTATTTTTTAATTTTCTTTTTGTTAACTAAACGAATTTTTTGCTGTTTTTGTAAGATAAAAATGTTAATTTGTTCACAAAAATAACAAAAACGTTGTTTTTAACATTAAAATTAACAAACGAGTTCGTAGTATAGCACGGATTTTTTCTCATGTAAACATCATTAAATAAACATTTTTGTTTAATTTATACATATTTCCCAGCTAAAAAAATGACAAAAATAAATAAACAGAGGCCTTAGAAATATTTCTAAGGCCTCTGTTTATTTATACGTATTCACAAACTGGACTGTTTCTTGGTAACATTGTTTAGCTTCTTTTGTTTGATAGTCGAATTGATATTCATGGGTGATCGTTGCTTTCTTATCTTTGAAAAAGAGAGTTGAAACTGGAACATTTAAAGTTTTTAACCGCTGAACCAAGGCTAGTCCTTGATCTTGGAATGAAAAACTATTGCCATCTGTTAGATACGTCGGGGGAAATTCTTTGGTGACTTTATCCACTAAACTCACTTCTTGCAGTTCTGCACTCGTCTGCCAGTCTTTAGTGCCGAGCAAGGACCAAGCCACTGTTTTAACGAAAAATTTCATAAAACGATTATCACTTTGTTGGTTGGCCATTTGTTTCAAATCCACTGGACCACAATACGAGAGTGTGCCTTTTAAATGGCTAGCCGGCAACGCTGCAGTCATCCCTAGTTCTTTGGCATAGTTGGCATTGGTTTGAACTGTTGCATATTGTAGAGCAATCTGTGCACCCGCACTGTCCCCGCCAATAAAAAGCTTAGATAAATCTAACATGGGATACGCTTGTTTCTTTTCTAACAAAAATTGAACAAGTTCATTGACCTGCTGGAGCTGGCTTGGATAAGGTGCATCTGGTGCTAATTCATAATTCATTGAAATAAAGGCAACTGAGGAATCAGCCACTAAACGTGTCGCAAACTCTTTCATCCCAGACTTATCTCCTCCCACATAGCCACCACCATGGACCCATAAAACGACTGGTACCGCTTGTTTTGACGTTTGGGGATAATACAAATCAAAGGTATTCTTTTTTCTTGAAGAAGGGTATGTTTGATTTTCTTGCAATTGAACATTGGGCAATGCTTTATCATAGGAAGCTGAATCTTTTATTTCAACTTCGCCTGCGAATAACTGGTTGATGACCCAAGCGCCTGGCTTAGGAGATAATTGAAAGGCGAGAAACACACCTAAGCAAATAACCACAATGATTCCTAACAACCAAAGGATAAAACGTACGATTTTTCTTTTCACTCTATTCACCTGCTTTAATTTGTAGCAAAATTATAGCATGTTTTTTAGCCAAAGCGTTTATTTTGAAACAGCTTTTTTAGAATTTGATGTACTTTTATTATTTGAAATGCCCTCTTAAAAGCTGTAAAATGAACAAAATGACTTTAACCTTTAGGAGGTTGCCAAATGAAAGCTCTGATTTCCATTGATTATACGAATGATTTTGTCGCCACAGACGGAAAACTAACCACTGGTGCCGCTGGACAAGCCATTGAAACGGCCCTTGTTCAACAAACAAAGCACTATTTTGACAATGGCGATTTTGTGGTTTTTGCCATTGATGGGCATGACCCCCTAGATCACTATCATCCTGAAAATAAACTTTTCCCGCCCCACAATGTCTTAGGAACTGACGGGCGTAATCTGTTTGGCTCGCTAGCTGATTTTTATCAAGCTCACAAAAATGAGGCAACCGTTTATTGGATGGACAAACGGCACTATTCTGCTTTTAGTGGCACGGATTTGGACATTCGGTTACGAGAACGAGGAATTACAGAGCTTTGTTTAACTGGTGTTTGTACAGATATTTGCGTGTTGCATACGGCTGTTGATGCCTATAATTTAGGCTATCAATTAATGATTCCTGAACGCGCCGTTGCTAGTTTTGATGAACAAGGACACGAATGGGCATTACGCCACTTTAAACAAACTTTAGGAGCAACCATTCTATAAAAAGACTGGTCAATCCGACCTATCTATATTCAAAAAATCCTGTGAACAACACAAACATACTAAGAGTAGAGGGGAAATTCATCGACGGATGAATTTCCCCTCTACTGCTCTTTTAAGCGTATAGTTGTAAGTGAAAGGATGACCGAACATGGCCTCTTGGGCTTCGAGCCCGTGTGAAGGAAATTAGGAACGAGATGAATCAGTGAAGAACCTTTCAACACTTTTCAGGAGATGAAAATCATGTATGTACTTGCTTTAGATGTCTCAATGGGAAAAAGTTACGCCGTTATTTATCATGAAACTACTTGTCTTTTTGAACAAGAAATTCTTCACGATAAAACACATTTCAATGCACTTCTTCAAGAAATCTATGCTCTTCCAGAACGACCACAGATTGTTTTTGAAGCAACCGGGGTTTATTCAATAGCCATTGAAACGTTTTGTCAAAAGAATCATTTCACTTATTGTTTATTCAACCCTTTAGAAGCAAAAAGGCAACTGAATAGTGACTTACGTTCAGTAAAAACGGATAAACGAGATGCCCATCGTCTCGCACAAACGCACGGTCAATTTCTGCGGAAACAAAAACAATCACAATCAGAAATCTATGAACAAACACGTGATTTAGCACGCTTTTATCAACAAATTGAAAGTGACATTAAACACATGAGAATGAACCTTCATACCGCTTTACAACTACCATTTCCAGAATTCGAACAGGTTATCAAAACTCGCCTTAAATCTTGTCGAACTTTTCCCTCATCCCGATTACTTGGCACACTTAAGTCAAAACAAGCTGAAAAATGTGTTAAAGAAAATACGGATAAAAAAATTTCCAATCAAAAAGCCTTGGCTAAAGCACAAAATTCTTATCCAGCAGAACCTATTCAAAGCATTTCTGTTCAAAAAGTCGTGTATTATGCCCGACAATTGAAACAATTACTGATGACGAAAGATCAACTCACCAAACAGCTAGTTGAAACTGCAAAACGAACAATAGAATTTGATTTCTATCAAAGTATCCCTGGAATTGGGGAACTTTCTGCAGGACTAATTATTGGTGAACTAGAGAATATTCGGCGTTTTACGAGTTAAGCGGTCTAGCTTGTAAATTTGTAAAGTAACCGATTTGCCAGACAGAGATAACTGTTTTGCTAGTTCTATTGGATTAGCTAGTTCTGGGCGGTTGCCGTTGTCTCTCGATTGTTTCTCACTGAAAATAATGTTACAACTCTTTAACGCTTCTTTCTAAACTTCAAAGCCTAACTTTTGTCTGTCGTCTATGCTACTAACTCGTGCATATCCGATTTTATCTTGTCAAGTTTATCCAAATTATTGGATTGTTGTGTCTTTAGTCTCCGCATATTGAAAACCTCCTAAGTATATATTTATTGTTACATCTATATAGTAAGGCTTACTAATTGGGATGACTAATAAATTGGACAAGAAAAAAGCTTATAATGGTTGGAGTTGTGAGGCTTTGCGACAATAATGTATGATTTGCTCTTTAATGTTTATTTTCAAAATATTATTTAATAGATAATTGCTATAGTTAATATTTGCTAACATGATATAATAAATACAAATTGAAAATATTCATTAATTTAGAAGATAAGGAGTGAAACAGGAAATGAAAAAGGTGGATTTTCATATTCACACATTACCTAACAAGTTTAGCGATGTAAATTTTGAATTTTCATTTGAGTTTTTAGAGTCTTACGTCAACGATATGAGGCTAGATGCAATCGCTATCACTAATCATAATCTATTTGACATCAAACAATACGAAGACATAAAAAGTAAACTTCCTTGTATTGTTCTTCCAGGCGTCGAAGTAGATATTGATAACGCCCATTTATTAGTTTTATGTCCAGAAAATAAGGTAGATGTGTTTAATGAACAATGTTTAAAACTGAATGAGTCCATTAATGATAATAAAAAGTGGATTGATTTTGAAGAGTTCGAGGAAATTTTTTCTAATTATGAAGAATATCTTTTGATTCCTCACTACAAGAAGAAACCAAAAATAAATCAGACCACGCTTAAAAAATTTGGTAACAACATTTTTGCTGGAGAAGTAAATAGTCCAAAAAAATTTCAAGTTGTAAAGAATAACCCTAATGACCTAGTGCCAGTTTTATTCAGTGATTTAAGAATATCAAAAGATAATTTAAATGAGTATCAAAATAATGAGAGAAATAAAAAATTTCCAATCAGACTAACTTATTTAGAAATTGAAGACATTAATGTTGGAAGCTTAAAACTAATTCTTGGAGATAGAAGAAATGTATTTTTGTCTAGCAGTAAAAATGATGATTTATTTCAAATTTTATCTGACGGAACTGTAGCATCTACAAAATTGAATTTAATTGTAGGAAAACGTTCTTCTGGTAAAACATATACGTTAGATCAAATTATTGAGTCTTTCTCATCTGAAAACGTGAAGTATATAAAACAGTTCCAGATTACGAATGAAAGTACTGATAAAAAATTTGAAAAGGTTATTAAGTCCAAGCAAGAGAATATTGTGGAAAACTACTTGTCTCCAGTCAAAAATCTCATCACAGAGATGATGGAGATTAGTCACAATTACTCCGATGAACTAGAAAAATACCTATCATCATTAATAGATTTTGCAGAACAAGAGTATTTAAATGATGAGTATTCTAAACAAAGATTGTATACCGAAGTTAAATTTAACCCCCTAAAGCCTTCTGAACTCAAGAAAGTGATTGATTCATTAATTAACTTATATACTACAAAAACCTATAAAGAAATGATTTCAGAATATATTGATGAAAGTAGTTTGAAGCAGCTTTTAGATAAAGCAATTATTAAATATAAGTATTTGTATTTGGAATACAAGTTAAAAATGGAGGTAGATTTAATTAGTTCAGAGGTTAAAAAGGCATTAAGGAATAAATCATCAAGAAATCTTATTGATGAAGTAGATTTCTATAAAGCGTACAAGCAAGATGAAATCGTTCGCAGATTTAACCGAACTATTAATGCTTTAAAAAAAGAAAGTGTTATTAAGGAAACAAAGTTAAATAGATTTAAGTCTATAGTAAAAAAACAACCATTCGAAAATACATCAGAGGTAAAAGCGGCTTTAAAAACAGGTACTGGAATTGCAACTGAATTTAAGAGTTTATATGAACAGCCTTTTCATTTTATTTTGTCCTTAAAAGATAAAGGTATTCCTGAAAGTGATTTATATAAAGCCCTTTTCAAAATCCAATATAGCGTTGTAAATAAAAACGGTTCTCCTATTTCTGGAGGAGAAAGAGCAGAATTCAATTTGTTGGATAGTATTGATGATGCTAGGAATTATGATGTTCTACTCTTAGATGAACCCGAAGCATCATTTGACAATGTTTTTATAAACGAAAGTATAATCCCTAAAATAAATGAAATAGCAGAGAATTCAATAGTATTTGTTGTAACTCACAATAGCACTATGGGTACACTGATGAACCCAAATTATATAATTTATACTGATTTTGACGAAGATGGGTTTGGAAATGGAGTAGAAAAGGAAGAATGCTATAAGGTTTACACAGGAGCATTTTCATCAAAGGAACTTAAATCTCAGTGCGGAAAAACTATGAAGAACTTTGTTGCATTGATTTCAACTATGGAAGCAGGAGAAAAAGCATTTAAGAATAGGAGAAGAATATATGATAATCTTGAAAATTGAAGAAGGAAATCCCACATTTTCTATCGATGGGATAAAATATGAAAATATCAATAAAGTTAATAAAAATGCAATACTCAATCTAATGAAAGTAATATATGAAAGCGAACTAACAGATATTTCTGATTTTTGTAATACTGATATAGAAACGATCCAAAATCCAGCTGATAAAATTGTATATGAAAATATATTAAATAATTTAGAGGATTTTATTTCTAAAAGAGATGTGCTAAAGAAGGAAGTTAATGAATTATACAAGGAAGTAGATTCTCTATAGCAATTAGTATTTTTTGATTTCATCTTGGTAAAATGTTGTATCTTCGAATACTATTTCACTGAATGAGCTAATAGAAATAAATAGACCTTCTTTTACGAAGGTCTATTTATATGGGCGAGTCCATCTCATTTAGTATTATTATTTGTCCTTATGAAAGTTAACACTTCTGTCCCACGCTCTTTTTTATGCTCATTTTAACTCCGAGCCTGCGGATTAGTGATAACTAGCATTCACAGAATAAGCAGAGACTGCTAGCTGATAGAAATTAGCTACTCATAAAAGAGTGGGGAAGCCCACTTTTTTATAGACCAATGACCGTTGCAAAGAAAGGAACTACTAAAACAGTAACTACGCCAACCACTACGACAGAAATACTAGCCATAGCAGCCTCTGTTTCGCCCATTTCCATGCCAACTGCCACACCTAGGGCATGTCCGGCCGCACCTAAAGCTAAACCTTTGGCGATTGGATTGTTAATCTTAAACCATTTCAATGCAATTCGACCCAAGGCATAGGTTAGTACACCATTGAAGATTACGGTAAACGCCGTAAATGATTATCCATGCCAATCACTTTTCCTGCAAAATAAACAGCCACTAGCGAACCAAAAGAACCAATTGTTAACGCCGTTAAAATTTCTAACCAATATTTTTTCAACACGTCTCTCTTTTTATATAAAGGAATCGCAAACGCTACTGTCGCAGGCTCTAGAAAGAAGCTGATATATTTGCCACCTTCATTGTATTGCTCGTAACTAATTCCTGTTACTTTTAAAACGACAACGCCTAAAATCATCGCAACGAATAATGGCGTAAATAAGAAGAAACCTTTACTTTTTTTAAACAACCAAGTACCTATGCCAAATACAGCTAATGAAATAATAATGCCAACATACGGATTCATGCGCGAACCTCTCCTTTCGCTTTCTTCGTTGCTGCGGGTTCTTTTTCTTTTCGAGCATCTTTCATATGCAATAAAAAGGCGCCCGTCCAACCAGTTGTTGCTAGTAACGCTAATGTTGCTACTAAAATAACAAAAACAATTTGAACGCCAAATTGTTGCATAATCCCTAAAGAATTAACTAAGGAAATCCCTGAAGGAACAAATAAAAATGTAATAACCGTTGATAAGCTGTTACCTAGCCCTTCCACTTGCTCCAATTTAACAACTTTTGTACATAAACCAATGAACAATAACACCATGCCAATTACTGAAGCAGGCATTGGTATTGGGGAAATGAACGCCAAGCCGTTGGCGATTAACATAATAATGGCAAAAACTGCTGCTTGTTGTAAAAATGAATATACTTTCTTTTCCATTCTTCTTCGCTCCCTTTTGTCTGTTTTCTATGGGTTAAGTATATAAAGAAAACGTTTTTTTAAGGGCTTTTTTTCATGAAATGCCAGAATTTCTTCACCAAATGCAAAAATCACCACTTGAAATGCATTCGACATTTCAAGTGGTGATTTTTTAACTTAAGCCAAGTTTTTCTTTAAATTCTTTGACGTATGAACGGCTAACAGGTACTTTTGAGCCATTGGTTAAAATTACTTGCAACGTGTTATTAAACCACGGCTGGATTTCTTGAATTTTTGTTCGATTCAAGATGAAACTTCGATGCGTTTTAATAAAGAGCGTGGCAGGTAATTTTTGTTCGATACTGTTGAGGGTCCCTGTCATCTTGTAGACCTGTTGATCCACAAAAATGCTCAGTTGCCGTTCTTCGACAGAAACGAGGTAAATATCTTCTGGCGCCACAAGATAAATGCGGTCTTCCCCTTGAATAGGTATTGCTTCAGATTTTGGTCCTTTTTCGGCAGTGTTTTCTGGGACAGCTTGAGCCATTTCTTTCGATGCTTTTTCAATGACTTGTGTTATTTTTTCTTCTTCAAAAGGTTTCAAAATATAATCTTTTGCATTCACTTGAAAGGCCTTTAACGCATATTGATCATAGGCGGTTGCAAAGACCAAGTAGGGCGCTTTTTTAAGATGGGTTAATTTTTCCGCTAAATCAAACCCGCTTTCATCGGTCAAATGAATATCTAAAAATAACAAATCTGGCTTTTGATCCATCATCTCTTCCATTGCCTCCGCCACAGAATCCGCTTCTGCAACGCTCGTCACTTGCGGATGTTGGGAAACAAGATAGCTCAATTCTTCTCGTGCTAAGGGCTCATCATCAACGATTAATACGTGCATCTAATTCCTCCTGTTCCATCGGGATTTCTAAATGAACATGGCTCCCGCCTGTTTCTAAATTTTCAATTAAAAAACAACCTTCTGATCCATAAAGGTTCGCCATTCTGCGGGACAAGTTTTCCAGTGCCGTGCCAGTGCCTTTTTCCGAAGTCACTGTCGTCTTTCCTAATAGCAAGCGGCGTTCTTCAGGAATCCCTTGCCCATTGTCATACACATCCACATGTAATTTGTGTTGTTTTGCTTTGACCACTACCCGAACTTGATTGTTCTCCTTCCGGCTGCCAAATGCATGCTTGATGGTATTTTCCACTAACACCTGAATCGCATACGGCGGTACTTTTTCTGAAGCAACCGCTTCTTCCACGTCAAATGTTACTTGATAACGATTCGGAAACCGTGCTTGTTCTAATGACAAATAGGCTTTTACTTGTTCTAGTTCTTGTGAAACTGGGATCGTAGTTTGCACGGCTCCCTGCAAGTTGCCTCGAAAGTATTTGCTTAATTGGAGCAATAGTTTCCGCGCTTTTTCACTGTCTTTCCGCATTAATGCGGAAATAGTATTGATGGCATTAAAGAAGAAATGCGGGTTCACTTGCGCTTGCAAGGATTTAATTTCAGCTTCTTTAAGTAATTTTGATTGTACTTCCGCTTCCCCTAATTCAATTTGTGAAGAAAAAATTGTCCCAAGACCTTCTGCTAACTGTTCCTCGACATGCGTTAACTGCGCTGGATCCGTAAAGTACATTTTTAAGGTGCCAACAATTTGCTGATGGGAAAATAATGGAATCACAATCGCCGCTTGCAACGGACAATTAGGGTCCGAACAACCAACTTCTTCTTTGGCATGCGCGATGGTCATTTGGCCCGTCCGTAACACTTCCCGAGAAAGCTCCGTGATGACTTCTAGCTCTGGAATATGATGGTCGCTTCCTGCGCCAACATGAGCTAAAATTTGATGACTGTTTGTCATGCTAATCGCACTGACTTTTGTATAATGCTTAATAATCTCCGCAACTTTTTTGCTGGAATTTTTATTGAGTCCTTCTCGAAAATATGGCAGTGTTTCCGCTGCTAATTCCAAAACATCGTGCGTCTGAACCGCTTTGGCCTGCTCTTCTTGTTTCAATGTCGTCGTTAGAATCGACATAAAAATGAACGTTCCTACGCTATTTAACAAAATCATCGGCAGCGCAATAAAACGAACCAACGTGGCCCCATCCGCTAGATCACCGCTGAAAAAGAAAATAAAAATCATCTGAATCATTTCCATGCACGCTCCGACAATGGCAGAAAAGCCGGCAGACGGAAAAACGGTTTGCTTTGCCATGCGGCTCCCTAAAAAACCGGCAATTAAGCCAACAATTAAAGAAGCAGGCACATAAAAGAAGCTATGCCCCCCGCCTTGAATAACCCGATGAAAGCCAGCAATTAAACCAACCGTACTGCCGACAATCGGACCACCCACTAATCCAGAAACGCCAATTACTAACGTACGCGTATTCGCAATGGAAGCATTGCTGCTTAAATAGGTTAGTAAATTATTGGGAACAATCTGATTCTTAGCGATTTCGATACCTGTAAAATTAGAAATAATAGCAAATAAACCAAAAATCAAAATCAACTGAACTTTTGAAGACATTTTTTCACGACTTAATAAAACACGCTTAAAATAAGGCACATTCACTAAAAGAAAGGCCAGTAAAATAATTAAGCCCACCCGTTCCATCATTAAAATAAATAATTCGACCACACCGGCACCTCCTTCCTATTAACTATACTATAAATCAAAGAAAAGAAAAAAATGAAGCTTCTCAAAAAGAGGCTTCATTTTTTCTTTTCATTAAAACGCAGGAATATTGGCGCCTTTAGAATTTTTCTTGATGTATTCAGCAACTTCTTTTGTTGTCATCGCTTCTTTTAAAACCTTGATCTTTTCGATATCTTTTTCGCCTTTACGTGTCACAACTTGTAATGCGTAATGTTTACTTGCTTCTTCATCTTCTAACAAGATCGCATCTTTCGTTGTTAAACCAGCAGGTTCTAAGTAGGCTGGGTAGCAGAACACCATAGCGATGTCTTTTTCATCGTAGGCTTTAGCTAAATTCAGTAAATCAATGCTTTCAAAAGTGATGTTTTTAGGATTTTCCACGACATCTGCCACCGTACCGTTAAAGCCGACACCTTCTTTTAATTTAATCACGCCGTTTGCATTTAAAATTGCTAAAGCACGACCTTCATTGGTTGGATCGCTAGGAATCCCCACTTTGGCATTTTCAGGTAAATCTTTCGCATCTTGGTATTCTTTTGAATAGAAACCACCAGCAAAATAATAAATCGGTTGAACAGCCACTAAATCAGCTTTTTTCTCTTTGTTAAACATTTCCATGAAAGGTTGATGTTGCGCAAAATTAGCATCCGCTTCGTCATGTTGCACGGCATCGTTGTAGGCAACATTGTCGCTCACTTCCATAATGTTAATTTTGTACCCTTTTTTCTCAGCTTCTTTCTTGGCAATCTCCAAGATATCTTTTGAAGATTCCAATTGCACGGCAACGGTAATCTCCTTGTCTTCTTTCTGGTCTGCTTGTTTATTTCCCCCACAGGCAGCTAAAATAACTGTTGCAATAACAGCGAATGTTGCTAAATAAAACTTCTTCATTCTTTTGTCCTCCTACTTTCTTTTGTCTAGTTTTTGGGCAATGAAGTTCCCAAGCATTTGTAAAATGAAGACCAGTGCAATCATAATCACAATGGCAACATACATAATACCGTATTCATACCGTTGATACCCGACACGAACTGCAAAATCGCCAATCCCGCCGCCACCAACAACACCCATCACCGTGGAATATGAAACCATACTCACTGTCGTGGTTGTGTAAGCAAGGACTAATCCGCTACGTGCTTCCACCAATAAAAAGTGCCAAATGTATTGGACTTTCGAGGTACCTAACGAATTAGCTAAAAAATAAATTTCTTCTGGAACATCCAACAGCACTTGTTCAACCAAGCGAGCAAAAATCGCGATCGCAACAATACTCAATGGCACAGATGAAGGAATTGGGCCAAACGCCTTTCCTAAAACAGAACGAGTAACTGGAATCAACGCAATCACAAATAATAAATAAGGAAACGAGCGAATAACAGTTACAATGAAATTTAAAACCCAGTACAGCCAAGGTTGATGCCCTTTGACTTTCGGATTAGCCAAAAATAGTCCTAAGCCTAAAGGCAAGCCAACAAGCAAACAGATAGCCATCGAAATCGACATCATAATCCCTGTTTCTTTTAAACCAATCAGCATAGATGGCCAATATTCGGCAAAGGTTTCTGAAAAAGTCATAGGCGCAAACTCCTTTCCACTTTTTCTAAATAGGAAAGCGGTTCTTCCTCATATTGCTGAGGATTATTCAGAAATTCGCCAATTAACTGACCTTTTTCCATCACTAAGATACGATTACATAAGCGCTTCACGGTTTCTAATTCGTGACTGACAAAGAAAATAGTCGGTCGGAATTCCTGATGCGTCTTATGTAATAGTCGAACGACACTTTCTGTATTTTCTTCATCTAATGAACTCGTTGCCTCGTCACATAATAACCATTTTGGATTACGGCTCAACGCTCGAGCAATAGAGACACGCTGTTTTTCCCCACCAGAAAGCTGAGCAGGATACGCTTCTGCCTTATGGGCCATATCAACAAACGTTAATAAACGCTCAATTTTTTCAGGCTGTTTCTCTTTTAAAAGTTTCAAAGGCAACGCAACATTATCATAAATTTTCAAATTTTCTAACAAATTGTAATGCTGAAACACCATCCCCATTTGTTGTTGCTGCTGGCGAACTTCTTTTTTAGAGAAGGTTTGAACATTTCTGCCATCAATGCGAATCTCCCCTTCACTCGGTTGTTCCATTAAATTCAACAAACGTAACAACGTGGACTTGCCAGAGCCACTTTTCCCAACAATCCCAACGATTTCTCCTGGTTGGACAGAAAAGTGAATATTTTTTAACGCGTGTGTCTCTTGATAGACTTTCGACACATTCACTAACTCAATCATGATTACCTCCTAAAGGCCGACAAACAAACTATAACAACTAAAAAAACTGTATAACAATTAAAGTAATTCTGTGAAACGATTTAAAAAAACTATTACGAATTAAAAAATAACACACGTTTCGAAAAACAGCGTTATATCAGAGATGTAACTACTTACATCATCTACTAAAACAGAAAAAAAAGCAACCTTTTTATTTGTGAAAAAAACACTATCTGTTTTTTGTCTGTATTATTTTGTACAAATGAATTAAAAATTTCCTGTTTCTACAGCTATTTCCCCACGCTCCTCTAAAAAAAGACATTCTCAGAAACGAGGCATCCAAAAAAGGAAAAGCGCTCGTAACGATAATGTCTCTAATAGTTTACTTTTTAAATACAACTGTTTCTTCGACAGTAATTCTTTCAGCCAATGATTGAATCACTGGACAGTTTGGGGAGACAAGCTTCAAACACCGTGTCGCCCGTGCTTGAAAGTCTTCTGGAACAGACACATAAAAGAGAATCGTCACCTGTTTTAATGGTTGTGCGCGTCTCTCTACTTCTCTTGAATACGTGACTTCTATTTTTTCAAACTCAAAGGGAATGTGCGAATTTTCCAAAACGGATTGATACACGTATCCCCCACAAGCGCCAATTGCCGAAACGAGCATTTGAACTGGCGAATATCCCTCTTCTTTTGCTAACACCCAGTGCGCTGTTTTCGTTTGTAATTCAAATTTTTCCACACCACGAATAATCGTCAAACGTTCTACCATTGCCATCTTCACTCCTTTTTACTCTTTCTTAAAAGATACTACAAAACAGCGCTAAAACAAACATTTCTAACTTCTCAACTTAGCAAGTCCTAAAAAAAACAAAATTCTCACTTGACAAACAACGCAACACCTGATAATATACTTCCGTTCAAATCGTAACCATTACGATTTAGATTTTATAAATCCAAAAAGAAAGGAAGTGCCTTATGGCTAAAAAATCAAAAATTGCTAAAGCAAAAAAACAACAAGCAATGATTGCAAAATATGCGCCTATTCGCCAAGCCTTAAAAGAAGCTGGCGATTATGAAGGTCTTAGCAAATTGCCAAAAGATGCTCATCCAAGTCGCTTAAAACTCCGCGATCAAACAGATGGGCGCCCACGTGGCTACATGCGTAAATTTGGCATGTCTCGGATTCGTTTCCGTGAATTGGCTAACCAAGGCTTGATTCCTGGCGTCAAAAAAGCAAGCTGGTAACTCATTATTTCGATAAAGACAACTAGCGAGGACAGTCGCCTTTGGGCTGACCTCGCAGCCCCCTTTATCTTTTATACGCAATTAAAAAAATCAAATTGGAGGACGGTACTATGCGCCAATCCATTACGTTAGCTTGCGCTGAAACTGGCGAGCGCCTTTACTTAACAAGTAAAAACAAACGAAATACACCAGAAAAATTACAGCTGAAAAAATATTCACCCAAACTACGGCGCCGCGCACTTTTCACTGAAGTCAAATAACAGGAGGAAAACTTGATGGGCATTCCAATCACCATTGTTTCTGGCTTTTTAGGCGCAGGAAAAACAACCTTAATTAACCATGCGCTTGCGCAGTCACCGTTTCCTAAAGAAGAAATTATTATTATTGAAAATGAATTTGGTCAAACAGGCGTTGACCACGCATTACTTTTACAAACCACGGAACGAATTATTCAATTAAATAACGGTTGCATGTGTTGCAGCTTACGAGGAGATCTTCTTGCCTCTTTATCAGCAATCTTAGAAGTGTATCAAGAAGAACAACAACCCATTGCCCAAGTCATTTTAGAAACAACGGGCATTGCTGATCCGCAACCAATCATTCAAACAATTTTAACGACCCCGCACATCAAAAATCATTTCTATATAGACAGTCTCTTAACGGTCGTTGATGGGCATCATTGGCAACAGCAGCTTCAAGAAGCCGAAGCCATCAAACAACTGGCCTTAGCAGATCGCCTCTTTTTTTCTGTCAAGGAACCAGCAGACAGCACTCAGCTACCAACGTTCCAAGAAACCCTTCGTACCATTAATCCTTTTGCTGATATTTTATCCTTTCAAGCCAACGAGCCTCTTTTGGCTAGTGACTTTTTTCAATTAAATAAGTTTACGGCAACACTTACAGAACACGAAATGACTCATTCCCCGCATGAGCACGCCCACGAGCATCATCACCATACCTTTCACTCCCTAACGTTAACGGCGTCCTCAGCCCTCAACGAACCTCTTTTCACTCGTTGGCTTGATTGGTTAATGTATACACATCAGGAAAAGTTATACCGTTTCAAAGGGATTCTCGCCTTACAGGAGCATGACTTGGCCATTGCCATGCAAGGCGTCAACCAGCAAGTGGCCTTTCAAATGACGAATCAACCCCCTCAAGAAACGACAATTGTTCTGATTGGCAAAGAATTAGAGACAAAAAAAATTCAAGAAACCTTTCAAACCCTCAACAAAATAGCTACTCCGTAAATTATTTTTTACGAAATAGAGGTCCTATATAATGGAAAAAACTGACTTATCTAGCGCTTATCGTCGACTGAAAAGTCCCAACATCAAAACACGAAAACGCGCACTTAAAATCATTAAAGAACATAAGCGCAATAAACAAAAGAAAATTGCGTAATTCACTAAAGGAGCACACCTATGAAAAAATTTACTCTTCCCCTGTTAGCCGCCTTATCGCTAATCCTTTTCGGCGCTTGCGGCAAAACAAACACCTCTGATAAAACCGCTGACGGCAAAGAAAAACTATCCATTGTCACGACTTTTTATCCTATGTACGATTTCACTAAAAATATTGTAGGCGATGAAGGAGACGTCAAATTGTTAATCCCTGCTGGTTCTGAACCCCACGATTATGAACCATCCGCCAAAGATATGGCTACCATCCATGATGCGGATGTTTTCGTTTATCACAATGAAAATATGGAATCTTGGGTACCAAAAGCTGCTAAAGGCTGGAAAAAAGGAGCCCCGAACGTCATTAAAGGTACCGAAAACATGGTCTTACTTCCTGGTAGTGACGAAGACGGACACGACCATGACCACGAACATGGCGAAGAAGGCCACCACCATGAATTAGACCCGCATACTTGGGTTTCACCCCATCGTGCCATCCAAGAAGTTACAAACATCAAAGAACAATTAGTCAAACTTTACCCTAAAAAAGCCAAAACATTTGAAACAAACGCAGAAAAATACTTAACAAAATTAACAGCATTAGACAAAGAGTTCCAAACAGCTTTGAAAGACGCTAAGCAAAAAAGTTTTGTTACCCAACATGCTGCATTTGGTTATCTTGCCTTAGATTACGGCTTAAAACAAGTGCCAATAGCTGGTTTAACACCTGAACAAGAGCCAACTGCAGGGCGTTTGGCAGAGTTGAAAAAATATGTCACAGACAATCAAATTCGCTATATTTATTTTGAAAAAAATGCCAACGATAAAATTGCTAAAACGTTAGCTGACGAAGCAAATGTTCAATTGGAAGTCCTAAACCCGCTAGAAAGTTTGACACAAAAACAAATGGACAATGGCGAAGATTATCTTTCTGTAATGAAAGAAAACTTAACTGCTTTGAAAAAAACAACAGATACAGCTGGGAAAGAGGTTCAGCCAGAAACCTCTGAAAAAACAGAAAAAACCGTGGCTAACGGCTATTTCAAAGACAGTGAGGTGGCTGAGAGAACACTGACAGATTACGCTGGAAATTGGCAATCCGTCTATCCTTTATTAAAAGATGGCACATTAGACCAAGTCTTCGATTACAAAGCGAAGCTGAAAAAAGATAAAACACCAGCCGAATACAAAACCTACTATGATGCCGGCTATCAAACCGATGTCGACCACATCAACATCACTGATTCCACCATCGAGTTTCTGGTCGATGGCAAACCACAAAAATTCACCTATAAAGCAGCCGGTTATAAAATTTTAAACTATGCAAAAGGCAACCGTGGCGTCCGTTTCCTTTTTGAAACAGACGATGCTAATGCTGGGCGGTTTAAATACGTCCAATTTAGTGACCACAACATCGCACCAACGAAAGCCGCTCATTTCCACATCTTCTTCGGCGGCGATAGCCAAGAAAGTCTGTTCAATGAAATGGACAACTGGCCAACGTATTATCCAAACGACTTAAGCAAACAAGAAATTGCCCAAGAAATGATTGCGCATTAAGCATTCAAAAGAGAGGAGATAGCATTAGCTAAAATGCTATCTCCTCTCTTTTTTTATTTAGTCAAGCACGCCATGTTCTGCTTCAAACGTCGCTAACAACTGGCGCACTTCATCCGTTGATTTTGTATTCATTAATTGTGCTCTTAAATCACTGGCACCTGGAAAGCCTTTGACATAAATTTTAAAGAAGCGATGCAGCCCAACGATGGAGCGAGGCACCAATTCTGCATATTTGTCTTGCAAATCCAATTGTAAATGTAGCAAGCCCAGCAATTCTTGTGGCGTATGTGTTTTGGGTTCTTTTTCAAAGGCATAAGGATTTTTAAAAATCCCCCGACCAATCATGATGCCATCTACACCATATTGTTCTGCTAATTCTAGGCCCTTTTGACGATCGGGAATATCCCCATTAATCGTAATTGTCGTTTGCGGTGCGACACGGTCCCGAATAGCCATAATTTGCGGAATGACCTCCCAATGGGCATCCACTTTACTCATCTCTTTTCTTGTTCGCAAATGAATGGATAGATTCGCAATGTCTTGCTCTAATAAATGCGTGATCCACGCCTCCATTTCCGCCATTTCAGTAAATCCAATGCGTGTTTTGACACTAACAGGTAAGCCACCTGCTTTGGCGGCGTCAATCAATTCAGCCGCGACTTCTGGGCGCAAAATTAACCCGCTGCCTTTTCCGCGCTCAGCCACGTTGGGCACAGGACAGCCCATATTTATATCTAATCCTTGAAAGCCCATCTCCGCTACGCCGATACTCATTTCACGGAAAAATTCCGGTTTATCCCCCCAAATATGTGCCACCATCGGCTGTTCATCTTCTGTAAAAACGAGGCGCCCGCGCACACTGTCTTTTCCTTCAGGATGACAATAACTATCTGAATTAGTAAACTCTGTAAAAAACACATCTGGCGCCCCAGCTTCTTTCACGACATGACGAAAGACCACATCAGTGACGTCTTCCATCGGTGCTAAAACAAAAAAGGGCTTTGGCAATGTTGCCCAAAAATTCTTGCTCATCTTCATATACTCCGTTTCTGATTTTTTCTTTATTTTCAACGACAACTTGTCGACATGTTCTGGTGCGAAACATTGCTATTATACAGGGAAATGCACGAAGAATCAAAAAAGGCATACTTAGAAACAAGAAAACTGTCTGAATCTGCTCGCTAGAATGAGTGATTCAGACAGTTTAATCTTTTTACGGCTTAACTACGTAAGCCACGCCCTGTTTCTACAAGGTACCAACAAATGCCATATAAAACGACAATAAATAAGATTAAAATGGTCATAGAAATACCAATTGGCACATCTTGAACCCCTAGGAAACCGTAGCGGAACCCAGAAATCATGTAAACAATCGGATTAACTTTTGAGACAGCTTGCCAAAATGGCGGCAACATGGAAATGGCATAGAAAACCCCACCCAAATAGGTTAAAGGCTGTAACACAAAGGTCGGCACAATCGATACATCATCATAGGATTGCGCAAAAATACCATTTAACAAACCAGCTAAAGAAAAGAGAATCGCTGTCATCAACAAAGTCATGATGACCATCAGCCAAGAAACAACGTGCAATGGCACAAAAAATAGAGAAATGATGGTGACTAACGCACCGACCAAAATACTACGACCAACGCCACCAATCACAAATCCCCAAATAATCACATGAGTTGGAACTGGCGCCACGAGAATTTCTTCGATATTTTTCTGGAATTTTTGTGAGAAAAAGGAAGATGAAACATTGGCGTACGAGCTTGTAATGGCTGACATCATAATTAAACCTGGCACGATAAATTCCATATAAGAAAAACCGCCCATGTCGCCAATTCGCCCGCCAATCATTTTCCCAAAAATCACAAAATATAAGGACGTCGTAATCACTGGCGGTACCAGTGTTTGGACCCAAATCCGTAAATAACGGTTGGTTTCCTTCACAGCTAAACTTTTTAAAGCAGTAAAATACAGACTAAACATGTTGATCCTCCCTTTGGTACGTATCCTCGGTAATCTTCAAGAAGAGCTCTTCCAAACGGTTGGACTTATTCCGCATTGACAATACTTTGATTCCTTGTTGACTTAGCTGTTCAAACAAGTGATTGACTCCTTGGTTTCGTTCCACTTCCACCGCTAACGTTAACTCGTCCTCAAACACACTTTGATAGCCTTCAATAACTGGCGCCTGCGTATAAGGTGCTAAATCAAAAATAAACGTTTCAAATTGTAATTTTGCTAACAAGTGCTTCATGCTGGTGTTTTCAATCAATTCACCAGACTGAATAATCCCAATGTTACGACACAACATCTCAGCTTCTTCTAAGTAATGGGTCGTCAAAATAACCGTGGTTCCCTGCGCATTTAACTCTTGTAAAAAGGCCCACATTTCACGGCGCAATTCAATATCGACACCTGCAGTTGGTTCATCTAAAATCAATAACTTCGGCTCATGCATCAGCGCGCGAGCAATCATCAAGCGACGTTTCATTCCGCCAGAAAGCATTCGAGCCCGTTCGTTCCGTTTTTCCCATAAATTGGATTGTTTTAAATACTTTTCACTCCGTTTCATGGCTTCTTTACGAGACACCCCATAATAGCCCGCTTGATTGACCACAATCTGCTGGACCGTTTCAAACGGATTGAAGTTAAACTCCTGCGGCACTAACCCAATCTGTTGCTTCGCCCGCACCATCTCCGTATCTAAATCATACCCAAAAATTTTGACTTTCCCCGAAGTCTTATTAACTAACGAGGTCACAATCCCAATCGTCGTTGATTTCCCTGCACCATTTGGTCCCAAAAGAGCATAAAAATCGCCTTCTTCGACTGTTAAATCAATCCCCCGCAACGCTTCAACACCTGAAGCGTACACTTTGCGTAAATCTTGTATCACAAGAGCATCAGTCATTCGTAACTCTCCTTAATGTATAAATATTCATGAATATTATTGTAACACTTCTCGATAAAAACGGGGGTTATTTTGATTAATTTTCACAGTTTTGCTTAGCTATTTTTCAACAACAAACTAGCCAACGATTAACGTGTTTATTTTGACTTGAAACTGTTTAAACAGTTTCAAGAGCGTTAAAACCCTTTTAAATCAAGGATTTAGAGTTCTCTTTTTTTGGCACAGAACTTGCTTTATATAAAAGTGAGGTGAAAAGAATGAAAAGAAAATTTTTAATTGCTAGTCATGGAAACTTAGCGAAAGGCTTCCAAAGTTCCTTGGATATTCTCGCAGACAAAGGAAAAGAGCTGGCGGTCATCAATGCCTATGTGACTCCTGAGGACTACACGCCAATTATTCAAACGTTTCTTCAGTCCCTTGGCGCAGAAGAACAAGCTATTATTTTAACAGATTTATATGGTGGTAGTGTCAATCAAAAAATTGTTCAAGAAGTCATGACGACAAAACCAGACAATGTTTTTATCATTTCCAATGCCAACTTAGCCATTGCCTTATCTCTGATTTTCTTAAAAGAAGGCGAAAAGCTAACCAAAGAAGATATTCAAGCAGCAATTGCTGAAGCACAAATTCAATTCGTTGAATTAAACCCATCAAATGAAGAAGAAAACTTTTTTTAGGAGGAAATTAAAATGATTACACAAGTACGAGTAGACGACAGATTAATTCACGGCCAAGTAGCCGTAGTTTGGACCAAAGAATTGAATGCCCCCTTATTAGTTGTAGCGAATGATGAAGCAGCCAAAAACGAAGTAATGCAAATGACGTTAAAAATGGCTGTCCCTAATGGCATGAAACTATTAATTCGCTCAGTCGATGATGCGATTGATGTCTTCAATGATCCTCGTGGCAAAGACAAACGAATTTTTGTAATTGTGAACAGTGTAGCGGATGCTACTAAAATTGCGAAAAACGTGACAAATATTGAAAGTGTGAATGTTGCCAACGCTGGCCGCTTTGATAAATCAGATCCAACCACCAAAACAATGGTTTTCCCAAGTGTCCAATTAAACCCTGAAGAGTTAGAAGCTGCCAAAGAATTAGCCAGTTTGACTCACGTGGAAAGCTATAACCAAGTCCTGCCAACCAACTCAAAATTAAGTCTAAAACAAGCCGTCAATTAAAAGGAGGAAATGAACAATGCTTATGCATGCAACAATGGCAGCCTTAGCTGTATTTATCTGTTTTGCTGGGAATTATTTAACTGGTCAAAGTATGATGGAACGTCCCTTAGTCGTTGGATTAGTCACAGGAATTTTAATGGGCGACATGAAAACAGGGGTTCTAATGGGGGCCTCTCTGGAAGCAATTTTCTTAGGAAATGTTAATATCGGTGGTGTTATCGCAGCGGAACCTGTAACTGCGACTACTTTAGCCACAACGTTTGCAATTATTTCAAATGTCGAACAAAAAGCCGCCATGACGTTAGCCGTACCAATTGGGATGTTAGCCGCTTTCGTGGTGATGTTTTTAAAAAATGTCTTTATGAATATCTTTGCTCCTTCTCTTGACAAAGCAGCACGTGAAGGCAACCAAAAAATGGTTGTGACACTGCATTACGGAACGTGGATCATTTATTATTTAATCATCGCTTCGATTTCATTTATCGGAATTTTAGCAGGAAGCGGGCCAGTAAATCTGTTTGTTGAAAGTATTCCACAAAATTTGATGAACGGCTTAAGCGCAGCTGGCGGACTTTTACCTGCCGTTGGGTTTGCTATGTTAATGAAACTATTATGGGATAATAAATTGGCCGTCTTTTACATTTTAGGCTTTGTTTTAACCGCATACCTACAATTACCAGCCGTTGCGGTGGCGGTTATCGGGACAGTAATTTGTGTCGTGAGTGCCCAACGGGATGTAGAATTTCGCGACATTCTAAAAAGAAAACCTGCGGCGTCTTCTGCGGTTGAAGGCAGCGCGAAAGAAATCGAAGAGGAGGACTTTTTCGCATGAAGTTAAAAGAGAATTTATCTAAAGAAGAGAAAAAAATGATGCGCTCTGTTTTCTGGCGTTCTTGGACGATGAACGCTAGCCGGACAGGAGCTACACAATACCACGCAGTGGGTGTCATGTACACTTTACTCCCAGTTATCAATCGTTTTTATAAAACCAAGGAAGAACGGGCCGAGGCATTGGTGCGTCACACCACTTGGTTCAATGCAACCATGCATATCAATAACTTCATCATGGGGCTCGTTGCTTCGATGGAAAAACAAAACAGTGAAGACGAAAATTTTGATGCTAGCTCTATTACAGCGGTTAAAGCCTCACTAATGGGGCCACTTTCAGGCATCGGTGATTCCTTCTTCTGGGGCATCTTGCGTGTCATTGCTGCCGGTATTGGGATTTCATTAGCCAGCACTGGTTCGCCATTAGGGGCGATTGTCTTCTTACTTTTATACAACGTCCCTGCGTTCCTGATTCACTATTATGCGTTGTATAGCGGCTACTCAATCGGTGAAAGTTTTATCCAAAAAATGTACGAATCAGGCGGAATGAAGATACTCACAAAAGTATCAAGTATGCTAGGCTTAATGATGATGGGCAGTATGACTGCTTCAAATGTAAAATTCAAAACGATTCTTGAAGTTTCCGTTAAAGGAAGCGAAGATGTAGTTAAAATCCAAGACTATTTGGATCAACTATTCGTCGGTATCGTACCATTAGCCGTGACATTACTTGCTTTCTGGCTATTACGCAAAAAAGTCAATGTTAACGTAGTGATGTTTGGCATCATGTTCTTAGGCATCTTGCTAGGATTACTAGGCATCTGTTAAAATTGAAACAATAAACATTTAATTATTAAACACTTAGAGCCTGAGACAAAAATCCAAAGTGATTTTTATCTCAGGCTTAAAAGCTGATAAACGGCGGGAACAGAAGCAACCCCTTTCCCGACCTCTCTTTTGGAAGGACGATGAATCATGCGCTTGGAGACCTACCAACACTTAGTTGATATTTTAGAAACCAGCAACACCCCGATGAGCACACAAGAAATTGCCACAAAAATTCAATTAAGCCGCTCGGTAACCAGCTTATACTTAAATAAATTATTGGAAAAAGGTGAAGTCCAACAAACGGGAAAAAAACCCGTTTATTGGCAATTAACCCGTGCAACAACCCCCACGACCGATGTGTTTCGACAATACATCGGTAGCCAAGGCAGCGCCAAAAAAGCCATTGAACAATGCAAAGCCGCTATGTTGTATCCCCCATTGGGTATGCCTTTATTAATCCATGGAGCCAGTGGCGTCGGCAAAAGCTTTTTGGCAAAACTGATTTATGAGTATCTAAAAAACGAACAAATCATTGGCCTGGAAAAATTCTATACCTTTAACTGTGCCGATTATGCCAATAATCCCGAATTGCTATCATCCATTCTCTTCGGCCATACCAAAGGCGCATTCACTGGGGCTGAATCAGAAAAACAAGGACTCTTGGCCCAAGCTAATAATTCCGTACTCTTTTTAGATGAAGTACATCGATTATCCAACGAAAACCAAGAAAAACTCTTTCAGTTTATGGATACCGGGACCTTCCGCCCTATTGGTGAAGAAGGAAAAATGGTCCATTCCAAGGTCCGGCTACTATTTGCGACCACCGAAAACCCGAAAAAAGTCTTATTACCAACCTTTTATCGCCGAATTTCCGTAATCGTCTCACTTCCGAACTTCAAAGAGCGCCCCATTCGAGAACGGATTGCGATTTTGAAAAACTTATTCCACCGAGAAGCAAAACGAATGACCAAAGACATCAACGTGGACGAAGAAATCTTTACGGCATTATTAGAAAATGACGAACCTGGTAACGTGGGAAGTTTATCCAACAAAGTGCAGCTCCTTTGCGCGTCGCAATTACGAAAAACTTTGCCCAATCAACCTGTCGTCATTGGCGATGCGACTCAACCAATGATTGCGATTCCTTTAGACAAAGAAGTGTTAGAAGAAGACACACTTTCTTCCGATATTTTCGCAACATTTGAAGCCTTATTTACAAAAGAAAAAACACTGGCCCACTTAAAAACTGAACTGACACAATTCATTAAATATTGTTTAGACGATGAAATAACCTTGGAAAATGATTATTTTTTACAAAACCTAGTCACGGAAGTCCAAACCAAAAACAAACTAATTATTAACCAACCTGAGCAAACTGAAAAACCGATGAAAGATGTTGCCAAATTGCTGAAAATTTTACCGCCAACATTTAACGAAACAATGCTCCTTCCAGTCCAAGCACAGTTAAAAGAACACTATCCGCGAACGGTTTCCCTCGTCAAAAACTTAGTCAGTCCGCTGCCAGAAGAATACCGTTACTTGACAGAGGTACTCTTATCTGTATTACTCAGCGGGGAAATTTCTGAAACGATTCCTTACCAAGCGCTCCTCGTGGCGCATGGTGAATCGACTGCCACAAGTATTCAAGCCGTTGCCAACAAATTATGTGGTACCTATATTTTCGATGCGATTAACATGCCCTTAACCTCCTCCGTCCGAGATATCGTCGCCGAAGTTAAAGACTGGCTTTCTCAGCGGGACACATCACAAGGCGTCATCATGCTCGTCGATATGGGTTCCCTGACACAACTTTATAAAAGTTTGAAACCGCAAATTCTTGGAGAACTCTTGGTGATCAATAACCTGACCACTGCCTATGCGTTGGAAATTGGTCATCAATTAATGAACGAACAACTTTTCTATGGTATTGCTAAAACCGCTGAAAAAAAATTTAAAACCGATGTACAGTACTTTGAAGGCTTTTCAGTGGAAAAAAATATCATTGTCTCTAGTATTTCAGGTCTGGATATTGCCAAGCAAATCAAACAAATCTGTCAAAAATACCTGTATACTGATATTAAAGTCATTACCCTAAAATACAAAGATTTGGTAAACACGTTAGACATTGCCAACGCCGAAGAAAATTATTTAAAAGAAACCTCGCTCATTTTGACGACGTCCTACTTAGACAATCATACGAATGTTGCTAGCGTGAATCTCTTAGACATGTTAGACGAAGATGCAGGAACCCAGTTGATGGAACCTTTCCAAAACTTGATGCATCCCAATAACATCGATAGCATGATTAACGAATTTGTTCACTTCTTCTCGAAAGAGGGCTTGTCAGAAAAACTAGAATTTCTAAATCCTGACGTCATTATTAAACAAGTCGAAAACGTTACAAAAAACATTGAAAAACGCTTCGACCTCACACTCAGCGGCAAAATGAAATTTAACTTAATGATGCACAACGCGCTCATGGTAGAGCGAACCATGCTCGGCGTTGAAGACTATGAAATCCCTGCTAACCTAGAGGAACTAACCATTAACCAAAAACCATTTTTCCAAAATGCTAAAAACATTTTCTATACCCTAGAACAGTTTTATCGAATAGAGATTTCCAACTGGGAACTCTATGTGATTTATGAAATTTTGTCTTCTCGGTGAGGAGGGATGGGAAAAGCCACTTTCCTCTGGAAAGTGGCTTTTTTTAGTTTGTGTTCTGCATTAAAAATTCATACATATTAGGTTCTACAGGTGTTTCTAAGGTAAAGTCTAGTTTAACGACGCTTTTTTTCTTACCCTCTTTGTCTTGTTTTTCAACTTGTTGGATAGTTTCTTGAAGAGGGACTACTTCGCCTAGATAATAGAAATCTGTTTCATTCTCTTTTTGATTATATTTCCGTTTCACAAATAAATGAAATTTATATTCCCCAGGATTTCGCAAAAGTTGAACTTCTGGTGAGCGTAGATTTCTAGGCGCTTTTGTATACCAATGGAATGTTCGTTCATCAATAAATTCATCCTCATAAGCAATACGTGCAGCTTTAAAATCTTTGCCTTTATCCAAAGTTACAAAAATAGCAAAATGATTGTTACTGTTTGTATATCCACCAATACTTTGTTCATTTTGATTAAAGTTCATATTTAATAATCGTAAAACATCTTTACGACGATATTTTTTGTATAAATTTAACGGTTGGGATAAATCATACTCCATAGATTTGTTAATCCCTGTATGGATTACATCTAACATCAAATTGATAAAATAAGAATTCTTTTTAAACTCTCTGAATTTTTCTGTTATTTGTAAACAATTCTCTTTCATCTTAAACATTTGTGATAACAAATAACGTTTTCTAATTGTTGACTCGTAAAAAGATAAATCTAAGACTTTAACAACAGATGCTAGAGTATCTGTCGTATACGTCAGGTTAAACGTATCAAACAGCGCTGTGATTTCCTCTAAAGATAACTGTTCTTTATCTGTCATTAAAAATTCTTCAATAACATAAAGTTCATGCGGGCGAATTCCTGATAGCAATTCTACAGAAACAAATTTTAGTGCACCGTTTTCTTCTTCACTTAATTTAGCTTCTGTTTCCCCAATCCTCTCCAAGAAATTATAGTATGTTTTTTCTTTACCTATAATCAACAATGGATCCACGCCATCTAACACTTGAAAATCATTCAGGTAAGGAACCCTATTCAACCGATTTTTCAACTTAAAATAACTAGCTTTTAGTTCTGACATCGCATCTAATTTAGCTTGATCAATTGATTTAAAGATACGTTCACGAGCAACTTTTTCAAAATTAATTGAAGATAAACCACTGATATACGTCACATCAATTGTATCGCGACGTAAACTATTCTTAGTTTGAGAACTATCTCCAGATAAAGCCATAGGAATCATATAGTTATTTTTATAATTACCAATAAAATCAATTACCGTAACAAATTCTTTTGATGGGTCTTTTCTTAGCCCCCGACCTAATTGCTGAATAAAAATAATACTAGATTGCGTATTTCGCAGCATAATTACTTGATTTACTTTAGGGATATCAATACCTTCATTAAAAATATCAACCGTGAAGATATAATGAATCTCTCCAGTATCTAAACGCTTAATTTCCTTTTCTCTTTTACCAAAATTATGGTCACCTGATAAATAAGCACTCGGAATTCCACGATCGTTAAACATCTCTGCTAACTGCCTTGCTTCGTCTTTACGACTACAAAACACCAAGCCTCGAGGACTATCTCCCGAATAACCATAATAGTTAATTTTTTTTATTAAAAAATCAACTCGTTCTTTCTGTAGCAAACGTTTTAAATCGGTTGTTTCATCAATGATTTCACCATCTTTTTCATAATCAGTTACGCCAAAATAATAAAATGGACAAAGCAGTTCTGCCTCTAAAGCGGCTTGCAAACGTATTTCATACGCTACATTATAATCAAATAGCTCAAAGATATTAAAATTATCTGTTCTTTCAGGTGTAGCCGTCATCCCCAATAAAAACTTGGGATTGAAAAATTCAATGGCTTTAATATAAGATTTCGCTCCAGCTTTATGGACTTCATCAATCAAAATATAGTCAAACGCTTCTTTTCCTAAACGCTCTTGATATTCACTTTTAGATACTGTTTGAATTGTTCCAAATAGATATTTTGCATCAAAATTCTTAGAATTCCCTGATAAAACACCATAATCATCATCTTTTCCACCTAAAATCAATTTGAATGATTCTAATGCTTTCATTAAAATTAGCTCACTATGAACAATAAATAATACACGTTTAGGATTGAATTGCTGCACATCAAATGCTGCTAGATACGTTTTCCCTGTACCAGTCGCCGAAACAATCATTCCCTTAGTTGCGCCCGTTTCTCTAAGCGCTTTTAAACTTCTAAGCGCTTCTTTCTGCATAGAGTTCGGCAAAATATATTGCGTATCTAAACACTCGTTTTCAGAAACATCTTGTACTAACATCTTTCTATTAACAATAGGATGATAATTTTTTTCAAATGCATCGACCCATTCTAGGGTTAGCGACTGTGCCTCATGCCATTCTTGAATGAGATGCTTTTGAATAGAAGAAACCATCTCGCCATTCTCTCTTGAAGTTAATCTAACATTCCATTCATAGTTAAGTTTCAAAGCAGACATTGTTAGGTTCGAACTACCAATAACAAAGCTTTGATAATCCTCCATCTCAAACAAATATCCTTTTGAATGAAAACCTTCTTTTTTAGAAACTCGTACTTCTACATTTGGAATATTCAACAATGCTCGAAATACGTGTGGATCATTAAAATTTAAGTATGTTGATGTTAAAATTTTTCCAGAGATTCCACGCAAAGCCAGATCAGCCAGTTGTGTTTTTATTGCATTTAAGCCACTAGGTGTTATAAATGCAACGGCTATAAAAAAAGTCTTACAGCTTTTCAAATCTTTACTCAATGTATTCAGTAAATAATCATGTTTTTTGGGATTGTTAACAATAAATTTAGGTGTAAGTTCGTCACCTAGAGCTTCCTTATTAATAAATGCCTTTTGTAACGCCAATTCTAAATTATCCATTTTGTTCAGTTCCCACACCTTTTTCTACTAATTTTTCCACAGTAGGAATATCAGCAGGCGCCCACTCAAGTTGGTTTAATTCATTTGGCGTTAGCCATTTAATTTGTAGATGTTCTGTCAACTGAGGTTCACCTGATTCTAAATAACAGATAAATGTAGTTAGATTAACGAAACCAAAATCATACTCATATCGACAAAAAGCATACTCTTCCTTGACGATCGTTACTTCTATTTTTAATTCTTCTTGCAATTCACGTTCAAGCGCTTGAACTTTCGTCTCACCATTCTCGATTTTTCCACCAGGAAATTCCCAAAGATTTGCTAATGCACGTTCAGGTCCTCTTTGACAACACAAAACTTTCCCGTTCCCCACTATGATTGCTCCTACTACGTGAATTTCTTTTTTCATATATTTTAACCCTCTAATCTAATTGATTTTGTTAGTTTTATTATATTTAGGATCGCATAAATAAGCTAGGGTTGCAATATTAGTGGCGTAAATTTCATTTATTATATTTGTTTTTTGATTTACTATACTTTAATTATTTAATAACTCTTCAGTTTAAACATACTAATCTCTCAAAAAACCGCTACTTACTCCCTCCAAAACGCAAGAGAGAAAAAGTTAATAAAGAAATATCTCCCAAAAACGTATGATGAATTCAAAGAAAAAAGAAATAGCGGCGATCAAAATGAGGAAATCAACTAAAAAGAAATGTATCATTTGCGTAAGTGCGTTATTCGGAATGAGGATACTTGCTGAAATCGGAATCAATTATTCTATTGGTAAGAAAGATAAACATATTGTCAGTATGTGAATTTTTATATACTGGTTTATGACAGAACACACACTGTTGCTACCATAAAAAAGACACCTTCCAAAAAATGGAAAGTGTCTTGAAACATTGTAATTGATTGGTAAGCGAACACGTTCGCAACGACTCCAAATAATTAACGTTTTGAGAACTACCATCTGCAATATCTAAGAGGATATATTTCTAAAAATCATCTTACATCCATCCATATTTTTTTATATTAAAGATCCTTTTAAAAATATAAAAATGGATAAAAGTGGATAAAACCAAGAAAAATTATGCCCAAGTTGATTGCCGATTACGATTACATCAAATGAACACAATAATTTTTCGAGCCAATAATTTACTTTCATTCAACCCTCACACTGTTACGTAGCATCACCGCTTGTTTGAACGTCTCCACTAGCTCATCTAGTACTTCTGTTACACCAAATTTCTCAAAGACTTTTTTATTATAATCGAGCCACTTTTTGTCGGATAGTTGATCTAAAATATTTGGAACTGGTTCATCGGAAATAATCTCCCACAATTGAACTATTTCAAGAGCATCATCAGCATTTAGTTTATTAAAATCTAGCATAACACTATCCATTATACCCTCTTTCGTTGTATCTAAAACACCCAGCCCTCGCCCAAAACCAGTGGCTTCAATCATAAATTGTCCAAAATAAGTGTTAAGCAACGCATGTATTAATCTTTTATCCGCATTAACTTCCTGTTTAACTCTAAAAACGGTTAGTCGTTGATTAATTAGAAGATCATTAGGAATTGATGACCAAAATAATCTTTGGTCTGGATTCAATGATGTCACAAAATCACCATAGACTGGATCTGGTAATTGGTACCACTGTTCTAATTCTAATTGGGATTTAGTTTTGGGCTGCTTCTCAAACTTTTTAATGTAGTGATAAGCTCCTCCTTCACTATTCTGCGCTAAATCTTTAAAATTATCTCTTATGAGAAATACATTCGAATCCGCTAAAGCGGTGAAACCTTTTACACTAGCTGGCGTTTTAAGTAGCGGCTTAATATACTTAGGTTCAATCTTTTCAGATGGAGCAATATCGTAAAAGAACCTGTCATTCGTTGACTTAATTCCTCTTCTTCCACTAAATACCGAAGTCATAGGAATTATTAAATGTTGGATTTTTTCAAACCATTTCATATTATGAAATAACACATTTAAAGACAATCCATTTTCTATAAAATTGACGATTTCTTCTTTAGAATAGCTTATGGAGGTATAATTTTCTCCTTTATCATCATTTATTAACATTGAGTCTGCCAAATCAGTCAGACTTTCTTCAGATATATGATTTATATCTACATTTAATTTAACAAATTTCACCTGATTATTTGTGCTCATTTTCTTATTTAGAACTAAAATTGTAGTAACAACATCCGCATTATCAAACCAACGTCCTTTTCCAGAGATAATTACCTTATCAATTTCAAACAATGAAAAAAGAAGTTCTATAAAGTTTTTTCTTCCTTTAGTTTTTAACCAAGAGTTTGACGTTATTACCGACATGGAACCGTTATCTTTTAAAATTCGTTCAATACCAACTATTCCGAACTGGTACCAGTCTTTTTTTAAATCTAGCGGACCTAATCCTCTATTTTTTAGATACTCGTTAACTTCCGCCATACATACTTTTTCTTCTTGATCATTCTTAATCCTTTCACTCCGAATGAACGGCAAATTTGAAATCACATAATCAAATTCTGGGACAGTTTTCTCTAAAACTTTTCCATCAATTGGATCCGTTATGTTTATTTTTTGCCCACTTCGCAAGCTAAGCAAATCTTTTTGGAAAATAATATTGGGAAGATTAAGACTTTCTTTTGAAGACATAGAAATATTAGCCACTTGCATGGGCATCCGATATTTATCAGATGCCCAAATATTATCATGTGCAAACCTATCTCCTTTAGATTTTGCAATAAGATTCATGGTGGTACTAATAATCGTCCCCGATCCCACACAGGGGTCAATCACTTTTGAATCCGTGCTTTTTATGGAAGATTTCACCAGAAATTTTGCAAGTAACTTGGGCGTGGTATATAATCCCATTAATTCGCGTTTCGAAACGTCAACAATGCTTTCTAGCGTTGTTTGAAATTCCTTCTGATCAAGATCATCAAATTGCTTTTCATTTAAGAAAGACGCATACTCCCTTAGAACACTTTGACTACTATCTGATAATATTTCACTTGTTGGATCACAGTGCAGTATTGAGTAGAAATCAGAACTTTTTGTTGCTTCATTGAATGCTTCCGCAATTTGATTGAAATTGCTACTCTCATCAAGTAAAAAACCTAATGCATTATAAATTGAATTATGTTGACTTTTTAGAAGGTTACTAAATATGATCCGATTGACCCAATTTATCAGGATATTTTTAGCAAACATTCTAGTCATTTCTTGTTCACTCACATCTTCAACTAACTTCGAACTGAATTCTAGTAGTTCAGTTTCATACCATCTTTTAATTTCAATCAATAACGGGCGATTACCAAGTTCTTTATAATATTGCGCTAATTCAGCAGAGTATTTGTTAGCGATGTCTTCTGCAATCGTCTCTGCAGAAGATAGTACCGGAACCACACTTACAATTTTTTCTCTGAATAGTTCATTTAAATGAACTATTACCTCCAACAGCAAAGCCTTCCAGGAATTACGATTTCTTATTACATCCTGTCTTGTAGTATTATCTTTGAGATCATCCCATCGCTTGCTGGTCATCCAACTACCTTCGTTTGATCGATAATACACTACTACTTGCTTAAAATTCCATAACACAAAAGCATTAGTTTTCAGTCGATCAGCCTTATCTACAGCATTACTAAACAGCTCTTTATCATTTATATCAGTATCTGGCATTTTTAGTTCCCATCCCAGAGCAACCTTTGTCTGAAGTTCATCTTCATAATAAAGTATATCTGGAAATAGAGTGTTTGCTCGTTGATCATGACCACCCGAACGTTTTAAGGACTGCTCACCCGTGGCTTGCTTAAATACTAAATCTCTATTATCAAATATCTTTTGTGACTCTTTTATTAACTCTATTGCTTCACTTCTCTCGTTTGTTTTCAAATCTGGCATCACTTTTCTCCTCGAATAGATTAGCTTTCTTTATATAGTTTTTTATGTGACTTGGTAACTCTCGATATGCTTTCTGAACCCTTTTGTTGGACTCCTCAATATAATCGATATCTCGGTTTTTAAATAGTTTTGAATGCTCATTTTTTTCTATTCCAATAAAATTTCTTCCTTCTTTTATTGCCGCAACCAAAAAAGATCCACTACCTGATGTATTGTCTAAAATTATATCTCCAGGATTAGAAAAAGTCCTAATTAAATATCGTCCTAGCTCAACTGGTTTTTGAGTTGGATGTATAACCTCACCCTCTGATTCAGCCGTTTTAAAGTAAATGATGTCTACTGGGTATCTTTCTCCAGAACTTTTTACATGAGTCGGCCCAAAATCACCGTATGAACCTGTCAATTGATCTTTTCTCACACCTTTATCATATGCCTCGCCATCTCTCATTTGTGGATTATAAGTTGGTTGCTTCTTGTAAAACACCAGTACTTCCTCAAATTTTCTCAAAGGCTGTTTTTTAGCATTTAAAAAATTAGTCGCCTTAGATTTCTCCCAAATGAATTTATATTTATATTCATCAGGATTCGATAACATTAGTTGTGCTGAAAACAAGCCTGATGCGGTAAATACCATGGCCCCATTATCCTTAATAATTCGATGATATTGTTCCCACAGCTCATCAAGTGGAACTACACTATCCCATTTATTTTGAGTTGTACCATATGGAAGATCCACTAATAACATATCTACAGATTTATCAGCAATTTGTCTCATCACATCAATTGTGTCTCCCTCTACAATTGAATTTATTAATCTATCGTTCTGCTTATTATCTATCAATTTTTTTTCTTCCTTTAATTCATCTAAAATATTTATCTCAATTTTCACTATATATTCTCCTTCATCACATTTCATTATATTTTACATTAATTTATTTAATATAGCGAAAATAAGTCGAAAAATGAATAGTCACTATTTTTCTTCAACATAGCTTTCCCAATTTTTAAATCGTTCAATAGCACGCATATCATTAGCGTCAAAATTTCCCTGCTTATAATAGCATATATCTTCTACTTTGTTTGTATCCTCTACTAGGTCATCTATATTCAATGAATAAAATTTTGAGAATAGTGCTTCTAACATGATCTCTTTTTTCTTCTCGCGAATTAGAGAATCATGTTCATTAATCAGCATATTACTTTCTTGATTTTTCATCATAGCATCGTGTCCCAGTTTATCCATTTTTTTTAGAAATTCTAAATATTTATCCTCATATCTCCCATTATATTCTCTAGCTTTTTCTTCGTACATTGCTGGTGATACATATTTTTTTACTGATTCATCTTGTGATAATCCTAAAAAATAATCAAACAAATAATCATCTAGTAGCGTATCTTTGGTTTCCTTCGAATAAGTTTTTGCTAGACGTTTAGATGCGGGTGTCGATTTTCCCACACCGACTGATTCAATACCCACTTGTTTAATAATCTTTTCTATTTGTTTACGTATAGAGTCAATCAATGTCTCTCTACCAACTTCATCAGGATTGATTTTGTATTTTTTTAATCCTAATTCTGCAATTTGTCGTATTGTATATTCTTTCTCTTTAATCATCCGTATATACCTCGATATTTTCCATATTTATTTTAATTCTACTCTTTAATTACAAAAGTTACAACATATTAAACCCATTTTAATTCCATATATATCTATGTTTTAATAGAATTATAAAGGGAACAGAAAACTCGCTTGATAGCTGGCAAACCCATACGGGATGTCACTTATCGGTTCACTCACTGATTATTTGCTAGTAGTCAGTTTATACAGAAAGGAACGTTGATATGGCAGACTAGGAAAACAATCCTCCCGTGCACATGTGTCTGTCATGGAACATGGTAAATAAAAACAAGTAGCAAAAACGTTTAAAAGTAAATCTGAAGCAAAAATTTGGGTACACCAACAAAAAATCTTAAACAGAGTTGGAATTATCTATCACTACTTTCCATGGGCTACGTGACATTGCTGTATCATTTCTGTTTTCAAACGACAATTAGTCATTGTCTTGAATTAATGCCAGAAAAAAAGCACCAGCAAAATGCTGATGCTTTAAACTTATTAAATTCTTTATCGAGTTGATTTGAACCAACTTGAACCAAAAATCTCTTGTAAACGTTGATATAACAACGATTAACGTTTTGAGAACTGTGAAGCTTTACGAGCTTTTTTAAGACCTGGTTTTTTACGTTCAACCATACGTGCGTCACGAGTAAGTAACCCAGCGCGTTTTAAAGCAGAACGGAAGTCAGGATCTACTTGTAACAATGCACGAGCGATTCCGTGACGGATAGCTCCTGATTGTCCAGCATAGCCACCACCGTTTACGTTTACGATTACATCGTAAGCGCCTTTTGTTTCAGTTACGCCAAATGGTTGGTTGATAACTTCACGCAAGTCAGCATGTGGAATATATTCTTCTACGTCTTTTTTGTTTACAGTAATTTTACCAGTACCTGGTACTAAGCGTACGCGGGCAACTGCATTTTTACGACGGCCTGTGCCGCTATATTGTACTTGTGCCAATGAATTTCCCTCCTTAAATTAAGTTCGTGATATCTAATACTTCTGGTTGTTGTGCAGCATGTGGATGCTCAGCTCCACCGTATACGTTCAATTTAGTAAATTGTTTACGTCCTAAAGTGTTTTTAGGTAGCATACCTTTTACAGAAGTTTCGATAAGACGGCGAGAGTTTTTGTCGCGTAATTCACCAGCTGTCACTGATTTTAATCCTCCAGGATACATTGAGTGACGGTAGTAAATTTTGTCTGTAGCTTTTTTACCTGTTAATTTTACTTTATCAGCGTTAATTACGATTACGAAATCTCCAGTATCCACATGTGGTGTGAATGTTGGTTTATTTTTACCACGTAGTACAGAAGCAACAACTGCTGATAGACGTCCTAAAGGAACATCTGTTGCATCTACTACGTACCATTTACGTTCTACTTCGCCAGCTTTGGCCATATATGTTGTACGCACGTTTCTTTCCTCCAATTTTGTTTTCGATGTTTGACATACACTTGAGTTTCCGGGGCTCATTGTGGGGCAAACAATACCATTTAATATTTTACCTTCAATCACTGATAAAGTCAATGTTTTTCTGCGCTTTCAGAAAATAGATTTTTACTTATTTTTTTGTGCCTTTTAAACAGAAAAAAACCGCCAACGTCAACGTCAGCGGCTTTGGGAGTTGTTTTAAATTATGCGTCAATACCAGGCGCTTTGCCAAGTTTGGCTTGTAACATCCAAATATTTTTTTCGATGTCTGTTTTGTTTGCGATGAAAATGTCTTGTGTGCAGTCGTCGCCTTCTTCACCAGAAACTTCGATTCCTTTTGCGTAAAGGTCTGCTAAGTAACGGTAGCCTGCTACTAATTTTTCCATACGTTCTGGAATGGTGCGGTCCCAGTTACCAATTTCATCTTCAATTTTTGTATTTTCTGCGAATTCACGCAATGTTGAGAATGGAGAGCCGTCCAATGTGATTAAACGTTCTGAAACAACATCTAATTGCTCATTGATTTGATCCATGTATTCATCCATTTGTGGGTGAAGTGTTAAAAATTCAGGTCCACGCATATACCAATGTGTTTGATGAATTACCACGGAAAATTGGCTTAAATCTGCAACGAGTTGGTTCAAAATTTCTTTTGTTTTTTCAAATTTCATTCTTTGTCATCCTCCTAAATATTATTTCTACACTCTTAGTGTAATATGAATTGTGAAAAAAGTACACTGAAAACCTTTCTTTTTTAAAATTATTATCAAATTATAATAATTACAATCAAGAATCTAATTAATTTCCTGAAATCGCTGTTTTTTCATCCGCAGCGACGACTTTTTGTTCTGCTTGAGTGAGGATCGTGTCGAGTGCCTCTGTCAACTGGTCAGTATCTTCTTTTCCTGTGACGAAAGCTAAAAAAAACTGATTCAGTCTCAGTTGCTCCACTGCTGGCAAGTACCATTGTCCTTCTACTTGCTTAACCGTTAATGGCAGTTCAACTGGCTCATGGCTGACATTGATTTGTTGGATTTCTTTTTTTAAAACGGCTAACGTGTGCTGCATGTCTAGCGCTTGTGTCGCCTGTTGCGTTTGCTGAAGAAGAGCAGTGGTTGTATCTTCAATCGCCGTCACAAAATCTAAGCCCTTAATCTGAAAAGTGATTGTCGCTTGTCCATTCAATTCTTTCGTGGCTACTAGTTGATATGACGCTTTTTTCTTCACTTGAGCCAGTAATTCTGCGCTAAGCTTCTGGGCTTCAGTCTCGGTGACTTCAGCGTTCATTTCTTTTAAGCTATTGAAAAATTGCTTCTGGAACTGTTGACGGCTCGTCTGCAAATGCTCCGCTAAGACTTTCGGTTCACGAAAAGTTTGAGAGAATGTCTCTGGCTTTTCTTGATAAATAAAGTAATCTATCAACTGTTGCGCTGCTTTTTCGCCGGAACGAGACGGTGCACTGCAGCTTGCTAACGCCCCAATGAATAACAGAAATAGTGGTAGTAGCTGTTTCTTCATTTCTCATCCTCATTTCCTCAAGTCTTTGTCTCTCTTCTAGTTAAGCAACTTCTCAGCCATTTGTCAAAGCTATTTACTATCAATTATTTGCGGAATTCTGCTAATTTTTGATAACTTTGTGCTAAAACTTGTTGGGTTTCTTGAAAAACAGGATACAGTTCTTGATAAACTAGCAATTGATCCGCTCGTGGCGTGACCGTTTCATGAACCAGCACCTGTTGCGCCGCTGCTTGTAAATTCGGTAACTGCCCTAAGCCTTGCCAGCCTAGCAAAACAGCGCCTAATGCCGAAGCTTCGGTGCTATCAGTGAACGATAACGTTTCTCCCAGCACATCAGCCATGATTTGACGGAACACAGGGGAATCAGCAAAGCCGCCTGTCGCCCGAATCTCCTGAACGGGTCCACCGAGTTGTTTCAAATCTTCTAAAATGGTTTTTAAATTGAAACAGATTCCTTCCACCACCGCTCGAGCTAAATGTCCGGCATGGTGATTTTTGCGCAAGCCAATAAAACTTGCGCTCGCCTCTGCATTCCACAGCGGTGCTCGTTCACCAAGCAAATAAGGATGAAACAGTAAGCCATTTGCCCCAGCTGGCACGGTTGCAATTTTGGCCATAATTGGGTCATAGAGATTGGTCCCGTTTTGGATAGCTTGCTGACGTTCTTCTGCAAAAATCGTTTGGCTCGCCCAATCTAACGCAACTGCACCATTACTACTTGCGCCACCAATCACCCAGTGCTGTTCATCTAGAGCAAAACAAAACGTTTCACCTTGCGGATGCAAAAAAGGTTCCTCGACAATATACCGAAGTGCGCCGCTAGTACCAACGGTCAGAGTCGCTACACCCATTCCTAGCGCTCCCAAACCTAAATTAGACAATGGACCATCCGCGCCACCAAGAACTAAAACCGTTTCCTCCTCAACACCAAGCATCTCTTGCCAAGAAGGCGCTAATGCTGGAAAAATGAACGTTGACGGGGCAACTTTTGGCAACTGTTCCTCCTCAATAGATAAATACGCTAAAATCGACGATTCCCATTGTCGCGTGTGAATATTAAATAAACCCATTCCTGAAGCACTACTATAATCTGTCCAGTATTCGCCAAAGAAACGGTAAAAAATGTAGTCCTTAATCCCAATAAACTTGGCCGCGCTCTGCGCAACGTCTGGCTGATTTTCCTGCAGCCAGCGAATCTTGTACAAAGGCGCCATTGGATGAACTGGCATGCCTGTCAATTGATAAAACAATTGGGCCGCTGGCGTTTCTTTTAACGCTTCCGCATAATCAGATGCTCGTGTGTCAGCCCAAGTAATCACTTGGGTCAATGGGCGTCCTTGCGCATCCATGGCAATTAAGCCATGCATCGCTGAAGCAAAAGAAATGAGCCCAATTGGTTGATTCTTCACTTGTTGTGTGACGGTTCGAATACAGTTCACCACAGCTTGGAACAGCGTTTCTGGGTCTTGCTCTGCCATTCCTTCAGTCTCTTGAATTAATGGATAACGCACATAGCTAGAAGCTACGACTGTGCCATTTGCTTGAAAAGCCACTGCTTTGGCTTGCGTGGTGCCAACGTCGACACCAATCGCTAATTTTTCCATTTGATTCCCTCATTTCTTGTTTCTTTTATTATTCCTAACAAAAAAAGATTTGTCTAGTCAAACGAAAAAGTTTAAAAAAAGCGTAGTTTATTTTTAAGGAGGTAACCTATGTTTTTCTTGAGTCTCTTTTTGATTGGTGCTTGTTTCGGTTCTTTTTTATGCTTAGTGGCGGAGCGCTTACCAGTAGGGCGTTCTCTGTGGTGGCCCCCTTCCCACTGTCAAGGTTGCCACCAGCCTCTACAACTCTATGAATTAATTCCAGTTGTTTCGATTTTGCTGCAGCGCTTTCGTTGTCGAAAGTGTCAACAGCCAGTGGCTAAGAGTTATCTTTTAGCAGAACTTGTCATGGGCGGGTTAACCGCAAGCTGTTTTTCAGCTGGCCTGACGATTGATGCTTTGATTCTCTGGTGGTGGCTGACGAGTGCTTTCACATTATCCTTGATTGATTACTGGTATTTAGTGGTTGAACCGAAGATTCTTTATCCTAGTTTTTTTGTGCTTTGCTTACTGAAAGTGGCGGGTCAGCATTCGTTTTACTTACTGACTGGTCTTTTTTGTTTTTGTTTTTTCCGAGCCGTCTTACATTATTTTCCGGAAGCCATGGGGCGAGGGGATCTTTTGTTACTGGGTTTGTGGGGCTGTTTTTTACAGGTACCTCAGTTGCTGATGCTACTATTTTTTGCCAGTAGTTATGGCCTAATCTATGGCTACAGTTGTAAATTTTTGGGGTATCCAGTTGAACAGAAACTTCCCTTTGTCCCCTTTTTAAGTTTGGGCTTACTCACAATCAGTTGGTTATAGCAAATAAAAAAGCCGCAAGGAGCATGCTCCTTACGGCTTTTTAGGGTTTATTTATTGATGTTTTTCATCGCATCTTCAGCAGCCATTTGTGCTTCAATGTCTGAAATACTATAAACGTTTTCGCTAGCTACGCCAACTTCTTTTGGTTCCATGTTACGGTAACGAGCCATACCAGTACCAGCTGGGATGATTTTACCAATGATAACATTTTCTTTCAATCCAAGTAATGGATCTTTTTTGCCACGGATAGCAGCATCTGTTAACACGCGTGTTGTTTCTTGGAAGGATGCAGCAGATAAGAAGCTGTTTGTTTCCAATGACGCTTTGGTAATACCAAGTAAGACTGGACGACTAGTAGCAGGGACGCCACCAGCAACTAATGTGTCGTAGTTACGGTCTTTAAATTCTGCGATGTCCATTAATGTTCCTGGAAGGATTTCAGTGTCACCTGGATCCATTACGCGGATTTTACGTAACATTTGACGAACCATTACTTCGATATGTTTGTCGCCGATTTCTACCCCTTGCATACGGTAAACACGTTGTACTTCACGTAATAGGTAGTTTTCAACAGATAAAACATCACGAACTTGTAATAATTGTTTTGGATCAATTGAACCTTCTGTCAACGGTGCACCACGGTGGATGATGTCGCCTTCAGCAACTTTCATACGTGCAGTGTAAGGGACGGTATAGGTACGTGTATCTGTTTTTCCTTTGATGGTTACTTCTTTTTGACGTGTGGCAGGATCTTCAGAAATATCGATAACTTCACCGGTTACTTCTGTAATCACTGCTTGCCCTTTCGGATTACGTGCTTCAAAGATTTCTTGGATACGAGGTAAACCTTGAGTGATATCGTCACCGGCAACCCCACCGGTATGGAACGTACGCATGGTTAACTGTGTACCAGGTTCCCCGATTGATTGAGCGGCGATTGTACCAACTGCTTCTCCGACTTCAACGTCAGAACCAGTTGCCAAGTTACGTCCGTAACAGTGCTTACATACACCATGTTTTGTGTTACATGTAAAGACAGAACGGATGGTTACTTTTTCAATACCAGCGTCCACGATTTCTCTGGCAAGATCTTCAGTGATTAATTGATCCGCACCAATGATGATTGCACCAGTTTCTGGATGAACAACTGATTTACGTGTATAACGACCTAATAGACGTTCGTCTAATGGTTCGATAATTTCGTTACCTTCACGAATGGCTTCGATTTCAAGACCACGGTCAGTGCCACAGTCGTCTTCACGAATGATTACGTCTTGGGCAACGTCAACTAAACGACGTGTTAAGTAACCTGAATCGGCTGTCTTCAAGGCCGTATCGGTCATCCCTTTACGAGCCCCGTGAGTTGAGATAAACATTTCTAAGACAGAAAGTCCTTCACGGAAGTTTGAGATGATTGGTAATTCCATGATTCGTCCATTCGGAGCGGCCATCAAACCACGCATACCAGCTAACTGTGTAAAGTTGGAGATGTTACCACGGGCTCCAGAGTCAGACATCATGAAGATTGGGTTACGAGCTTCCATACTTTCGATCAGTTTTTGTTGGATTTCATCTTTGGCACCGTTCCAAACGCCGATTACACGTTCATAACGTTCGTCATCAGTAATTAAACCACGACGGAATTGTTTAGTAATTGTTTCAACTTGTTTGTGGGCAGCGTCAATGATTGCTTGTTTTTCATGAAGAACCATGATATCGGCAATCCCTACCGTCATCCCAGCATAAGTTGAGTGTTTGTAACCTAAGTCTTTCATGCGGTCAAGCATTTTAGAGGTTTCCGTAATGTGGAATCTCTTGAAGACTTCAGCAATGATATTTCCAAGATTTTTCTTCTTGAATGGTAAAACTAATTCTTGCTCTTTAATGTGTGCAGGAATGTCTGTACCAGCTTCTACGAAGTATTTATCTGGTGTTTGAACAGTTAAGTTATAGTCTGTTGGTTCGTTCAAGTAAGGGAACTCAACAGGCATGATTTCGTTAAAGATGATCTTACCAACTGTGGTGATTAAGATTCGTTCTTTTTGCCAATCAGTAAATGGTTTGTCACCTAAAAGTGTTGTTTGAACCCCAATACGTGAGTGTAAATGCACGTAGCCATTTTGCCATGCTAAAACAGCTTCGTTCATGTCGCGGAAGATCATGCCTTCCCCTTCACGGCCTTCTTCTTCCATTGTTAGGTAGTAGTTACCTAAAACCATATCTTGAGATGGTGTAACAACTGGCTTACCATCTTTCGGGTTCAAGATATTTTGGGCAGCAAGCATTAACATACGAGCTTCTGCTTGTGCTTCTTCATTTAGAGGCACGTGAACCGCCATTTGGTCTCCATCGAAATCGGCATTGTAGGCTTCACATACTAATGGGTGAAGACGAATCGCACGACCTTCAACAAGAACAGGTTCGAAAGCTTGGATCCCTAATCTATGCAACGTAGGTGCCCGGTTAAGTAAAACTGGGTGTTCTTGGATAACTTCTTCTAAGATATCCCAAACTTCATCTTCGCCACGTTCGATTTTACGTTTCGCATTTTTAATGTTTGTCGCAATTTCACGTTGTACTAATTCACGCATTACAAATGGCTTGAATAATTCAATCGCCATTTCTTTTGGTAAACCACATTGGTACATTTTTAAGAACGGACCAACGACGATTACGGAACGACCAGAATAGTCAACACGTTTACCTAGTAAGTTTTGACGGAAACGACCTTGTTTCCCTTTCAACATGTGAGAAAGAGATTTCAATGGACGGTTACCTGGTCCAGTAACTGGACGGCCACGACGACCATTATCGATTAAAGCATCGACCGCTTCTTGTAACATCCGTTTTTCGTTTTGAACAATGATGCTTGGCGCATTTAAGTCTAATAAACGTTTTAGACGGTTGTTACGGTTGATAACACGGCGGTATAAGTCGTTTAAGTCACTTGTTGCAAAACGACCACCTTCCAATTGAACCATCGGACGTAAATCTGGTGGAATAACTGGGATAACATCCATTACCATCCAGCTTGGTTGGTTACCAGAAGCACGGAAGGCTTCTAAGATGTCTAAACGACGGATGGCACGTGTCCGTTTTTGACCAGAAGCTGTTTTCAATTCTTCTTTTAATTGCGCAACTTCGCCATCTAAATCGACGTTATCTAATAATTGTTTCACGGCTTCGGCACCCATAGCAGCTTTGAAGGCTTGGCCATATTGTTCACGTTTTTCACGATATTCGCGTTCCGTTAACAATTGTTTTTTCTCTAATGTTGTGTCACCTGGTTCGATGACAACGTATGAAGCAAAATAAATGACTTCTTCCAATGCACGAGGGCTCATGTCTAAAACAAGACCCATCCGAGATGGAATTCCTTTAAAGTACCAGATATGTGAAACTGGTGCGGCTAATTCAATATGTCCCATACGTTCACGACGTACTTTTGAACGAGTGACTTCAACGCCACAACGGTCACAGACAATACCTTTATAACGGATACGTTTATATTTACCACAAGCACATTCCCAGTCTTTGGTTGGACCAAAAATGCGTTCACAGAATAACCCTTCACGTTCGGGTTTTAATGTACGGTAGTTAATTGTTTCGGGTTTTTTAACTTCCCCATAAGACCAGCTTCTGATCTTTTCTGGTGAAGCAAGCCCTATTTGCATACTTTCGAATTTATTTACATCGATCAAAAGGAATTCCCTCCATTTCCTTATTTAGAGAAGCTGAGTCAGCAACTTGTTAGCAAATGGCAAGCATCACTTGAAAGAAGGTCTGACGACACTTGGAACAAGTAATGGCTTGCGCAGTTGCAACAAAGTCGCAGTTGAATCAACTCATCAGAGTGGTAGCGACAAATTAGTCTCTGTCTTCGGCTGTTTCAATTTCTTGAACAACGTCTTGTGCTTCTTCTTTCACGACTGATTCTGCTTCTTTTTCCAGCTGTTTCGCTGATTGTTGTTCCGCAAATTTGGTTAGTGCGTCAACGGTGATTAAATCATCATCGTCATCGTCCATATCGCGTAACTCAATCTCAGCTTCCTCAATGTCCAAGACACGCATGTCTAAACCAAGTGATTGTAATTCTTTCACTAATACTCGGAATGATTCAGGCACACCTGGTTTTGGAATTGGTTCACCTTTAACGATGGCTTCGTATGTTTTCACACGTCCGACAACGTCATCAGATTTGTAAGTTAAGATTTCTTGTAATGTGTAAGCAGCACCGTAAGCTTCCAGTGCCCAAACTTCCATTTCCCCGAAACGTTGTCCACCGAATTGAGCTTTACCACCCAACGGTTGTTGCGTAACAAGAGAGTAAGGTCCGATTGAACGAGCATGCAATTTGTCATCAACCATGTGGGCTAATTTAATCATATACATGACACCAACGGAAATACGGTTATCAAATGGTTCACCTGTACGTCCATCGTAAAGAACTGTTTTAGCATCGCTAGCCATACCAGCTTCACGAACAGTTTCCCAAACGTCTTCATCGGTTGCCCCATCGAAAACAGGTGTTGCAACGTGAATACCTAATTGGCGAGCAGCCATACCTAAGTGTAATTCAAGTACTTGTCCGATATTCATACGAGAAGGTACCCCTAATGGGTTCAACATGATATCAACAGGTGTTCCGTCAGGTAAGAATGGCATATCTTCTTCCGGCATAATACGGGAAACAACCCCTTTATTTCCGTGACGTCCCGCCATTTTATCTCCTTCGTGAATTTTACGTTTTTGAACGATATAGACACGAACTAACATGTTGACACCTGGTGATAATTCATCGCCAGCTTCACGAGTAAAGATTTTCACATCATGAACGATACCGCCGCCACCGTGAGGTACACGGAGAGACGTATCACGAACTTCGCGGGCTTTTTCCCCGAAGATTGCGTGTAATAAACGTTCTTCTGCAGATAATTCTGTGACCCCTTTAGGTGTGACTTTCCCAACTAGTAAGTCGCCATCTTGAACTTCAGCACCAATGCGGATAATCCCCATTTCGTCTAAGTCTTTCAACGCGTCTTCCCCAACGTTTGGAATTTCACGGGTAATTTCTTCAGGTCCTAATTTTGTATCACGTGCTTCTGATTCATATTCTTCAATATGCACAGAAGTGTAGACATCGTCTTTAACTAAACGACGGCTCATGATAATGGCATCCTCGTAGTTGTAACCTTCCCATGTCATGAAGGCAACTAAGACGTTTTGCCCTAAAGCCATTTCGCCTTCTTCCATAGAAGGTCCATCCGCTAAAGTATCGCCTTTTTCAACTTTTTCACCTAAGTGAACAATTGGGCGTTGGTTGTAGCTTGTTCCTGAGTTAGAACGACGGAATTTTGTAACCATATATTTGTCTAATGCGCCATTGTCGCGACGAACGCGAATTTCTTTTGCATCGACGAATTCTACGACACCGTCATGTTTACATAGTAAAGCAGCACCTGAGTCATGGGCTGATTTATATTCCATACCTGTACCTACCCACGGAGAGCGTGGTTGAATTAACGGCACCGCTTGACGCTGCATGTTGGCACCCATCAAGGCACGGTTGGAGTCATCGTTTTCTAAGAAAGGAATACATGCTGTTGCGACTGCGACTACTTGTTTTGGTGAAACGTCCATGTAGTCAACTTTGTCTACGGCAACTTCTAAGTTTTCACTTTGTAGACGCGCCATAACAACATCATTGGCAAATGTGCCATCTTCATTTAAAAGTGAGTTCGCTTGCGCTACGATATAATGGTCTTCGATGTCTGCTGTTAAGTAATCTACTTGATCAGTAACACGGCCTGTCGCACGATCAACACGGCGATAAGGCGTTTCGATGAAACCAAATTTATTCACTTTCGCATAACTAGATAAGCTATTGATCAACCCGATATTTGGTCCCTCAGGCGTTTCAATTGGACACATACGACCATAGTGAGAGTAGTGAACGTCACGAACTTCATAACCGGCACGGTCACGAGTCAAACCACCAGGCCCTAAGGCTGATAGACGACGTTTATGGGTTAACTCACCTAATGGGTTTGTTTGGTCCATGAACTGTGATAACTGTGAAGAACCAAAGAATTCTTTGATACTTGCTACCACTGGACGGATGTTAATTAATTGTTGTGGTGTCAATGTTTCTGTGTCTTGAATAGACATTCTTTCACGAACCACACGTTCCATACGGGCTAAACCAATACGGAATTGGTTTTGTAATAATTCGCCTACTGAACGGATACGACGATTACCTAAGTGGTCGATGTCATCGACATTACCGATATCTTCCATTAAGTTGAAGAAGTAGCTCATTGAAGCAACGATATCTGCTGGACGAACTGTTTTTACGCTGTCGTCTGGATAGCCGTTACCAATCACATTTACGATACGTTCAGGATCTTTTGGTGAAAGAACTTGAATCACTTGGATTGTCATTGGTTCAGTTACTACCGCATCTTCACTTGGATAGTAAGTTACGCTGTTTAAGCCGTTGTCAATGTATTCGCCTAATGTTTCCATGATTTGGTGTGTTAAAACCGTGCCTTTTTCGACAATGATTTCACCAGTTTCTGGATCAACTAGCGTTTCAGCTAAGGTTAAGTTTAATAGACGTGTTTTTAAGTCTAATTTTTTGTTAACTTTGTAGCGACCAACGTTTGCCAAATCATAACGTTTTGGATCAAAGAAACGTGCAGTTAACAAGCTACGTGAGCTATCTGCTGTTTTTGGTTCGCCTGGGCGAAGACGTTCATAAATGTCTTTCAAGCCTTCTTCTGTACGAGAATCACTTGCGTTTTTGTGTAAATCTTTTTCGATTGTGTTGCGTAAGCTTTCGCTGTCGCCGAAAATTTCGAAGATGGTATCATCTGAACCGAAACCTAAAGCACGAACTAACACAGTTAAAGGAATTTTACGTGTGCGGTCAATCCGAACATAAGAAATGTCTTTCGCATCTGTTTCCATTTCTAACCATGCACCACGGTTAGGAATGACTGTTGAGCCAAAACCTTCTTTGCCGTTTTTGTCCACTTTTCCATGGAAATAAACACCTGGAGAACGAACTAATTGGGAAACGATAACACGTTCTGCCCCGTTGATGATGAAGGTACCCATTTCTGTCATTAATGGGAAATCGCCGAAGAAGACTTCTTGGGATTTAATTTCACCTGTTTCACGGTTGGTTAAACGTAATGTTACATGTAATGGCGCAGAATAGTTGGCATCATGTGCGCGGGCTTCTTCTACTGTGTACTTTGGTTCTTTTAATTCATAGTCAACAAATTCTAAGGATAAGTTTCCTTGGAAATCATCAATTGGTAAAATGTCTTCAAACATTTCACGAAGTCCCTCATCTAAAAACCATTGATAAGAGTCTGTTTGGATTTCAATTAAATTTGGTAATTCCAATACTTCACTGATACGTGCGAAACTTCTACGTTCGCGATGCTTTCCGTATTTTACTACGTGTCCAGCCAAGCTCTTCACCCCTCTAGTTATAAGTCTATCAAAACACCGATCCGAAAAATTACATTTACATTACATATATTAAATATATATAACAAAAAGCATTTTTTGCAGTTTTTAAGCAAAAAAAAACCAAAAATAGAACATGCTTCCGAAAAATTTTCTGGCGTTTCTACTTTTGTTTTCCTATAAAAAACCGGAACGGACAATATTTCGCTCCTGCTTCGTCACTTTCAGATAGTTTTTGCTCTATAGATTCTACTACCTTTGTCTAGAAAAGTCAAGGGTTTCTTTAAGGTTTTCTTTTTCATAAAAAGGAGTTTTTTTGTAAAGGGTTTTAATGAAAAAATGCGTAATAAATAATTACGCATTTTTTCAACAACTAGAAAATATATTCAATTATTTGGTCAATTTTCGCCATATCTTTTAATGGCAAATGCTCAATTTGACTTAATTTTCTTTCAGTGAAGTCCAAAGATTTCAGTTGTGAGATCACTACTTGTCCATGGGTTTCTATGTCATCGGGCAACGTATATCGAGTGGGAATATTTTTAATGGTGGAAGTAATCGGGCAAATCACAGCAAACATGGTTTTCCGATTAAATTCATATCTTGACACGACTAAACCAGGGCGTCTCTTCTGAATTTCTTTACCTGCAGCAGGATCAAAATCAATCCATACAATATCTCCTTTTTTGGGAATGTACTTCTTTTCAACGTTCATTAAAAAAGTTCTCTCCCCTCAGGTGCAAGATCATGCCACTCATCTTTTTCATAATACTCACCTTCTGGACCTTCACTAAATGGATCCTGAATTTTAGGGACTAATGTAATTGTACCGTCGTCAGAATACATCACAATATATTCTTGGTCGACTTTTGGTTTTTTACCATTATCAGTGGGTAAAGTTAAAACGACCGAGTTTCCTTGTCTTCTTGATTTAGTTGTTAGCATGAAATCACTCCCTTCGCTTCATTATACTATGCCTTTGCAATGATAGAAAGAATTTTAAATCACACTTAATGTGACTGAGTTTACTATATAATGCGTGTGGGACAAAAATCACTTTGGATTTTTGCTCCACGCTCAAAAACTGATAAACGGCGGGAACAGAAGCAACACTACGCGTTGCTCCGATCTCAACAACTTCTAAGGTGTTTTCTCGACATGCGTCTCGTCACAGTACAGCCTTCAAAAGAGCTACAGCTCTAAGAGTTGCGATGTTTCACTGTGAAGCATGAACAGATGAAATCATCGTACCTACTTGGTTCTCGGAGTTAAACGCTTCTGGCCCGACCTCCTTTTCCCCTATCTTCTATTCACACAAAAAAACGAATGCAAAGATGCATTCGTTTTTGACTAACCGCCACCTAATAAAAAGTCTAGGACATTCATGCCGCCGCTTGTTTGGCTGCGGTAAAGTTCGGTGTAGCCGCATTGGGTACAGCTAATTGTAATAAATTTTTTATTTTGAACATCAAAAATTTTCGCAAAGTTCCCACCTGTTGCTTGAAATTGGTCCGACACATAGTGCATGTTGCCACATTTCTCACAAACATATTGTTGCTTTTCCATTCCCCTCACTCCTTCTCAATAAAACAAGTATAGCAAACGCCTGCTTCATTTTCCTCCATCCTAAGATGGATTTTTTCACTAGTTGACCAAGCCTTTTCCTTTCCGCTACAATAAGCATAACGAATCGGAGGAAAAAATATGTCGACAAAAAGCCAAGTCCTAACTTTATTGATGAAACAAACGCCCGCATTCCTTTCGGGCGAAGAGATGGCACAACGTCTGTCCTTATCTCGCACAGCTATTTGGAAAGCAATTAATGAATTGAAAAAAGATGGCTATCAAATTACTAGCGTGCAAAATAAGGGGTATCGCCTTGAGAAATCAGATGTCCTTTCTGCAGAAGGCATTCAGTTGGCATTATGGCCACAAACACCGCCTTTAACAATTACCGTCCTAGAAACATCTGAATCTACCATGACCGATGCTAAGCGGGCGATTTTAGACCAGACGCCCGACAATACATTGATTGTTGCTGACATGCAAGAAATGCCGCGGGGCAGGTTCGGCCGACCGTTTTTCGCTACGCCAGGTAAAGGGATTTACATGAGCATGGTGCTTCAACCGAACCAAAATTTTGAAGAAATCGCCCAATATACTGTGATTATGGCCGTAGCGGTCGCTCGAGCAATGGATGCTCTGGCAGGCGTTCACACAGAAATTAAATGGGTCAATGATCTTTATTTAAACGGCAAAAAAGTTTGCGGGATTTTGTCGGAAGCCATGAGCAATGTGGAAACAGGGCAGATTTCTAATGTTATCATCGGCATGGGGATTAATTTTTCAATTACAGAAACCGAATTTCCTGAGGACATTCGGCAGAAAGTGACTTCTCTTTTCCCAGATGGTGAACCGACAGCGACGCGAAATGAATTAGTCGCCAACATTTGGAATCATTTTTATCAAATTTTAGACGAACGTTCAACGAAAGACTTTTTAGAAGAATACCGACAACGCTCCTTTGTGATTGGCAAAGACGTCGCTTTTACCCAAAACGGGCAAGACTTCCGCGGCGTTGCGACAACCATTAATGGAAATGGAGAATTGATTGTCCAGTTGCCTGATGGCACGGCCAAAACGTTGTCTTCTGGGGAAATTAGTTTGGACCAGATTGGTGAATGGCGTCGAGGATAAGTGGGGAAGTTTAGAAAAAGAGCAAGAAAGCATCTGTCTAAATTTAAACAGATGCTTTCTTGCTCTTTAAAAATCAACTTCTTTTTGTGCTAACATTTCGCACAATTCTTTTGGGAAATTCGTATAGGGATTTTCATTGATTTTCATTTCTTCTAAAGGAGACAACCAGTTTTTATTCGTATTCTGAAAAGCAATAGCTACTTTTTCTTCAAGATACTTACATACTTCTGCGCCTTTAAAATTTCGATAACTGTCTTTTAAATGCAGAACTTTCTCTAATCTCCCATATAAATTTTCTCTAGTCATGTATCGATTGACTTCCTCAAAGTGAAGTAATAACCAGAGTTCAAAGCATTCATTTGAAAAAATTGTCTTGATTTCAGGACGATGTCGTTGCGCACATCTTACCGCGTTTTCAATCGATTCTGTGGTTTGTTCGTCCTTGTCATACATAACATAAAACAAATCATAATTGTCTCGCTCCGCTTTTCCCATACTCCGAATACAGGAAACGGCGTATTCGACCAACGCCTCTCCTTGACGTCTACATGTTTTTACTTTGAGTTTACTTTTAATATTGACTGCAGAATATTTTCGTTTAATCAATCTAAGGTAAGCTTCTTCTGTTTCTCCTTCGCAAAAAATCATGACATTTGGTTTTAATTTCTTTCCTTTTTTTACCCTTTTTATTTTTGGCATACCAACTTCTACTCCTTTACCTTCACTGCCTGAACGATTTCACTTCGATCAATATGAGGAACACCACCGAACAGACCATTTAAATAACGGCGATAATATGTGATATCTCCGCGACCTTTTTTTGGGTCTGCTTCAAAGTCATACAAAGCGTATAATTCGCTGGCGCCACGATAATTCTTATCTGTGAAGTAAATTTGATCCTTTCTCAATTGATTATCCATCAAATGAAGTTCATGGGAGGTCAAGATAAATTGTGTATTCGTCTCTATGGCATTGAACGCTTCTAACAATGTTCCTGACAACTCTTGATGAAATGCATCATCAAATTCATCAAAAACAAAAACTTTTTCTTCTGGATTAAATAAAATATTTAGCGCTAAGCCAATTAATTTTTTCGTCCCAGAAGATTCCAAATCATAATGAATACGTTCTTGTCCGACCACTTGATTCATTTCGTCATATTGGTTATAAACAGAGTACAGCGAATACAGACTTTTCTTGACTCGACCGATTTCAATGGTCGGGTCTTTTTCTTGGATAATTCGTTCTAAAACAGCGGCTAATTTTTCTTGTTTCGAGTAATCTTCCTCTTTGTCTTTCACAGGAACCAGATCAACCATGTTCATATCCGCAAGTTTCAAAAAGTTCAAGACTTTCTCTTTGTCTTTTTCATTGCTCAGCCGTTCAATATTCCATAAAGACCCATCAAAAATAACTAACTGATTGGCAAACCAACGAACGACATTCGTAGCGTGCTGATCATTTTTTGATTCCAACGTATGGATAACTAACGAATTAGACTTAATTTGTGTTTGGTATTCTTGATATTTTTCTGGAAAAACGGAAGATTCCGCACCGTCTCTCTTAAAATAATAAACAAAATCATCCTGCGTTTTGTCATAAATCTCTAAAGATTCCTTAACTACTTCGCGCGCTGTGTTAGCTAACGAATAGCGATACAAGACACTGTCATTAATAAATTCAATGGTCATAACAGATGGGCTCTGTTTAGTGAGAGGGTCTAACGCAAAAGGTTCATATAATAAAGCATCATTAATCGAAGCTTGTTCTCTTAAAACTAATGTTTTTAATGCATTTAACCCACTCACTAAATTTGATTTTCCTGAACCATTTCCCCCAAAAACAATGGCACTCTTCAGTAACCTTAGTTTTTCTGGGTAATTTTTAGGTTTCACTTCGAAACGATTATTGACATACTTTCGTAAATACGCACCTGTTTGTAGGGAAAGTGTTTGTTCCTCTTTAAAAGATAGAAGATTTTTGACTGTAAAATTAACTAGCATGCTGTTCACCTCCTCGTTTTTTCATCTATTCTTTTATTATATCGTTAAAGACTGATGCTGTAAAACGTTTTTCCGTTTTTAAAATAAATTTCCCGAAATAACGCTTTTCCCCCACACCTTTAAATTTATTTAAAAAACAATAAATTTTCTTAAACTTCATTGTGAGAACCGCTGCATAAATTCTATACTTCTAGCGTTAGATAAAATAACCTTGTTAGGTGAGGCTCCTATCCAAACATAGGCTATTGCGCAGAAATGTCGAAAGACACCAATGTGTAAAACAGGAATGGTCGAATTAAGGCTCTTCTAAAAATAGCTAAGAGAAATCTTTACGTTGGATAGTGCTAAAGCTCAGACGATGAGAACCGATTGGCTTGCTGTGTCCTGTTTAGTCACAAGCGCTTATTTACGATCGATGCTGGCTTAGTCTACTCTTTCAAGGGAAAAAGAAAGGGATTCTCATGCAAACATCGAATAAAAAATTTCCACTTTATGCCCTAACAACGCTTGGTTTTACTTTCCTCACTTTGTTAGTGGCGGCTAGTCCAAATTGGTTTCAACAAATGGACGAAGCTATCTATCACATCAAATGGCAATTAAATGCCCCACTTTTAACAGCAGTCAATCTGTTAGCAAAAACAGCCACGATTGGACCAATGCTGCTATTCTTCTTATTATTGATGGTATACCTTTTACGCAAAAAAGAAAAAATCCTAGCCTTTTGGGCTGTCAGTAACCTATTAGCTGTCGGCTTTTTAGGGAGCGTTTTTAAACATGTGGTGGGTCGGGCTCGACCAAACCTAGGCGCTTTAGCTGACCGGAGCTCTGCTAGCTTTCCCAGCGGACATTCATTATTAGCAATGGCGCTAGTCTGTACGATTTTGATCGTTTTGGCCTATCTTCATGTCGAAAAAACCAAAGGCATCAAAATTTTCTTACTCACTTATTTAGTTTTGATTGTGTTAGGTCGCTTAATCTTACGCGTTCATTATCCTAGTGATGTCATCGCTGGTATGCTCCTAAGTTATAGCTGGATCAACTTTTCATTTCAAATTGTTCAACGTTATTTGCCGACACCTGAACCAGAGGAAGCAGAAGTACCGACACAACGCCGGCGCCGCCATTCTCGTAAAAGAAAAAGTTTATTCGTGGTCTTCAGTTTAACCCTTTTATTTTTAGGCACACTTTCTGTTTCGGCTTACGGCGTCAGCATGTATCGCAATTTGCAAAAAACGGCGAACACCATGTATAAACCAAGAAAATCTTCCACGAAGAGTCCCGATTTAGCCAAAGGGGAACCGGTTAGTTTCTTAATTATGGGGATTGCGAATGACTCAAAACGCAAAACCGATTACCGCTCCAACGCCTTAATGGTGGTTACAGTGAATAATCAATTACAAAAAACTACCATCACTAGCATCCCGCGTGACTACTATGTGGAAATGGCTGGCACCAATGGCGAATACAATAAAATCAATGCGGCCCACGTTTTCGGTGGTGCCGATATGCAAATTAAAACGGTTGAAAATGTCTTGCACATCCCAATCAATCATTACTTTTCAATTGATATGGATGCTATGAAGGACCTTGGCGATGCGGTGGGCGGCGTCACTGTTGACAATGCCTTTGCTTTTGACGCTGAAGGGATTCATTATCCGAAAGGCAAACAGCATTTAGGTGGCTGGGAAGCTTTACAATACGCGCGCATGCGTTACGAAGACCCCGAAGGCGACTATGGTCGTCAACGCCGCCAACGAGAAGTTTTAATCGAATTAACCAACAAGCTACTTTCTTTTAACAGCTTGCTAAAATATCAAGAAATTCTGGACGTAATCGGCGAACATGGCGAAACCGACTTATCCTTTGACCAAATGATGGCAATGCTAAAAAAATACACCCCCGCACTAAAAACGATTGAAACCGATCAATTAAAAGGCTACGATTACACTGGCGATGGCGTGACAGGGATTGAAGGTATTTCTTATCAACTTGTGGAAGAGAGTGAACGCCAACGTGTCGAAAATGCCATCAAAGAACAAATGAACCTCTCTACAAAAGACACTGAACAATCGCAATAACGACTAAAAAGCAGCGCCCCTTAATGAAAGGGGCGCTGCTTAACTTTGCCTAGTTAGACGGTCATTTCAAAAATATTAATTTTTGTCACCGTTAGTAACGGCTCTACATCAGAGAGGTATGTTAGCGCATAGCTCTCTTTTCATTACCATTATAGTACAATTGCCTAAAAAATATATTGGAAACTAATTATTTTTTGTTTTACATAGTATACTCTAAGCGTAGAGAAGTTATGGCGGCGGCAAGCGCACAGGAACATGCGCTTTGCAACAAGAATCGCAACGTTAATCTTCGGAATCCTAAAAGCTGTTAAAGAAGACAAGAAAAAATAACCGTCTACTTTGACCAAGTACGGTTATTTTTAAATAATCCAAAAGGTCACCGTCTTAAACCGCTCTACACTAGAGAGGTATGTTGGCGCATACCTCTCTTTTCATTGCTATTATAGCACACTTACCTAAAAAAATATATTGAAAACTAATTATTTTTTAGCCCCACATGGTATAATGTATGTGTAGAGAAGTTATGGCGGTGGCTATCCAATCTGAAAGAGAGGTGATGCGTATGCACGTATTTCCGAAATTCACAGAAAGGAGAGGCCTTTTGTCAGCATATGAAACAATTCAGACAATTCTTGGGTTTGGTATGTTTACCATTGCTTTGATTGCGCTGATTGTGAAATTGCTTAAAAATGACAAGAAAAAATAACCGTCTACTTTGACCAAGCACGGTTATTTTTAAATAATAAAATTGGTCACCGTCTTAAACGGCTCTACATCAGAGAGATATGTTGGAAGCATATCTCTCTTTTCTTTATCATTATAGCACAACAACCCTAAAAAGACCATCAATAAAAAATGCCTGAGCCTCCTATTTCAAGGCTCGGGCATTTTTATTTTAGGGACCAGTCACCAAATTCCAAGTGACCGCAGCATTGTACTGTTGTCCTTTGGTTCCTTGGTTGGCTGGTACTTCTAATTTAATGTTCTCAAACGTAAAATCCAGTTGGTAGACGTCACTACCTGTGAACTGTTGGTTTGCGACAACACTGGTTGCCACATTATTCGCCGTTAAGCTCAAAGAACTAGTCTTACCAACTGCTTTGATTTGTTCGGTTGCTTCGTTATAATTTGTAAAACTTGAAACATTCGCTGGACCTAACAATAAACGAGTCGCTGTTGGCAGACTATCTGTGGTTGCTTTCGGTTGAGATAGTTGCGCTGTCATCTGCCAATTCGGTTGATTTTTCTTAATTCGCAAGTAAGGATTGCGTGTACCATTTTCGTAGTAATCGGCCGCTTTTTTCAAGCCTGATTGTTGCGTTTTACTAGCAATATTCATTTTTCCAAAATCAAAGGTTGGCACGCTGATAAAGCCTTCTGTTGGTGTAATTGTTCCTTGGGTTGTATCTGTCAGACGTACCGCATCCGCGGCGCTCACTGTCGCAAAATTTCCTGTAACATCAAGGGTTGCCGTCAAGCGTTGGTCTGATGTTCCTGAAATTTTGGTGCCAACAAGCGTCACGTTGGCTGTTTGACCTGCCGGTATTTCAAGACCTGTTAAGCTGATTCCTTCAGACCAAGTAGTCGCCGTTACTGGATAAATTTTCGGTGCTTGTCCGTCCAATTGGACAGAAAGTGACGTCGGCGTACCAATTCCTGCAGGCCAAGTAGTCGCTGGTTTCACTGTCAGCGTTTTAAGTGGTGCCAGGCTAGTATTTTTCAGTGTTGCCACCCAATCTACACTATCGTCATTATTCACGACACGGTTGGTGCTGGTCAAAGTTAAAGCAGCAGTCGGCGTTTCTTCTTCATAGACCGCCGTCATATCGTCATTATCATCAAAATCCACCAAATAATTAGGAGTAGCCGTTGTTTTTAAGGTCGTTGGCTTGGTGGTTCCTTTATACCAACCAACAAACTTATAGGTTTTTGCCCCAGCCGCATAAACGCTTGGTAAAGCTTTTGAAGCAGTATAAGTAAAAGGATCACTGGTGACTGTGACTTGATTCCCTTGCGTAAATCCTTGAGGTGGCGTGATTTTTGCGCCAGATTTATCTACAAAGTTTTCAGTCACTCGGCGATTGGTCGCATAGTAATAGATTGGCTTATTAGGATACATTTCTACGCCTGTTGGTGCCACGCTACTTCGAATTAACGTAGCTTTGTACAAACTAGAGAAACTTTGTGTAGGCTCTTCTTTCCAATGAAACTCAATTATTTTGTATTGATTGGCTTTGACTTTCGAAGCAGAAAAGTAAGGTGGTTGTGCCCCCTCATCATACAGATTACCACTAAACATATTCTCAACACGCCCTGCAACTGGATAATCTAGTCCTTGATAGTTGGCAGGTTTCGTAAAAGAAATTTCTTGGTATTGTCTTGGAATCGTAATCAATGAATTTTTTGTTCCATAGAAATTCATCTGGGGAGTCAATACATATTCCTTTTGCGGGATCGTCAAAGTTTTAACGTTGCCTGTACTGTCGACAGCTGAAACATTACTTAAAACCGTACTCAGCCCATCGATTGTTTCAACAATATCCGTAGTCACCTGAAACCCTGTTGGCTGAAGCAATTGCCCATCTTCCCCAACAAAACCAAATGTCACCGCATTTCCGCCGTATTTAATTTCTTCGTAAACAACGGTTAAATCATCGTTATCATCGAAAGTTGTATCATACTCAGGCGTTCGACTCGTTTCCAATACCTTAGGTTTGGTTTTGCCTTTATACCAGCCTTTAAATCGGTATGCTTTATTGTTTAAAAAATAACTAAACGGCAATTCCTTTGCCAATTTAAAATGATAAGTATCACTGTCAATCACCGTTTGATTCCCTTGCGTGAAGCCTGTAGGCATCGGTACCTCAGCACCTGCTTCATTAACATAGTGTTCAGTGACGCGGCGGTTTTCTAAGAAATAGTACATCGTGTTATCGGTCGTGAAATAAGCTGGATAAATCTCGGTCGTCGCCATGTTTAAAGTTGCACTAAATCCCGTGTTGGTAACGTCAGGTTGCCAACTACTTCTGTACATACGATAGCTATGAGGCGTCGGTAAATTATATAAACTATAGCGAGTGCCATCCGTTGTTATCCGTTCATCTGCCTGACCACTAATATGCCTTAACAGCGTTGTCGCCAAAGGATAGGCGGTCGTTGAGCCAGTGTAGAATGAACCAGGTGTGACTGTTGGAATTTTATAGCGCTTGGGAATAGTCAACCGAAAATCGGTTACCCCAGAAGAAGCAACTTTAATTTTAGGTACATAGGTTAGTGTTTGGCTAGGAACGGTTAACTGTTTTAAATTGCCTACATTAGCGCCTGTAATAGCCCCCACCTTCTGGACCACCTTATCCTCGACAGTTGTTAAGTTCGCCTGAATGTCTACATTCGTTGGCGCAACAAGCGCCCCTTTTTCATCAACAAAGCCAAACTTATAGGTAACTTCTGGAATAGTAGTGGTCATTTCATCGACTTCATCATAAAAAACATATAAATTGTCGGCATTATCATAAGTGACATCGAACTCTGGCGTCAATGAGGTTTCTAACTTAACGGCTTTCGGGTCCGCTGGTCTTGCTGACCCTTTGTACCAGCCTTTAAACTGGAAATGACGATTCCCAGAAGAGTAACTTGCTGGAAACGCCTTTGGTGCTTTATAGTGAAAATTGTCTGAATCAACCACTGTTTTTGAAAGACTGGCATTATACCCTGTAGGATAGGCAGGTAAAGCGCTTGGTACCATGGTACTATAATAAATATTAACCCGTCTGTTGGGTACATAATAGTAAACCGTGTCATCCGTCGTATAATAAGCATTGACACCACTTGTCGTGGCCAGACTAAAGCCATAAGCAAACTTAGTCTTTGATACATCACTGTTCCAAGCAGTTGTAGTAAACTCGTATTGCTTCGGAATAGTTCTAGCCAACTTAAAGCGTATACCACTCTCATCTATTTCTGTTACTTCATTGTTTGGGACGCTAACTCTCTTAGATTGAGCGATTGGAAATGTCGTGCCTGTATGATAACTAGTGGGGGATATTTGAGGTAAATCATAGTAATCAGGTAAACGAATCTGACTATTCTGAACCCCCGAATACCCCGTATTTCCCGTACTATCATCATCAGCCAACATCACTGTCGGCACCGTCATTTCTTTAAGATTACCGACATTGCTTGTGACAACCTCACCAACTTTGCCAGAAGTACCTTGCGCTTCAACCTTCATTACATCGCCAGTAATCGTGACTTTAGCGGGATCAATATAATTACCCGCTTCATCAATAAACGCTAATTTATACGTTTTGGCGGGAACAGCAACAGTACCTGCCCGATTTTCTCGTTTGCTCCCTTGCTGTGAGTCAGGCATAAGCGGAACAGGCTGATCCAGTTGAACGTTTTCAGAAACTTCTGCCACTGGCGGTTCTTCTGGTTGCGCTTCTGCCACCGTTGTTGTAATTGGTGGAATCACTGGTAGTCCTCGAAGAGGTGCTCCGCTCTCTGAACTTTCTGGTGGTGCATCAGTTTGCGGTTCTTCTTGTGGTTTTTCTTGAGTGATATTTGGTGCGTTTATGGTTTCAGCAACTGCTGGGATGCCATTTAATGAACTGATTAGTAAAGAACCACACAAAGCGATTGCAAATAAACGGTTTCTTTTTTGATTCATGCCATTCTCCTTTTTTATGTAACTTTTTATTGTTATTTTTATTGTCCTATGTATGATTTTTTGTATGATTTTCATTTTATCAAAAAAAGGCCCCACTGAAATTTTAAATTTTGATACGACAACTTGATATTTCCAATGATTCCTTTTATACCAAGGAGGAGCCACTGTTTTTTGGTAAAAAACAGCCTGGAAATCAGTGGAATTCACCATTTTCTCTCTAATTTCCGCTGATTTTTCTTGATATTTATTGAAAAAAACTCAAAATGTTAGTAATCAGAACTAACATTTTGAGCTTTTCTTCTCTATTCTTAACAATTAGGGAACAGGAAAATCTTTTAAAGCTTAAAAATGACAATAAAAAATAACCGTCAACTTTGACTGAGTACGGTTATTTTTTGTAACTAAAAAGGTCACCGTCTTAAACGGCTCTACATCAGAGAGGTATGTTGAAGCATATCTCTCTTTTCATTGCTATTATAGCACAATTTCCTAAAAAAATATATTGAAAACTAATTATTTTTTAGTTCTAAATGGTATAATAAAAGTGTAGAGAAGTTATGGCGGTGGCTATCCAATCTGAAAGGTGGTGGTGCTTATGAATGTAAGTACTAAAATCTATGAAAGGAGAGGCCTTTTGTCTATCGCAGAAGCTTTAGCTCTGATGATTAGTTTCGGTTCTTTTATCGCGACTTTAATCTTCGGAATCCTAAAGGTTGTTAAAGAAGACAAGAAAAAATAACCGTCTACTTTGACCAAGTACGGTTATTTTTAAATAATCCAAAAAGTCACCGTCTTAAACGGCTCTACACTAGAGAGGTATGTTACAGCATATCTCTCTTTTCAATGCTATTATAGCACAACGACCATCAAAAGACCATCAATAAAAATGCCCGAGCCTTAGAAAAATAAGAGGCTCGGGCATTTTTATTTTAGGGGCCAGTCACTAAATTCCACGTGACCGCGGCTTGGTATTGTTGGCCAGCCATACCTTGGTTGGCTGGCACTTCTAGTTTGATGTTAGCAAACGTGAAGTCTAGTTGGTAAACGTCACTGCCTGTGAACTGTTGGTTTGCGACCACCGCTGTTGCGGCATTGTCGGCGGTTAAAGTCACGGTGCTGGTCTTGCCAAGTGGTGTCCTGGTTTCTGTTGGTTGGTTGTAATCGGTAAAGCTGGCAGCAGCGGCCGTTCCTAGCAACAAGCGGGTCGTTGTTGGCAGGCTGTCTGTGGCTGATTTTGGTTGCGACAGCTGGGCCGTTAAACTCCAATTGGCTTGGCTAGTATTCAGGCGTAAATAAGGGTTGCGAGTGCCATTGCCGTAGTAATCTGCGGCCTTCTTCAAACCATATTGTTGCTTACTTCCTGAAATTGCTAGTTTACCAAAATCAAATGTTGGCGTACTAATAAAGCCGTCGCCGTCAGGACTCGTAATTTCTTGATCTAAGTCTTTAATACGGACCGTATCTTTGGCAGTTAAACTGCCAAAGTTGCCCGTTACTTCAACATCAGCGGTTAAAACTTGACCAGGATTTCCTGTAACGGCGGTTCCTAATAAGTTCATTTTTAATTGACCGCCAGCTGGTAAAGGCTGATCCAACGTGATGGACACTCCTGCACCGGTCGTCCATTGTTCTTTGGTGACAGGAAAAGCTTTGGTGTTTTGACCCGTTCCTTGTACAAATATCGTGTTGGGTGCGCCGATGCCGGCCGCCCAAGTTGCCGTTGGCTTGATTTTAATGGTGGTTAACGGCGCTTCGCCTGTGTTCTTCAGTAGTGCTTCCCAGTAGTCCATTGTGGCGCCATTTTCGATTATGTCAACGGCACCTGTTAACGTTAGTTCCGCGGTGGGAATCGCTTCTTGGTACACAGCGGTCATGTCGTCCTCATCATTAAAAGTTGGTGTAAAACTTGGGGTCGTTGTCGTCTTTAATGTTGCTGGCTTGCTTTTACCTTTAAACCACCCTTGGAAGATATAGGTTTTTTCACCAGCTTGGTAGATTTTCGGTAAAGCTTTTGCGGCAGTGTAGACATAGTTTTCACTGTCCATCACTAGCTGATTTCCTTGTGTAAAGCCAGTTGGTGGCGTGATTTTTGCACCACCATCATCTACAAAATGTTCAGTGACCCGCCGATTTTCTAAGTAATAATAAATGGTGCCATCGGGGGTCGATAAATTATAGTTGCCCCCAGCAGTTCCTGAATAGATACTCATTGAGTAAAGTGTCTTCGTGGGGTCCCACGTCCAGTAAGAACGGCGGGCAGTATAGCGCGTAGCACTTTTTTTGGTCAAGTTATACGCAGTGGTTCCCACTAAACTACTAACAATGTTGTCGGGGTTTTCGATGCCACGGCGCACTTCATTTGGTACTGGATACTTGGTTTTATCCCCTGTATACGCAGTAGTTGGTTTAATCGAAATCGTCTGGTAATACTTAGGAATTTCAACACTCACTTCTTGCGGGCCATAAGTCACGATTGTCCCATCGTCTGGGCGTGTGTAGACTTTTTGCGGGATGGCTAATTTCTTTAATTGACTTGCTAGCATATCGATTCCATCAATTGTGGGAAAAGTCGTCATTTCCCCTGTGGCTCCGTCACTTTCACCCATGGTCGCACTTAGCTTAAACTTGGCGGGATTAATCAAGTTTCCTTGCTCATCAACATAGCCGAACAAAGCTTCTCTCGCTGGCAACGTATAAGTTTTCATCACTGCTTCTTCATAGACCACATGCAAATCGTCATTGTCATCATAGGTCACCGCATAACTAGGCGTTTTGGTGGTTTCCAACGTGCTAGGTTTCGCATTCCCTTTGTACCAACCTTTAAATAAATACGTCTTCCCATCACTGCCTGTGTAACGCTCAGGCAAGGTGCCTTCTTGGGTAAAAGTAAAATCCTCCCCCGTCACAATGGTTTTCTTATCCTGCGTAAAACCTTCTGGCACAGGAATCGCCCCGCCTACGGGATTCTCAAATTTTTCCGTGACACGCCGCTTGGTTAAATAATAATACACAGGACCCGCTGTTCCTCGTCTTTGGTGCGAACTAGTTGGACCGCCGACATCTCCATAAAAATAGGTCAGTGCATACGTAACGCCTCCTGGTGCCGTAGCTACCGTATATTTAAACGTCTTTTTAGGACCAAACGTCAGCTTATTGGGCATTTTTTCATTGGTTAACTCTAATTCCGTCTCCGCATTGGCGCCCACATAGTTCGTCACTTTGCCCCCAACGTTCGCAAAAACCGTTGGCACTGGATATTGCGTAGTGTCTCCTGTATAAAACGTACTTGGTCGAATATCCAGGCTTTGATACTCCTTAGGAATAGTAAACGACACTTCAGAAACGCCATAAATATTACTTGGATTCTGGTTATTTGTATCATATTTAAAAGCTGGTGACGTTGGAATAGACAGTAACTTTCCGCCATTCACAGTGGTAGGCTCAAGGGGGGTTCGTTGTAATTTCTCTTCATAAAACGAAAACGTGGAAAGATTGACCGCCATCGTAATTCGGTCGGGATCAAACAACGTCCCGTCTTCCTCCACAAAGAAAAAGGGAATCTCGCGCCCTTCCACAGAAGAATAACCAATCGCTCGAGAAGCAATTCTTGCCGTTTCCTGCGACGGCACTGTTTTCGCTTCACTAGCGACCGTTGCCTGTGACTCTTCGGTTGTTTGTGTCGTCTGGCTCGCTTCGTCACTAGACTGAGATGTTGCTACTCCTTGCTCCGTCTCCCCAGTAATCGTTTCCGCTAACACAGTCACACCAACCACTGAATCCATGAACAAAGAACAACTTAACCCAACAACTAGCCATCTTTTCCAATTTACTCGCTTCATCTTGCTCCTTCTTTCTATGTAAAAATTCAATCTATAGTCTCTATAAAGTCCTTTCTTAATCAGTATCCTGTTATTATCTATACTGATAACTAGCATTTTTTATTTATTTTACCAAAGAACACACCGCTTGAAATTTCAAATTTTGACATATTGAGTGCCGTTTTTTAGTGATTCCTATCCTTTCAAGGCTGAGCGCCTCTGTTCCCTTTGAAAACAAGTGTTATTTTAGCGAAAATCAAGGATTTAAACGCTCTTTTGATGAACTCCAACTGTTTTTTCCTTAATATTTAAACCAAAAAGCTCAAAATGTTAGTGATAACCACTAACATTTTGAGCTTTTCTCATGATAACTTAACTATTTTAAGGACCTGTAACTAGGTTCCATGTAACTGCGGCCTTGTATTGTTGCCCTTTAACACCTTGATTGGCTGGCACTTCAAGTTTGACATTATTGAAGGTGAAGTCCAACTGATAAACATTACTACCTGTGAATTGCTTGTTGGCAATAATACTCGTCGCCGTGTTGTTGGCTGTTAAGCTAATGGCACTCGTGGTACCGACCGCATTTTTCAACTCGGTTGGTTGATTGTAATTGGTGAAGCTAGAGACAGGCGCCGCCCCTAATAATAAGCGGGTCGCTGTAGGCAAGCTGTCTGTCGCTGATTTTGGTTGCGACAGTTGCGCCGTTAGGCTCCAACTTGGTTGCGTTTTCTTGATTCGGACATACGGATTGCGGGTACCGTTACCGTAGTAATCCGCGGCTTTTTTCAAGCTGTGTTGTTGCTTAGTTCCTGCAACGCCCACTTGGCCGAAGTCGAAGGTTGGCACACTGATGAAGCCTTCGGTCGTTGGTGTAACTACTTCTTGATCATTTGGACGAATTCTCACGAAGTTATCCACTGTACGATCTTTAATACCACCAAACACTACAACTTCTGCTTTCAAAACAGTGTTTGGTCTCCCTGTTGCGCGAGTTGTGAAAGCAACTGAAACTTTTTTACCGATAGGAACAGCATTTGGTAAAGAAACCCCATCTGTCCAAAGTGTACTATTTACTGGGATTGATTTTGTCGTTTCTCCTTCTGGTGTCACTTCCATAAAGGTCGGGATCGTCAGACCAGCTGACCAATTGGGCCCTTTTTTCAAGGTGAGATTTTGTAAGGGTGCTTTGCTGGTATTCGTGATCGTTGTTGTCCAGATTACATTGGTATTCGTATCGATCACTTCTTTTGGTCGAGTTAATGTGACACTAGCTGTTGGTATTTCTTCCTTATACATGGCGGTCATATCGTCATTGCCATCAAAGGTCGCATTGAACGTTGGTGTTGTGGTTTTGTTCAACGTACTTGGCTTGGTTTTCCCTTTATACCACCCTTGGAAGGTATAAGTCTTGCCACCTGTAGTATACGTCGCTGGTAAAGCTTTTGCCGCTGTGTACTTGAAGGTGTTACTGTTCATTGGTACTTGGTTACCTTGGGTGAAGCCTGTTGGTGCAGTAATCTTGGCACCGTTGGCATCCACGAAGTTTTCAGTAACTTGTTTCCGTGTGACTTTGTAGACTAATTTCGCATCATTGGTAGGATTGTTACTGAAAAGGTTCGTATGAAAAAGATACTTTCCAGTAGAACTCATGCTACTGCCTATGCTCATGCCCAAAAATCTATAAGTAGTATTGGAAAAATTGGTTCCATTTTTATTAAAGCTTAGCCCATTAATATCTGCTGTAGGCAGATTACTCGCCATAGGCGCTACACTCGAATCGATTATCGTTGAACTACCCAATGCATACTCATAACGATACACATTCAAACCGCTACTTTGAACAGCTTCTACTTGAATGCTATCAACATATTTTAACTGTTGATCAATTGCCAACTTGTCTAACTTAAAACTAAGGGCATTTGAACCAATTGGCGGGTTGCCATTCGTATATTTTTTAAACAACTCTTGGGACAATGGGATACTACCGTTGTTAACACTTACTGTGTATTGTCCATTACCCTTACTTTTTGAGGTCACGTCATATAAATTGGTAATTACGTTGTCACTAGCTCTTTGTACATTGTACTTACCACTAAAAGTTAACGCTGGTGTAAACGCACCACCTTTTTCATTCACAAAATTCAGATTGATTGATGGATAAAAGGTCGTAACTGTTTCTTCTTCATACACCACATTCAAATCATCATTGTCATCGTAGGTCACTTGATAACTTGGCGCTTTGGTAGTTGTCAATGTGTTGAGTATGGACTTGCCTTTGTACCAACCTTTGAACTTGTAGGTCTTACCGCCTGTTGTATAGGTGTCAGGTAAGGTACCTGCTTGTTTGAAGGTATAGGCATCACTTGTAATCACCGTTTTTTTACCTTGAGTGAAACCTGTTGGCGCGGTGATTTTGGCACCGCTTGTGTCTACGAAGTTTTCAGTGACACGGCGGTTTTCTAAGAAATAATACATGGTCTCGTCTGTAGTGTAGTAAGCAGGTGCATTTCCTGTTGCATTTGCTGTTGATAAAATTAAGTCAAATACGGTTTTAGTTGTATCTGACTCCCAGAAGAGTTGTCGTATTCGATAAGAATGAGCGGTTGTCGTTGTAGCTAAAGTATAATCACTACCATCTGTTACTAAACGATCATCAGGTAAGACACCACCTACATATCTCATTCTTGTTGTAGCGATTGGATAAGCGGTACTAGAACCTGTATAATACGTTCCTGGCTTAACTGTTGGCAACTTATACCGTTTAGGAATAATTAAACGTAAATTTGTGCTACCAGAATAGGCAGGATTAACCGAAGGTGTATACGTTAGTTGTTGGCTCGGAATCGTTAACTGTTTCAAATTACCATTATTCACGCCACTAGCTGTGCCGACTTGTTTCGGCGTGCCATTCATGATAGTTGTTAAATTAGTTGTCATGTTAAAATTCGTTGGTGCGACTAACGCACCTTTTTCATCGACAAAACCAAATTTATACGTAACTGCTGGAATCGTGGTGGTCTTTTCTTTTGTTTCCTCATACACCACATTCAAGTCATCATTCCCATCATACGTCACCGCATAACTTGGTGCTTTGGTGGCGGTCAAGGTGCTTGGTTTAGTTTTGCCTTTGTACCAGCCTTTGAACTTGTAGGTCTTACCACCTGTTGTATAGGTGTCGGGTAAGGTACCTGCTTGTTTGAAGGTAAAGTTATTGCTGGTCATTGGTGTTTTCTTATTTTGGGTAAACCCTGTTGGCGGTGTAATGGCTACGCCACTAGTATTGACGAACTTTTCGGTGACTTGTTTACGTGTGACCTTATATTCTTTTGTTACCGCACTGTAATCAGTCGTTCCGCTAAAATTATTCAAAACAAGTTTTTTACTACCAGCATCTGATTCTATGCCCATACGCAGTAATGACGAAATCAAATCAGTCGCTACTGTTGTTCCCCATGTAGAGACCATTCTAAAACTATTGTCAGATTGCTTTATAAACTCTCTAGACCTATCTGGATTCAATATAATTGTATCCCATACGCCTTTATCCGAGGTGTTCGGATTCGTTGTATAAAATACAAACTTTACAACATTGCTCGTTTCTTCTATTCTGTCTACGTATTTTAATGCTGTCGTGATAGACAAATTGTCTAATGCATAGCCTGAATTGGATACTCCATTTCCCAAATCTGTAAAAGTATATGGTACAGGGACTGGCGTGCTGGTCGAAATTACATATGTTCCACCGCTCTTATTTGAAGAATTAATCTTATAGCCAGTACCAACTGTATAGAAATCATTACTGTCTTTTCTTCCATATTTTATATAATTCCCCGAAATCACGAGTGGTTCATTAAACGGCATATTACTTTCATCAATGAACTTTAAAGTCGTACCTACATACATATTAGTTCCTGTTGGTAACCAACGATTTTGTCTACCATCTTCAGGTGTATGTTCTTGGACAGCTTCTGAAGATTCCGTTGGTACTTCTGTTTCTGCTTGTTTCTCCGCTTCTTTCGTTTCTTCTTCCTGACTCGTGTCAGTTGTTACTTGACTATTTTCCGTACTGGCTTTCGTTGTTTCTTCCTTCACGCTACTGGCTGGTGTCTCTTCCTTGACACTACTTTCGGCGGTTGGACTACTTTCAATCGTCACGGTTTCCGCAACTGCCGTCACGCCAGAAAAGGCATTCACTAGCAAAGAACTACATAAGCCAATAGCTGCAAGACGTTGCCATTTATTTCGCTTCATGTCGTCCCCTCTTTCTATGTACGATTCCCGCCAAGCCAATTAAGACCAAGCCGAGAATGCTCAAATTTGCCTGACTCTTGCTCCCTGTACGAGGGAGCGTTGAGCCAGTTGTGGTGGTCTGTGTCGAACCACCACTTCGTTGATCTCCTTGCGGAGGACCAGCTGGTTCCTTGGGATCAGCAGCTGGCGCATCTGTTTTCGGTGGGGGATCTTTAGGAGCGGGTGTTGTCGGATTTTGGTAAAATTCAATCCCCACCGAACTAGAACCACCATCAGACGCTTCAACATTTATAAAAAAACTAGAAGAAGATAGTAGACACACAATCATTAAATAACGCTTTTTTTTCATTGAAAAACCTCCTTTTAACTCGCTAGCCTTTCTTGCCCTTTTACACAAGAAAGACGAAACAACCTTTTGTTACTCCTCTATAATAACAAAGAAACCCCCAGCAGAAATTGACGATTTTTTCGCACCCCATGCGAAAATTTTGAAGGTTCCTATTCTGACAAGGGTTACAACAGCTGTTATTTAATAATCGGCTCAAAAAAAGGGCGATTTCGGCAAATTTTTACCAAAATCCCCTGACAAAATTTTAAGATTCCGCTATTTTTAACAAGAAAAGCTCAAAATGTTAGCAACGAATACTAACATTTTGAGCTTTGTTTGATTGTTTTGACGCAAGCCTCTGAAAAAAAACAGTATTTTTTTCGCCCAGCCCGCTATTTTTCCGCAAGACTAACCAAGTAAGGCGCTAATGAATAGCCCTAAGGCATAGGTGCCATTGAAAACCATTAAGTTTTTAATGGAATGACGGAAACTTTTCGGCTGCGGCAATTCTTGTTTAAACGTTTGAATATTTTTCCAAATGACAGGCAGAGTGGCAAACGTGATTAACACTGGCCATTGATAAATACCACTAATGAAGCCGAATAAAATCACCAGATAACCAGCTAGCGCTAACACTTGAAACAGCACAATCCCTGCTGGGCGCCCGATATAATAGACTAACGTATAACGGTGGTTCTCAATATCCGTGTCTAAGTCCCGTAAATTATTGGCGAGCATGATGTTAGCAATCGAACAGACCAAGGGCAAGGACGCCACGACAATCGCAAGTACCGCCCAGAGATTGCCGTCTAAGCGAAAGGCGCCACTGGCGAAATCAACCGTTAAGTAAAAAGGCGGATTGGTGACGACGTTCAAGTAAACGGTTAAGACGAAGATGCCTAAGCCCATCGTGAAGCCACTGAAAATTTCCCCCAAGGGCATGCGGGATAACGGAATCGGTCCATACGTGTAGAAAATACCGATGAAGCAGCAAATCCCGCCTAATACGAGGAAGAGCCAGCCGGTTTGAACCGTTAAGTACGCACCCACAACGGCAGTGAAGGCAATCATGGCGAAAATCATGTTGCGAACTAGTTGTGGTGAAACCCCTGATTGTCCGATAATGTTTTCTTCATATTTATAGACGTCTGATTTGGCTTTTTTGAAGTCCATGTAATTATTAATGGCGGTGGTGGCCATATCAAAGACCACCATACCAATGAAGAAAACCAGCGTGTTGCCCCACTGAACTTCCCCAAAATAGGTCATTGAAAACAAGACCCCGATAATAAAGGGAAAGAGACTGGCAAGCTTCGTCTGAATTTCCACTACTTTTAAAAACACATTTAAAGACATTTTTAGTCGCTCCTTATTTCAAATCGGCCCGATTCCCCATCGTATAGCCAGAGTCTTTGCCGATTTCAAAGTTGCCTTCGATATCTTTGCTGATGTAGACTTTGTCGTCTTTTGTGACGAAAATGGCATCGGTTCCTTTCAGACTTTCGACATATTCTAGTCCTTTTTTGACGCCCATTGAGAAGACGGCTGTTGAGAGACCATCACCATCGATGGATTTGTCGGTGATAATGGTGACACCCGCGATGTCGTTATCAAACGGATAGCCAGTTTCACGATCGAAGAGATGGTGGTAGGTTTTGCCATCGACTTTTAAGTAGCGTTCATAAATTCCTGATGTGACTAAGGTTTTGTTGCTTTCTTTGACTTGACCTAAAACAGTGTTGCGGGCTTTATTCGGATCTTGAATGCCGACTGTCCAATCCATGTCTTTGCCGCGTGGGCTGTGTCCTAAGACGTAAACATTCCCGCCTAAATCGACGATAGCGGTGGTGACGCCGTTGTCTTTGAGGACTTTCACGACTTCGTCGGTGATGAAGCCTTTGGCAATTGCACCTAAATCCAATTGCATGCCTTTTTCTTCAAGGTAAACGGTTTGCTCTTTGTCGTTGAATTTGACTTTCGTGTAATCAACAAGTTTCAAGGCTTGATCAATTTCGGCTTGGCTTGGTTTGCGGGCATCATCGAAGCCAATGTGCCACATAGAGGTGATTGGGCCAATTGCCATGTCGAAGCCGCCGCGGGAGTCTTTGCTGTATTCATAGGCTTTTTTCAACAAAGGATACAGGTCATCTGACACTTTGACTGGTTTTACGCCTGCTTCTTGGTTGATTTCATCAATTTCTGAACCTGGTTGGTTGACCGTGATTTTATCGCCTAGTTCTTTAACACGGGCAAAGGCTTTCGGTAAGACGTCTTCTTTGCCATCATCGTAGATGCGAATTTGAACGTAGGTACCAAGCATTGTTTGACGGTCAGAGTATGGTTCTGTATTAATTTTCGCTTCTGGTTTTGAGGAACAAGCAGCTGCCACAAACAGCAATGCTAGAACACTCACCATGAGCAGAAGTTTCTTTTTCATAGGATTCCCTCTTCTTTCCTTCTTTAATTAAAAAATAAGTTCTCTTGCATAGTAGCCTTTTTTGGAAAAAATGAAAAGTCTTTCTCTTGGAAATTCACAAATTTCTGTGAAAAAATTTGTGAAATGATGGACAGAACTAGCGAAGAAAAAGGGGCGGGAAAGTCAGCCAACCGACTTTTTCCCAACCCCTCAATGGTGTCAAGTAATTGCTGAAAAGCATTTCAGGAACTACTTCACGATTCATTTATTTCTAATTATTTTGTTACGATGTTGTCAACAACGATTTCAGTTGTGTCGCCTTTTTCAGCAGCGTTCACTAATTGTTGTGCGTAGTTGATGAATGAATGTGTGCTGTGTGTTGCACCAGTTACCACTTCAACACCTGCAGGTGAGCCGTCTTCTTCGCCCATTGCTTTAACAAATTCTTTGTTTAATGTTTCGATATATTCTTTTGGTCCAACGCCAGCAACGTCTTTCATTTTGCTTTCGTATTCAGTGTCATCTTTTTTAGATTTGCCGTCAGCGTTCACGTTATCGTAGTTAGATTCAGTCACTTTACCATCTTTCACAGTCATTGAGAATGTTGTGTGGTAGCCGTTTGAGTCATTTTTTTCTTTCAATGAGTACGTACCATCTTTCAATGTTGCCCCATTGTCGATTTCGATTGTGTCTGTGTTACCAGCTTGTGCTGCTTGGATTAATTGTTGTGCGTAGTTTTGGAATGATTCAGATGAATGAGTCGCACCAGTTACTACTTCCACACCGCTTGCGCTTTGTGCTTTAACAAAAGAATCGTTTAATTGTTTGATGTATTCTTTTGGTCCAACACCAGATTTTGCTTTCATGCTTTCTTCATACTTAGTGTCTTCTGTTTTAGATTTGCCGTCAGCATTGATGTTGTCATATTTAGATTCAGTGATTTTGCCGTCTTTTACAGTCATTTCAAAGACTGCACGGTAACCATTTTTTTCATTTTTTTCTTCTAATTTATACGTACCATCTTTTAAATCGCCACCGGCAACTTTTTTCGCTGGTGCTGATGATTCAGTTGATTTTTTCGTTTCTGAAGATGCTGCGCTAGAAGAGTTCGTTGTGTTGTCTTTCTTGTCTGCGCCACAGCCTGCTAATACTAAACTAAATAATGCAATTGCCGCAAAACCTTTAACAAATTTATTCACTTTCATTGATAGTCACCTTTTCTTTCATGATTTTCACAAACATCAAAAGTTTGTGATACATTACACATTATAATGGTTTTAAAAACGTTGTCAAGACCATCCCCTAAAAATATTTACATTTCGGTCTTTTTTTCATCAAAAACTCATCGTTGGAGTAAATTTGTTGACAATTAAAATTTATATTAGACAAATTCGTGAAATACTTATATAATGTTAGTCGATTGTGTACTTATTAATCATTATCACTATTTTACTACTTACAATATTAAGGAGCGGATTGTCAATGACAAAGCAAAATATTGTCGTTGTAGGTGCTGGGTATGCTGGCGTTTCAGCTACTAAATTTCTAGCAAAGAAATTTAAAAAAGATACGGACGTAACAATCACATTGATTGATCGCCATTCTTACCACACTATGATGACCGAATTGCATGAAGTAGCAGGCGGACGTGTTGAACCAGAAGCAATTCAATACGACTTACAACGTTTGTTCTCACGCAAGAAAAACGTAAAATTGGTAACAGATACTGTTACTGGGATCGACAAAGAAAACAAAGTTGTGAAAACTTTAGCAGGTTCTTATCCATTTGACCAGTTAATTCTGGGTATGGGTGGCGAACCAAACGACTTTGGAACACCAGGCGTGAAAGAAAATGGTTTCACCTTATGGTCATTTGATGATGCAGTGAAAATTCGTCATCACATTGAAGCAACCGTTGCTAAAGCAGCCATCGAACCAGATGCTGAAGTACGCAAAGCAATGTTAACATTCGTTGTCTGTGGTTCTGGTTTTACTGGGATCGAAATGGTCGGCGAATTAATCGACTGGAAAGATCGTTTAGCGAAAGATGCCAAAATTGATCCAGACGAAATTACATTAATGGTTGTTGAAGCAATGCCAACCATCTTAAACATGTTATCTCGTAACGATGCTGCCAAAGCAGAACGTTATCTAGAAAAGAAAAATGTTCAATTATTATTGAACTCACCAATCGTTGAAGTTGCAGCAGATCACATTAAATTAAAAGATGGTTCTGAAGTACCAACGCATACGTTAATCTGGACAGCTGGTGTGAAAGCAACTTCTGATGCCGCTGACTTTGGTTTAGAAGCAGCCCGTGGTAGTCGTTTAGTTGCGAATGAATACATGCAAGCAAAAGGTTACGAAGACAAAAACATTTATATCATTGGTGACTTGGTTTATTACGAAGAAACACCAAATACACCAACTCCTCAAATCGTTCAAGCAGCTGAACAAACAGGTCATACTGCGGCTGCCAACATCGTTGCAGATATTAAAGGCGGCGAAAAACACGCCTTTAAAGGAAACTACCAAGGATTCATGGTTTCCATCGGCGCGAAATGGGGCGTTGCCAACTTATTCGATAAAATTCATTTGAGTGGTTTCTTAGCCATCATTATGAAACATATCGTTAACTTGAAATACTTCTTTGATATTCGTTCTGGTTACTACATGTTCCAATACATTATGCACGAAATCTTCCATATTAAAGATGATCGTTCTGTTGCTCGCGGACATACGTCTCGTTACGGCAATGTCTTGTGGAGTGTTCCGCTACGTGTCTTCTATGGTATGGTTTGGTTAGTCGAATCAATGAAGAAAATTGTCGGCAACGGCGATTACTTGAAACCAAGCACTTGGTTTGGTGATGGTTCTTGGTTCACAGATAAAGTCGTTTTCCCATTCCCTTGGTTACAAGAACAAGTAACAACAGGTGCTTCTCAAGCAACTGAAACAGCAACAACTGCTGCAAGTGGTGCGGCGGATGCGGCGGCAAGCGGTGGTGCCGATGCGGCAACACAAGCAGCGCACTTTGGTTTAAGCTACGCTTACGGCGAAACACCAATGCAAGTGTTTGATCACATGCCTAAATGGTTCGAAAGCGTAATGAAATTTATGATGCCAAACCAAGAAGTTGCTTTGTTCATGCAAAAATTCATGACAATCGTTGAAGTATGTATTGCTTTAGCATTGATTGCTGGTTTATTCACTTGGTTATCAAGTGCTGCTACAATTGGTTTAACAATTGCCTTCTGTTTATCTGGCATGTTCTATTGGGTAAATATCTGGTTTATCTTTGTCGCTTTTGCTTTGATGAACGGTTCAGGCCGTGCTGTCGGTTTAGACCGCTGGGTAATTCCATGGATTCAACGCAAACTTGGTAAAGCGTGGTATGGTACCCCGAAAGCTAGATACGGCGGTAAGTAAGCAATCGATAATCGATTGACAACTACGAGCAAAAGCTGAGACACATGTCTCCAGCTGACTATCATAGGATTTAGTATGTGGGACAGCAGTCAAGCATGACTTTTGTCCCACATATTTTCTTTTATATAATATGGTGGCTCAACTGGAAAAGAATACTTCTTTTCCGTTCACTGTGTTATGATAGACAAGAAAAAAACACCAAAGGAGAGAGAAGAAAATGACGATCAAAGAATTCATTAAGAAAAGTCGCTTGAAAACATGGGACGTTATTATTATTGCTATTTTAGTTCTTGGTTCTTTTCTGCCCCTTGTTGTTTTTGCCATGCAAAACCGTGGTCAAGAAGCGGCTACGTATCAAGCAGTCTTGAAAGTAGACAACAAAGTAATCAAAGTCTTTGACTTAAAAAAAGACGGCCCGCATTATACATATAAATACGAAGCAAAAGACGGTGATTACAACCTGATTGAAGTAGATGGTGATCGTATCCGCGTGAAGGAAGCCAACTGTGCTGACTTAGTGGATGTTCGACGAGGCTGGATTTCCAAACCTGGTGAAACCCCGATTGCCTGTCTACCCCACAATTTGTTTATCACCGTGGAAGCTTCTGATGGGAGTGAAGACGGTAGCTTAATTTATTAAGCACGACAACTATGAGCAAATTACACAAGAATATTTATATTGCTATGCTCGTTGCCCAAGGGGTCATTATTGGCTTAATCGAAAATATGATTCCTTACCCTTTCGCATTTGCTCCTGGGGCAAAGCTCGGTCTAGCAAATTTAATTACCATTATTGCGATTTTCACCATGCGTAAGCGTGATAGTTTTTTCCTGGTCTGTTTACGTTTGATTTTAACGACATTACTGGGCGGCACACTTTCGACCTTTTTCTATAGTGCCAGTGGTGCCTTATTAAGTTATTTCGGCATGTTGCTTGTCAAGCAGCTGGGGCCAAAACGGGTCAGCATTATCGGGATTAGTGCCGTTGGTGGTTTCTTACACAACGTTGGTCAGTTGCTAACGACCTCTTTCTTTGCTCATTCGTGGGCGCCGATGCTGTACTTACCATTTTTATCTCTGTTTGGGTTACTCTCGGGGATTGCCATTGGGATTGCCGCTAATTATTTACTACAACATGTCCAGACGTTACGAAAATTCCAACTGAATTATGAACAAACAACGAAACATAAGTGGAGTCAATTTTTCTAATTGAAAACCTGTCCGCCACAATTAAAGGAGTCATCTTATGAATATACATCCTATGTGGAATACCTATCCTACGTTATCAAAAGAATTAACAACTACTCTTCGCTTGATGGAACAAGCGGTTCAAATCGATAATCAAGAGATTCAAGCTGCTGTCCATGACATGATTCATTCTGGCGGCAAATTGCTACGTCCAGCCTACCAACTGTTGTTCTCTTATTTTGGTGAACAGCGGGACCCTAAAAAGGCGACAGCGTTAGCGGCTTCCATTGAATTACTGCATACCGCCACGTTAGTTCACGACGATATTGTCGATGAAGCTGATACGCGTCGTGGCTTGCCAACATTGCGTTCGCGCTTTGGAAATAGCACAGCCGTGTATACAGGCGATTATCTTTTTGTTTGCTGTTTCAAGCTCTTATCTGATTATTCTTCTTCATTAAAAAGCATTCAATTAAATTCGCGCAGTATGGAAAAAGTCCTGACTGGTGAGCTTGGTCAAATGGACAATCGCTATAATTTCGAGGTAACGATTGACCAATATTTAAAAAATATTTCCGGGAAAACAGCGGAATTGTTTGCGCTAAGTTGTTTTGTCGGTGCCTATGAAAGTGGCACCTCCCAACGTTTTGCCAAACGTTGTGGTGAAATCGGCGAAAATATCGGACTGGCTTTTCAAATTATTGATGATATTTTGGACTATACACAAACTGCTGACGCTATCGGCAAACCCGTCTTAGAAGACGTACGTCAAGGCGTGTATTCTTTGCCCTTGATTTATGCACTTGAAGCCAATCGTGAAGTCTTGTTGCCACTTTTAATGAAAAAAGAAGCCTTGACCGATGAAGAAACACAGGAAATTTATCGTCTTGTCCATGAACTAGGTGGCGTAGAAAAGGCCCAAGAATTAGCCACTCATTACACAGAAAAAGCGCTGAAAGAAATCAGCAAACTTCCTGAAACAAAGGCCCAAGCGAAAGAACAATTGTATGAAATTACACAAACGATTTTGACAAGAGAAAATTAAAAAAGCCGCTGGATCCTATTGAGGATTTAGCGGCTAGCTTTTTAGGTGATATCTTGGTATAATAAACACGAAGAGAGCGTACTAGACATACGCTCTCGGGTAGACCGTTTAAGACGGTAGCTTGATTTTGATACGGAAATAAACCCGTCAATCCTTGCTAAAGATTATGACGGGTTTATTTTTTGTCGTTTTTATTACTGATTTTGACAATTAATGTTGTTACTTATACAACTTAACTACTTTTGATGCTTCATTCCATCTCTAATTTGTATTACCTAGTGAATACATGTTATACTAATTAAAAAATGGAGGTGTTAGCTATGACATCAACAAAAACAAGAAAACAAGGAAACTCATTAGTTATAACAATTCCTGCTACTTTAGGAGTTAAAGAAGGGGAAGAATTTGTTATTCTTCGCAAAAATAATGGCTCCATCGCATTGATTCCAAAAGTAGAAGATTTTTTTGAAAATACTGCTGAAGGAGAGTTTTATCTTCCTGAATTAGCGATTGATTATTCACCTAGCGGAGGAGAAGTTGATGGGCTATAAACCAACTCAAAGAGATATTGTTATTATCGACTTTGCGCCTTCTAAAGGTTATGAAATCAGAAAACGACGACCTGCTCTCGTAATGAGCAAAGACAGTTACAATATTTCAACAAATTTAGTTATTGTCTGTCCAATAACCTCGTTGGATAAGGAACGTCCTTTTCTTGTCCCTATTTATAGCGAAAAACTTCATACCTCCGATAATGCAGTAAGTAAAGTGAATACGCTCCAAGTCTATTCACTCGACTATACAGAACAGGCACAACGCAGAATAAAATATGTAGATACGTTAGACGAAGAAACATTTTACGAAATTGCTCAAAAGTTTTTACAAAACTTTTCTTTTGCTGTTTAATTCGGCTTCAACTGAACACGCATATATGATTTACTATTCGACTTTTCCGTTTCAACTTGCTATAATAAACACGAAGAGAGCGTACTAGACATACGCTCTCGGGTAGACCGTTTAAGACGGTAGCTTTAATTGTGGATAAATAAACCCGTCAATCTTCGCTAAAAGTTATGACGGGTTTATTTTTTGTCGTTTTTATTACTGATTTTGACAATTAATGTTGCGAAAGCAATCGCAAGCATCAATGCTTCAAAGACAGTCACTGCTATTCCTTTCTAGGGAAAAAGCGAACAAGCAAAAACATTGGCAGTCCCCCTTTTTTGAGAAATTGCCACCGTCATAAACTTCCTACTTGTGTAGTATAACACATTTGTACCTTCCTAGAATACGCTTTCTTTTTTATTTACTATTCGACTTTTCCGTTTCAACTTGCTATAATAAACACGAAGAGAGCGTACTAGACATACGCTCTCGGGTAGACCGTTTAAGACGGTAGCTTTAATTTATTGGTTAATAAACCCGTCAATCTTCGCTAAAAGTTATGACGGGTTTATTTTTTGTCGTTTTTATTACTGATTTTGACAATTAATGTTGCGAAAGCAATCGCAAGCATCAATGCTTCAAAGACAGTCACTACTATTCCTTTCTAGGGAAAGAGCAAACAAGCAAAAACATTGGCAGTCCCCCTTTTTTTGAGAAATTGCCACCGTCATAAACTTCCTACTTGTGTAGTATAACACATTTGTACCTTCCTAGAATACGCTTACTTTCCTGATTATTCAACAGCCGCTTTCTTTTGTAATAAAAATCGCGCACCGTTTACTGGGATAAAACGATTCAGCCAACTAAAATTTTTTAGACTAAACAGACCGACCATCTTTTTTGATGGTCGGTCTGTTTAGTCTATTGCTCCGCCTTTACTCCTTCTCCGACAATGCTCGCCAGACATCAAATGTTTGTTTTAAGCCTTGGACATTATGAACACGTAAAATTTCTACGCCTTGTTGTGCTGCATACAAGGAAGCAGCGGCTGAGCCAAAATCACGGTTGGCTGGTTCTGGTTCGTTCGTTAAAGCGCCAATGGTTCGTTTGCGAGAAACGCCGTATAGTAACGGATAATCTTGGTAGCGAAAGGCGTTAGGATCTTTTAACAGTTGAAGGTTTTCTGCGACAGTTTTATGAAAGCCAATCCCTGGATCGAAACAAATTTTTTCTAAGGAAAGCCCATATTTTTGGCATTGTTCAATTTTTTCTGTATAAAATTGGTGTAACTCTTCTTTTAAAGAAAGAGATTGGCGTTTTCTAGAATGCATAATCACAACTTGGATTTCAGGATATTGTGCGAGGACTTCTGCCATCCCCGGAGTGTCTAATCCTTTGATGTCATTAATCATTGTGGCGCCAGCTTGGATCGCAGCTTCCGCTACTTCGGGATAGTAGGTGTCCACAGAAATCGGCGCTAGAGAAGTCTCACGTATTTTTTTTATTAATGGTAATACTCGTTCTGCCTCAACTTGTGGAGAAACTTCTTCGTAGCCAGGACGTGTGGATTGGCCGCCAATGTCTAAAATATCGGCCCCCGCTTCTAGTAGATGAAGCGCATGTTGATAGGCCACGTCGACCGTTGTGTAGCTACCGCCATCAGAAAAAGAGTCGGGAGTCGTGTTGACAATTCCCATAATTTGGTAATTCTTTTTTAAATCAATCATTGTCACATTGCTCCTTTATCTGCTGAATCATCTTTCGTAAAGCCCGTATTCTAGGACTTATCTTCATTCGTTCACTCGTGGACAACTCCGCTAAGGTTTTGCCTCGGTCTGGTAAATAAATAATCGGATCAAAGCCATAACCGCCTGTACCGCGCGGTTCAACTAATTCACCAGTCAAAGTGGCTTCCGTTTGCAACAGTTTGTCGTCATTGAGTACATAGACCAACGTGGCTGATAAGGTTAACTCTCGGGTCGACTGTTGCCCTTCAAATAAGTGCAACAGTTCGCGGTTCTGTTCTTCCGGATTGGCTGAATGGAAAAAGCGGCTTGTATGAATACCTAATAAATCAGGAAAAGCAGTTAACGTTAAGCCGCCATCATCACCTAACACTGGGCGGCCAATTAATTGTTGGAAAAAGCGAGCTTTTAGATAAGCATTTTCAGCATACGTAGTGCCAGTTTCTGCAGGTTGTTCTTGACTGGTTGTATACTTTCGATAAGAGACAAGTCGAATAGCGGGGTCCTTAAGTCCTGATTGCATTTCTTTTAACTTACCTTGGTTATTCGTGCCAACAATGATTTCCATTTTCTAACGTATCTCCATTAAAAATTGATTTTTCCACTCTTGTTCTTTAAATAGTCCGGTAAATTGAAATGTTTTGGTGCTACTTTGTGGTGTTTTCACGCCGCGCATCGTCATACACATATGTTCCGCTTCAATGGCTACTGCAATGCCTTTGACGGGAATATTTTCTTGGAGTTTGCGGGCAATTGTCACTGTTAAATCTTCTTGAACTGTGGGACGTTTGGCACAATGTTCTACTAATCTTGGTAACTTGCTTAGTCCCAATACTTTGCCACCTTCTGGCAGATAAGCGACATGTACTTTTCCATAAAATGGCAATAAATGGTGTTCACACATTGAATAAAAGGCAATATCTTTTACTAGAACCATTTCGCCTTCATTTAAGCTATCAAATAATTTATAATCGTCAAATTCAGGTTCGGTTAATCCACTAAAAACTTCTGCATACATTTTAGCTACGCGTTTGGGTGTATCAATGAGTCCTGCCCGTTGAGTATCTTCCCCCACTGCTTCTAAGATTGTGGTAACTGCCTGCTCAATTTGCGCTTGTTTTTCCTGCTCCATCTCTACCATTCCTTTTCGCTTACTCGCACTTCTTCTTGATTGCCACTGCGCTGAATCCACGTAGCTATTGGCGCGCCCAATAGTTGTTCCTCTGCGTAAACATCACTTAAGGGAATCAAAACAAATGACCGTTTTGTTAATTCTTGATGAGGAACTTGTAAGTGGGGCAACGTGACTGACTGCCCCCCTAATAATAAAATATCAATATCAATAATCCGCGGACCCCAGTGAATTAATTTTTTACGTTTCATTGCTTGCTCAATCCCTTGGGTAACAGCCAATAACTCTTCAGCGGTATAGCTAGTATCAATCTTCAATACGGCGTTCAAAAAATCATCTTGGTCTGTATAGCCGTAAGGATCCGTTTCATAAAGTTTTGAAGAAGCCACGACCTGAATCTGCGGGTCTTCGTTTAAATAATTGCGGGCTTTCACTAAATTTGCGTATGGATCGCCGACGTTACTACCTAATGCTACATAGCCAATCATCTATACTTCTCGCTCCATTTCAATTTCAATATTGTCAAAAAGCCCGGGCATCGGCACACTATATTTTCTAATTTTAATGATAATTTTGTTCAATTGTTCTTGATAATCTGCGGAAATATCATCTAAAATAGCACTCGCTAAACCTTCGATTAAATCGTACGAGTGATTGTTTACTCGTTGGGCAATCAATTCATTCACTTCGGCATAATTGACAGTTTGAGTGACATCATCTGTTCGCCCTGCCTCAGCTAACGACAACTGCATTTCAAGGTCGATTTCTACTTGCTGTCCTAGACGTTTTTCTTCTGCCAAAACACCATTTTTTGTGAAAAATTTCAAGTTGTTGATTCTAATTTTATCCATCCTCTAACTCCCTACCCTCTGTTTTGCTGATTTTTTTAATCATAGCATATTTCTTGGAAAAGTCAGTAGTTAAAAGATGGAAAAGTGGTTATTGGTATGATATAAAAAATTACTTTTTACGAATCAAATAGTATAACTCGTGTATTCAAAAAAGAGCGTTGCTGATGCAACGCTCTTTTTTGGGGTTTATTCGCCTTTTATCGCATTGTTACAAATTCTTCTGAGCCTGTTGGATGAATCGCAACAGTATTATCAAAATCAGCTTTGGTCGCGCCCATTTTAATAGCGACTGCAAAGCCTTGTAGCATTTCGTCAACACCGATGCCGATGCCATGCAAACCGACAATTTTTTCTTCTTTGCCGACACAGATTAATTTCATGTCGCATTTTTGACGGTATTCTCCTAAAGCAAAATACATTGGTGTAAAGCTAGAGCGATAGATTTTCACTTGGTCTTCACCATATTCTTCAAGCGCTGCTTTTTCCGTCAAGCCAATTGTCGCAACTGGTGGATGGGTAAAGACCACCGTTGGCACCAAGTTATAATCCAGATATAAATCGGTTTGTCCGTTAAATAAGCGTTCAGACAGGCGCCGACCAGCGGCAATCGCGACTGGCGTTAAGTCGATTTTACCAATGACATCGCCGACTGCGTAGATGCCATTTTGCGTGGTATTTTGGAATTTATCTACTTTGACGTAGCCTTTTTCATCAAGGGCTACTTTCGTATTTTCTAAGCCTAATTGATCCGTGTTCGGCTGACGGCCTGTCCCGAAAATCACGGCATCTGTCGTGATTGATTCACCATTTTCAAATGTAATAACGTACTCATTCTGCGCCGTTTTTTCAATTTTAGCTGGTGTTGCATTCGGATGAATTTGCATGCCCATTTCTTGATAGCGTTCTACGACTTTTTCAGAAAGCATGTCATCAAAGCTTCGTAATGGTCGTTCATGACGGAAGGCCCAATATGTTTCTGCGCCTAAGCCATGTAAGGTTCCTGCTAATTCGGCTGCGATGTAACCCGCACCGACAAAGACCACACGTTTTGGCATTTCTTCTAACGCAAAGAAGCCGTTTGAATCTAAGGCATATTCTTCTCCTGGAATACCTAGTTTTTTCGGACGACCACCTGTCGCGATTAAAATGTGCGGCGCCGTATATTCTGTCCCATTGACTTCAATTGTTTGCTCCCCAGTAAACGTAGCGTAACCATGGATACGTTCAATGTTGTTACTGTCTAAACCACGATTATACGCACCATGTAAGAAGTCAATATATTTTTCACGATTTTCAACTAATTGTTTAAAGCTAAAATTTTTGATTTCAACATCAAACCCGTAGCCTGCTGTATCTCTTTCCATCATTTCCATCATGCTGCTGGCTTGCCACATGACTTTTTTAGGCACACAACCAACGTTGACACAGGTCCCACCAATTTCGTTGCCCTCAATTAAAAGGACGTTAGCTCCGTGCATTCCTGCGCGGTTAGCAGAAGCAATCCCGCCACTACCGCCACCAATAACAATATAATCATAGGTTTTCATTTATTCTGGCTCCCTTTCAATTTGAACTTTCTCCCTTATTATCGCAAAAAATAGCAAAAAAAGACAGTCGTATTACTTACTTTTGTTTAGTTTTCTGCTGCTTCTGTTTCATGGATTCGTTCCGTAAAAGCACTGGGGGAAAGGAATTCAATCGTAGCATTGTCGAAGGGAATTCCTAAATCTTCTTTCGTTACGTTTGGGTTCATTGTAATGACGTAAAGTGTTTTGCCTAAGGAAAGTGCAATCCCAATTTCTAAATAACTTAGTCGGTCAAAGTCACCATTAATAAAAACGTAGGTTGCTTCGTGAAGATACCGTTTTATCACTTCAATATCTGTAAACATTCCGGTTTGAACACAATCTGCTAACCCGAAGCCCACTGCACCCATACAGCCATGCTCATCTTCAAACAGCTGAGGATCTACCAAAAGGTCCGTTTGAATACGAGGGTTTTGACCAATTTGGTAGGCGAATAATTTAGCCATAGTTATTCCTCCTTCTTTTTGATTACTTGTTAGAACGTAATAATTCAAGAACAATTTCTGTTTTGTCCTGCTCCGTTTGAATAGCTGTTCCTAATATCTTTTCTATTTCTTCTTTAGGTAATTTAAAAGCTTGATTTAGTTGACTTGCAGGAATGACTTGGTGCTCTAAAATCATGTGGTAAACTTTTTGGAAAACTTCTGGCTGTTCGATAGTCAGTTGTTCATCGTAAGGCTCTTTCGTTTTCCATTTATTTTTAGCAATTCTTTTATTTAAATAGAGACGTTGATCATCATTAATTAACGCTAATGTGTATGTTTTTTGAATCATTGATTGAAGAGAAACTTTCCAATACTTTTTCAAATCAATATAGTATTCTAACGAAATAGACAAGAGCGAATCAGAAAAAGCCGCTGAAGGAAGGAGAAAATGCGCAGCAAATAGATTTGCTTGATACTCAATAATGTTCTTTAATTCTGTTTGCGAATACTCATGAATACTTTCAACACCGTTGTGTAATAAAATATGTCCTAGTTCATGCGCCACGTTAAAACGACGACGGACAGCAGATTCATGATTATCTGTGAGCATAATAAACGGCCGACCAATCATCCAACGCGAGACCGCATCTAGTGTTGGATTGGACATGTTGGCTTCTGAAATAATCACACCATTTTGTTCAGCCAACTGAATGAGATTAGGGACTGGCGAAATCAAGTCTAAGCCCCAAATTTTCCGTAATTCCTCAGCCTTTTTCACAATTTCTTCTTCTGTGATTTCATAAATACTCTTTTCAATTAATTCTGGTAAACAAACTTTGGGAAAGTTCACATATGTTGCTAATACTTTATACACTTCTTGCACATATTTTAACCGCTCTTTTTGCATATCTCTTACTTTCTTCGTTGCCGCACTTCGGCTTCTAAAAAAAGTTGCGCCTGAATACAATTCAAATGTATCTGCTGAAAAGAAACTACGGGGAAATTGTAAAACAGAAATTAGTTTTAATATGCTATCTGCTTTAGGAATTGTTTTTCCCGATTCGTAATTCGAAATCATTTGCCTAGATAGCTCTGCTTTTTCGGCTAATTCTTTCATTGTTAATCCTCGTGCAATGCGAGCCGAAGTTAATTGCTTTGGATTAAAAATCAACCTCTCGTTCATTTTCTAGTCCTCTCCTTATCAGTTCGTCAGCGGTTGACGTAAAAGTCAAATGTAGGTCCTTACGAACTTCCTCTGGATTTTTTAAAAGAACTGGTGCCTGCGTAATATCAATTTGGTCAATCCAACGACCAACTCCAATATCTGGTAACCCTAATCGAACAAAACGTAATTGATGATTCGATCCGCCATAAGTTAGTAATAAGAATGGCGGTTGATTGGCATCATAATACTCATTTAAATCTTCTGGTTTGTCAAATAAATTATACTGCTTATTTAATAAGCTCCCACGATTTCTAAATAATGCCTTTTTAGGAACTGAAGCTTCTGATAAAACTTTCGCTGGCGTTAAAATTGCGCCTTTGGTTTCAATCATTAAGTACGTATGACCATTGACATATCGACTACTAGCTTTGTCAGCTATTTCATGTGGGATTGCTGATGAAGTTAACACTTGTTTTAAACCAACATCAACCAATCCATGCCGAACGTGTCCCCAAACTTTTTTCATTTCTGCTCGTTGAAAAATAGATTCTCTTTCTGTTAGCTCCATTAAGTAGCGATATGCTTCTCTTATGCTTAACGATAAAACACCAACCATTCGTGCATCACAATTTCTTTTTAAATGTTCTTTTAAAATACTCATTATTTTCTCTCCTTTTTTCATAACACCCCAACAACATACCATGTTAACATTTTGCCTTTTCTAAAAAAATATGTCAACACAAAAAAATGAACTTAGGAAGGTAAGTCATTTCGACTTACCTTCCTAACTCTGAATTTTAAAATAAACGGCGAGACAGATATAGCTTCTTCTGTACTCTTCAGGATAAAACTTCAATCGACAGCCCTAGCCCGACCTCATATTTCAAATAACTCTTCTTATAACTTTTGCTTTGCACTGGTCCTCAATACATATTCCCAACCACTTTTACTCGTAAGCGGGTTGCATTTTCTGGATGATATGCGAGTGGTGTTTCTTCCACCTCGACTAACTCGATTGTGCCAGGGACTGCACCCGCAAGTTCAGCTTGTTGGACGGCTTTTTCTTGGGCATCAGTCAACGCCGCGTCTCGTTGGATTTTTGAATAAACATAAATTTGTTCGTATTGTCCGCTAATCTGAGCGATAGAGGCACCGATGGCATTCGCCACTGCTCCGTTTTCGTTGCGAATTAGCGCTTTAACGCCTGTCAATTCTTCGGGGATGATAATACTCCCACCACCAACTAAAACGACCGTCACGTCTGCGGAACTGGTCTTCATGCGATCAATCGCTTCACTGACCAATTCGCCAATTTTTTGGTACACTTTTTCCGCAAACGCTTGGTCTAAATGAGCCACTTTGCTAGGATCACCAACTTGGGCATGGCCTAAGCGAACCGCAATATCAGTGGTCGTTAATTGTGTGCCGCCAAAAACAAGGGCCTCTTGTGTAATACGGTAGCCGACACTGTCGGGGCCAACTGTCACAGAACCATCTGGTTGTTCACGCACTAGACTGCCACCGCCGACACCAATTGACACGATATCTGGCATTCTAAAATTGGTCCGTACCCCGCCAACATCAACGGCCAGTGAAGATTCTCTTGGAAAGCCATCCACTAACACGCCAATGTCGGACGTTGTGCCACCAACATCTAAAACAACCGCATCTTTCAAGCCAGCTAAGTATGAAGCGCCACGAATACTATTGGTTGGTCCACAAGCAATGGTTAAAATAGGAAACTGTTTGGCATACGTTAACGACATTAACGTACCATCATTTTGACATAAGTACACTTGGGCATGATGAATTTTTTCTTGTTCTAAGGCTTGTTCAAAGCCTTCGCTGGTCACTTTAATTACTTTGTGCAACGCAGCATTCAAAATTGTCGCATTTTCCCGTTCAATTAAACCGACAGACCCAATCATTGAGGAGCAAGATACAGGAACATCTGCCCCTAACACTTCCTTCGCAAGCGCTTGAACAAACAATTCTTGGTCATTTTTTAAAGAAGAAAAAACGCCAATTACTGCGATTGCCTCTACTTCTCCTCGCCAAGACGCCAAAATCCCACGTAATTCTTCTTCGTCCAGTGCAGTCAATGGTTGTCCATCATATTCGTAGCCGCCATGTGCTAAAGCATACGTTTCTGAAAGAGTAGCCACTAAATCCTTGGGCCAAGCTGTGTAAGGCAAGACCGAAGCGGTTGCTGGATAGCCCAAACGAAGGACCCCAACTTTTGCTAATTTTTTTCGCTCAACAATGGCATTCGTACATTGGGTCGTGCCCAACATTGCATGTGTGACTTTGGTTGGGTCCACTGCTGATTCTGCCAAGACTTTATTTAAGGCACCGGCAATCCCTGTTTGAATATCATCGGTTGTTGGAACTTTCACTGAATGAATCAAGTTTAATTGATGATCTAAAATAACAGCATCTGTATTTGTGCCGCCGACATCGATACCGATTTTATACATTTATTTGTCCTCCTTCGCTACTAAGTTTTCTAGTGGTTGATAATCCATTTCGTAGCCGAATTTCGTAGCCGAAATACCGAGGACCCACTGTTTCGATACCTTTTTTCGTTCGCCAAGCGGCATTCGCTTTCAAGCCCATTACTTGGACACATTTGCCGTATTTCAAGCTTTCTGTTGTCACAGGCGTTAAAGTTTCTAAATCTACCATACAAATCAAATCAGGCGTCATCGCAATCACCTGACCATCTTTCTCGGCAATTAAATTTTCATTTTGAAAATGGACGACTGCTTCTGAACCAGCATCACTGTTTAAGCCACTCAATTTGACACGTCCCAAATTGAAGCCACCTTTTACTTCTCGTTCCACATCTAGAATTTTTCCTTGGAACAATTCAAAGCCATCCGTAACTTCTACTAATGCTTGGCGTTTTTCTTGTTCATCTGCATAGGTACCTCGAATCACTTTGCCAATTTCTTCTGATAATGTCACGATGTTGTGAATACCATAGTCTTGTAATTGTTTGCCTGTCGCGGGATAAATGCTCACTAAAGCACTGGCGCCCATTTCAACCGTTTGAACACGAGCAAGACGTTCTGTCCAAGTATTATCAATCGTTTCCATAATGCCAATATTTCCTTTTTCATCAGTAATTGCCATAGGGGTCGCTGACATCCCATTCAAATGGAACGTTACCATAGGCAATTCTGGAAAGGCCCGACCCATACCATCACAATCCACCAAGGGAATGCCTAGCTTCGCTGCAACAACAATTGGAATCATTGAATTGACGCCCCCAGCTTCCATTGGAAAGGTCCCCGCAATCGTTTCTTGGTCTAAATATTTTCCTAACTTCTCAAAGACACGGACGAATTCGTCGCCTTTGGGAAATTTTTCAATTGCGACAGATGGGGCACCCATCATTGCGGCGGGTAGGAAAAAATCCTCCGCGGCAATTTCTTCTGGAGAAACCAGTTTGACAGGTCCGTTTTCTTCGATGGCGGACAAAGCCATCATTTTACCAATGTAGGGATCACCGCCACCTCCTGTCCCTAAAAAAGCTGCTCCTGTGGCTATATTCTCAATTGCTTCTGCATCTAAATAACGCATTCTCCGACACTCCTCTTCTTCATTCCATTTCTAATGATTCGGTGTTCGTCTGTTGACGTTTTGCACCGAAATAATAAATAACAAACGATAAAACAATGCCAATTAGCGGTTGGTTAGGCAATTGAGGGGCATTGGGAAAGAAACTCATAATCACCGGAATGCCCCCCACTGCAGCACCAATTAGCCATGAAAAAACACCAAATTTATTCACGCCAGGCGTTGGCTGCCATTTGGTTCGATCGCCTTTGTTAATCAACCAATAGGCAGCAATCATTACACCAGCCACTGGTGGAACCATCGCAGAAAGGACAGACATAATCGGCGTAAAGTAATTTAAGATCCCCACAACTGCTAATAAGGTCCCAATGGCGCCGGCCGCACCGACAGCGACTTTTTCTTTTTCTTTTGGAATATCAAAGACATTAATCAAGGCCAGTCCGCCAGAAAAAGCATTCACGGCATTCGTGGTCCAAGTTGCTAAAATTAGCGCAATAATTCCTAAAACTGGAAAACCGAGATTCATAAAAACTTCCGTGATATCGATATCTGCGGTGTTCGAAGCAATGGTCAAGACCGCACCAACGCCAATCATCAACAAGCCTGTCGGTAAAATCCCTAATGTGGCCGCTTTAACCACATCTTTACGAGAAGAAACATATTGAGAGTAATCTCCAGCAATTACTGCGCCTAATGCAAAAGAACCGACAGTCATTGAAAGACCTGACATAAAGCTTCCTGCTGTTTGAGGTGTATATTGACTAACAGCTTCCCAACCGTTGTTTCTTAACGAAGCCACCAAGCCATAAAGACAAACCAGAACTAACACAGGAACCGCAAAATAATTCAGAATTTTCAATATTTTTATGCCATAAAGAGCCGAAATAAGCATGATAATTCCCCAGATTAAGGAAGAAAGCGACACAGGTAAATCAATGCCGTAAATTTTTAAAAAGTTCGTGAAGGCGCCGCCGCTGACATTGGCTTGCAAACCAAACCAACCTAAGCAAGCAATCGCTAGAATAATGGAAATAATCTTTTGCGAACCTTGAATGCCAAACACTTGAGAAGCGACTTTGACAGAAGGTTCTTGTAAGTCGGAACTTTGAATTCCTTGTAAAATCATTAAAATAACAATAATACCGTAACCAATAAATCCTGTTAACAAAGCTTCCCATAAAGGCATGCCTGCAACTAACGTTCCTCCAATAATTAATCCTGGCACGCTAATCATTGCGCCCGCCCAAACAAATGCTAAGCTAAGCCACGATTGTTGTTGCTTGTTTTTTAATTTCATTCTCATTCCTCCTTAATTATTTTTTCAATTATAACGAAAAATCAGTCATAGGTCTTTTTCAAATTGAAAAAAATATCGAGGAAGTTTTGGCTTAAAATAAAAAAGCAGACAAATCGGCTACTGCCGATTGTCTGCTTTTTTCATTCATTCGTGACCAAGCGATATAAGATCATCGCCAAATAGACTTCATAGGCTTCGGCGGCGTTAGTCATATCATAGCCGAGCGCTTCATTAATTTTACTGATACGATATTTGACCGTATTTTTATGAACAAATAGGCGTTCGCCGCATTCTTTAAAATCACTACTTGCATCTAGTAAAAACGTTCCTAATGTCATTAACTGCTCTGATTCTTTTAAGAGAGGTTGGATAACTGCTAAGCGTTGTTGGATTGCTTCTTCTCCTGCTTGGAGACACGTCATCATTTGTTGAACTGTACGAATTTCCGCGATTGATAACACTTTTCTTTGTGGATAGACACGCTTTAAAAACGGTGCGACTTGATTAGCGGTTTGGTAGCTGACACGCACTTCAGTCGTGTTACGAACTTTCGGACAAAGGATGATTTCACCTAAATAGTCCTGATAGTCTGTGGCTTGCAAGTATTCTTTACTAATCGTGGCTTCAGGCTGTTTGTGTAAATAATTACCTAAGAGAACAATCAGATAATTTTCTGTTTGCTGGACAATCGTTGTTTGGTAATAGTAACGTAGGAAATCTTTCAAATCTTGCTGAATAGCGTGGATTTCTTGTCCTTGTTGCCAAATGGGCAAAAGCCACATCGTTTCGACAGAAGAAATATCAATCATTAATTTTTTGGCTAATTGGTACATCTTATCACTTTCATCGTTAATGATTGCTTGGACTAAGGCATACTCACTGACTTCGTCATAGTTTTTCCCCCATAAATTCAGAGCCATCTGAACAACTTCCACCGCTTGATTCATCTCAAAAGAGGTTAACTGCTCTTCTTCTCGAATGAAGTAAAGCTTCAATGTTTGTCCATCTTTCTGAGGAAGTTTTTGCGAGGTAATGAAGTAGGTCGTTTCTCCCAGCGCTACTTTCTCTTGTGATTGATAAAGTAACTTGGTTAAGGGCAATTTCGTGCTTCGCGGCCAATTGATGGTGCTGATGATTTCATTGGTATATGTGGTTAACGCAATATTGACTTTTAAAAAATCGGATAGGATTTTCAAGGTCATTTCCACACTGCGGTTTTGTTCAGGCAAAAGGGAAACTTTTTCCAAGAGGTCCGTTGCAAAAGAAGCCATTTTATTTTTATTGACTAACAATTTCATGACTTCATAAATGACTTCGTTGTAGCGTAATGTGGGATCATTTTTAGGCATTTGGATTAAAATGAAACCTAAAGAATCCGCTAATTGAATCACTTCCTCTGCAACTTTCGGTACGATAATCCCAACGTAGTACAAGATTAGGCCTACTTCGCCTAATTCATGGAGATGCCGAATCGTTTCGCATTGCTTCACCACATCATGACGAATGGCACAAAATGAACCAATCAAAATTTCGCCAGCATGGTATTCATTTGTTTTGTGAAGTTTTTCCGAAAACAAAGACATATCAGAGACTTCTAAAAAAGAAAGAGAAGCAACAGATGTGTCCAATTGGTTTTTACCAGAAAGTACCGTTGCTTCTCGCAAAGACGGTAATTTTAATAAATCATTCACGCGGACACTCATAATTACTCCTCCTTTTGGCTGGTTTATTTTTTCTTACGAATCATATCGCCGACTGCAACAGGTTGCGTCACTTCCATTGTTAATAACATCATGGGATTAGGTGCCCGATCGATCGCTTCACCGTCTTCATTATACATCTCTTTAACGGTTTGGTGGAAATGGGTAAACCCAGGACCATAAAATTCAATTTCATCGCCGACACTGAAAAGGTTCCGTTGACGAATCGTTGCGACTTGCGTCTTTTCATTGTACGCAATCACTTCACCAACAAATTTATATTGCGGAATTTTACGACGTTCGCCGAATAATTGTTCATTTTCACTTGGTGTATTGTAATAAAAACCAGTTGCTAATTCACGTTGTGCTACTTTCCATAATTCATCAATCCACTCTTGTTGGCAGACATAGTTTTCAGGGTCTTCCATGTAAGAATCGACGGCTTTTTTATACACATTAGCGACTGTCGAAACATAGTGAATGGATTTCATGCGACCTTCAATTTTAAAACTATCGACACCATTTTCAATTAATTCTGGAATATGTTCAATCATAGACATATCTACGGCACTCATTGAAAACTCTTCTTCAACTTCCCCTTCACTGGTTTTGCTCCGACGTTCTGTCCCAAAAGGCATATCAAATAACTCATATTTCCAGCGACAAGATTGAGAACAACCGCCACGATTGGCATCCCGCATCGACATATGATTGGACAAAGTACAACGTCCTGAATATGAAATACACATTGCTCCATGAATAAAGGCTTCAATCTCAATGTCCGTATTTTCACGAATCGCTGCAACTTCCTCCATTGAAACTTCGCGCGCTAAAACCACACGTTCTAAGCCTTCATTTTTCCAAAATTCTAATGTTTCATAGTTGGTTGCTGAAGCTTGTGTCGATAAATGGATAGGTAAACCTGGTGCTTCTGTCGCACAAATTTCGATTAAAGCTGGATCGGAAACAATCACAGCTGAAATTCCGATGTCTCGCAATTCTCTGAAAAACGCTCCTGCCCCTTCCTGGTTTCCTTCATGAGTGACCATATTGGCAGCGACATAAACTTTCGCATTATGTTCGCGGGCAAAGGCTACGCCTTCCGCCATTTCTTCTGGCGTGAAATTTCCTGCGCGGCTACGCAGACCGTAGGCATTCCCTCCGATATAAACGGCATCGGCACCGTAACGAATTGCGACTTTTAGTTTTTCTAGCGTCCCGGCTGGAGCCAACACCTCGGGACGCTTCAATGTTCGTTCTGTCATTACTTTCATGTTCTTCTTCCCCTTAAATGAATCAATTTATTTTATTGCATCGGCACTTAAATCAAAGAAACCATTGTCTAAGCCACGACCTGTTGGATGTAATTTTTCAATTTCAGCTGTTGCATGAGCTGCTTGATCTTCGGACCAAGTTCCCGCTTCAAGTGCTGCTTTCGCTTCAGCAAATAAGCGAGCAATCGCGACAAAATTTTCACCTGGCGTGTAAAGGCCATCGAGCTTCCAGGTACGATAGTGATGGTCATACAAGTTTGTTAACTCATTCATCAAGTTCACATCGTTATTGGCAAAAATATGCGTACCATGACTATCTTCATAAATGGAATAGTGGGTTTCTGGTTTTTTGGGTTCAGAAATAAACAGCCCTTCGTCTTTCGTAACCCCTTTGTCGTTCTTTGTGTAATTGTAGTAATTTTGAATTAATGGGCGTTTCGATTGATGAATACACGTCGCCCCATAGACAAGAATTTCAGCTGGAACTGCTAAGTTTTCTTCCATTGCGACCATTTCTTCAAAAGGTACTTCCCGAGCTAGGACAGCTCCGATGGCTCCTCGTTTACTCCAAAAATTGATTTGACGTGAGCTCGTTACCAAGGTTTCGCCATCATAAACGTAAGGAATTTCTAATCCATCTCGTTGCATAATAAACACAATCCCCGGATCACCCAAAGTAATTTTATCGACGTTGATTTCTTTTAAAAATGTCAGATACTCTGGAACTAATTTCATTTTTTCAGGGTGCATAATGCCATTTACTGCAACTAGCACTTGTTTGCCCATTTCATGTGCACGTTTCACAATCTCGCGTTGTTCATCTCGTGTAAAAGATACGGGCAAACGCAACCCGAATGTCTCTTCTCCAATATATAATGTATCCACACCTGTTGCGAGTAATTCTACAGCCTGCTCAACAGATTCTGCAGTTGCAATCAGTTCAATCATAAATATAGCCTCCTTCTTTATGACCGTTTAATAGTATCATACGTTCACAAACTTTAAAAGAGCCTATCTGTATTAAACGTACATTTTTCACAATGTTTCCGAAAAAAATTTTGGTAGAGAAGCACCGTCCGCTTACCTACCAAATGTTCTTTTTTAATTACTGATCATCTGTTCTTTGGTCACTCGTTCAAGTGGTATTTTCTTTCATAAAACGTTACTACAACGGTGAATAACCACGCTGCCGCTAAGCCTAACAAGCTGCCTAAAACAATCCCCAAAAAGCGGAATTGAATCAACGTTATCACGTACTGCTGACGAACGAGCAATGAAAGCATCAGAGCCATAGGCGTTGTGAAAAATTGCGCCAATCCATAATTACGACGAATAAAATACTCAACGGTCACAAATAAGATTGTAATCACGACAATCGATTCAAAAGTTGTCAAAGCTAAATTAAGCAGAAAAGCGGAAATAACCAATCCAATCGTTGTGCCAAAAATTCGCTGAATATTTCGCTGCTTAATCGCACGTAAATTGTCTCCTTGTAAAATGGATGCACAGGAAACGACTAACCAATACGGATTCTGTAAATGTAAACTTTCGCTGATATATACAGCAAAAAATAAGACAAAGCTATAATATATGCTATCTAATGGCGCTTCTGGATGCCGATAAATTCGTTCCCGTAATGATCGCTTAGCTAGCGGGGCACTGATTTCCTTCTCTGTAAAATGCAACACTAGTGCAAACAAAATAGAAAAGCCAATGCCTAATAACATACAGCCACTCATGAACGGAATTTTTGCTAACGGAATACTCGTACTGGCACCCATCGCTGTCACCATCACACCAAAGAAGGCCCCTGGTTTTGAAATATCGTAGACTTCAAAGAAAAAGCGGCCACCAAAACCGACCAGTGCAACAACAATGGGAATAAGCCATGCAATATGGGTCGATAACATGCCTAACAAATTTCCTAAAAAAAGGTAACTACCGACCACAGATAAACGAGTCATTAACTGTTTTAATGGTAGCGGCTGATAATATAAAAAAGTAAAAATACCTAACGAGCCAAAGCTTGAAATCAATAATTGATGATTGATATAGCCCAAAAAAAGAATGCTGAACATAACCAAGCCAGCAAACACTAGTCGAAAAGGATTATCCTTTGGACGCTGATAATGTAGTAATTCTCGAAAAAAAGATTGTTCCATTCCATCACCCCTCCTTATTAACGTAGCACAGAAAAATCAATCTGGCAATTCTCAAAAAGAAATCGCCACTGGAAAATAGAAAAGCCTGGTATAAAAACCCTAAATGGTTTTTATACCAGACTTCGCATCTCATCTATACAGTTTGTAATTCTTTCGCTTCTGTCTTTGGTGCTTTTGGTGCCCGCACATTTAACGTAATTTTGCCTTTGCTAGCACCTAAGGTTACTTTATCCCCTAACTGAATTTGACCGGAAAGAAGGGCTTCACTTAAACGATCTTCCACTTCTTTTTGCAAGGCCCGACGAATTGGACGTGCGCCATATTCTGGATCAAACCCGACTTTACCAATAACTTCAATTGCAGCTGGTGTGATTTTCACTTTAACCTCTTGTTCGGCCATCCGTTTCACGACAGATTGACTCATAATTTTTACGATTTCATGAATTTCCTCTTGTTTCAAGGAATGGAATACAACCGTTTCATCAATTCGGTTTAAGAATTCTGGACGGAAGGCTTTTTTCAATTCTTCCATGATTCGTTTTTGCATTAATTCATGATTTTTAGAAATGTCTTTCACATTGAAGCCGACATGTTTTTCTTCACGAATCGCTGTTGCTCCTAAGTTGGAGGTCATGATTAAAATCGTGTTACGAAAATCGACTTTTCGTCCTTTGGCATCCGTTAAATGGCCATCATCTAAGACTTGTAATAAAATATTAAAGACATCTGGATGGGCTTTTTCTACTTCATCTAGCAAAATAACGGAATAAGGACGTTGACGAATTTTTTCAGTTAGTTGGCCACCTTCTTCGTAGCCGACATAACCTGGAGGAGAACCGATTAAACGGCTAGTACTGTATTTTTCCATAAACTCAGACATGTCCACGCGAATCAAAGCTTCTTCGCTGCCAAACATCGCTTCGGCTAAGGCTTTGGCAAGTTCTGTTTTCCCAACCCCTGTTGGTCCTAAGAACATGAAGGAACCAATCGGTCTTGCTGGGTCTTTCAAGCCACTACGCGCACGACGGATAGCGCGTGAAACAGCTTCAACTGCTTCATTTTGGCCAACGACCCGTTGATGTAAAATGGTTTCTAATTCCATCAATCGTTCGCTTTCTTTCTTCTCTAGCTGCTGCAAAGGAACGCCTGTCCATTGTGAAACGACTCCAGCCACGTCTTCTTCTGTTACTTGCGTACTGTAACCAGACAGACTTTTTTCTTTCACTGCAATCAATTCTTCTAGTTTTTCCATCACTTGTTTTTCTTTTTGACGAATCCGAGCGGCACTTTCAAATGATTGGTTTTGAATGGCCTCTTCTTTTTCCGTAATTAATTGAGAAATTTCGGTACGCAATTCATTAATTTCTGAAGGTTGATCTGCCTTATCTAAACGAACTTTTGCTGCAGATTCGTCCATTAAATCAATTGCTTTATCTGGTAATTGGCGGTCATTTAAATAGCGAATCGATAATTGAACTGCCGCATGTAGAGCTTCATCTGTAATTTCTACGCCATGATGTTTTTCATAGCGTGAACGCAAGCCTTTTAGAATTTCTTCTGCTTCTTCTGGCGTTGGTTCTGCTACTTGAATACGGGCAAAACGACGTTCCAAAGCGGCATCTTTTTCAATATATTTTTGGTATTCATCCAGAGTTGTCGCACCAATTGTTTGCAACTCACCACGTGCTAAAGCAGGTTTTAAAATATTTGAAGCATCAATCGCCCCTTCTGCACCGCCAGCACCGATCAAGGTATGCAATTCGTCGATAAATAAAATGACTTGTCCATCTTGATAAATTTCATCGACAACTTTTTTCAAGCGATCTTCGAACTCACCTCGATATTTGGTTCCAGCAACCAAGGCACCCATGTCTAGCATCATTAAACGTTTGCCTTGCATATCTTCAGGGACTTCCCGGTTGACAATTTTCTGGGCTAAGCCTTCTGCTATCGCTGTTTTCCCAACACCCGGTTCACCGACTAGGACAGGATTGTTTTTGGTACGACGACTCAAAATTTGAATCAAACGACGGACTTCGGTACCGCGACCAACTACTGGATCCAAGCTTTGTTCTCGTGCTAACTTGGTTAAATCTCTCGCTAAAGAATCCAATGTTGGCGTCCCTTGTGGCGTATTTTTATTTTGACCATTCCGACGACGTTGTGCGCCATTGGGTTCGGAAACGCCCATTTTTTTCAATAATAATTGACGCATTTTGGATAAGCTTAATCCTAAATTCACTAAAATTCTAGACGCTAAAATTTCTTCGTCTCTTAACAAGCCTAATAATAAATGCTCGGTACCAATCTTTTGAGCCCCTAAGCGCTTCGCTTCATCTCCAGCATAGGCAAAGATTTGTTTGGCTCTTGGTGAATAAGGTAAGTATAAGTTGTTATTCCCCATTGGACTTTGCATGGTGCCATAGCCACTTAAATGCTCAATTTCTTCACGGATGTCTTCTGTGTCAGTATTCAATTGTCGTAATGTTTTTCCGGCAATCCCATTCGGTTCTAAAACGAGTGCTAATAATAAATGCTCAGAACCGACGGATTGATGACGAAAATACTTCGCTTCTTCTTGGGCAATCGCCAGTACGGCTTTCGCACTTTCTGTAAATAGTTCATCCATAGTTATTCCTCCTCATAGCTCAAGCGCTCTAAAAATGAACGCATTATTTGAGCTCTTAGAAAATCTTCGTGATTTCCCAGACCATTCAATGTGCTTTTACTTAAAGCAGCTAGCATTAAATTGCCTTCCTTTTTCGTAATCACTTCTTCTTCATACAATGTTTGAATAAATGTTAGCGCATCTTTTTCTGTTAAGGTTGCGCCAATCAATTGATCCATTTGTTTTAGTAATTGATCGTTATCTGAAATTTGTACTTTGACAATGCGAATATAGCCGCCTCCACCACGTTTACTTTCAACTGCGTAGCCTCGTTGGATGGTAAAACGTGTATTAATTACATAGTTAATTTGTGAAGGAACGCAATTAAATAAATTAGCCATTTCCGCCCGACGGATTTCAATTTTATTACTTTCTTCTAAAATCTTTTTTAAATAAGCCTCGATTAAATCTGACGTATTTTGATTACTCATAGTCTTCCATCCTTCTTCTCTCTTGACTAATATTGACCATTATTATATCGAACTTTGCCTATTAAATAAAGAGGAACGCTTTGACTTTAATAAAAAAATGCAAAATAGGAGGAGCAACCTCAGTCAAACTGACTTAAGTTCCCCTCCTAAAATTGAAAATATGTTATTGAATCACAGAGGCTGAGACAAAAGTGTTTAGCTCCAAGAAATAAGAAGAAATTTCCGAAAATTGTTCTTTAATTTTTGGAGAATTTCGGCTTATTTCCGAAGGAGTTGCTTTTGTTCAGCTGATTATCTTAATGTCTCACAAAAGCGATTCTTCGCCATAGGCTTGATCCAAGGCTTGTTGAATATCTTCGATAATAGATGTTGGCTCTTCCAAACCAACGTACATGCGAATGTGCGCTGGCGACAAGCCTCTTTTCTGAACAGCCGCCAAGTTATTACCTTTGAATACAGGCAAAGCCAAACTTTCAAAGCCACCCCAACTGACCCCAATTGTGACCAGCGTCAATGCATTCACAAATGTTTTCAAACGTTCAAAATCGGTATCTTTTAAATCAATCGCAAACAATGAGCCATAACCTGTTAAATATTTTTCTGCTAACGCTTGTTGTTGTTGATTTCCTACAAAAGGATGATATAAGCGGCTGATTCGCGAATCCTTTTGCAAAGCCGTCAGCACCGTTTGGATGGCTTGAGACTGATGCGCCAAACGAACAGGCATGGTACGAATACCTCGTAACGCTAACCAAGAATTGAAGGGACTATTGACTGCGCCTAATGCTTGATGACCATGTTCAAAAATTTGATCTACAAGCGCTGCTTTGCCAATGACAGCCCCCGCTACAATATCCGAATGACCACCAATATATTTGGAACAAGAATGAATCACTAGGTCCACATTATGGCATAAAGGATGCTGAAATAACGGTGACGCCCACGTGTTATCAATGACAGTGTATGCGCCAATTTTTTGTGCTAACGCAGTTATTTTTTCTAAATCTAGCAGTTCAAACTTTTGTGAGGACGGACTTTCAAAGTAAATGACTTTGGTGTTTTCCTGAACAAATTGAAAAAGTTCTTCTGTTTCTGCAACGTCTACTTTGGTCAAGGATACGCCAAATTTCTCTAAATATTGCACAAACGAAACAGATTCTCCATAAATTGTATTGACCATTAAAACATGATCACCTTGTTGGAGCAACGTAAACAGCGTTGCCGAAATAGCGCCCATTCCTGAGGCAAAAACTTTACATTTTTCTCCACGTTCCAAACGAGCAATTTTTTTCTCTAAAATTTCTGTTGTGGGGTTGGTGCCACGTGTGTAAACATAATTATTTTTTTCATCCATACTCGCTGCCATAAATTCTTCGTAAGTTGGAAAATAAAAGGAAGAGGTTTGAACCAACTCGGGCACCATCGGATGATACATTTTTTCTATTCCTTTTTCCACTTCACAGCAAATATTTTCATCATTCTCAACATGCATTTCCTTCACTCCTCTTTCTCTACAATGTTTCTGGTACTTCATGGGCTTCTTCTTTTTGATATTGTCGATCTAAGGCTTTTACAAATGGATAATAAATAACGACACTAGCGGCAACAGCTAAAACTTGCGTCACTGCACCTTGCCATTTTCCCACTAAAAAGCCCGAAAACAGAAAGGGCGTAGCCCATGGTGCTTGAATGTTTGTAAACATTGGCATGAACCCAATTTTCATTGACAGAAAGGCAATCAAGACCGATACAATCGGCGCGACCGCAATCGGAATCAATAATAAAGGGTTAAAAATAACTGGGAGTCCAAAAATCAAGGGTTCATTAATGTTGAAAAATGCTGGAACAAACGAAATTTTCGACATGGCTTTCATTCTAGACGAATGTCCGACGATGGCCATTGCAATAGCCAAGCCAATCGTGCAACCAGCGCCTCCAATTGTGGCAAATTGATCGAGCATTTGGACCGTGCCAAAGTTGCCACTTTGAGCAGTTAATTGTCCTAATTCCGCTAAGCTTTGGTTTTTGTCTGCATTCGCATATAAAATAGGATACAGCATGGAATTGATGACAGTTGGATGAATTCCAAACCACCAGAACAGTCCATTTAAGCCAGCCACAATAATAATTGCAAAAGGGGTTCCGATTAAACCTTGCAGTGGCGCTTGAATCACCGCATAAATTAATTGCGGGAAGGAATCCGCAAACGAAAGCCCAATCCCATTAATCAATAAAGCCACCGCTACCACAAAAATCCCAGGAATCAATGCACTAAAAGCTTGGCTCACCATAGAAGGCACGCTTTCAGGCATTTTGATGACTAATTTTTTCTTAATACAGAAACGAGTCAACTCAACCGAAAGAATTGACATAATAATGGCCGTAATCACCCCTTGCGTTCCTAACCAATCAAACGATAAAACTTTCGTCACAACTTCGCCTGATTCAGTGGTCACCGTTTTCGGTAAAACGACTACGTAAGCGACAATTCCTAAAATTAATGAAGTTAAACGATCCATTTCGTAACTTTCCGCCAATTTATAGGACATCGTCCCGGCAAAAATAATTCCCATCATGTTGAAAGTCGCTCGATAAGCTGGTGAAATCATATCCGCCCAATCTGCACCGAAAATTCCAGCCATAAAATCGCCATACCCTGCTACTGGAAAATCTGTAATCAACATAAAAATCGACCCAATAATTGTTAACGGCATAATTGCAAAAAAACCATTTCTTAAGGCTTGAAAATAACGTAAACTTGTAATCCTTGAAACTTTAGGCACTACGGCTTGCTCCACCCAGTTTGTTAACTTATCCATTTCACTTCTCTCCTTAATCCTTTGTGATATCCTCATCATAAAGAAACCGCTTTCTGATGTAAATACAACTAACTGATTCTGTAACTATGTTTCATAATTCATACGCTTAAGGTATACTGAAAGCGAAACAAAGTACCACAGAGAGGTGAACCCATTGAATCTAATCGAATGTTTAGAACAAAAAGAACGCTATACATATAACGAAGGGCTAATTATTGATTTTATTTTATCTCATACTGAACGAGTCCTGCATATGTCGATTTATGAACTAGCAGAAGCCACCAACTCTTCAACTTCCACGATTGTTCGTTTGTGTAAAAAAACAGAAACTAGCGGTTTCAAAGAATTTAAAATCCGCTTGTCCCGCGACTTAGAAATTCACTACCAAGCAATCCGGAATGTTGATGCGAATATGCCTTTTTTAGCGCAAGATTCTGATTTACTAATTGCCAAGAAAATTGCGCAGTTAACGACTGAAACCGTTCAATCCACTCAACAGTTATTAACCGAGGCCATGTTAAATAAAAGCATTGATTTACTTTTAACCGCTGAAAATATTTTAGCAGTGGGTGTCAGTAACTCCTACATTCGCTTAACGGATTTTCAAACAAAGTTATTACGCATTCAGCTATTTATCCATTTAATCCCTTATCAAGCTGAACAATTTTATTTAGCCATCAATGCCACCAAAAATGACGTAGCCATCCTCGTCTCTTACAGTGGTAACACTGCAGAAATCGTAAATGAAGCACGGATTTTTGCAGAAGGAGGCACCCCGATTATTGCCATTACTTCAGACTTGAACAGCCAATTAGCTAAATACGCCACAGTGATTTTGCCCATTCCTAACGTTGAACATGCAGATTTCAAAG
>NZ_JBIOOM010000001.1:2677500-2726107 GCF_051712205.1 Enterococcus sp. DIV1375a
GAAACCCTCCAACACTTAGCACTCATCGTTTACGGCGTGGACTACCAGGGTATCTAATCCTGTTTGCTCCCCACGCTTTCGAGCCTCAGCGTCAGTTACAGACCAGAGAGCCGCCTTCGCCACTGGTGTTCCTCCATATATCTACGCATTTCACCGCTACACATGGAATTCCACTCTCCTCTTCTGCACTCAAGTCTCCCAGTTTCCAATGACCCTCCCCGGTTGAGCCGGGGGCTTTCACATCAGACTTAAGAAACCGCCTGCGCTCGCTTTACGCCCAATAAATCCGGACAACGCTTGCCACCTACGTATTACCGCGGCTGCTGGCACGTAGTTAGCCGTGGCTTTCTGGTTAGATACCGTCAGGGGACGTTCAGTTACTAACGTCCTTGTTCTTCTCTAACAACAGAGTTTTACGATCCGAAAACCTTCTTCACTCACGCGGCGTTGCTCGGTCAGACTTTCGTCCATTGCCGAAGATTCCCTACTGCTGCCTCCCGTAGGAGTCTGGGCCGTGTCTCAGTCCCAGTGTGGCCGATCACCCTCTCAGGTCGGCTATGCATCGTGGCCTTGGTGAGCCGTTACCTCACCAACTAGCTAATGCACCGCGGGTCCATCCATCAGCGACACCCGAAAGCGCCTTTCACTCTTATGCCATGCGGCATAAACTGTTATGCGGTATTAGCACCTGTTTCCAAGTGTTATCCCCCTCTGATGGGTAGGTTACCCACGTGTTACTCACCCGTCCGCCACTCCTCTTTCCAATTGAGTGCAAGCACTCGGGAGGAAAGAAGCGTTCGACTTGCATGTATTAGGCACGCCGCCAGCGTTCGTCCTGAGCCAGGATCAAACTCTCATAATAAAAGTTAGAACAATCTTGCGATTGTTAAGCTCAATTTGTTTGCTAGCATATTGCTTGCTTGTTAAAAATGTTTGTTGTCTTGAATTGAATCAAGACGCCCTACACATTTGGTTCGTCTATTCTTTGTTCAGTTTTCAAAGGCCTACGTTACCTCGCAGCAACTTTTATATCATAACAAACTTTCGTTTGAATGTCAAGAACTTTTTTTAAAAAGTTTTTTAAGTTGTTTTGCTCGGTTGTTGTTGTCTGTTGTGACAACTTCTATATCTTATCATCTCGCTTGTTATTTGTCAACAACTTTTTTGTTGTTTTTTCAAACTTTTTTCGAGAGATTTGAAATCAAGAATTGTTATTTAATTATTGATTTCTGAATCGCTCAGCTGTGTGACTCGCCTTGCGACATGTAATAATATACCAAGATTTCAAGCATTGGTCAATCATTATTTTCACTTTTTTTAAACTTTTTTTCAATACCGATTATTATGATTGGTATAGGTATTTTCGTTCGTTTTTTACCCCCTTTCATCCTTTTTTGGCTATAGTTTATTAACTTTTAGCAAAATCTTCTAAATTTATCGTAATATATCAAGGATTTTGTCCTTTTTAGCAATTATTTGTTAAAATATGGAAAAGAGATTTTTTATATATGGAGGAAATGAACGCTTATGAAAATTTTAGTTGCAGATGATGATAAAGAAATTGTAGAACTATTGAGTATTTATATTCATAATGAAGGATACGAAGTCGTGAAAGCTTATGATGGAAAAGAAGCGCTATCCAAATTGCACACAACACCAGATATCGATTTATTAATCTTGGACATTATGATGCCAATCATGGATGGAATGGAAGTAGTGAAAGAACTTCGAAAAGAATCGCAAATTCCAATTATTATGTTAACAGCAAAAACAACCGATATGGATAAAATCAAAGGCTTAGTTGCTGGTGCAGACGATTATGTCACCAAGCCTTTTAATCCTTTAGAAGTAATGGCTCGGGTAAAGTCTATTTTACGTAGAAGCCAAATGCAATTAACCAAAGAAGAACCCGATGAATTAGAAGTCGGCCCATTAATGATTAATAAGGACTCTCACGAAGTCAAAACAATAGAAGGAAAAGAAATTCAATTAACCGCTCTTGAGTTTGGTATCCTCTATCTATTAGCTAGTCATCCAAATCGTGTGTTTAGTGCGGATGAAATTTTTGAGCGTGTGTGGCAACAAGAAAGTATTGTTTCTGCTAAAACCGTGATGGTTCACGTCAGTCATTTAAGAGATAAGATTGAAGAAGCAACTGGTGGAGAAAAAGTCATTCAAACAGTGTGGGGAGTTGGATATAAGATCGATGCTCGTTAAACCTAAAAAGATTGAAAAACAAAAACGAATTACCTTAACTTCTAAAGAAATCAGCGAGTTATTAGCAGAAGCAATTGTGACAATTGTTTTATTACTACTATTAAATGTCTCAATTATGTTCCTTTTAGGACAACTACTTAGTGAAAACTCGCCCTTAGCTGGTGTCATCTGGGCCACTAAGGATGCGGTCGCTAAAGAATTAAATACTGATTTGTTTTGGAGCTGGAATAAATTTGTCTTACCCATTTTCTTTTTAGTAGATGCAGCTGTTCTCTATTGGCGCTTAATTCGTCGCTACCATCAAATGCAATTGCGTCATATTATCAGTGAGTTACATTACATCGCTGATGGTAATTACAATCACCGCATTCCGTTTGAATTAAGTGGTGATTTAGCAAAAGTCGTGACGAGTATTAACGGTCTGGTGGATAGTACTGTCGCAGCCATTGAAGATGAACGGCGAATTGAAAAATCAAAAGATGAATTAATTACGAATGTCAGTCATGATATTCGGACACCGTTAACTTCTATTATTGGTTATCTGGGATTGATTGAAGATCGTCAATTTCATAGCCAAGAAGATTTACTGAAATATACGCATACCGCTTACGTCAAAGCGAAACAAATGAAATTATTAGTTGATGATCTTTTTGAATATACAAAAGTCCGTCAACCAAGTGTACCGATTCATACGACGACTTTTGATATGGCACAATTAATTGAACAGCTTGCTGCCGATTTTGAATTGGAAGCGAAAAAGATTAATATGCAAATCCAAGTAAAAGCCAATCCAGCTTCTTTAATGATGGAAGGCGATACGGAAAAACTAGTCCGAGTCTTTAACAACCTTCTTTCAAACGCTTTGAAATATGGCAAAGGTGGCCATCATATTGTAATGGAAGTAGACAAAGTCGGCACCGAAGCAATTATTGCTGTTCGCAATGATGGACCAGCTATCCCTAAACATTCTTTAGATCAGTTGTTTGACCGCTTCTATCGTGTCGAAGAATCCCGATCACAAGAAACGGGGGGTACTGGTTTAGGTCTGGCTATTGCACAAAGTATTGTCGCTTTACATGGTGGATATATTTATGCGAAGTCTGATCAAAAGTGGACTTCCTTTATTATTCATCTACCCTTACAGCGTACCAACAAGAAATCAGAGAGTTAATTGACATCCCTGAACTTTTTCGGTATTCTATAGAAAAGAGAAAACTAAGAGAAAAAGTATTTATGGCACTGAATTCCAGAGAGTTTGCGGGGGTGCGAGCAAACATTCATCTATAAAGAAGTCCGTCTCTTCCAGGTGTCCAGCGAAATAAGTTGGAACGGTCTGCAGCCGTTATCTGCAAATCAAGGGCAGTAACATTACTGAACTTGGGTGGTACCGCGAGATTTCCAGTCATTTCGTCCCAAGAATATTTATTTTTGGGGTGAGATGGCTTTTTTGTTGTTTTCTACAACAGTTATTATTGATTATGTACTAATTTTAAGGAGGAAAAAATATGTTAGATGTAAAAATGATGCGTCAAAATTTTGACGAAGTAAAAGCAAAGCTACAAACCCGTGGCGTGAAAGAAGAAATCTTAGTGGAATTTCTGCGTTTAGATGAAAGTCGCCGTGATTTATTAGTCAAAGTCGAAGAAATGAAAAAATACCGGAATGATGTGTCTGCTGAAATTGCTCAATTAAAACGAAACAAAGAAGATGCAACGGCCAAAATCGCGGAAATGAAAGAAGTCGGCGGCAATATTAAAGCATTAGATGCAGAAATTAACGCTATTGACGAAGAGCTACGTGGGATCACAACTACTTTACCGAATTTGCCAGATGATTCTGTGCCTGTTGGTGCTGGTGAAGAAGAAAATGTAGAAGTACGTCGTTGGAGTGAACCAAGAACTTTTGCTTTTGAACCAAAACCACACTGGGAAGTCGCTGAAAACTTAGGCATTCTAGATTTTGAACGTGGTGCCAAAGTAGCTGGTAGCCGTTTTGTTTATTACAAAGGCTTAGGTGCTCGCTTAGAACGTGCGTTATACAACTTCATGTTAGATTTACATGTTTATGAACATGGCTATACAGAAATGATTACGCCTTATATCGTTAATGACACCGCCATGTTCGGAACTGGCCAATTTCCTAAATTTAAAGAAGATGTCTTCCAATTACAAGATACAGATTTAACGTTAATCCCAACGGCAGAAGTCCCGTTAACTAATTACTACAACAATGAAATTTTAGATGGAAAGGATTTACCGATTTACTTTACGGCCTTGAGCCCTTCTTTCCGTTCTGAAGCTGGTAGCGCTGGTCGTGACACACGAGGATTAATTCGTTTACACCAATTTAATAAAGTCGAAATGGTTAAATTTAGTGATGCAGAGCATTCTTATGAGGAATTAGAAAAAATGACGAATAATGCCGAAGAAATTCTGCAAAAACTGGGATTACCTTACCGTGTCATGGCTCTTTCAACAGGTGACATGGGCTTCTCAGCTGCGAAAACTTATGACTTGGAAGTTTGGATTCCCGCTCAAGAGACATACCGTGAAATCAGTTCATGCTCAAACTGTGAAGATTTCCAAGCGCGCCGTGCGATGATTCGTTACCGTGATGAAAATGATAAAGTCCAATATGCGCATACACTCAATGGTTCTGGTTTAGCCGTAGGACGGACAGTCGCTGCTATTTTAGAAAACTACCAAAACGAAGATGGCTCTGTGACTGTACCAGAAGTCCTAGTTCCTTACATGGGTAACCTAACAGTTATTAAATAAAGGGAAGATGAAGGTCGTTGTCTGATATCAGATAACGGCTTTTATTCTATAGGAAAAGGAGCCTGTAACAAAAATCACTTTGGATTTTTGTTACAGGCTTAAAAATTGATAAACGGCGGAAACAGAAGCAAATCCTTCATTCTACAGAAAAAGAGGCAGACGTCGAAATGACGTCTGCCTCTTTTAAATTTCAAAAAAATCAGCTTTTATTTTATTGAACAGAATAGTTTGGTGCTTCTTTTGTGATTTGAACGTCATGTGGATGTGATTCTTTCAATCCGTTACCACTCATTTGAACAAATTGTGCTTCTTCACGCAACGCTTTCAGGTCTGCTGCACCGACGTAACCCATCCCTGATTTCAAGCCACCGATTAATTGGAAGACAATATCAGAAACGCTTCCTTTGTAAGCAACACGTCCTTCGATTCCTTCTGGCACTAATTTGTTTGCTTCATTGACACTTCCTTGGAAGTAACGATCACTTGATCCTTTTTCCATTGCACCTAATGAGCCCATGCCACGGTAAGTTTTGAAACGACGGCCTTGATAAATTTCAAATTCGCCTGGAGATTCATCTGTACCTGCTAACATACTTCCTAGCATTACAGCATGTCCACCAGCAGCTAAGGCTTTCACGATATCACCAGAATATTTAATACCGCCATCAGCGATAATTGCTTTACCATATTCTCTAGCTACAGAAGCAGCATCATAAATCGCTGTTAATTGAGGAACACCAACACCAGCAACGACACGTGTTGTACAAATTGAACCAGGTCCAATACCAACTTTGACAACGTCAACGCCGACATCATACAATGCTTTGGTTGCTTCAGCAGTGGCAACATTACCAGCAATTAATGTTGCTTCAGGGAACGTTTCACGAATTTCTTTAATTTTGCGAATAACGCCGGCACTATGGCCATGTGCAGTATCGATAACAATCGCATCGGCACCTGCTTCTAATAATGCTTCCGCACGTTCGAACGTATCACTAGTAACACCGACTGCTGCCGCCACAAGTAAACGACCGTGTTCGTCTTTGGCAGCATTTGGGAATTCAATCACTTTTTCAATGTCTTTAATTGTAATTAAGCCACTTAAGCGACCTGCTTCATCAACGATTGGTAATTTTTCGATTTTATGTTTTTGTAAGATTTTTTCTGCATCTTTTAAAGATGTGCCAACTGGCGCAGTGACTAAATGATCTTTTGTCATGACTTCTTCGATTTTGATTTGGTAGTCGGTTACAAAACGCATATCACGGTTTGTAATAATTCCGACTAATTTACGGTTTTCCATTGTTTCTACAATTGGCACACCGCTAATACGGTAACGACTCATTAATTCTTCTGCATCCGCTACTAAGTTTGTTGGTGTTAGAAAGAATGGATCAATGATAACGCCGCTTTCAGAACGTTTGACTTTACGTACTTCGTCTGCTTGTTGGGCGACAGTCATATTTTTATGTACGACACCTAGTCCACCTTGACGAGCCATCGCAATTGCCATATTACTATCTGTAACAGTATCCATACTGGCACTCATCAATGGAATATTTAACTTGATATTTTTAGCTAATTGTACACTCATGTCTACATCATTTGGTAAGACATGGCTTTCTGCAGGGATTAATAGCACATCATCAAATGTAAGACCTTTTTTCGCAAATTTTGTTTCCCAATTTGACATTTTTTTGTCCACTCCTCGACTTAATTTTATATATGAAAATAACAGATAATACTAAGGAAGTCAACTAGATTTGTTTAAATAATCAATGAGGAATAAAGGACAAAACGCCGAAATCGGTTTGTCCTTTATTCAACTCTTCCTAATTAAGGTCCTACTTTCATCGTTGTTCTTTTATCTTGTGTTTCTTTTTTTGTTGTAAAAATCGGCTAAATCCAAAACCGCCGACAGAAAGCAAGGTCATCATTGTCCCTATTTTTTGCACTTTTGTTCTTTGGTAACGGATGTCGACATGTCCTGTACCAGATAAAGAAAGAGCGGCTAAACCTCCTTGATTGGTTAGGCTCATTTTTTTAGCGCCCGTTTGGTTTTTCATTTGAATCGTGGCTTGATAGCCTAAGTAATAAATAAAAGGAACGGTCACCTTCGCTGATTGCTTCACCACTTGGTAGTTAAATGAAATTTTCCCATAAGGCATTCTAACATTTGTAATGGTTACTTGTTCTGCCGAATAATCAAGTGGTCGTTTTTTCTGTTTCAATAATTCCTGATAATTGATTTCATCTGGCAAATATTCATGGCCCGCACCGATATAAAAAGGCGTTGGTTGCTCATACTCAGCTTTTGTTAACAGGCGACCTTGTTGTGACTGAATACTTTGATATTGATAAATGCCTAAATTGCTGATGGCAAGGAAAACCAACAAAGCCACAGTCCAAGATTTACGGAAAACGCCCCATTCGTCTTGTGCAATGAAAAAAGCGAGCATTACGGAAAGAATCCCTAAAAACCGCCAAGGAAACTGAATCGTATTTAAAGGCGTGTGGTTCAGCCAGTGCCAAGGAAAAAGCGTGGTAACCATCAATAAGAGTACCAGCGTCAAACCAATAAACCGTTTGTCCTGAATTTTTTTGCTGGCAAGCGAAACCACTGCTACAACAAGTCCCACAAACAAAAGGGTTCCTAGATTCGCTGTTTTCGCGTGAAAAACACTGCTCTTTAAACTATTAATGAAAAGAGAATCAATGGGATAACTTCTTTCGGAAATATAAGTGAGTGGATTGGATGTAACTTTAAACACTTGATTTTTCATTTGTTCAGCAACTGGTAAAAGATAAAAGGCCAGCCAAAGCAGCGTCAAACCTGCAGCCTTCGCTAATGCCAACAGGACCTCCTTTTTAAAAAACTGCTGCCAATAAAACAGAATGTATAACCCAATCCAAATAGAAACCATTTCAATAGAAATAAAGTGAGCCAACCCAATCCCAGTCATCGCCAGCGTTAATAATGGCCAATATTTCGTGGTTCCCTTTCGTAATAAAAACAGGCTCGCTAAGACCAACGGAAAAAAACTTAGCGCCAAAAATTCTCCTAACGCTTGGCGATTAAACAAGTCTTGCATGCGGTAAATAGATAAGCCATACAAAATGGCAAAGAGATAGCTTCTTTTTTTAGAGAGCGCCATTAATCGGCCTGCATAATAAGTAAGACTAAATGTTGCCAAGTTTACTGCAAACACAAAAATCGCCATACTAGCGACAAAGGAAAGCCCCAGAACACGCAAAAGCGCAGGTAAATAAAGATACGCATCTGGATAAAACAAACTAGAGGCATAGCCATAGCCTCCCAAGAAAAAATAATTGATTTTAGGAAACCAGTCGTTGTTTTTAATTGCTAATGCGAGACCTTCCACCCGATTTTGATGAAAGCGGAAATCACTTGCTCGTAAAAAATTATCTTGAAAATAGACAAAATAGAGAGAAAGTCCACTTAATAAGAGAAAACTAATAAAAATGAGTAGCCGCTCGTGTTGACGGCACCAAGACTTCACTTGTTGTCCCATAAGAGGGGCTCCTTTCTTTACAAACTTCTGAAAACAGAAGCCTGGGACACTAGTTTTTTCGACTAATCCCCCAGGCTTTAACTGTTAAAACGCTCTATTGAGAGAGCGACTTTGCTTGTTGCAGTTTCTGCGTCAGCCGAGCGCATTCACAATTGAGCGCGCGCCGTTTATTGACGTGTCATGAAACTGCCTTGAATATTGTATTTTTTCTTGAAGAAATAGCGTGCTACAAAGGCTAACGCACCGATTACTAAAGCAATCATCGGATCTAAAATGGGATTGATCACTGGTGGCAGCATCGCTGAACCAGCGAAAACTGCAATCCACAAGAACATTCCGCCAAATAGAATGGCAGTCGTTTTTAACCAACCAGGACGTTTGCTTTTGTCGCCACCTTGACGATCAAAACGGTAAACATATTTGTGCATTAGATAGAAAACATAACCCCCAGCCATCGCACCTAAGATATATGTGGTTAATCCGAGAGGCTGTGCAGTTCCTTTTGAAAATAGAGACATCGCCGCTAACATGATTGTTAATAAACCAAGTAATAGTAAGGTATTGTCGAGCCAAATCATCCAGCCCGCTGGTTCTTTGACTTCTGCTGGTTTATTTAAAATTGCTTCCGTCCGTTCTGAAACAGTGCCAAATAACTGACGGGCTGTTTTGCCTGTTTTTTGACCGGCTACTAATTCTGGCAAAATACCGTGTAGAGCCAATGCTAGCTCTTCTTCAGATAAATTAGCCGCTTTTAATGATTTTTTTAAGTCAAAAATGTATTGTTCATTTCTTTTAGTCAAATTCTGTTCTAATTGACGATTCTCAGCCACGATTGCTCGTAATGCTTCTGCTTCCATAGTTGTATCCTCCTCACCCTCATGTAGAGGGAACCTCTTTCTAAACGGCTGAATGGCCTTAAATATGTGGGCTTATCCCAAAACAAATTGCTTGTTGGGCACATTTTTTTAAACGTTAAAACGGAACAACATAACATCGCCATCTTGAACGACGTAGTCTTTTCCTTCTAAACGAACACGGCCCGCTTCTTTGGCAGCTTGCATATTGCCATATTTATCTAGGTCTTCATAAGAAACTGTTTCCGCACGAATGAAGCCTCGTTCAAAGTCACTGTGGATAATCCCAGCTGCTTGAGGTGCCTTGATTCCCTTACGGAACGTCCATGCACGAACTTCTTGTTCACCAGCTGTAAAGTAGGTAGCTAAGCCTAACAAATCGTACGCCGCACGAATCAATTGATCTAAGCCAGATTGTTCAATGCCCATTGCTTCTAAAAATTCAGCCTTGTCTTCTTCAGAATCCAATTCAGCAATTTCTTCTTCTGCTCGCGCACTAACTACGATTACTTCCGCATTTTCACTGGTTGCAAAATTACGAACTTGTTGTACATACTCGTTGTTGTCTGGATCCGCCACTTCATCTTCTGAAACATTTGCTACATAAAGGACCGGCTTTGTGGTTAATAAGAAAAGAGATTTAACAATTTTCTCTTCTTCTGGCGTAAATTCAATCGTACGAGCAGATAAACCTTCTTCTAAAACTGGTTTAATTTTGTCTAAAACAGCTAATTCTTCCACCGCTTCTTTATCTTTTGCTTTCGCCATTTTTGCCACGCGAGTATAGCGTTTATTGATTGAATCTAAATCTGCTAAAATTAGCTCTAAATTAATTGTATCAATGTCTGCTAAAGGATCAACGAAATCCGCATCCCGATTTTGTTCACGCATGATATTTTCGTCATCAAAACAACGAACCACGTGACAGATTGCATCTACTTGACGAATGTGACTTAAAAACTGATTTCCCAGCCCTTCTCCTTTGCTGGCACCTTTAACAATTCCGGCGATGTCTGTAAATTCAAACGTTGTGGGAACTGTTTTTTTCGGTTTTACTAGTTCTGTCAAGCGTTGTAAACGGGCATCTGGTACTTCAACCATGCCGACGTTCGGATCAATCGTTGCAAAGGGATAATTTGCAGCTTCTGCTCCTGCTTTTGTAATTGCGTTAAATAGGGTCGATTTACCAACGTTTGGTAAGCCGACAATTCCAGCTGTTAGTGCCATTTGTTTTCCACTCTTTCTCTCAGTCTATTCTCTTTTCTATTAGAGGCATCAAAGCATTAGTCTGCTTTTTTCTCGATTACTTTTTTTAATTTTTTAGTAAAATCACGACGCGGCATCATGACAATATGCCCGCAATTCGTGCACTTGATTTTGATATCAGCGCCCATGCGAATGATTTGCCAACGATTTGCTTGGCAAGCATGCGGCTTTTTCATTTCGACAATATCGCCTAAATCATACATGTTCCAAGCCTTCTTTCTTCTCTTACTTATATAAAAATACCATGATTACAATACCATTTTTTAACGAAACTAGCAAAAGGATTTGTGACTTTCTGTCTTACTTTCTCACTTTGCTTTTTATTCCTCGTCAAAATGAATATCTAAAATATCTAAAATTCTAGCCAAATCCGAAGAGGACAAGTACTCAATTTCAATTTTTCCTTTGCCTTCTTTTTCTTGAATCGCTACGGTTGTCCCAAATTTATCCATTAAGCGGTCTTCACTTTCTCGAATATAAATGGGTTTTTCTTTGATGGCTTTTTTCGCTTTTTTGCCCTTTTTGCCTTGTGTTTCGTTTAATTCAGCGACAAGTTGTTCTAATTGTCGAACCGTTAAATTGTCTTTAATACAACGATTAGCTAATGGCAATAGCTGTTCTTTGTTCTTCAAGCCTAATAACGTCCGTGCTTGACCCATTGACATGCTTTGTTTTTGAACCATTGCTTTGACCGCATCTGGTAAAGTTAGCAACCGTAAATAATTGGCAATATACGGGCGACTTTTTCCCAAACGTTCTGCGACTTCCGCTTGTGTTAATTTCAAATTTTTCATTAGCATTTCATAGGCTTCTGCTTCTTCTAGCGGATTTAAATCTTCCCTTTGTAAGTTTTCCAAAACAGCAACTTGCATCATGGATTCTTCATCAAATTCGCGAATAATTGCGGGAATTTTTTCTTTGCCGGCTAATTTAGAAGCCCGGAACCGACGCTCACCTGCAATAATTTCATAGCCTTTAACTGCCGATTTACGAACAATAATCGGTTGAAACACACCGGAATGTAGAATCGAGTTTGCAAGTTCTTGTAAAGAGGTTTCATCAAATGTTTTCCGCGGTTGGTAAGGATTGGGACGAAGTTCGTTTAATAGAATTTCTGTCACTTGTTCGTTCTTAACGTCGACATCTTCTAGCTTTGCGATATCTTGAAACAAGGCATCGATGCCTCTGCCTAAACCTTTGCCTTTATTCATTCTCCAACACTTCCTTTGCTAGTGCTTGATACACTTCGGCACCTTTTGAGCGAATATCATAGTCAATGATTGGTAAACCATGACTTGGTGCTTCGGATAAACGGACATTTCTTGGAATAATCGTGTCATAGACTTTTTCACGGAAATATTTACGGACTTCTTCAACGACTTCGGCACCTAAATTGGTCCGAGCATCGTACATGGTTAACAAGACCCCTTCAATTTTCAATTTAGGGTTAAAATGTTTTTGAACCAAGCGAATCGTATTTAGCAATTGACTCAAGCCTTCTAATGCGTAATATTCACATTGAACAGGAATTAGAATCGAATCACTTGCTGTAAAAGCATTGATTGTTAAATGCCCTAGAGAAGGCGGGCAATCAATTAAAACGAAATCATACATGTCTCTTACTTCATCAATTGCTAATTTCAAGCGCGATTCTCGAGCCATCATTGAAGTTAATTCAATTTCGGCGCCTGCTAATTGAATAGTTGCAGGGACAATATCTAAATTTTCACGGCTGGTATGTTGAACCACGCTAGTGATTGGTTCTTCATTTACAAGGACATCATACACATCGTGTGCGACATCTGGTTTAGGGACACCCATGCCACTGGTAGCATTTCCTTGTGCATCAATGTCGATCAGTAAGACTTTTTTGCCTAAGTTTGCTAAACATGCGCCTAAATTTACAGTGGTCGTTGTTTTACCAACGCCGCCTTTTTGGTTCGCTACAGAAATAATTCGTGTCATGTGTGTGCCTCCATCTTATTTAATCGGTTGTTTATTTGGTAATCCAGGTTTTCTGGGATATTTTTTAGGGGTTTCTTTTTTCTTTTGAATCACGACAATGTGGCGTTCGTCTGCCGTAATCGGCAAAGTAAAACCAACTTCTTTTTGAAATTGACCGCCTAATGTAGCGATTGCAGGTTTTGCTTCATTAATTTCTTCTTCACTTTTCGATGCTTTTAAGGCTAAAAAATAGCCTTCTTTTTTAACTAAGGGTAAACACAGTTCACTTAAAACATTCAACCGTGCAACTGCTCGCGCTGTAACGTAATCAAACGCGCCACGAAATTCTGCTTTTTGACCAAATGTTTCTGCACGATCATGATACAAAGAAACATTAGCCAAACCTAGTTGATTCACCAACTCTGTTAGGAAAGTAATTCGTTTATTTAAAGAGTCAACAATTGTGACATTTAATGAAGGAAAAACAATTTTCAAAGGAATACTTGGAAATCCTGCGCCTGCGCCAACATCACAAATGGCTTTGTCACTGGCAAAATCTTCAAAGAATGCCAACGAAACAGAATCATAGAAATGTTTCAAATAAACTTCTTTTTCTTCTGTAATGGCTGTTAAATTCATTTTTTCATTCCATTCTACTAATAAATGGAAATATTGGTCAAATTGTGTCATCTGTTGGTCTGTCAATTCAATGCCTTTTGCGGCTAATAGTTGTCTAAATTCTTCGGGTAGCATAAGGACTCCTTCCTTTTTTGTGAAACAGAAAAATGTTTCACAATCATCTTTTCCTACTTTAACGCAAATAGCAATTTCTTGCAATGCTTTTCGGAAGATTTTTGCCTGAATGATAAAAGAAAAAACCGCCTTTTTATGTGGTAAAAAGTCTCTAGCCATGGGCCAAAATGTTCAATTGGCGGCAACGAAAACCGCCTTTCTCTAAGAGTAAAACAAGCCAATGTTTCATGTGAAACATTGGCTTGTTTTACTTACTATAATCATCGCACTTTATTTGTCGTTCTCTGCGGTAGTCGTATTCTTGGATACGGGGACTTAACCAACCTTTTTTGGCTGTTTTTCGTAATTGATGATCAAATCTCCCTGGTGGTGAACTATCTAGTAATTCATGGGTACGATTATTCCGATTTGCATAATTAAACGATTCACCATTCAAGACTTTTTCCTGGTATTCACTGTTTTTGGCCGCTTGATAATAGGCTGGATTACTAATTAATCTGCCTCGCCAGTCCTCAACTAACACATCCCACTGGGTTACAAAGGTCCCTTCTTCATTCAAAATAAACTCACTGTGAAAATTAGGCGTCAATCGTTTCTTATTAATTAAAGAATAAGATGCCCCCTCAGGGTATTTGTTATGCAAACGAGCAGAGCTTTTTTTCAGTTTCCGCCCGCCCATTCCTTGCGGCTTGGCCGCAAAAACATAACGTTTTAATGCCTGTTCATCGGTGTCCCCTTCTTGTTTAAAAAAATCGCGGATATACGTGATATTTTGACGATCAATATACATTCTCAATTGATGTATCTTTTTCGCTTTCTCTTGATTAAAGCTCCCAAGAAGACCTAACGGATAGGCTTTTTGAACTGTTTTTGCCAGTAAGTGCCAAAACGTCGCATGCGGTGCAATCGTCTTCGAGAAACGATAAGGTCCTACTAATTGCAACATGCCATGCTGATCCAACACTGCACCTAATTGCCATAAAAGTAACGAGAGCTTTTCTTGCGGACGATAAGCCGAAAAGCGAAATAATCGCTCATACGCTGAAGAGCCCACTTCTTCCACTTCAGAAAACAGTTCCGCGACTGTTGTTTTCGCTTGCTTAAGTGGCAAGAAACGCGTGTCTTTTATGGCGCTTTCCACTAATCCATAAACAGCTTGGCGGTCCCAGCCAGCATCAATCGCCGCCTCTACACCAGCACTCATTGCTTGTTGTAATTCTTGCCAACGTCCCATCTTCTCGCCGCCTTTTTCTATATACTTCTTCTATAATGATAATCCTTTCCCTGCAAAATGCCAACTGCTTTAACGCAAAAAAAAAACAACCCGCCCTTTGGGGAAGGGCGGGCGGAGGAGTTAAAAAATGAAAAAGTGTTTTGTTAGGGTTTTGTTTATCGGGTATGTTTAAATAATAGCCGTTAAATGTGAAGAAACTATGGTAAAAATGCGCCTTCTTTTCAACAAAATTTTGAAAAAGTCTCTTCAGAAATTAAGATTTTTTTGCGAAGTTGTATACTTTCTACCTCCATTCGATATATTATATATTTAATATACATAAAATCACAAAATAAATATACATAACAATGAATATTTATTCAACAATTGATAATCTAACAAAAAAAGCGAGTGATTTACACTCGCTTTTTCAACTAAATTAAATGATTTTCTCTTAAAATATCACCAATATACGTATCCTCAAATTTCTTCACAAAGTGTTCAACCATTTTGCGTTCCACGAACGGCATATCCATTTCTGTTAATTTTTTCTTGTCAGATAAATAATAAACAGAGTTTGCTAAGACGCGCAAGTCGTATGCAGAAGCAAACACTTCTGGTACTCCGCGTTCAACCTCTAGCAATTGATAAACAGCTTCCATCGCTGTCCGTACAGAATACTCTGTTGTAAACACCGTATCTCGTTCAGTATCTGCGAAGTTCCCAATGAAAGCAAGATTTTTAGAGCCGTTTGGTACAACTAATGGTCGATCGCCTGGTTCTCTTAACATAAAGTAAGAAGTGATAAACGGCATATACACCGGAATAGTGGTAGCCGATTCTTCTGAAATACGTTCAATTTCCCCTTCTGGGACCCCTAAATGATAAAGTAACTCTTGCGTAATTTCTTGGCCTGTACATTGTTCGATTGGTTTTTTAATATAATTTCCTGGTTTATTAGAAAGTAATCCATATACCCAAGTTATAGATTGTTGATCATTTTGTTCTTTGAAATGCGGTTGTCTATGCATAGCAAAACTCATCATCCAATTAGAGTCTTTGATAGTAATAATACCACCTGTGACAATTTTTCCTGTGCGTAATTTACGATGTGTTAACCGAGAAAGATACGGTTCAATATCGAAATTTTCCCACGTAATCGTTGCTGAGACAAACCAACTTTCATCTGGTAAATTTTCACAGAAAACTTCTGGGTGCCCAAATTCTGGGGATTGTTTTGCTAAGTTTTTCCAGAGATTCCAACTTCCCCCTAGTTCATGAGTAATTGGTGCTGGTGTATGATGATCTCCTTGCGTCGAACTTTCAGTAATTGAGCCATTCGTTACGAAGACTAAATCATTTTCAGTTAAAGGAATTTCTTTGGTTTTGCCCGCTTGTGTCAACAATAATCGCCGAGCAACTTTAGTAGCTCCTTTGATGTCGACTTGGATATCATTGATTGTTGTTTCATATTGAAAGTCTACCCCTTGATTGGTTAAAAAGCTTAGTAATGGTTTCACTAACGATTCGTATTGATTGTATTTGGTAAACTTCAAGGCTGTAAAGTCAGGCAAACCTTTGATGTGGTGGATAAAGCGCATGATGTAGCGGCGCATTTCAATGGCAGAGTGCCATTTTTCAAAAGCAAACATTGAACACCAATAGATCCAAAAGTTGGATTCAAAAAATTCTTCGCCGAAAACATCTTCAATTTTTTTGCCAATTAATTGATCTTCAGAAGTCATAAATAAATCAACGATTTCTTTTTGTGCTTTTTTGGATAAAGTAAATTGTCCATCATCTGGGACACGTTCGCCACGGTTATGAATAATGCGGCAATTTGAAGAATTCGGATCATCTAAATCTAACCGGTAAAACTCATCTAGGACAGAGGCATCTTCTACTTCTAATGATGGTACCGAACGAAATAGATCCCACAAACACTCGAAATGGTTTTCCATTTCGCGTCCGCCGCGAGTGACAAAGCCATCATGGGGAATAAATTTACCATCTAAAGAACCGCCAGACAGCGTGAGTTCTTCAAAAATGTGAATATTTTCGCCCTTCATTTGACCGTCACGAATTAAGAAAACAGCCGTTGCTAAACCTGCTAGGCCACCACCAACGATGTAGGCACTCTTGTCATCTACACCTTTTGGTTTTCTTGGTCGAGCAAATGCTTCATAATTTCCATTTGTGTATCTCATTCTCGTTTCCTCCTATCATTTGATACCCTCATTATACTGCTACCAAAAAAAATACCCAAAAGATAACCCTTTTTTTTAAGAAATTCTTTGACAAATAAAGGAAATTGTCTAATTTTTAAGCAAGTGAATAATCGTAGATGTTTCATGTGAAACAAAAAAAGAACGAGAAGAAAAATGACCGCTTTTTCTTCTCGTTCTTTTTATGCTAATTCGTTTACCGTTTCTACTCCAAAAACAGCAACCCAATCTTCCTGAAAATCAGTTACTGCTTTTTGAATGGCGGGCATTGCCAAGCCTTGTGTCACGAGTTCTGGTGCGATAGTGACCGCTTGCGCCCCCATTTGACAGGCTTGATTAACTTGTGCCACGTTTTTAAAACTAGCAGCTAAGATCTTACTCTTTGCGTTCGTCCGTTTAATTTCTGCAGCTAAATGCTCAATAACCTTTTGAGAATCAATTGTTAAATTCTCCATCCTATTATAATAAGGCGCTAAATAATCTGCACCTGCCGCAATCGCTAGATAACCTTGAAATTCTGTATAAATAGCGGTTGCTGTTATCCGATAATTTGCCTGCTTTAGTTGTTTGATGGCTGCCAAGCCTGCTTCATTGACTGGGATTTTAATGAATGTTTCTTGGCCTAATTGTTGTACAATGGTTTGGGCATCTTCTAGCATCTCTTCTGTCGTTTGACCGACCACTTGGACGTGCAAACTCGCTTGTCCAATCGTTTTTTTTATTTCTTTCATCTGCGCAAAGAAGTCAATTTTTCCTGCTTGCTTAACAATACTAGGATTAGACGTTACGCCTGCCAGTGGTAAAATTTTCTGATACTTTCGAATAGCCTCAAGATTAATTGTATCTAGCATAAATTCCATCTTTTACGTTCCTCCCTTAAACGATAATTATAGAATAGTGATTGTTGTACCAACAGTTATTTCAGGAATAGCTTTTTCTTCAACATATAATGTACCTGGTAATTCAGGTGTTGTTGCGCCATCAAATTTAATAGTAATGTGACCCAATGTGTCTAAATTAGTTAATACTACCTCGCCTACAGCGGTAATCTGGTAAGTTTGTTCATCAATCACTAACGTTTGCTTGTCCGTAATCGCTTCTGTGACTGGCTGAACCTCAATGTTATAACAATAATCTGCTAAAGCATCTGGTGCATCTTTTCCAAATAAGATGACCATTTTTTCTTCTTTAAATAATTCGGCTTCTGGTCCAATAGACTGAACCTTTGTTGTAAATACTGACATTTCCCATCCTCCAAAAAAATTTTTTAACTATACAATCCAAAACTTGCTAACCAAGCAACTAGTACTCGAGGGGCACCATTTAAGAAACGAGAATATAAAACAGAAGGGACCCCGACTTCAACGGTTTCGGCTTCAGCTTCTTCCAAGCCTAAGCCCACGGGAATAAAGTCGCACGCGTTTTGTGTATTAATAGCAAACAATGCTGGTAGAGCTAGTTGTGGCGGAATGTTGCCTTTTCCAATTTCCACACCAATTAACGTACCAATTACTTGGCTGATTACTGCTCCAGGACCTAATAAAGGAGAAAGAAACGGCAGAGAACAAATAAAACCAATAATTGTTAACCCCACAATGTTTCCTGCCAATGGCGCCATGATATTGGCAAAAAATTCACCAATTCCTGAACCTTGAATCACACCAATTAATAAAGAAACAAATGCCATAAACGGAATCACTGTGTTGATCATCGTTTGTACGCCTTCACGGGCTGATTGGTTGAATGTCGCTACAACTTTTCCTGCACCCATACCAATTTTCGCAACAAAACTTTGTTGTTCCGCTTTTTGTTCAGTAATTTTTTTACTTGTATCATATTTAAATTCTGTTTTTTTCGAGGTGGGCTTTTCTGTATCAGCAGCAGCTTCTTCTGATGTCAATGTAATCTGTTTCGGGCCTACAGCGGAAACATAAATTGTCTCATTAATGTATTGTGCTAAGGGACCACTTTTGCCAGTTGGAACAACGTTAATAGTAGGAATTCCTTTTTTAGGATAAATTCCGCAACGAAGAGTGCCTCCACAATCAATAATGGCTAATGCGATTTCATCATCCGGAATCGATGTCTTAAAACCATTGACCGCTTCCATTCCTGTCAATTCTACGATTTTATCAACGATTGCGGGTTTCTCGCCGCCACCTGTAATATAAATAAATTTATGTTTTTCTTCTGTCGGTGTAATCACTAAGGGCCCACCATAACCGCCATTTCCTTTAACTACCTTAATACTATTGTACGTCATCTCACCTTGCTCCTTTCTAATCTACAGCAATCTCTACTGTTTTACTAAGGGTAATTCCTTGTTGTTTGCAAACATAGGCGGTAGTGAAATCGGTAACCCAACCGCCAATAAAATTCATTAATATCCCTACAAACATATAGCGAATCGCTAGGTCCATCGAATTTAGTCCTAACGTATCAATCCCTTGCGCAATCCCTAACCAAACGAACAATTCACCAGGATTAATATGAGGGAAAACTCCATTACTGGTATGACAAAATTGCGCTTGTGCAGCATAATAGCTAGGTTTATAGTATTCTGGTAAAAATCGTGCCATCGTAAAGGACATTGGATTGCCTAACATAAAAGCGGATAAAAAAGGCAACACTAAATATCGCGTAACAGGATTTTTGGCAGAAAGTTTGGCTACTTTGGTTACTCTTTCTTCTCCTAGAAAAGCAATTAAAGTATTCATAGCTACCATTAACATCAAAACAACAGGTACGATGCCTGTCATCCAAGAAATAAATGTTTCTGCTCCTGTTTGGAAAAGGTGCATAAATCCTTCCGCAAATTTTGTAATATAAGACATTACTCGACACTTCCTTTCAATTTTGTTTGTACTTTATTTTTCCATAATTGCCATTGAATTTTGGCTCCATTAAGCGGCGTTAATGGTTGTGTTTCTTGATAATTGCCAAGCTCAACACGTAAGTAAATTTCTCGTGCATTTTCCATCGCTTGTTGGGTTAATTTATTTTCCTTTTGTACGAGTGGATGGTAATGATCCATATAATGAATATCCTCGTTCACGTACTGAGGTAAGGGATGAAATTTAGCTAGAACGGTGACACCTTGCATCTTTCTAGCGGCTAAGATTTTCCCTTGCGAATCCACAGCAAACAAGATAATCGTGCCAGCTTTTAACTTCCCTGCACGTCGACCAATCGCGACTTTTCCTAATTGTCGCAATTCTTGGTAGTTTTGATTAAAGTGTTTAATCTGTTTCATTCCCATAGCTATCTGAACGAAGTAAGCTGTTAAAAAAAGCGCCCCGAATACGTAGATAAAACTCATATGATAATCCCCTTCCTTTGCATCCACTCTTTAACCGCTAAAACATCTCGTTGCTTCCGTAACTCATTACGTAAACGTTCGTCTCCTGCGATTGTAAACAAGCGGTCATATAGTTGTAGTAACTCTGCTTCAACAGTGGCCGTCAGCTCTTCTGGAATACCCAACAGTAAAATAACATCAACTTTACCTTCTGGTGTAACCAGTGATTCTTCAAAAACCCCAATCGATAAAATAATCGTTGGTAAGGCTTGATTAATTGTATGGGGAAAGGCAATCCCCGATTCAAAAATAGTTGTTTGTTGATCTTCTCTAGTAAAAATTCGTTCGATAAATTGAGGATCTACTAATTTTTCTGCTTCTAAATCAGCAATCATTTTCTGGATATTCGCTCGGTAACCTTGAGTATTCTCTAATAATTGATAGGTCATATGAATATTTTGAGATTCCACGGAACGAATTTCTTTTGCTCTCTGCCACTCATTTCTGAGCCAAGTATCATTAAATAAATTAGTTAAATGGATCATCGGTGTTTGTGGTCGAATATTTTTTAAGGGAATGGTTGTAAAAATAGCAAAATATTGATTCAATTCTCTTCTCTCTGCCTCTTCTTCAGAGAAATGGGCAATCTGGACGTCTGGACCCAAAACTTTTTCCAATTGCCGCTGAATGATCAAGGCCGTTCCATGACCTGTACTGCAGATTACAGCGATTTCTTTTTTGGCTCCCGCTTCATAGTTCCCTCTCAATGCTAGTTCAAAATACAAAGCGAGATACCCAAATTCAACCGTCGGCACACAACGATTCAACAAACGGCCCAATTCTTGCAAGCCAATCTTGGCTAATTCATAGGCCAAAGGATATTGTCGTTCAATTTCTCCATAAAATAAATCGTGACATTCCACATGAAAAACGAGTCGATTCATCACGTTTCTTAAATGATCTTTCATTTCTGAAAACAAGAAGTCCTCATCAAATTCAACAACAACTGAATGATGAATTTTTTTCATCATTTTTTGAAAATAGTCAGCTAAGAGTCCTTCATCAGTCAATAAAGAGTTACGAATATGGTTTGTGTTGATGTTAAAAGGAAAGCTGATAAAGGAACGTTCCCATTGGCTTAACGTTACATTATAGGTTATTTCCAAGTGATACATCAGTTCTTCAATCTGCTCGTTATGACGAACATAATCAACATATTCTGGTGGTAGTTCCGTAATGAGTTTTCCAGCTAAAACACGCTGCAAAACAATTGAAACCACTCTTCGTAAAAGAAAACTATCTTGTTTCGCTAGTCTTGTTTCTTTGATTATTTTTTGTATCATTTGTTTGGTAGTTTCATGAAGAAACTGTTCTTCAAAATATTCTTGGACGTAATTCACATGAAGCAAGCGTAAATCAAACTCTTTTCCTTCTAAATGAATGCCACGGTTTGGCGTACCTACAACCGCAACCTGCCAAGGAGCAATCAGCTCTTTCATGCGCTTAATGTCTTTATTAACTGTGCCGCGACTAACGGCGAGTTCTTCGGATAAATCATAAGTTGAAATAAATTGATCTTCTTCTATTAATCGTTTGATAATGTAGGAAACACGCTTGCTTGAAGAATTAAAATCAGATTCCCTTTTTAGCCGTCCAGACAAAACCTCTTCAAAACCTTCAAAGTTATTGATTTCTAACTGAAAGAGATTTTCCTTCTGAATAATTTGGGCGATACCGATTAATTCATCATTCAATGTATCAATGTTTTTACGAACTGTTTGAGGACTTGCGGCTAATTTCTCTTGCAATTCCTGTAAGCTCATTCCTTTGTGATCAACTAGTAATTTTATTACTTGGTACCATCTATTTACTAGCGTCATTTAGTTTTCCCACCTCTATCCTCTTGTTTTACCTCCAGCTACGTTTGTGGTGATGCCTGTAATATAGCTTGAACGGTCTGATAAATAATAGCATACTAAGTCAGCGACTTCATGGAGTTTTCCGCTACGACCTAATGGAATCGTACTTGTTTTTGAATAACCTGCTCGCAATTGCTCCACAGAAATGTTTCGTGTATAAGCCAATGCTTCTTCGTATGCTAAAGTGCGCAAGCCAGTTTCTTCCATAATGCCTGGCGCAATCCCCACGACACGGACGTTTGATTTTCCTAACTCTTTAGCCCATGAACGTGTATAACTGCTGACCGCTGCTTTCGTTGCAGCGTAAGCACTTTGCCCTTCGGAGCCTTCTAATCCAGCTTCTGAAGACATATTAATAATGACACCTGCTTGTTTTTGTACAAGAATCCGGCCCACTGCTTGGCTCATTAGGTAGAGCCCTTTTTGATTGATGGCTACAATTTTGTCGAATACCTCATCCGATAATTCATAAGGCCCATGAGGATGATTTTTATCCACCAATAGACGTGGAATATTGATGCCGGCATTGTTTACTAGGCCATCTACGGTTCCAAATTTTTCAACCACTTGAGCGACACCTGCTTCTACTTCTGCTCGAGAAGTTACATCGACTTTCACAAAGAGTAAATGCTCATGTTGCGTTTCTGATGCTGAAATATCAAAATTAGCGACATAGACCTCTTGTGCTAACAAGCTTTCAACAATGCTGTGACCAATACCAGATGAGCCTCCTGTAACAATCACTACTTTTCCTTTAATTCCTAACCAATCTGTCATTTGTTCCACTCCTATCATTTGTTTGCGCTTTCAGTATAGGTCAGTTTGTGAAATTATTTAAGACAGTCTTTTTTTGTAGTTTAGAAAAAAGAGTAGACTAATTCAAAACAAAAAAGCAGTTGCTTCTTCACAATCAATCATCCGTGAAGAAGCAACTGCTTCAAATTTTTATTATCCTTGCACTTTCGCGATTTTTCCTTGTTCGATGTAGACCATCAAAATGCTAATGTCAGCGGGGTTCACACCGCTGATACGGCTTGCTTGGGCAATCGTTTCTGGTTGGATTTTTTGTAGTTTTTGTTTTGCTTCTGTAGCCAAGCCGTTAATCGCTTGGTAATCAATGTTTTCTGGAATGCGTTTTGCTTCCATGCGTTTTAGTTTCTCAACTTTTTCCATGGCTTTTTTAATGTAGCCTTCGTACTTGATTTGAATTTCTACTTGTTCAATCACTTTTGGATCAAGCGCCTCTTCAGGTGCGGGAATAAATTGAGCGACTTCTTGATAACTGATTTCTGGGCGTTTCAGAAAATCTCTAGCTAAAATACCGTCTTTTAAGCCAGCAGCGCCTTTGGTTTCCAAAAATGCTTGCACTTCTTTGGTTGGTTTAATCCGATGTTTGCCTAAGCGGGCAATTTCCGCTTCAACAGCCGCTTTTTTGACTAGATAGGCGGCATATTGTTCTTCTTTGACTAAGCCAATTTCATGACCCATTTCTGTTAAACGTAAGTCCGCATTGTCATGTCGTAAAATCAAACGATACTCCGCACGTGACGTTAATAAGCGATAAGGTTCGTTGGTACCTTTTGTAACTAAATCGTCAATCATGACGCCAATATAGCCGTCACTACGTTTTAAAACAAGAGGCTCTTTGCCTTGAATTTTCAATGCAGCATTAATTCCTGCCATCAAGCCTTGACCAGCAGCTTCTTCGTAGCCACTAGTTCCGTTCGTTTGACCTGCTGTATAAAGATTCTCAATGACCTTTGTTTCTAATGTTGGGCGTAATTGGTGAGGGACTACCACATCGTATTCAATGGCGTAACCTGTACGCATCATTTCTACTTTTTCTAATCCTTCAATAGAATGAAGCATTTCTGTTTGGACATCTTCTGGTAAAGAAGTAGATAAGCCTTGGACGTAAACTTCTTCGGTATTCAACCCTTCTGGTTCCAAGAACAATTGGTGTCTTGGTTTGTCTGCAAAACGAACAATTTTGTCCTCGATGGATGGGCAATACCGAGCGCCCACACCTTCAACAATCCCAGTAAACATTGGGGCGCGGTGTAGATTTTTTTGAATAATTTCATGCGTTGTTTCATTCGTATAAGTTAACCAACAAGGTTCTTGGTTTTGATTGTAGGCACTATCTGGCGTGCTGTAACTAAAGTGGTTGGGTTCTTTATCGCCTGGTTGTTCCTCTGTCACAGAATAATCAATCGTACTTGATTTTACTCGTGGCGGCGTTCCTGTTTTAAAGCGATCGATTTCTAAACCTAATTCTTTTAAATGATTGGCTAAACCAACGGAAGGTTGCGAATTGTTTGGTCCTGATGAATATTTTAATTCACCAATAATAATTTCGCCACGCAAGGCAGTACCGGCAGTAATCACCACTGCTTGACTACGGTATGCGGCACCTGTTGAAGTTACAACACCACGACAAACGCCATCTTCCACGATTAATTCTTCAACAATCCCTTGACGAAGGATTAAATTTTCTTCTTTTTCAATGGTATGTTTCATTTCTGTCGCATAGGCATGTTTGTCAGCTTGCGCGCGCAACGCACGCACTGCTGGACCTTTACCAGTATTTAGCATCCGCATTTGGATGTAGGTTTTATCAATGTTTTTACCCATTTCGCCGCCTAATGCATCGATTTCTCGGACAACGACTCCTTTGGCAGGTCCACCAACAGAAGGGTTACATGGCATAAAAGCAACCATATCTAAATTAATCGTTAAAAGTAACGTTTTAACGCCCATTCGTGCGGCTGCTAAGGCTGCTTCAGAGCCAGCATGTCCAGCACCGACGACAATAACATCATATGATTCTGCTTGATATTGATTCATAAAAAATTCCTCTCTTGTCTTATTTTCCTAAACAAAATTGACTAAATAACTGTGTAATTAATTCATCTTGGACACTATCGCCGACGATTTCCCCTAAATAATCCCAACAACGGGTCATATCAATTTGAACTAAATCGACTGGCATACCTGCTTCGATGCCGTTAATCACTTCTTGTAACGAAAGCGCTGCTTGATCCAGCAAAGCAATATGACGTGTATTAGAAATATAGGTAGCATCTTTTTCGCCTGTTTGGCCGCCAAAGAAAAGATCAGCAATTTTCGTTTCTAACTGGTCTAAGCCTGTGTTTGACAACACCGAAACGGATAAAATTTCTTCTGCAGGGACTAATTCTTGTAATTCGTTAGGATCTAGTTTTGTCGGTAAGTCCATTTTATTTAAAAGAATAACGCGTTTTAAGCCTTTCGTTGCTTCCAACAGTTGACGATCTTCCTCTGTCAATTTTTCGCTTTGATTTAAGACTAACAAAATTAAATCCGAATCTGCTAACGCTTTGCGGCTACGTTCGACACCAATTCGTTCCACAATGTCTTCTGTTTCGCGAATCCCCGCTGTATCAATTAATTTTAAAGGAACGCCGCGAACGTTAACGTATTCTTCAATGACATCACGTGTCGTTCCAGCAATATCTGTAACGATAGCTTTTTCTTCTCGTAACAGATGGTTTAACAAACTGGATTTCCCGACATTTGGTCGGCCAATAATTGCTGTACTTAGACCTTCTCGCAAAATTTTTCCTTGTTTAGCGGTCGTTAATAATTGTTGAATCTGCGCTTTCACAAATTCGGCTTTTTCTAAAAGTAATTTCGTGGTTAATTCTTCGACATCATCATACTCTGGATAATCAATATTAACTTCTACTTGCGCTAAAGTATTTAAAATTTCTTGTCTTAATGAACGAATTAACGCCGACAAGTTACCATCCAATTGGTTCAATGCAACATTCATCGCTTTATCTGTTTTAGCACGGATTAAGTCCATCACTGCTTCTGCTTGTGAAAGATCCATTCGGCCATTTAGAAAAGCACGTTTTGTAAATTCCCCAGGTTCGGCCATTCGTGCGCCTTCACGTAACAGTAATTGCAGTAGTTGGTTCACCACGACAATGCCGCCATGACAGTTAATTTCTACCACGTCTTCTCGTGTAAATGTTTTCGGTGCCCGCATCACAGAAAGCATGACTTCATCAATCAATTGATCGTTTTGCGGATCAACAATATGACCATAATGAATCGTGTGCGTGGGGACTTTAGCTAAATCTTTAGTGCCTGACCGATAAACTTTGTTTGCAATAGCAACTGCTTGCTCGCCACTTAAACGAACAATACTAATCGCACCTTCACCTGGCGGCGTAGAAATCGCCGCAATTGTATCAAATTCCATTGTAGCTGATTGCATAATTAGCTTCCTTTCTTCATAACAACAAAAAAAGCGCCCACTCCTCCTGCATTAAAAAATTCAGGTTGGATTTAGCACTTTCACTGCTTGTTCCTTCGATTTTCTGAAAATAGAATAGCACATTTTATTCTATTTGGCAATTTTTCTTCATTAAATGGAACGAGAAAACGTATCATTGAGTGGGGAATTCTCAACAATACGTTTTCTCATCTATAGGAATTAAAGGAGAGAGCTAGTTTTTACGTTTGCGTTTGATGATTCCCATGCTCGCAAGGAATGCGACAAAGGCGCCAAACAAACTTGTTGTCACGGCTGAGGACTCTTTTTCACCTGTACTAGGTAAGTAGCCTGTTTTCCCGTGATTTCCAGTGCCATAACTGATGGTACTTAGTTTCGGATTGTAGCCACTACCATTTGTACCGAGGCCATTGCCTAGTGAACCTAAGCCAGAACCTGTTGTGCCTAAACCAGAACCTCCATTTGGATTTGAACCTGTGTTTGAACCATTCCCATTATTCCCACCAGTTGCGCCATTGTTTCCTGTGTTGCCGCCTGTATTGCCGTTATTTCCGCCAGTGTTACCATTGCCTCCTCCAGGCTTCGTTGGGTCGGCTGGTGTCATGAAGGTTGTAGCCGTACTGTAATGTCCTGCGCCATCGGTAGCTGTCGCAAGTAAACTTTGTTGAGCAGTCGCTTGTCCCGCTGTTAATTGGATAGCGAAGTTGCCCTCAGCATCGGTGGCACCTACAGCAATCACACTTCTTAATAGTCGGTTACTAATTTGAATGATTCGGTTTGGTTCAGCTGTTCCTTTGATGAGGTAGCCGGCTTTAGACGTTCCTAAAACTGAAGAAACAGTTGGTGCCGCAATTTTAATTTCTGGTTCTCCCGTAATATCGGCTGGCGTCATAAATGTGGTTTTAGGACTCACATTTCCTTGTGTATCTGTGGTTAGTGCGGTTAACGTTTCTTTTTCTGTTGCTAACCCTGCTGCAATATGAACGGAGAAGGTGCCTCCAGTAGTTGTATTGCCACTTGCCAATAATTTTTCACTGCTATTGTAAAATTGAACCGTGACATTTGGATCAGCAGTTCCAGTGACTGTATAGCCATTGGCTTTGTTTCCTTCAACCTTCGTAATAGTTGGCGCCGCTAAAACAACATCCGCTGGAATAACGGCTGTAGCTGGTTGACTTTCATTACCAGCGCTATCTTTGCTAATAATCGTAATCGTTTCTCCTGGTGTCACTACGCCAGCTGGTAGAGTCACCGTATATTGGCCGGTTTCGTTAGCAGTTGTAGCAGCAATGATGGTTCCGTCTGCGTCACGGACATCAATAGTAGTTTTGGGCTCCGCCGTTCCAGTGATTTCGTAACCTTTACTAGAATTTCCGGTAATAGAATCAATGGTTGGTGTGGCTAAGTCGGCTGGTGTAGTTGCTGTAGCTGGCTGACTTTCTTTTCCTGTTGCATTTTTCGCTACGACAGTTATTGTTTCGTTAGCTGAGGCCTTCCCTGGCTCTAAAGTCACTGTGTATTTGCCATCAGTTCCAGTAGTTGCCATGCCAAGGACTGTGCCATCGGCGTCACGCACCTCAACTGTTGTACCAACTTCTGCTGCTCCTACTACTTGATAGCCTTTTGTCGTGCTACCAGTAATTTTGTCAACAGTAGGTGTCGCGACTGGTGCATCTGGATCAGTAGGTGTTTTGAAAGCAGTCGGATTACTTTCTTTCCCAGCAGCATCTTTCGCAATGGCAGTTAAGGCTTCGTTAGCTGTTGCTGTGCCCGTCGGAAGAGTGATTGTAAAGGCGCCAGCACCATCAGTTGTTCCCGTAGCAATAACTAAACCTGCTTCATTGTGAATCTCAATGGTGACATTTGGCTCTGCCGTGCCGATTACTTGATACCCAGTGGCAGTTGTTCCTGTAACAGTCGTCACAGTTGGTGCTGCTACGGTTGCATCTTCAGGGACCGTCACTTCCGTTGGTTGACTTTCATTGCCGTCACCGTCTTTTCCAACAACTGTTAATGTATCACCAGGATTAGCGGCTCCCGCTGGAAGGTCCACAGTAAAGTTCCCTTGATCATCCGTTGTCGTTGTACCAATAATTGTTCCATCTGGGTTCCGTACTTCAATGGTGGTATTAGGGTCCGCTGTCCCAGTGATTTCATAACCAGTTGTTGAATCTCCAGGAATGTCACCAATTGTTGGTGTGGTAACATCAGCGGGTGTCATAGCTGTAGTTGGTTGACTCTCAAGTCCAGTATCATTTTTAGCAACTACATTCACTGTTTGTTTAGCTGTTGCTTTTCCTGAAGCTAACGTCATATTGGCCAGTCGGTCCAGTTGTTGCGGTGCCTAAAACTGTTCCGTCTGTTGCACGAACTTCAATGGTGGTGCCAAGTTCAGCAGTACCTGTCACTTGATATCCTTGTGTTGTATTCCCAGTAACTTTGTCGACACTTGGCGGTGCCACTACTTCATCTGCTGGTGTTTGGAAGGTTGTCGGTGTACTTGGATTGCCAGCAGGATCTTTGGCTAACGCTGTCAATGTTTCATTCGCATTTGCCGTCCCAGCTGGAAGGTTCACGGCAAAGGAACCAGTCCCATCGGCAGTCCCTGTTGCAATCACATTCCCATCTACATCACGAATTTCGATGGTAGCATTCGGATCAGCGGTACCTGTCACCTGATAGCCAGCAACTGAATTACCTGTGACTCCTGTTACAGTTGGTGCTGTAACCGTAGCATCAGCAGGAACAAGGACTTCAGTCGGTTGACTTTCATTTCCCGCGTTATCCTTTCCAATCACTGTTAACGTATCCCCAGGATTGGTCGTTCCCGTTGGTAGCGTTACAGTAAAATCACCATTCGCATCAGAGGTACCTGTACCAATGACTGCCCCAGCTGGATCACGAACTTCGATTGTTGTGTTAGGGTCTGCTGTTCCTGTAATTTCATAACCCGAACCAGAGTTACCTGTGATGTTATCAACTGTTGGTGCAGTGACATCAGCTGGTGTTGTCGCCGTTGCTGGTTGACTTTCCGTGCCACTAGCGTTTTTCGCTACAACGCTCAGCGTTTGATTTGCTGTTGCTTTTCCTGGAGCTAAAGTCACTGTATATTTTCCATCAGTTCCAGTTGTTGCAGTACCAAGGACCGTGCCAGCTGCATCGCGAACCTCAATGGTGGTACCAACTTCAGCAGTCCCTTTGACCTCATAGCCTTTTGTTGTACTACCTGTTACAGTCTCAACAATTGGCGTCGCCACGGGCGTATTAGGATTTGCTGGCGTTTGGAACGTTGTTGGCGTACTTTCTGTACCGCTGGCGTTTTTCGCTACAGCCGTTAATGTTTCATTGGCACCTGCTTCACCTGCGGAAATGTTAACTGTAAACGCTCCTGTCCCATCGGCGCTCCCTGTGCCTATCACGGCACCTCCTGCATTTCGGATTTCAACCGTGGCATTGGCATCGGCAGTTCCTTTAACTTCGTAACCTGCTGTTGAATTACCTGTTACTCCTGTGATTGTTGGTGCGGTTACGGTTGTCTCATCCGCTGGCGTTTGGAACGTTGTTGGCGTACTTTCTGTACCGCTGGCGTTTTTCGCTACAGCCGTTAATGTTTCATTGGCACCTGCTTCACCTGCGGAAATGTTAACTGTAAACGCTCCTGTCCCATCGGCGCTCCCTGTGCCTATCACGGCACCTCCTGCATTTCGGATTTCAACCGTGGCATTGGCATCGGCAGTTCCTTTAACTTCGTAACCTGCCGTTGAATTACCTGTCACTCCTGTGATTGTTGGTGCGATTACGGTTGTCTCATCCGCTGGCGTTTGGAACGTTGTTGGCGTACTTTCTGTACCGCTGGCGTTTTTCGCTACGGCGGTTAATGTTTCATTGGCGCCTGCTTCACCTGCGGGAATGGTAACTGTAAACGCTCCTGTCCCATCAGCGGTACCTGTGCCTATTACGGTGCCTCCTGCATTTCGGATTTCAACCGTGGCATTGGCATCGTCAGTTCCTTTAACTTCGTAACCTGCTGTTGAATTACCTGTTACTCCTGTGATTGTTGGTGCGGTTACTTCACTAGTAGTGCCTGCAGCAAAATAAATGTTGGATACACCGTCTGCTGTTGCTAATAAATTAACGTCTAAAAGATCTGTTTGAACGACTGTTCCTACAAAACGAGCATCTAATTATTGGATAAATTTTGAGGTGTTGAAACGGTAGTTGGTAAAGTAACCGTGGTTGTGCCTAGTAAAGAAGCATCCACTAACTCATTTACGCCTGAACCACCAACCGCTAATAAAGGCAAAGCACCTGAAACAGCCACGTTTACCGTGCCTTTGACAGGAAGCAAGGCTGCATTTATAGCTGCGGCGACAAGATTACTTGGGATACTGGTTCCTTTTGCCTCCAAAGCTTGAACTGCCGCATTCAAATCTTGTAAGATGTTTGAAACATTTTGGGCTAAAACTAACCCTAAACCATCACTAATCGGTGCACTAATGTATGATCCGTCAGCTGCTAACGTTTCCGGAGCTGTAAATGAAGCAGCACCTAAGTTTTCAATGTTATTAACTAATTCCAATTGACGATTCACTTCCGTCAAATCAATATCAACACCAGTTAAATTCCCTAACGCCCCACTGGTAATTTGAGTAATGACATTGGTTAAATCATTGGCTGCATTCAAAACGGCAGTCAAAAAAGTAACTTTTGAAAGATCAATCGTGACATTGGTATTGATTGCTGCGCTGCCTGCTGCAGCTACATTTCCTCTTAACTCAGGAGGAACCACTAACACCGCTTGTTTTTGTCCACTAAACACAGCGGAAGCATCTGCTAAAGCGCCACCAGAAACCGTGAAATTAACTGGTTGATTTTGGTTTGCGGCTGTCCAACGATTACTCGTTGAAGTGCCACTGTCATTATTTGACGTAACATTTGATAATAGTTCGATATCCAAGACCGCTGCTGATGCACTGATTGTGCCAGAGGTAACAGCTATACTTACAGGGATTGCTAATGACGTAAATAATAAACCACTTGATATTGCTAAATTAAGCATCTTGCGTTTTGTCCATTTTTTATGCTGACTTTTCCGATTAAAATCCTCAACAATTTTCTTTTTCATCTGATCGTCCCTCTTTTCTTTAAAATAAACGATAAATACCAAAATCATTAGCTTCCCCTAGTTGTTCATCTCCCCCTTTAGCGATTTAAATGGATTTAACACCTGCAGTTTAGTACATTTCCTCAGTTTTTCAAAATATAATGCTGTGAATTTTTATATAAAAATTCATTTGATAACAAGCGTCCTAGATATGTTAAAAAACTCACTAATTCATTAGTGAGTTATTATACAATGAGAGGAAAATGAGGAAGTTTATACGTTTCTCCCCAATCATTAAAGATAAATAAATTATTTTATTATAGCTTATCGTTTGATAAATCGATAATTAAATAACGGAAAATTTTTTTATTTTTTTGAGAAATTCCACTATTATTTTTTCTGCTTCTTTGACTGTTTTTATCAATTTTATGGCTGTAAGTCATAAAAACTTTACATCAAAAAAATGACTCTAATCTATAACAATTTTTTCTGTTTTTAAGATTTTTTTTATGAATTTTTTTATATTAAAAAAATTTCATAAAAAAAGGCGACAGCCGTTTTTGAACGAATGCCGCCTTTTAGACAAACAAAAACCTGATTCTAAAAGAATCAGGTTTAGGAAAAGCAAATCAAGATTCGCTTCAACTGTTTATCATCGTATTTGTATACTCTGATAAGAATGATTTCGTAATAAAATATACTGTGTTTCGTGGTATTTGTCAATCGCTTTCTTGAATTCTCTTGAGACCTTTCCATAAGCATATAAGGTCAAAATAACTGACCAAATCAGCGTTGTAACTATCTTTTTAATTAAGGCGTCAGCCAATTTAATTTCATTAGTTTATCTAAAAACACCACCAAAATTAAAGCATCTGCACTGCCACCAATACTCCAATTTTTTTCTTTGAATAAGTGATTCAATCTTTCTAAGCAAAGGGTTCCCCGTAACGTTTGTGTCCCCCCTAAAGCAAAATATTCCTGGATTAACGGTTGATATACTTCAAAAATTCGGACATTCTGACTTCGTTTAATCAAATTCGTATCCTCAACATAGAGCGATAAATAAAGGAGCGTATCAATGAGTTTTTGTTGTTGTGTGCCTTGATGTTTTTGATAATAAGGCACTCCCTGTTTAAAGACAGCGGGATACCCTTGTTGCGCCTCTCCACGGATTCCAGTCAAGCCATACTGAACAAATAATCGTTCACCCCAAGTTAGTTTTTCTAGCTCATTCGTAGCGAGGTTTTCAAAGTCGGCCAGTAAGTCTTGCGTCATTGTTTGAAGCGTTTGTTGAAACAATTGTAAGGTGCAAGGGGTCTCCCAAATCATTAGACGACCACAGATAGCTAAAAAAATACCTAGAGAAAAAATCGCTCCTTTATGTGTGTTGATCCCTTCTGTTGCCTCAAACATCGCTCGTTCTGCTTCTAAACCAACTTGTCGAATCGCGCGAAATGTTGCCTCAATCGGCAAATGACGTAGCTCTGTCCCAGCTTGAACGAAGGTTTCAAAATAAGGAGTCAAAACCACACTACTTTCTAAAAAAGTGAAAACATCCATATCTTGATGGGCGCCTGCATCGACTGGATCCACCAAGCCTGGTTTATTTAAACAGGTCACTTCATAGAGTAGTGCCAATTGTGCTTGCTGCGCTAATTTACTCCTTGCTTGCTTTGTCATTGCCTTTTACGTCCCTTCTTCTGCCATGGTCTTTTCTTGTTTTATATAGTCTAGTACAGCATTAAAAACCGTGTCAACTACGCCGCCATCAAATACATTAGGTATGAATTTTTCTGCTGTGGGTTCTGAAATCATAGCGGCCAAGCTTCGTGCTACTGTCATTTGCAAACCGACATCAACTTTTCTGCCTTTCGCTGCCAATAACCCTTTAAAAAGACCTGGAAAAGCTAAAATGTTGTTCACCTGATTCGGATATTTGGAAGAACCAGTTGCTAATAAACGGACGCCATTGGCTTGGGCGAGGGCTGGTTCAATTTCTGGTTTAGGATTTGCTAAAGCAAAGATAATTGGGTCTTGGTTCATTGATTTAATCAGAGCTGGCGTTAGCACATCCGCTTCTGATAAGCCTAAAAAAACATCCTGATTGACGACAGCGGTGGCTAAATCTTTGTTTTCTACTGATGGTTTTATTACCTGTCGAAGCAAAGCACGTTGGTAAGGATTCAATGTCGGGTCTTCTTCTCTTAAAACACCTTGGCGATCTACTAAGGTGAGATGCGTAATCCCCGCTTGAATACATAACTTAGCGGTCGCTACACCAGAAGCACCAACTCCGTTAATCACCACACGTAATTCATTTAAAGGTTTTCCTTTAATTTTAGCTGCGTTGATTAGTCCAGCTAAAACGACAATGGCTGTGCCTTCTTGGTCATCATGATACACAGGAATGTTCAAACGTTGTTGAAGTTTTTCTTCAATTTCAAAACATTTTGGTGCAGAAATATCTTCTAGATGGATTCCTGCAAAACTATTTTGTAAATTTTCAATTGTTTGAACCATCTCGTCCACTGATTTTTGTTCCAGTGCTAAAGGAATAGCATCGACCCCCGCCAAATTTTTATAAAGTAAAGCTTTGCCTTCAACAATTGGCAAGCCCGCTTGCGTGCCCATATTGCCGAGACCCAGAACAGCTGACCCATCTGTAATAACCGCAATTAACTTACCACTAATGGTCCACTCGCGCGCTAATTCATGATTTTGAGCAATCATTAAACTCAATTCTGCGACACCAGGTGTATACATTTTGGCTAAATCATGATGGTTTAATACCGCTTCTGTTGCTTCAAGACTTAGCACACCAATATTTTTTTGATGAATTGCTAGAACTTCTTCTAACACATTGTCACTTCCTTTCACGGGCTGCCTTTTTTCTATTTGATGAAGCAAGGGTTTGAACAACCGTTATCGTCGCTCAAACCCTTGCTTCTTTATACATTTGCGGAGCACTTGCTCGTTCTATTCTGGCAAGTCAAGTTTGACTGTCACTTTCTGTAACGGTACATCGTAAAAAGGATCTTCACGACGGCCTAAAAAGTCTTTTCCTTGTTGTGGGAACATCGCATATAATAGGACATCCTCTTCAGATTTTGCGTATTGTTGGATTTCATTTTCTAAACTATGCAACTCTGGTTTCAATAAATCCGCCGGTCGACAAGTGATTACCTCTTCATCCCCGATGATTTTTTGTTTAATCTCTTCTGCGATAGGTGCTGGTGATTTGCCGTATTCTCCGCGCACATAATCTTTGATTTCATTCGGTATTAAGGAATATCTTTCCCCAGAAATCACATTCATTAAGGCTTGTGTTCCAACCATTTGTGAAAGCGGCGTAACTAGTGGTGGATACCCTAAATCTGCTCTTACTTTAGGTACTTCAGCTAAAACTTCTTCATATTTGTCTTGTAAGCCTTGCTCCGTTAATTGACTTAATAAGTTTGATAACATACCACCAGGTACTTGATAAATCAAGGTTTTCGGTTCCGTATCTTTAACTTTAGGGTTTAAAATGCCTTCACTTCTAAAGCGATCACGAATCGGATTGAAATAGTCAGCAATCTCTGTTACTTTTTCCATATTTAAACCTGTTTCAAAGCCTAAATCTTCTAACGCAATGGCTACAGATTCTGTGGCTGGTTGACTCGTACCGCCAGCGAAAGAAGAAATAGCTGTATCGATGATATCCGCACCTGCTTCAGCAACTTTTAAATAGGTCATCTCAGAAATACCACTAGTCGCATGCGTATGCACCTCTAAAGGTAAATCAATGGCATCTTTCATTTTGCTCACTAATTCAAAACCAGTTTGTGGCGTCAAAACGCCTGCCATGTCCTTAATACAAATGGAATCCGCTCCTGTTTGACTTAATTCTTTGGCTAATTTTACAAAGTAATCGATGGTATGAATTTCACTCGTGGTATAAGAGATCGCTGCTTGACAGTGTCCGCCAGCTTCTTTTGTTGTTTGAATTGCTGTTTGTAAATTACGGACATCATTCAAGGCATCGAAAATACGAATAATATCAATCCCATTTTCAACTGATTTTTCGACAAAGGCCCGCACCACATCATCAGCGTAATGACGATATCCTAGTAAATTTTGTCCTCGTAATAACATTTGAAGTTTGGTATTTTTAACTTCTTTGCGAATTTGGCGAAGACGTTCCCAAGGATCCTCGTTTAAATAGCGGACACAGGAATCAAACGTTGCCCCGCCCCACATTTCTAATGCATGAAATCCTGCCTCGTCCATTGTTTTAATAATCGGCAGCATATCTGAGGTTGACATCCGTGTTGCAATTAAACTTTGTTGTCCATCCCGTAGCACCGTTTCTGTAAAACGAATTTTTTTACTCACTTGGCTGCTCCTTTCGTGTCAAAATTATTTCTGTTATTTTTTCTTGCATTGCTTCAAGACTGTGACGTCGATTTCGTCCACAGACTTTCGCCTCTTCTTGGCAAACAAAACAGCGCCGTGGTGGCAAGCCTAAATCTCCTCGATGAAGGCTTTTTAGTTCTTTATTTCCCCATAAAACATCTAGGTCCACTAAACGACCATAAGGATGTGTTTCTTCAATTTTGACCATTCTTTGTTTTAACTCTTGCGGGGCTAACGAAACCGCCAAATAATATTCAGGCCCTGTTTTTTCATTCCGGTAAAAATTAACAATCGGTACTTGATCCAGCAATTGTTGCTCGACTTCGTCAATTACTTCTAAAAAAACAGCCGTTAAGGTGGGCGAATTTTTTACTTCTCCAGGAATATTCATTGTGGCAGATAAGAGACTAGCTTCTGGTGCTGTTTCTAACAACTCCTTCTGTGTAGCAGCTCTTTGTTCGCGAGCATCCAACATCTCTAAAAGTGTTACTTTTTCCCCATTAAACATTGCGTACCACATCAATTAGACTACCATCTCGGTATTCAATTAACGCAACAACTTTGTCTCCATATTTAATTGGTTCCGGGGTGCCAACAATGTTGTAGGCTTTGTCTTTCAACTCTTCTAACGTAAACTGAGGAACATCTAAAGTTTTAAAACAATCAATTAAGTCTGTTCTTTTTGGATTGATTGCAATGCCGACTTCTGTTACTACGACATCGACACTCGTACCTGGTGTAACGACTGTATTTACTTGCTCAACGATTGTTGGAATCCGTCCACGAACAAGTGGTGCAATCACTAGACTCATTTTACAAGCCATACTTGTATCGGAATGTCCGCCAGAAGCACCACGGATGACACCATCTGAACCAGTAATGACATTTACATTAAAATCTGTGTCCACTTCTAAAGCAGATAAAATAGCTGTGTCTAATTGATTAATAACCGCCCCTTTGCTAAGCGGTGAAGCATACATATTGGCATCAATTTCATAATGATTGGCGTTTTCCCCTAAAGAAATAGCTGATGGATGATCAAAGTCTTGGACGTCAATAATTTTTTCTACTAAGCCTTCTTCCAAAAGTTCCACCATTGCATTCGTAATTCCACCTAAAGCGAAACTTGCTTTAATGCCATCTTTAAGCATTTGTTCTCTCATGAACCGCGTAACTGCTAGTGAAGAGCCACCTGTTCCTGTTTGGAATGAGAAGCCTTCTTTGTAGTAAGGAGAATGTGTAATTATTTTTGCGGCATATTCAGCAATCAATAATTCTTTGGGATTCTTTGTAAAACGTGTCGCGCCTTTGGCAATTCCATCTGGATCACCAATTGCATCAATTTCTACTACATAATCAACATCTGTTTGTGGAATACTAATAGGGGTATTAGGATATGGTACTAATGTGTCAGTAATGATGACAACTTGATCCGCATATTTTGCATCGACCATCGCATATCCAAGAGAACCACAGGTAGCTTTTCCTTTGGTTCCATTCGCATTTCCATAAGCGTCTGAACTTGGTGCACCTAAGAAAGCTACATCAATATGGATATCGCCTGCTGCTACTGCCCGTGCCCGGCCACCATGTGAACGAATCACCACAGGATTTTCCATGATACCTGCTGAAATAGCGGCGCCTACTTTATCTCTCAAACCAGAAGAAGTAATGTTGGTGACTACTCCATTTTTAATGTGTTCGATCAGAGGTTCATGAACATTTGCAATTGAACTAGGTGCAATCGAAATGTTTTTCAGCCCCATGGCGGCAATCTCGGCTAAAACTAAATTCATCACATAGTCTCCTTCACGGAAATGGTGATGGAAAGAGATGGTCATGCCATCTTTCAACCCTGTTTTTTCAATTGCTTCACGAATACTTCCTAAAAGTTTTGTCTCCCGAGGTTTCACTGGTTTAATTGCTCGGCTCGCTTCTTGATAAGCATCAATGTGTGCTAATTCTCCTTCATAAATGCCGTATTGCTCTGCATAAGATTGAGGAATGTCTTTGCCTACTTTATTTACTACCATGTCTATATTTCCTCCTCGGTAATTAATTTAGCCGCCAATGCTAACGCAATGACCCGTTCAGCTCGTTCAACAATTGGTTTATCAACCATTTTTCCATTTACGGAGATAACACCGGAACCTTTAGCTTCGGCTTCCCGAATGCCCCAGATTACTTCCTTAGCATTCTGGATTTCTTTTTCTGTCGGCGCATAAATAGTATTAACCAATGGGATTTGACGAGGGTTAATCACCGATTTCCCATCGAAACCTAGCTGTTTAATCAAACGAACTTCGGCTTCAAAGCCTTCCGTATTGTCTACATCTGAATAGACCGTATCAATAGCTGCAATCCCAGCTGCTCGAGCGGCATGTAAAATCATGCTACGAGCAAAGAATAGTTCTTGGCCATCTGGATGGCGGCGTGTTTTCATATTGGTAACATAGTCTTCGGCGCCTAACGCGATGCCAATCAATCGAGTTGAACTTTTGGCAATCGCGGGCGCATTTAGAACACCTTCGGCCGATTCGATAGCAGCCATCATTTTCGTTGTTCCTACGGGAATGTCATTTTGCTGTTCTACTTCTGTAATGACTGCCTCGACATCAATGATATCTTGGGCTGTTTCTGTTTTTGGTAAACGAATCACATCGACACCAGCTAAGACCATTGCTTCAATATCTTCTGCGCCACCGGCATCTAAAGCATTGATCCGAACAACAATTTCAATATTGCCATAATCGAAAGTTTTCAAAGCAGAATGGACTAAAACACGGGCAGAGTCTTTTTCTTTTAATGAAACTGCATCTTCTAAATCAAACATGATTGAATCTGCCCCATACAATGGTGCATCTCTTAGCATTGCTGCGTTCGCTCCAGGGACAAACATCATTGTTCTTCTTAAACGTTCCATGAGTCCAACTCCTTCCAATCATACGTTTCTTTTTCAGCGCCTCGATGTAAAACTGTAATCATCCGAGCTTTGATCGTACAATCTAATGCCCCTTTATCAATCGCCTTGACCGCAACGCCTTGGACATCTAAATGTTCCAAAGTTGTCGTAATCACCTGACGAATTTGATTGCCAAATTGTTTTTCGACACTACTTTCTAATTCAATGGTATTTTCTGTTGATTCAATGGGTTGGACGGTAATCATAATATCACTTGATTCTACTGTTCCTGCAGTAGCATTTTTGATAATCTTCACTTTCTTCACCTCATTAGTTTCTTGTGTTCTACTAAGTATTGATAACTTGTTGCTGGTAAAAACTTCTTGAGTGTCTCTTTGTCGCCTTCAGCCATCGCTTTGCGAACTTTCGTCGCACTAATCAGCTCTCCATCACTCGCTAATCGCGGGACAATGGTTAGCGTTATCGTTTGTCCGAAAACTTGTTGCATTGCTTGATTGTAGACAGCGGTCACTTCTGAATAAGGCTCTTCTCCCACATAACGTTGTTGAATTTCAAGTATTGGCGCAATTCTTTCTTTAAATAACGTTGCATCAAGCGTTGCTTGAATTGCAGCTACCTCTAATGGCGCTTTTTCTTTCAAAAAATAGGTAGGAAAAGTCGCAGACGAAACTAAGTAATCTTCTGTAGATAGGACTGTCACATTGGGTAAATGGGCTACCCCTTTTTGCACCATTGCGAAACGTGCTTCTTTTGAAAACAGCGATTTATCTTCAAATAAAACAAACACATAAACGTGCGGACTTTCTTTGGCTGCTTTTTCGACTAAGTACTGATGGCCTTTCGTAAAAGGATTTGCATTCATGACAATGCTACTGGCTGGCCCTGCTTTTTTATGCTGTGTCAGGTAACCAAGATAATCGGCAAAATCTGGTTTGCCTTGCTCCATAAATAGCACCTCTTGATTCGCAACCACTTTTTGAAAGCCTAGCGACTGAAAAATTTGTTCATTTTTTGGTTTTGTATACAAAAAACTGTGTAATTGGTTTTCTTCTCTCAGTTTTTCAAGTAGATGAACCACCAATTGGGTTAACAAATTTTCAGATTGATATTTTTTACAAACGGCCACGCACTTAATCGTTTTGCCTGAAAGCGAGCCAGAGGCGATTAATGCTGTGTCATCATATATGCCAACGGTGTAATCAAGTGCTTCTGTCGTTTGCAATTCGGCTTTTTCCATTAATTCGCGCCAAGCTTGATAAGCTTTTTTATCTTTTTGCAACCAGATTCTTTTCATTGTATATACGCTGCTCACAGCAATAACCTCCTTTATTTTTTAATTGGAAATAATTTTGTTAGTAATTTAGACGCTAGATAAATGATAAATAAAACAACGAAAACGCCGCCCCAACCAAAACCTAACAGTTCAAAAGCAATTTTTAAATCTTCCATGTTAACAGACATGTATTCGTTCTCCTTTCCGTCCTATGTTAAAAAGGCTAATAGTAAGCCACCAGCAATTACAGAAGCGATTTGTCCTGAAACGTTGGCACCAGCAGCATGCATTAAAATAAAGTTTTGTGGGTCTTCATCTGTAGCCATTTTTTGAATGACCCGACTAGACATTGGGAAAGCGGAAATACCCGCAGCACCAATCATTGGATTGATTTTTTCTTTTCTAAATAAATTCAAGAATTTAGCAAAAAGCACGCCGCCGACTGAGTCCATAATAAAAGCGACTAACCCTAAGCCAATAACCATCAACGTATCGACTTTTAAGAACTCTGCATAGTTCATGCTAACGGAAATAGATAGTCCTAGCAAGATACTAATAATATTCACCAATTCATTTTGAGCTGTAATGGATAAACGATCCAAAACGCCACATTCTCTTAATAAGTTCCCAAACATTAAGAAACCAACTAATGGTAATGACACCGGCGCAATTAACCCTGCGACAATCGTAATAACAACCGGGAAAAGAATTTTCGCTGTTTGAGAAACTTCACCGGCCCGATAAGTCATACGGATCCGACGTTCGGCTTTCGTCGTCACTGCTTTAATCGCTACTGGTTGAATAATCGGAACTAACGCCATGTAGGAGTAAGCGGCAACCATTATGGCCCCCATGTATTTTGAATGTAAGGTATTTGCTACGAAAATAGACGTTGGGCCATCAGCGGCACCAATAATCCCGATCGAAGCAGCATCGTTTAAATCAAAACCTAATAAAACAGCCATAATAACTGTAAAGAAAATCCCAAACTGTGCAGCGGCACCAAACATCAACATAAACGGATTTTGTAACAATGGACCGAAATCAATCATTGCCCCAATCCCAATAAATAATAATAACGGGAATAACTCTGTTTTTATTCCAAAATCAAAAAGAACATTAAACGGACCTGGCTCGCCGCCAGCGCTCAATACGCCGGAATTAGGAAAGTTCACTAAAATCGTTCCTAAACCCATCGGCACTAAAAGTGTTGGTTCATACTCTTTTTTTATTCCTAAATACATTAATAGTCCACCAATCAGCATCATCACAATGCGTCCTGGTTCTTGGCCCATTCCTATAACACCTTGAATCAGTGTCTCCACACAAATCACTTCCTCTTCTTAAATTAATTCTAGTTAATTGTTATTAATGGTTCCCCTGGGTTCACAATTTGGCCTTGGGTAACATGAATTCCTGTTACCGTACCTGCTTTTCCTGCAACGATTTCATTTTCCATCTTCATTGCTTCTAAAATTAACAATGGTTGGTTCTCGGACACCGTATCACCAACATTGACTAATACTTTTAACACAGTTCCTGGCATTGGCGCAGGCATTGCATCTGCTCCTGCTGGGGCGGCTGGCTGTGCTGCTGGCGCTGGGGCTTCTTCAACAGCAGGGGCTGGTGTTTCTGTCGTAGCAACTGGCGCTGTTGGTTGTGGCGCAACAGGTGCTGGTTGTGGGACGCCACCGATTTCTTCCATCTCGACTAAATATTCTTTCCCATCAATTGAAATTTTAAATTTGCGTAACATAATGATCCTCCTCAAGGTTTTGTTTTGAAATTCTTTTGACAACTAGCTGAGACTCTTCTGAAAGCTCTGCAGCTATACTGGCTGCAATAATGGCAACTTCTTTTGCTTCTGGATTTCGTTTTGCGATTTTTTTGATAACAAAACGACTTTCTGGAAACTCTCCTGCTGCGATGGCAGTGGCCACAATACTTACCAATTGATATTCTTTTGGCTCAGCAGGAATATATGCTGGTATATCTATCCATCGCTTTTCCAAGTTATCCGCTTCACGTTGGATAACGCTTTCATTAATCTCGGTATCCTGCGTGTGTTGCTCTTTCTTGAATAAGGACTTAAATAGGCCCATATTGTCTCTCCTTTCACTAATTCTTGGTATACGTTCATTATAGAAAAAACCATTAAAAAACCTAGTGAAAACACTAGCTCAGATTGTTCTTTTATTGTTTATTTTGTGAAAAAAACTCTGTAAACATTGGTATATAAGCATTTATCAACCGTTAAGATTCTATTAATATTATATTAAGTTATTAATAAGAATTTGATTGTTGAATTGTTTTTTTGATGTTCTTTTTGTTTTAGGCTATTTATTCTCTGCGAAAGTTTGTATATTCTCACACTATAGACAAACACAAAAAATATTTTTTGTTGTAAACCAGAATACTGTGAAACATTTCTCATGGCTATTCTTTTTTATTAACACCGGTTGTTAACGCTTACAAAAAAGTTCTAAAAAAGAAAGGAAGAAAAACATGTTACTCACTATTTTAGCTTATGGTATGATTATCATCTTTATGTATGTAATCATGAAAAAGAAATTGTCACCGTTTACATCTTTAGTAATTATTCCTCTTATTTTTACTTTGATTGCAATTGCAACTGGAGTAGCGAGTCCGCCACCTGGTGCTGACGGTGTTGTCCCTGAAGTCAACATTGGGAATTTCGTCTTAGATGGGATTTCAACTACTTCAAAAACTGGTATTATGTTATTATTTGCCATTCTTTACTTCTCTATTATGTTGGATGCTGGTTTGTTTGACCCAATCACTAAAAAAATGATTTACTTTGCTAAAGGCGATCCAATGAAAGTCTTGATGGCTACTGCGGTAGTTGCTGCTGCTGTTTCCTTAAACGGAGATGGAACAACTACGACCTTGATTTGCTGTTCTGCGTTTATTCCCATCTACAAAAAACTTAATATGAAATTGATGAATTTAGGTGTGCTTGTTATCTTACAAAACACCATTATGAACTTATTACCTTGGGGCGGTCCAACAGCTCGTGCCATGGCCGTACTAGAAGTTGATGCCGACATTCTTTCTTATTTAGCACCTGGTATGATTTTATCTGTATTGTATGTTATCTTCTTTGTTGCTTATCGCATGGGGAAAAAAGAACGTGCTCGCTTAGGCGTGACAACGCTTACTGATAAAGAATTGGAAGAAATGACTATTGTTAACGATCCTGAGTTATTAGAAATTCGTCGTCCAAAGAATTTTGCATTCAATGGTATTTTAACGATTGTCTTAATCGGTTGGTTAGTTCTAAGTTCATTCGTTGGTCAATTAGGTTTGCCTTCGTGGATTGAAATGCCACCGTTATTATTATTCCTAGTTGGTACTTGTATCGCTTTAATGATCAACTATCCAAAATTAAAAGATCAAAGCAGCCGTATCAGTGCAAATGCTGGTGATGCTGTGCAAGTAGTTATCTTAGTTTTTGCTGCTGGCGTCTTCATGGGCTTATTCCAAGGTTCTGGTATGGCCAATGCCTTAGCAAATAGCTTTGTTAATATTATTCCAAAACAATTAGCCGGCGCTTGGGGCTTAGTGATTGCGTTCATTTCAGCACCAGGAACATTCTTTATTTCAAACGATGGTTTCTATTTCGGTGTCTTACCAGTCCTAGCAGAAGCTGGACGTTCTTATGGATTTGACAATATGTCTATGGCTTTAGCTTCCTTAATGGGGCAAGCGTTCCACTTATTAAGTCCATTAGTGGCATTTATTTACTTGCTATTACGTTTAACTGGTTTAGATATGGGCCAATGGCAAAAAGAATCGGCAAAATATGCCTTAGGAATTTTCGTTATTTTCGTTGTTACAATTGTTGCTTTAGGTCACATGCCTTTATTTATTCCACAAAATTAAACGTCGTCGCTGAAACCGTAGGAGTACCTTTTCTCCTCGGTTTTCTTTTCATTTTGTCTTTTCTTGCGTTATATTTTCATTTTTAATATTATATTTATTATCTATAAAAATAACCTATAGGGAGGTGCCTCATATGAATCCAACGGTTGAAGCAGTAAAACGGAACTTAGATTTAACTAGCAGTAAACCTCTAAAAATTTGTACCTATGAAGCCTTTAAGAAAACCATTATTTTAGGGGATATTCCTGCAGGTGAACGGATTAATGAAAAAGAATTTTCCGAGCAATTAAACATTAGTCGGACGCCCATTCGCTTTGCTTTACAAGAATTGGTCAAAGAACAATTGGTGGAACATATACCTATGGTGGGTATCGTGGTTAAAGGGATTAGTATGAAAGATGCTTATGAAATTTATGATATTCGTAAATCTTTGGACACTTTAGCAACCATTAAAGCCATGGAACTCATGACACCAGAAGATTTTGATGAATTGGAAGCCTTACTTCTCGAAGGAGAACAATACAATAAAAATAACCAAGTAGATGACTTACTACAGAACTTTTCAGATTTTAATTCCTTTATTTATACTAAGAGTCAGATGCTACGTTTAAAAAAAATTGTGACTGATCTCCATGCTTACTTAATCTATTTCAGAGATATTGCGATTCGTGCCTCAGAACGTCGTAGTATTGCCCTAGAAGAACATTGGTTAATTTTCCGCGGAATGAAAACAAAGAATATTGACCAGATCACACTTTTAACCCATGAACATCTAAATCGTTCGCTTCAATTTATTTTGAAAGAAATGGAACGTCGGCAAATTGAATAAGCAAAAAAGACCTGCAGTCGCTCATGCAACTGCGGGCCTTTTTTCATTTTTTTTGTACGCAACCATCTGGCGTAAAGGTATAACCAATGCCCCAAACGGTCCGAAGGTAACAAGGTTCTTTCGGGTTTTCTTCTAATTTACTTCGTAAACGATTAATAAAAACCATAATCGTATTCGCATCGACATCCCCAGTACCCCAAACACTGCTGTAAATTTGTTCTTTAGAGAATACTTGCTCGGGATTCTCCAGAAAAAATTGAATTAATTGAACTTCTTTCGAAGACAATGAAATAGGTAAATCCTTTTTAAATAGTTGATAACGACCATAATCAAAACGGAAATCGCCTACCTGTAGCTCTTCTTTTTTATAAACATTCAATTGTTTTCGAATCATTCGAGCTCGATTCAACGAAGCAATCACCTGAGCCTTAAAAACATTCAAGGAAAAAGGTTTCGTTATATAACTATCCACGCCCATTTCCAAGGCTGCAATAATATCCTCTTCTTCTTTTTTGCTACTAAAAAAGATAATTGGCACCAGTGGATATTTCTCTCTAATCATTTGGACTAAGTAGTAACCATCGCTGTCATGTTCCAAGTTATCATCTAAAATGAACAAATCAAAGGTAACTCTGGACACGATATCTTTTGTTTTTTCAATTGATTCACTTTGGTAAATAAGAATACCTGTTGATTGTAATGCTTTCCAAATCAAGCGACGAACTGCTGCATCATCATCTACAACCAGTATTTTCTCCGTACGCATACCTGTTGTTCCCCCTACGTCTCTTTACAAAACTTTTTCATTTGAATTTACTACTGGAGTAATTACTGATTATCATAACATAAAAAAAGAAACGGAGACGGCTAAAAAATCATTTAACTGGGAAAGAGCCTGGGACAAAAATCACTTTGGATTTTTGTCCCAGGCTCAAAACCTGATAAACGGCGGGAACAGAACCAACTCCTTCGGAAATAAGCCGAAATTCTCCAAAAATTAAAAAGCAATTTTCGGAAATTCCTTCTTATTTCTCGGAGCTAAACGGTTCCGTCCCGACCTCTGTTTAAAAATACTTCTTAACTGGTTCAACCACTAAATACCGATAAGGTTCATCCCCTTCAGAATGGGTTTTGATTTGCTCATCTTTACTTAGCGTGTGATGGATTTGTTTTCTTTCAAAAGCCGGCATTGGTTCCAAGAAGACTGGCCGCCCAGTGCGTTTGGCTTTTTCCGCGGTGCGTTTCGCTAAACGTTCCAAAATTTCATGACGTTTTTCGCGATAATTTCCGACATTCACAACAATCGATAGCTTATTGCTTGCAATGCGGTGAATAAAGACTTGCGCTAAATACTGTAACGCATTTAACACTTTTCCGTGTTTTCCAATTAAGATACCTTGTTTTTCTGTTTCTAAATGGAAGATAATATTGCCATTCTCGCGCGCTATGCGAACCATGGCAGGGGCGTTCAGTTCATTTGAAATATTCGTTAAATACATCGCTAATTCAGTAATAGCAGCTTCGTCTTCCAGATTTTCTAAAGAATGTGTTGATTCCTCTGAGAGACTAGGAATTGCTTCGGTTAATTCCTCAACTGCTTCTTCCACTGCTGTTGCTTCATCGGCAACAACAATATCTTCCACTGTTTCTTCGACCGCTTCTGTGACTTGCTCACTAATCGTTGGTTCCATTGAAATTTGGGCAAGTTTTTTTCCTAGACCTAAAAATCCTTTTTTTCCTTCGTCTAACACATCAATTGTAACATCCTCTTTGGTTAAACCAAGTGCTTGTAAGCCTTTCTGCGTTGCTTCTTCGATTGTATTTCCTTCATAAATCGGCATCTGAACGACCTCCTTTATTTTTTCTTCCCTTTTTTCTTAGGACTTTTTGCTCGTTCAAGCGCTCGCTCCCGTGCTTTGGCTTGACGTGCTGCTTCCTCCCGCTCTTTACGGATTTTGAATGGATTGTTTAATAACAATGTTTGCCCTGTTTGGAAGGCATTTGAGACCACCCAGTAAAGAGATAAACTGCTGGCTAATGAAATCCCCATAAAGAAGATCATCGCTGGCATAACGTAATTCATAATTTTCAGTGAGGCATTTGTTTCTAGTTGGCTCATACTTGAAAGATACGTACTAGCAAACGTAAAGACAGCCGCTAAAATCGGTAAAATTAAATACGGATCCGGCTTATCGAGGCTTAACCACAAGAACGTTCCTTCTTTTAACTCAGGCACGCGTGAAATGGCTTGATACAAAGCCATCATGATTGGTAGTTGAACCAACAATGGTAAACAGCCAATGTAAGGATTCACATTATTCTCTGCATACAAACGTTGCTGTTCTTCTCGGAATAAGCGTTGTGTTTCAGGATCTTTTGAAGAATATTTTTGTTGCAAGGCCTTTAATTGCGGTTGCAACTCTTGTGTTTTACGCATACTCTTCGTTTGGAAATGCATCAACGGCAATAAAATAATCCGGATGACTAACGTAAATAGGATAATCCCAATTCCGACACTGCCGCCTAATGATAGGAACTTAATCGCTTGGGCAAAATAATAAACAATGTATCGATCCCAAATTCCTGTACTACTTTCACTTACGGGCGCGGTTCCGCAGGCGGATAAAACAAAGACTAAGGTCACTAACCCAGCCATTAATAATAAGCGCTTATACTTCTTCACTACTCAATTCCCTCTCTTACATCTAATATTTTAGCTAAATTTAACACATGTGTTAAATTAGCTTTCACTTCTTCAGACGATAACTTTTCCAATCCTGGACATGCAATCACGATAAAATCAATTTCTGGAGAGATACGGTCTTTTAATTGAAATAAACTCGCGCGGATTTTCCGCTTCACAGCATTTCTTGTGACCGCGTTTCCAATTTTCTTCCCAACAGAAATCCCCACTCGAAAATGGGCTTGTTGTGGTTTCTCTAAAACGTACACCACGAAACGACGATTTGCACAAGATTGTTTTTTATTAAACACCTGTTGAAATTCTTTTTCTTTCTTGACACGGTAGGACTTTTTCATCGGCATCCCTTTGTTTCTATATTTTTTTACTTCTTAATAATAATAGCATATTTCCGCTCTTTTTTAGTAGCCTTTTCTATAGAATCCTGCTTTCTTTTATTGAAAACAGAAAAAGAACCCTTAGTTATCTTCACATCTTCCAAAAAATTATGGAGATAACTAAGGGTTCTTAGAAATTGACTGTTTAAAAGACCAGACCATCATTAAGCAGAAATAACTTTTCTACCTTTACGACGACGGCTTGCTAATACGCGACGGCCATTTTTAGTGCTCATACGTTTACGGAATCCGTGAACTTTTTGGCGTTTACGTTTGTTTGGTTGATACGTTCTTTTCATGCAATTACACCTCCTGAAATTGTAACTATCCATCAATATATAGACATACTTTGATAGTATAACGAGTAATAGGGTCTTTTGTCAATAAAATTTAAGAAATATTTCCTGAGAAAGATTCGTTTCAATTATCCACAAATTAAATTTTCCTGTGAGTAGCTTGTGGATAGTTTTCCACATTTTTTTCTGTTCACAGCCATTTTTCCACTAGTTTTACACAAAAAAACAGCCTGTTAAAAAGTTTTGCACAGGTGTTTTTTTAGCTGTTGATAAGTTCTTGAAACATGATTGTGCCAAGCTTAATTATTCTCAACTTTTTGTGGATAACTCATTCAACAACCACTTCCTTCCGCAAGTGTCGACACCCTGTGGAAAACTTTTTTCACCCTTGTGTACTTTTTTTCCACATTGAACAATTGCTTGTGGAAAAAGTTTTAAAAAAATGCTAAAATCGACTATGCTCATTCTTTTAAGTTATCCACATTTTTTAGATAACCAAAATTTAAACATATAGGAGGTCACTGT
>NZ_JBIOOM010000002.1:0-62712 GCF_051712205.1 Enterococcus sp. DIV1375a
ATCGATTATGAGGCTAGGCAATGCATGTTTTTAGAAACAGCACACGAAAAATTGATTGATGAATTATTGCTAAAAGTTAGAACCGTATTTCAAAAAGTAAATAAAACAGATAAATTTTAGTTGCAGGTCAAAAACTTAAGTTTTTGACCTGTTAAACATTAATAAATTCCTTTCTTAAATTAATTACTCTTCTATTTATTTTGTACATAAAAGTTTGGCAAAATTATTTGTGTCAAACTATAACTTAAAATAAAAAACACTGAATTTTATATTCAGTGTTTTAAACAATAAACTAGTTTAACTTCAGAAACTTCATAAGCCATTACTATTTAAATTAAAGGAAAAACATGATAAACTAGTTTATGTACAATATTATTAATAATTGCGCCTATCTTTCTTAATCGTTAATCAGAAAAGTTATATTCTTTAAAAGATAGTTGCCAGAGATAAATAAAGATAAAATCTATAACTAATAGAACAATTTACCCTTTACTATTCAAGATTACATCTATGATTAAAGTGTATAATAACCATTATATTACATTATAAAAAATAACACATAGATACTTAGTTTTACATATAACTAGTTATGCTTTAATTCTTCCACAATTTGTACATGTGCTTTTTCACAATGTAATTCTGATTCTAGTTTTTTCTTGATTCTTTCAGCGTACTCTTTGGAAAAAGGTTCTGCTTCCTTTATTGATCCTAATAACGGATATTCATCATACATCACTGATTTTACATATTGTTTGTTTTTTACACCTCTTGTTTCCACTTCTACATAATACATATGTATTTTCCTTCTTTCTCTTATATATCTACTATCTTTATTATACCAATGTATATATTTTTTTAAGATAATTATTTTATATATATATAATTAGTTATTCTCATTAAATACAAGCCTAGTGAACTACTCACCACTTAGTTAAACTTAACGGTTCTTAACTCTTGAAGTGGGAGCTTCTTAAAAAATAGTGGATGAATAATCATTCATCCACTATTTTTAACATATCATACCAATTATTTGTAAATCCTATTATATAACAAAGAAATATAGTATTTACCGCTGACGATTGAAATCAAGTCTTCCATATTTCTGCATAGACGATCTAAACGCTAGTAGACACTCGAGTGTATCCTATTTTCAAAGAAATCACTCCTTTACTGAGTCTATTGTAACATAATTTTAATCAACCAGTATAATTGAACATAGATTTTGATATGAGTTTATGGACACTTTGTTTTAAAATTAAGAACTAAAAAAATCACTCAAAATAATTGAGTGATTTGCTTAGTGATTAAATGTTTATAGTTTATGCCGAATAAAATACTGTTGAGAAAAAACTTCCACTCAACCTAAAAAACGACTATTACTAAAAAAGATACTGAACAAAACTTGTCCTGGGCTCTTCTGGTATCTCTAAAAACGAATAAACGGAGAGACAAAAGCAGCATCTTGAGAAATTTCTTCATATTAGTTACACCGAAATTATGTTTGTTTAAGAGACTTGATTGAATTCTTGATTTTTCAGTTCATACACTACATCGCAGTCTTTAGCAACATCCTGTTCGTGGGTGACTAAAATAATACATTTTTTTTGCTTATGTGCAATCTCTTGGAAAAGTTTAACGATCTCCTTCATCCAAGTTTCCAGTCGGTTCATCCGCAACAATTAGATCGTGTTCACAGCATAAGGCTCTAGTGATTGCTACTCGTTGTTGCTGACCACCCGATAGCATCGTAACTTTTTTATCTGCTAAATCCATAGTGATTCCGACTTTTTCTAAGTTCGCTAAGGCGTAGTTTTTTTTATCTGTCTGTTGGCTTTGAGCAATCTCCATCGCTGTTACCACATTGTCTACTGCTGATAAATATGGCAGTAGATTATAGTTTTGAAACACAATTGATACATCTTTACGACGATATTCCCGCAATCCAATTTTTTTCAACGATTTGTCGTCATAGAAAATTTCCCCGCTTTTTGGTGTATCTAATCCTGCGATCAGAGATAAAAAAGTCGTTTTCCCTGAACCGCTCGTACCTAAAATTGCGTACATTTTGCCTTTTTCAAAAGTTAAATTAACATTTTCGAATAATCGTCGGTTATCTTCGTACCAGTAGCTTAAATCTTTTGTTGATAGTGTCATTAAAAATTCCTCCTTCGTATATTATTAGAGCACTAAATAAGTGACTCTATATTCAAACCACTTTGTGGTTTAGAATTGTGTAAAGCAGATAGGGGTCATCCGTTGCCTCCTTGAAGTTTCAATCTTCCTAATTAAGACTGATGCCTCTATTCTTGAGACTAGTATATGAATGAGCTAGATAGAACATTGTTTCTGAATATCTAACGAGGCTATATCGTCCAAGAACTGAGAGGAAAACCACTATCTGACAAATCCTTGAAAGGACCTGATTTTATGTTCTTTATTGGTATTGATATTGGTAAACGACATCATGAAGTGGCTTTAATTGATGAAAAAGGTAACGTTATCGGAAAAAACATTCGTATTACCAATACAAAACACGGAAGTGAAAAACTTATCAGTTTTTTTAACAAACACAATCTAACGCCAAATAATACAATGATTGGAATGGAAGCTACTGGCCATTATTGGCTATCCATTTACTCTTTTTTAAACAAATTGGATTTTTCAGTTACTGCTTTCAATCCCATTCAATCGGATGTTTTACGTGATTTTTATATCCGTAAAACTAAAACCGATACAGTTGATGCTGTATTGATTGCTCAAGTAATTAGGTTAGATATGCCAGAGAAAACTACTCTTCCGACAGAAGATACTTTCCAATTAAAACAAGTTAGAAAGATTTCGTTATAGTTTAGTAGACTCTGCTTCCGATTTGAAAAGAAAAATAATTGCTTGTTTAGATCAAGTATTTTCTGAATATGACCAAATTTTCTCAGATACATTTGGTAATTTGTCAATGGCCATTCAAAAATGTAGGTTTTTGGCCCATAAATAACAAGGTTACTTATACGACAACTTTTTTTCTTTATAATCTTTAATTCGATAAGACTTTCCAGTAATTTGAATAATCTTAGCGTGGTGCACTAATCGATCGATTAGTGCATTTGTTAATTTTTTATCTTGAAAAGTTTCAGCCCATTGAGACAAAGGAATATTCGTTGTAATAATGGTTGATTTTTTTTCATAGCGTAGATTAATTAATTGAAAGAACAACTTTGCCCCGTCAGGGGTAAAAGGCAAATAACCAATTTCATCAATAATTAGTAAATCGTAAGAAGCATATTTTTTTAACAATCGATCTAAATTTCCACGTTGATTTGCACGATTTAATCGATTGACTAATTCATTGCTTAAAGCAAAATGGCAAGAATAACCTTTGGTTATAGCTTCTAGTGTAATGGAAATAGCTAAGTGAGTTTTCCCCACTCCGCTATTTCCAATAAACAATATATTATTGTTTGTATCCATAAAGCGTAAGGTGCACAAATCTAAAATTTCTGTTCGGTTAATCTTTGGTTGAAATCCAAAATCAAAATCATTGATTGTTTTTTTAAACGGTAAATTCGCCTTTCTTAAACGATTTTCTTTTTGTCGTTCATTTCGTGAGTTTATTTCTTCTGTCATTAAATGATTTAAAGCTTCTACAAAACTAAGATTTTCTTGAACAATTGTATCGAGATATTCTGGTAAAATTTCTCTCGTATGTTTTAAATTCAAATCTTCTAATTTGTTTAGTAAATGATAATAATTAGACATAATGATTCACCTCTATAATTCGTCATACGCTTGTAAATTTTCATCAACAAAGCGCTCTAATTCTTCGTCTTCTAAGTGTTTAAAAACGTCAGAACGTAGAATCTCTATATAGTCATTTCGATGATAATTAAATAATTGATGAGTAATTGTATGTGTACGAACAAGAGTAGAATCATCGTAAATATAAAGTTTATCTTCTTTTACACATAGTGTAAGAATTTTCCCAATGTAATTGATGGGTACAGAATATTTGTTTTGATTCCATTGAACCATCGCTTCGTTAGATACTTTTCGTTTGATTTGTTTTTCAACAGAAGAATAGATTTTAAGTTGATTCGCATCAAAAGAAGATAATTGTTCTTTCTCGTATGACCAACGGTCATTAGGACATTCATGAATAGCTTGAGAAATTTCTTCTGTATTTAATGAATCCATGATTGTTTGAACAATTTCAACTAATTCTTGAGTTGTTTCAAATTCATAATTAAATACACGAATTCGTTCGATTGTGCGCGCAAGAGCTTCAACCTTTCCTTTTGTTTGAGGTCGAAACGCACGACAAGCAATTGGAAGAAATCCCGCTTCTTTCGCATATTGTCGAAACCGCTCATTAAAAACAACTTTAGAAAATTGACTACGACTACGGTCAACAACAGTTTTCATATTATCGAACCATATTTCCGTAGGAACACCTCCGGTGTATTGAAAGGCATTAGTTAAGCAACGAAATAGAGTAGTTTGAGAACAATCAAAAGTTAGTTCTAAGTACTTAATTCTGGAATATCCTAAAACATAAAGAAAGATATTACAAGAAATAATTTCGCCGAATTTATTGACTAATTTTAAATCTTCTTTCCAATCAACTTGAGCAGATAAACCAGGGGTTGTTTCCACACAAATCGTTGCTTTTTGTATTTTATCTGCTCGGATATTTCGGCAATATCTTCTTAGTGTTCGTGCACTTCCACGATAGCCACGTTTAGAAATAAAATGATAAATGGCAGAAGCAGAACAACCTAAAGCTAATTTGTCAGCGATAATATCTTCAAAATCACTAACCAAAGTTTTTTTGTTTTTATTTTTTTGAGCAAGTAAAGGCAATTTATTGCTTATTCCAGCTTCATAATAACGTTTTACTGTACGATAATCACAATTGTATTGTTTAGCTAGAGCAGCATAATTAGGTTTTGTATGAGTCATAATGAAAGGTAACACTCCTTCATAAATATCTTTTCTCAATACGCTTTCCTCCTTGAATAAAATAACACAAGGAAAGCGTACCAAATGACGCATAAACCTACATTTTAACTTGGTCATTTACAGTGTTTACATTGTTTTTTCTTTTTGTTATAAAAATCTAAGTAAGTTGTTTTAACCTAATTAGGCAGAAGTCGTCCATCCTCTATAGGAGAATGAGGAATGCCGTTGGTAACTAGAAGACCGAACATAAGGATTATTGCCTTTTTATTTTACCCCATGTTATAATCACTCTATATAAGAAATGAGCTGATATAATATGGAAATTAGATACTAATAATCGTTCAGTGTTTCTACTTTATTATCGTCTTGTACTGGTAACTGATATCGTGAATAAGTCATTGATGATGGACTATCTAAATTTGCTAAAGATATTTTTGAAAGAATTTCAGAATCGTATCATATTACTTTAGTTGAACGAAATCATAATAAAGACCACGTTCATATTATGTTCAAACCTCACCCTAAAACAGAACTGACAAAATTTATCAATGCTTATAAAAGCGCTAGTTCACGATTGATAAAACGTGATATTTCAAGAATCAAACAGTTTCTTTGGATAGAAATGTTTTGGTCTAAAAGTTTTTGTCTTTTGACAACTGGTGGTGTATCTATCGAAGTCATCAAGAAATATATTCAAAATCAAGGAAACAATCACAAATAGAGGTGAATCTTATGGAATGTCTAAAAGTATATAAATTTAGAATTTATCCAACAGAAGAGGCAAAAAATTTCTTTGGTAAATCTTTTGGCTATGTCCGTAAAGTCTACAATCTAATGCTTGATGACCGAATGAAAGCTTATGAAGAAACTAGACATGATTCCTCTAAAAATGAGTTTTCTATCTCCAGTAAAATACAAGCAAGATTTTCCGTTCCTGAAAGAAGTGGATAATCTTGCTTTAGCGTATGCACAACTCAATCTTGATAAAGCGTACAAGAACTTCTTTCGCGATAAATCCGTCGGATTTCTTCGTTTCAAAAGCAAGAAAAATCCGATTCAAAGTTACACAACTAACAAACAAAGTAGAACAATCGCTTTGATTGTTAACAAATTCGTCAAACTTCCTAAGTTGAAGTCGTTAGTTAAAATTACGCTTCATAGACAACCTAAAGGCCGAATCAAATTTGTTACAACAGTCTATCATTCTAGTGGTAAATACTCTATTTCTCTGCTATGTAAAGAAGAAATTAGTGAACTGTCTAATTTTGCTATTGATTTAGGTATTATAGATTTTATGATTCTTTAAACAAAAACCACGATATTATTGTTTGTATTGAAGAATTAAATACAAAAAGTATGTTGCGTAATAATAAACTAGCAAGTATGTGCTCTTCCCAAAAAGCTCCCACTTCAAGTGTTGAGAACTGTAAGGTTTAGCTAAGTGGTGAGTAGTTCACTAAGAAATGGAGGATTCTGTATGGGAAAATGTTATTTTTCAGAAAATGTTCTAGTAGCAGCAGAAAAACGTTTAATGTATATATTTGAAAGATTTGACCATGTTTATTTTTCTTTTAGTGGTGGTAAAGATAGTGGAGCTATGATTCAACTTGCCGATATTGTAGCACGTAAAATGAATAAAAAATTTGATTTATTAATTTTGGATATTGAAGCAAATTATAGTGCTACTAGAAAATTTATGGAAAAAATAAAAAAATTAAATTCTGTAAAGCAAATATATCATTTTTGTTTGCCTTTTTATGAAGATAACACAGCAAGCATTTTTCAACCTCAGTGGTTAATGTGGGATGAAAAAGAAAAAAAGCGATGGGTTCAGCCAATGCCTAAAGATGCTATAACTTTTGAAACGATTTGTTCTAGCAATAGTCTAACAAATTTATATAAAAGTTCAAATTTTAATCCAGATAAATTTTTAAAAAATTTTATTTATTGGTATTCTTATAAACACAATGAAGAGGCTGTTGCATGTGGTATTGGGATACGAGCCCAAGAAAGCTTGAATAGATATAATTCAGTATCTAATGTTAGATTTTGCTACGATGGTAAACCGTGGATTAAAAGTCAATCTAAGTATAATAAAAACACTGTAAATTTTTATCCGATATATGATTGGTCAGTTGAGGACGTGTGGGGGGCTTATTCCAAATATAATTGGTTTATTAATGAATTTTATGAAAAGCTATATAAAATGAGAGTTCCCTTATCACAGATGAGAATTTGTCAACCTTACGGCTTACAACAAAGAAAAGGGCTTGCGCAGTACGCATTAGTAGAACCATTTACTTGGGAAAAAGTTGTTAATAGAGTTTCTGGTGCAAATTTTGGAAAAATATATTCCAAAACAACATTGTTAGCTCATTATAAAACAAATAAGCCTTTACATATGACTTGGCAAGAATATACTGTGTTTTTGTTGGAATCTATAGGATTACATTCTAGGAAAATGCAAGATCACTATTATAGAAAAATATCAATTTTAATTAATTATTATAAAAAAAATTTTGGAATTAATATTGCTGATATACCTGAGGAATCCTCACGAAAAGAATGGGAAAAAGATGAGAAGTTATGGCATAACTGGAAAGGAATTGCAAAAGCTTTAGAAAAAAATGATTATTGTCTAAGTACAAGACAATATGGACTTACTAAAGTTGATGAAGAGGAATTGTATGAATTAGCAGTAGAATTTGGCGCAAGCTTAGGAATTGAAAACTTGCCTAAATATCAATTAGAAAAACTGAATACCAAGATAGATTATTTATTCAAGTGAAATTTATAATCGCATTAAGCTATAGAAGTGTGGTGAAAGAGTGTATAAAAAATACTCTTTCTAGTTAATATAAGTAATACGTATATAGTTAAAAAATTTAGATAGTATATGTGATATGCTGTTATTTGAAAAAAATTTTTATTTTTTGCAAAAGGATGTGTGATAAAAATATGATTGAATTTCCTGTTCTTAATGTGAAATTAGTATCTTTAAATAAAATAATAGCAAATGACTACAATCCCAATAAAGTTGCTCCACCAGAAATGGATTTGTTGGAGTTATCGATTATTGAAGATGGATTTACACAACCATTAGTATGTTATTATGATGAAAATTCTGATAAATATATATTGATTGATGGTTTTCATAGATATCGTGTATCCAAAGAACGACTGGGGTTATCTAAAGTTCCTGTCACAATAATAAATCGTTCATTAGAAAATAGAATGGCTTCAACAATAAGACATAACAGAGCTAGAGGAACCCATGAAGTAAACAAAATGGAAATAATAGTTAAAGAGTTGGTTAGCAAAGGGTGGAATGATAAGAAAATAGCAGAAAAGCTTGGGATGGATTTAGAAGAAGTATTTAGATTTAAGCAAACCTCAGGATTAAAGGAAGCATTTAGTAATCATGAATTTAGTAAATCTTGGGTAGCTTTTGAAAAAAAATATTATAAAAAATAGTGTTTTTATACATAATAAACGTTTATTGATATAACTTTTGTGAGAGTGTAAAATATTTTGTGTAAATGAAAAAATCCATACAAAAAAGGAAGTCGCTTCTGTAGAATAAAGTTAACGACAACCAATTCACAGAAAAGAGGACTTCCCTATGAATGATTTTACTACAGAAATTGTGCAAACTCTAGTCACTAAAGGCGATTTAAATGAATTATTCCGTTCGCACTTAGAAAAAGCGATAAACACACTCCTACGGACTGAATTAACGGCTTTTTTAGATTACGAAAAATATGATCGCACTGGTTTTAATTCAGGTAATTCGAGAAACGGTTCTTACTTTCGATCAATCAAAACCGAATATGGTGAATTAACATTGGAAATACCTAGAGATCGTAATGGTGAGTTTAAACAACAAACTTTACCAGCCTACAAAAGAACAAACGATACATTGGAAACCACTATTATCCATTTATTCGAAAAAGGTGTTACGATGTCTGAAATTGCTGATTTGATCGAAAAAATGTACGGTCATCACTATACTCCACAAACTGGATAGATGTCAATAAAGTAGACACAAAAAGAGAAGATACTTAAAGACATTCAAAGTAAAGAGCCTCCTTTTCAGTTGGTGTAAGCATATCTAATGTTCCGTGAGGACGTTTGGTGTTATAGAATCCTTCAATGTAAGTGAAACAAGCCAAACGTACTTCTTCGATTGAATGGAATGAACGGCGATTTAATTCTTCTTTTTTCATATATTTAAAAAAAGCTTCGGTAACGGCGTTATCCCACGGATAACCTGGTTTTGAAAGAGAATGGACAATCGGATGATGCTCTATAAACTTTCTAAATTCAAAAGAGGTATATTGAGACCCTTGATCTGTATGAAAAAGAACAGGATTCATTAATTTTCGAGAATGAAGTGCTTTTTCTACTGTTTGAATGGCTAGTTTTGTATCAATCGTTGATCCTACGGTCCAAGCAATTACTTTTCTAGAAAACAAATCTAAAACGACACACAAATACGCAAATGTTTTCTTACCGATGGGGATATAAGAAAAATCACTTGTCCAAACTTGATTGGGTGCAGGTGGATTGAACGCTTGGTTTAGATGATTTGGCCGTGTCAAAGAAACCTTGTTTTTCCTTTTTTTGAAAACAGGCTTTACTGTAGACATTTTTGGGAGGTCCATTGCTTTCATCAAGCGATAAACACGACCAATACTAATCGAAATGCCATAATCACGCAAAAGAATCTGGCGGATTTTTGCAGCGCCAAGACGTTTTTGAGAAGAAGTATAAATTTCTAAAATCACTTTTCTTAGGTGTTGATTTTCTTTTGTTCTTGGGGCTACTTTTCCAGAAAAGCGTTTGTAATAAGTGGAACGATTGACTTTGAGTACACGACAGAGTGTAACAATACTGTGTTCATATCGAAGAATGTGTATGGCTTTTAATCGTTCGTCAAGCGAGGCGTGAATATGGCAATCGCTTTTTTTAGGATTAAATTTTCCTCCTCGAGTTGCGCATTTCGTTTTTGTAGCTGTTTGATTTGACGGGCCGTAAGGATCGTGTCATCGTCAATTTTTACTTCGGAATATTGTTTGACCCAACGAGCAATTGAAGAAAGAGCAATGCCGTACTCCTTAGCTAAAGCATTTTGAGTTTTACCACTTTCGTGAAGTTTTACAATGGATTTTTTAAACTCTTCGTCAAATTTACGTGGTGATTTTCTGTTATTTACCATATTAAAAATTCCTTTCAAAATTTCTGTCTATTTATTTAATAGTATACCAAAAAATGTGTCTACTTTATTAGGATACATGCATACAGCTTGTTCCTGGGATGAGGTATTGTCCTGGGATAAGTTGTGGGAATCCTATTTGCGAATAGCTAAAAAAGATACCCCTATTGTTTTATTCGGGGCAGAACCTTTTTCTACTGCATTACGTATGAGCAATTTCAAACTTTATAAATATGACTGGTATTGGTTGAAAAATAATGTGACTGGTTTTACATTTGCGAAAACACAACCAATGCGTTGCATAGAAACGATTTCTGTTTTTTCAAAAGGAAGACCTAATTATTATCCGCAAGGCTTAATTCCCTTAAAAAATAAGCGTGTAGCTAGTCGATCAGAATATGATGATAATGTTTATTCTAGTAGGCTTTCTGGAAAGACCTACACACAAGAGGTAACAGGTTATCCTAACAATCTTTTGCGTTTTTCAAAAGATGCGACAAAATATACCATTCACCCTACACAGAAACCTGTAGCGTTATTAGAATATCTAGTAAAAACATACACAAAACCAGGAGAAATTGTTTTGGATAATTGTATGGGAAGTGGGACAACAGCGATTGCTTGTTTGAATACAGACCGACAGTTTATTGGTTTTGAAACGAATGAAAAATATTATAAACAGTCTTTGGAACGGATAAAAACCAATGTGACACAAGTAGAATTGTTTTGATAATACGTACTAGATAATTATCGTTCATATTTTATTCTATATATTGGATTAACTATTATATTTGTAATTACAATGTATTGACAAATTTGCTTATTTTTAATACAATGTTATTACAAAGCGCGAATGGAGGTAATAAGATGTCTCAATCAACAATTACATTTAGAATTCCTGAGGATGAAAAAGAACTTGTGTTAGAATATGCAAAAGCTCACAATTCTTCATTAACTGAACTTTATCGAAAAACTGTATTAGATAAAATTGAAGATGAAATTGATTTAAAAACCTTACGGAACGCAATGGAAATTTCCAAAGAGAAAAAAGAGATTGGTATTTCTCAAGAGGAAATGGAGAATCTATTAAATGAAATATAAAGTTGTATATATGCCACAAGCTCAGAAACAATTAAAAAAAATGGATAGAAACCAGGCAAGAATAATAGTAGCATGGATTAGAAAAAATTTAGAAGGAACTACTGATCCTCGTCAACATGGAAAAGGCTTGACTGGAAATAGAAGTGGTGAATGGCGTTACAGAATCGGAAATTATCGAATATTGGCTAATATTTGTGATTCAGAAATTATAATACAAATATTTTCAATAGGACATAGGAGTACTATCTACAAAAAATAATTTATAGTAAGAACCAAAGAGGTCAAAAACTTTTTAAGTTTTTGACCTATTTGGTTCTTCGTGCTATACTTAGAATTGTCAGGTATCAAAAACTTATGTTCAGAAAAGGTGAATAAATTTTGTCTATTTATGGTTATTCAAGAGTGAGTACTAGTAATCAAGATTACAAAACCCAGATTCAAAAACTAGAACAAGCTGGAGCAGAAAAAATATTCAGTGAAAAATATACGGGAACAAAAAAAGAAGGAAGGAAAGAATTAGAAGAACTACTATTTATTGTAAAACCTGGCGATAAAGTATTAGTGACGAAAATTGATCGGCTAGCTAGAAGTATCGTTGATTTAAATTCGATTATCTCTTCTTTAAACAATTCAGGAGTGACTATCACCTTCTTAGATAATGCCCTAAACTTTGAGCCAAATAAAAGTGATTCTATGCAAACGTTAATGATGAACATGTTAGGTAGTTTTGCGCAATTTGAACGAGACTTAATCGTAACGAGAACCCAAGAAGGAAAACAGTGGCACAGAGCAAATAATAAAAACTATCGAGAAGGACGTCCGAAAAGAGTCTTGAATGATAAATACAAACATGCATTAGAGTTAATGGAAACAAACAGTATGAGAGAAGTAGAAAAGAAAACAGGCATTTCTTTGTCTACTCTTAAACGAATTAAAAGACAAGCTAAAGAAGAACAATTACTTAGTGAAAAATAGATAAAGAGAAGTTATTATGGAAAATAGAGAGAAGATTATTTAGTTGTTGGAAAATTCTTTGGTTTCAGGGTATCGAATAAGAAATGTCAAATGGTCGAATCTATTCTACAAATTATCAAAGATACAAAAAAACGCGTTTAAAAAGAAAACAAGCCAATGGTTATTTTTGCTACGATGTCAGTAAAAAAGGTATTATTTGAAAAATTAGACAATAATTTTTGGGAGGAAATCAATGGTAAAAAAAAGATATTTGTATCGAGTTGGACAAATTTTTTTAATTTTATTTTCTATATTGTTTGTTGTAACGTTGTTTTTTACTATCAAAAATCAGTTTGGTACGAATTATAAAGATCTAAGTAAAAGTAATCAAATAGTGTTACAAGAAATTGAGGATTACTATAAGGCATATAAAACTAAACAAGTTTGGGCAGGATATGATCTCAACAAATATAGCTTTCTGGCTGTGGATGGCAGAGGTGGCGAAGCTTATTTAATCAATCCTAAAAAAACTGTTAAAAGTATTTTTGCAAAAGAAATTAACATGCCAAGTGATTCTGTAGTGAAAGTGTATCGGATTGCGGCAATGTCTCCTACATTGTATAAAACTTATTTATTGAGTAAATTCAATACATTAGGAGAACAGGTAAATGTTTGCGCGAATGAAGTTTTTTATTTACGTTATGAAAAAAATGCGAATATTGATGATGGTGCTTATGATTCCTCTCATTTTATTAACTTCTTATCTCATGAGGCTTTTCATAATCAAGTACAACCATCTTGGGGAAATGAACTTTTAGGGGGGCGTTTTTCAACAGAATCATTGACTGATAAAGATAAAGAACTTTTAGCAACTCGTTATGATATTTTGCAAAATATTCAAGAAGAAACATGGAAAGAAACAACTAACCTCAATATATTGAAGGCTAATGTAAAGAAATATATTGTAGAATCAGAGAAATTGAAAAAATCAAATCCCGCTTATTTTAAAGATGAAACGATGGCAGAAACATTTGAAGGAACAGCAAATTATGTTAGTGCAAAAGCAGCAAAGGCAGCAAATTATAAATATAATGTGACATGTTTTAGTGATTCCAAAGGACAAAAGATAGAACATATTCCGTTCAATGAGATTATGCCTTTCATTCAAAATGGACAGATGGATATTAGTAGTATTCCTTCTAACTGGATTTATTCTTCTGGTGGATTATGGTGTGAGGTGCTTAATAAGTTAGGGAATACTACTTGGCAAACTCAGTTAAATAATCAAACAAGTGAAAAGCCAGTAACTTTATATGATCTTATTAAAGAAACCGTAGATTAAGTAATTATATAAAACTATTTTGGTGTTTGGATTAACGAGATAACTATCATAACTAGGGAGTGTAAAATAAACTGTGAAGCTGCTTTATCTAGAATTAGCAACTTACACAGTTTATTTTACACTCCCGTCACGAAAAAACAGTTGAAAGAGTTAGGCTATTCTTTACCAAATAAAAGAAAAAATAAGCAGAGAGGGGTTCTTTTCTGCTTATTTTTTCGCTCGTATAGATTGTTGATCAAAGTCGAAAAACGCCCCTTCACAGTCGAGAGTTACCTTCTTTTTATCTGAAGATATTTCAGAAATTACTCCATGTAACCCTCCAATAGTCACAACAGCGTCTCCTGGTTGTAAATTGTTTAAAAAATCTTGTCGTTCTTTTTGTTGCTTTTTCTGTGTACGAAACAGATAAAAATACATAGCAACAATAACTAGCAGCATGATAAGCATCGGTTTCATTTCTCCTTGTTAGTTTGAAAAATTTATATATAGACATCAAGGCTATTTTATAAAAAGAAAGTATTGATGGCAATATTTGTTTTGAATGAAATGGTACAATAATCAGGCGAAAAACAATTGGAAATGATGAATACCAACTTACAAAAATGTTAGGGAAATTCTTTTGTTTTAACATTTACAAAACTATACCAATAGTTCTATAATTTCTATATAGAAGACGTTTTCTAATTTTTATTTTTCGAGGTGAACATTCATGAAAAAGAAATTAGTTAAAGGCTTAGTTATTTGTGGCATGATTGGGATTGGTTTTACAGCATTAGGAACAAATGTAGAAGCTGCTACGTATTACGGAAATGGTTTATATTGTAATAAGCAAAAATGTTGGGTAGACTGGAATAAAGCTTCAAGGGAAATTGGAAAAATTATTGTTAATGGTTGGGTACAACATGGCCCTTGGGCTCCTAGATAGGAAGGATTAGTTTAAAATGGATAAACAACAAGAATTACTAGATTTACTTAGTAAAGCGTATAATGATCCTAAAATAAATGAATATGAGGGGTTAAAAGATAAGTTATTTGAATGTGCCAAAAGATTGACAACTAATGAAACAAATATCGGTGAAGTCTGTTATAAATTAAGTACAATTAATAGTGAGTATTTAGCAAGACATCATTTTGAAATGCCTAAATCAATTATTGAATTGCAAAAATTTGTGACTAAAGAGGGCCAAAAATATAGAGGCTGGGCGTCTATCGGTATTTGGAGTTAAACAATCGTTTTTTTAGGAGAGTTTATGGACATCAAGAAAAAAGAAGCGTTGGAAAAGATTATTCAATTAACAAATAATGCATTAGCGAATCCACAGATTTATTCAGATAAAAACTTAAATGATCTTTTATTAAGAATAAGAAAAGAAGCTTTATCAGGAGAAGTTGGATAGATGTCAATAAAGTAGACACAAAAAGAGAAGATACTTAAAGACATTCAAAGTAAAGAGCCTCCTTTTCAGTTGGTGTAAGCATATCTAATGTTCCGTGAGGACGTTTGGTGTTATAGAATCCTTCAATGTAAGCGAAACAAGCCAAACGTACTTCTTCGATTGAATGGAATGAACGGCGATTTAATTCTTCTTTTTTCATATATTTAAAAAAAGCTTCGGTAACGGCGTTATCCCACGGATAACCTGGTTTTGAAAGAGAATGGACAATCGGATGATGCTCTATAAACTTTCTAAATTCAAAAGAGGTATATTGAGACCCTTGATCTGTATGAAAAAGAACAGGATTCATTAATTTTCGAGAATGAAGTGCTTTTTCTACTGTTTGAATGGCTAGTTTTGTATCAATCGTTGATCCTACGGTCCAAGCAATTACTTTTCTAGAAAACAAATCTAAAACGACACACAAATACGCAAATGTTTTCTTACCGATGGGGATATAAGAAAAATCACTTGTCCAAACTTGATTGGGTGCAGGTGGATTGAACGCTTGGTTTAGATGATTTGGCCGTGTCAAAGAAACCTTGTTTTTCCTTTTTTTGAAAACAGGCTTTACTGTAGACATTTTTGGGAGGTCCATTGCTTTCATCAAGCGATAAACACGACCAATACTAATCGAAATGCCATAATCACGCAAAAGAATCTGGCGGATTTTTGCAGCGCCAAAACGTTTTTGAGAAGAAGTATAAATTTCTAAAATCACTTTTCTTAGGTGTTGATTTTCTTTTGTTCTTGGGGCTACTTTTCCAGAAAAGCGTTTGTAATAAGTGGAACGATTGACTTTGAGTACACGACAGAGTGTAACAATACTGTGTTCATATCGAAGAATGTGTATGGCTTTTAATCGTTCGTCAAGCGAGGCGTGAATATGGCAATCGCTTTTTTTAGGATTAAATTTTCCTCCTCGAGTTGCGCATTTCGTTTTTGTAGCTGTTTGATTTGACGGGCCGTAAGGATCGTGTCATCGTCAATTTTTACTTCGGAATATTGTTTGACCCAACGAGCAATTGAAGAAAGAGCAATGCCGTACTCCTTAGCTAAAGCATTTTGAGTTTTACCACTTTCGTGAAGTTTTACAATGGATTTTTTAAACTCTTCGTCAAATTTACGTGGTGATTTTCTGTTATTTACCATATTAAAAATTCCTTTCAAAATTTCTGTCTATTTATTTAATAGTATACCAAAAAATGTGTCTACTTTATTAGGATACATGCACATATAAAGGAACTACAAAAATATGAAAAAAAAGTATCCATTTATTATAATTTTTTATGAACAGTCGGTATATGGTTACTTCCCTGATATAAGTAACATAATTATAGAAGCGGATTTAGTTTCAACATGTTTAGAACTTGCAAAGAAAAAACTAATGAATGAGTTGAAAAGATATAAAGTTGAAAATAGAGCATTACCGATAGCAAATCATATATCTTATTATGTATGTAAAAAAAATGTATATTACGTTACTAACATAACAATTAATTTATAGAGTATCTAATCGAAGGTCTTTTCTATAAATTATGCAGATGGAAGAGGAGAAAATAAAGAATTATTAGTTATATATTTGTATTTGCTGGTTTATTTATAAATTTTTGTAAGAAATGAGTTGATATATATAAGAAAAAAATTTTTAATAATGTTATTTTTTAGTGTACTTTTTATAGGGATTGCGGGAAAAAAACATGTACAAAACTCACAAGAAGCTATTGTAGAGAAACAATCAGTGGAGGTCTTAAAGAATACATTTTCAGGAATTGTCGAGGTGAAATTTGAGCAAATAATTTATGATAGTATAACAGATACGTATGGAATATTTGTTATGGCAAAAAATTCCAATGGTAAATCTAGTTATTTTTCGTACGACTATTCAAAGAATAGTTTTAAAATTGATAATTATAAAAGTAAAGATAAGATTTTTCTAGTAAAAGGGATTACTAAAAATAAAGTAAAGGTAATTTATTCTAATGGTAAAGAAATATATGTATAATTATTTACCTAAATCTTAATTTAGCAGTTTGTAAAATGTATAATAAAAGTGTGTGTATCAAGAATTTTTAGTATAAATTCTTGATAAGAATAAGATTAACAAAAATTAGAGGTGAATTAGTAATATGGTTAGAATAGAACAGAAAGGAAAAGTAACTTTTAATAGAGCCATTAAGGATTTTTTTCGAGGATATATAGATTTTAAAGGAAGAACCACCCGAGATGGGTATTGGTGGGTAATGCTTATACTAGCGATAATTGCTATTGTTACAGGTATGATGGCGTCTTCCAGCCTGTTTGAATTTGATGAGGTTATCTTGATGAATGAAAGCGAGGTATCTTGGAATTATATTCGGAATTATATTTTCCAGGCGCTTCCTTTTTTCCTTTTTATTATAATAGTTATTATTCCGAGTCTAGCATTGACTATTCGTCGCAACCGTGATGTAGGTTTGACAGGTTGGGGAAGTTTTTGTTTATATTTTGTCCTTGTCGTGTCTCAGCCAATAAATTCTAGTTTGGATTTTGTCACAGGCGAATTTATATTGGGAGACAATGTTTTACTCACATTTTTAACTTTTGCTCTCAGTGTCTTTATGTTCTTATTAACAATTTTTCCTACAGACACGCTAACTATCAAAAGTGAAAATAAAATTTTACGTTTCTTTTTCAGGTTAGCAGACTAGTTTTAAAATATATCTGAAAGCAACTTATATAGTCTTCGTATTATTTTTGTATTTAGTTGTAAAATTATTTTTGGCTATGTTTTAATTTAGTTTTTTTGTCAAATAATGTTGGTAAAAAACATTGTAAAATCGCGTCAAGTCCAGAGGAGAAAATTCTCTGGACTTTTTTATTTGGTTTGTGTTGTTAGACGGAAATCTGCAATTTGAAATTATAAAAGTTACGAAACCCACGGGCATTGCGCATTAATACTTAATTAATATGATTATTTAGACACTACAATACAAAACAGACTGGTACGGTCAGAAAATCATCAAAGCAGATAAGTGGTTTTCATCTAGTCATATAAAAATAGCAAAAAAATCGCTCGAAATTCGAGAATGAACTTTTCCTATTTGCCATACTCATCATGAACGAGATATCAACGCTAGTATTAATGTTCTGACTGAGGAAGTAAATTAGATTAAATGAACAACAACCATAGCGGAATGGCTTGGTAAATAAGAGACAGTTCTGTTAGTAAAAAATAAGCTATAAAGTATGTTCTCTTCCCAAGAAGCTCCCGCTTCAAGCATTAAGAACTGTCAGGTTTAGCTAAGTGGTGAGTAGTTACTGATTAACAAGTAATATGAAGTTAAAACAACATACAGAAAATACTTAAATTCAACTATTTTACAATGGTTTTTAGTGCCACATCTACTACATTTATACACAATTACTTTGTCACCTTCACGAATAAAAAGAATATTTCTTTACTTAAGATTAAAGTTATGTAAAATTTGTTTATGGTTTTAGTGGAAAATACATCATTCTTAACAAATTTATTCTTGAAAAGAACAGCTGATATGGTTGTTTTTTTATTTATTTTTATAATAGTAACTATTACAAAATACGTAAAATATAAATGTTGAAAACAAATTAATTTTTCGATAAAATAATTGTAGATTCATCTAAAAAACCTTGCTAAAACAAGGTTTATCACTCGAAAAAAGTCCCCTCTGCCTCCGTCTTTCAGCGGGGACTTTTTTTATCATGAATTATCAAATTAAGTGCAATGTTTTATCAAAAAACACTCCATAAGGTATTTTTCAATTTAGACATTTCTTTGGTCGTAAGTTTAGTTTGAGAATAATTTGTTCAATATAGTTGTCAGAAACAGTAGTCATCTCTTTGTTTTTAGAGAAGTATTCTCTAAGCAATATATTCATTTTCCTAATCTTCTAAAACAGCCAAGTTTTCTTCCGAATACTATCAAGAGCTATGTAATCTGTTGGAACAAGCACAGAAAACAATTAATGTTTCAAAAATAGCAAAAGAAATAAATAAAGGCTTGTTGCTAGAAAACAAAAATCTAAATGACAAATGTCAAGAATTAATCAAGCTTTCCAAACGGCTAGATTTTGAAAATAAACAAGTGCGAGCAAATATTTTTAAATTTAAAGAGTCTTTCACCGACAATTAACTAAAAACAATTTTAAGAGGTTTTAGGTTTGATCAGGTAAAAAATATAGATTTGAATACAAAATTACTTAAATCGAAAAATAATGGTTCTTAAGACTATTCAATTTAAAATGTATTGTATTGTTTGCGTTTTTGATTTTAGTTTGTTATAGCAAACGTACGAAATGTGGATTTCGTTTCGTACAGCATTACGACACGACCGCTCAACACCTACTCGCAATAGGTTGGGCGGTTTTTATTTATTGCGACAGTAAGTACGTGGGTTAGTAGGGATTGTCCTGGCCGCTTGGCTTGTAAGACATTCATAAGCAAGACTAAGAAGATATATTTTACTAAAACTGTTTTAAAACGGTTAAAAAAGCTCTCAGAGCCTCACGATGCCCTTTTTAAAAACGGATTTTAGCAAAGGATCCCTTAGGAAACTGCGTAGTACAATGTGAAAACGAAACGAACACATCTTTAAACAATCTGACCGTAGAAAGCAATGTTTGTTTGAAAGCAAGAATTTTACTTCTCTTATTATGAACATAATCAGGAAACAATCAGCGGGGCTCAATCACCTGAGAGATTATTACTATAAATTGAGAACACAACTTTCATTTTAAGAGCATAAGATTGCGCTCATCGCTTACATCAACAAGCTCTTGAAAGGTTTCCACTCTATGACACGATATTCAAGCCCGTATGATTACTTATACATGGCTTCTAACGACCCATAAGGAGTGTGTTCTTACCCAGAATTACAGCGTACCCAATAAAAAATTTCTAATTTATTAGGTTTATTTTGTATATTTTTTCTTGATGAAACCAATAGAAAAAAGTACTTGACTAAACGTAGCAAAGAGGTTTAGAGAAAAGTACTTAGCATCAAGAAATAAGAAGAAATTTTCAAAATTTGACAAGAAACACAAACATTAATTTTGCTGTTGTTTGTTACTTATTTGGTATTTCTCAAATTTTTGGTAGATTTTGGATTATCTTTCTAAGATGCTAGTGATTTTTTCTCAGAAAGGTAATCACTTTGGATGATGAAGGGACTAATAATGTACTGATCGAGCAAAGTTTAGCGGAAGCAAACGATCTAAGTGTCGGGGATAAATTTAAGATTAAAGATCTCGATGATAAAGATGTTGAAGTTACTATTAAAGGTATTTACAAAACAAGTGATTCTAGCAATAGTATGAGTGTTCGCTTCAACTTTATGAATCCAGCGAATACGATTTTTTCTTCTTATACACTGGTTAACACCTTAACTGGATCAGAAGGAAAAACGATTGATTCGGCGGTGTATAACTTAGATGATCCCCAAGACATGGACAGCTTTGTAGAAGCAGCGAATAAATTGATCGATACGGATACATTCAGTTTAGAAACCAATGCTCAAATGTATCAGCAAATGCTTCAACCATTGAATAATGTAGCAAGCTTTGCGAAGAATATCGTGATTTTAGTAGCTGTAGCCGGAGTCATTATTTTAACCTTGATTATTATGCTGTCGATTCGTGAACGTAAATATGAAATCGGTGTATTACTTTCATTAGGTGAATCACGAGTCAAAGTTATTTCACAATTTTTCGTTAAGATTTTTGTTTGCATGATCTTCGCTTTAGGAATTGCTGCAGCTAGCGGAAATGTTGTTGGCAATGCAGTCGGCAATCAGTTGTTGAACCAGCAAACAACTTCGCAAAATCCAGATGGACAAGAAGCGAATACGGCAGGAAATAGCGGTCCAAATCAAGGTAACCCAGGACAAGCACCTGATGGCGGAAACGGTGGTCCTAATGGTGATCAAATTGGAATCAATCCATTTACACAATCAAAAGAAATTCAAGAACTAAATATCTCAGGAAATCACATTTTATCAAGCGTGACCTAGCACTTTTATATGTATTGATAAATTTTGTCAATTCCGTTTATAGTCCATTCTTATATAGACTAAATACAACATGGAGTAAAACACAAAGTCATATGTCGGTCTTCGGTTTACCAACGATAATCCGAAAGCCGAACGGCACTTATCACCTACCTATGGAGGATGATGAATGCCTAATTATGTTAAATTGTGTATATTCAAAATCAAGGAAATGAAGAGGAGATAAGGATACCAGTCAGTGATTTAAGAAGCTACAAGGACCTTAGAAAAAAGGGAATTTCCAGTGAAATTAAACAACGTTGTTAGTAAAAAATAAACTATCAAGCATACTCTTGTTTTAAGAAATTTCTGTTACAGTCGTTAAGGTCCGTCAGGTTTAGCTAAGAAGCTTACTTGAATTTTTACAAAATATTTTGATTAAGTAGAATTTTATCATAAATTTATTTCATATAACATATTTACTTTTGTAATAAAAATCATTTCTTTATTGAAAGATAAAATAAAGTTATATACAATAAGTATGTATTTTACAAGAAGTTTTTTCATAATGAAAGAGCGTTCTTTATATTCTAATCGGTGATAGAGTTGCTTTTACGGCAACTCTATTATTTTTTCTTAAAATAACCCTTCTTACTCTAGGAGCCCTGGGCCCATGTTACACCCAACCATTAACAATAATTTTCCCAATTTCTTTTGAAGCTTTATTCTAGTCTACCCAACATTTTGCTTATTACAATGCACATTTTACCCTTTCAACTAAAAATACTTGTAAAAACCCTATGTCCAAATAACAATATTCAAGACTACGAAAAACCAAAAAATTTTATACATAAAAGCTACAGTGTGTTCTTCTTTTCGCTTTAGATACTCGTCTCTTCATTTTGGATTATATTTTCTTTTCTTCAAAAATTTATATGTATGATAAGAATGACTTTCTTTTTCATTAGCTGTCACCTCAATTTTTTACTTCTATATTGTCTATCAAATACACGTTTATACTTTTTACCACAACTTTTACATTTGTATTCTGTTTGTTTCCAACAAATACGTTCCGTTAACGTGCCACAATCACAAGAAGTATACTCAACCAAAACACTTTCATCTTTGTTAACTATTTCAATTTTATTTATCATGAAGGCAACAACTAAAAATTAAGGGATTACTCTATGCATTTTAATTGATACCATACATTAATATTGAGAAATTAGTTGTTACCTATTAATATTTTATCAAGATTTCATCTTTGGATAGATGTCAATAAAGTAGACACAAAAAGAGAAGATACTTAAAGACATTCAAAGTACAGAGCCTCCTTTTCATTTGGTGTAAGCATATCTAAGGTGCCATGAGGAGAGGACGTTTGGTGTTATAGAATCCTTCAATGTAAGCGAAACAAGCTAACCGTACTTCTTCGATTGAATGAAATGAACGGCGGTTTAATTCTTCTTTTTTCATATATTTAAAAAAAGCTTCGGTGACAGCGTTATCCCACGGATAACCTGGTTTAGAAAGAGAATGGACAATCGGATGATTCTCTATAAACTTTCTAAATTCTAAAGAGGTATATTGAGAACCTTGATCTGTATGAAAAAGCACCGAATTCATTGGTTTTCGAGAGTGAATGGCTTTGTCTACTGTTTGAGTGGCTAGTCTTGTATTCATTGTTGCTCCTACGGTCCAAGCAATTACTTTTCTAGAATATAAGTCTAAAATGACACACAAATACACAAATGTTTTCTTCCCGATGGGGATATAAGAAAAATCACTTGTCCAAACTTGGTTTGGAGCAGGTGGATTGAACGCTTGTTTTAGATGATTTGGGCGTGTCAAAGAAACCTTATTTTTCTTTTTTTTGAAAACAGGTTTTATTGTAGACATTTTTGGTAGGTTCATTGATTTCATCAAGCGATAAACTCGGCCAATACTAATTGAAATGCCATAATCACGCAAAAGAATTCGGCGTATCTTTGCAGCGCCAAGACGTTTTTGAGAAGAAGTATAAATTTCTAAAATTATTTTTCTTAAGCGTTGATTTTCTTTTGTTCTTGGGGCTACTTTTCCAGAAAAGCGTTTGTAATAGGTGGAACGATTGACTTTGAGTACGCGACAGAGTGTAACAATACTGTGTTCATATCGAAGAATGTGTATGGCTTTTAATCGTTCGTCAAACGAGGCGTGAATATGGCAATCGCTTTTTTTAGGATTAAATTTTCCTCCTCGAGCTGCGCATTTCGTTTTTGTAGCTGTTTGATCTGACGAGCCGTAAGGATCGTGTCATCGTCAATTTTTACTTCAGAATATTGTTTGACCCAACGAGCAATTGAAGAAAGAGCAATGCCGTACTCTTTAGATAAAGCATTTTGAGTTTTACCACTTTCGTGAAGTTTCACAATGGATTTTTTAAACTCTTCATCAAATTTACGTGGTGATTTTCTGTTGTTTCCCATATTAAAAAGTCCTTTCAAAATTTGTGTCTATTTATTTAAGAGTATATCAAAAAATGTGTCCACTTTATTAGGATACATGCAACTATATGTACAACAAGTTATTTTTATATTGAGAAAGAGAACGAGTGGAAAGATACCATCCACCAGAGTTTAGAAGAAAAACATTATTTGTTACCAGAAAAAGTAAATGGAAAGTTTGGTCCAATTATAAAGATTCAAGATAGGCTAAAAAAAGAAGGACCTTCTTTTATTGTTACTTTTAATATAGAAAACAGGACAAAAAGGGCAATATTTCCCAAATTTTATTTAACAGGAGAGCTTCGAGGAAAAGAAGTAAAAATATTCAAGTTGTTAATGATATCTATCTAAATAAACAAAAACAGTTCAAAAAGCTCGCAGATAATGCTATTGATTTGTATCAAGTGGACTTCTTGTATTCAGGAGAGTTAAGCGGAATTACAACTGATAATCAAAAAGTACGTGTCAATCAAGATGGAACAGAGTTGTTTGTAAATGATAAGAAAATAGAAGGAGAAGTTCACAAATGAGTGGCATTCTTTTTGCCTGTGGCTTACTAGTTGGTCTTTTCTTAAGTGTATGCTTAAGTTATCTAGCTTTACACGTTGAGTAACATAGTATTTTTTGACAGTGAAGTTCACTGTTTTTACTTATAATAATTGAGAAAATTTTAGGAGGAACTTTATGGGAAGTATTTTTAAAGCTGAAGGAAAAGCTTTGGCAGTGAGAGAAACAGATGTAAAACTTTATTATGATGAAAATAATTATCTTTTTCGGATTTCACTTTTACCGAATAAAGTGTTGGAATTTCAGAAGAACGGCTTGTTGAAGCCAGATCAGTTGAGGGCATATACCCAGATAATTTTGATACATTCAGGCAAGTGTTTGCCGATTCCAATTGTGCAAGGAAGCCACGGTGTTTGGAAAGATTTATTTGGATTTGACGTACCAAAATAAAGAAACGAAAATTAAACAAGTGGCACCTGAAAGTAAAAAATTAGAAGGAGAAGGTATCATGGCGTATCAATGCAATCAGTTTTATCTATTTGATTATAACTCATTATGGACGGAACCTTATTGGCCAGATTTGTATGTACCCACAGACAAAAATCAAAGAGAGTATTCTTTAGTTTTGTGTTTTAAAACAAATAAAGGATACATTATAGGAGAATTTGCCGATCCTGAAGAATTACTACTTAACCAAGTTAAAGATCAAGCAATGGAAGTTTATTCCTTTGACGTCTTGATACCTATCAAGGAGAATCACCCTTTTGCATTTTACTTTAAACCTACTTTTTCAAAACAGACACTGGTAAACTTTTTTAAGAAAGTCCCGCAGTTAACCAAGTATATAACACAAATAAACGACTTGCTTTAAACAGAATTTTAAAAAAATTTTATAATGTGTTAAAAAAGTTTTCACAAACAGATGTATATACTTCTGTTTGGTAAGAAAAAAATGAAATAAATGGAGGAAAAGTCATGAAGAAAACAAGTAAATTATTGTCTGCATTATTAGTTGTTAGCCAAGTATTTGGCTATACACCAGCAGTTTTTGCAAATGAAGAACCTACGTCGCCAACGCTTTCTTCAGAATCTGCGACGGTTCAAGAAGAAAGTAATGGAGGACAAACAGAAGAAACTGTTGATTCTACACCAGAAACAACGCCAGAAGATCCATCAACAGATTCTTCCACGGAAGAACAACCAACTACACCTGAGCAACCAGTGGAACCAGAAACACCTACGGTGCCAGATTCAAGCAAACCAGAAACGACACCCGTAGAACCAGAACAAAAACCAGAAGAAAATCAGCCTGTGGAAGAGTCTAAGCCAACGGATTCTACAACGACACAAACACCACAAAAGCCGACAGAAACGCCGACGAATCAGCCAAATGTGTACACTCAATCTGGTGTCTCTACTAATACAGAAACAAGCACCACAAATCAAGGAACAGCAGCACCTGTTGTAGACGAAGTCAAAGAATACCACCAAGCCCCATCAGCTCCTATTCAAGAGTTAGTGCCAGAAAGTACGCTTTCTTCAGATGGAACAATTCATTTCGAAAAAAACGAAAGTGTGGAACAATTTATTCAAAAAATTGGAGAAGCAGCTAGAAAAGTGGGGCAAGAAAATGATTTGTATGCTTCCGTTATGATTGCCCAAGCGATTTTAGAATCTGCTAGTGGTCAAAGTTTACTGTCAAAAGCACCAAATTATAATTTGTTTGGCATTAAAGGCACACATAATGGAAAAGGAGTCTCTTTTGCGACACGAGAGGATTTAGGCAATGGAACACTTTATACTACCCAAGCAACCTTTAGACAATATCAGAGCTATGAAGAGAGCCTAAAAGACTATGCGAAACTCTTAAAAGAAGGGTTGGCAGGGAATGCTTCTTTTTATGAAGGTGTCTGGAAAAGTAAAGCGAAAACCTATCAAGAAGCTACTCAGTATTTGACAGGACGTTATGCGACAGATAGTCAATACAATCAGAAATTAAATGGTTTAATTGAAACCTACGATTTAACCATGTATGATCATCCGAAAGCGACAGTAGAAATGACAGAATCTGATTTTCCAGCGTATAACGGGGAAAACTATGATACGGCAAACAGCTATGCGTGGGGGAATTGTACGCAATATGTCTATAATCGAATCACGCAATTAGGCAAACACATTGATTTAACGATGGGCAATGGAAAAGATTGGGGAGTGACTGGCCAAACTCGAGGGTATGAAGTGAGTCGCACACCACAAGCAGGAACAGCTGTTTCTTTCCCTGCGGGTGTGTTGGGTGCAGACCCAGTGTATGGACATGTGGCATTTGTCGAAAAAGTGAATCAAGACGGTTCTATTTACATTTCAGAAATGAATGTACAAGGCTTAAACGTCGTATCTACTCGTACAATTGCAGCAACTCAAACGAGCATGTTAAGTTATATCATGCCGAAATAATTATGAGAGAAACAACCTTATGATTGTATAAGGTTGTTTCTTTTTGTAAGAAGATATATTTATGTTAGGAGGGGTAGTTAGTGGAAAGAATTTTTCGAATCTATGATCCTTCTTTCTTAGACAAATTGTTTAGCGAAGCAAGTAACCAATATAGGTATTGTCGATTTAGTGTTCCTATGCTTGTTTCTTGATTCGTTTGAGTGTAGATAAAGAAATTTCTGTTTTCTTTTCTACTTCCCGCATACTGTTTGTTTCCATTAACTCGAGTGCATGTTTGTATTTATCATTCAGAACTCTTTTAGGACGTCCTTCTCGATAGTTCTTATTATTGGCCCGATGCCACTGTTTTCCTTCTTGCGTTCGTGTCACGATTAAATCTCTTTCAAATTGTGCAAAGCTCCCTAACATGTTCATCATCAATGTTTGCATAGAATCACTTTTATTTGGCTCAAAGGTTAGGGCATTATCTAAGAAGGTGATAGTCACTCCTGAATTATTTAAAGAAGAGATAATCGAATTTAAATCAACAATACTTCTAGCCAGCCGATCAATTTTCGTCACTAAAACTTTATCGCCAGTTTTTACAATAGAAAGTAGTTCTTCTAATTCTTTCCTTCCTTCTTTTTTTGTTCCCGTATATTTTTCACTGAAGATTTTTTCTGCTCCAGCTTGTTCTAGTTTTTGAATCTGGGTTTTGTAATCTTGATTACTAGTACTTACCCTTGAATAACCATAAATGGCCAATTTTTCCTCACCTTTTCTGAACATAAGTTTTTGACACTTGATAATTCCAAGTATAGCATGAAAAAACAAAGAGGTCAAAAACTTTTAAGTTTTTGAACCCAACGAATTAATTCTAAAACATCTAATGTCGATTATATAACTAAATTACACTAAGTTAATTAAATATAGTATATAATCATTTAAAACTATTTAATTTTTTAGTATAATAAACAATAAGAGGTGATTTTATGTTAACCACAAAATCTAGAAAACAAGGAAGTTCTGTAGTATTGACATTACCATCTAATGACGGACAGAAACCAAAAGCAGACCAAGAATATATAGTGATGTATTCTGATGATGGGACAATTACGTTAGTCCCTAAATTACAAGGTCCATTTAGTGGTGGATCAGAAGGGGAGTACTACGAAAAAGATGAATGGCATGACATTGAACCTGGAGGGAGAGAATTATTTTAATGAGTGCCGAAAAGAAATATATTCCTAAAAAGGGCGATATTGTATGGATAGATTTCGATCCTTCAGCTGGAAAAGAAATACAGAAAAGACGTCCAGGTCTAGTAGTTTCTAGATATGAGTTTAATAGAAAGACAATGTTTGCAGTAATTTGTCCCATAACTTCTACAATTAAAAATATGCCAACTCATTATACATTACCTGATGAAATGGAAACTCATGGACAAGTCGTTATTTCCCAATTAAAATCTTTAGATTTTACAGAAAGAAAGTTAAGCCAAATAGAACATTTACCATTAAAGGATATGGCTAAAATAGATCAAATCATTGAATACATTTTTTAACTATAAGGTAGGAACACCTCCGGTGTATTGAAAGGCATTAGTTAAGCAACGAAATAGAGTAGTTTGAGAACGATCAAAAGTTAGCTCTAAGTACTTAATTCTGGAATATCCTAAAACGTAAAGAAAGATATTACAAAAAATAACTTCGCCGAATTTATTGACTAATTTTAGATCTTCTTTCCAATCAACTTGAGCAGATAAACCAAGAGATGTTTCAACACGAATCGTTGCTTTTTGTATTTTATTTGCTCGGATATTTCGACAATATCTTCTTAGTGTTCGTGCACTTTCACGATAGCTACGTTTAGAAATAAAATGATAAATAGCAGAAGAACAGCCTAAAGTTAATTTGGCAGCGATAATATCTTCAAAATCACTAACCAAAGTTTTTTTATTTTTATTCTTTTGAGCAAGTAAAGGCAATTTATTACTTATTCCAGCTTCATAATAACGTTTTCTGTACGATAATCGCAATTGTATTATTTAGCTAGAGTAGCATAATTAGGTTTTGTATGAGTCATAAAGAAAGGTAACACTCCTTCATAAATATCTTTTCTCAATACACTTTCCTCCTTGAATAAAATAACACAAGGAAAGCGTACCAGATGACGCATAAACCTACATTTTAACTTGGTCATTTACAATATTAAGCTTTGGTATGTTTATCATTACATTGATTAAGTTGATTGTGGACTTGCTTAAAAATAATAAAAAGAAATAACCGTCTACTTTAGCGAGAGAACGATTATTTCTTAAAATACTCTAAGTTTGCTACCGTCTTAAACAGTTCTACATTGGAGAGTTGTGTTAGTACACAGTTCTCTTATCATTTATAATATAGCATATTCTAAAAAAACTACTAAACAATTAAGGAACAACAATCTATTATAGATGTGTGCTTTTTTTTACCTAGATAAATAAAATGGTTAACCGTTTTCCGCCAGCTAACCATTTAGATAGATTTGTAAAGAAGTAATTTGTGCTTCCTATAAGTCCTTTATAACATGTTACTACATAGGATTCAAATAGTTTTTCATTTATAGATACTGTCTATGTGTTTTGATTAATTGAGTGACTGAATTTATCTGTTTCCGTTTTGAATTTACTTAGTTGTTTTTAATGCTTTATCAAAAATGTTTATTTTTTTTGTGTTTTCAAAAATTTTTTAGAATCACAAACTGGATAGTTATGATAAATTACGTCTGTAATTTTAATTTACAAAATAACCTAGGAAAGGAACATGTGTAATGAAATCTATCAACTTATTAGGCGCTACTCTATTAGCTTCTACGGCGCTTCTAGGGGCAGGAAATGTGTTTGCGAATGATTCTACACCTGATCCAAATTCGGCGTCTACTCCAGTAGAAGTGACTCTTAGTCCGCGTGATGTCACCGATGAGGTGCCAAAACCACCGATTCCTGAGCCAGACAATCCAAACAACCCTGGCGGAGGCGATAATAATACCACCATTACAGGACCATTTGGTATTGCATACGCTCCTGCTAAATTAGTGCAGAAAGAACAAACCGTTGAATTAGGAAAATCTGCTAATCAAATGGTTAACTTAAAATCTAGTAAAGGAGATACTGTAACTAACCTAAACGTCGGGGTTCGAGACGAAACTGCTAAAACAGGAAGACACTGGACGTTAAGCGCTCAATTACAATGGACAGGTTCTCCTTTAGCAGGATCATCTATTGAAGCTCAAGGTACAGGGAACGTAACTGAGAATATTTCTGGAAGGTTAAACAGTACAGATAAAATTAATAACGATGTAACAGGTAGTCTATCCATTGGAACAGACGCTCCAACAGACATTATGACGGCGAAAAATGATAAAGTTATGTCCGGAACATATAACTATCAATTTAAAATGCCTCAATTAAAAATTGCAGATCCTACTGTTGTTGCAGCAGGGACGTACACAGGAAATATTGTCTGGAACTTGTCTAACGCAATGTAAGTTTAATCTAAACCTAAAGGGGAATGTAGAAGCATTTTCTATTTCTTGCAACAGCCAACAGAAGGATGCTTTGTTGGCTGTTTTACATATATTAATAAAAAGGGCACTAAATAAATATTAGAAAGGATTTTAGTTTATGAAAAAATGGGTTTTATGTGGCATGTGTTTGATTAGTCTATTTGTTGGGAATAAAAATGCCTTGGCGGAAGAAACGTCCTCTTCTTCTAGTCAATTAGCAGGAGGCTATACCATTGAAGGGGTTCCTAATGAGCATCAATTAGATAAAAATGTAAGTTACTTTTATTTAAAAGAAAATCCGGGGGATAAAGATCAGGTTAAAGTAAAACTAACCAATGATTCTTCTGAAGAAAAAACGTTAGAAGTAAAAGTAACAAATGCAAATACAAACGCAAACGGGTTAATTGATTATACCGGTCAGTTAAAAGACCATCGGTCTTTAAAATATCCGTTGACATCAATGGCAAAAGCTACTCAAAAAGAAGTAAAAGTTCCGGCCAAAAGTAGTGTAGAAACAGCGATTGATATTCAGATGCCTAAACAAACGTTACCTGGGGTAACGATAGGAGGGATTACTGTTTCTGAAAAGCAATCAGAGAAGAAGAAACAAAACGAATTATCTATAGGAAATGTATATACCTATACAATAGGGTTGGTCGTAACGAATGAATCGGTAGTAGAACCTAAAAAGAATGTATCGGTGGCCTTAGATCACGTAGGGGCTGTTTTATTTGATGGACGTAAGATGGTTCAGGCAGATATTTTGAATCCCAATCCGTATATGTTTACGGATGCGACAGTGAAAGGCAAAATTTATGAAAAAGGCGCAACCAAAGCGTTGAAAGAACAAGAGAAATCCAATGTAAGTATTGCTCCTTACTCAGTGTATCCGTTTCAGTTTGATTGGGAAAAAGAAGAGTTAAAAGCAGGCACCTATGTTTTTAAAGGAACGGTGGAAGCGAATGGAAAAACTTGGAATTTTGACCAAGAATTTGATATTTCAGCGGAAAAGGCAAAAACAATTAATCACGACGCCGTCGTTAAAATTTATATTCCTAGCTGGCTAACGTATAGTTCTTATGGGTTAAGTGTGGTAAGTATTTTAGGTACCATATATTTATTTTTACGAAGAAAAAAATAAAAAGGATGTGTAAATAGAAAATGATGAAGAAATTAGTGATTGGAAGTCTGTTAGGGAGCTTTATGTTTCTAAATAGTGCGTGTCCTGTTTTTGCGGAAGAAACCAAGCTCTCAACAGGCAATACCCCAATATCTATTACACTGGTACGCCCCATTTCTTCTGGCGCATTGCCAGGACATGAAGGGGAAGCATCAGAAACGCCGGTTTATAATCCCATTGTGAAACCTACTACGTCACAACGTTTGCCAAAGACAAATGAACAAAGAACGATGTTCTTCTCTTTTTTAGGTTTTTTACTGGTTGGCTGTAGTTATCTGCTTTATTACTTTAAAAACAGAAAGGAGGAGGAATAATGTATACTCCTGCAATTTGTTTATTGGTAACGGGTATGATATTACTTATTTTGAATAGTTATCTCTTTTTTAGAGACTATAAAGAACAACTTTCATATCCTCCGCAAAAAAAGAAAAATTTATATTTAAATGGGGTAGTTCTTTTAGAAACAATGGGTGTCATTGTATTAGGCGTAGTCTACTTATTTATGATTAATAATCAGCTGTAAGCTAAAGGAAAAATTAGAAAGGAAGAGAAAGTTGAAAGTATTAAGTGGTATTTTATCTACAGTTCTTTTAGGAAACCTGTTTATAGCGCCGGCAGTATTAGCAGTAGAAGAACCGGCGGATAAAACGGTTCCAACAGAAGAAGTAAATCAAATTATAGATGAAGCAACTGGGCAGTCAACGATTGAAAAATTAGAAGACTCCCAACAAGAAACGATGCCAGAAGAGACAAACACTTCTACATCAGAGACAGAAGCCGTACAAGAAGCAACAGAGTCTTCAACAACTGAAACACAGACGCAACAGGAAACAACAAATTCGACAACAGAAGCCACTGAAGCTTCCACTACCGATCCCCAGACACAACAAGAAGCAACAACAGAGGTTAAAGCCTCCGCTGAACAAAACTGGAGTGCCACATGGAATGCGACGACTCAAAGATATACATTAACCCAGTATATAGGGACAGATCCAGCGGTGGTTGTGCCTAATGAATATAAAGGAGCCCCTACGGAGATAAATTGTGCCGCAGGTATTCCGACCCAAAACATAACTCAAGCTAGTGTAACGTCAATTACCTTTTCAAATGAAAATGGAAAAAAAGTAAAAGCGGTGGATTCTACAGGAGAAGCTGATTTTCGTATGACTGTTCATTCTTCCTTAACTTTTTTTGACGGCTCAGGGTTAGACATTTACTTGTGATCGTGGAACTGAATTTCTAAACCGCATATATACGAGTATTATCGAAAAGTTAGGTGTAAAAATATATCTAGCTCATCCATATAGTCCTCATGAACGTGGTTCTAATGAGAATCATAATGGTTTATTGCGTGAATATTTTCCAAAAGGAACAACATTTACTAAGATCTCTCAAGAAGACTTAGATTTGGCTGCTCAGGCTATTAATAAACGGCCACGTAAAATTCATTGTTGGAAATCAGTTGAGCATGTGTTTAAAAAAGAACTTAAAAAATTACGGACGGTTTAATAGTAGTTATATGATGTCGCATTTGCATAGTGTTTAAATCGATGAATTTTAGTTACTTAGTTAGTTATTTAAATATTGGAAAAACGTTATTAAATAAATGTTTTTGTGTCGCGTTTGATGTTATAATTCAGCTCATTTACACTACTTTGAATAATATATCTTATGTTAACTAGAATAAATTAGACGGATATCAATAGCAAACGCAACATTTTAATGAAATATTATAATACACTGTTGCTGGGTATATATACTTCGTTTCCTTTAAATTTTAACACCTCTCTGATTCGCTACTAAGGGTCATAAAGGTGTATTTTGCTGCATCCAGTGAGCGTTACAAGGTACTTTTTTCTTCTCTCTTTATGGAAGCAATTTTCCAATCCACTAAACGTTCCCGCTTGTTAATGACACTACCTCAAAACTAACTTTTAGCTTAACAAAACAAATTTAAATTATTTGAGAATGTAAAAATTAAAGCTAGGAGGCACTGGAACAACTACTGCTATTTTTGCTTAGTTATTCCAGTGCCCTTAGCCCATATACTGATTTCTATTTCAAATAATCATATTTTTCAATGCAATTAATTTAGTGTATTGCTCAAATTCCAAACAATCTTTCCATCATACTTTCCTGCTGCGACATCTTTAGGTTGGTTAATTCTTAAAGAAACTCCTCCTAAACTGTAATCGTAAATTGCATCATGGGTAACCGAACCATTTGCACTCATTATTGGTTTCGGAATACTACCAATCACCACATTTGAATAGCCAGTTACCTCACTAGTTGGACAATCTGTTAAATTACTTTCTTGGTTCATTTGACCGTTAGTACTATTCTTTTTAACCGCTCCCCCTGTTGTCTGTATTTCTGCTGTTAACGGGGTCCCTGTCCATTGCAACTGCGCTGATAATGTCCATCCTCCTAATTGATTTCTTCTATCTCTCACTGCTACATGAAAGTTTCCTGGAATCGCAATACTTTGAACATCTGTTTCATTAGACAATTTCCCTTGTACACTGAATGCTTTTGGTACATAACTAATTCCATATTCACTTGAAGGCAATACATTTTGATCCCCATCTCCTGGGGCAGTTATATCAAACAGATATTTTGCTTGATAAACGTGCTCTTTTACTAACTCTTCACTAGTAGTGATCTTATCTCCATCCCATCTTAAAAACTTGGCAGTAGAATCTACTACTGTAGGTTTTAACTCTTTTTTAAAAGCTTCAAATGAGGCAACCTCTAGTTTTTTTGGATCCTTTTCTAACATGTTAAAATAATACTTTTCTTTAGTTTCGGCCGTTCCAAAATACCCATTATTTCCCGCAACGAATTTTGGGCCTCCAGGATAGCGATTTTTTGTAGTCCCTTGTATCAATCGGTCATCATTTCCTAAAATTACTAAGGGCGCTTTTCCATTATCTATAGAGAACATATTAGAAATATCAGCTGCTGTAGAAGGAATATTCCAATTCCTTGCATCAAAAAATTGTAAATTAATACAGTTTTTAAACATATTATATCCAAAACTTACGGAACTCAGATCAAAATTACTTACATCTAAACTTTTTAAAGACGAACAGCCCGCGAACATACTATCTACAAGTTCTACGTGACTCATATCAAAATTACTTACATCTAAACTTTTTAAAGACGAACAGCCCTCGAACATCTCACTTGTATTCCATACTTTTTTTGTATTAAAACTACTTACATCTAAACTTTTTAAAGATGAACAGTCACCAAACATAGCATACATAGTTTCTATATTGCTTGTATCCCAATTTTCTAGACCTTTAATTGTAGTTAGCTGCCTATCATAACAAAAGGCCATGTGCAAACTATCAATACCAGAAATATCTAAGCCAGAACCATCAAAATATCTCAAAGAAGAATGATCTCTCATAGTAAAATCAGTGTATCCACGAACCGTAGGTTCTAATTTTACTTTTTTTCCATTTTCATTTGAAAATGTAATTGATGTTACACTAGATTTCTTTACTTTTTGGCATAAAATTCCGTTGTCACACCTTATCTCCGTTGGCTTCCCATTATATTCATTAGGTACGACAATCGCAGGATCTGTACCTAGATACTGTTCTAGGCGATATCTTTGAGACCATGGATCCCATGTAGCATACCAGTTTTGTTCAGCTGTTGCTTTAGCTTCTGGCATCGCTTCTTTAGAAGTGGCTTCTGTTGTCGAATTTGTTGTTTCCTGTTGCGTCTGTGTTTCAGTTGTTGAAGACTCTGTTGCTTCTTGTACGGCTTCTGTCTCTGATGTAGAAGTGTTTGTCTCTTCTGGCATCGTTTCTTGTTGGGAGTCTTCTAATTTTTCAATCGTTGACTGCCCAGTTGCTTCATCTATAATTTGATTTACTTCTTCTGTTGGAACCGTTTTATCCGCCGGTTCTTCTACTGCTAATACTGCCGGCGCTATAAACAGGTTTCCTAAAAGAACTGTAGATAAAATACCACTTAATACTTTCAACTTTCTCTTCCTTTCTAATTTTTTCCTTTAGCTTACAGCTGATTATTAATCATAAATAAGTAGACTACGCCTAATACAATGACACCCATTGTTTCTAAAAGAACTACCCCATTTAAATATAAATTTTTCTTTTTTTGCGGAGGATATGAAAGTTGTTCTTTATAGTCTCTAAAAAAGAGATAACTATTCAAAATAAGTAATATCATACCCGTTACCAATAAACAAATTGCAGGAGTATACATTATTCCTCCTCCTTTCTGTTTTTAAAGTAATAAAGCAGATAACTACAGCCAACCAGTAAAAAACCTAAAAAAGAGAAGAACATCGTTCTTTGTTCATTTGTCTTTGGCAAACGTTGTGACGTAGTAGGTTTCACAATGGGACTATAAACCGGCGTTTCTGATGCTTCCCCTTCATGTCCTGGCAATGCGCCAGAAGAAATGGGGCGTACCAGTGTAATAGATATTGGGGTATTGCCTGTTGAGAGCTTGGTTTCTTCCGCAAAAACAGGACACGCACTATTTAGAAACATAAAGCTCCCTAACAGACTTCCAATCACTAATTTCTTCATCATTTTCTATTTACACATCCTTTTTATTTTTTTCTTCGTAAAAATAAATATATGGTACCTAAAATACTTACCACACTTAACCCATAAGAACTATACGTTAGCCAGCTAGGAATATAAATTTTAACGACGGCGTCGTGATTAATTGTTTTTGCCTTTTCCGCTGAAATATCAAATTCTTGGTCAAAATTCCAAGTTTTTCCATTCGCTTCCACCGTTCCTTTAAAAACATAGGTGCCTGCTTTTAACTCTTCTTTTTCCCAATCAAACTGAAACGGATACACTGAGTAAGGAGCAATACTTACATTGGATTTCTCTTGTTCTTTCAACGCTTTGGTTGCGCCTTTTTCATAAATTTTGCCTTTCACTGTCGCATCCGTAAACATATACGGATTGGGATTCAAAATATCTGCCTGAACCATCTTACGTCCATCAAATAAAACAGCCCCTACGTGATCTAAGGCCACCGATACATTCTTTTTAGGTTCTACTACCGATTCATTCGTTACGACCAACCCTATCGTATAGGTATATACATTTCCTATAGATAATTCGTTTTGTTTCTTCTTCTCTGATTGCTTTTCAGAAACAGTAATCCCTCCTATCGTTACCCCAGGTAACGTTTGTTTAGGCATCTGAATATCAATCGCTGTTTCTACACTACTTTTGGCCGGAACTTTTACTTCTTTTTGAGTAGCTTTTGCCATTGATGTCAACGGATATTTTAAAGACCGATGGTCTTTTAACTGACCGGTATAATCAATTAACCCGTTTGCGTTTGTATTTGCATTTGTTACTTTTACTTCTAACGTTTTTTCTTCAGAAGAATCATTGGTTAGTTTTACTTTAACCTGATCTTTATCCCACGGATTTTCTTTTAAATAAAAGTAACTTACATTTTTATCTAATTGATGCTCATTAGGAACCCCTTCAATGGTATAGCCTCCTGCTAATTGACTAGAAGAAGAGGACGTTTCTTCTGCCAAGGCATTTTTATTCCCAACAAATAGACTAATCAAACACATGCCACATAAAACCCATTTTTTCATAAACTAAAATCCTTTCTAATATTTATTTAGTGCCCTTTTTATTAATATATGTAAAACAGCCAACAAAGCATCCTTCTGTTGGCTGTTGCAAGAAATAGAAAATGCTTCTACATTCCCCTTTAGGTTTAGATTAAACTTACATTGCGTTAGACAAGTTCCAGACAATATTTCCTGTGTACGTCCCTGCTGCAACAACAGTAGGATCTGCAATTTTTAATTGAGGCATTTTAAATTGATAGTTATATGTTCCGGACATAACTTTATCATTTTTCGCCGTCATAATGTCTGTTGGAGCGTCTGTTCCAATGGATAGACTACCTGTTACATCGTTATTAATTTTATCTGTACTGTTTAACCTTCCAGAAATATTCTCAGTTACGTTCCCTGTACCTTGAGCTTCAATAGATGATCCTGCTAAAGGAGAACCTGTCCATTGTAATTGAGCGCTTAACGTCCAGTGTCTTCCTGTTTTAGCAGTTTCGTCTCGAACCCCGACGTTTAGGTTAGTTACAGTATCTCCTTTACTAGATTTTAAGTTAACCATTTGATTAGCAGATTTTCCTAATTCAACGGTTTGTTCTTTCTGCACTAATTTAGCAGGAGCGTATGCAATACCAAATGGTCCTGTAATGGTGGTATTATTATCGCCTCCGCCAGGGTTGTTTGGATTGTCTGGCTCAGGAATCGGTGGTTTTGGCACCTCATCGGTGACATCACGCGGACTAAGAGTCACTTCTACTGGAGTAGACGCCGAATTTGGATCAGGTGTAGAATCATTCGCAAACACATTTCCTGCCCCTAGAAGCGCCGTAGAAGCTAATAGAGTAGCGCCTAATAAGTTGATAGATTTCATTACACATGTTCCTTTCCTAGGTTATTTTGTAAATTAAATTTACAGACGTAATTTATCATAACTATCCAGTTTGTGATTCTAAAAAATTTTTGAAAATACACAAAAAAATAAACATTTATGATAATAACATTTAGTCACAAAAGTTATATCAATAAACGTTTATTATGTATAAAAATTGGTTAGATTTAGTTTGATGACTTCTACATTTTTATCCCTCAAATAATTCCATCATAATCTACTTATAGCACTTGTTTTTTAATTATAGAGGATTTTTTAGAAATAGAACAGGCCCTATACTACTATAGAAACAGTAGTATAGGACCTGTAGCTAGTTGCTATCTATAAATAAGATACTTTTTACATAGAATCAAGCTCTTTTTCAAGTTTTTCAATTTTTTCCATTTCTTTTTCATCATATTTATCATATTTTCCTATTTCATGCAATAAATGTTTAATTTCATGCATTGCTTTTTTCTCTTCAATCCATTTTTTTAAATGGTGTTTTTTATCGTTGTTTTCGTTAAGAGCATCAATTTTTGTTAAGTCTGCATCTAATTTTTCAATTGTTTTACCAATTTTTTCGATTACTTTTTCTTCTTTTTTCTCGTAATTCATTGTATAACACGCTCCTTTGTATTTCTTATAAAGAATTATACAAAAAGCAAAAATATTTATCAAGTAATTTATTAGATAAAAAACTTCAAGCATTTCTGTAAACACACACACAGTAAAAATTACTTTAATACCTTGTTAGTTTTTCGCAAAAGATTAAAAGTATCTTGATTTTAACTAAAAAAGAGTGAGGTACACCCATGTAAAAATCATAAAGAATACATTGATTTTGAATATACTTCTTAATCACATAATTGGGGCTCCACTAGTGGTCAAAAGACAAAAACTTTTTGACCAGAACATTTCTTTTCAAAGAAATTGTTTGACTCTTGGATAACCACGCTTTATCAAACGTGAGCTGGCATTTTTGTAGGCATTGATAAATTTTGTCAATTCTGTTTTTGGTTGAGCTTTGAACATAATGTGAATATGATCTTTATCATGATTCCACTCAACTAAAGTGATGTGATACGATTGATTCTTTCAAAAGTCGCTTTAGCGTAATTAGATATTTTATCATCAATCACTTGTCTACGATATTTCGTCACTAAAACAAGGTGCTAATAAAGAAGAAATACTGAATAGTTATTTGTATCTATTCCATGTTGTATCAACTTATTTCTTGTATAAACTGATTGTGACATAGACAAAACAAAAAGGCATTTATCACCCACCTATAGGATGGGCAATGAATACCTAATTATGTTAAAAGAGGTCAATAAAAAAGAAGTAGATACACTCTTCCTTTATTGCATGGGGTTTTAGTACAATATTACTGCAAACGCATTAATAACAAAAGAAAGGAAAATTACCCACCATGCCTAGAAAAACCTTTGTGTATCCACACCCTATCAACACATACATTATCAAGCAACTAGGGATTACTGTAGAAGAATTTTGTGAATTACACGCTTTCTCTCAAGGAACTGTTTCTTCTTGGATTACTCGAAACAAAAAGATTGAAACACTTCCTATCTCATTTATTTATTCTCTTTCTCTATCTGCCAGCAAAACCATGGATCAAGTCTATTCAGACTTACTGAAGCTTCAAGATGATTATTTGCTACACTTAGAACGTCACAGACGTACTAAAAAAATTATTGAATAACAATCCTTTTCAATAAATTAATTTTTTTACTATTCTACTACAAAAAATAAAAACACAAGGAATATTGTTCAAACATACCCTTGTGTTTTTATTTAATTAAACATTATCTTTTATTTTGTCAAAAATAACATGTTTTACTATTTTTGTTTCTTTTTATCTCGCGATTCATAAGCTTTCATATACATTTCAAACATTGTACGTTGCTCTGGTTCTAGCGTGTTATCTAATCTATCTAACATAAATGACACAATATCGTCTTGTGTTTCAAAATCTAAAGTATTCTGAAACGCATTTATTCGATTGATGTTACTCTTTTGTATCCTAATTGTACTGTATACTTTGTTTTTAGCAGGCCGTCCAATTCTTTTTGTTCCTGAATCACTTGCTACACTTTCTTCTTTTGAAAAACTACTTAAATCAAAAGTAGTTTCAGGTTCTGAAATTTCAGTTGCTTTAATTTCTTTTGATTGTTTACGTTCAGGATCTCTATTAAATGTATACTTGCTCATTAAACAATCGTCCCTTCTGTTCGCTCAATTATTTCATCAGATAATATATTATATAATTCATGAACTTTTCTATCATGAAAATCGTATATTTCAGTATACCCTTCTTCTGATATACCTTTTCGATCATAACGTTTTAAACGTTCCATGTGTCTTACAATTGTATTAAACAAAGTTTCATCACCAAAAGCGTCTTTAGCATCTTTAATAATTTGATTATCAATACCAGAATCATTTTTCAACAATACTGGAAGTACTCCTGCTATATCAAAGTCAATGTTTTTATAAGTATCATATAAGGTTTGTAAGTATTCCCAAAATGCTTCTGCACCATCAAGGGAACGTTGCTGCGTTTGCAAAACAATTACAATGTAGTCAGAAGAATACAGAGCTGTATCGGTAAATACAGACAGTGTAGGAGGAACATCAAATATAATATAATCATAATCATTTTCAATTGGTTTAAGTAATTCACTAAAAAAAGCTATGCGTCTCTCTTTATAGTTTTTTTCTGTAGGCATAATTGTTAATTCAAGAAAATCAGGATAATTTACAAAATCTTTATGTGAAGGCAATAAATACAAATTAGGCATTACATTAACAACAGCTTTTCCTAAATTCCCTTCCTGAATTGCTACCATCATTGTTTCTTTGATAAGTAATTCTTTATTATTTTGTAATCCATATGTTCTTCGTAACAATTGCGTTGAATTTGCTTGCGGATCTAAATCACAAACTAGAATTTTAAATCCTTTTTTGGCTAATTCATACGCTACCATAACAGAATTCGTGGTTTTACCTACGCCACCTTTGAAATTACCAAATACAATTTTTTTTACCATAAAAATGCCCCCACATTCTACAAATATTTTCTTACTACATATAGTATATCAAAAATATTTTCTTACTACAAATAACATTCACAAAAACTTACTATTTTACTATCTTACTATTTTACTATCTTACTATTTTACTATCTTACTATTTTACTATCTTACTATCTTACTATTTTACTATCTTACTATTTTACTACAATAAGTATTTTATTTAAAATCCTAATTATAAAGGGATTTCTAAAAAAATTTCTTGAAAAAAATATGTATTTTACTATTTTACTATCTTACTATTTTACTATCTTACTATCTTACTATCTTACTACTCTACTACTCTACTATCTTACTACTCTACTACTTTACTACTTTACTACAAAAAATAAATTTTGCTTTATTTTAACTTATCTTTTGGTATTCTAAAAAAAGAACACTTACTACATAAGTTTATAAATAAAACAGTGAGGAGCTTAACTATGAATGATTTCAAATTTTTTAATGTAAACAGAATATACAACGAATTATTTTATCAATTTCCTAAAGTACTTATTGCAAGCGATAAGTACAAAAAAATGTCAGATTCTACAAAAATTGCATACATGCTTTTAAAAGCACGTCTAGAATTTGCTGTTAAAAAAAATCAAGTAGATGAAAATGGAAATGTATATTTTACATTTACTATTAATGAATTAGGAAAAGTACTTGATTGCGGAAAACAGAAAGTCTTAGCTATTAAATCACAATTAGAAGAATACGGATTACTTTATCAAAAACAAATGGGTTTTAATAAACAACTAGGCAAAAATAATCCTAATAGACTCTATCTTGCAGAACTCGATGTAACAGAAAATGATATTTATCAATTACAATCATTCGATGAAACTATGCGGGAAAACATTGATAAATCAGAGGGTATGAAAATCATACCCACCTTCCAAGAAAAAACAAACGCTGGATCCCTTGATAATCAAGAGGGTATGAAAATCATACCCTGCCAAAACGTTGATAAATCAGAGGGTATGAAAATCAGTACAATATTTAATAATATATCATTAGATACATTAGATACATTAGATACTAAAAAAGAAGAACTACAACAACAATTATTGCTCGATCAGTTTCCAGAAGTTCAAGAGAACACTTTTCTTAACAAAGATAGCTTAAAATTTATTGCTACGTTCTCTAATACTATTCAAGAAGCTCATGAACAAGTAGGGACCATTATTCGCGCTAAAATTAAAGCTGAAAAAGACTATAACGTTGTTTTGATTGGAGAAGATTATCAAGAAGAAATTGACCAATGTTTACGAAGAGTGATGCATAAAATTAAAACTGATTCTACTGTTAAAAGTCCTAAAGGGTTATTTTATAAGTCTTTTTACAACTTATTTGTTGAATGCGCAATTGAGAAAAAGAACCAGTTAAATTCAAATAAAATTGAAAATCTGCCAGAAATAACTACTCATAATTGGGTTTAAACTACTTCAAGCAATCACGATAATATTGTATGCAAATTTGCATATTTGTTTATCAATATTGACACTAAATTTTGCTAATGGTATATTTTAAACGAACGCAAGTTCGCATTTTGCTATTGATTTTTGTGTTAATTACAATTTACTAGTAAATTTAAAAAATTATTTGCATTATTTTTAAGGGTATGCTATTCTTTTTTTGAAATTATTAGAATCTAAGAATACACCTTTAAATAAATGCGATGTTTGTTGAGCTTCCGGCTTAAAAGTAAGCATGAGAAGCTAGCAGGCAACAAAAAAAGAACCGTCTTCTGGTTCCCAGCCAGAAGATTAAGACAATTCATACAGCTTTGATCGGCTGAATTGCCCTCGGTCCTTTTGTTGCAACCTGCGTTACAACAAATTGTATTATATCAATTTACGCGCAAAAAGAAAAACATTTTTTCTTGATTTTCCTTAAACTCTTTTTCTCTTCTCATTTGAGAAACTGAATTTTTGGACGCTTATTTTGGTATAATCTGTTTTTGCTGTACGTAGGATGTTTCAAAGGGGAGATTGCGCCAAATTGCACAATCTCCCCTTTTTTTGTTGCGTGCTAACTTTTCATGATGATGTCGAGGAGGAATTTTTGTGATTAGAGTCTTACGTAAAGAGGATATTGGGTATTATGGCGCAAGAGTGACGACATTTTCGTCTAGAGAAAAACGCCAGTTAAGAAATATACGTTCTGAAACGCATAAAAGCAGTAAAAACTATCGGATTGATGGGTTAGAAGCGATTGAAGTAGAACATTATTTCGAAGGAACCAAGAAAAAAGTAAGAGAAAGGGCGAGAATTTTGTTAAAAGATGTCTATCCTGAAATTAAACATGTCTATGACCACAACGGTATTTTGATTGGCCGTAGAATTCAACGTGGCGCTCCCTTAAAACCTACGGGAAAAGGAATGAGCAAATTTTTACGTTATGAAAACTAAATAAAAAACGATTTGTCTTCTTGGACGTGCTTGAAAATGTTATGGAACTTTTGGTTGATTTCTGTGATGTGAAAAAGAGAAATGTTGGACACAAGAAGGTGACGTGAGCGGTCAGCGGGTAAAGTTAGGGCAAACGATTGCCAGTCCTTTTTAGAGTGAACGAAGGTTGCTCTTAGTCTATGGACAACAAAAAATTGGTGCGTAGAAGTACACGCTTGTGAATAACTTTTGTAAATGAACAAGAATGATGACGATTCTTGGTAAACAATTGGAGCACGTAGAAAGGATGCCAAAAGGAAAGTAACCTATAGCGTCTAGATTTATCAGAGCAGCTACTAAGGGATCTAGGCTTTGACACTTTTTTTGATAAAAAAGAAAAGGCTTCTCGTAATGGGGAAGCGCCTATCTGGAAAAGGTAGGTTGTGTGCTGCACTACATATAGGCACTTGTAATGAAAAACAAGACATTACATTTACCGTTGTCTATTAGGGTTTCTAGTTTCGGACGCCATAAACTAGTCGAAATTAATTTTTAAGTGGGTCCAAGAAGACAAAGTGAAAAATCAGTGTGTGTTTTTGTCTGTTTTATGTTTCTTTATGGCTGGAAGGCTAAACCATAGAAGCAGCGCAACAGGGAAGAAGAACAAGAAAACGCCTAAACTGATTTTATGTAATAAAAAGGCAACAGCGAATACTAAAAAAGCAAGAAATAAAATAAAAACAGTTAGTTGCATGGTCGTTCGTCCTTTCGATTTAGTTTTTAGTTTCTAAAACTATTTTAGTAAGGAAATATGATTTTTTCAAAAAAATATTTAGAAAAATCATGAAAGATTTGGGATTTAACTCATTTACAATAAACAATAAAAGAAATTTTTGGAGGCTAATTATGAAATTAATCTATGTTGTATCTGAAAAAGAAGATAAAATCTATGTAAAAAAATTATAGACAATTATTTCAGTTTTGTGGATAGATGTCAATAAAGTAGACACAAAAAGAGAAGATACTTAAAGACATTCAAAGTACAGAGCCTCCTTTTCATTTGGTGTAAGCATATCTAAGGTGCCATGAGGACGTTTGGTGTTATAGAATCCTTCAATGTAAGCGAAACAAGCTAACCGTACTTCTTCGATTGAATGAAATGAACGGCGGTTTAATTCTTCTTTTTTCATATATTTAAAAAAAGCTTCGGTGACAGCGTTATCCCACGGATAACCTGGTTTAGAAAGAGAATGGACAATCGGATGATTCTCTATAAACTTTCTAAATTCTAAAGAGGTATATTGAGAACCTTGATCTGTATGAAAAAGCACCGAATTCATTGGTTTTCGAGAGTGAATGGCTTTGTCTACTGTTTGAATGGCTAGTCTTGTATTCATTGTTGCTCCTACGGTCCAAGCAATTACTTTTCTAGAATATAAGTCTAAAATGACACACAAATACACAAATGTTTTCTTCCCGATGGGGATATAAGAAAAATCACTTGTCCAAACTTGGTTTGGAGCAGGTGGATTGAACGCTTGTTTTAGATGATTTGGGCGTGTCAAAGAAACCTTATTTTTCTTTTTTTTGAAAACAGGTTTTATTGTAGACATTTTTGGTAGGTTCATTGATTTCATCAAGCGATAAACTCGGCCAATACTAATTGAAATGCCATAATCACGCAAAAGAATTCGGCGTATCTTTGCTGTAAATGGCCAAGTTAAAATGTAAAAAAATGGCCAAATAAAAATGTAGGTTTATGCGTCATCTGGTACGCTTTCCTTGTGTTATTTTATTCAAGGAGGAAAGCGTATTGAGAAAAGATATTTATGAAGGAGTGTTACCTTTCATTATGACTCATACAAAATCTAATTATGCTGCTCTAGCTAAACAATACAATTGCGATTATCGTACAGTAAAACGTTATTATGAAGCTGGAATAAGCAATAAATTGCCTTTACTTGCTCAAAAAAATAAAAACAAAAAAACTTTGGTTAGTGATTTTGAAGATATTATCGCTGACAAATTAGCTTTAGGTTGTTCTGCTTCTGCCATTTATCATTTTATTTCTAAACGTGGCTATCGTGGAAGTGCACGAACACTAAGAAGATATTGCCGAAATATCCGAGCAGATAAAATACAAAAAGCAACGATTCGTGTGGAAACAACCCCTGGTTTATCTGCTCAAGTTGATTGGAAAGAAGATTTAAAATTAGTCAATAAATTCGGCGAAATTATTTCTTGTAATATCTTTCTTTATGTTTTAGGATATTCCAGAATTAAGTACTTAGAACTAACTTTTGATTGTTCTCAAACTACTCTATTTCGTTGCTTAACTAATGCCTTTCAATACACCGGAGGTGTTCCTACGGAAATATGGTTTGATAATATGAAAACTGTTGTTGACCGTAGTCGAAGTCAATTTTCTAAAGTTGTTTTTAACGAGCGATTTCGACAATATGCGAAAGAAGCGGGATTTCTTCCAATTGCTTGTCGTGCTTTTCGACCTCAAACAAAAGGAAAAGTTGAAACTCTTGCACGAACAATCGAACGAATTCGTGTATTTAATTATGAATTTGAATCCACTCATGAATTAGAGAAAATTATTCAAACAATCATGGATTCATTAAATACTGAAGAAATTTCTCAAGCGATTCATGAATGTCCTAGTGACCGTTGGTCATACGAAAAAGAACAACTGTCTTCTTTTGATGCGAATCAATTTAAAATCTATTCTTCTGTTGAAAAACAAATGAAACGAAAAGTATCTAACGAAGCGATGGTTCAATGGAATCAAAATAAATATTCTGTGCCAGTAAATTACATCGGTAAAATTCTTACACTTCGTGTAAAAGAAGATAAACTTTATATTTACGATGACTCCACTCTTATTCGTACACATACAATTACTCATCAATTGCTTAATTATCATCGAAACGACTATATAGAGATTCTGCGTTCTGACGTGTTTAAACATTTAGAAGACGAAGAATTAGAACGCTTTGTTGATGAAAATTTACAAGCGTATGACGAATTATAGAGGTGAATCATTATGTCTAATTATTATCATTTACTAAACAAATTAGAAGATTTGAATTTAAAACATACGAGAGAAATTTTACCAGAATATCTCGATACAATTGTTCAAGAAAATCTTAGTTTTGTAGAAGCTTTAAATCATTTAATGACAGAAGAAATAAACTCACGAAATGAACGACAAAAAGAAAATCGTTTAAGAAAGGCGAATTTACCGTTTAAAAAAACAATCAATGATTTTGATTTTGGATTTCAACCAAAGATTAACCGAACAGAAATTTTAGATTTGTGCACCTTACGCTTTATGGATACAAACAATAATATATTGTTTATTGGAAATAGCGGAGTGGGGAAAACTCACTTAGCTATTTCCATTACACTAGAAGCTATAACCAAAGGTTATTCTTGCCATTTTGCTTTAAGCAATGAATTAGTCAATCGATTAAATCGTGCAAATCAACGTGGAAATTTAGATCGATTGTTAAAAAAATATGCTTCTTACGATTTACTAATTATTGATGAAATTGGTTATTTGCCTTTTACCCCTGACGGGGCAAAGTTGTTCTTTCAATTAATTAATCTACGCTATGAAAAAAAATCAACCATTATTACAACGAATATTCCTTTGTCTCAATGGGCTGAAACTTTTCAAGATAAAAAATTAACAAATGCACTAATCGATCGATTAGTGCACCACGCTAAGATTATTCAAATTACTGGAAAGTCTTATCGAATTAAAGATTATAAAGAAAAAAAGTTGTCGTATAAGTAACCTTGTTATTTATGGGCCAAAAACCTACATTTTTGAATGGCCATTGACAATCTTTGCAGCGCCAAGACGTTTTTGAGAAGAAGTATAAATTTCTAAAATTATTTTTCTTAAGCGTTGATTTTCTTTTGTTCTTGGGGCTACTTTTCCAGAAAAACGTTTGTAATAGGTGGAACGATTGACTTTGAGTACGCGACAGAGTGTAACAATACTGTGCTCATATCGAAGAATGTGTATGGCTTTTAATCGTTCGTCGAGTGAGGCGTGAATATGGCAATCGCTTTTTTTAGGATTAAATTTTCCTCCTCGAGTTGCGCATTTCGTTTTTGTAGCTGTTTGATCTGACGAGCCGTAAGGATCGTGTCATCGTCAATTTTTACTTCAGAATATTGTTTGACCCAACGAGCAATTGAAGAAAGAGCAATGCCGTACTCTTTAGATAAAGCATTTTGAGTTTTACCACTTTCGTGAAGTTTCACAATGGATTTTTTAAACTCTTCATCAAATTTACGTGGTGATTTTCTGTTGTTTCCCATATTAAAAAGTCCTTTCAAAATTTGTGTCTATTTATTTAAGAGTATACCAAAAAATGTGTCCACTTTATTATGATACATGCACTTTTTTTGCTTTAGTGCTAGTAGCATTTCAGTAAGGCGTTAGAGAAGAGAAAGATTAGTATAAGGAAAGAGTGAAAGTAACATGTTTATTTACGGCCGTGAGTGTGGCAATACGTTTGGTTGTACGTATTTTTTGCAAATTCGGAACGTAGAATTAACAGTAATGTTGACATGGGAGGGAGATTTTTTTGTATATAATGAAAAAGAGGTAAACGAAACAATTGAACAAATACCAGGGTTAACGGATACATTTAAGGTAGCAATCTATCAATATATTGAAAAAACAAATCAATTATTTTTTCTTTCCTACAAAGAAAAAGTAATTATGAGAGATTGAATTTTGGAAAACCATAGTATAAAATAATAAGTGATTTTCATTAAGAAGGTCATTATATTTCTCAATTTTGACGATGCTCTCTAGTTGATAGAGAGCTTTTTTATTTGGAATAAAAGTTAGGAGAAAAGAATTATGAAAAACATTAAGCGAACAGCAGGGCTTTATTTATTTCGCATACGTTTAGAAGAATTACAGGAAATAGAAAAATTATATTTTTCAAAAAAATAGCAGCCAAAAAGATCATTGAGCAAGAAAAAGAAGCTTTGATGAATAAACAGACATATATGCTTTACCCAGTACAGACTTGGCAACTTTATTTTTATTCCAGGTATCGAGTAAAAAGTCTGAGAATGAGTGTCTTAAAACAAAGAATAGAAGCAAAAATAACACAATAAAAAACGCCAGAGCAGCTATTCTGGCGTTTTTTATTCATTTCATAATGAATTTGTTTTTATTTTGTAGATAAGCTTCAAATTCAATAATTTCGTTTCTTTTTCTTTTTAGCACGGAATCGTTCATAGCTTTTGGGAATATGCCTTCTCTTTCAAAAAGAATATTTTCAATAACATATATTTTTTTTATTAAAATAGAAACTTTTTCGTCTTCGTGGGCACGAAACGCAGTATCTTTTGCTTTTCTAGCAATTTTTAGTAAATAATACAATGTTAGTGTTTTTTCTGATAAAAAGTCAATCGTTGAACGATTAAGGACTTCATTTTCATCACCTAAGATAGGAATTTCGTAAGGGACTTGTGATGTTCGTTCTTTATTTGAGCAGACAGAATCTAGTGAAAAACCAATTTCGCAAAAGTTACAAGTTAATCGTTCAGATAATTCCGAACCGCAATATTTACAAGTGTAATTTGTAGTTGTTTTCATAATAAACTACTCCTTTTCTTTTCTAATATCTATTGTATGTATTTGTTGTAAATAAGTAAATGGGCTATTTGTAAGAAAAAAGAATTATAACCATTTGTCCTTCTTTTTAAGGAAGGTCTTTTTCTTTGTAAACAATAGAGGATCACACCTGGAATGAGTGACAAGGGCTTACAGCTGTACCAGCTTTAGCTGGATACAGGTGTTAGTGTATTTACCCTTGTTACTTAAATGGAAGGTGTGATACAAGGCAATGAAATTGCCGTACTTGAAGAAAAAGTCCCTCAAAAAGGAGGACGTAGTCCGACAGCCCGTTGTAAACGGGCGGGAAGTGTGCGTAGCACACGTAGGGGGACCCGGCAATCGTAGATTGACGGGGGAAAAGGGGCTGTAAGCCCCGTTCCCTTTCAATAAAGGGCAGCTGTGTAACAGCTGGCTGAATTTGTCAATATAGCGAAGCGTCAAGGGTAGTGAGCGAAGTCGAAGACGGTACGAGCGAACGACCGTATATTGACAAATTCATAAGTATTCGTGTAACGAATACTAACCAAGGACGGAAACACTTTCTACCTAGTATTGAGAAAGGTAGAAAGTGTAAATACTTAAATAAAGCGGAAGTCTCTATATAAATTAAAAATAGAGGAGTTTACCTGTTACATACTCGAAAATAGTTTCTAGAAGCACACCGGCAACCGGGGCAGTACTTTGTATAAAAGGTGTTATTTCTTCTTTTTTTCCTTCTCTATTGAGATAAGAAAATGTAACAAGACTTTTGTACTTATCAACTACGTCAAATTGTATCCCTAAAAGTTCATAGCTATCCCCTATTGTACATTCTGATAGTAATAATGGGTGAGACTGAATAAAGTCGTTTATTGCCTTTTTAGCGGGTCTGATGACAGCATATTTTTCTGTCTTTTTTACCTGCTTATATTTTTCTATACTTTTTGTAAATTCATCGATAGAAATAGTTTCTAGATAAATAGCGGTATAATTTTTATATTTTCTAGTTTTCATTTTTGTTCTCTCCTTTTAACTTTTAAAAATCTTTGTCGTTGCTTTTTTCTTTAATGAATGCATAAGTAGCACCGTTTTCTTTAATATTTTCAAAATAATCTAACCAAGTTTTGTCCATTCGTTTTGCTTTTTTATCTTCAATAAATTTAGACCAAGTAAGTTCTAATGCTTGGTATTCAGCAGGTTTAATTGCGCTAGGCTTTATACCAGTATCTAGACAAATAAGTGCTTGAAAAAGCCACTTAGAATTGGATTTAGCAAGTTGTTCTAACGTTCGATAATAGGTATCAACAAGGTTTATTTCAACACTATGTTCTATAATCTCTTCTTGAGCAGTTTCCAATAATTTTTTATAATGTGCTTTTGGAACCTTAGTTTCCTTGTATTGATAAGTCATGTTTTCCATTTGTTGAGCCATTTTATCTTTAGTTAGTTTGATAAAATCATCAAAATAAATTTTTGACATGGAATTTCCTCCTTTTTGAAGGGGTTACCTTCTTGTTGTTTTTTTATTTTTTTGTTGAGAAAAATAGATCCTATCTGAAGTGATTGACAAGGGCTTACAGCTGTACCAGCTTTAGCTGGATACAGGTGTTAGTGCATTTTACCCTTGTCAATCCAACGGAAGATAGGATATAAGGCAATGGAATTGCCGTTTTTTCAAAAAAATAAAATGACAAGAAGGTGGAGGCCGAAAAGGCCGGTGCGCGACGGAGGAGCGCTAAAGGGAGGACGCAGTCCGACAGCCCGTTGTAAACGGGCGGGAAGTGTGCGTAGCACACGCAGGGGGACCCAGCAATCGTAGATTGATGGGGGAAAAGGGGCTGTAAGCCCCGTTCCCTTTCAATAAAGGGCAGCTGTGTAACAGCTGGCTGAATTTGTCAATATAGCGAAGCGTCAAAGGAAGAGAGCGAAGTCGAAGACGGTACGAGCGAACGACTGTATATTGACAAATTCATAGCAAAGTCTGTAAGACTTTGCATCCATAAAGCGAACAGCAAGTGAATAAAAAAGAAGCCTTCAATTGAAGGCTTCTGATTCTTAAATAACAAAAGAAAAATTTTGTAAAAACTTTTGAGCGATTTCGTAAAATGTTTCTTCGTCTAATGTATCTACGTATTTTATTCCGCGTTGAGCGTGTTCTGTATAGTCTAGTGAGTATACTTGCAATGTATTCACTTTACTTATGGCATTATCTGGAGTATGAAGTTTTTCGCTATAAATAGGTACAAGAAAAGGACGTTCTTTATTCAATGAAGTAATTGGACAAACAATAACTAAATTTGTAGAAGTATTGTATTTGTCTTTACTCATTACGAGTGCAGGGCGTCGTTTTCTGATTTCATAACCTTTGGAAGGTGCAAAATCGATAATTACAATATCCCTTTGTTTTGGCTTATATTCCATCAATTTCTCCTCCACTAGGGGAATAATCTATCGCTAATTCAGGAAGATAGAACTCACCTTCCGCTGCATTTTCAAAAAAATCTTCAACTTTTGGAATTAAGGCGATAGACCCGTTATTTTTACGAAGGATAACAAATTCTTCTCCTTCTTTAATCCCTAATGTAGCAGGGATTGTTATAACTAAAGAATTGCCTTGTTTTCTAGTTTTTGTTGATGTCATAGGTAACACCTCCATTTTTATTTAGTATAACATGTATTCACTAGGTAATACAAGTTTGGAAGAAGTGTCAATAGTAAAAGGAATATTGTTGTTTTTTCTTAATGCTTTTATGTTTTCTCTAATTTTGTATTTTTCTTGTATTATTTTGGCACAATAGACAAAGGTAAACAAATCGGGTAAATTCCCTAGTGGAATATCAGAACGAGTTAGTCTGTAAGAACTGAGAAATTCCTTGAATGTAAAACTAGTATGTGTAGGAAATGTGCTAGAACCAAAATTGGACGTATCATTGTCTAATTTATTAATGAGGTAGTCTAACCAATGTGTCGCCCCACTGTATTGTATATCCTGCTCCATACAAATAATTATTTCTTCATGAAAAGAACGAAAAGGTATATTTTTAAGAACAAAGGGACAAGATATAATTGAAAAGTTTAGGATTTCTAACATGTTCCAAAGTTCTTCACCATTTTCTGTTTTTAGTAAACGAAGCGGGTAAGGAAAGTATTGGTTTAGTGTAAATGAATCTAACATATAATCATAATCTAATGCTAGTTCTAAAAGTCCTTGAATTTCATTATCTTGCATATGAATTTCTCCTTTTTTGAAGGGGTTACCTTCTTGTTGTTTTTTTATTTTTTTGTTAAGAAAAATAGATCCTATCTGAAGTGATTGACAAGGGCTTACAGCTGTACCAGCTTTAGCTGGATACAGGTGTTAGTGCATTTTACCCTTGTCAATCCAACGGAGGATAGGATATAAGGCAATGGAATTGCCGCTTTTTCAAAAAAATAAAATGACAAGAAGGTGGAGGCCGAAAAGGCCGGTGCGCGACGAAGGAGCGCTAAAGGGAGGACGTAGTCCGACAGCCCGTTGTAAACGGGCGGAAAGTGTGCGTAGCACACGCAGGGGGACCCAGCAATCGTAGATTGATGGGGGAAAAGGGGCTGTAAGCCCCGTTCCTTTTTAATAAAAAGGCAGCTGTGTAACAGCTGGCTGAATTTGTCAATATAGCGAAGCGTCAAAGGTAGTGAGCGAAGTCGAAGACGGTACGAGCGAACGACTGTATATTGACAAATTCATAGCAAAGTCTGTAAGATTTTGCATCCATAAAAAAAGTTTTTTAGATTTTAGATGAAATAACAGCAATTGATTGTTTTAAAACGAATGAAGAGTATTACAAATAGTCGTTAGAACAGTGTGATTCAAGTAAAATTATCCAAAAATTGTAATTATTTGACTTGTTGTACAATATAATGTACAATTATGTTAAAGCAATAATAAGAGGTGAATAAAATGGAAGCAGTAGCTTATTCAAATTTCCGCCAAAACCTACGTAGTTATATGAAACAAGTTAATGAGGACGCTGAAACACTTATTGTAACAAGTAAAGAAGTAGAAGATACAGTAGTGGTATTATCAAAAAGAGATTATGATTCTATGCAAGAAACTTTGAGAACACTTAGTAATAAATATGTTATGGAAAAAATTCGTCGAGGAGATGAACAGTTTTCCAAAGGTTTATTTAAGACACATGATTTAATTGAGGTTGAATCTGATGATTAAAGCATGGTCTGATGATGCTTGGGATGACTATCTTTATTGGCATGATCAAGGAAACAAAAGCAACATAAAAAAAATCAATAGGTTAATAAAAGATATAGATCGTTCGCCCTTTGCTGGATTAGGTAAACCCGAACCATTGAAGCATGATTTATCTGGGAAATGGTCTAGAAGAATTACAGATGAGCATAGGCTGATATATAAAGTTGAAAATGAAACGATATTCATTTATTCTGCCAAAGATCATTATTAACTAATCAATAGTAATAGGAAAGTAAGAAACTTTTATTTTTTCGCTTAGCTATGATATTGCAATAAAAGTGATTAATCGGATGTTTGTAAAAGCATGAGGCAAAGAGCTGCAACTTTAATGAACTAAAAAGAACTAGCTGTTTTTGGCTAGTTCTTTTTTTGATTTAATGTTTGTGTTGAAGTTGACGAATTAAATATATTTATTTATAATGAGTATAGAAAATGATAGTTTATGGTGGACTCCGAGAGTAACGGGTCATTAATTTAGAATATTACTCATTTGTATGGTAAAAGTCCGAGAATAACGGGTATAAAATATTATTCAGTTTTATGGTGGACTCCGAGAGTAACGGGTCGTTAATTTAGAATATTACTCATTTGTATGGAAGCCCACGTGTTGTGGGCTATTTTTTTCAGATTTTTTCAGGAGGAGCAAATGAGAAAAATAAAAGTTGTAGGAATTAGTAAATCGTTTTTTAATGGGCTTCCTCAAGATAAGGAACTATTGCATGGAAAAGATATGGGCAAAGATAGACCTTTTATGATAATGGTTAATTTAAATTATCGAGGAAAAAAAGTGGATTTTGCCATTCCTTTTAGATCCAAATTATCTCCTAGAACCCCAAAAGATGAATATAAAAGTTTACCTCCAAGACCTACTACACCTAAGAATTGTGCACATGGTTTGCATTATACAAAAATGTTTCCGATAAAAAGGAAATTTTTAGTTAAATTCAATACTAATGATAATAGTGAATACTATCAGACGGTGTTTGGTATTATAGAAAGAGATATTTCTGAGAGTGTAAAATATTTTGTGTAAATGAAAAAATCCATACAAAAAAGGAAGTCGCTTCTGTAGAATAAAGTTAACGACAACCAATTCACAGAAAAGAGGACTTCCCTATGAATGATTTTACTACAGAAATTGTGCAAACTCTAGTCACTAAAGGCGATTTAAATGAATTATTCCGTTCGCACTTAGAAAAAGCGATAAACACACTCCTACGGACTGAATTAACGGCTTTTTTAGATTACGAAAAATATGATCGCACTGGTTTTAATTCAGGTAATTCGAGAAACGGTTCTTACTTTCGATCAATCAAAACCGAATATGGCGAATTAACATTGGAAATACCTAGAGATCGTAATGGTGAGTTTAAACAACAAACTTTACCAGCCTACAAAAGAACAAACGATACATTGGAAACCACTATTATCCATTTATTCGAAAAAGGTGTTACGATGTCTGAAATTGCTGATTTGATCGAAAAAATGTACGGTCATCACTATACTCCACAAACCATGTCCAACATGACTAAAGTTCTGACTGAAGAAGTAAATGCCTTTAAATCCAGAGCCTTAAATGATAAGTATGTCGCTATTTTTATGGACGCTACTTACATTCCACTAAAACGTCAAACCGTATCCAAAGAAGCGATTTATATTGCCATTGGTATACGAGAAGACGGCACTAAAGAAGTACTGAGTTATGCGATTGCTCCAACTGAATCAACATACGTTTGGAATGAGCTGCTACAAGATATTAACTCCAGAGGAGTTCAAGAAGTCTTGCTTTTTATTACGGACGGCTTAAAAGGCATGAAAGATACTATCCATCAAATTTATCCTAAAGCAAAATATCAGCATTGTTGTATCCATGTATCTCGTAATATCGCTCATAAAGTACGTGTCAAAGACCGAAAAGAAATCTGTGATGACTTTAAGGCTGTTTATCAAGCTAACTCAAAAGAAGAAGCGAATACCTTCTTATCCGGCATGATTGAGAAATGGAAGAAAAACTATCCTAAAGTGACGCAGTCACTCATAGAAAACCAAGACTTATTAACTTTTTATGATTTTCCACCTAGCATTCGTAGAACCATTTACTCAACCAATCTAATCGAGTCTTTCAATAAGCAAATTAAAAGATACAGCCGTAGAAAAGAGCAGTTTCAAAATGAAGAATCACTAGAACGCTTTCTAGTCAGCATTTTTGATACATACAATCAAAAATTTCTAAACAGAAGCCATAAAGGTTTTCAACAGGTAACCGATACATTAGTTTCAATGTTTACTGAGTAACTAATTATTTTGCAGGAGGACAATTTATTTACACAAAATTATTGACGCTCCCACTTTTGTGACTAAATGTTTATTTTTTTTGTGTTTTCAAAAATTTTTTAGAATCACAAACTGGATAGTTATGATAAATTACGTCTGTAAATTTAATTTACAAAATAACCTAGGAAAGGAACATGTGTAATGAAATCTATCAACTTATTAGGCGCTACTCTATTAGCTTCTACGGCGCTTCTAGGGGCAGGAAATGTGTTTGCGAATGATTCTACACCTGATCCAAATTCGGCGTCTACTCCAGTAGAAGTGACTCTTAGTCCGCGTGATGTCACCGATGAGGTGCCAAAACCACCGATTCCTGAGCCAGACAATCCAAACAACCCTGGCGGAGGCGATAATAATACCACCATTACAGGACCATTTGGTATTGCATACGCTCCTGCTAAATTAGTGCAGAAAGAACAAACCGTTGAATTAGGAAAATCTGCTAATCAAATGGTTAACTTAAAATCTAGTAAAGGAGATACTGTAACTAACCTAAACGTCGGGGTTCGAGACGAAACTGCTAAAACAGGAAGACACTGGACGTTAAGCGCTCAATTACAATGGACAGGTTCTCCTTTAGCAGGATCATCTATTGAAGCTCAAGGTACAGGGAACGTAACTGAGAATATTTCTGGAAGGTTAAACAGTACAGATAAAATTAATAACGATGTAACAGGTAGTCTATCCATTGGAACAGACGCTCCAACAGACATTATGACGGCGAAAAATGATAAAGTTATGTCCGGAACATATAACTATCAATTTAAAATGCCTCAATTAAAAATTGCAGATCCTACTGTTGTTGCAGCAGGGACGTACACAGGAAATATTGTCTGGAACTTGTCTAACGCAATGTAAGTTTAATCTAAACCTAAAGGGGAATGTAGAAGCATTTTCTATTTCTTGCAACAGCCAACAGAAGGATGCTTTGTTGGCTGTTTTACATATATTAATAAAAAGGGCACTAAATAAATATTAGAAAGGATTTTAGTTTATGAAAAAATGGGTTTTATGTGGCATGTGTTTGATTAGTCTATTTGTTGGGAATAAAAATGCCTTGGCGGAAGAAACGTCCTCTTCTTCTAGTCAATTAGCAGGAGGCTATACCATTGAAGGGGTTCCTAATGAGCATCAATTAGATAAAAATGTAAGTTACTTTTATTTAAAAGAAAATCCGGGGGATAAAGATCAGGTTAAAGTAAAACTAACCAATGATTCTTCTGAAGAAAAAACGTTAGAAGTAAAAGTAACAAATGCAAATACAAACGCAAACGGGTTAATTGATTATACCGGTCAGTTAAAAGACCATCGGTCTTTAAAATATCCGTTGACATCAATGGCAAAAGCTACTCAAAAAGAAGTAAAAGTTCCGGCCAAAAGTAGTGTAGAAACAGCGATTGATATTCAGATGCCTAAACAAACGTTACCTGGGGTAACGATAGGAGGGATTACTGTTTCTGAAAAGCAATCAGAGAAGAAGAAACAAAACGAATTATCTATAGGAAATGTATATACCTATACAATAGGGTTGGTCGTAACGAATGAATCGGTAGTAGAACCTAAAAAGAATGTATCGGTGGCCTTAGATCACGTAGGGGCTGTTTTATTTGATGGACGTAAGATGGTTCAGGCAGATATTTTGAATCCCAATCCGTATATGTTTACGGATGCGACAGTGAAAGGCAAAATTTATGAAAAAGGCGCAACCAAAGCGTTGAAAGAACAAGAGAAATCCAATGTAAGTATTGCTCCTTACTCAGTGTATCCGTTTCAGTTTGATTGGGAAAAAGAAGAGTTAAAAGCAGGCACCTATGTTTTTAAAGGAACGGTGGAAGCGAATGGAAAAACTTGGAATTTTGACCAAGAATTTGATATTTCAGCGGAAAAGGCAAAAACAATTAATCACGACGCCGTCGTTAAAATTTATATTCCTAGCTGGCTAACGTATAGTTCTTATGGGTTAAGTGTGATAAGTATTTTAGGTACCATATATTTATTTTTACGAAGAAAAAAATAAAAAGGATGTGTAAATAGAAAATGATGAAGAAATTAGTGATTGGAAGTCTGTTAGGGAGCTTTATGTTTCTAAATAGTGCGTGTCCTGTTTTTGCGGAAGAAACCAAGCTCTCAACAGGCAATACCCCAATATCTATTACACTGGTACGCCCCATTTCTTCTGGCGCATTGCCAGGACATGAAGGGGAAGCATCAGAAACGCCGGTTTATAATCCCATTGTGAAACCTACTACGTCACAACGTTTGCCAAAGACAAATGAACAAAGAACGATGTTCTTCTCTTTTTTAGGTTTTTTACTGGTTGGCTGTAGTTATCTGCTTTATTACTTTAAAAACAGAAAGGAGGAGGAATAATGTATACTCCTGCAATTTGTTTATTGGTAACGGGTATGATATTACTTATTTTGAATAGTTATCTCTTTTTTAGAGACTATAAAGAACAACTTTCATATCCTCCGCAAAAAAAGAAAAATTTATATTTAAATGGGGTAGTTCTTTTAGAAACAATGGGTGTCATTGTATTAGGCGTAGTCTACTTATTTATGATTAATAATCAGCTGTAAGCTAAAGGAAAAATTAGAAAGGAAGAGAAAGTTGAAAGTATTAAGTGGTATTTTATCTACAGTTCTTTTAGGAAACCTGTTTATAGCGCCGGCAGTATTAGCAGTAGAAGAACCGGCGGATAAAACGGTTCCAACAGAAGAAGTAAATCAAATTATAGATGAAGCAACTGGGCAGTCAACGATTGAAAAATTAGAAGACTCCCAACAAGAAACGATGCCAGAAGAGACAAACACTTCCACACCAGAGACAGAAGCCGCGCAAGAAGAGACGGGAATTACTGAAGAATCAAGTGTAGAAAAAAATGAGGGGTCTAACCAGGAACCTGATACGACAGACACAAATACTGAACGCGTTTCAAAAGAAAATTCTATGACAGATCAGCGAACTGTTGAAGAAAGTTATTTAACAGAGCATTATACTTATACTTATAATTCTCAGTATAACATATATGTTTTAACAGGAATAAAAAAAGATGATAATGGAGTGATTAGAGTTCCTCGCAAGGCTAAATATGGTTCAAAAATCATATCTGTAGAATTAGATCCAAGTTTTTGGCCCTCAATAAAAAATTATTCAAATGCTTCGTCAATTACTGATTTTATTTTAGATGGCTCTGATATCTTTTTTATGATCGGAGGCATAGGTAAGATGATTGATTTTAGTCATTTATTCACTAAATATTCCTCTCTAAAAACTGTAGATTTATCTCTATTTTCATGGACGAGTGCTTCAAATATGGAAGGAATGTTTAAAAATTGTACCAAGTTAGAAACAGTGAAGCTAGGTATAAATTCGGCAAATATAGGTGGTATAGTACCGCAATCTACTCAAAACGTTACGAGCATGGCCTCTTTATTTGAGGGTTGTACTTCTCTGAAAAGCATTGAGGGATTTACTGATGTAGATATGCGTTCTAATACTAGTTGTGCTTCTATGTTTAAAAATTGTAAGAGCTTAGTAAATATAGATAATAATCAATTAGCTTGGCGCAATACAAACATAGTAGGAACCATGTGTCAAATGTTTTTGGGGTGTAGCAGTTTAATAAGTTTAGATTTAAGTAGTTTTAATACGGCAAATGTAACAATAATGGACGACATGTTTAATAGTTGTACTGCTTTAACAAGTTTAGATGTAAGTAGTTTCGATACAGCAAATGTAACAACTATGAATGCTATTTTTGCTTATTGTATTAGTTTAACAAGTTTAGATTTAAGTAATTTTAATACAGAAAATGTTACAAATATGAATCGAATGTTTTCTGGAAGTAGAAGTTTAGTAAGTATTAACTTAGGCACTCAATTTAACACAGGAAAAGCAAAAATTATGTACTCTATGTTTTGGAATTGTAGATCCTTAATAAATTTGGATGTAAGTAAGTTCGATATGAGTTCTGCAACAGATACACAATGGATGTTTGGAAACTGTATTAATTTACAGTTTTTCGATGCAAGGAATTGGAATATTCCTTCTACAGCTAATATCTCTGCAATGTTTCAGATGGATAATGATAGTGAGAAAACGCCCTTAGTAATTTTAGGAAATGATGACCGATTGATACAAGGGACTACAAAAAATCGCTATCCTGGAGGCCCAAAATTCGTTGCGGGAAATAATGGGTATTTTGGAACGGCCGAAACTAAAGAAAAGTATTATTTTAACATGTTAGAAAAGGATCCAAAAAAACTAGAGGTTGCCTCATTTGAAGCTTTTAAAAAAGAGTTAAAACCTACAGTAGTAGATTCTACTGCCAAGTTTTTAAGATGGGATGGAGATAAGATCACTACTAGTGAAGAGTTAGTAAAAGAGCACGTTTACCAAGCAAAATATCTGTTTGATATAACTGCCCCAGGAGATGGGGATCAAAATGTATTGCCTTCAAGTGAATATGGAATTAGTTATGTACCAAAAGCATTCAGTGTACAAGGGAAATTGTCTAATGAAACAGATGTTCAAAGTATTGCGATTCCAGGAAACTTTCATGTAGCAGTGAGAGATAGAAGAAATCAATTAGGAGGATGGACATTATCAGCGCAGTTGCAATGGACAGGGACCCCGTTAACAGCAGAAATACAGACAACAGGGGGAGCGGTTAAAAAGAATAGTACTAACGGTCAAATGAACCAAGAAAGTAATTTAACAGATTGTCCAACTAGTGAGGTAACTGGCTATTCAAATGTGGTGATTGGTAGTATTCCGAAACCAATAATGAGTGCAAATGGTTCGGTTACCCATGATGCAATTTACGATTACAGTTTAGGAGGAGTTTCTTTAAGAATTAACCAACCTAAAGATGTCGCAGCAGGAAAGTATGATGGAAAGATTGTTTGGAATTTGAGCAATACACTAAATTAATTGCATTGAAAAATATGATTATTTGAAATAGAAATCAGTATATGGGCTAAGGGCACTGGAATAACTAAGCAAAAATAGCAGTAGTTGTTCCAGTGCCTCCTAGCTTTAATTTTTACATTCTCAAATAATTTAAATTTGTTTTGTTAAGCTAAAAGTTAGTTTTGAGGTAGTGTCATTAACAAGCGGGAACGTTTAGTGGATTGGAAAATTGCTTCCATAAAGAGAGAAGAAAAAAGTACCTTGTAACGCTCACTGGATGCAGCAAAATACACCTTTATGACCCTTAGTAGCGAATCAGAGAGGTGTTAAAATTTAAAGGAAACGAAGTATATACCCAGCAACAGTGTATTATAATATTTCATTATTCAAAAGGCCCCTCTATCAGCAAGGGGGTGACTTCTTTTTTACTACCTCTTTTCAGGAGGCTTATTAGAAATATTTGTTCATTCAACAACGCAAAACGGGGTAATTCCTGATTTGGAAAGACAAAGGAAAGCCGTATCTGCATTGTTTTTTCTCCAATCTCCATCCCAGTAGTGATCGGCCCAATCAATTTTTATAACTGATAAATCGCTTGAGAGCCTCCATTCCATTTTCAGCTGATAACGCTGCATAGATAGGCGGCATGAACATATTTATATTCTCTATCTCACTGAATATCAAAATTTGTTAATCTGACACGTATTGATTGAATACTTGCAGGAGATTATAATACTGCTGTTCATTTACCACCAGTTCTTCTTTCCATAACAAATTTGGAATGTTTGCTTACTGAAGTAAATGCTCTAAAGATAAACCTTGATTGCTAATAAAATTCTGGAATTGCTTTATGATTGTTAGTTTCATATAATTTCCTTCTTTTGATATCAACTCACATGCATCATGATGTAATCAAATACTCGGTCTGGTAGAATGGTGTGCAGAAAAACCAATGGTTTAGCACCAAATCCTATGAGATATCTTGTCCTTGGTTTGCTACTATTGATTGCTTTTGAAATAATTATCGGATTTGACATCATGTTTCCACTATATTGTTTTCTCATTCCCTTAGCTGTCTTTTTCGCTAGTTCAGCGTAAGCTCCACTTTTTGCAGATTCCTCTAAATGATCTGCTGCAATAAATCCCCAATCCGTTTTAATCCCTCCTGGTTCAATTAGAACAACATCAATACCGAATTGTTTCACTTCCATTCGTAATGCATCACTAAACCCCTCGAGTGCATATTTAGTTGCATGATACCAGGCACCCATGAAGCTTGTAAGACGTCCATAATTCTGAGACCTCATATGAGGCAATACAAGTTGAGTTAGTCTGGCCAATCTGAAAAGGTTCACTTCAAATTATTTTTTTGCCTCTTCAATAGTAACATCTTCTACTGATCCATACGATTCATAACCAGCATTATTGATCAATACATCGATTTTTCCTTCTTGTTTCAATATGTAATGCACCGCACTTTGCCTGGATTCTTCATTTGTGACATCCATCTGCACACTTTTGACCCCTACATTTTTTAACTCCTTCAATTTATCTACTCTTCGACCTGCACCATATACTGTATGTCCTTGTTCAGTTAAAAATTTTGCAGTTTGATATCCAATTCCACTCGTTGCTCCGGTAATTAAAATAACTTGTCTAGTCATACTATCTCCTCCTATATATATTGAATATAGTATACAGAAAATATAATGAAAAAGGAACATCATGTTACGTCATTTTATTTACTAATCACGCCCAAAAAAGACCTAGAGCGAGGGCTGTAGATCTCTGTCTTTATCGAAATAAAAATCGCGCCAATTAAAATGACAAATCAAGATAGCAATAAAAAAGGTCAAAAACATTTAAGTTTTTGACCTTTTTTATGTGAAATTGTTTAGCTGAAGGATAATTATGTATATACTTTATTTTTTTATATGTTATAATATGTATAAACAAGGAGAGGTGGTCAAAATGGCAATGTTATCAATAAAAAAATGGGGCAATAGTAACGGTCTTAGACTTCCTAAATCTGTGATGGAATACCTTCAAATTCATACAGAAGATAAAGTGAAAATAACACAGGAGGAATCAAATGGTAAAAAACGATTAATTATTGAAGCTGTGGACTCAGATAATGATTTAACAATTGAACAATTGTTTGAAAATTATACAGAAGATAAAGTGCATGTAACTATTCAAGATTTGGGAAATGCAGTAGGAAATGAAAAATGGTAAAAGTTCCTCATCAAGGTGATATTTTATTGTTGAATACGGCTCCTAGATCAGGACACGAACAAACAGGTAAGAGACCGTATATTGTTTTAAGTCATGATATTATTGCAGATTACAGTAATGTTGTTATTGTAGCTCCTATATCGAGTACAAAAAGAAACTATCCTTTGTATGTTTCTATTAATCCTTCTTACGGAATGAAAACATCAGGTAAAGTATTATTAGATCAATTAACCACC
>NZ_JBIOOM010000003.1:0-62418 GCF_051712205.1 Enterococcus sp. DIV1375a
TAAGTGCAGATTCTACTATGGCATAAGAGATTGTTTCATTTTTTGAACAGAGAAAGTCTTATTTTCTCTGCTTTTTTTACTATGAATAGACTTTTTCTGGTAAGAAATATGACGTTTTAGATAGCAAAATTATGATAGAATAGGAGAAAACAAAATGATATTTGTTAAGATAGGAGTAGTTTTGCTAATGCTAAGTGTAGGTGTAGACATTGTTAAAAGTATTTTGAAAAATAACTATGGCTCCCAATTTCTTATGCAGTTGGGGGGGATTATTCTTATAATTTTGGGAATTGCTTCAATAGACTTAGTATATTCTTCTTTTTTTGCTCAAGGTTGGTTATTTTTTCCTTCGATGATTAATACTTTATTAAAGGGATCAGGAATTTTTCTTGTTTATTCAGATAAACTAAATGTGTTGTTAAACATGATTGGTACAAGTATTATGCTTATCATATTATATATAATTGCACGAAACAAAGGAATCACTACGGACAAAAAACGGATTAAACTTGTTGAGGTGGATAAAAAAGTACCGATTTATGTTGACAAAAAAACGTTTAATTACTCTTTTTTTTGGATTGGATTAACCACGCTTCTTTTATATTTTAGTTACTATTCTTACGTTTTTGATTTAGGTCGTACGGATAAACGGACACTAATTCCTCTGATGATTGTTTGTGGAATAGTTGAATTTTTATTAACTGTAACACAATACTTTTTTTTAAAAGAGCTAAATCAAATCAGTTTTATGATTTTCTTGTTTAAAGATAAAGAAAAATATAGAGATATAGTGACAAAAATTGACAAGCTCCTTACTAATTCTACTGTATATGTACAAGGGAGAGAGATTGATAACCTATTAAAAACATGTGTTGATATGAATGTATTTGCTGTAATAGGAACAGAAAAAATAAGAGATATTAAGTTGAATGATACTGTTCAGATAAAACTGACAGAATTAGCTAAGAAGCTTTTTTCAAATCAAGATGAACTTTTATCAAAAGGAGTCGTTATATGTGAAGAAGGAGTTGATTTATATAGTTTAGAAGAATAAAGAACAAGTCCTTTAAGAAGTTTTGCTTATTTGATAAAAATGGATAAAAACAAACACTGATAGAGAGGTGTTTGTTTTTTTATTTTATTATAGGAGGTTCCTATGAGAAAAAAAGAAAGAGGAAAATATAAAAAAAGGAATTATGAAAAAGCCACACAAAATCATTTACGATTTCTTGCAGATCGTCGCTTTTTAATTCCTAGTATGACTATTTTCTTTATGGTGGAAATGATTCTTGGAAATTGGTTAATACAAATGGTGGGAAGTATTACCCAACAATCACTGTTTGATTTTCAAGGGGTATCATTAAGACAAGCAGTTTTTTACTATCCGATAGGACAATATCCTCAATGGTATCTTCTATTGTTTCTTTTTTCTTTAGTTGGGGTAGCTGTATCAACGCTTCGATTGTATAGCTCGTTTCGACCATTGGAAGAAGAACACGTTCAAGGAACGATGGATTTTGAGACAGTGGAAGGAATGAATAAGCAATATGAGCTTGTTCCTGTCCATATGTTTACAGACAAAGAAGATTATTTTGATGGGAAACCAGGATATCCAGTCGGAAGAAAACCACAAACCCCTAGTGAAAAAGCCCAAGGGCTTTTTTATTATTATGTTGATACTACAGATTCGAATAGCATTACTTTGGCAGGAACACGTCAAGGGAAAGGTATTTATTTTGTAGATCCATTTATTGATATATTGACACGAGCCCGATTGATTAGCAATCGGGCTTCTTTTGTTATGACAGCTACTAAAGGAGACGAGCCAAGGGCATGGTATGAAACCTTAAAAAAACGCGGCTATCGCATACGAGTGGTTAATACAATGAATCAATATTATTCTGATCCAATACCTGTTTTGGGTGTGTTTAATAACTATTATCGACACTATAAACGATTAAAAGCAAAAAGTGCTCAGTTTAAACAAGCGGGCAATAAAAGCGAAGCGTTAAATTTAAATATTCAAGCGGAAAAACAATTGGCCAATGCAGAAAAAATCATTACGCAAGTAGCATTTTCTTATTTTCAAGAAGTGAATGAGGGAAAAGACGGTGGTTTCTGGACCAAGGCTTGTCGTAATTTATTTATTAGTGTCGGTATAGCTTTAGCAGACCAGGAATATGAAAAAGAGGAAAAGAGTAAAGTCAATCCATACACTATTTATACAGTTGTTAATGAAATGCAAAAACGCAAAATTAAAGAAAAATCCTATAATTTTTTACGAAAATATACAGACGATGAGAATGAATTAAAACGTTTGTTGGCAGAGTATGAAGGGAAATGTGAATTAGACGTTTTCTTTGGTGAATTACCTCGCACACACCCAGCTACACGACATTATGACGCGATTTTTGCTTCAGCACCAGCTCATGTAACGTTGGGAAATATTATTACACATTTTGATGGTGACTTACAGCCATTTTTGATGTCTTTAAATGCTAAAATGACAGCAATTGATGATGGATTTGACATGGAACTGATTGGTTTTGACAGAGAACAACCAACAGCGGTATTTGTTATGTTAAGTGATGCAGATACGTCTAACAATCCGTTGGGAATAATGTATATTGATCAGATTTATCAAGTATTGATTAATCGATGTAACTTAGAAGACGATTCCTGTTGCTATCGAGATGTGCATTTCATTTATGAAGAAGGAGGAAACTTAGGCGTTCCAATCTCAAATCTAGCAAGAAAATGGACGTCTGGACTAAGTAGACGTTTATTTTCTCACTTAGTGTTACAAGATGTGCAACAACTTGCTTCTTTATATGATGAGGATACGAAAGATATCATTTTGGGAAATACAGGAAATTTGGCGTATATTCGTACAGCCTCAGATAAAACGAATAAATATATTTCTGGTCGTTTAGGTGAACGGTCGAATTATTCAAAAACCCGACATAAAGATCCGCTGTCTATAAAAGCAACTGAGACAGAAAGCGCAGAAAAAATTGATTTGTTAGCTTCGTATGAATTAGAACGTGTGCGTGAAGGGGAATCGATTATTTTGCGTATTAATAAACACCGAGATTTAGAAGGAAACCCTATTTATCAGTATCCGATTTTTAATACGTATGAAAATGACACCAACTTAATCCCTTTTTATAAGTATCGGAAAATGAAAAAAGTTTCATGGGAAGAGATTCCTGTAAATAATCAGTTTATGGAACTAGAGCTGGAAGAGTTGAATTGGTTGTTAGAACCTAAAGAAATAAAACAGACAAGTGCTCCAGAACAGCTTTCTCTTCCATTGCTTTCAGAGTATCAAAAGCCAAAACGTAGAAAACAACAAGAAAATAAAGTGTTATCACTGAAAGAGATTGAACCAGAAGTGCAAGACAAGCATTTCTTTGAAACAAGCAAATATCAAACGCAGGTTGCGTTGCTAGAAAAATTATATGGTGACCAGCTTGAACAATCAGTAAAAACTACTTTTTCAGAAGAACAACAAAAACGCTTGACCTCGTTGATTCATATTGCAGGTGAAAGGAACAACAAAGCGTTTGCGGAACTTAAAACTATTTCAGATACAGGAAATTTACGGTCGTACTTTAGTTGTATACTCTCTAATTTTGAAGAAAAAGCCGTGAATGTTTTTGTACAACAATTGAAAGAATGGAGGGGAACGTATGAGTACTAAAGAAATTTTTACAGCATTAGATACGTTTTCGGATTATCTTTCGCTTGCGTCTATGATAAAAGATATTGGGCGTTCCATCTTGTATTTTATTGTGTCAATTCTATTATGGATTGTAGACAACTTAATGAATGTCTTAAAAGAAATGTTGAATTTTTTAGGATTTTACAATGCTGATTCTTTAAAAGGAGAAGGTGGCTTAGTTCAAACGCTTATTAGTTTTAAATCATTTGGGGTAGCTCTTGCTATTTTAATGATTGGGCTAGTTCTACTTTTAGGAAAATCACAACAAACAAGAGATATTCCGATGAATGTCTTGATGTTGTTGTTAATGTCGTTGATGTTGCCTTCTATTATGCGTGATGGGATAAAAATTGTGACGGCCACAGAATCAAGTTTATCTGCAACACAAGGAGAAGTTGGTTTTGCGACAGTAAAAGACAACTTAATAGACACGTATATTTTGGCAGAAAAAGGGTGGCAGACCACAGAACCTGACCCCAAAAATCGACTGACGGATTTAGATTGGTTTGACATTAATGAACGAATATCTGATCCAGATGAAGTGGATAACGGGGAAGTATTTAATTATGAACTAAAAAACAAGAAAAATGGAGAAGGAAAAGAAGCTGTAGAACTAGACGATGGTGGCGGTGGTATTATGGCATGGTTAGTAAAGAAATTTTTTGCCCCTGCTTATTATCGCTGGCATGCGAATTGGTTGCCAATGATTGTTACGTTAGGTGTTCTAGCGTTTTCTTTAATTATTTCGCTACTTCGTGTAGGACGGTTAGGGATTGAGCTTGCTTATAACAATATTTGGGCTCAATTAACTGTCTTTTTTAGTTTTCGTGATATGAAACGTGCAAAAATGGCGTTTATGGAAATCATCAGTGGGTTTGTCATGTTGCTGTCGATTTTTACGATGTATTACGTGTTTATCTACTACAATAGCTTCGTGTTTTCAAAAGATGTGTCTATGTTGGCACAATTGTTTGCTGTAGCTGGTGGTGCTTGGTTTGTGTATGACGGACCAGCGATTGTTCAAAAAACATTAGGTATTGATGCAGGACTATCTACTGCAGGTTCGTTTGTTATGGGTATGGGTGCCAAAAGTGCAGCTGATAAAGTTGGTGATGTGGCTAAAACAGCCGCAGGTGCTACGGTTGCAGGAGTTGTTGGCGCCGCAGGTTTTGCTGATGGTTTGATGAGAGGTAAGAAAAATAATGAGGACGCAAATCTTAACAAAACGGACAATGAAAAGAATACAGATGAAACAAATGATGATTTACCACCAGAGGATGAACCAGAAGATTCTAATTTAGAGAAAGAATCAAAAGATACAGAAACAAAAAATGCTTCTGAAAATGAAGGAGCAGATTCTGAAACAGGAGAACCTGATATGGAAGAGTCTGCAGATACAGAAAAATCATCAAATGAACATGAAAATATGGATGACTGGAATCAAGAGGATATGGAAGAGAAAAATTCAGAAAGTCATAATGACGATTCCACTTCTTCTGATGAAACTGGTGAAACAGATACGACAGCCAACGAACAAGATTCTTCTAATTTTTCAGAAGAGACTGGTGAAAAGAATACGACTTCCGACCATGAATCTACAGAATCAGCAAGTAAAAATTCTGGCGATACAAGTGAATCAACCGCACCTGATGAAAAAGAGAGGAGAAACTCAGACCGCTCTTCTGATTCAGAAAGAGAAGAAAACACAGCTAATTCTTTAGAAAAAGTAGAAAATCCGTTTAAGAAAAAAGCGAAAGATATGATCCATACCAATAAGTATCAAAAAAATATGAAAAATCCTATTGGGAATCAAGTAGATCGTTATCAACGGAACAAAGAATTTGGTCAAGAAGTAAATGAGTGGTTAAGTCAAAGAAAAGCATTAAAAGAACAAGCACGTAATGAGCAACGTTCAAAAAATAATGACTAGGCAGGTAAGAGTGTATGCATGAAATACAAGAAGAGATTTTCACACAAGCAAAATTTTTTGGGAAACTCTTAATAAAAGATGCGGTTTGTGTGTTTATTCTGTTTCAGGTAGCCACAGGGTTACAAGAAAAAACCTATAACCCACTAGGCACTGTTGCGTTTCTTTTTGTTATGATTATGGGAATCTATTGGTTATTGCCAACGGTAGGAAATGTACGAGTGAGGAATTATCAGCGATTGTGGCTTATTCTTTCAAAAAATCGTCAAACCTATCATGCGATTGCCCAACAATCTTTCCAAGAGGAAGAAGAAATAGAGTTTCCTATGTTTACGGAAGAAGAGCTTTTAGAAGAAGATTCGCAAATTGAACAAGAGATGAAAGAATATAATGAATAAAAGAAAGCAAAGAGACATTCTTTGCTTTCTTTTTATTTCATGGTGTAAGTATTTTAGAACAAGGAAGTGAAATGATTTGATGATTGATACAGATGCATTATTGCAACCAGAAGAGGCGTTACCAGCGTTAATTGATACAACGGAAAAGAAAAAAGAAAAAAAGAAGATAAAAAAAGTAGAAAAATCCGTATTAAGTTTTATGGCAGAACGTCGCATTATTTCGGAAGAGTGTATTGCCTTAGAAAAAGGAGTAACAGACTTTTATCGTATTGAAGACTCTTCTGCACGAGAGGGAAGTTTAGAACAACGACAAGCAGCCATCAATGATTTTTTGGTCTTTTTAAAAGCGATTCACAAGGATGTAAAATTCATTTTTACCAGTTTTCCAATTGATATGTCGGAAAATATTGATTATGCCATTCGTCGGTTTAAGATGGGGGCATTAAGTCCAGCAGTAAAACAGGAACAGAAATATACGCTTAAAGTATTAGAGAATTTAGACAACAATCGATTAATTGATACGGTCTATCTTCAAATATTTGCGGATAACGAAGAAGAATTAAAAGAGGTTAGTCGCGAGATACGAGTAGCTCAAAGTGCAGGATTTCGATTGTATCCAATGACATTAACACAAAAAATCAAATTCTTATTTCGACGATATAATCCAAGTTCTCCTTTACCTGTAGGCATTCCTTATCAAAAAACAGATAAAACGGGAAGAGAAGCTTCTGTACAAAAAATAGTAGATAAAAAAGGATATGATCCATTGTTTATTGGAACTATCCAGCCAATGGGAGGAGTTAAACCGCATTCGTCAAAAGATTTACAAATTGCGGACGGTTACATACGGGTATTAAACCTTGTTATTTATCGACCGAAGAATAATCCGAATTTTTGGGGTGAAAAAATTTTTTGTATGAAAAACGTTTTAACCACGTTGGATGTTCATACGATTGATATCAATAATCCTCTAGTAGAGCAAAATTTAAATCGTAGTTTAGGAGAATATGAAGATCGCGTGTATTCGTCAAAAGACAAAATTTCACGAAAAAAAGCTCGGAAAGAGTATGAACAACTTGATCGTACCGTAGAAAGTATTTTGGAATCGGTTGAAGTTTTAAAAGAAATTCATGTACGATACATTTTGACTGAATCAAGTATTGAAAAACTCAATGAACGAGAACAAGAAATTCACCGAAAACTACGAAAAAATCAATTTCAAGCAACTTGTTTCTTAGATGAAGCAGAACGGCAATTTAGAGCTTCTTTTGTAAGCTTTAAAGAAGGCATGAAGCTAATTAAACGGAAAGGAAAAGAAATTAAAGGAACGGCATTAGCAGGAAGTTATGCGTTTAATTATGCCAATCACATTGACTATGATGCACCGTATAGTGGCTATCCGTTATACGGATCAGGTGTTGTTGCGTTATCTACCACACATAAGGATAGTGTGAGAAAATCCTACAGCATTTTTATTGTAGGTAGTCAAGGGTTTGGAAAAACAACGGCTGCTAAAAAGCTATTAAAACAGGCAGTGGAATATAACAATATTCATTATGGTTTTTATGTAAGTGATGAAACCAAACGCTTAACAGAAAAATTAGGGGGCAATTATTACGATGCAAGTCTTGTCCGTTTAAATCCTTGCCAAATCTATCGCTCTGATGTGGATGCAAAAACAAAACAGACCAATGAAAAACAATCGTTAAAAACAAATTTAACCAAAATGCGTTTAGTTTTTGGGTTAGCTGAAAACATTGATTTTGGCAGTTCTATTATGACAGAAGCAAAGCAAATTTTTAATGATGGATATCGGAAATATATGGAGCGTCATCATTTAGAAGAAAGTAAAATTACCCAATATGATCCTGAACAGTATCCAATTTATTCTGATATCTTGGCTTATGCAAAAGAAGAATACAATAGGCGATCTGAAACGTTTGAAAAGCAATCGTTGAGTGAGTTAATAAAAAAACTAGAATCGTTTATTACGGATTCAGGAGACATTTTTAATCAAAAATCAACGTTTGATTTTTACGATAAGAAATTAGTGACCTTTAATATGGAAAATCTCGTAAAATCAGATATGTTTGCGTATAACGCCCAATACTACAACTTATATACCGCTGCATTTAGCGAAACCGTTCGTGTAGGCCAACGAGAAAAGTATTTGTTTGACCGTAAGAAAAAACGGGTAGACGAACTGATTTATTCAAATATTACTTCAGATGAGTTTCATAACCCTATTCGCACAGAAAATCTTACGTTGTTAAAAGCTTTGGACCGTTATAATCGTGAAGGAAGGAAATTATTGATTGGCCAAACGTATATATTGCATGATATAGCCGACGCATTTCCTGACTATAGCGACAATAAGATGGGTGAAATTTCAAAGATTGTTGTGAACTTGTTTAAATTATCTACGTATCGGTTTTTGTTTAAACAAGATGAATCTTCCGAAGAATTATTAAGAAAAGTCTTTGGGAAACAACTAAGTGTTTATGATATTAAAGATATTATTCAGTTTGAGGAAGGCGATATTTTGTTAAATATTAAGGGAGCGAAAAATATCAAATTCCGTTATGGTCTATCAGCTATGGAAAAAGAAATTTTTGATGGAGGGGTGTAACATGGCTAAAAATGTAGTAGAAAAGCAAAGAAAACTGAAAAAAATAAAACAAAGCGTTCAGCGCATTGTATTTGGAAAAAAGAATCAAACGATTGTAAGTTTTGAAACAAGACGACTATACCTTCTGGTAGTAGTTGTCTTTTTTATTTACCTTTTATGTTCATGGTTAGTTTCTTAAAGGAATAGGAGGGAAACACATGTCAACCATTCCTGTTTTCTCCCAAAAACAGTTAGCAATTGCAAGACGTGCAAATATGTTGGCGTATATGCAAGAGCGAGGAGAAACTTTTGAAAAAGTTTCTTCCAAATTTTTAGAACATACACTGCATGATAGTATGCGAGCAAATGCCAAAACAGGTGTCGTAAATTGGTATTCTCAAGGAATCAATTCGTATGATAATGCGATAGATTTTGTTATGACTTATTATCAAGAGCCTTACGAGCAAGTAGTGCGTCAATTGTTAGACTTTCAATTTAATCAGCAGAAACGATACACGACAACGAAAACAGCAAATAAACAACAAGAACCACGACAAGAAGCATTTCGCTTAGATAAGCTCTCAATCACAGGAAATTATGACACAGGTGTATTAGATGAAAAAGGCTGGGATTATTTAAGAAGTCGCTATTTATCTGATGAAACCATTCAAGAATTTGTAGATAAACAAATGATTAGTTCAGATAATCGCCACAACATTCTTTTTAAATTTTCTGATATTGGAAAAGGTAAAATGGGAACAGTGGTTGGAGCGGACGTGCAAGGAACCTATGCTCGACCATTGGCAAAGCGAATAAAAAAAACGAAAGAGAATGACCTTAATTTAGAACGAAAATATTTTAAGGGAATTGCTTTAAATAGCCACGGACAACGTGGTTTTTTGTTTGCTAAAAATGTTGATTTTAAAGAACCTATTACGCTTTATGTGACAGAAAGTCCAATAGAATCCTTATCGTTGTATGAGTTGGATAAAGAGTATTTGCCTAAAAATAGCTTTTTCCTTTCGCTATCTGGGTTAAAAGAAGAAACTCTTTGGCGAACGTGTCGTGATTTATCCAATACGATGGATTGTTCTATTGGTAGAATCGTGTTAGCTGTAAATAATGATGAAGCTGGAAAAGAATTAGTAAGTAACGTGCATGCCACTTATAGTAAAAATGCTGAAATGAAAGAAAACACTAAGTTAACCTTATATTTGCCAACAGCGATAGAAAAAGGAGACTACAATGAAGTCTTAGAAATGCAAAAAACAGGGCGTCTTACCAGTCGTGAACTGAAAGAAAAAGAACAACAGCAAGCGCAACAACTATATAACCAACAAAAGGCTGTACAGTATCAAGAGGTGTCGGTATGAGAGGTTTAAAGGTTAAAATTTTTCTTATCGTTGCTATATTAGGCAGCATTTCTTTGGTAACAGTTGCGGTTGTTCAAGAGATTAATTATATGATAATGATAGTTATAGGAGCCGAAGAAGAGGAAAAGACGAATCTTTCTTCTGTAGAAAATCAAGGACTTTCAGCAGAAGTATTAGCGTTAAAACCAATTGTTGAGCGAATTGCCAAAGAGATGGGGGTTTTAGAAGAAGTTCCTTATCTTTTGGCCATTATTATGGTGGAATCAGGAGGAAGAGGTGGCGATCCGTTTCAATCAAGTGAAAGTGCGGGATTGCCGCCCAACTCAATAACTGATCCTGAACAGTCTATTCGGCAAGGAATTATCCATTACAAAAGTGTTTTACAATTAGCAAAACAATATGGCATAGAAGATAGAAAAGCAGCCTTACAAGCATATAACTATGGCGGAGGTTTTCTTAGTTGGTTACATGCTAATAATCGTCCATATACGTTTGATGCAGGCGTAGAATTTGCTAGACAGCAAGCGAATGGCTTGAAGGTTCCATATACGAATCCGATAGCAAATTCTCATGGAAATTGGCGCTATGCTTATGGAAATATGTTTTATGCAGAATTAGTGTATCAGTACGTGAATAGTATGCAACAAGGGGTTGCGAATGGTGGAAATGGGGCTTCTTTAGCGGTTTTAGAATCTGTTTTAGGTCAGGAACTTTACGGCGGAGAGTGCTACATGTTGACCGCTTATTACGTTGAAAAATTAGGAGGCCCACAATTACGAGGAAGTGGCTTTGACTATGCAGAAAGAATTGGCGAAGATTACGATTGGCCAGCATATGGGTGGTCAGTAATTATTGATCCTAAGCCGTCAGATTTGCGCGCAGGAGACATTGTTAATTGGTATGCAGGAGGAATATTAACTCCTCAAATATGGGGGCATACAGGCGTAATAGCGAGTGTTTCAGACGGTGGACAATCGTTTACTACCTATGAGCAAAATTCCGAAAAAGGAAGAATAGTTGCGAAGTATAATCGCACCTATTCGATAACGAAAATCCGTAGTATTGTGCGAAAAAACAAATAATAAGTTGTATTTTTCTTTTATAAGAAATTGCTATTCATTCTTTTTGACAATTGAATTAAATTGAGTTAAACTTTGTTAAATTAAAGAATGGAGCTGAAAAGAATGGAAACCATCGCAAGAAAAATCGGCAATTCTGTAGGAGCAATTTTCCCAAAAGATATCTCTCCAGAAGTTGGGGAAGCCTTTACTATTTTTAAAGTAGGTGACACGTATATTCTAAAACCTAAAAAAGAAGATATTTTTGAAAAGAAAGAAGCGTGGGAAGGTTTTAGAGAATCTTTAACAGAAGAAGATAAAGAATGGGACACTATGAAGCTTGAAGGGGAAGAATATTAATGTATACACCAAAACAGCGTGACATTATTTGGTTAGATTTTGACCCTTCTAAAGGTAAAGAGATAAAAAAACGAAGACCTGCATTGGTTGTCAGTAAGGATGAATTTAATGAACGGACAGGTTTTTGTTTGGTCTGTCCCATAACGTCTTCAAAAAGAAGCTTTGGGACATATATTTCTATAAAAGACCCACAAAAAATTGCAGGAGACGTTGTTACACATCAATTGCGTTCGGTGGATTATACGAATAGAAATGTAGAAAAAATAGAGCAATGTGATGTGTTAACATGGATTGATGTCGTTGAAGTCATAGGTATGTTTATTTGAGTACAGATTTAATAAAATAGGCAGGGAAAAGCAATCTAAGAAAGAATTCTTAGGTTGCTTTTTTTTGTAAAAAAATACAAGAATGCGAGGGAAAATAATGAAATCAATGCCTCAATGGTTAATGATTGGTTGTTGTGGTTTGTTATTAGGGATAGGAGGAACCTTCTTCTATACAAAGAAAATATTGGCACTACAAGAAACAAAAATTATGCAAAACTATGAAGAAAAAAACAAGCAATTAGAAGAAGAGTTACAGTCGTTAAAGGAGAAAAAAGCTAACGGAACAGCAGGAGAAGTTCCAATTCCGAAACATACTTATTCACATAGAGAATATAAAAATTTAAAAGCGATTGGAGAAGAATTTAGGAAAGCCTATTATGATATTTCTACCGATACGGCAGAAGAAAAATTAAAAAAATTATCGAAGATATGTGAACCAAAATTAGCAAAAACGTTGCGTCCTGCTTGGGTAGATGACTATAAAGATAGCTTCCGAATTGAACAAGAAACAGTAAGTGAACAATATTATGTTCAGCTTGATGGCATTACTGGTAAAGCAAGAATGATTGGTTGTCTGGTTGTTTCAACGAAACACGGAAGTGCGCAAGCATTTGATGTGAAATATATCGATCAATTTACGTTAGAAAAAGACGAAAATAATCATTGGAAAATAAAAAAATTTGAAGAACAAATTGCTTCACGAGATTTTCCTACTAGCTATTTTTATAAGGAGTGAAACGAATGTTTGACAAGATAAATGAATGGCAAGAACGTATTGAAACATTTCGAGAACAAGTCCAATCGAAGGAAAAAAAGCCTCGTAAAATTCAATCCAAATTCCAAAAACATGCCTCAAAATTTTATATTTTGATGTGTGTTTTTACTATTTGTGGGTATCTATTTTTTAGCTTTTCAAGAAGTATTTTTAAAGATGATAGCCCTATGTTAGATACAGGAATTGGCGTGGCAAGTAAAACAAAAATCGGGTCTAGTGAAGTTGAAATTTTATCACGAAAAGTAAATGAGGATAGTGGGTATGGAGAAGTTCTTTTTTCTATAGAAGATGGGAACGACCAGGTGCATAAAAATTATGTTGCTTTCGCAGGAGAAAGCAAAAGTAAGCAACAAATAAAAACCGATTTACAAGAAATTTCAACAGGTTACTACTTACTGAAATTGAATGGCATACCCAAAGAATGGAAAGAAATTATTATTGATTTTGGGTACAACGAAGAGAAAAAAGCGCCAACTTCTATTGAACAAATTGAAGAGGAAACAGAAGAAAAACAAAAGAATCAATCGCAACAAACAACGTTTTATTGGGACGTTAGAAAAAGTAAAAACAGTCCTGACTTAAAAGAAAAACCAAAAGAAAATTATGAATTAGAGGTCATTAAAATTGAAGAAAAAGAGGTAGGAAAACAACAAAAATTATTAGCGGAAAACAGTAAAAAAATTGATGAAGAAATGAAATTAATTGAAGAAAAAATAGCTACTGAAAAACAAGAATTGTTCTATAAAGTTGGGGAGGAAAAAGAAGATGGAGAAGAAATTGTTAGAGGGTTGGAAAGAGAAAAAGAAACCTATTTAGAAACCAAAAAGAAGATAGCTGAGGAACAAGAATTATTAGAGGAAAAAGCAGAAAAATTAGCTGAAAAGCGAAATAAAATAACAACGAACTAACGTGCTATAAATGTGCTAACTAGGTGCTAGGTTTGTGCTATGTCCTGCTATAAATGTGCTAAATATCTGCTATAAACGTGCTATGGATATGTGAGAAATCCTTTAAAATCAGGTGCTATAAATGTGCTAAACACCTGCTATGAAACTGCTATGTTTCTGCTATGAATGTGCTATGAGTGGTTAAAAATGTACTACACCGGAAAGCCTTGCACTGCAAGGCGGGACACCTTGTGTGTCCCCCATTTCCCCTTATGCTCTTACAAGAAGAGTGGCGATTAAGCAAACTGCTCAGAACTAGAAAGATAAATAACGGAGGTACAACAAAATAACAAGAAGTGAAAGGAAATAAAAAAGGAAGGAAACGTGATAAAAGTGTCAGAAAAAACGGTGTTAACAATACGAGATATAGATAAAGAAACGTGTAAACGTTTGGTAAAAGTAGCGAAAGAAAAAGGGTACAGTGGACGAGATGAAATGTTGCGTGACATTCTGAAAAAAATTGCCTATGAAGAGTTTCAATTAGAGACAGAAATTCGTTATCAAGCTTTTACAAAAGATGTAGTTGAAACGATGCAACTGGGCATGGAAATTTTAGCAATGAAAATGCTCGAACCAGGAAAAAATTTCGAAGAAATGGAGAAGACGAATGACTGAAAAAAATAATGAAAAGAAGACACCAAAAAATATTTATATGACGGATAAAACGAAAGAACGGTTGGATCAGTTAGCAGACAAATTACATTATAGTTTAGGAGACACGATTGAGTTTCTATTGGATATTTCTGAACGAGCAACGATGAATCAATCCGATGAATTATTAGCCACACAAAATCAAACGAAAAAAATGGTTTCGGTGATTGAAGAGCGTACAGAATTATTTATGGTTTTATTCAATGCAATGACAGATTTTATGCAACTAGAAATCAAAGAAGGGGAAGAACATGCAGCGTTTATTGAAGCGAAAGAGCTAGTAAAAAAACGACAAGAAAGTAGAAAAACAGAAGCGATTAATAAAAAGAAATATTCTCAAGTGACGGGAAGAAATGACTAAGAAAACAGCAGGCATTATCTTGACGAGTGCGTTTGTTATGCCTGGTTCCAATACGTATCAAGCTTACTTGGATTATATGGAAAGAAATGAAGCCACTCGTAATGAACAATTCGATCGTTTTAATGCTTTTTCTACACAAAATTTTATGGACAGTATTTCTGCTATTGATGGCGGAGGAGAAGTGATGTTTTCGACCTATAATGATTATATGTCGAATCCAGAAAAAACCTCTGCACTATTTACAAAAAATTATGATCAAACACCAGAAAATGAAGTTCACCGAATGAAAAAATACTTTAGTGAGGCACAAGAAAATCGCTCACCTTTATGGCAATTAGTCTTTAGTTTTCGCAATGAATGGTTAATTGAAAAAGGTTACTTAGATGAGAAAACCAATCATTTAAAAGCGCAATATATTTACCAAGCTACTCGAAAAGCCGTAGCTGAATTGGAAAAGAAAGAAGGATTGAAAGGTGAATGGACAGCGGCCATTCACTACAACACAGATAACCTTCATGTTCACGTAGGTTATGTTGAAAAAGAACCGACAAGAGAATGGATTAATTATATTCACCCAACAGAGCCACATAAATCAGGTTGGCAATATAAAGGGAAATTTGCGCAAAAAAATATCACAGCGACAAAACGTGCTTTCGTGAATGAATTAATGCAAAATAAAGAACAATTATTGTCATTGCAGACCTACCTAGATTATCAAAAAAGATTAGCAGAATCTTGTCAGGAACAATTTACACAAGGGCAGTATGAACAACGCTTTGTTCAACTCATGGAAAAACTTCCTCGCAATCAATATTTTTGGAAATATGGTTTTGCGGAGCGCCACCATTTTAAACCAGAATTGGACCGATTAATTGATTTATTTCTAGAAACTGATGGCAAAGAATTGATGGATAAAATTCTTCCACGTTTAAAACAAATTTCTGATGATTATGAAGAAGTATATGGGAATCCAAGAAATAAACCTACGTATTATGATCAACAACTTTATGGAAAAAATAGTTTGTATTCTCGTATAGGAAACTTAATTTTATCCGAAGCAAAAAAACACCCTGAATTATTCAGAAAAACACCACGAGCTGCTTCTTTGTCAGCATTAATTGAAGAAGAAAATAGAGAAAGAGATAGTCCAAACGAACAATTTTTAACAGAACAACAAATAGTAACAGAGGAGGGGGGCTTTTCTGAAGGCTATGCGTCGTTAGAGGCTTCTATGCCAAGTGAAGAATCAGAATCTTTAATTGACGTACAAAATGAAAAGCCTCTCTCAGAGCTGTCCACAAATAAAGAGGAGTGGACAGAAGAAGAGCAACGGATGTTTTCATCGTTAGAGGCAGAGCAGCCAATGGATAACGAAGAAGAACAGATAACAGATCAACAAACAGAGCCCAAAAAAGAAGAAACACCATTAACTCAAGCATTAGGCACGTTGAATCGTTTTTTTGAAAACCGTGAAGCTACAAGAGAAGAGCGAAATCAGAATATTATACTTCAAATGGAATTAGAAAAAGAAACCGCTATTAAAGAAAAGCGAGGGGTTTATTTCCATAAAGTAAATGATGAGGATTTGGCAGAACCCGTGAGTATATTTGAACATGGGAAATTAAAGAAAAAGATTATCTTACCTAGCAACAATCGTGCGGAATATGTGTCAATGCATGAAGGGCCTTCTAAGAAGATAAAAAGCAACTTAGAAAATTATTCGAGTACAAACCAACGGTCAATTTTGAGACAAAAACCAGAAGCCACGTATGTTTTGGGGGAAGAGCGTTGGAAACTGAAGAATCGCCGAATAAAAGAGTCAGAAAAAGACAAGCCTATTTTCTTGGTTGGTCTAAAAAAAGAAGGAGAAGAGAGTTTTCGTTTTGAAAAAAAGAAAGTTTATGATTATTCTCAGACAGAAGAAATTCCTAAAAAAGAGCGGAAAAAAGATGAAGTGATAGAAAAAGGCGTTTTGGCCAAAAAGCAACCTTCAACAATCCGCTCAACGAATGTAGGATTCAACGCAAAACAGTGGAAGAAAAGTGATTATGAATTTCGAAAACAGATGTATCATTTACGGAAAGCGTGCCAAAATAGTTTACAAAATTACTTAAATGAAAAGGCGTATCGAGAGTTAGAACATTCTATCGGTACAGAAATGATTTTTTAATAAGCAACCATTGTGTATTAGAAGATAGCTGAAGCTATCTTCTTTTTTTATTTATCAAAAAGAAAAGAGGAAACAATATGCAAAAAGAAGTATCTAATTTTGATTTTTCAGATTTTTACGATGAAGGATTTGAAAAAACAAGCAATATTCGTCAAGCGATTTATGTTTTTCAAGATGGTTCAATGTGGAATGGTTATTCTGAGGGAGGGGGTGGTTATATTAGAGATGTAGATCATGGGTCTATTGAAGCCTTTTTTAAAGACTCATCAATTGATAGATATCACCCTGAATATCATTCGATGGTTTTGAGCGAACTAGTGCAAGTTGTACCAGAAACGCAAACGGTATTAACATTAGAAACCAATAATTACTCAGAAGAACAATTAGAAATGTTGCAGCAATTTGAACAAGAAGGATTTTCTATAGAAAAATTAGAAAGTTCTATTTCAGAAGAACAGGAAAAGTATGTACCGATTCAAACAGCAGAAGGAATGTCTGAAGTTTTTGAAAGAGAAACAAAAGAACCTCTTCCAGAAGAAGTAAGACCATACATTGAAGAATATGTTCGCTTTATTTCTCATGAAAGTTATTATACGTATGATGAAATGGGAAATGAGTATGAAGAATATCATATTAATGGACATAGTTTTTATGTGCAACAAGCAGAGTATGAGGTGTCAAAATGGGCATTAGATGAAGAATTGATTGAAAGCTTAATGGATGGAAGTATTCGTCTTGCTGATGCTTACACAGAAAAATATATGGCGAAACTATCTCCTGAAGCAAAAGAATTTTGGAAAAAAAGTATAGAAGAAACGAATTCTCAGAAAATATTAGAAGAAAAAGTAAAACAGGCCTCTATCGAATTAGAAGAAAATATTATGGAATTAGACGATGAAAAATTTTGGGGAGAGCTGCAGTTAAAATACGATTTAACAAAACTTGAAGATATAGAAAAAGCTCAAGAAGAAACAGAGAAGCGACTGATGGAAGAAGAAAAAGAAGTGAATGAATTCTCTGAGATAGAAAATATGATGCGGGATATGTATGAACAACAAGAGAAAGAAAAAGCCGAAGAAAAAGCTGACCAAAAAACTGAACAAAAAGAAATCGAGCATGGTTTATCTTTTTAAAGAGTATTTTTTGCAGCATAAAATGAAATTTCCCTGCTTGACTAATCAGATGGAAGAGACTTCGCTAACAGAATCAATTGTTTGGCGAAGTCTCTTCTCTTTCTTTTAACCAGCTACGGACAAGTTGTAAATCTTCTTCAGTTGCTAAATTTAGAATAAAGCTTTTTGTCGCATATTTTTTATTACGATACTGTTTGGCTGCGGCATTTTTCTGCTCGTATTTTTTTATAGCTTTTCTTTGTGCTTCCGAAGTTTTGTAAGAATTATCCAAAAAAACACCTCATTTCATTTTTAATATAGCATAAAAAAATAAGAATATCCATAGATAACTATTGACATTATATGGATATCCATATAAAATATATTTATAAAAGATAAGAAAGAAGGAACGACAAATGATGAATAATGTGACATTAATTGGAAGAGCGACGAAAGACCCAGATTTGCGCTATACAGTTAGTGGAACAGCTGTAGCAACATTTACTCTTGCCGTAAATCGTAATTATAAAAACCAGAATGGTGATCGTGAAGCAGATTACATTCAGTGTGTGATTTGGCGTAAGCCAGCAGAAACGTTAGCTAATTATGTAAAAAAGGGAACATTGTTTGGAATTTCAGGAAGACTTCAAACTCGAAACTATGAAAATCAGCAAGGACAACGAGTTTATGTGACAGAAGTTATTGTAGAAAGTTTTTATTTGTTGGAATCACGTTCGCAAGCAGAATCGAGAGAACAAAAAACGACAACGAGTCAGACTCCACCTATGGATAATACTATGGGAAATAATGATGATCCATTTGTTGGAAACCCAATAAATATTTCAGATGATGACTTACCGTTCTGAGAGCTTTGTTAAGTAATGTTTTATGAAAATATAAATAAGTCTTGCTCTATGCTACGCAGGCATGGAGCAAGAATTTATAGAAAGGATAAAAAAATGAGGAAACGACTAAATAAAATAGGCTTCTTTTTTGTTTCTTTTCTTAGCTTTCTTTTATTGACGAGCTGTAGCACACAAGAAATAATTGGTGGATTAACGCAAGAACTACACCAATCAATACAACAAATTGAGCAAAAACAAACTTCTTCAGAAAGAGTAGCTGTAGATTTTGTTAGACATGTAGACGGTGATACAAGTGTGTTTCTTGTAAATGGCAAGGAACAAAAAGTGAGGTATTTATTGATAGATACACCCGAAACGGTCAAACCGAATACTCCTGTTCAACCATTTGGTAAAGAGGCGAGTAACAGAACAAAAACATTGTTGAGTAATGCGAAAGAAATCCAACTAGAATTTGATGAAGCAAATAAAACAGATCGCTATGGTCGATTATTGGCGTATGTGTTTGTGGATGGTCAATTGTTGCAGGAAACCTTAGTAAGTGAAGGTTTAGCAAAAGTTGCTTACGTAAAAAATAAAGAAGCAAAATACTTAGAACAGTTAGAAGAAAAACAAGCATTAGCGCAGCAACAACATTTAGGTATATGGAGTAATAGGAAGGAATGATATAAATGTCAGATATCCCTTTATCTGAAGTAAAAACGTATGGCGAATTGGCTGAATGGTTGAATGCGCATCAGATATTTGTACGTTGGGATACTTCTTTTGAGGCTGATAAGCTGATTTCTGAAGGAGAGCTACAAAGTTGGCTGAAGTTTGTAGAAACTATATCTGGAGGGGATAAAAGTAATGAATAAGAAAAAAAGGTACTTGTTCGCAACAAGTACCGAAAACAAAGGGATCAAAATAAAAAAGCTAACAATATTTTACTGAAAAAAGGACGTGAATACAAGATGAATAAACGATTGGTGGTCGCAATGATTTTATGTGGTATGTTAATGCAATTTTTACCGTTGTTAATTAAATTAGTTATTTTCTTTTTGTTATTTATCTATTTGTTTACTACTTGGGATGAGTATAAATATCAATGTTCAGTGAGAGAAAGAAGGGTACAAAATGTCCAAAAATAATTCAGGTCCACATGTGAACCTAACAGCTCCACATGTGGAGGAAAAAGCGCGAATTGATTGTTTAGTTTCTCGAGAAGTAAAAGAGATGTGGGAAGAAATTGTGGCAAAAGATCGAGAGATAAGCAAACAACGCTATTATCCTGCCCATACATTAGAACGAATGATTCGAGCGGATTATCAAATAATGAAAACATTTGGTGTTCAAGGAAGAAAGAAGAAAAAGTAAGTGATAAACGATTTATGAAAATTCAAAAGCTTTTTGCTTTAGTGCTAGTAGCATTTCAGTAAGGCATTAGAGAAGAGAAAGATTAGTATAAGGAAAGAGTGAAAGCAACATGTTTATTTACGGCCGTGAGTGTGGCAACACGTTTGGTTGTACGTATTTTTTGCAAATTCGGAACGTAGAATTAACAGTAACGTTGATATGGAAGGGGGATTTTTTTGAATACAATGAAACAGAAGTGAAAGAAATAATTAATCAGATACCAGGGCTAACAGACACATTGAAGGTAGCAATTTATCAATATATTGAAAAAACAAATCAATTATTTTTTCTTTCCTACAAAGAAAAAGTAATTATGAGAGATTGAATTTGGGAAAAATAGAAAAAGCCAGAGCAATCGCTCTGGCCATTCCACAATTGTCACTGAAAGAAGCCTTCTTCAGTAACGTACTGATTATAGCATAAAAGAGGTGAAATTTTGAGTCTTTTTGATATTAAAGACTACACATTGCCACCGTTTGAATTTATTGATTGGCCGAAAACAAAAAAGGCTGTAGGGATTTTTATACAGACAATGAAAATCAATCGAGAACGAATGGGACTTACTGTCTATCCTCAGTTAACGAGTGAGTGTTTTTTAGTTGTAAAAAACGACCCAGTCAGGGAAAAAGAGCAACAAGGACTTCCCTTATCTGAACATGAAAAAGAATACTTAAAAACAGAAGCATGTTTTACTCATGCATTTACCGCGATTATGCACCCGTATCGTCCAGAAATAACGGAACGACGACGGCGTGTATTTTTTTATCGTTATTTTTATGGCCTATCTGTAGTTGCTGTGAGTGAACGGATTAACTATCAAAAAAATATTATTATTGATGATTCCAAAATGGCAATGCTTCAGTTTGCTTTGGCTTTAGATTTGTTGTTTTATCGCTAAATAACAACTTTTTGGCAACAAAGAAGCGACTCTCTGTAAACCTAATAATCGTTATACTTCTGGTACAAGCTTGAATAACGACCACAGCGCTGTGAGAAAGAGTTTTTCTCATGACAAAGCAACAATTAACTTTTTTAGATTTATTTTCAGGAGTTGGAGGTTTTCGATTAGGGTTAGAAAAAGCAGGACATCGGTGTATAGGTTTTTGTGAAATTGATGCCAAAGCAAGAGAAAGTTACAAAGCAATTCATAATACAGAAAATGAGGTAGAAATGCATGACATTACAACAATATCAGATGAATTTGTTCGAGGAATCGGACGTGTGGACATTATCGCAGGAGGATTTCCATGCCAAGCTTTCAGTGTTGCAGGAAAAAGAAAAGGTTTCAGAGATACTCGAGGAACTCTCTTTTTTGAAATTGCACGGTTCGCACATATTTTGCAGCCCAAGTATCTATTCCTTGAAAATGTTAAAGGACTCCTCAACCATGATTCAGGCGCTACGTTTGAGACAATCTTACGAACTTTGGATGAATTGGGGTATATCGTGGAATGGCAAGTGCTTAACAGCAAGAATTATGTCCCACAAAATAGAGAACGTGTCTTTATTATCGGACGTCTTAGAGGAGCAAGTACCAACCAAATATTTCCTATCACAGGAGAAGAAAGCCAAATTAATTTTAAATCAGCAAAAATAAATTCAAAGGGAAGAAAACAACAAGTTGTTGGTAATGTGAATCCAAGTGCTAGAGGAATGAACGGGAATGTATTTTCCTCGGATGCTATAAGTCCGACAATTACTTGCAATAATGGCGAAGGAAGTAAAATAATGGTTCCTGCTCAATCAAAAACAACGCATGTGGAAAAAAGAATTATTGTTGAAGGATTGTTAGACAATAAGTTTCGCTCTTCCTCAGCGGTTGTTTCAGTTAACGGGCTTTCTCCTACTCTTACAACGATGGGTGGCGGTGGCCAAGAACCTAAAATTTTGGTTCGAGAAGCAACAAAAGAAGGTTATAGTGAAGCTGGACCAGGTGATAGCATTAATTTTGCTTTTCCAAATTCAAAGAAAAGAAGAGGCCGCGTAGGTAAAAAATATGCACATACGTTGTTAACGGGTGATCAGCAAGCAGTAGTTACTGAAGATTTCCAGATAAGAAGACTTACTCCAATGGAATGTTGGCGACTACAAGCTTTTCCAGATGAAGCATTTTTAGCAGCAAAATTTGGAAGTAGGGAGATAGCAAAAATTATTATTGAGAATAAGTTAGATCATTATCATTGTGAGTATGAGCAAAAAATGTCTGATAGTAGTTTGTATAAACAAGCGGGGAATTCAGTTACAGTGGCAGTGATATATGATATTGCTAAAAGGTTCTAAAAAGGACTTTTTAGCAACATTTTTCAAGATTTGTTAGGAAACCTTTCAAACAAATAATCAGTAAAGTAAAGGTATCAAGACTTGAATAATAAACGATTTAGGCCTAAATCATAAGGAGTAACTTATGATGGAATACAATACGATTTACTTTGAAGATTGTTTAGAAGGAATGAAAAAAATACCGGATGAATCAATCGATGCGATTATTTGTGATTTGCCTTATGGTACTACAGCTTGTTCCTGGGATGAGGTATTGCCCTGGGATAAGTTGTGGGAATCCTATTTGCGAATAGCTAAAAAAGATATCCCTATTGTTTTATTCGGGGCAGAACCTTTTTCTACTGCATTACGTATGAGCAATTTCAAGCTCTATAAATATGACTGGTATTGGTTGAAAAATAATGTGACTGGTTTTACATTTGCGAAAACACAACCAATGCGTTGCGTTGAAACAATCTCAGTGTTTTCAAAGGGAACGCCGAACTATTATCCGCAAGGACTAATCGCATTGAAGCAACCAAAGACAGCGATTCGAAAGGAGAGCAAAGAAAATATCTATGCACATAATGGTGGCTTATCAGGCAAAGAATATACACAAACAATAACAGGTTATCCAAATCATGTATTGAAGTTTCCAAAAGAAACAAAGCATACGTTTCACCCCACGCAAAAACCTGTCGCTTTACTGGAATATTTGGTAAAAACTTATACGAAACCAGGAGAAATTGTTTTGGATAATTGTATGGGAAGTGGGACAACAGCGATTGCTTGTTTGAATACAGACCGACAGTTTATTGGTTTTGAAACGAATGAAAAATATTATAAACAGTCTTTGGAACGGATAAAAACCAATGTGACACAAGTAGAATTGTTTTGATAATACGTACTATATAATTATCGTTCATATTTTATTCTATATATTAGATTAACTATTATATTTGTAATTACAATGTATTGACAAATTTGCTTATTTTTAATACAATGTTATTACAAGGTGCGAATGGAGGTAATAAGATGTCTCAATCAACAATTACATTTAGAATTCCTGAGGATGAAAAAGAACTTGTGTTAGAATATGCAAAAGCTCATAATTCTTCATTAACTGAACTTTATCGAAAAACTGTATTAGATAAAATTGAAGATGAAATTGATTTAAAAACCTTACGGAACGCAATGGAAATTTCCAAAGAGAAAAAAGAGATTGGTATTTCTCAAGAGGAGATGGAGAATCTATTAAATGAAATATAAAGTTGTATATATGCCACAAGCTCAGAAACAATTAAAAAAAATGGATAGAAACCAGGCAAGAATAATAGTAGCATGGATTAGAAAAAACTTAGAAGGAACTACTGATCCTCGTCAACATGGAAAAGGCTTGACTGGAAATAGAAGTGGTGAATGGCGTTACAGAATCGGAAATTATCGAATATTGGCTAATATTTGTGATTCAGAAATTATAATACAAATATTTTCAATAGGACATAGGAGTACTATCTACAAAAAATAATTTATAGTAAGAACCAAATAGGTCAAAAACTTTTAAGTTTTTGACCTCTTTGGTTCTTCGTGCTATACTTAGAATTGTCAGGTATCAAAAACTTATGTTCAGAAAAGGTGAATAAATTTTGTCTATTTATGGTTATTCAAGAGTGAGTACTAGTAATCAAGATTACAAAACCCAGATTCAAAAACTAGAACAAGCTGGAGCAGAAAAAATATTCAGTGAAAAATATACGGGAACAAAAAAAGAAGGAAGGAAAGAATTAGAAGAACTACTATTTATTGTAAAACCTGGCGATAAAGTATTAGTGACGAAAATTGATCGGCTAGCTAGAAGTATCGTTGATTTAAATTCGATTATCTCTTCTTTAAACAATTCAGGAGTGACTATCACCTTCTTAGATAATGCCCTAAACTTTGAGCCAAATAAAAGTGATTCTATGCAAACGTTAATGATGAACATGTTAGGTAGTTTTGCACAATTTGAACGAGACTTAATCGTAACGAGAACCCAAGAGGGAAAACAGTGGCACAGAGCAAATAATAAAAACTACCGAGAAGGACGTCCGAAAAGAGTTCTGAATGATAAATATAAACATGCATTAGAGTTAATGGAAACAAATAGCATGAGAGCAGTAGAAAAGAAAACAGGCATTTCTTTGTCTACTCTTAAACGAATTAAAAAACAAGCTAAAGAAGAACAATTACTTAGTGAAAAATAGATAAGGAGTTATTATGGAAAATAGAGAGAAGATTATTCAGTTGTTGGAAAATCCTTTGGTTTCAGGGTATGGAATAGAAAAAATGTCAAATGGTCGACTCTATTCAGCAAATTTTCAAAGATATAAAAAGCGTGTAGAAAAAGAAAAAAAGCCAATGGTTATTTTTGATACAATGTCAGTAAAAGTGGAAAAACTATTATTAGAGTTGGCCGAAGAAGTATTGCGAGTTCAGCCTAAAACAAAACAAGAATATAGAGAAATGGTTGCAAGATATAGTTTTAGAAACGGAGAGATTTAAGATGGTTGTTCGAAAAAAATATGATCACTGGGGAATAGAAATTACTACGTGGAATAAGACAAATGTAGTTGCTTATGTTGATTGTGATTGTGGCCAATTGGCTAGAAGAGAGTTGGGAAAATATAATCATTTTAAGTGTAGTAATTGTAAAAAAGAATACAAATTAAGTAAGGGTATTTTCATAGAAATAAGCCCAGAAAAAATTTGAAAAAAGGGGAAATCTTGATAAAATAGTAATAGGCAACAACTAATTCCTCATTAAATATAATAGTGTCAATTAAAGTGCATAAAGTAATCCCTTAATTTTTAAAGGTGACTAGTTATGAGAAAAGAGTATGATTATCAAAAAATAGAAGTAGCTAACAGAGCTGAAGGTGTTTTGGTTGAGTATATTTCTTGTGATTGTGGCATGTTAGCGGAACGTATTCGTTGGAAACGAACAGAATACAAATGTAAAAGTTGTGGTAAACAGTATAAACTTGCATTTGGTGGACAATATATAGAAGTAAAAAATTGAGGTGACAGCTAGTGAAAGAGAAAGAAAGTACTACTTATCATACATATGAATTTTTGAAAAAAAGAAAACATGATCCTAAATGGAGAGAAGAGTATTTACAAAGAAAAGAAGAACATACTGTTGCATTTATGATTAAAATTTTTTGGTTTTTAGTAGGCTTGAATGTTGTTATTTGGACATACGGTTTTTACAAGCATTTTTAGTTGAAGATGCAAAAAAAATAAGTAGGTAGATTCTTTTTAATTATATATACCTTCTTACAAAAATGTTAGGAAAAAACCTTTATTATAGTGTTTACAAAACTATACCAATAGTTCTATAATTTCTGTATAGAAGACGTTTTCTAATTTTTATTTTTCGAGGTGAACATTAATGAAAAAGAAATTAGTTAAAGGTTTAGTTATTTGTGGCATGATCGGGATTGGTTTTACAGCATTAGGAACAAATGTAGAAGCTGCTACGTATTACGGAAATGGTGTCTATTGTAATAAACAAAAATGTTGGGTAGATTGGAGTAGAGCGCGTTCCGAAATTATAGACAGAGGTGTAAAAGCATACGTCAATGGATTTACGAAAGTGTTAGGTGGTATAGGTGGAAGATAATAAAAATCAAAAGCTATTTACACTGTTATCAAGGGTATATAATACGTACACACTTGATAATAAGGAAGTAAAAGATGGGCTTTTAGAAGCAGCAAAAGTATTGCAACAAGAAGACTATACTAAATCTATTATTATCATTTACAAAAACCTTGCTAAGTTAAAAGCAGAGCAAAGAATAGAGATACCTGAAATTCGTGAGCTAATGGATTTTATAAAAAAGGATTATCAAAATTTAAGTAGAAAAGAACTGAGAGATAATGATATTGGATATGGCTTTGAAGCAATACCGTATATTTTTTAATTGAATGGTTGCAAAATCTTATGTAAATAATTTATTTTAGTGTATACAAAATTTAGACAAATAACCGTTATAAATTCTTATTTTCGAGGTGAACATTCATTAAAAAAATTAGTTAAAGGCGTAGTTATTTGTGGCATGATTGGAATTGGTTTTACAGCATTAGGAACAAATGCAGAAGCTGCCACGTATTACGGAAATGGTGTCTATTGTAATAAGCAAAAATGTTGGGTAGACTGGAGCAAAGCAATTACTATTATTGGAAATAATGCAGTTGCAAATTGGGTTACCCGTGGACATGCTGGTTGGAATTATTAAGGAGGTAGCAAAATGAAATGGTTTGCTGGAGGTCAGGATAGAGGAAAGCAAGTTTCTGTCTTAATCAATGAACTACTCAACGAGTTAAATGATTCTCGAAATATTCAGTTAAAACATATTTTGATTGACTATAAAGATAAATTAAATAAGCAACAAGCTTCTGTTCCATTTCTATTAAGTCAACTGAATATAGAAATGGCAAAAGCTATTCAGCATGATTCATCTGAATTATCACTTAAACAAAAAGATATAATAAAAAAATAACAAGTTTATCCAATATTCGATATGGATATTAGAACATATTAATATGTTATTTTTTATATTTAAGTCCCCACCCCACTGTCGACCAAGTCAGTGGGGTTCTTTTTTATGCTACTTTGAGAAATATAATAAAAAATATTACTATTAAAAATGAACATTGTTCGCTTGATTATACGAACTTTAGTTCGTATAATGTTGAGCGGAAAGGTGGTTTTTTTGTATGAAATTTGATTATTCCAAAGAACCTAGACGCGACATTCTGTGTATTGATGTAAAATCATTTTATGCGAGCGTAGAATGTGTAGAACGCGGCTTAGATCCCCTCAAAACAATGCTTATAGTAATGAGTGGGGCTGATAATGCAGGTGGATTAGTACTTGCTGCTTCTCCAATGGCAAAAAAAGTTCTAGGAATTTCTAATGTGACTCGTAAAGACGAAGTCCCTGATCACCCTGATTTATTAGTTGTACCACCAAGAATGAATGTGTATATGAAAAAGAATCAAGAAATCAATAATTTATATAAAAGATTCGTTGCCGACGAAGATCATTCTGTCTTTAGTGTAGATGAAAGTTTTTTAGATATTACTGCTTCTCTCTCCTACTTTAATTGTGATTCAGCATTTAAGTTGGCCAAAATTATACAGCGTGTGATTTATAATCACATGGGATTGTACGTAACTATTGGAATTGGTGATAATCCTTTGCTAGCTAAATTAGCATTAGACAATGAAGCAAAAAATACACCTGGTTTTGTAGCGGAGTGGAGATATGAAGATGTTCAAGAAAAAGTTTGGTCTATCTCACCTATTACGGAATTTTGTGGGATTGGTAAACGCATGGCTGCTCGATTAAAGATGTCTGGAATTCAATCGATTTACGATTTAGCTCATGCAGATCCTTACATTTTAAAGCAACGTTTTGGTGTCATGGGATTACAGCTGTACGCTCATTCTTTGGGGATTGATCGAAGTTTTTTAGGGGAAAAGAAACAAACTCCCAAAGAAAAATCATTTGGGAATAGTCAAGTATTGCCTAAAGACTATGCACGAAGGGATCAAGTTGAATTAGTACTGAAGGAACTTGCTGACCAGGTAGCAACTAGATTGAGGAATGCAAACTGTCAAACTGAGTGTGTTTCAATTTTTGTTGGTTATTCTAAAGGACAAGTTGATGCACTGAGCAGGTCTGGTTGGCGAAAACAGCTTAAAATCGCTCGTAGCAACAACACAAAAGTGTTAACCGAGCATGTTTTAAAGCTTTTTCGAGAAAACTATGTTCCTGGAATAGACATTCGTAATTTAGGCGTTTCATTTGGAAAGTTGGTTTGGGATACTACTCTTCAGTTAGATCTCTTTTCTGTTCCTGAAGAACAAATTGTAGATATTCAGTTGGATTATTTGATTGATAAAATACGTCAAAAATTTGGCTTTAAAGCATTGATACATGCTTCTTCTCTTTTAGATGGAGCAACAGCTGTGAATCGTGCAGGATTGGTTGGTGGGCATTCCGGAGGAAACATTGGCTTGGAAAGATAAACTAAAAGAGAAAAGGAGGAATTTCTCCTTTTCTCTTTACATAAAATACTTATCAGTTGTTTCATTTTCTTTGTTAAGGCCTACAAAACTAAAATTTTTTGTTTTTATATAGATTTTAAGATTATGTTATAATTAGTACGGCAACTTGCCACTAAAGGTGGTGTTGTTCGTGTATGAGTTTTTATCATTGGTTATCGCACCTCTTTTTGTTGGCCTAGTTTTAGAACTAGTTTCTCACTGGTTAGAAGAGAAAGACGATAACTAAGCAAGTTGTCTCTAACCCACACGTTCGGAGTCGCAACGAACGAAAAAAAAAGCCAATCCCTTTCGTCGCAGGTAGGGATTGGCTTTTGTGCTGTTCGCACGAGTTTTTATCATTTCGCACTTTCAGTATAACATATTATTAAAGTAGGTCAACAAATTTGTACTTTGAAGACTATCAATATTCATAATATTTTTTATTAGAAAAAGTTAGACATAAAAGATTCAAAACATATTTATGTGCATGCTTGCGCGCATGAATATGTGCATGCCCAATATAAGCATGAACACAAACACACGCACGCGCATACGCATGTTTATATTTATGTGTATGTTAATCTTTATATGCGGTATATACTTGATCAATGAAATCTCCAACAAGATCTGATTGGGAACGATTAAACATTGCTGAAAGTTCCTCTAAACGTTCTATTTGTGAAGGATACAATGTTAAATTTTTAGGTTTTTTATTCATTCCAACACTACCAGAGACTATATTGAAGGTAGAAACTTTGTTGGTATTTGATTCTGCCTCGTTGTTAACAGATTCAATATTTTTTGAATTTGTATTATCTTTGTCAAAATCTAAACCTTGAAATTTTTTAAAACGATTTGTGTTTGTCATTGTTAATACTCTCCTTTTTAGTGATTATCCATAATCATACGCATTTTTTCGTACAATTCAAATGTACGATCAAAGAAAGTCTTATGTTTAGCATAAGTATTTTTGTCTTTAGCAAATTCATTAATTGGGGTCATTTCAATATTGGCTGTATTTATAAGTTCTTTTTTTTGAAAATATCCAATAAATTTATCATGCTGATTGGCTAATTCTAAGAATTCTTTTGAAGAATTTGTGTTGTGTTCAATTTTATTTCCGACAAATTTAAATTCTGCTTGTAAGTACGATTCTTTCGTCCTAAATTCAACTAATTCTTCTCTTAAAACTTCAATATCGTGTTCTAATTTTTGAACAGCTATAAATGCATCCATAGAGGGATCAGAAACTGCAAATACAACGTCTGAAGCAACCCATGCGTTTTGTGTAATAATACTAGTATCATTATGTGTATCAATTAAGATGTAGTCGTATTTTTCTGCTAGTTTTTCATAATTATCAGCAATCCAAGCTACAATAATTAGTCTATTATTTGGTTTTGTTTGTATTTTTTTTTCTATTTCTGGAAGGTTATTACTACTAACAATTAAGTCTAAATTTGTATGAATATTAATTGGTTCAACATTTCCATGTGTAAATAGATTCCCAATTTTATTTTCAGGTTTAATTAATCCTAAGTCATATTTTTCATTCATTAAATATCTAGAAGATAAATTACCCGATTCGTCTAAATCAATAAGTAGCACACTTTTTTCCTCAGATATTTTTTCTCCTAAATTGAAGATAGTTGAAGATTTACCGGTTCCACCTTTTTGTATATTAATTGAACCGACTGCTAATTCTTTATTGCTCATTGTGTCTCCCCCATTTCTAAAAGATATGTTTCTTAATAATTTTAATTTACCACGTATGCGCATAAATGTCAACATGAATATGCGCATAAATATACGTATGAATGTATTGATGTTTATGCGCAATAAAAAAAGCTGTTATTACAGCTTTTTGGTTATCCTTCAAGTAAATCTCCTTGTTTTTTATTGACATAAAATCTAACAGATACAGTTTTTCGCCCTTTTCTCACTGTTTCATAATCAATAGTCATAAAAGTATTTTCGTTTATATTCTTTTTAGCTTTTCTTAAATACGCTTGAACTCTGGACCATTCTAAATTTTCTTTATTAAACAATTCTTTGATTCTTTCAACTGAAAGTTCAATGACTTTATCATCATTGTAAGAGCGTAGTTCTTCATATAATCTTTTGGCAAATAAGCTTTTAAGGTTAACTACGTCAGCAAAATAAAACTGTGTGTAATTTCCAGAGCGTACTAATCCTAGTAAATGAGGAGATAAATCTTTATCTAATTGAAGTCTAGCAAGACCATTTTTTACATAGGCTTTATCAAGCCAGCGACCGATAGTTTTGGTTCCGTTTGGCATTTCAAACCAAAATCCTTTGTTTGCTAAAGTTAAAAGGGCTTCCATTGTAGAAGAGTATGCAGCACCACCAGCTCCAAATTTACATATTTCATTTAGTTCCTTAATAGACACCTCAATTTCATACAGTTCACTATCATGTTGCTTTACTTGAGAAATGAGATAATCTATTAAAGTCAACTCTTTTGCTGATAAAGAATGTTTAGCCTCTCTGATTAAGCCTGTAGATTTTCTAACAATGTAAGGATCGATGTCCTTTTCAGGGAATAATTCTAATTGATTCATATAAGCAACTCCATTCAACTATATTATAGCATACTTTTTTTAAAAAATTAGGATTTTGTATGCTACAAAAAAAGCATGAGCATACGCATTTTTATATTTACGCGCACAAATATAAGCATAAATATACGCATAATTGTGCGTGTTAAATAACATATAAAACTAAGTTGATGGAAAAAAATGTGCTATATGGATATTTTTTTCCATAGAATTAATCAATATGGAAAAAAGTATGCCATATTAAATAAGCTGAAAACACTAGTAAATTAAGGTTTTATGATATGGCACACTTTTTTCCATACAAATTTTTATTTACAAAAATGAAAAGATGGTTTATTCTTCAAATAACAAAACGAAATGTAAAAAAAAGAGACGGTAACAAGTAGACCAGCCAGTCTGACTTGTTACAGAATCCCAAATGAACCACCCATTTCAGATTCTTCTTCGTCCCCGAGAGATAAAACTACTTGAACCTAGCTTTATCCAATATTTAGATCAATTAGAGAGAAGCAACTCTCTATTTCTCTAAAATTATACCATGGGACGACGAATATATCAATGTTTTTAACTGAAAAAATCAACGGATTTTGCTTTTAAAACAATGTTTTGAGAACTGGATGGTGTGCCCGGCAGTTCTCTTTTTTTGTTTGAAAGTAAGGTGGCAATAAAATGAATGTAGCAGCTATAGTTAAAGACATTTTAAAAGACAGTATTCGAGAGTATAAATTTTTAAATAGCAAAATTAAACCAATCCATTATCAAGCGCATGGAAAAAAAGGTGCCATGTTTGCTTTTCGTTCAAAAAAACAAATGATGCAAGCACGAGGGGTAGTTCTTACTTCTTTAGAAGCATTGAATGAAAATGAAAACAAGTTCACACATTGGACCCCCAACGTTTATAGTTATGGTGCATATGCAGATGAAGCAAGAACAGTGGTGAAAGGGCACAATGAACAGAACTTGCAACAAATTAACACGTTTGTGATTGATTTTGATAAAGTACCTGGAGAAACGTTGGATGCACAACGAATTCTTGATGTGGCGATTGATCTTGAATTGATGCCTACGTTAATCTTAGAAACACCAGGTGGGTTTCAAGCATATTTTATTCTAGAAAATGCCTGGTACATTTCGTCAAAAAATAATTATCAGTCTATTGAAGTAGCTAAACGAGTGTCAGAAAATTTACGCAAAGCTTTTGCAGAAGAACTTTCTTCTGTTGATTTAGGCTGTAACCATTTTGGGATTGCTCGTATTCCACGTAAAGACAATGTAGTCTATTACTATCCTGCATTAAAACATGACATGCAACAGTTGATTCAATGGTCTATGAAATATGAACCAGCGAAAACAGTGAAAAAACCGAATTTATCACTGGTGCAACCAGAATATAAGCAAGTAAAAGAAAAATGGTATCAATTGTTGATTAGTAATCCTAAAATCGTTGGGACTAAAGGGAAATTGGGACGAAATAACGTGATTTTTACGTTGTCTTTGGCAAATTATGCTTCAGGAGTTGAGCTAGAAGATTGCTTAAACGAAATGGATTTGTTTAATAGTGCGCTAGCTACACCTTTAAAAGACAGTGAACGAGTAAGAATAGTGAAAAGTGCGTACTCAGGGAAATATCGAGGAGCAAACAAAGAATATGTTCGTGCTTTAGTTACTGAGTGGGGATTAGAAAGTTGTTCGGAAGCAGGATTGTTTACGCAACAAAGAACTACCTGGTATAAATTCAAAAAAGAACGACATGAAAGAAAGCAATCCCACCTTTCTGAGTGGAAAGCAGACCTTTTGGCGTATCTTGAAACACAGTGCCATGAAAAACAACCGGAATTACAAGTAACAAAAGCAGAATTACAAACAAATATTGTGTATCAAGGAAAAGAAATTCCAAAAAGATCGTTAGATCGTGCGTTAAAAGAATTACAAGCAGAAGGCAAGATTTATTTGAAAACAAAGTTTGGTCGTGGAGGTGGACTGGTTGTAGCTACGCGTAAAGCGCTTATTCGAACAATCATTATGGTTAATCAACAAACAAAAACAGCCTATAGAGATTGGCTAAAAGCGTTTGTGGAAGAAGCAGCTATGCTGCAAGCAAAAGTCTTACAGCCGTTTTATGTACCAACTATTACCAGTCCAGAAAGGCAATTAGCATTGTGGGATACTGGTTGAAAATAAAACATGCCAACTGCCAATACATTATTTCTTGAATACTTTCGCCTACTGTCTTTTAAGATATGTTGTTCTTGGTATTAGAGTATTAGACATATTTTTTGAAAGGATTTGAGGTTTTTTGAAAAATCCAACTATAGTGTTTTTGCTTCTGATTTGTGTGTTTTTTATTAGTGGTTGTAGTGTAAGTACGGAGAAAAATACTGAGCCTGCTAAGCAAGTATTTTCAAGAGTTGAACCTGTTGAGTTAGCAAGTATTGATGTTTCTTTAGCTACAGACGGATATAGTCAAACGGTGTTGTCTAATGTCAATGAAGGGCTGTATCGTGCAGGAAAAGACGAGAAGTTAGAAGATGCTGGTGCTAAAAGTGTGGCTATTTCTGAAGATGGCCTAACGTATACATTTCAGTTAAATAAGCAAGCTCGATGGTCTGATGGAAAGCCTGTTACTGCAAAGGATTATGTGTATTCTTGGCGTCGAACAGTGTCTCCAGATACTGGATCAGAAATTGCTATGTTATTTTCCCCTGTAAAAAATGCAACTAAAATTGTTGAAGGGAAGCTTAGTCAAGAAAAATTAGGTGTAAAAGCTGTCAATGATTATGAGTTGGTGGTGAGTTTAGAGAGTCCGACGCCTTATTTTTTGAGTTTGTTAGCTTATCCTACTTTTTTCCCTCAGAGAGAAGATATTGTTGAAAAATATGGAAAAGAGTATGCAATGACAAGTGAAAAAACAGTGTACAATGGGCCATTTTGTTTAGAAGATTTTAAAGGCCCAGGAGTTTCTACTTCTTGGGTGTTGAAGAAGAATGAGCAGTATTGGGATAAAAAACATGTGAAGTTGAGTGAAGTTAAAACTCAGGTCGCGAAAGATCAAGGAACAGCTTATAATTTGTATCAAGATGGAAAAGTAGATGAGACGTATGTGACAGGTGAATTTTACTTACAAAATAAAAAGAATCCTGAACTAAGAGAAATTCAGCAAAGTAATTCGTTTTATATTCAAGCAAATGTTGGGAATAAAGAATCAATTGTTGCAAATAAATTGGTGCGTGAAGCGTTATCCTATGCAACAAATCGTGAAGAACTTACGGATAAAGTTTTGAATAACGGTTCTATACCAAGTGGTAATTTGAGCCCGAAAGGGATGGCTTTTTCTCCAAAAAATGCAAAAGATTTTGTGGACGAATGTAGTGTGAAAGCAAAATATGATAAAGAGCAAGCTTTGGCTAAGTGGCAAGAAAGTGCATTAGAAAAACAGGGAAAAACTGTAGAACTTTTGGTTTCAGATACAGGTAATTCTAAACAAATCGGCGAATATTTGAAAGATCAATGGGAAACGCATTTACCAGGATTAACGGTGAATGTCACACCATTACCGTTTTCTGCTGTTTTGGAACGGATGCAGAAAAGAAACTATGAATTAGTATTAACAGGTTCAAAACCAGAATATCCAGATCCAACTAGTTTGTTAAATAGCTTGGTAACGAATAATGCACAAAATTATAGCGGATATTCTAACCAACAAGTGGATCAATTGATGAAAAAAGTTCATGAAGAATTAGGTACGGATATAGAAGCACGTTGGGATACGTTGATTGATGTAAATAATCTTGTGATGGAAGACTTGCCAGTTATTCCATTGTTACAACAAAGAAAAACTTATTTGAGAAATAAGGATATAAAAGGTGTTCAGGAACATACATTAGGTGCAGAATTTGATTATAAAGACGTGAAGGTGGTGAAAGCTGAAAATGTCTAATAAGAAGTTGATTAATGAGATTGTTAAAAAAATTAGGATCGAAAGTGGTATTAAACAAAAAGATGCGAGACGAAATGTGATGAGTGCAGATGCTTATTCAAGAATCGAAAATGGTAAAAAAGAAATATCTTGGAATGAGTTAATTGGTATCTTAGAGAATTTGAATATTTCGTTGTCAGAGTTTGTTTCGATTTACGGAGAGCCTATATTAACACATGGATTGAGAGAAAAAGTTCGTATGTTATATTATGAGATTGATTCTGTAGAGGCTCAAGAACAATTAATCGCAATTTATGAGCAATTAGAACAAACTTGTTCAGAATTACAGTCATGTGAGAAAAGTGTTTATTTTGATATAAAACAAATTTTTCATCAGAAATTTCCAAAAAAAATAAATCCCATAACAAAAAAAGAGTTGCAAGAAGTAGTTAGTTTAGTTAAGAAAAAAAAGGGGAAACAATTTTTTGATGAAGATTATCGCTTAATTAGTCAAACCATTTTAGATATGGATAAAGAGGATATGGAACTAGTTTTAGATTCCTTGTTTCCTTTAGAACAAAAAAATATATCTGAATTAAGTAAAAAGTATTTGAGTAATCTTTTTTTGAATTGTTTAACTCCTATGCTAAAAGCTTATGATCATGATATGGTTGAAAAAGTATTTTCAATTGTCAAAGAACATAAATTTCTTTATCAAGATAGCTATTTTTACAGAATAAATCTTAGCTATTTAGAATGTTTTTATAATTTTTTACAAACCAATAACGTGTATGAATTAGAAAAAATCAATGATATATTAAGAACTTTGGAAATTGTAGGTGATAAAGAAACTTCAGATGCTATGCGTGAGGAAATGAAAGAGATTTTGGAAAAGAAAGGGAGAAGTAAGCTTTCTTGTAATTATGCGTTGATTAACAAAATCTAAAATTCTGAAAACTAATATAAAAAATGGCGATTTTTATAAAAATCAAAAAAAATGAAAAAAAGTTGCCGAAAAACTGGTAAAAACTAATAAGTTTAGAAAAAAGTTGTTTAAAAGTAAAATAAAGTTAGATAAAATAATCTTAACAAAACAGGAAAGCGAGGTGCATAGAGTGAAAAATGTAGCCAAAGCGTTAAGTTCATTAGCAGTATGTATACTTGTATTGAGCTTAGTTTAACTAGAATAATCACTAAATTATTAAAAAATAATTTGCATTATTTTTAAGGGTATGCTATTCTTTTTTTGAAATTATTAGAATTAGAGAATACACTTTTAAATAAATGCGATGTTTGTTGAGTTTCCGGCTTAAAAGTAAGCATGAGAAGCTAGCAGGCAACAAAAAAAGAACCGTCTCCTGGCTGGTAACCTGGAGATTAAGACAATTCATACAGCTTTGGCGAGCTGAATTGCCCTCGGTCCTTTTTGTTGCAACCTGCGTTACAACAAACTGTATTATATCAATTTATGCGCAAAAAGAAAAACATTTTTTCTTGATTTTCCTTAAACTCTTTTTCTCTTCTCATTTGAGAAACTGAATTTTGGGACGCTTATTTTGGTATAATCTGTTTTTGCTGTATGTAGGATGTTTCAAAGGGGAGATTGTGCAATTTGGCGCAATCTCCCCTTTTTTTGTTGCGTGCTAATTTTTCATGATGATGCTAAGGAGGAATTTCAGTGATTAAAGTCTTACGTAAAGAGGATATTGGGTATTATGGCGCAAGAGTAACGACATTTTCCTCAAGAGAAAAACGCCAGTTAAGAAATACACGTTCTGAAACGCATAAAAGCAGTAAAAACTATCGGATTGATGGGTTAGAAGCGATTGAAGTAGAACATTATTTCGAAGGAACCAAGAAAAAAGTAAGAGAAAGGGCGAGAATTTTGTTAAAAGATGTCTATCCTGAAATTAAACATGTCTATGATCACAACGATATTTTGATTGGCCGTAGAATTCAACGTGGCGCTCCCTTAAAACCTACGGGAAAAGGAATGAGCAAATTTTTACGTTATGAAAACTAAATAAAAAACGATTTGTCTTCTTGGACGTGCTTGAAAATGTTATGGAACTTTTGGTTGATTTCTGTGATGTGAAAAAGAGAAATGTTGGACACAAGAAGGTGGCGTGAGCGGTCAGCGGTTAAAGTTAGGGCAAACGATTGCCAGTCCTTTTTAGAATGAACGAAGGTCGTTCTTAGTCTATGTACAACAACGAATTGGTGCATAGAAGTACACGCTTGCGAATAACTTTTGTAAATGAACAAGAATGATGACGATTCTTGGTAAACAATTGGAGCACGTAGAAAGGATGCCAAAAGGAAAGTAACCTATAGCGCCTAGATTTATCAGAGCAGCTACTAAGGGATCTAGGCTTTGACACTTCTTTTGATAAAAAAGAAAAGGCTTCTCGTAATGGGGAAGCGCCTATCTGGAAAAGGTAGGTTGTGTGCTGCACTACATATAGGCACTTGTAATGAAAAACAGGACATTACATTTACCGTTGTCTATTAGGGTTTCTAGTTTCGGACGCCATAAACTAGTCGAAATTAATTTTTAAGTGGGTCCAAGAAGACAAAGTGTAAAAATTAGTGCGTGTTATTGTCTGTTTTACGTTTCTTTATGGCAGGAAGGCTAAACCATAGAAGCAGCGCAACAGGGAAGAAGAACAAGAAAACGCCTAAACTGATTTTATGTAATAAAAAGACAACAGCGAATACTAAAAAAGCAAGAAATAAAATAAAAACAGTTAGTTGCATGGTCGTTCGTCCTTTCGATTTAGTTTCTAAAGCTATTTTAGTAAGAAAATATGATTTTTTCAAAAAAATTGTTTAGAAAAAACATGAAAGATTTAGGATTTAAGGCGTTTACAGTAAAAGAAATCTTTGGAGGCTAATTATGAAATTAATCTATGTTTTATCTGAAAAAGAAGAAGATAAAATCTATGTAAAAAAATTATAGACAATTATTGCAGTTTTGGACCTAAAGAGGATGCAAAAGCATTTACTAGTGAAGAAGCTGAACAGATGAGAAGACTGTTAGAGAATAGTGTAGGTAATGCGTTTGTTATTGATGATGACAGGGAGGTAAAAAATGGGTTTCAAGTTTAGCGATTATTATAATGCTGAAAATATTTGCCTGTCAGAAGAAATCATTAGAGAGTTACTTGTGGCGTGTTTTGAAGAAGGAGAGAAATCTAAGAATGAGTAAAATTCATATAAAACCATGCCCGTTTTGCGGTTCAGAAAACATTAGTTTTAATGCGTTTAGTATTTCATCAGATGCATATGTATTGTGTGAACAGTGCAATGCAAGCATTGAAATATCTATTCCATGGGACGGCATGGATGAAAAAGAGCACGATGAAGTTTGTTTGGAAAAATTATCAGTTCTTTGGAATAAAAGAGCTTCTAAAAGGACTCAATCAGAACTCAATCCTGATCAACAAACTGTCCTTGATTGGCTGAAAACAAATGTTGAACAAGATAACGTAAGTTCAATGTGCGCTGTATTTCTTCTTGGAGAATGGCAGACACGGATAGGTTCAAAAGAGCTTAGGAGCGTAGATATATCTTATTGTCGTTTGAATCCAAAGCAACAAGCTCAAGTATTACAAGTGTTTGGTGAATGGTGCAACGAACGGAAGGAAGCAAATGAAAGTAATTCATAAACAGTTTATAGGACAAGATACTGAAATTAGCATGGTATACAGTAAAGGTGGCTATTCTGTAAGTATTTATATCGATAATCTAAAAAATTATTGTACTCAGCTGTATCGAAATTTCAATAACAAAGCTGAAGCAGAAGCTTTTTATTTTAGCTTAACTGAATTGGAAGAGCAGCAATGAATACACGAAAATTGCTTGAGCAGGTAAAAGAAATGATCGCTGTGGCGGAAGTAGAGAGACGCGAAGGTGAAGATAGAAAGCGTAAGTCGCACTATTGCACCTTGTACAAAACTAGGGTGAGTACATGAGTGGTGCAATCCCACTCCAGCGATATCGAGGTTGACAATACCGTTCAATCTCAAAAAAATACTAAAAGGTTGCTCCTTTTGGTTGGCGTGACGCATCGGGGATGCAAAAAAATTTTCCTTTTCTTTCAAAAACATAGATAAATATTAATGCATTTAAAAGACTGAATTCCTGTACTAGATATATATATATTTAGTGAATGACAAATTTTAATGTAGGTTCGACTCCTACCACGCCAATAAAAAATATTGAAATTGAAAGGATGAAAAAAATGAGTAGGTTAAGTAAAATTAATGATTTAGCGTTTGAATTGAGACATGAAACGGAGAAAGAAAAACGAATAGTTCTTGCGCATAAGATCTATGAGTTATCTGAAGTAACGCCAACTGAATACGATCAAACGTTGTTAATTCAAAAATTAACTGAGCCGCAATATAGAGAATGTCCTTTACTTTCATCAATAAGTTTGCTAAGAGAACAAAATTCATTTTTAGCAGCAAAGTTAGATAACTTAACAGAAGAACAACAAATGTTTGTGCTAAAAGAAGTTTGTAACGAGCGTATGAAACTGGGTGAGGAACAAAATACAAGTCTTTCTTTTGATAAAAAAAATAGCTTGTTAGCTTATATTCATGGTTTAGCAGGTGGTATTGTGTTTTATTATCAAGAAATAGGTGAAGAACAAGTTATTGTTTGTAGTAGACAAATATATCGTATGTCTTTTAATGCAGAAAGTAAAAAGGGGGACAAAGTAAGATATATTGGCCCTGACTTTCCGGAATTAACAGGAAAAGTTGCAACAATTATTGATATCAATAGCGAAGGATATGTTATTTGTTTTAATGCAGAATCTATGGGAGAAGTAAAAAGAGCACTAACGTGTTCATTTGAAGCTTACGATATTGAAAAAGTCATTGAAGAGGCTAAAAGCAATGAAAAATTATGATCCAAATATCCGATGGGGCCAGCATACTATCAAGGTAAGTTTCCAACAGTGGGACTATAAAGGATATTTAACCTTTGTAAAAAGTGGAAATTGTAAAGGCTTAGTCGTATTAAGAATAGACGAAGACGATTTATATGACATGAAATTTAAAGAAAACCCAGTCAATTTTGAATGGGTTGATACAGATGATGATGGCGAAGACTGGTTTACAATGACTTTGAAAAATGATAAAGGCGACAAATTGTTAGTTAATGATGAGTGGGAATGTTTGAAAGATTATATTGTAGGCGTGGAAATTGTTGATTTTGTGGAGGAGGAAGAAGAATGATTCCCAAAATAGAAGTATATATGCACGATAATTCTGTCGGTTATGCGCAATGGTTCGAAATAGATTCAATTGATTATCTTGAGAATAGGTTTGTTATTCTTGATGATTTTGGAAATTTGCAGGAGTTTTCCGGTGAAGGTCGTTTATTTAGAGTAAAAAATGAAGAAGAAAAACAAATAAAGTTTTATAAAATTAAATTCCCTTACTTTGCACTAATTGCTGCTGAAAATCAAAAGCAGTGTTTAGAACGTTATAGAGGAATTGGCTGCGAAGTAGAAGACGAAAAAGAATTTTTTGATGATATGAAAACAATTGATAAATACGAAGCCTTCAAAATGCTTGCTAAAAGTCATATTGAAGATGGTGGAGAGTTGGGCGCAGAAGAAGCTTTCAATCAGTTAGAAAATATTGAATCGAACGGCGAAGTATTGTTAATCGATAGCGGTTTGCTTTAGGAGGAGTAATCGTTGCTATCTATTCTAAGAGTTTATAAAGAAGGATTTAACGAGAGCATAAAAATTGGTGAGTCGCTTGAACATACGGGTGATAAATATATTGTTATCCGCATACTTGAATTGAAAAAATTGTATTTTAGTAACTCTGTAAGATTAGAAGTAAAAATATTGGTCCAAAAAGTAGGCGAAATAACAGATTATCATAAATATAAAATGAATTTTACATTCACTGAACGTTACAATCAAAGTAAAGAAGATGACACGCTAAGATTAGCAAAATTAGCTAAAATAGGAAATATCATATTTTCTAGTGATAAAAAAATGGCGTATGAAGTGATTTCAATTAATAGTATTAACTATGAGTTTGTTGATCTGGTTGTTGAATACACAGCACAAATGATTGTTCCATGGTCTGAACAGGAAATAAATAAAGTGTTATTCGATGAGCGTAAAAGTACATTTAAAGTTTTGGAAGGTGGACTCTAATGGACAAACAAGAATTGATTGAAGAGTTAGAATGCTTAGAAGTTTCTACGTGTAGCCTTGATTATTTGAAAGGTGCTGACTATGCGAATGAAAGAGCAATTAGCTTAGCAAAACAACTAAAAGAATCGAAAAAAGCTGTATTGCCGAAATTTGTTGCTGATGAGTTAGAAAAGTTAGCAGATAAATATCTAACGTTAAGAGAACTTTATGCTAGTGACGTTAATTGGTTAAATAACAGAACTGTCTATCTTGAGGGAAAAGAGTTAGAACTAGCAAATTGGGTTAATAAAAATGAAACCATTTTTGAATATGCTTGGATGCACGGCTACGAAGTCGAGAAAGAAATCTGATAGGAGTGATAGATTGTTCTTTGGTAATGTTTTTCTAAAATATCAAATACGAATCTTAGTTGTTTTTCTAATCATTACTATCATTACTATGTTTTTTACTATTTTTAGCACGTTTATCAATAGTAAAAATCAAAAATTTTTAGAGAAACAAGATAATGTAATTGTAAAAAAAATCGAATTTCATCCAGAAATATCAACTAAAAGAAGGATGCACAGTGGCAATGGTGTGTTAGTTCCACAATGCTCACATTTTGGTACCTATTGGGAAATAGTTGTTGAATCAAAAATTGATGGTAAACCTATTTTAGTTTCAGCTAGTTATAATTTAGAAAAAAAACCAAATTTTCAGGATGGGGATAAAATAAGTGTTAGAGGAAAAGAATTGAAGAAGGTTAAATAAGAGAAAGGAAAAGATATGATGAGTAATGAAATCCCAAGAATTGAAGAGAATGAAAGAGCCACTAGATTAGCAAAACAATTAAAAGAATCGCAACATTCAATAAGTTCAAACGGTGTAGTAAAACAAATTATTCTAACAAATATTGGTGAAAATGAAATTGATATAAATGTTACAGGAATGACTGATAAAGAAAGTATCTTTGTTTTGGCAATGGCTTTAATCAGATGCAGTAAAAAGTTAGGCCTAACTGAAGCTACATTGAATAAAAGTATGTCTTGTCTATGGAAAGATACTGATTAAGTATTGATTGGTATGTGAACGATATAAGGAATGGAATATTATAGAAAGGAGCAATTTATCATGTCAGTAAAATACGAAAAACAATTTGGAATGGAAGTTGTATATGTTACTAAGCGAAAAAAAGCAGAAAGCGTAGAAGAAGAGTTGGTTAATTTGTTAAAAAAACAAAAGAATTGTCAGCTTCTTTTATCTGAATGTTCGAAAAAGATAAATAAATCACCATTAGAAATACTTAGTATGTTAAAGCAATTTACACATATAGAGCGTAGTTATGTACGTGAAAACGGTGAAATAAAAAATATATTAAGATTAATTCCAGGAATAAAGAAGTGGTAATTACGTAGAAAAGCAAATAGAAAGGATAAAAGTCAATTTGAAAAGAAATGTATCGGATTGTTGGAAATCGATCAATTTTAGATTTAAATCAAGAAGTACAAATGGATAGATGTCAATAAAGTAGACACAAAAAGAGAAGATACTTAAAGACTTTCAAAGTAAAGAGCCTCCTTTTCATTTGGTGTAAGCATATCTAATGTTCCATGAGGACGTTTGGTGTTATAGAATCCTTCAATGTAAGTGAAGCAAGCCAACCGTACTTCTTCGATTGAATGAAATGAACGGCGGTTTAATTCTTCTTTTTTCATATATTTAAAAAAAGCTTCGGTGACGGCGTTATCCCACGGATAACCTGGTTTTGAAAGAGAATGGACAATCGGATGATGCTCTATAAACTTTCTAAATTCAAAAGAGGTATATTGAGACCCTTGATCTGTATGAAAAAGAACAGGATTCATTAATTTTCGAGAATGAAGTGCTTTTTCTAATGTTTGAATGGCTAGTTTTGTATCAATCGTTGATCCTACGGTCCAAGCAATTACTTTTCTAGAAAACAAATCTAAAACGACACACAAATACGCAAATGTTTTCTTACCGATGGGGATATAAGAAAAATCACTTGTCCAAACTTGATTTGGTGCAGGTGGATTGAACGCTTGGTTTAGATGATTTGGACGTGTCAAAGAAACCTTGTTTTTCCTTTTTTTGAAAACAGGTTTTATTGTAGACATTTTTGGAAGGTCCATTGATTTCATTAAACGATAAACGCGACCAATACTAATCGAAATACCATAATCACGCAAAAGGATCCGGCGGATTTTTGCAGCGCCAAGACGTTTTTGAGAAGAAGTATAAATTTCTAAAATCACTTTTCTTAGGTATTGATTTTGGGGCTACTTTTCCAGAAAAACGTTTGTAATAGGTGGAACGATTGACTTTGAGTACGCGACAGAGTGTAACAATACTGTGCTCATATCGAAGAATGTGTATGGCTTTTAATCGTTCGTCGAGTGAGGCGTGAATATGGCAATCGCTTTTTTTTAGGATTAAATTTTCCTCCTCGAGTTGCGCATTTCGTTTTTGTAGCTGTTTGATCTGACGAGCCGTAAGGATCGTATCATCGTCAATTTTTACTTCGGAATATTGTTTGACCCAACGAGCAATTGAAGAAAGAGCAATGCCGTACTCCTTAGATAAAGCATTTTGAGTTTTTCCACTTTCGTGAAGTTTTACAATGGATTTTTTAAACTCTTCGTCAAATTTACGTGGTGATTTTCTGTTATTTACCATATTAAAAAGTCCTTTCAAAATTTGTGTCTATTTATTTAAGAGTATATCAAAAAATGTGTCCACTTTATTAGGATACATGCAATATGATTTTTTATCAAGTAGACTCGCCTTTTTGGGCATTGCTTATTGTTGAAAAGAAAGAAGACTGTTTGCCACTTTATGAAGAGTGGATAGGTGAAGTAGAAAATCGTAATGAATTTTTTAACGAGTTAATGCCGTTAAATAGAAATGAGGCCATTAAAGTGATGGCCAAAACGATTAGTGAAGAAACCATGCAGCCAATTGGAATGGAAGAAGCGATGAGAAGTATTATGAATGCCATTAAACAGAAAAAAAGTATTAGGAATAGATCGCTCGCTTTGCTCTTAAAAAGGAGAAAATCGTATGTCAGAATATAATATTTGTAGAGAATTTGAAGGAAAATTGTTAACGTTGGATACCATTCAATCATTTCCAGATGTTCCAGAAAAAAAGCACTTTTTGAAAGTGCGTAAAATGTTGGAAAAAGAAGGATTTGATCCAGATAGTTTTAGAATTGGGGAGATCCCAGCTGAATATGTATACTATTTTGAACGAGCAGTAGCGGAACCAGGTATTGATTATTTTTCCGTGTATGCAAATGAAGAAGATAAACTTATCCCGCAGTATACAACATTGGAATGTAATTCAAAAGGCCACAATACGTTTGATTGTTCAACAATTCGTGAATCAATAGATAAACACGAATGTTAACTTAGCTTAGGAAAGAACCGAATAAAGACTATTCTCAAAGAATAATAACTATTTCAATTATATATAAGATATAATATTGAAGCGATTTTTAAAAGTTGGTATAATAATAACGGTTATGTGATAAAAGTAACAAGAGAGCTTCTCTTGTTACTTAACGGGAGTATGCAAGGTATTGTTCATGAATTTTTGCAAGACCAAAAGTGTCACCTATTTTTAATTTATTAGGGGTATGTTTGATACTAGAAATTGAAAAAAGGTTTTTCTCTTTATCTGTTACGGTAAGTGGAAATTCAATATTATTTTCTTTTTCAGAAGTGATAAAAGCTACGTTTTTCTTTTCAAACAAGACAGTAGTGATTTGAGAAGAACCAAGGTCTATTAAATCTTGTCCATATTTTTCTCTTAAGCTATTTAATGAAGGATAAATGGCAAGCTCACTAGAATGGCTTGTAGTAGTTGATTGAACAGTATTTTGTGACTGTGTTTCTGTTTTGTTAGATACAGTAAAAGCAATAATAGTAAGTACAATCAGTAAGATTGCACCAATAGCAACAATGTATTTCTTATTCATAGAACCTCCGTTGTAAAATTGTTTATTATTGTTTAAAGTATAATACAAGACAGAAAACGACTTATTGCCGTTTCTGTCTTTTTTCTTCGAGCTGTTCGGCATATTTTTCAACATCGCTTTTCAGATATAGACGAACACTTCCAGTGCCTGAACCGTATTCTAAAAAAGGTTTGATATATTTTAAATTTACGGATTGAGAAAAACTGCTGTAACTTTGTTTAGTTATTTTGGCAGCTTCTTGTCTAGTTAATAAATTTGTTAAACACCAGTCTTGAATATCTTGATTTGTTTTTAAATCCATCATAAATCTCCTTTCAATGTTGTATAGTAAATTTATTATACTAAAAAATAAAAAAATAGCAAAAATGTGTTTACTTTTTACGTTAAGTTTATTATAATAAACTTAACGTAATAGTTGAAAATATTTAATAAAGAAAGCCTAATGGTAATAAGTCAAGATATAAATTTTAGAATATGAGTTAGATTTTGAAAAATTAGACCGCACTGAACTAGACCCGACCAAAATCAAATTTTTTTCGGGGTGCTCACGAAGATTTTCGCAAATAACTTTACGTTATTTTTCTATCACCACCTTCGCTGGCTGATAGAATTGACCGTTGCGTAGTAGCGCATCGATCAAGCGTACAAATTTTCTTCCGGTTAAGACGAGCGCTCGTTTATGTTTGTGTTTAGGTACTTCATTTCTCTTTTTTTGGTAGTACTCTTTAAATTCTGGAAGTGTGCTTCTTACTCGATTGGTGGCTTCAATTAAGTAGTAACGAAAATAGCGATTTCCAGAACGATTTAGTGGCGTGTTTTCAGATTGAGAATTTCCCGACTGATTTTTAGTCCAAGTTAGACCGGCATACTTCGCTAACTTGGATTGATCATCAAATCGCTCGATTTGACCAATCTCAGCGATTAAGCCCGCAGTATAAACAGCTCCTAATCCTGGGACGCTTAATAAGCATTGGGCTTCTGGAATTGTTTCAAGTAAAGCAGTAATGGCTTTTTCAATTTCTTTAATCTGTTTTTTTAGAAATTTGATTTCATTGGCGATTATACCTAATACAAGGTCAATGGAATTCTTGGTTACTTTACCTAAACGATAAGAACTACGTACAGCTTTTTGAATACTTTTGACAAGTTGCTCTGGATTTTTGAATCGACCCTTTCCTAGCTTTTGAAGTAATTCAACGGCCGCTTCCAGAGACATTTCTGAAAATTCATCTAAGGTAATGCCTTCTGTAAGTAGATTCATAATCGAAGCTCCGAATATGGAAGTTTTATTATCTTCATTCGCAAGTTCTTTTGATAAAGTATTACATTTATACGTCAAATTTTCTAAAAAATGTTGTTTTGCTTCTACCATTTGTGTCACTAATTGATAACGAGATCTTGTTAGTCGTTGAAGACCAACATAAACTTCTTCTTTAATAGGAGACAATGTATGGAGATCTACTCGCAGATAATCAGCTATGATCTGTGCATCAATTTTGTCTGTTTTATCCTGATCGAACATTCTTGAATACTGTTTGATTCTATAAGGATTTTCTACAGTGACTTCGACAGGTAATAGCTTCAAATCTTCATCTAAGTAGAAAAACATTGCTGGGTGGAAACTATAAACAGAAGTTGATTCCATACCTATGACAATTTGGCAGAAACCAAAGGTTTCTTGGTAGTCGAGAATTCTTTGTTTGATTTCGCTAGCTCCGATTAAATCGTTGCTAAGTGAACCTTCAAACAAGATTTCTTTGGAGTCTGTTAAAAAACAAGTATCTAATTTTTGAGAACTAACGTCTAAACCAATAAATAATTTCATGGAAGGTCCTCCTTTCATAAATTTTTTGGAATACTTAGCTATTGAAGTTTATCCCTGAATCTTATTGAATAACCGCAGTCTCGCTTAATAGTACTCAATTGTTTTCCTCTTAAAAGCCACCCTATTTCCTACTAGAAATAGTTTAAGAAGTGAACGGTACAGCTAATGGGTTTGAGGCATGATAATTCAATAAGTCGGGATGCAGGCTTTCTGCTGTAGTCATAGCTACAAAGGAAATTAGCAGTGTTCCGATAGACCGTTTCCATAAGTCTATTATCCAGGAACAAAATTCAATAGCCAAGGTTTAAAAGTTATTTAATAAGGAATAGCCCTAAGGGGTGACTGAAACGATGGAAGTCGTTTCAAAATATATATTACGAGAAGGAATTAAATCATGAAAATTTTGAAGGTATTAGCTATCGGAGTAACAGTAGGTGGAATTGCATTAGCAATGAATAGTGAAAAAGCTGAAGCAGCAGAATGGACACCACGTACAGCAGAACAAATCAAAGCTGAAATTAAAGGGAATGAATATACTATTGTTTGGGGAGATACACTAAGTGCTATTAGCCAAGCAACAAATATTACAGTGCAAAAATTAGCAGATATGAACAAAATTGCAAATGTAGATTTAATTTATGCAGGAAACAAACTGAGCTTTGATGGCAATGTAGCAAGTGTGCAAAACAGCGCAGGTGAAACTGTGGCTCAAACAGTGATTCAAGATAAAGACAAAGTAAATCCAAGTCAACCTGTTGGCCAACCTGCACAAGAGGCAACAACGAATAATAATGCAGTAACAGATAACACACAAACTGGAAATGTTGAAGCAGCACCAAGTACGCCAGAACAAACGCCAGTTCAACCAGATAATGGCAACCAAGGCGAACAAACAACGCCTTCTACACCAGAAAATAATCAACCGTCAACTCCTGAAAACGGAGGAACGACAACGCCAGAACAACCAAGCCAACCAGGTGGAGGCAATCAAGGTGGTTCAAATGGAGGAACAACTACTCCTGAAAAACCAGAAACGCCACAAGAACCAACTCCAGATTATGATATTCCTGGACGAGTAAGCCCTTGGTTTATGACAGCAGAGGAAGCTTACGCATGGGCAGAAAAAAATTTAACTGAAGAAGAATACAATAGAGCTCGTGTAGAAGGAACATCATTTTCTGATGGAACTATACGTTCTTGTGTAGTTTTAGGATAGAATTCAAAAAAAGAAAAAAGACATTCGACAAAAAGTTGAATGTCTTTTTTTTGTACAAAAATTTCACCAATTTCAGGTGTTTATATAGATAAAATTTTTATTTAAGGAGGAAAATAAATGCGATTAAAAAAATTATGTACACTTTTTACTCTAGCAGTGTTAGGAATGAATTCTTTAACTCCTATAACACAAGTAGTAGCTGAAGAACTTCCGTCTATAGTATCTACAGAAACAACTGCTTCTGAAAGTACGTCCAGTACGACGGAAACTTCAAAAGAAGAAACAACAGAAAAAACTCAAACAAGTTCTTCTGAAAAAGAGAAGACAAGTGAGACAAAAGAGAATGAAACAAATACACAAACTCAGCCGTCTACAGATACGGAAATAAGTGAATCAACAGTTAACGCTGATAATTCAAGTCCAGAAGTGGCAAAAGGCGAAGAACAACTGTATTCTTCTGATAAATCTGCCTATACTTATTTAGAAGGCAATGAAACAGAGCTTGTAAAAGCAGAATTACTTGCTTTTATGGACGCACATACACAAGAAATTCAAGCAATCAAAGGTGCTTCTTATGAAGCACACGTAGGATTTACTGCTTCAAATGGTAAGTTGTATGAATTCACTCCAGTTGAATCAGCAGCTAGATTACGTAGAGCGGTTGAAGAACGAGCAGGAATTACGATTCAAGTTGTTCGTCAATTTGCGGTTAATTGGCATATTCGCATGCCTAACAGCGGATTAGAAACATGGGGATCAGTTTATGATGAAATGGCTACTCCAGATGGAAAACCGCTTTTTTGTATTGAACCAGGGCTCTTGGTTAATGGTTTTGGCGGATATACACAAACCGTAATGCCTAGTCAAATTACTACAAGAATGAAACAAGGAGCGACAATTGGATATACTAAAACTAAAGATATTCCACATTACTGGAATACTCAGACATTTTTGTGGGACGAATTAGGCGTTCAATGGATTCAAAACAGCGGGCGTAACCAAGGGATTATTAATGAAATTCATACTGGTATTGCGAATCTAGCAAAACGTCCGTCTTTCCAAAATAAAGAAGTAACATTAAAAGTAGGTCAATCTGTAACATTAACAGATACAAATGGTGTATTTAAAGATTATCAAAAAATGACCATAAATACAGCAGGTGTAAAAGTTGAGCATAATGGAAATAAATTAATCTTAACTGCAACAGCTGCAAGTAATGAAACAGGTAAAATTTCATTCCAAAGATATAATTTGGAACCGTTGAATATTGCTTATATTAAACCTGGTAGTCAAACAGTTGCTGTTATGCATGATCCTGATATGGCTAGTTTCAGTATTCCAATCAAAGTCCTAAAAAACGGTAATGTAAAAATCAAAAAAGTGGACGCTGACACAGGAAAAGCTATTTCTGGTGCGAAATTCAAACTCTCTTATGGTGGCCGAAATGTGGAAGTGGTAACTAACGCTAATGGTGAAGCTGACCTGAAAGACATTCCTCATGGGACAAAAGTAACCATTAAAGAAATTCAAGCAGCGAACGGTTATGTGCTTAACAAAACACCACAAACAGTCACAATTGAAGCCAATAAAACAATTACAGTTACTTTCAAAAATAAAAAACAAGTGGGCCGCTTAGATCTTATCAAAGAAGATAAGGAAACAGGCAATCAAGCGCAAGGTTCTGCTAAGTTAGAAGGTGCTGTGTATGGTTTATTTGAAACAAACGGTCAAAAAGTAAAAGAAGTGACGTTGAAAAAATCTGGAGACAAAGTCACAGGTTCTTTTGAAAACATTCAAATTATGCATGACTATTATGTTCAAGAAATCAAAGCACCAGAAGGATATACGTTAGATAAAACAAAATATCCAGTAAACATTGCATATGCAGGCCAAGATAAAACTGTCGCAGTAAAAACAATGACGCTAAAAGACCAAGTCATCAAAGGTGGCGTGGAAATTGTTAAAATTGGTGACAAACCACTTGTCAAAAAAGTCCTTGATACAATCACAGGGAAAGCAGACAATATCAAGCCTCAATTAGAAGGGGCAGAATTCACTATCACGTCAAAAACAACTGGAAAAGTTGTAAAAGTGATGACAACGGATAAAAATGGTAAAGCAAGTACAGGTAAAACATTGCCTTACGATTCTTATGTAATGACAGAAACTAAAACGCCAGAAGGTTACTTGCCAATTGAGCCAATCGAATTTACCATTTCAGAAGAAGACCAAAAATTCTTCTGGGTATTGGAAGATAAAATCATTGAAGCTCGTCTACATTTAGTGAAAGTTGACGCAGAAACAGGAAAAAATATTCCGCTACGCGATACAACGTTCAAAATTTGGGACCGCTGGGCAAATGACGGTAAAGGCGACTATGTTTCTATGCGTGTACCAAACTCATTAGAAATTAGTGACGAATTCAAAACCAATGAAAAAGGGGAATTGGTGACAAGCGATAGCTTACCTTACGGAAAAAATCGTTATGAAATTCGTGAGTTACGTGCGCCAGAAGGCTACTTGCTTGCGACTGAACCAGTTGTTTTCTCTGTTACTGAAGCCGATGCAGGTGGTGTAATTACGATTAAATTCGAGAATATGCCACAAAAAGGCCAAGTAAAAATCCATAAAACAGGTGAAAAAGGCATTTCTACTGTCGAAAAAGAATGTGAGTACGGAAAATATGCGGAAATTCAATATGACCAAGTGGATTTAGCAGGTGTGAAATTCAAAATCCGTGCAAGAGAAGATATTACAACACCAGACGGAACAGTTCGTTTGGCCAAAGGTGAATATGTTCAAAAAGACGGCAAAGATTTTGAGTTAGTAACAAATGATTTAGGAATGACTGAATCTGAGCCAAACTTGTATCTAGGTAAATACGAAGCAGTGGAAATCGAAGCACCAAATGGTTTTGTGATGTTAAAAGACCCAATTCCTTTTGAAATCAAATACGAAGGTCAACTGGTTGAATTGGCTTCTACAACCGTTAAAGTGGAAAATCAATTGCAAGAAATCAACGTATACGGCTACAAGAAACAAGAAGTTGTAACTGGTTGGGAAGACGGTAAACCAGTAATTGAGCTAGAAAATGCGAAGAATGGCCAAGTCTTTGGCTTGTTTGTTGGTGAAGGTGGTATTCAAATTGGTTTTGATATTTTACCTCACGACACAGCATTAGCTTTTGCGAAAGTAAAAGACGGTAAATTAGCTTTTGAAGGCTTAACATTACCAAACGTAGAAAGTAACTTCTACCTAAAAGAAATTGATGCAGGCAATGATCATGTGCTAGACGAAACCAAATATGAATTTAAGTATGTACCTTCTACGAATGAAAAAGAGCATACGATTCATGTCTTTGCGGACGGATACGCTGAAAACAAAGAAATCTTGACGAAAATGGCTCGAAAAGAAATTGAAAACAAATTGGCGTATACAGACGTAGAGCTAATCAAAACGGACAACTTAGGAAACAAACCACTTGAAGGGGTTGAGTTCCAATTGATCCGTGTAGACGGTAAAAAAGAAACTGTGGTAAATACGTACAAAACAGATAAAGACGGAAAAATCACTGTGAAGAAATTACCAACAGGGAACTACAAATTCAAAGAAACAAAACCATTGAGCTGGTACTATCCAAATACCGACGATTTGAGCTTTGAAGTAACGCCAGAAATAAATGGCCAATTCATTTCACTTAAAGCAGTCAATAAACGTAAACCAATGGAAATTACTACACTTTTAGCAACCGTAGACGGTAAGAAAACTGCTGATCCAACGGTTGACAATACGTTACGTGATGAAGTGAGAATCAAAGGCTCTGAGGCAGGACATACGTACACTATCGTTACTCCATATGTAGACCCAGAAACGAAAAAAGTCATTACGACTGTTGAATCAACGTATACAGCAAAAGCCGAAAATGAAACGATCCATGTAGATATTCCAATTGCGAAAAATACAATGAAAGACGGTCAAAAAGGGGTAGCTACTCACTATATCTATTACGACAAAGAAAAAACAAAACTTGTTGGTAAAGAAGATAACTTGGCCAATAAAGACCAAACAGTTACCTTCAAAACACCAAAAGCATTACCAAAAACAGGAGAAACAGCAAATGTTGCATATGTGGCATTAGGGCTGTTTCTTTTTGTATGCGCAAGTGTTGTTTTGGTTCGTCGTAAAGTCAAAGAATAATTGAGCATGACGAATAAGCGATTAGATTTCTTCTAACCGCTTATTCGATTTTGTAAAGAGTGGAATTGTAGACAATAAAAATTAACAGGAAAAGTGAAGATTAAAAGCTCTTTGCTTTTTTTGTTAGTTAAAGTATGTAGGAGGTAAGCAAATAAGAAAATGTTGTTATATATTGTTCAAAAATATAAGGGAGCTATTTATGTTGAAGATAGTATCATTTTTTATGATAAAAAATTGATGGAAGAATATATAAAAGAAAAAAAAGATTCTGAATTATATACGTACAGAGGGATTATAATTAATCCTTTTTTAACTGAAGATGTATTAATGAAATTCAATTTTTCAATTGAAAGAGATATTTTAGCACTTCATGAAGAGTTCAAACAAATAGTAAAACCTGAATATAGGTTTTTATCAGACAAATTGTTTTATAAAGTGTGTCCTTTTATAATCAATTGGTTCTCTTAACTAATAAAACTAGAGATAGTCAAAAGAGACTATTTCTAGTTTTGTTATGATATTTGAAGTCAAAGTAGGAGGGATCTGAATGTTAATTCTTCTAGCTATTAAAGAAAGCATGTTATTGATAATGGATGCTTTGTTAAAGATAGTAAGTCATTTGAGTTTTTGGCTGTTACTACTATTGGTTTTATATGGTTTAGGCTATGTTTTTTTTGTCTGGTATTTACAAATGAAAAAAAGAAATTTTCTAATAATATTAGGCCTTTTTCTTATTACTACATGTACAACAAGTTATTTTTATATTGAGAAAGAGAACGAGTGGAAAGATACCATCCACCAGAGTTTAGAAGAAAACCATTATTTGTTACCAGAAAAGGTAAATGGAAAGTTTGAACCAATTATAAAGATTCAAGATAGGCTAAAAAAAGAAGGACCTTCTTTTACTGTTACTTTTAATATAGAAAACAGGACGAAAAGGGCAATATTTCCCAAATTTTATTTAACAGGAGAGATTCGAGGAAATAAAGTAACAAATATTCAAATCGTTAATAACAAAAATGTAAAGGAGAAACTTTTACAATGAGTAGCATTCTTTTTGCTTGTGGCTTACTTGTTGGTCTTTTCTTAGGCGTATGCTTAAGTTATCTAGCTTTACACGTTGAATAACATAGTTTTTTTGACAGTGAAGTTCACTGTTTTTACTTATAATAATTGAGAAAATTTTAGGAGGACTTTTATGGGAAGTATTTTTAAAGCTGAAGGAAAAGCTTTAGCAGTGAGAGAAACAGATGTAAAACTTTATTATGATGAAAATAATTATCTTATTCGGATTTCACTTTTACCGAATAAAGTGTTGGAATTTCAGAAGAACGGCTTGTTGAAGCCAGATCAGTTAAGGGCATACACCCAGATACTTTTGATACATTCAGGCAAGTGTTTGCCGATACCGATTGTACAAGGAAGTCATGGTGTTTGGAAAGATTTGTTTGGATTTGACGTGCCAAAATCTTCTAAAATAAAGAAACGAAAACTAAACAAGTGGCACCTAAAAGCAAAAAATTAAAAAATTTTTTACAATGCATTAAAAAAGCTTTCACAAACAGTTGTATATACTTCTATTTGGTAAGAAAAAATTGAAATAAATGGAGGAAAAAGCATGAAGAAAACAAGTAAACTATTGTCTGCATTATTAGTTGTTAGTCAAGTATTTGGCTATACACCAGCAGTTTTTGCAAATGAAGAACCTACGTCGCCGACACTTTCTTCAGAATCTGCGACGGTTCAAGAAGGAAGTAATGGAGGACAAACAGAAGAAACCGTTGATTCTACACCAGAAACAACGCCAGAAGCACCACCAACAGATTCTTCCACGGAAGAACAACCAACTACACCTGAGCAACCAGTGGAACCAGAAACACCTACGGTGCCAGATTCAAGCAAACCAGAAACCACACCCGTAGAACCCGAACAAAAACCAGAAGAAAATCAGCCTGTGGAAGAGTCTAAGCCAACGGATTCTACAACGACACAAACACCACAAAAGCCGACAGAAACGCCGACGAATCAGCCAAATGTGTCCACTCAATCTGGTGTTTCTACTAATACAGAAACAAGCACAACAAATCAAGGAATAGCAGCACCTGTTGTAGACGAAGTCAAAGATTATCATCAAGCACCGTCAGCACCGATTCAAGAGTTAGTGCCAGAAAGTACGGTTTCTTCTGATGGGATGGTTCATTTTGAACGAAATGAAAGTGTGGAACAATTTATTCAAAAAATTGGAGAAGCAGCTAGAAAAGTGGGGCAAGAAAATGATTTGTATGCATCTGTTATGATTGCCCAAGCGATTTTAGAATCTGCTAGTGGTCAAAGTTTACTATCAAAAGCACCAAATTATAATTTGTTTGGCATTAAAGGCACACATAACGGAAAAGGGGTCTCTTTTGCGACACAAGAGGATTTAGGCAATGGAACACTTTATACTACCCAAGCAACCTTTAGACAATATCAGAGCTATGAAGAGAGCCTGAAAGACTATGCGAAACTCTTAAAAGAAGGGTTGGCAGGGAATGCTTCTTTTTATGAAGGCGTCTGGAAAAGTAAAGCGAAAACCTATCAAGAAGCCACTCGGTATTTGACAGGACGTTATGCGACAGATAGTCAATACAATCAGAAATTAAACGGCTTAATTGAAACCTACGACTTAACCATGTATGATCATCCGAAAGCGACAGTAGAAATGACAGAATCTGATTTTCCAGCGTATAACGGGGAAAACTATGATACGGCAAACAGCTATGCGTGGGGAAATTGTACGCAATATGTCTATAATCGAATCACGCAATTAGGCAAACACATTGATTTAACTATGGGAAATGGAAAAGACTGGGGCGTGACAGGACAAGCCCGAGGATATGAAGTAAGCCGCACACCACAAGCAGGAACAGCCGTTTCCTTCCCTGCGGGCGTGTTAGGTGCAGATCCAGTGTATGGGCATGTGGCATTCGTCGAAAAAGTGAATCAAGACGGTTCAATTTACATTTCAGAAATGAATGTACAAGGCTTAAACGTCGTATCTACTCGTACAATTGCAGCAACTCAAACAAGTATGTTGAGTTATATCATGCCCAAATAAAAAAACAAGAAAAGCAGACAATGTGTCTGCTTTTCTTTTGTTTATACGAGAAAGGATTTTGAAAAATGGTGAATACAAAAGCCGTAGTTTTATTTGTTATTCTAACTTCAGTTATTTTTTTATATGTAGTGTTTGGTTACATAAAGATAGAATCAAATAAGTTGGAGGAAAAGATTTATGCTGATACAGCAGTGAACTATGAACTTGTGAAAAAAGAAGAATTTGAGGAATTGTCATCAGTTGATAAAGAACTAAATATCTTTGGGTCGAAAGGGAATTCTCCTTTATTATTAGGAAATTTTTTCATATTTAGTTCAGGAGTAACAAAAAATGGAGAAACTCAAACAAGTAGTGATTTATATTATTTTACGAAATCTGATTTTGGATTAGTAAAACATCATTTGTCAGATACGATAAAGGTTGATAAAAAGAAAAACAATGTTTTTTATAAAGCAACGGAAGAAAAGCAGCCATTTATTGAAGTGAAGGAAGCGAAATTTAAAGATAAGGTATTAGAAGAAAAACGTAAAAAGTTTGGTATATCAAGAACAATTTATGTGATTTATGCACCGAAGGATATGTTAGAGCTTATTAAGTGTGTAGAATTAACGTAGGTAGAAAGTATAAAGGAAGAAGGCTAACAAATGAAAAATGATGTTAAAAAAATGTTCAACGAGTTAAAAAGGGAAATGAAAGAAACAAAAAATAAATGTAAAGCAACCCTAACAAGTTCTGCGTTTTATCGCGTGCAATTGATGAATCTTATTTATTTTATTAGATATCGTGCGATGATAGTTTATCTATTGTATGCTTTGAATTTTAGTCTACTTTTTTTTGAATTAGACAAAAGTCTTGGATTATCTAAACAACAGCTGTTTACAAGCGTAGCAGAAACGCTAAGTAAAGTTTTACTTTTGTTGATTCTTGTTCAATTTGTAGCATGGGGAATGGATATAATGTCTAAATCAAGATATAGATATAGAAGGGAACCACTATGTCGTTTCGTAAAATACTTCATTGTCTATAGTTGTGTATTGAGAGTTTATTCCGCTTGGCAAGGACAAATTTCAAATATCCAAACGTTGGATGATATTCCAAGGGAATTTGATGTTACCTTCCTTTCCAATTTAGTAACGTTTCTTTTAAGTAGCCTTGCAATTTATCTTTTTTGGAAAAGAGCAAGGAACCATTTAGCTGTTATTACAGATTATAGAGAAAAAAGAGAGGCTAGTTCTATTCCTAAACGTATTCAAGATCAAGTTATTTTATCGGATTATGCTAAGCAGCTTTTTGTTCCAGTTGGTTTAAAAAAAGTTGAACATGAGCTTGAAACCCAGCCTGCCTATATAGAAGGACAATCTTCTCATATTCATATAGGAAAATATCTAAAAGAAACATTTGTTATTGTGAAATTGAAGTGGTCAATTATCGAACCGAAAAGTTTATCTGTGCAAGAATGTGTGCTTGAGACTGATTCATCAGTCACTTTAGAAGAATCTGGTGAACGAGGATGAAAAGTAAAGAGACAGTTAAAAAGTGGAAAGCTAATAGTTTCTAGAACAAGAAGCTTCTGAGTAAAGGAAATAAAAAAAAGAGAAGCAATCATGACTGATTGCTTCAACAGCGGTTTAGAAAACATTATCTAATTTTTTTGAGGTATATGTTATTTATATAGCATATTCTTCAAAAAAATTCAATAAAAAAATACCAGTCTTTTAGACTGGCAGTCGTAAATTCAATGCGTCGAATTTACTCAGGATTTGCACTATGTTTGAGTTACTCGCTTCTTTATTTTATATCACAGCCAAAGAACTTTTTCAATAAAAAATAAAAAGGCTCGATAAAATATGCGAAGCCTTTCAAGATAGATTGTGATGGAGTGTTTAATACACCTTTCATTATAAAACAAATGAAAAGGATGTCAATTTTATGATAAAAACAGTCAATCGACCACTGATTGACTGTTTTTGGACAATGTTATTGGTAGACTATTGATCCAGAAAGAAACGCCCGTTAGTATCCGCTAACGGACGCTTGAGTGTGACAAAGAACAGAAAATAACACTGTTTTTTGTTTTTTTATACCACAAATGCTGTCTTTTTTTTTCAAGAAAAAAAGAATGTCCAGTACCGCAACTACTGGACACCAAAGGAGTATTTTTTGTTTTGTGACTTAGTCACAGGGATTATTAAAGGAGTATTGTCCTTCTATTTATTATATAACATAAAGCAATTTTTGAAGCAAGTAGTTTTTACTTGCTTTTTTGTTGCTTTGAAAGGGGGTGAGGTGAAAATGAACGAAAAAGAACTAGCTATAAAAAAATGGTTACTACATTTGTTAGATCAAGTTTATCTTGATGCAGATGCGTACAAAAACTTTTTTATACGTATTTTACCAAAAGAGCGAAAGCGTGTAACAGGCACTTATCATTCAGTTGAACGAGTGATTGAGGTAAGTAACTTGTTACGGCCTCCAGAAGTAATTGCTTTAAATGTCATAAAGCTTTTAGCTCAACATATTGTTGTGGTTAATCAAGAATTATTTGACACAGAAGAATCAGAAGTAAGTATCTGCAAAGAATTACTAACAGAATTAATCAATCAAGGAAAAATTAGTAAGAAAGAATTAGAAACGATGGTTGATACAGGAATGTTAGATGACGAAATGGCGGTGTATGGAGAAATTTCTACATGGTCAGAAAAAGAGACAGAAGACTTACTTTGTGTGGTAGTTAGAAATAGTTTTTCTCTTAAAGGAGCATTACGAAAACGAGGGTATAAATGGTTGTCAGCTAGAAAAGCATGGATTAAAACTTATTCTTCGTTAGAAACTGCTGAAGAGGAAAAAAGCAGCTTGTGGACGTTAAGCAGTGAAATAGACATTGGGCTTGAAACACCGATACAATGTTTATTTCATTTTGATTATTTTCTTGCCATTAAACAACCAGAAGTCAATGGTGACCAAATGGAAGTGCTTGGCTATGTCTATGAAAATTACGGAATTACCAAAAAATTTGTTAAGCGCGTTCCTACTTGTTTATTTTCAAATGAACGAGAACGGTTGGCAAAATTAGAAATTCCATTTGAATTAGTCGTACCGAAAGAACGTCAGGTCGTGTATTAAACACATAAAAAAATAGGAGGCAAGTATATGGCAGTAAAAATTGATGGAGTCATAAAAAAACGTGCGCAATCGTTAATGGCTCTAAATGGCCAATCTTATGAAGAATGGCTAAATGAACAACATCAGAAATATTTGAATGAACAAGCTGATGTGATTGATCAATTATTGAAAAAAGAATTGGAACGAAAAAAGCGTGAGAATCAGCAAAAACCACATCAAATGTATGGAGGAAATTCTAATGGTGAATAAAGTAAAAGAAAAGTGGACACGTTGGACGAGTGTGTTACAAATGATTTTAGCTTTAGGTTGGATTGAAGTAAATACAATGATGCCTGCTTTTGCAGACGTAGAACAAACATTAAAAGGAGTAGAAACGGGTTTAGGTTCTAATTTTAGAAAATTTGCCAATCCAGCCTTAGGTATTGCAGTTTTAATTTATGGTGGTTGTCGTTTCTTAGGATTAGAACTTTCACAATGGGCCAAAAGATTTGCCTTTGGTGCCTTTCTAGGTGCAGCCATTATTATTAATTTCAGCTGGATTAAAGATACTATCTGGGGCTGGCTAGGAGGGTAAAAGAAATGGCAGTAGAAGTAGAAATTTTAACATCAAATGTTGAAATTTTAGCAAAGCAGCCTCCCTTAGAATTATTGCTTTTTAGTGATTTTTTAGAAATTACCCAGTATATGGAAAAAGGAGAAACTGTGACGTTTCAATTATTGGAAGTATCTGGAGAGCCGTTTTACAAAGGGACATTTACAAAAATGTCTGAGGAATATGCGTTTGAAGAAGATATTCGTAAAAAGTTGAATCAAGTGATAAAACAAAAGAAAATGTCTGCAGAACAAGCAGAATCATTATTGGAAAAACTTTCTTTTACAACGGTTCAAGAGACACCACCGCTTTCTGTGAAACAGAAATTTTTAGAAAAAAAGAAAGAGAAGTCTGAAAAAGTAATGATTCAGAAAAAGAAACCAGAAAGACGTGTTCCACGTCTTTCTAAGGTTTCTCTTCCTTCTTTTTTTGTTTCATGGAAAAAAATAGGCATTGGAGTGCTTATTTTTAGCTGTATAGGATTAAGTGCCTTCTTTTTCTTGAAAAATGATACGAGTGTAGCAAAGAAAGACACTAGTTATGAACAATTATTTCAGGAAGGAAACTATCAACAGCTTTTACAAAAGTATCCTGAAAAAGAACAAACGTTGATTGAGCAGTTGTATCAAGAAGGAAATGAGAAGGGGCTGGAAGAAGTAGCGAAACAAGCCACTGATAACTTGGCTCAATTTTATCTTTCTTTTTATCGAAAAGACTGGGAAAAAGTGACAACTCTTAAAGAGTTACCACAAGAAAAAGACGTTTTGGCAATGAAAGGTTATGCTTTTTTAAAGCAAGGCAAGTTGGAAGAAGCTAAATTAATCAATGAAGCAATCAAAAATGAAACACTCACCCAACAAATTGAAGCATATGAACTAACTCAGGCATATAAGGCTTTGCGAGAAGGAAATGTTTCAACCGCTGAAAAAATCAATAAAGAAATAGCAAATAAACAGCTATCAGACGATATTTCAGTAGTAAAAAGTATATTAAATTTAATGAATAAATATGCAGAAGATAAAGAAAATAAAAAGTTGTCAGAAGCTGAGCGAAAAGAAGCCCAACAAAATTATGATGAATGGAAAAAGAATTTACAACAAATAGGGGAAGAGTCAATCTTTGAGTAAAAATGATAGGTATCCTCTATACATATTGTGGAGTTCTTTTAAAAAGTAGTTTCTTTTTTTATCTAGAATCCAAAAAATATTTTTGCTAAAATTAGAGGTGAATAAAGGTGGAAGGATTGAATTTAATGGATTGGATGCAGCTTACAGGAATTGGTTCTGCAATAGTAACCTTAGTATGGTTATTTGTAAAAGTTTCAAGAGATACAAAATCATTATCAGATGATCATCGATATTTACAAAATGGCCAATCAGAAATTAAAAAAAGTCTTAGAAATGCAAGAGAAAAGAGAGAATCTTATTTTCAAGATTTAAAAGAAAACATATTCATGTTATCTAAAGGGTTACTAGGCATAGAAAAAGATACTAATAATGTTTGGAAACTTCTTTTAGAACAACAAGAAAAAGAAAAACAGAAATTAAGTTTATTGAGTTATAGTCAACAAGATATTCAAGACTCGTTGGAACATATTCAAGGGATTTTTGAAGAAGTCAAAGAAACAAATCGTTTGAATGCTAAACTTGCTTCTGAAAGAGAAGAATTGATACGTAAAAACGAAGAATTGACTGAGAAGAATCAACAGTTGCAACAAAAGAACCATGAGTTAACTAAAAAATTAGATAAAGTAATGAATAAAGGACGTTCTAGAGGCTTAGAACGTTAAAGAATATAAAATACTACGTAAAACGATAATCATTAAATGATTGTCGTTTTTTTATTGGAGGAAAAACTATGTCAAAAGAAGTAAATGTAAACAATGAGAAAAAAATGAAGTATGGAATTGTTAGTGTATGTGCAGTCGCTTTGTTAGGCTGTGGTGCAGCATTTGCTATGTTAAACAATGAACCTGAGCCAGTGCATAAAGCAAATGGCACAGAAACAATCCAAGAACGCAAAGAAAAACCGTCTGCAGACACGAAAAAAGCGCCTTGGGAAAAACAAGTGGAAAAAAGTCAGAAGAAAGAAGCTTCTAAAAAATCAACCAAAACAGACGATCCACTGGCATTAGTTAAGGATGAAGCTCCGTTGGTAGTAGCTAATCCATTAAAAGCAAAAGTTGAATTACTGAATCAGTTAGAAAAAGCGATTTCTGTACAAAATGAGAAAGAAGCAACCAGGAAAAAAGAACAAGAAGTCGTTCCTTTAGTATTCTCTAAAGAGGAGAAACCAGCTGTTTCTTTAACAGAAAAACCGACTAATAAACCGAATGTAGAAAAGCCTGAAGGCTCCGAAGAATTGGAACAACCAGTATTACCAGAAAAACCAATTTTACCAAATGAACCTGTATTGCCAGATAATCAACCGTCTATACCAACACCGCCTGACCAAAATATTCCAAGTGAACCAGAGCAACCAGTATTACCAGAAGAGCCAACAGGACCTTCTTTAGATGAGTTGGTTTCTTCCGCAAAAGATAAGTTACAAACAGCAAATACGCAAGCTCAAGCAATTAATCAACAGTTACAACAAGTACAAGACAAATTAAACCAATTGAATCAAGTAACAGAAAAAACACAAGCAAATGTAAATGAAGCAACAGAACATTTAGCTGAAGTAAATCGATTAGTAGCAGAATACAATGAATTATCGGCTCAAATTAAACAGTTGTTAAATGAAAATAACGAAATTCCGCCTATTAATCTAACAATCTATCAAGAAACTTATGCGAAGTTACAAGCAAAAGTAACTGAAATTCAAGAAGCACAGAAAAAAGCAACACAGTCAACAGAAGCTGTACAAACAGTTGTTTCAGAAGCACAAGAAGTAAATCAATCATTAGATACAATGAAACAACAATATGAAGAAACGCATAAACCACAAGCGGAAACAGCTGTTTCTACGATTCAAACAACTGTAAATGAAGTGAAAGAAACACCTGAAGTAGCAGAACAGGTACAACCAGAATTATCTCAAACACAAGAAACAGCGAATACGATAGGAACAACAATAGAAAAAGTGGAAGCTGGGTTTGAAGAAGCTAATCAAGCAACAACGGAAGAAAAATTAACGCAAGCCCAAGACTCTATTAATCAGTTAGTAGAAGAAACAACTAATCAAAATCAGAAGGTAGAAGAAGTATTAGCAGACTTTAATCAATTGCCAACCCCACCTGAAGTGCCAGAACAAGAGACACCAGAAACTGCACCTACCACGAGTGAAGTAACTACCCCTGAGCAACCTG